>NZ_WBOH01000002.1:0-815928 GCF_032648565.1 Vibrio sp. 2-1-2a
AATTCGCCAACTTCTTCGATTAGTTTTAAAAAATAGTGTTCAGATTGCTCTGGCGCATAATCGAATTCTTTTATATGACTTTGTAACTCAGATAACTTCATAACGTCCTTTTTGTATCATTTTCCATTAAGCGTATAACGCCGCATTAAGGTGTGAGCGACGCTTGGCTATACTTGAGCGAAGCGAAAACGCCAAGCGTTGCGAATCACTCTTAAATGCTTTGTTAGGCAAGTTCTATCCATGTGAAATTAGCTAGATTGAATTCCCAATGCCTTCTCAATTTGTAATTTAGCTTGTGCTCGTAGGCTATCCTTTTCTTCAATTGTTTCACACGCGAGTTCAATGACTAAGTCTTGAACCGATAAACCGCTTACTTTCGCAAATTTTCGAAACTCTTCTTTTAACTCTTGGTCGCGATACTGTTCAATAGTAATTCCAAGAGAATCACTAACCTTTGAATCCAAGCTGTTCAATCTTTGCTCTACATGAGGATTTTGCGCTAAAAACACCTCGTGAGCTCTTGAATAATGTTCTTTATTTGGCATATGTATCCCTTATGTTGTTCGAATTGCCTAACGCCCAATTAAGGGGTGAACAACGCCTACACCCAAACATAAAGCATTGTGCCATAAACACTAAATTTGAAGTAGAAGCAAAAATGCCAAGCGTTGAGAATCCCTCTTAAATTGCTTGTTATGCGAAATTCGACAAGGCTGATTTATACGCATTTCTAGCCTCAGGGCTTAAGTAACTGTCCATACCTTGGAACAGTTCAAATAGCTCAGCACCATATTTGAGTTTGAACTTTTCACTGCTATAAACAAGCTCTAGCTCATTAGCGACGGTTAAGTCGCAAAACAATTTAGCCATTGCATTGTCTAGTGTGAATGTTGAACCAGTAAACCTGTCTTTAAATTGGATTTCTAGCACTTTGCCAAATTGAGGGAATACATAGTCTCGGTCGCATGAGCAATACAAATAAACCAATGCTTCTTCATCATTACCAATAATTCGCGCTATTTCTTGGCGCTGGCTTAACGACACCATATTTTCATCGAAACCCGCTGTTCCATACGCGGCATGAAAGAGACCTGCGATTTGAAGTAACTCGCTACTACCCCAGTTAATTAGAATTTTCTCAGTACCTTTTAGGTGTGCTTCCAATGAGCCATTGAGGTGCTGAAAATCACTCGCACCAAGCTCTTGCAGCATTCCAAATTTATCCATAAATATCAATTTCCTTTAGGTCGCATAACGCCCAATTAAGGTGTGAGGCACGCAATACGATGCCCCCGCATACCACCTTATTCACTTAAACCAACGCATAGTAAAAATGCCACGCGTGCCGAATCACTCTTAAATTGTTTGTTAGTTGCCCATCTCAAAGCCTAGTGCTAACATTTGTACACACACCAACAAAGGAATAAATCATGGACACTAGAATTCAATTTCGTGTTGATGAAGAAACAAAACGCCTAGCTCAACAAATGGCTGAGAGCCAAGGTCGCACTCTGAGTGACGCATGCCGTGAACTTACTGAGCAACTTGCTGAACAACAAAGAAAAACATTGTCTCACGATGCATGGCTAACTGAACAAGTAAATCTAGCATTTGAGAAGTTTGACTCAGGAAAGTCCGTTTTCGTTGAGCACCAAAATGCTAAATCTCGAATGGAAGAGCGCAAAGCCAGAATCCGTAATCGAGGTAAGCAATGATTTTATGGGAAGAAGAGTCACTTAATGATCGTGAAAAGATCTTCGAGTTTCTCTATGACTTCAACCCTGATGCGGCAGAAAAAACTGACAACCTCATTGAAGCAAAAGTAGAAAACTTGCTTGAACAACCTTTAATGGGCGTACAACGAGATGGTATCCGCGGACGATTACTCATTATTCCTGAGATTTCGATGATTATCTCTTACTGGGTCGAGGGAGATATCATCCGAGTTATGCGTGTACTCCACCAGAAACAAAAATTCCCTACGGATTGATTGCTTCCTCTGGGGAACTAACGCTTTCTATACGGCAATTTGCCTCCTTTCTGGCAAGCTACCGCCCTCTTTCTGATCAAAAGCGCTATAAATCGTAGCACCTATATGCATGAAACAAATAGAAAAACAGTATGAATATGTGTGGTCGCGCGCGCAATTAGACGGCGCAATGCACGCTAATTACAAAAGAGCTGATAGATTGAAGGGTCTGTATAAATAAACAGGTCAATTTTATCATGAAAAGTCAGTTTTTACTTAGTGTAAAAGAGCACATGCTTACTCGTCATTATGCGAATAAAACCATCGAAAGTTATCTATTTTGGATAAAACGCTTTATCACTTTCCACCAGCTTGCACACCCTTCGACACTAGCAGAAGATGATGTCGTTCAGTTCCTGAGTTACTTAGCGGTAAAAGAAAAAGTTGCGGTAAAAACGCAAGCTTTGGCACTGAACTCAATATCATTTTTATATCGTGATTATTTCAAAACTCCACTATCACTTGATATGAGATTTCAGAAATCTCTGACCGAAAAGAAACTTCCCGTTGTGTTAACCAGGGAGGAGATCCGACGATTCGTTCAACATATCGACCCGAGGTATAAACTCCATATTCAGCTGCTTTATGGCTCAGGGCTTCGAGTCATGGAGTGCTTGCGCTTAAGAGTTCAAGACATCGATTATGATTATGGTGCAGTTCGCGTTTGGCAAGGAAAAGGAGGTAAAAATCGTACAGTCACATTAGCCAAAGAACTGCATGAACCACTCAAAGCTCAAGTTAATTTAGCAAGAGATTACTATTTTAAAGATAGACACATGCCTGGTTATGCGGGCGTATACATCTCTGAAGGTTTACGACGTAAATACCCAAAAGCGGAGCTAGATTTTAACTGGCACTTTTTATTCCCATCAACAAAGTTAAGTACAGATCGGGACACCGGAGAGCTCAGAAGACATCATATCAATGAAAGTGCAATACAAAGAGCGGTAAAGCGCGCTGCAACGGATGCGTGTATCGAGAAAACAGTAACATGCCATACACTCAGGCACAGCTTTGCCACACATTTATTGGAGTCTGGTGCTGACATTAGAACAGTACAAGAGCAGCTTGGTCACACCGATGTAAAAACTACCCAGATTTATACTCACGTTATCGAGCGCGGGGCTGGTGGCGTGTTGAGTCCATTATCCAGCCTTTAGAAAAACAAAGCCACCTCGAAAAGGTGGCTTGCTGTATAACTCGCTATTGACGAACACCGAGTTTCACATTGCCTTTTGAATCAAACCAAAGCGCTTGTGAACGGCGACGTCCAATCAATATTGGACCATCATCATAAAAGAGAAAGTTCTTCCAATGCTTTTTAAAAATCGACCACTTAGTTTCGATGACATTGTACTTCTCGTAGCAAAAGTAAACGGTCACATCGTCTTGCCAATCGATATGTGCTTCTACTTCCGCTGGCATATCCGGATCATCCAACTCCCACGCAGCCATCCAATCAACGACTTCAGACCAGTTCGCCTCATTCATTGGCCAATCTTGGGAGCTAAGTCGATCCATATCGGGGCTTTGAGCACTAATATTTTCTTTCCAAAATTGTGCTGAACGAGCTTGGCTCATCGGCTTAATAAAAGCCAAATCTTCTTCTGGCACAGGCATCGACTGATGCGTAAAAATCCATTTTCTTTGGTATTCATCCAAAGGCAAATAAGACATTCAGTCTCCTTTATTACGATTTCAGCCAACCTTTCTCTGTGGCTTCTTCTATCAACTCTTTCGCTTTGTCCCATAAGGTAACAGAGCCAAATTCAATTCGTTTATTAATGGTAAGTGCTTGTTCACGAGAGACGCCATGCTCCTTCCAACTCTGACCATTATTATGGTAGTTCAAGAGCATTGGAATTAACCGATCGAGTGCTTTTGCATACTTAGCATCATCGGTCTGCGCGGCTTCAAATTCATGCCAAAGCGCCAATAACTCTTGCTCCTGATCGCTGGGTAACATACCAAACAAGCGTTCTGCCGCTCTAATTTCTTTTTCTACTTGCTCTTGAGACGCGGCAGTATCATAAACAAAGGTATCCCCCGCGTCGATCTCTACTACGTCATGTATCAATAACATTTTCATCACTCGGCAAATATCTACTGGTGCATTCGCATGCTCTTCCATCAATATTGCCATCAGTGTGACATGCCAACTATGCTCACCACTATTTTCGAGACGCCCTTCAGCACTTTTAACTCGGGTTCGGCGCAAAATACTTTTGAGTTTATCGAGCTCGATTACAAGTGCTAATTGCTTTTCCAATCGCTCCATACTATCGCCCTTCTGGTTGCCAATTCGGATTAATAAGTGACGTTAGAACGTGGTCTTGCCATTCACCATTAATCAAAAGGTAATCTTTTGCATACCCTTCTCGGTTGAACCCTACATGCTCTAGCACAGCTTCACTACGTTTGTTGTGAGGCATGTAGCCGGCTTGAATACGATGTAACTTCTGCACGTTAAACATGTAGTCGCAAGCCATGGTTAATCCACGACGCATATAACCATGCCCTTGCGCTTTTTCAGCGAGAGAGTATCCGACGTTACAAGAATAAAAAGGGAAACGACTCAAATTACTAAAGGATATCGTACCTAGCATTTCACCCGAAGAGGCTCTGACCAAGAGGCAATAATACCCCAACCCCATTCGATGCAGCTCATTGAGCTTGATAAGCTTTTGCAACCAACCGTTAACTGAGAAAAAAGCCTCTTCACGTTTCGGCTCAAACGGTTTCAGGTATTCTCGGTTCGCTTGAAAATACTCGGCAATCATATCTGCGTCACCGATTTCAGCGGTACGAAGAAGCAAGTCACCGTCCAACTTATGAACGGCGATAGATGAGCTGTTATCTTCCATTACAAATGATTAATTCCGTCTTTTCGTTCAATTCGATTAATTCTTGCGGATACCGTAATCACGCAGTTTATTAGCGATTGAGGTATGCGATACATTTAAGCGCTTAGCAAGCTTACGGCTTGATGGGAATGACTGATACAAACGCTCCAGAACCTGAGATTCATAGTCACGCATGATCTCATCCAATGAACCGTCGATGTTAAGCGTTGCACTACCTGCGCCGACTGATTGAGGCTGAGGTAAATTGAAGTGCTCCGCGTTTAGTATACCACCATCCATTTCTGTGAGCGCTCGAAGAACCATGTTATCCAGCTGGCGCATGTTTCCTGGCCACTGATAATTTGCAAGGGCATCAACTAGACCATCATCAAACTCTGGCTTATCAATCCCAAGCTGTTGAGCATGTTTCGCCACAAATAACTCAAGCAATGGCGCAACGTCATTTGAGCGCTTACGTAACGGAGGAATGCTGAGCGTAAGTACGTTGAGACGATAATACAAATCTTCACGGAACATTCCTGCCTCAGAAAGTTCGGCAAGGTTATGTTTTGTTGAAGCGATGATACGAACATCGACATGCATCTCATCTTCTGCACCGACACGACGGAAATTACCATCCTGTAGAAAACGTAACAGCTTGATTTGAAGGTGCGAACTCATTTCACCGATTTCATCAAGAAATACCGTCCCGCCATTTGCTTGCTCAAAGATGCCTTTGTGACCTTGTTCATGATTAAATGAACCCGGCGCGTGACCAAAAAGTTCGGTTTCTGCTACATCGTCAGGCATCGAAGCACAACTCAAAACTAAGAATGGCTTACTCGCACGGCTAGAACGGCTGTGGCAAGCTTTAGCAAGCATTTCTTTACCGGTCCCCGTTTCGCCTTCAATCAACAGTGGCTGGTCAAGCACAGACAGCTTCTTAGCTTGATTCATTAGCGCTTTATGGCGGTTCGATATTCCAACAAAGTGCTCAAAACCCAGGGGATTATGCAGTGGCAGCGCTTCTTCAATTCTGGCAACTTGCTGACTAGAGCGAATCGTCATTAGAGTACTCGCTAGAGTCGAGTTTTGCGCTTCGTCTCGGATATAAACTGGCATCAACTCAAGAACATAGTCCAAGCCATCAATCACAAGGTTTTCCCGCGTTCTGCCATTCACACCTTCAGACCAGCGAGAAAAACGAACACTTGGCAGCAAAGCTCCGATCTGAGTACCAATTACTTCTTGCTTGTGAAGACCAAGCAGTGAAAGTGCAGACATGTTTGCCATGTCTACGGCACCTTTAAGGTCGATGGCAAAAACCGGATCAGGCAAGTTATCAACTAGCGAGAGCAACTCCGTATTGTGGCGCTCCATCGGCATAAACTGGATTTTACGTACGTCTTTCACCCCCGGAATACGGCGGATTTCAGCCATCAGCTCACTAAACGTATCAAAATCAATATCTGGGCAATTCAAATAGATAATACCGCTAATATCGATTTCGATACCACGCAAGTCGATGCTTTTAGACGCTAAAATATCGAGCAGTTCTCGGGTCAAGCCGAGTCGATCTTCACATAAGACTTCAAGACGCACTGAAAATATCCCAATTCACGACTGTCAGGAAAAGTTGACAGTAGTTTCTATCATGCTTGGAATGGCGTCAAGCAATCCTATCCATCAAAGTTGATATTCGTTACGGTTTCATCGTAATTGATGCAACTTTCGCCGCCACAGCCTTGCGTATGGTGCCCAATTTAACCTGACGGTCAGGATACCAAGGTAGTGGACGCAATAAGGTCATCGCTTTCAAGCCCAAACGTGCAGTGAGAATACCAACGCCTAGCCCCTGCCCCGCACGAGCAGAAACTTTGCCTGCAAGGTCCATCGACATCAAGTCCATACTAGCATCAATAGCCAGCTCACTGGCACCAGCCGCCGCCATATTGACAAATACCGCTTTTAGTAGCTTGATGCGAGAGGCGTAACCTAGCTCTACCCCATATACTTTGGAGAGGTTGTCGATCATTTTGAAATTTCGCCACGCCACCAGCAACATATCAGCGGCAGCCAGAGGGCTCACCGCGACTAGGGCCGCACACTCGGTTGCGTGCTGCGATACGATTTTCGTTGCCAATTTGTCTTGTTGGCTCACAACCATCGAGTCATACATATCAAGGATTTCAGCATCACTATGAGCTGGGTTAATGCTGTTCTGCCAACGATCAAAGCCCGGGTTCTCTGCCATCACACCACTTTGTTCTGCCACATTTTCGCAAAAGGCTTTCCCTTTCCCCACACTCTCACTATTAACAAGCGCTTCTGCTTCTTCTTGAACACTAAAATGATTTCGTAGTTTGCGCAGTTTCCAAAGCTCTTTCCCCATCGCTCCTAAACCAAGCGAAGCGATCGCAGCAATAAACCCCGTCCAGCTTAAAGCCAGCCAATCAGAAGTTTGAATTGCGGTTATAACCGAGTCCACCGCTTGCCAGCCAACCAAACCAGCGAAGGTGGCAAATGTGCCAGTCGCGAGCCACTTTCTGCCCGGTTTCGGACGAATGACATGCTCGAGTTGCAATTCCTGTTCGGTCTCCTGGCGCTCTTCTTTAACTTCAACAGGTACGAATGTTTCTTTTTCGCCGAATGTTTGCTGCGCCGTTAACTCCGGTTGATTCGATTGCTGCTCTTTTTCCATTGCCTTTTCAGAGAAAACTTGTTTTTGCTTCAACTCACTCATTTCAATTTATCTCCAATCAGGTAATCCAGTGCTTTGTCTAAGCGTATGTGCTTCACTGGCTCATCATTCGTTGAGGGCATTGGACGGAATGACGTAAAATCAAACCCGTTGTTTTGCCAATAAGCCGCATTTGGTAGCTTTTTCGGCACTTCTCCCGGGAACATCGTCATCGGCTCACCATCCAACGTCGTACCCTGTAACGCCGGAATCGTCTTATCTCCAGAAGAAATAAATCCCGTCGTGGTTGATTGGATAGAAGCGATACTCATGCAACTCATCTCGATATTCTCGTAGGCTGCGGTTTGCCACGCTGGATGCACCATTTGTTGTAGCAAAGACACTAAATTGGGATGCTGATCGGGCGTTATGTGATCCGCTTTTGTGGCAGCAAACAGCACTTTGTCGATTTTTGGTGAGAATAAACGGCGCAAAAAGCTACTACGACCATAACGGAAGCTATGCATGATCTGCTCTAGCGCTTGGCGCATGTCGTAAAACGCTTCATCGCCGGCATTGAGAGGCTGCAAGCAATCCACAAGTACAATCTGGCGATCGAAGGTCGCAAAGTGATGCTTATAAAACGCTTTCACTACTTTCTGTTGGTATTCCTGAAAACGCGCTTCGAGCATCGCCAAGTTGCTGCCCTTAAGCGCCTTGCTTTCCGAATCAGCACGACACGGGAAAAACTGTAGCACTGGCGCGCCTCCGAGCTCACCAGGTAATACGAAGCGGCCAGGCTGTACCCAATGAAGACCTGCGTCTTTACAGGCATGAAGGTACTCGGTGTATGTATGCGCAACTTTCTCGAGTAGTTTCTCGTTCACTTCAGCAGAAAGATCCACCTTTTCTAATTCAGACAGCCAAGCTTTGGCTAAATCGCCACGCTGGCCTTTAAGTGCATCAAACTGAGTTTGCGACCACGTCGCAAAGTCCATGTCCAATAACGGCAGGTCGAGCAGCCACTCTCCCGGATAGTCGATAATATCAACATTTAAAATTGCGGTTTTACTCAACAGCTTTTTCGTGGTTTTATTTGGTTTGTACTTAAGCGCTAAGCGAATCTCACTCACATCCCGTGTTGGTACTGGCCATTGAGGTGGGATCGCATGGATCTGACTCATCGCCTCATCGTAAGCAAAACGTGGCACCATCATATTCGCTTGAGGTTCACGCTTCGCTCCAATAAGACGCTTATCTCTGGCTGCAGTCAAAAGAGGCAAATTATCATGGGTAGCGGTATGGAGAAGCTGATTCACTAATGACGTTATGAATGCCGTCTTACCGGCACGAGAAAGCCCGGTGACGGCAATTCGAACATTGGAGTCCATACCTCTGTTGATAAAGTCATTGACTTCTTTCTTTATTCTTTTCATTGCGCTTCTTTATCTTACTCCGCTCTAAAACAACGTTATCAGCCACTTCGGGTATTAATCTATGAATACTTACCTTTCAATACTGAACTCTATGAGTCTAACTTTATATACCTTAATAAAAGATGAACAAAACATTCGCTTAAAGCAGGATGAAAAAAGAAAAGCCTCTGAGTGGTTCAGAGGCTTACTTAATCAACACTAAAGCATTAGTGACCCTATTTATGCTGATTACTGTGTTGAACAGAAACCTGCTTTCTTTGAGTCTAGTCGTCTTCGATTAATTTATAGATAACAAATAGAGCGATTTCTAAAATCAGCCACAATACACACGTGATGGTCACGTACTTCTCATCAAAGATGCTGATGCCGTGAAGGATCAAGTCGTAGCCAACAAAGCCACCTACCACTACAGCAAGAATAATTTGTAGAATCTGAATAAAACGAGGCATGCCGTCTCCTAATTATTGTTCGCATAACGTTTGATTGCTATGCCCTGAGGTTTATATCTACATTATATAGACAAAAAGTGCAGTTTTCGCTGCACTTTTGTCAAATGTTTGCTAGGTAAATCAGCACCTTGTCACATTCTCTCTACTGAGACAATGTAAGATTACCGTTTGCCTTACGCTTCCATCTCTTGGATTTTCACTTTCCAAGTGTCAGGACCGATTTGGTGCGCGTTAACGCCATTTGAGTCTACAGCCACTGTTACTGGCATATCTTCAACTTCAAATTCGTAAATCGCTTCCATACCTAAATCTTCAAATGCGACAACGCGAGCTTTCTTGATCGCTTTCGCTACAAGGTACGCCGCGCCACCAACAGCCATTAGGTAAACCGCTTTGTGATTCTTGATAGATTCAACCGTTGCAGGACCACGCTCAGCTTTACCGATCATGCCCATGATGCCTGTTTTTTCTAGCATCATATCGGTGAATTTATCCATACGCGTTGATGTTGTTGGACCAGCAGGACCAACGACTTCATCACCAACTGCATCGACAGGACCTACGTAGTAAATGAACTTACCGTTGAGATCTACACCTTCTGGTAGATCTTCGCCATTATCTAGCATGCCTTGAATACGTTTATGCGCTGCATCACGGCCAGTCAGAATTTTACCTGATAGAAGAACGGTTTCGCCTGTCTTCCACTCTTGTACTTCTTCTTTAGTAATCGTGTCTAAGTTTACGCGACGCGTGTTTTCTCCCGCTTCCCAAGTAATGTCTGGCCAATCTTCTAGTTTAGGTGGCGTGAGCTCTGCTGGGCCGCTGCCATCAAGCGTGAAGTGTACGTGACGAGTCGCCGCACAGTTCGGGATCAAACAAACAGGCTTAGAAGCCGCGTGCGTTGGCGCCGTTTTGATCTTAACGTCGACAACAGTCGTCAAACCACCAAGGCCTTGCGCACCGATACCAAGTTTGTTCACGCGATTGAAGATATCAAGACGAAGCTCTTCTTCTGCATTTTGTGGGCCACGGTCAATAAGCTCTTGAATATCGATGTGTTCCATTAGAGATTCTTTTGCCAATACCGCTGCTTTTTCAGCCGTACCGCCAATACCAATGCCAAGCATGCCTGGTGGACACCAGCCCGCGCCCATTGTTGGTAGCGTTTTCTCTACCCATTCTGCAATATCGTCAGATGGGTTTAGCATCACCATCTTAGTTTTGTTTTCACTACCGCCGCCCTTCGCTGCGATCTGAATTTCAACTTTATCGCCCGGAACCATGTTGATGTGTACGACAGCAGGCGTGTTGTCTTTGGTATTAATACGTTTACCGGCAGGATCCATAAGTACTGACGCACGCAACGGGTTGTCTGGGTTAGTATACGCTTGTCGAACACCTTCATCTACCATCTGCTGAACCGTCATGTCGGTTGAGTCCCATTGCACGCCCATACCGATGTTGACGAAACACGTCACGATACCAGTATCCTGACAAATTGGTCGGTGACCTTCTGCGGACATTCGGGAGTTAATTAGGATCTGAGCAATCGCGTCTTTCGCGGCTTGGCTCTCTTCGCGGTGATAGGCTTTTTCAAGAGCTTGAACAAAGTCTAGCGGGTGGTAGTAAGAAATATACTGTAGCGCATCAGCGACACTGCTGATCACATCCTGCTTGCGTATTACCGTCATTACATGCCTCGTTATAGTTATGCTTCCATTATTGGCTTGGCTTCAATCGTGTTTGTTGAGCTTATTGCTCTTTTGAGCTTCGTTTTTTATAAACAATTGTCGAACGGCTGATATCGACACACGAAATGCTGAAGTTGCCTACTTGTAAACCATCTCAAAACCCTATGAATAGAGGGAGTTTGGCTATACAGAGGAATATGATACTCTTGCTGCCCATGACATGCCATGCAGTGAACGATCTCTTTGTCACAAATTACACAAATGAACAACATGGACAATCAATTCATTGATTTTAAAGCGCTGGAATATGCACCAGAGTTTGCTCTTCACCTCTTTTCTCGCATTCAACACCAGCCTTGGGCGATGTTGCTGCGTTCTGCATCAGAAACGCATATCGATAGTCGCTTCGATGTGTTGGTTGCCAACCCAATTGCAACGTTAGAAACCACTGCCGACAGCACACAAGTTGAAACGCCATCTAATGCCTATTCAACTCAAGATGACCCATTCGCGCTGCTTCATCAGTTGCAAGAACAGTGGCTTCCTCACGTTGAGTTAAATAAAAAATTGGATTTGCCTTTTGTCGGCGGAGCGCTCGGTTACTTCAGTTACGATTTAGGTCGCCGCGTAGAAACGATGCCAGAACTGGCCGAAAAGGATCTCAACACGCCTGATATGGCGGTAGGTCTTTATGAATGGGCCGTCGTTGTTGACCACAAGCTTAAAAAAGCATGCTTAGTCGGTCAGAATATCGAGCAAGCTTGGCAATGGTTAGAAAAACAAGAAGCGGAGCAAAGCGTTGACTTTGCTCTGTCTGGTGATTGGCAGTCAAACATGACGAAAGAGAGCTACGCCACTCGCTTTGACAAGGTGCAAGAATACTTGTTGAGCGGTGACTGCTATCAGATCAATTTGGCGCAGCGCTTTAACGCACCGTATCAAGGCAGTGAGTGGCAAGCGTATCTGAAATTGGAGTCCGCCAACCAAGCGCCATTCTCAGCGTTTATCCGTATGCCTGAGTCTTCAATTTTGAGTATCTCTCCAGAGCGCTTTTTAGAGCTCAAAGATCGCGTCATTGAAACGAAACCAATCAAAGGTACTCGCCCACGCAGCGAAGATTCAAAACAAGATAACGCTAATGCCCATGACTTGCAGACAGCAGAAAAAGATCAAGCAGAGAACCTGATGATTGTCGATTTGCTGCGTAATGACATTGGTCGAGTTGCATCACCGGGGAGCGTTCACGTGCCAAAGCTGTTTGAAATTGAAAGCTTCCCCGCAGTGCATCATTTGGTGAGCACCATTCGTGCGAATTTGGATGAACAATACTCTCCTGCAGATTTGCTGCGAGCGTGTTTTCCAGGCGGTTCAATTACGGGCGCACCTAAAGTTCGCGCAATGCAGATCATTGAAGAATTAGAGCCACATCGACGTAGCGCGTATTGCGGCAGTATTGGCTACATTTCTCGCCATGGTCGTATGGATACCAGCATCACCATCCGCACTCTCGTAGCGGAGAATCACAAACTGTACGCTTGGGCTGGCGGCGGCGTCGTTGCAGATAGCGATTGCGCTTCTGAATATCAAGAAACGTTGGATAAGCTCTCAAAGATTTTGCCAGCGCTGCAATAGTAGGTTTCGCCAAATGGCAACGGTCTATGAACCCTGCTAACGAAAACAAGCAAAAACGCCTCCATTACGGATAATGCCGCTCGTTTAACAGCGAGTGGCATATTTCTGTATCTCGTCATCCTGTACCGCGACGAAGGAGCGTGATACAGGCTCTTCTATCCGAGCACTTTATGGTCAAATTTGTTTCATTAGCCGCTCAGCATGCTGCTATTAGATTCCTAGTCTCGCCAAGGCTCGCTGGAATGACACAAGAAACATCGTTAAGCGATCGGCATTATCCAGTGTGGAGCGTTTTTTGTGTGTTTTATTTACAGGTACTTTGGCTTTTAGCCGTTGGCTAACAAGAATCCGTTTTTTAAGAGGCAGCGTCTACTGCTCAAGCCACTTACACATGATCTGTTCAATATCGGTTGCGGTGTACGGTTTAGTGAGGATGTCGTCCATGCCTGAATCAATGCACTTTTGACGCTCTTCGATGGTAGTGCCAGCGGTTAAGGCGATAATAGGATGGGTGAAACCACGCTCTCTTAGGTACATCGTCGCCTCATAACCATCCATTTCTGGCATTCGGCAATCCATAAATATTAGTTCGTAATCTTTGTTTTTCACCGCTTCTAAGGCTTCTTTCCCATTGGCTTTTAAATCAGGCGTAATGTCGAGTTTTTTCAGCATTTGAGTAACTATCACTTGGTTCATTCTGATGTCGTCAACCACCAGTATTGAGCGTCCTGCCAAATCACTTCGCTCTATGGTAGCTAATTCCCCCTCAGCTGCGCCTTGGGCTTGTCCCTCCTTTAGAGGAATAGAGACTTTAAAGGTGGTACCTTTGCGTTCTTCACTTTCAAAGCTAATCTCGCCCTGCATCAAATCCACTAGATTTTTACAAATCGCAAGGCCCAAACCTGAGCCTTCAAAACTGCGCTTCGCCGAGCGATCTACTTGCACAAATGGGTCAAATAATGAGGGCTGTGCTTCTATCGGGATGCCAATACCCGTGTCTTCAACCTCAAAATGCGCAATACCGTTTATCCACTCCACTCGCAGCACCACCCCACCCAAATGAGTAAACTTAATAGCATTGCCCACCAAGTTGACCAAGATCTGTGTAATTCGCTCTAAGTCACCAACTAAAAACTCGGGAATACCGAGCTTTTTATCGATGGAGAAATGAATTCGCTTTTCTGCTGCTTTAGCTGAAAATACGCCCATGATGGCTTTTTCAAGCTCTTCCCAAGCAAAGACCTTATCGATGATTTCCATCATACCGGCATTCATCTTGCTGAAGTCGAGAAGATCGTTAATGATGACCCTCAACAAGTCTCCCGATTGAGTCAAGTTGTTTAGGTAATGGCGTTGCTCTTCACCTAACTGTGTTCGACTTAGTAGTTCAGCACTACCTAACACGCCATTAAGAGGTGTACGCAACTCGTGGTTAATCATGGCGACAAACTCTTTCGTCGCTTTTTCCGATTCCTCTGCCCGCTTTCGCAGCTCCACTTCTCGCTCTAAACTCAAATGCCGGCCAATGACCCCATGAACCAAATCCGATACCAGCTCCATCTGTTTGGAAATAAACGACTGATCGATTTGATCCAACTGAACAGAGAAGATCAACTCCCCTACTGTTTGCTTGTCAATGATGATAGGCAAATGCAAGTTCTCCCCCTGCCAATTGGGGACAGTCTTAATCGTATTCTCATGGCGAAGCTGTAAATGACCAAAATGATGTCGGCGCAAAGAAGAGAGTTTTGTGGAATCAAGATGTAAGTAAGCCGCAGAAATGATTGAGTTCGAAGTGAGCTGTTCAATAAAACTGGCAATCATGGCTTCATCAAACGTGCTCGACAAAAAAGTTCGACCAAACTTAATCAGCGTCGCGTCAACTTTCTCTTCGAACTCAAACTTGCGTAAATCCTTTTTTGATTTCAACTCAAGCTTTTTCAAAGCAACACTTAGCTGTTGAGTAGATTCATAAAGTTCGAAGCTCTTCTGCTCCAATAACCGCTCAGCTGCTTTTCTTGATTCGATTTCTCGTTTGAGTTTCCTTTCTAGCGAGGAACTTCCTGTCATATCGTTCTTATTGTGCCTCTAACCAAAAGCGAACCTGGCTACCATCTTCTGACTGGTTTTGGTGTTTGATATGAATAACTTCACCAAAGTGCACTGCGCAACCTTTTATTAGACCTAAACATACGTGAGACATGCACCTCGCACTCCGATAATCAAACACCATGTTTGATTGAGTCTCACTGATAAAATCAAACTGAGGAGGGTTAGCATCTGGGTAGAGCTTTTTGACCTCGACATGAATAAAATCTTCAACATGTCGAACAAATTGAAATGTCGTTTCACACTGCTGCAAACTGGCGTGACTAGGAATCGAGCGAAGTAAATTCAAAAAAACGCACTCTCCAAATACTTCTTGCAGTTGTTCAGGCGGAATACCAGATACTTTACTGAGATTCACAATCAATTTAACCAAGTCTTTATGATCGTAACTGCCAACTGCCGTATAAATCCCTTCGTCATTAGAAAGATCGAGCACTTGGTCTAACACATCGAGACCAAACTTCTCTTCCACTAACTCCATGAACTCGGTGAAAATAATCCCTTTCATTAGTCAATACTTGCCCTGTGGTGACCTCTTAAAATAAAGAATGGTTTATAACCTTATAAGTTTCAAATTATTATACCCAAGCAGAGTGAGACACACGACACAAAGCAGGGAAAGAACCAATGGACGTGCTTTGGTACGGTACTAATACTTTAATACCATACCAACGGCGATAGCACCGCGCCTCTTGCGGCCATTGAGTATAATAAATAGTGGTTAGGCACAATAAATAAGGATTTGGTTTGGTTATCGACAAAATTCAATTACTGCAAAACTTTCAATTTCGGCTTCCAACGGGTTACCACAAAGAGTCCCTCGCGCGACTGAAATGGATGAAAGGAAAATCACTGCGAGACGCAGCGGTCTTAATTGGTTTTGTAGAACGCCCGGAGGGGCTACAGGTCATTTTGACAAAGCGAGCAGCACACTTGCGTCATCATCCGGGACAAATCAGTTTCCCCGGCGGTAAGTTTGAGCAGGAAGATCATCATCTAATCAATACGGCATTAAGAGAAACCAAAGAAGAGATCGGCATAGAAGATGAACATATTCATGTATTTGGCCAGCTTCCAACATTGCCAACGATTAGTCAGTTTAATGTGACACCGTTTTTGGCCTTTATTTCTCCTGAGTATAAAACGCATATTGACCCAAATGAGGTGGAGTCTGTTTTTGAAGTTCCTGCTAACCACATTCTGAATCCGAAAAAGTTGTACAGCACCAAGTTTGACCTAAAAAACAGCAGTCATCGTGTATTTGCTATCCCATATAGACAGCATTTCATCTGGGGCATGACCGCACAAATCATCGAATCAATGCAAAAACATATCATTTCACATTAAAAACTTCTGATATCGGTATTTTTATGGATGCGATCATCATGCGCATCAATATTAATAAAACGTTGCTTCATAAACATTCATTCACATTAGATTAATTTGCCGTTTTCACCGCAAACGCTTGCGGTGAAATAAATTTATACAAACAGCCCTATCGATAAGTTTTTCTAATTTTACTCATTAGCAGAAATCACGAGTAGCACATCATTTTCGTGATAAAAAGCAGGTTTTTGACATATCATTCAATAAGCGTAAGCAATAAATGATTTAGATCTAATTTTCCTAGTGTAAAATCTTGCAAAATTACTCCCGACTTATTTCCTGTTCCCAAAATGAGTAACTAAAAAATGAATACAACTACTTCTGCGGTTTCTACCGCACAATCGTCTAGTAAGTTTTCTTACAAAGACTTTACCTGGTGTCTGTCCCTTTTTGGTACGGCAGTAGGTGCCGGTGTACTATTCCTTCCTATTAAAGCAGGTGCAGGTGGCTTTTGGCCATTAGTAATCCTAGCCCTAATCGCAGCACCAATGACTTGGTTCGCACACAAATCTTTAGCTCGCTTCGTTCTTTCTGCGAAAAACCCAGAAGCGGACATCACTGACACAGTAGAAGAGCACTTTGGTAAGACTGGCGCAAACCTTATTACGTTCGCTTACTTCTTCGCTATCTACCCAATCGTACTTATCTACGGTGTTGGTATCACAAACACGGTTGACTCTTTCCTAGTTAACCAAATGGGTATGGAATCTATTCCTCGCTGGCTACTTTCCGGTGCACTTATCGCTGCAATGACAGCGGGCGTAGTGTTCGGTAAAGAGCTTATGCTGAAAGCAACTTCAGCGATGGTTTACCCTCTAGTGTTCATCCTACTAGCGCTGTCTGTGTACCTAATTCCTGGTTGGAACACTTCAATGATGGAAGTATCACCTGACTGGGGTGCAATGCCAGCTATCGTATGGCTAGCAATCCCTGTTATCGTGTTCTCTTTCAACCACAGCCCAATCATTTCTCAGTTCTCTAAAGAACAACGTCGTGTATACGGTGATGACGCAGTTAAGAAAACTGACGCTATCACTGGTGGCGCAGCGATGATGCTAATGGGCTTTGTAATGTTCTTCGTTTTCTCTGTTGTACTTTCTCTGTCTCCAGAGCAACTAGCAACAGCACAAGAGCAAAACATCTCTGTTCTTTCTTACCTAGCAAACGTTCATGAGTCTCCACTGATCTCTTACTTAGGTCCACTGGTTGCTTTCGCGGCTATCACTTCTAGCTACTTCGGCCACTTCCTAGGTGCGCATGAAGGTCTAGTTGGTCTAGTGAAATCTCGTTCAAAATCGCCAGTAAGCAAGATCGAGAAGATGTCTCTTATCTTCATCGTAATCACAACTTGGATCGTTGCTATCGTTAACCCAAGCATCCTAGGTATGATTGAAACAATGGGCGCACCGATGATTGCGGCAATCCTATTCTTGATGCCTATCTTCGCAATGCAAAAAGTTCCAGCGATGGCTAAGTACAAAACTTCAGCACCTGTGCAAATTTTCACAGCAATCTGTGGTCTTGCTGCCATTAGTTCTGTAATCTACGGCGCTCTTTAATCATCCCTGCCCTAGCACGGTATGATTAATCCAAAAATATAACGATAAAATTAAGCCTCCCAACTCCCCTTGGGAGGCTTTCTTCTGAGGTAATCGATATGATTAGTGTTTTTGATATCTATAAAATCGGTGTTGGACCTTCAAGCTCACACACTGTAGGCCCAATGAAAGCGGGTAAAGAGTTTATTGATGATCTTCGCGCAATGGGAAAACTGCGCGACATCACTAAAATCACCGTTGACGTTTATGGATCACTATCACTGACAGGGAAAGGTCACCACACAGATATTGCTATCATCATGGGTCTTGCAGGCAACACTCCTGAGAAAGTTGATATCGATTCTATCCCGGGCTTTATCGCTCGCGTAGAAGAAACTGAACGCCTTCCTGTTGGCATGCACTGTCACACAGTATCGTTCCCACGTGAAGGTGGAATGAACTTCCACAAAACAAACCTTGAGTTACACGAAAACGGCATGCAAATCCACGCTTGGATTGATGACGAAAAAGCGTACTCAAAAACTTACTACTCTATCGGCGGTGGTTTCATCGTTGATGAAGAAAACTTCGGTAAAGAAGTTGAGAACCCAGTAAAAGTTCCTTACCCGTTTACAACGGCAGAAGAGCTTGTAAAACAATGTCATGAAAGCGGCCTATCTATCAGTGCGCTAACCATGAAAAATGAACATGCGCTTCATTCTGACGAAGAAACTCGTACTTACTTCGCAAACATCTGGCGCACAATGCGCGAATGTATGGATCGCGGTATGAACGAAGAAGGCATTCTGCCTGGTCCACTACGCGTGCCTCGTCGTGCGGCAGCACTTCGTCAGCAACTGCTTACTTCTGAAAAAACAACGAACGATCCAATGTCTGTTGTTGACTGGGTAAACATGTTTGCTTTTGCAGTAAACGAAGAGAACGCAGCAGGTGGTCGTGTTGTAACTGCGCCGACTAACGGTGCATGTGGCATCATCCCTGCGGTACTGGCTTACTATGACAAGTTTATTCAAACCGTAACTGAGAAAGACTACATCCGTTACTTCGCAGCTTCTGGTGCAATTGGCGGCCTTTACAAGCGTAACGCGTCTATCTCTGGTGCAGAAGTTGGCTGTCAGGGCGAAGTTGGCGTGGCATGTTCTATGGCAGCAGCTGGCCTTGCTGAGCTTATGGGTGGTAGCCCAGAGCAAGTATGTATGGCGGCTGAAATTGCGATGGAGCACAACCTAGGTCTAACTTGCGACCCGGTTGCAGGTCAGGTTCAGGTTCCATGTATCGAGCGTAATGGTATTGCAGCTGTAAAAGCAATCAACTCAACTCGTATGGCACTGCGTCGTTCTTCTGCTCCTACTGTTTCTCTAGATAAAGTTATCGAAACAATGCTAGAGACAGGTAAAGACATGAACGCGAAATACCGTGAGACTTCTCAAGGCGGCCTAGCAGTAAAAGTTATCTGTTAATAAGCCTTGCTGAATATCGACGAAACCCGAGCCGCCGCTCGGGTTTTTTATACCTCATTAACTATGAATAATGGGTTGCTACGCCCAGCATAAAAAAACCTAAAACCTTGAATATATCCAATTATTATGGATATCCCCGTAAAAAATCACATCCCTCTCCTAGCTTTATTGATAACGTAGCCAAAAATTAAACTTGGAGCACACCAACACATGATTAGGTTTGAAATTGGAAACCAAATCTGCGTTTGCTTGTCCGAAAACGAAATATCTTTAGAGCTCAATCAATCACTCCACCACTCCATTCCTGTCAACCCAAATGAGTACGCCATTCTGTCAACCATCGCCAAATACGGCAGCTTAAATACGCCAATTAGCCAGCGACTGATAGAAAGCAAAATCACTCAACAATACAAAATGACACTGCCTGAAAATGGCTTTAAAAACGCGGTGGCCGCTCTAAGAAAGAAATTTCGCAAGCTCACGGAAGAACACGTAACCACAAAAAAAAATATTATCGAAAATATTCACCGGACCGGATACTTCATCCCTTTTACTATGCAAAACAACCATCAGAATGGCATCGACCATCAACACAAGATCAATCAGTACACAACAAACAGCCTTGGCAAAGCCCTTCGTATTTGTCTGCGTAATAAAAAGATCTATTCAGATACGCTGTGGGTCGTCTTGATCACAGCGATCATTTTCTTTGCCATCTGTTATTACGCGATAAACAGCATTGTGAAACATAATTATCTTGATAACGCCTTCGAAATTGCAGAAAACCTTTCCCAAAAGAGCTGCTTTGCTGATGAAAGAGAATTGAAGTCGCTCTTTGATAATGTAAAGCTGGTCGAATCGAGCATGATGCTAGACCGTTTCAATATCCGGTGTTTAGTCACCCCAGAAACCGTTGTCCCTGTCAGCAAAAAAGCATTTGAAGAGTGGAGTAATAATAGCAATTATACGACCCAATCATTTGACTTGAATAACGCGACCGTTTTGGTTCGTGTCAAAAACATTAACTTATCCGACAACGTTGAAAATCATATTTCGCGTTTTTTTCTTTCCGGCATGAAGCTATCAACCAATACAGGGACCTCTTTAGAAATTGGTAACACCAATGAACGCTTTTTCAACTATCACGTTAAGAACAGCGGCTATAAAGAGGTGTATTACATCTCTGGACCGTTTCAAAGCATCATTTTATTAAGCTTGCTGTTTCTCATAATACTGCGTCATCGCTCTCTACAAGCCTTTATGGCTTATTTGTGTGCAATTCGACAATTTAAAATCAAACTGGAGCCGATTTATGACACTTCAGCGCAAAAGATTGTGCATTACGAAGCGCTCTCGCGGTTTAAGGTAAAAAATACGCAACGGTTTATTGAGACACTGATCCGCAATGGGCTGCTCCTAACTCATACCTTACTGGTGATAGAGTCCATCTATACTAAGCACAAAGCCTTGCCTATTCCTATCAGCATTAATGTTTGTCCTTCTTTGCTGCGAGGACGCAACTTTTCAATCCTACACAGAGAACTATCTAACCGAGATTGTCGTTTGCTGACGATTGAAATCACGGAAAATGCATCGATGTACTATACCTCCGAGATTTATGGCAATGTCGCGAAACTAAAAGCACTGGATTGTAAAATCAGTATCGATGACTTTGGCACTGGCAACAACAACGTGTCGCTCATCAGTAAAATCAATCCAGATTATTTGAAAATAGATCGGGAGTTTGTGATTGGTTTAAAGTCGGACGATAAGAAAGTGGAAACGTTGCGTCAGTTAATCGCCATGGGAAATACGTATCGGTGTACCGTCATTGTTGAAGGCGTAGAAACGGCAGACAGTGCTCACTTACTCACAACATTAGGCGCCTATATTCACCAAGGTTATTATTATCCTCTGCATTTCTAGCTTTTCTTAACCTCGTGAGTTACTTAAACTAGAGGGAATACTCTATTAAAGTTCGTGGCGGCATGAGGATATGCCGCCAATTTGTGGTTGAACGATGATTGCTATTAAACCCACCAAACTGAAAGATTTTTCGAGTTTGATGCAATTGGATGTGCAGGAAGAGCAGAAAGGATTTTCTACGCCGTTTGAAGTGGCTTATCAAAAACGCAATAAGTCTGAAGCGTTCTTTACGATTTATTCTGACGATCTATTAGTTGGCTATCTTGTTATCGATAAAGGCTTCTCCCAACATGCGCCCTTTGCCAAAAGGCACGAACTGGGGCTCAAGTACTTGATGGTTGATCGACGCTTCCAACGCCAAGGGGTTGGGAGTGAAGCGTTACGTAAACTGTTCGTTTATGCGTATACCATTGACCCTGAAAGCACCTCTCTTTGCGTCACTGTGCCACAGAGTCAGCAATACGCTATCAGTTTTCTTGATGCGTGTGGATTCATCAATACAGAGAAAACAACGTTTGGTGAGAACGAAAAAGAGTGGATTTTACGTCATCCACTGAGCTAGCAAGAAAATTATAAAAAATAGGGAATATCCAGATACAACAAAGGCAAGCTCATGGCTTGCCTTTGTCTTCAATGCTCAATAAAAAGTGACTTATTCACCTTTGTAAATACAACCGGCTGTGCACGTTTCTTTGATTTCTACTTTGCTTAGCAACGGTAAACTTGGCTTAAGCTGTTGCCAAATCCATTTTGCTAGCACTTCGCTCGTCGGATTCTCCAAACCTTCAATGTCGTTCAGGTAATAATGGTCTAAACGATTGTAAATTGGTTTGAATGCCGCTTTGATTTCAGCGAAATCCACTACCCAACCAGTATGCGGGTCTACCTCACCTTCTACATAAAGACGAACTAAGAAAGAGTGTCCATGCAAACGACCACACTTATGGCCTTCAGGTACATGTGGCAAGTGATGTGCCGCTTCGAACATAAACTCTTTGTACAATTCTGTTTTCATCTTGATTCTCAGGCTTTAAAAAGACACGCAATACTAAGGAATTCACTGCCAACAGACAAGTGCTACTCAATACAAGCGTAGCAAAACGCCGTTTGTTCTCAGCGAAAATAATTAAACCTTTGTCCTGATCGTCGTATTTCTGTCATGCGCCAAACATTTGATTACACAGCACTCACATCACAATTACATATCCCCAACATGAGTGGGGTCACAATCATTCATTTCGTTGATCGCAGTGTGCATTTGTGCACATTAAGATTGTGCAGTTCGTTCCAATTACACTTATAAATTTATGCGCTCAACTATCACTTTTAAGCTCTTGCTCGCGTTAATTGCCGTCTTCAGCTGTGTTCTGGCTACCTCTACGGCTTATCAATACCATCAACAAAAAACCTTAATCAATGATGTTCTCAGTGAACAGCTTCATGATAAGGCTAGTAATTACTTCGATAGCCTAAACATGATGATGCTAACAGGCACCATGTCGCAAAAAGAAACTTTGCGAAAAAAAGCACTCGCTCAAGAAGGGATTGAAGAAGTTCGCGTGTTGCGAGCTGATACCGTCACCAAGCTTTACGGACCAGGACAAGTAAACCAACAACCGGTCGATGATATTGACCAACGAGCTTTAAATGGCGAACTGGTCATTGAGCCAATTTCAGCCGATTGGGGGAGCGGACTGGTTGTCGCGCTACCAATGAAATCAAGCGAAAATTATCGTGGCACCAACTGCGTTTCTTGCCATGTAGCACCAGAAGGCGAAGTATTGGGCGCGATTCGTTTGGAATACAACATGAACCACGTCAATTCAATGATCAATAAACAGGCAATGTTTGCGATGGGAATAATGGCCGTTATCGCGTTTGTTGGTTTTATTATAACGATGAGTTTGATTCGTAAAATCATTGTTCGCCCAATACAAAAAACGTCGCAATTCATGGCGAATGTGAGCCATAGTAAAGATCTATCTCAACGACTTGTTCATCACCAAAAAGATGAGGTAGGCCAACTTTCTACCGCGATTAATTCGTTTATGGATACGGTATCCGAGAGTTTAGAGCGTGTACAAGACACCTCCCACTCTCTTGCCAATTCAGCCAGTCAGTTAACGGATGTTGCACAATCAACAGACAAAGCGGCCAATAATCAACAATTGGAAACCAGTGACGTACAAAGCAACATCACCGACATGTTGCAACAACAAACCGCCGTTGAAGACTCGACCAATAACGCCACAGCTCTAGTCAACCACACCGTTGATGTTGCCACTCACAGCGCAAGCCAAGCACACAGCGTGAGCGAAGACATCAAACACTTGGTGAGCAATATTGACGGCGTACGGGAAAAAATCAGTTCGTTAAACCAAAGAACCGAAGAAGTATCATCCATTCTTGGGGTCATTAAAGGCATTGCAGAACAAACGAACCTACTCGCGTTGAATGCTGCAATTGAAGCCGCCCGAGCCGGAGAGCAAGGACGCGGTTTTGCCGTCGTCGCGGAGGAAGTGCGTAACCTAGCTTCTCGGACCGCCGAAGCCACAGGCAACATTGAGCATATCATTTCTCAATTCCAGCAAGGGAGTGAAGAGTCCTTAGCCTCTGTGGATACTGTCTGCCAGTTTGCTCACCAACGTTCAGTCGATGTCGAGACACTTTCAGTCACGATGCATAACGTTGTCGATGAAATGCATCAAGTTCTGAAACATGCGGAAAACATTCAAAGCCAGACGCAAACCACATCCGACGTCAGTCAGCGTATTCAATCCAAAATTGATGTGATCACACTGCATGCTGACGACACATCGCAATCAGCATCGCACACGCGTGATATTAGTGTTGATTTAGAGCATCTATCCGAACGTTTAGAGCAATTACTTAACCAATTCACACTTTCAGAGCATCAAAGAGTGAATAAATAGAGAGATTCTCCCCATCAAAATGAATATAAAGGTTGATGCGAGCGAATTGACAGGTAATATGTCTCGTTGAATCTGTAAAATGCTACCCAACTCAGCACTTAGCTTGTTTTTTGAACAAAAATGTTATTAGACAAGCACTTTAATAAGTGTTGGGTTGAATTTTTACCTCAATGGAGAATATTGAAAACATGACTTACGCGCCTGTATCAGACGTATTGAAAGGTCAGCTAGCAGTAGACAGCGAAGTGACTGTTCGTGGCTGGATCCGTTCACGTCGTGATTCCAAAGCTGGAATCTCTTTCCTTGCCATATATGACGGCTCTTGTTTCGACCCGATTCAGGCCGTGGTCCCAAATAATCTTAATAATTACGAAGACGAAGTACTAAAGCTAACGACTGGCTGCTCTGTTGAAGTAACTGGTAAGATTGTTGAATCTCCTGCAAAGGGCCAAGACTTCGAACTTGCTGCCACTGGCGTTAAAGTGGTTGGCTGGGTTGAAGACGCTGAAACTTACCCGATGGCAAAAACTCGTCACTCTATCGAGTACCTACGTGAAGTTGCGCACCTACGTCCGCGCACAAACGTAATCGGTGCGGTAGCTCGTGTACGTAACTGCCTATCTCAAGCGATCCACCGCTTCTACCACGAGCAAGGTTACTTCTGGGTATCTGCGCCGTTGATCACTGCCTCAGATGCTGAAGGTGCTGGTGAAATGTTCCGCGTTTCTACGCTAGACATGGAAAACCTGCCTCGTACAGACGCTGGCAAAGTGGACTACAACGAAGACTTCTTCGGTAAAGAAACTTTCCTTACGGTATCTGGTCAGCTAAACGCGGAGGCTTACGCTTGTGCACTAAGCAAGGTTTACACTTTCGGCCCTACTTTCCGTGCTGAAAACTCAAACACAAGCCGCCACCTAGCAGAGTTCTGGATGGTTGAGCCTGAAGTTGCGTTTGCAGAACTGGACGACGTTGCGAAACTGGCTGAAGACATGCTTAAGTACGTATTCAAAGCAGTACTTGAAGAGCGTCGCGATGACCTTGAGTTCTTTGCTCAGCGCATCGACAAAGAAGCCGTTAGCCGTCTAGAGAACTTTGTTTCTTCTGACTTCGCACAAGTTGACTACACTGACGCGATCCAAATCCTGCTAGATTCTGGCCGTGAGTTCGAATTCCCAGTTGAGTGGGGTATCGATATGTCATCTGAGCACGAGCGTTTCCTAGCGGAAGAGCACTTCAAAGCGCCGGTAATCGTTAAGAACTACCCGAAAGACATCAAAGCATTCTACATGCGTATGAACGATGATGGTAAGACGGTAGCGGCAATGGACGTTCTAGCACCTGGCATCGGTGAAATCATCGGTGGTTCTCAGCGTGAAGAGCGTCTAGACGTACTGGATGCACGTATGCGCGAAATGGGTATCGACCCTGAGCACATGAGCTGGTACCGCGACTTGCGTCGTTACGGCACAGTGCCACACGCAGGCTTTGGTCTAGGCTTTGAGCGTCTAGTATCTTACGTAACAGGCATGGGCAACGTTCGTGACGTGATTCCATTCCCACGTACGCCTCGCTCTGCGAACTTCTAATCACTTTTTAGTGAGACAGAATTAGAAAGACCTCCCTAGTGGAGGTCTTTTATTTTGTGCTCAACCGTCAATACCATCTGCTAAGTAACTCAAGCTTGAGTTAGTCTTCTTCCTTATCTCTGTCCGCTTTTTCAGCGTACTTTACGCCCACAATACATAAGCCAAACATTACGAAAGGGATCACGGCCGCGGTGTACTCTGTCCATGCCATATGAGAGAAAGATTTCGCCAAAATGAGATGCGCAAATACCAGTAAAAACGCACTAAAAATAGCAACGGCGATTAACCTTAACTCATGCTTAACCAACTGCTTTTTCATCTTAAATCCTGCTTAATCATCCAAGGTCTTTCGACCTGAATAATGATTGAAGCACAATTTGCAAAAATGGCGCTGATACAGTTGGAGCAAAAAAACACTAAGCAGTTTAATGAGTTTCAATTCTGAGTAATTCGCGAAGCAAATCACCTAACCTTTTGATAGCACGTTCTAAACTCGTTTCTAAAGGAAGCGATGTATTCAGTCTTAAATAGTTTTCGTATTGATCACTTATCGAAAAGAGTTTG
Source organism: Vibrio sp. 2-1-2a (assembly GCF_032648565.1). Taxonomy (NCBI): domain Bacteria; kingdom Pseudomonadati; phylum Pseudomonadota; class Gammaproteobacteria; order Vibrionales; family Vibrionaceae; genus Vibrio; species Vibrio sp. 2-1-2a. Next base: position 26,287 of record NZ_WBOH01000002.1, read on the forward strand.
CCATAAGCGACAGTAACCTGCTCAGACAATAGTGCTTGATATACCGCTTTACTTGATATTCCATCTGGCAATTTCAGCCAAAGAAAGTAACCACCACCAGGACGTTGATAGGTAACCTCTTTAGGTATGTGCTTTGCGAGTAAATGCACGAAGTCAGCTTGACGGTGTTGCAGTGTCTTACGCAGCTTTCTCAGGTGGTTGTCGTAACTGTCGTTTTGTAAGTAATGTGCAACCCCCTGCTGAATAGGGGCACTCCCAGACAATGTCGATATTAACTGGAGCTTTTGAATAGTCTCGTTAAAACGCTTATTCACCACCCAACCCAAGCGATATCCAGGGCATAAACTCTTAGAAAAAGAACCACAATGAAGGACACGCTCTTGCTCATCAAAGGTCTTCAATGAGTTCGGCCTTTTGTCAGAAAAATACAGCTCAGAGTACACATCGTCTTCGATGAGATACACATCATATCGATTGGCTAACTCAACAATGTATCGTTTGTGTTCATCAGACAAAGAAGCTCCGGTTGGATTATGAAAGTTCGTCATTAACCAACAAGCCCGAACGTCTTCATTGGCAAAGGCTGCTTCGATTTGTTCAAGCGAATGGCCACTCTCATCATCGACACTGATTTCAATAGCCTTGAGGCCTAACCGTTCTACTGCTTGAAGTGCGCCATAAAACGTTGGGGATTCGACAACGACGGTATCACCTGGTCGGGTGACCGCTTGCAAACTCAAGTTTAATGCTTCTAGCGCACCGGAAGTAATAACCACATCATCATGGGTTAATGATATCCCATGATGAATATACCTCTGAGCGACGAGTCGCCTTAACGACTCAACACCAGGAGGTAGGTTGTCTAGCAACTTATCCGGCCCCATTTTTCGTCCCGAGCTGGCCAAATTACGGTTAAGCGACTCTAAAGGAAACAAACACGGATCCGGAAACGCCGAGCCTAAATGAACAACATCCGATGTTGCTTGGTGCTTCAAAAACGAATACAACTCATCATTCAACTTAGTGCATGGCGTATTGTTACTTTTAATTCCATTCGTATTGGTGAGACGTTCAAGATCGGCAGTCACATAGTAACCAGATTGAGGCTTTGCTATCACCCAACCTTGCGCCTCTAGCAATTGATAGGCTTGTAATACCGTACCTGCACTTACGGAATGATTGCGGCTGGTGACGCGTATTGAAGGCAGCTTCTCCCCTGCTCTCCAAGTATCTTGCTGAATTTGTGCCTTAAACAATTCGGCCAATTGACGGTATCGATTCATGTATCCCTCATTTCACTTGCAGCCGCACCATAGCATACTTCGCGCCAGCATTCTGATATGGCAGTAGTCAATTTAGCAACGTAATTTATCAAGCTTGTTAATAGCAATTTCGACGACGAAGTGAGAATTTATGTTCCATACTTTTACTGATACGTCCGAGTGGTCTTAAATCTTTGCCTTGTCCGAAAAGCAAGGCATTCCACGGAGCTGAGAGTGTTAAATCCACTTAGACATCTATCTTTTAAGCCGGGAGGAAGCGATGAAAGTATTTACAATGGACGATCTCTCTTATCGCGGGAAACATAAAGGTGTACATAGCTGGGACCATCCTGGCGGCACAACCCCTTATTACTGGCATCCTGATTGGTTGCATATCGCTGAAGATGCTTTGGGTGAACACAAAAAGGCTGACCTTGAAGTCCCTGACGGAGAGGCCGCAACAGAAGAGCATGCAAAAGCGGCGATTCTCAAACACTTGAATGACGAGTAGTTTAGGCTCTATCACCGTTCAAGAATAGCGTTAGGCAGGCGAATCCATCGTCGTATGCTTTAAACGCAGATAAAGCCAAAACCTGCCAAATAATAAATTCTTCTGAATGAGAAGTACGCATCGTCTGTAGCTATCGAATGACAAAATAAGTCGATAGTTATCACATTAATTTTCATTACATCTGTTACATTTAGATAGTAATGGTGATGCACACCTCAACTCATGAATTATGAGAGAAAACAATAATGGCGAAATACAACGAAGAAGACATTAAATACAAAGGTGAATCCAACGGCGTACATTCTTGGAGTTCTCCTTCCGGCCAACCTTATTACTGGCACCCAGATTGGCTACACGTAGCGGAAGATGCGACGGGCACACACCCGAAACAAAAGCTTGAAGTCGAAAAAGCGGAAGTCCCAACAGAGAAGCACGCGTTAAAAGCAATCTTAAAGCATATGAACGACTGGGCGACTGAGAAGCTTTCTTCTAATCCAGACATCGAAACCAATGCGGTTGAGTCTGAAATCGATCTGAAGAAATAATATCAATCGGCCTCTATACTTCTTACGAGCAAACGCTCCACCTTTAGTGGGGCGTTTTTGTCTCACCGAGTAACCGCCACTCCACGTAAATCACTAACGCAAAGCACTGAAGTCAAACGATTGGTACGTGAACAAAACTTCATCAACCATGGTATAAATCCCCTTCAAACTCTGTGCCTACCAAACGTTTTCATGGCAAAAACTTTAGTTATGTTAGAATTCTGTTTCAAATCGCAACTTTTTTAGGTTTTCTTTTCAGTAACGGTTGTAACCAATATTGCTGAAAGGTATAAATGTTAGCACACCCCTTCGATTAACATGGATGAAGATTATGTTTGAAAAAGTAGTTGCCGCTCCGGCTGACCCTATTCTTGGCCTTACTGAAGAGTTTAAAAAAGATACTCGCGAAGACAAAATTAACCTTGGCGTAGGTATTTACAAAAACGAGCAAGGCGAAACCCCCGTTCTTGCAACAGTAAAGAAAGCTGAAGCAGCACTTGTTGAAACTGAAAAAACCAAATCTTACCTAACTATCGAAGGCACAGCTGAGTACGGCATTGCAGTACAAAAACTGCTTTTCGGCTCTGATGCAGAAATTGTAAACGAAAAACGCGCTAAAACAGCTCAAGCTCCAGGTGGTACTGGTGCATTACGTGTTGCTGGTGAGTTCATTAAGCGCCAACTTGGCGATGTAAAAATCTGGATCAGCAATCCTACTTGGGCAAACCACAACGGCGTATTTACTGCCGCTGGTATCGAAACGGCACAATACAGCTACTACAACGCAGAAACAAAAGATAAAGACTTCGATGCAATGCTAAACGATCTGCAATCTGCATCTGAAGGTGACATCGTGCTTCTACACGGCTGCTGCCACAACCCTACTGGTATCGATCCAACTGCTGAAGAATGGGAAACATTGGCGAAACTTGTCGCAGAGAAGAAATTGCTTCCTCTATTTGACTTCGCATACCAAGGCTTTGCTAAAGGCGTGGAAGAGGATGCGGCGGGTCTTCGTACTTTTGCTAAGTACAACAAAGAAATCCTAGTCGCGAGCTCTTTCTCGAAAAACTTTGGCCTATACAACGAACGCGTTGGTGCCTTCACGTTAGTAGCGGAATCAGAAGAAGTCGCAACAACCGCATTTTCGCAAGTTAAAGCCATTATTCGCTCTATCTACTCTAACCCACCAGCACACGGCAGCGCGGTCGTGACTCACATTCTTGGCAACGCCGAAATGCGTGCGGAATGGGAAGCTGAAGTAGCAGAAATGCGTGACCGTATCCAAGAGATGCGTGAACTATTTGTAGCGACACTAAAATCAGAAGGTGTGGACGCAGACTTTAGCTTCATCGAACGTCAAAATGGTATGTTCTCTTTCTCTGGCCTATCTAAAGATCAAGTAAACCGTCTGAAAGAAGAGTTCGGTATTTACATCGTCGGTTCAGGCCGAATCAGTGTTGCTGGTATGACGAAGTCAAATATGGGTCCTCTATGTAAAGGCATTGCAGCGGTTTTATAATCGATAGTCGCATACTTTATTAAAAGGAAAGGTCAGCATAAGCTGACCTTTTTGTTTTTATTTATTGCAAATAAATGAAACAGTCCGCTAGTAGACAAACTTCAAACTCAGCCCCACTTCATTGACATAATCAGAGCTCTCACCGCTGTAATCGGTATCTCTAAACTGATAAAAAAGACCAGTACCAATAACATCATGCCATTGGTAGTTAAAACCTATCTTAAAATTGTTCTCATCGACGATATCACTGCGGTTAACTTCCACCTCGGCCGTCGCAATAAGTTTTTCACTGAATAAGTAATTCACGCCAATGGTGACGGCTTGAAGCAGTTCACTATCTGAAGATAACGTATCATCCGTTTTGTCGTCCTTCGCTTTCGCTTTGATTGCACCTATTCCATATTTACCGTAGATATCGAATTGATCCGTAATCCCATAACGATAACCACCACCAAACAACAAACGGTCAATGCGAAGAGTAAAGTCGTCCGGATGGAAAAACTGCGCCGAGTAATCGACATTAAACAACCAGTTCTCAGTAAATAAGTAATTACCACCGAGTCCAATTGTGGTCGCGTTCGAATTATCTAACCACTCTTCATTTGTGGTTCCGGCACCCACATCCAGGTGAATGTGTTCGTACCCAAATTTTTCTGCTTGGTCCATGACCGCCGCGCTAGTTACTGCTGGCAAAGCAGCTAAAGACGCAAGCAATAAACTTCTCACCATTCGACTTCCTTTCATGAGAATTATTTAAACACCGCCCCCAAATCACCTTGAGTGGCTTAGTTCAACAAAAATAACTTAGTTTACAGACGCAGTAACGATTTGAAATCTGCTATGCCTCTAAATCAAGCATTGGCCCAAATATATCGACCACGTTCGCTCACCTTTTAAGTGACTATATAGTAGTAGAAATGCCGATTCCTTATCGTGCGATATGTCAGAATCTTATGACTGAGTACGAAAATCACGGTTCAGATAAGACTCTGTTTTAAAACTAAGTTAAGATTACTTTATTATTTGCGAACTAAAAGGCACCTTCGATGGATGCAGAACTTCTCGAGATTTATAACTTTCTCGCCAAGTATCCCCCGTTCAATGAACTCCCTGAAGAAACACTAAACAAGGTGACAGAGAGTGTCGAGATCTCGTACTACCGAGAAGATACCCCAATCATCCATTTTGGAGACTATATCCAAGATCTCTACGTGGTGCGAAGCGGGGTCGTAGAAGTTTATCGACGCAAAGGAGAGCTTTATAACCGTCTTGATGAAGGTGACTTATTTGGCCAGATGGGAATGCTAACCAACAACAAAGTACGCTTTCCGGTAAAAGCCATTGAAGATACTCTTCTCTACTGTATTCCTGGTGACGTTTTCCAAGAAATATACGACAACTTTGATTCCTTTGCAGACTTTGTCGAAGTGGAAAATAGTGCTCGTTTACGCCAAGCCATTTCAGAAAACAAAGATGCAAATGATCTGACGACATCGAAAGTGAAAACCTTGCTGACTGGCGATGCTCATACGATTGATCGAGGACAGACAATCCAACAAGCCGCGCAGCAGATGGCGAATGACAACGTATCTGCTCTACTTATCGTCGATCCAGATTTCGTTCGTGACGAAGATGACCCACAGTCTCCGGTACTTGGTATTATTACTGACCGTGACTTGTGTACCCGAGTGTTAGCCGAAGGCTTGTCTCCACAGGACGATGTATCAAGTGTGATGACCACTGAAGTCATGTCTCTTGATCACAATGCCTACATCTATGAAGCAATGTTAACCATGCTGCGTTACAACGTGCACCATCTGCCTGTGGTTAAAAACCAATTACCTATTGGTATTATCGAAACAACCGACATTGTTCGCTATGAATCACAAAACTCGCTCTTATTGGTGAGTAGCATTTTCCAACAACAGACTATCGAAGATTTGGCAGTTGTTGCTGAAGAAGTAAAAAGCAGCTTTGTACGCCTGGTCAACGAAGATGCCAACTCACACATGGTGGGCAGTGCGATGTCCGTGATTGGTCGAAGCTTCAAACAGCGTCTGTTAGAAATGGCTGAAGAAGAGCTTGGCCCACCACCAATTCCTTATTGTTTCCTTGCACTTGGCTCAATGGGACGTGATGAGCAACTGTTGGTGACTGACCAAGATAACGCCATCATTCTAGATGAGACCTACCAAGAAGAGAAACATGGTAAGTACTTCGAAGCTTTAGCAAAATACGTCAGTGATGGATTAGATGCCTGTGGCTACAAGTATTGTACGGGCGATATTATGGCAACCAACCCATTATGGCGCATGACTCGTTCAGAGTGGGAAGAGTGCTTCGCTGACTGGATTGATAACCCGAACCCGAAAGCGCTACTCAACGCGTCCATCTTTTTCGATTTGGATGGCGTTTACGGTCGCTTAAAATGGGCAGAACAATTAACCAGCTTTATTGTTCGTCGTGCGCGTAAAAACAATCGCTTCTTAGCCTGTCTGGCTCGCAACGCACTTAACCGAACGCCGCCACTTGGCTTCTTTAAAGACTTTGTGATGGAGAAAGATGGCAGACACAACAACTCCATCAACCTCAAACGTCGCGGTACGGCTCCTCTGGTCGACTTAATTCGTGTTCACTCTCTGGCGGTTGGCTCACGTGCACAGAACTCGTTTGAGCGTCTCGACGACATCATTGATGCTGGCATTTTGCCAAAAGGTCGTGCACAAGACTTAAAAGACGCACTAGAGTTTATTTCCATGGTGCGTATTCGTCACCAAGCGACGGACGTGGAATTAGGCATTGACCCAGATAACAATATCGAACCAGAAAATCTCTCTGAATTTGAACGTCGCAACCTAAAAGATGCTTTCCAAATCCTAAGCAATGGTCAGAACTTCCTTAAGTTCCGCTACCAAGCGAATAAGAGCTTTAAGTGAGGTTGAACATGATCAAAAAGCTCTTTCAGAAGCCAACCATTCAGTGGCCAACGAAATTTGAACAAAAGTTGGAGATGGCTAAAGATGAGAATTTAATTGCGTTTTATAGCAATAAACCACCTGCACCAGAGACCCCCCTGTCTGAGGTGGAGTTCGTCGCGCTAGATTTCGAAACGACGGGGTTGAACCCCGAGAAACATGACATCATTACCATTGGTTTAGTGCCGTTTAACTTGAAGCGGATTTTTTTGCGCAATTCACGTCATTGGAAAGTTCGCCCGCAGCGAGCACTCGATGAAGACTCGGTAATCATACATGGTATTACTCACAGTGAATTGATCGATGCACCTGACTTGGGCGACATCTTAAGCGAGCTACTACCATGCTTAAGCGGAAAAATCATTGTTGTGCATTATCGTCGTATCGAGAGAGAATTTCTGGATAAAGCACTCAAAAGCCGTTTAGGGGAAGGAATTGAGTTTCCAGTGATAGATACGCTGCATCTTGAAGAAACCATTCAACAGAAACGCTCTGGCTCACTCTGGGAGCGTTTAAAAGGGAAAAAGCCAGAATCGGTTCGGCTAGCGCAATCTCGACGCCGTTATGGTCTGCCAGACTATACCCCTCACCATGCATTAACCGATGCAATTGCTACGGCAGAACTGCTACAAGCGCAAATCGCCCATCATTATAGCGAAGACCAACCGATCAGTGAGTTCTGGCTATAACGTCTTTCTAGCTTAATAAGCGATCAAAAAAGGAGCCAAATGGCTCCTTTTTATTTAGGTCGGTATCCGATTACAGCTTAAAGCGTTGAATCTCTTGCTCTAATTCGTGTGAAAGCTCAGATAGGTGGGCAGCTTGTTCTGCTGCTTGATGAGCTTCTACCGACAGCTCGTTAGAAACGTCACGAATGCCTTCAGTATTACGCGTGATCTCGGTTGTTACCGATGCTTGCTCTTCTGCCGCCGATGCAATCTGCGTTGCCATGTCACTGATGCGCTCAACAGCAGTATGGATTTGCGTCAAGCTCGCTGCAGCCGCGTTTGCATCATCAACACTGGTGTCAGCCAGACGACGGCTATCACCCATGATGCCAACCGCTTTCGCTGTTGTGCCCTGTAACATCTCGATAGTTTCTTGAATCTCTTGCGTTGAAGCATGAGTGCGTTGGCTCAATACGCGAACTTCATCCGCAACCACAGCAAAGCCACGGCCTTGTTCACCTGCACGTGCCGCTTCAATTGCCGCGTTAAGTGCAAGTAGGTTAGTTTGCTCAGCAATATCTTGAATCGTTGATAGAATCGTATTGATGCTATTTCCGTGTGCTTCTAGCTCTTGAATCACATCAGTGGCAACTTGAACTTCTTGCGCCAAGTTCTGGATAGAACCTTGCGTCTGAGTCACTTGGCTAGAACCGTGTGAACAAGCTTGAACCGCTTCCTCTGAGTTACTTGCCGTGCTATCTGCATTACCTGCAATTTCTTGTGTCGCTGCAGCCATTTCGTTCACAGCCGTCGCCACCATGTTGATTTCATCTTGCTGGTAAGAGATACGCTGACTACGCTCTTCAGCTTGCTGTGCCGTCGTGCGTGCTTGCTCTGAAAGCGCAGATGATACGTGGCTAAGCTTGGTCACCATCGTGTGCATGTTGCCAACAAAGCGGTTGAAGTTTTCAGCCAGTTTACCGACTTCATCATCACTACGTGGTTCTAGTCGTTGCGTTAAGTCACCTTCACCAGATGCAATTTCCTCAAGTGCATTTGATACACGGCTCAAGTCACGGAACAAGAAACCAACCAACCAAGATACCGCAAGAATAACCACAATGGTGATCATCACTGCAGTGATCAATAGGTCACGTAGCAATACCGCATGCCCTGCTTCTTCCGTTGCGCGATCCATTTCAATCGCGAACATCCAATGCGTGCCAGGTACTTTATTAAAGTAGTAAAGCTTCTCTTTGCCTTTGATTACCGTATCTTCGATACGACCTTCATCTGCAGCGCGCTCGATTGCCTCTTCTGAAAAGTCTTTTAGAACACTGGTGATAGGCTTAAGCGTTAAGCTTTTATCTGGATGCGCTAGGAACGTACCTTCGTTCATATCGATTAACATCGCATGCGCATTTTCACCTGCATCTAGGTTAATCACGTCGCTGATAAGCTGATCGATCAGTACATCTGCACCAACAACACCAACAAACTGACCATTTTTCATTACTGGCTCAGCAATGGTTACAAGCAGCGCGTTAGTGATTGCATCTTGATATGCAGCTGTGATGATCTGCTTACCTGCGGCGTTAGCATCTTTGTACCAAGGACGAGTACGAGGGTCGTAATCAGCACGGTTACGCTCAGGGTGAGAGCGATACATATCACCGTTTGGTGTACCAAGGAAGATGTCATCAAAGCCACCAGCCTTGCGAGCTTGTTGTAGGAAAGGGACAACGTCTTGCTCTGTCGAGTAGTCGTTGAATGCGGTAGCAATATCTTTACGGATATTGACCCAATCAGAAATTCCTTCTGACGCAGTAGTACTTAGACTTTGCGCACGTGAATAGACACCTGAACGAGTCTGATCAAATAATTGACCAGCCGACAACCAAGTAAGTGCTGTTGCCATCACAACAACAGCAGAAAGGCTTGCGCCAATAAGCTTTTGTTTTAATGATAATTTCATATTTATAGTTTTTGAGTTGGGAGAACAGTTAAGGTGTGTGAATATTACACACTTTTTCACGACTATTCACTAATTTTTAAAAAACAAAATAGCACATTAACTCTTTGTAAAATATGAACTTTCACGTGTCATTTTTTTGTCTCACCGTCATAAAAACCGCACAAAAAAGCCAGCAAAAATGCTGGCCTTTTGATTACTTGTCACTCAGACAGATTTATAAAATGCCTGAGTTATTGACGTTCTGTTCTCATACCCATCAATAAGCTCACACACATTGCAAGCAGAATGAAGGTAAACGGTAGTGCTGTAGAAATTGCACCTGCCTGAAGCGCTTGAACTGCTTCTGAGCCACCAATCCACAGTAGAGCAACCGCAATTGCACCTTCCATAAATGCCCAGAAAACACGTTGAAGTACAGGAGCGTCGACTTTACCGCCCGCTGTGATGCTGTCGATAACAAGTGAACCAGAGTCAGAAGACGTGATGAAGAACACAAGTACCAACACAACAGCAATGATTGAAAGCATGCTACCAAATGGAAGAACATCGAACATTTGGAACATAGCAAGTGAAACGTCAGTCAAACCATTCGTGCCCAACTCACCTACTTTATCAACAACTTGCTCGATCGCTAGACCACCAAATACTGACATCCAAACAACAGTAACAGCGGTTGGAACCAATAGAACGGCTGTAATGAATTCGCGAACGGTACGACCGCGAGAAACACGCGCAATGAACATACCTACGAATGGTGACCATGAAATCCACCAAGCCCAGTAGAATACTGTCCAGCCTTGGAACCATGCCTCATCTGTACGACCAAACGGGTTACTTAGCGGAATAATATTCTCTACGTATGCCATAAGTGTGGTTGGAATCGAGCCTAAACTCGCCGCCCAACCGATAAGACCAACAAGAATCAGTAGCAAGAACGCCACAACCATGTTGATGTTACTAATGACTTTAACGCCACCATCAATACCACGTACGACTGAAACAACAGCAAGCAAAGTTACAACGGTAATGACGACGATTTGTAGGCCAAGGCCTGGCTCAACACCAAATACGTGATGAATACCACTCGCCGCTTGTTGTGCACCTAAGCCCAGTGACGTTGCAAGACCAAACAAGGTCGCAAGAACGGCCAAGATATCCACGATATGACCAGCCCAGCCCCACGCGCGATCACCCAGAAGCGGGTAGAAGATCGAGCGCATAGAAAGCGGTAAACCTTTGTTGTAGGCAAAGAATGCTAAAGAAAGTGCTACAACACCGTAAATTGCCCATGGGTGAAGACCCCAGTGAAACATCGTCGCACCCAGTGCCAATCTCGCTGCTTCTGGTGTGTTTGCTTCAACACCGAGTGGCGTTTCATACCAACCAGTGAAGTAAGCGACAGGTTCTGCGACACTCCAGAACATTAAACCGATACCCATACCAGCCGCAAATAGCATTGCAAGCCATGACATGAACGAGTAATCGGCAACAGCGTCTTTACCACCTAGGCGGATTTTACCCATAGGCGAAACGATAAGTGCCAAACAGAAAATAACGAAAATATTACCTGCAATAATGAACAACCAATCGAATGAACCAATGATCTTCCATTTCAGCCCATCAAGTGCCGTCTTTGCGGTATGTGCATCTAGAACTAATGCAGCGACAAGAAACAGCGCAATTAAACCTGCACTAATACCAAAAACTGGGTTATGAACATCAAAACCCCATTTTTGAACGTTGTCTTGACCTACCGTATAGTCGGTACTATCGATACTGTACTTATCTATACCCTTTGTCATCGTTCCTCTCTATTTTTGTACTGTTTTTACGTACCAAACAAAAAAATCTTTCGAACACGATACGTTTTACATTCCGTGAAGGCGCAAGATCCTATCATTTGACACGTTTTTGTCTATCTTTTTGCTATGAAAAAATCCAATAACTTACTTTTCACTCAGCAATTTCCGCCTTTAAAAGGATAAACCACTAGCGCAATAGTTAGACCACAAACATTTATTGCTATAATAATTTTAGGTCTTCTTATTTTGTCTACACGACGCGACAAAATGAAATTGGAGACACTACTTAAAATTGTAGTGGTAATTTTTGATTCCACCCCTTTAAATAAGGGCGCATTTAAGTTAGTGTCGCCTCGATAAATGTTCCCTACAGACTGGATGAATAAATTGGAAAAGTACGAAGAAGTATTGGTCTCGATTCGTCAGATCATCCGCGCTATTGATTTACATTCTAAAAAGCTGAGCAAAGAGTCTGGATTGACCGCTCCACAGTTGATTTTGATGCGTGCTATCAATGAGTTAGATAACGTAACGATTAAACAGTTGTCTAGCCACACTAACATGAGCCAAGCGACCGCAACGACCATTCTAGATAGACTAGAACGAGGCCAGTTTGTTGAGCGTCAACGCAGTGTTCAAGACAAGCGTAAAGTGCATGCTGTACTTACGAACAAAGGCCAAGAAGCCCTAAAGCAAGCACCAACGCCATTGCAGGAACACTTCATTAATCGATTCCAAAAATTGGAAGAATGGGAGCAGTCTCTGCTGCTATCTTCCGTTCAGCGCATCTCAACAATGATGAATGCAGAGGATATCGATGTCGCTCCAATGCTCGAGCTTGGCAGCATTACAAAAGTCGATTAATTTCGCTCTCACGTGCTCGCTTTTTGCGGGCACTACTCTCCTACTCCGTTAACCCTGTTTCAAACGCATATTTCGCTAGCTCCGCCGTCGAATGTAAATCCAACTTGTGCTTAATGTTATGGCGATGCGTTTCTACCGTTCGATAGCTAATGTTGAGCAGTGTGGCGATTTTCTTACTGCTGTTTCCTTGAGCGACTAATTTAAGCACCGCCTCTTCCCTGCGGCTGAGTGGATTCGTTTTTTGAGTGGCTGGCACCACCTCTTGGGTAAAAAGCGTTTGTGTGACAGACTCACAGAAATACGTTGAACCTTGATTTACCGTTTTTATTGCTTGCACCATTTTCTCGGCCGAGATTTCCTTGAGCATGTACCCTACGGCGCCAGCTTGCATGACCTTCATGATGTATTCACGGTTATCGTGCATGGTCAGCATAAGTATTTTGCTCTCTGGTCGCTCTTCTTTAATTACCCCAGTCGCTTCAATTCCGTTCATTATCGGCATGCTAATGTCCATCAAGATGACATCAGGCTGAAGGTGCTTTGCGACTTCTATCGCTTCCAGCCCATTGCTTGCCGTACCGACCACTTCAATGTCAGGCTCTAACTCCAAGCGAGCCATGAAGCCATCTAAGACCACTTGATGATCATCAACAATCACCACACTAATCGGTTTATCCATAAACTAATTCATCCAAATTAAGCAGCACGGTAATCTCTGTTCCTAAACCAAGCTCACTCATCAGTTCAAACTCACCACCAATGAACTCTACACGCTCTTGCATGTTCCTTAACCCAATCCCTTGTTGGTGCACTGCTTGGTTAACCACAAAGCCAACACCGTCGTCACGTATGAGTAATTGCAGCATATTGCCCATTTTTTGCAAAGTAACCGTCACTTTTTTCGCTCTTGCGTGTTTTTCGATGTTGTTCAAAGACTCTTGAGCAACACGATACAAGGTCGTCGCGACCTCCGACGTCAGTTTGTACTGCTGAGTATCAAAATTACTCTCGATATCAATCCCAGAGTGAGAGTGAAAGTCTTGCAGTAAAGTGGTCAGTGCCGCCTCTAAGCCGATATCATCGAGGGCGCTAGGGCGAAGTTGATGAGAAATATGCCTTACTTCATTTATCGCGGTGACCAATGAGCGTTGCGATTTATCTAAGTGGGATTTGAGTTTTTCGTCTTCCAGTCTATGACTCATTAAATCCAAATGACATTTACTAGAAACTAACAACTGGTTGATTCCATCATGCAACTCTCTCGCTAGATGCTTTTTCTCATCCTCTTGAAACATGACGGTTTTATGTGCCAACTCTTTAAGGTTTTTATCGGCAAGACGGTGTTCATGCAAATTGATCGCTAAAGTGAGAACGATAATTACAGCAACGGTCACCGCTAAGATCACGACGACCGAGAAAAAAGTCGTTTCGATATTTTTGTTCACCGCAGCACGCATATTGGCAACTTCTTGGCTGACGTCCTCAATATAGAGCCCTGTCCCTATCATCCATTCCCACTTATCGAGCCATGCGGCGTAGCTAAGCTTTGGGACGACCTCACCCGTAGATGGCTTTTGCCACAGGTATTGATGAAACCCACCACCTGATTGAGCTTGATACAACAAAGCTTCAATTAGACGATCGCCATTCTCGTCTTCAAGATAGAGTAAGTTCTCCCCGACTAGCTCTGGAAGAACAGGATGTACAAGGTTGGTACCGTATTTATCGTAAGCGAAAAAGTAGCCGTCTGCTCCGTAGCTTAAACGGTTTAAAATCGCTTTCACGCGTGTTTTAGCAACGCTCTCTTCTAAGGTTGGATCGTTGTAGATATAAGAAATGGAGTCAAAGGCGACGTCGACCGTATCTTTCAACGCCGCCTCTTTTGATTGGATCAGGTTTTGATGAAAGATCTCTACCTCCCTTTTGCCAAGAGTCTTGGTTTGATAGATAGAAATCCAACTGATACTCGCTGACACCAATACCACGGGTATCAATGTCAGCAGAATTAACTTTGCTTTGAGAGGCATCCCTTTCCTCCATGAAACGCTGCTTTACAGCTCACTATCTTAGCAGCACAAATAACTCGACTTCGTCCGCCTAGACATAAATAGCAGCTTAACAACTTGTCTCAAAAGGTAAAAACTCTCAGTTCACAAAATCTCTTTTATTATCGAGTGATCAACTCATGCCATAAAAGCCAGGGAAGAACAGCAAAGAAGCCAACACGACAATTTGAATCGCGATAAACGGCATTACACCTTTGTAAATATCTCGCGTAGTGACACCTGCTGGTGCGACGCCTTTTAGATAGAACAAACTAAAACCAAATGGCGGTGTTAGGAATGATGTCTGTAAGTTCATTGCGATAAGAATCGCAAACCACGTCATGTTGATACCCATCAACTCAGCGACCGGCGCAATAATTGGCACGATGATAAAACAGATTTCAACGAAGTCGATAAAGAAACCTAAAATCAGAATCACCACCATAGTAATGATGAGAAAGCCCCACTTTTCTCCAGGCAATTCTAACATCCACTCTTCGACTAGATAATCACCGCCGGTGTAGGTAAATGCCATTGAGAAGGCGGTTGCCCCTAGCAAAATAGCAAAGACCATTGCGGTTACTTTAACGGTTTCTTTCGATGCATCATAAATCATCGACCAACTAAACTGCTTATACAGTAACGACAGAACTATCGCACCAGCGCCGCCCAGAGCCGCTGACTCTGTTGGCGTTGCAATCCCAGCAAAGATTGAGCCCAATACCACAATGATCAGTGCTAGTGGCGGTAAAACGGCTTTCAGCGCGGTGAACACTTCTTGCTTTCGACTGATCGACTCATCGCGCTCTATCGCCTGTGCGGCTTGAGGGTTCAACTTTGCGTAAATAAGAATGTAGATCACATAGGCGCCAACAAGTGTAATACCGGGCCAAATCGCAGCTTGAAATAGGTCCCCTACCGGAACGCCGAGTACATCCCCTAACAAGATCAACACGATAGAAGGTGGAATAATTTGTCCCAAGGTACCAGACGCACAAATAGTCCCGCACGCCAAGCCTTTGTCGTAATTGTATTTAAGCATCACAGGGAGTGAGATCAGCCCCATCGCAACAACCGATGCGCCGACTACGCCCGTTGACGCGGCAAGTAATGCGCCAACCAATACTGTCGAAATAGCAATACCACCACGGACGCCGCCAAACAGACGTCCCATCGACTCAAGCAGTTGCTCTGCAAGCTTCGTCTTCTGAAGAACTAGTCCCATGAAGACAAACAATGGTACGGCCATTAGCACCGTATTTTCCATAATGGATTGAATACGATATGGCATGAAAGCAAACATCTCGATGCCTTCAGCCCAAACACCAAAAATCAGTGCAATACCGCCAAAAGTAAAGGCAACGGGGAATCCCAATAAAAGCGCAAAGAGCGCGACAAAAAACATCACTATACCGATCATAATGCCTTCCTTTTACGACTTACCGTTATTATCGGCATAGATAAGATGAGGGTTAACAATCTTGTTGATCGAATGCAGCAGCAATCCAATGCCACTGACTGCCATAAAGAAAAATGACAGCGGAATCATCGCTTTGATGATCCAACGATATGGCAATCCGCCTGGGTCACCAGACGTCTCGCCTAGCGCGTAACTTTCTTTGGCGAAATCGATACCAAACCAAGCCACCAGTAGGCAAAAAGGGAATAAGAAAAATAGCGTGCCTATGATGTCGATGATGGATTGTGCTTTGTAAGATAAGCGTTCATAAAAAATGTCGACGCGAACATGGCCACCAGACTTAATCGCGTAAGGCACACCAAGCAGAAATACGGCGGAGAATAGATGCCATTCCATTTCTTGGAATGCAATGGATACATCGTTGAATACATATCGCATCACAACGTCGTAAACCACATTCACCAACAATAAAATAAACAGGATGCTGGACAACCATCCGAGAAAATCGCTAAAGCGGTTAAATAATCGCTCAATATAAATAAGACTTCTCATTCCGAACTCCGTGGAACGTTTGGATACGCTCCGCTATGGTGCGGAGCATTCATTATGAAGTTTTCTTGGGCTTCGTTCGCAGGCTAAACCTCTCGGCGTCGCCTGCGTCATAACGTTATTGTTGAGCTTGACTGTTTAAGTAAGCTCGGTGTGAAATGTCTGACCAAGGTCGAACTTGATTCATGTAGTTCGCTTGCGACTCTTGAATCTCTTTCGCCAAAGCATCTTTTTCTGCGTGCTCTTTCAACAAACGATCGTTTGCTTCTCGCAACGCAGCCACTACTTCAGGCGGGAAGTCTTTGACTTCAACATTTGGGTATTCAGATTTGATAGATGCCCAGTTTTTGCCACTTTCGTGTTTCGATTGCGTGTACATATCGTAAGCGGCGGTTTTCATTGCTACTTGTAAAATCGCTTTTAGATCATCAGGTAGACGGTTCCAAGTACGCTTATTAACAAGGAACTGAAGCTCAGTTGCTGGCTCATGCCAACCTGTGTAGTAGTATGGCGCGATTTTGTGGAAGCCCATGCGCAAGTCCAATGATGGACCAACCCACTCCAAGGCATCAATTGTGCGACGCTCTAGAGAGGTATATAGCTCACCAGGGGCGATATTCGTTGGTTTTGCACCTAACTCGGCCAAGATCTCACCAGCAAAACCTGGGATACGCATTTTCAAACCCTGCAAATCCTCGACGGACTTGATCTCTTTCTGGAACCACCCGCCCATCTGAGTATCGGTATTACCGCCAGGGAAAGACATCAAATTATGAGGAGAGTACACTTTCTCCATCAGCTCCATACCACCGCCGTAGTAAAACCACGCATACTGCTCAGTTGGTAACATACCGAAAGGCATAGAAGTGAAGTAAAGTGTGTTTGGAACCTTGCCCTTCCAGTAGTAAGACGCCGAGTGGCCCATGTCGTATTGGCCAGACTTAACCATATCAAACACCCCAAAAGGCGCTTTGTGCTTGTTTGCGGAATCAATACGGATTTGTAGACGCCCGTTGGACATCTCCTCTGCCATTTTTGCCATGTTTTTTGTCGCATCACCAAAAATCGGGAAGTTAGGTCCCCAAGTTTCAGCAAGCTTTAAACGATAGACTTTTTCAGCAGCATTTGCAGAAGTCACAACGAATGTCATCGCGGCAACGACAGCGGTTGTTTTGAGCACTCGTTTTAAAGATTTTTGGATTAGACTCATCGTTCACGTCCTTTATCACCAAGGTTATTGTTGTCATCCATTTCATTAGGATTGGCTGTATTCGGTATAAAAGATGTAACAATGTTGTCGAATGCGAAATGGGCATGAACACGGAAGCGAGTAATTCATCAATAAGACATTAGCATTAGGTATTACGTATAACTACGTAGGACAGCTGTTATACAACAAGTTTAACCATCATAAAATTAATGAGTTACTTTTCCCTTAACGATGTAAAAAGAAAAATTATACGTACGTACTTCTCTGCCAAAAAATTTACATAGTATTTAAGAAAATGTGACAAAGCACTTATTGGCAGCGTTAAAATCAATACCTAATGGATTACTTTCAATACGAAGATAAAAAAATACCCCGGCATTGGCCGAGGTATTCAATCTAGAACGGTAGCGGTAATTAAACTGCTTTGTAGATAACTTTGTTACCTGCTAACTGCTCTTTTTGAACTAGGTTTTCTTCAAGAAGCTTCTTCAGTGCGCCAGTAGCCCATGATGCCGCTTTAGTATCTTCTTGACCTGCAGCTAGACCAATGCCTTTAGGGTTGATACCTTCAGCATTTGCTACAACGATGTCTAATACTTGTTGTTGCTTAGGAGTAAGGGCAACATCAACTGTTTTCACTGCAGCTACTTTTTTCTCAGCTACTACTTTCTCCGCAACAGCTTTTTCAGCAACAGAAGGTGCTACTGCTTTTTCGGCAACAGGCTTCACTGCTTTAGGTGCTGCAGCTAAGTTTGCTACTGTCGCTTTAATGCGTTTTTGCAGTTTCATCTGCACTTTACGCTTATGAGCAAGTCTCATTGAATATTTCTCCAGTTCACTGCATCTCAGCAGGGATGAAAATTTGAAGCGCGTTTTATACCAAAATTCACAAGCAATTTGTAGGTTTTAGCGGCGAAACGCGATGAAAAATGCGCTCAAAGCATAGAACGTCTACTATTTAATCAGATATTTTATGAACGGATTTATTGAATACTGGGTATAAAAACAGAGGTTTCTTTTATTTCAAATGCAAGTAAATGCATATTTAGTCATCCACGCATTTTTGATCAAGTATTCGATGAGGTTATAAGCATGGAAACGCTGCACCTAACAAATTCACATTTCAAACCCGACTCCCCTATCAACAGAATACTTTTGTTGCTCGTTGCACTGATAACCTTGTTTTTGGTTGTCATTTCTCCGGGATGGAAGCAAGCCATGTTGTCGGTCATTTTGATGTCTGCAATTGTTGGTTTCGCCATCTTGATGATCAAAAAAAGCCAAGTCACTTTTACGCTGACAGCTTCTCACTTCCAACAACATCTTTTTAAAGGCGGATGGGTCGTCCGATGGCGAAATATTGAGTCAATAGGGATTTGTAGCTACCAGCAGGAAGGGTGGCATCAGCCGCTACCTTGGATTGGTATTCGTCTAAAACACTACTCACCTTATTTGGATTCGATCTGCCCTCGTATAGCGACAGAAATTCTCCTTAGCCAACGCGCACTACTTTATTTAGGTGCGAAGCAAAATCAGTGTGAAGAAAAGTTTGAAGATATGGTGCTTGATCCTAAGCCATACATAAACAGCAACGGGGTTGAGTATAAAGGCTTGCTGGCGATGCTCGCCAACCGTATGAAATATCAAAGAGGATTTTACGGCTACGATCTGTTTATATCAGCCAGTGACCTAGATCGTGAAGCAGAGGATTTTGTGGGACTGACTCGGCGATACTTAGCTGCCGCCGAGCCAGAATAATGCTTACTACACGCGCTTTTAGTAAAGCGGCATCTCGTCAGCAACGAACGGGTTAGTTTTACGTTCGTGACCGAAAGTCGATTGAGGGCCGTGACCAGGGACAAACGTGACATCATTGCCTAAAGGCCACAGTTTCTCTTTGATAGAGCTAATCAAGGTATTGAAATCACCTTGTGGGAAGTCAGTTCGGCCAATGCTACCGTTAAACAATACGTCGCCCACAAACGCCAATCGCGCTTCTTCACTATAAAGAACAACGTGACCAGGGGTATGACCTGGTGTGTGGAATACCTTTAATACTTGATTACCAAATGTGACAGTGTCACCCTCATTTAACCATTGATGCGGTTCAAAAGCTTCAGTCAATGGGAAACCAAACATTTGGCTTTGCCCTTCTAGACCTTGTAGCCAAAAATTATCCGCTTTATGAGGTCCAATGATCTCAGTACCACCAAGCATTGCAGCCAGCGGCTCTGTTCCGCCAACATGATCTAGGTGCCCATGAGTTAGCACCAAGTTGACGATCTCGATGCCAAGCTCTTTAATGAGCATAGCAAGTTGCTTTTCGTCACCGCCTGGGTCAATAACGATGCCTTTCATCGTTTCATCACACCACACGATAGAACAGTTTTGAGAAAAAGATGTCACTGGGACAACTTGGTATTTCAGAGCCATAGAAAACCTATTACCAAACAAATTTGCGTTAAAACTGGCGCAACTATGACACTAACCCCATGCGACTTCAAGGCTTGCTATTGACTTACCAAGAACGCACAGCACCTGTATCGATATGGACAAAGTTACTACTTGGATAATACCCAACACCACCAGCTTTCAAGCTAATTGCTGCATCGCGTACAGTAGACAATTTCACTCCATCAAGACGGAAGTCTATGGCCTTACCTTCCATATGAAGACTTTTCTTTGCCACTCCGCTAGCCCCTTTGCGCAGGGACGCATTGGTCAAAGGCGAACGGTAACCAGAAATTACAATGACTTCTGCATCTGTACCGATCAGCTTTTGAATCTGGCTGATTTGATCGAACAAGCGTCGATCCATCGGATGAACTTCGTTTCGACGGTGATCACGACAAAACTCATTCAGCTTTTCTAGTTCATCATCAAGATAGCGTTTACCATCGAAATAGCATGTTTCGAGGAGCTCTCCAGTATTAAGGTTATTCATCGCCAACTCACGTGGCTCGTCAGGGAATGAAGCCCATGAAATCGATGGCAAGGCAGATGCCAATACCACGCCACCAGCGGCCATTTTAAGGAAATCTCGGCGGGAAAAATTACGACTTACCATTTCAAAAATAATGCTCAACAACTAAACAAGTCGCGGACATTACCCAAACACCTTTGTCACGTCAAACGCATAAATCGCTCCACCCTAATTTTAAGATGTGGTGATTGACGCTTAATTATTGAGCAAACAGAAGATTCTTAGTTTTGTAAATTTTATTTAAAGATTTCAACTACGGTGATCGTATTTATAGATATCATCTCGGTAGTAAAGTGTTCCCTCTTCTAGCCATGCGGTTTGATAAATAATGTGCACTTGGATGCGTTCTCCTAAAGGAACCGACGTGTTAGAGCGACGCGTACTTTCCCGTTTTTTCGCTAGGCGTTCTTCTAATCCCTGAGTTTTGAATAATAGCTCCGCCAGTTGGTCGGCATGTTCAACGCGGACACACCCGGAACTGAATGCGCGTCTATCTCGTTCGAACAAGTTTTTACTTGGCGTATCATGCAAATAGATAGCTTGGGGGTTTGGCATATTAAACTTATACAATCCCAATGCATTGTGTAAGCCCGATGCCTGTCGCATACGATAAGGAAATGTTCTCGGATTCACCGTCGCCCAATTGATGGTTGTAGGGTCAATAATTTCGTTTGAAGTCCAAGACCGGATGATTTGAATGTTGTGGTTAATCAAATACATCGGATTACGTTTCACTTTAGGAATGATGTCTTTCACCATTATGGTCCATGGCACATTCCATGTGGGGTTGAGAATGACGGAGTCAAGAGTCCCCGACATGATTGGTGTTTTTCTTGAGGCTCTGCCAACCACAACTTTAGACTCGAACAACGGTTGACCATCGTGCCAATACGTTACTTCGTATCCAGGTACATTTACAAAGACAACATTATCTCTGTCTTTGGACCAAATCCTTGAACGTTCTGAGTTCAGCGCCAATAGATGCAATCGTTCTTGAGGAGAAAAGTTGATCCATCGAATGGTATTCGGGCCAATCACCCCATCCTCTTTCAAGCCATGAATACGCTGAAACTCTTTCACCGCTAACTCTAATTCTTCATCATACTGTTGGGTCGTGATATCTAAATACGATACATCCACACCGACCACTTCCATACGCTCAATCAGAAGCGGTTTATTTTCTAATTGGTCACCGACACGGGCAAGGCCCGTTTGTTCATAGATTGGATATTGATACTGAGCGTGCTCGGATAAAGAGGAGTAAGCGGAATAAAAAGCTTCGTCCGTTTGTAAAGGAGAGCGAAGGCTTGCTAAGAATTGACCAAGTTTGCCAACCGTAATTTCGTTACTCAGTACGGACAAAGTATCGATACTAGGAGCAGGTAAAATCACGTGGGTTTTGTTAGCAAATAACCAGTTGATGCCTTCTTCAGGGAGCTGCTCGAGATAACTGAGATACATCAACAGTGAATCTGTCATCACCAAATCAAAGTCGAGGTTATCTCCCTGCCATCGAACTTGGTTTATACGATGGAGTTGATTCTCGAATTCGTCCGTGACGCCAGCAAGAGCAACCAAGTTTACTTGAAAAAGAAACTGCTCAATATCGCTTTCATTTTCCCAGTTCAAACGGTAATTGGTACTTTGATAAAGCTGGTCAATCACCTCTGGATAATGGATCATTTTTTCGACAGACAGCTTTTGTACCGCTCCCTCTTGCTCTGTTTGTGCAGAAGCTTCGAGAGAAACGACGGTAGAAAAGCTGAAAAACGGCACCATAAGTGCCGTCATGATTAAAACCCTAGCAAACACTGAAACGATCCTTGCGCTACTTGCCATAATGAAAAGTATGGCAAATATCTCACAGCTTGCAGGTTTAAAATTAAGAATCTGATGTCTAAATTAACATCAAGTTTCTTTATCTATTTGGGTTCAAACAATCTTTGACCAATGGTTATCCCATTGAACACCACTAAAAGAAGCGCTTTTATGTGTCGTTGGCCTTTGCTCAATCACTTTGCCAGCACCAGAGCTGACCCTGAATTCCTTTCCATATGTCACCACTCCCGATGCATCTGGCAAAGCACTTAACTCAACCAACTTCCCTGTAGCTTTGGACCATATCCCATAACAACTGCCCGGAGGAGAAGTCGCAAGGATCCATTCATCCGTCGCCGCGATACTCGCGACATAGTGATTAAATCTCGCCCACTCTTCGGGTTCCGCATGCAAAGATTGCATTACACCTCCACGAATGTGCATCGCAAGTAAAGCTGGGTATTCATCCGGCTCTCCACGATATTGTTGACCACACAGTACCGTCTCTGCACCATCATGCGCTAAATGACGGATGCTCAACTTATGATCTGGTAAAGAGACTTGATCCAACAGCTCACCTTCTTGTGAAAGGTAACTCAGGCTTGGTCTCATGCTATCTAGATTGAGCGGTTCACGGCCGTTGGTGTGTACGCCACCGACGCCAATCGCTAATGCGCCATCAGGCATCATGATCACTTCATGAGGGCCGAGGCCAAAACCTGTTAACTCATCGATCTTTTGATATTGCTTTTGCACATCATAAACACCGATGATCCCACGGCTTGTGCCCCTTTCCCCTTCTGTAGCAAATAGCAACATACCGTCATGGGAGTAAACACCATGACCATAGAAATGGCGATCCGGTTTTGCTAGCTGCAGCTTGATCATCTGCTCTGAGCGATAATCAAACACCATGAAGAAAGTTCCTGGTCGACGACCAAAGACCACTGCGTGACCTTGTGGGTTGGTCGCCACACCATGACCACGCTCAGGAATCGGCAACGAAGATAGCGGCATACCATGCTCATCGGCCACTACCGCTGCGTATTTATCTCGGCCGATGATTGAGCAGCCAATCAACGCTGGTTGACGTGAACGTGTTGAAGCACAACCAAATGGCATCATAGGTGCGGCCGCACCAAAGAGTGCGGCTTTCAGTAAGGTTCGGCGGGTTTGATCAGTCACCATCGGTTGCATTAAATCCTATAACCACGCCAAGCTCGATCGCCACCTCTTCATGGATCAAGTACTTCAATTGCTCTAGCTTATTGTATTGAGCGAGTACCATGCGGTAGCCTTCTTTACTTTGTAAAGCCGTGAACAAACTCTTATCTTCCGGCCATGTTTCCAACGCCATTTCAAACTGGTGAACAACACGGTCTGCGAGACCTGCATGGCCTTGCTCTCTTAGTAGAGTATCTAGACCATTACCGTTGGCAAGATACAGCGCTTCCATTGCTTCAAGGTTTGCTTTTAAGTTTGAAAGCGACGTCTCTGAACGCCAAGATTCAGAAAAGTAAGGACGAGGCTGACCAATTTTAGCTAACGGTCTGCTCAGCTTTTTCATACTGTAGTCAAGCTGATTAGAGAGCAGCGAAATGTATTCGGATTTCCATTCCGTCATCTCTAACGACTTCCAAGGATTTTGTGCCCAAGAATCTGCGATGATCTGCGCTTTGTTCTCTAGGTTTTCAGCAATTGCGACACCTGCCGCACAGGTATTGCTGTTGTTAGATAAGGTCGACGCTTTATCGTAAAGCAGCCATTCTAGTGCACCTAGGCCTTGCACAGTAACACTTTGCGTGGAGATCTTTTCCGCACTCCAAACTTGGTCAGATTTCGTCAGCACAGACATTTTTCGGCCAGTGGTGTTCTTTTTATCTGGCCAAAACTGGACATTCCAACTTTGCTCCAACGCCGTAGCAGGGCCACGCTCTTGACCTTGTAATGCCATCCACGTCAGCATCGTTTGGTGCCATTGCTGTTTTACTTGCGCATCATCTTTCGTCTCTGATGTGCAGTTATCCGCGAAGCTTTGTTCTAGTCCTGTGGTTTGCGCTAAAAACGTCTGCGCAGATTGAAACTCAACTTCATAGACCGCTTGAGAAATATGACTTGTACTCTCAGGCTTGGCAGAGCGAGAACCGACTGTCGATTGACAACCAACCAAACTGAACGTTGCGGCAATCGCACTCACTAACAGTGTTTTTTTCATGGTTGCTTCCTTATAGAGAATTCAGAAACGCAATCAATGCATCACGTTCTTTTTTGTTCAGTGCTAGCACGTTTTGTTTGGCCGTTTCCGCTTCACCGCCGTGCCACAATACCGCTTCCATCAGATTACGGGCGCGGCCATCATGTAAGAAGTAACTATGCCCGTTTACTTCTTCGGTATAACCAATGCCCCATAGGGGTGCCGTTCGCCATTCACGGCCGTTTGCTAAGTACTCAGGACGGTTATCGGCTAAACCTTCCCCCATGTCATGCAGAAGCATGTCTGTATATGGATGGATAAGCTGCTCAGAAAGCGCTGGTAACTCTGGTCGCTTCGCCGTTTTGACACTGGTCTTATGGCAGCTTTCACAGCCAGAAGCCGCAAAGATTTTCTGACCGAGTTTCACGCTAGGATCGTTCATATTTCGGCGAATAGGTACGGCTAAGTGCTGGCTGTAAAACTCAACGAAGTCGAGAATATTTTCACTCACTTCTGGTTTACCGCCATTTGGCATGTCGTCACAAATACTTTGTTTCGAGGTACAGTTTTCATTGGGGAATAAATGGCTCGTCAGACCCACATCACCATTGAATGCTGCTGCATTTTGCTGCATTAACGTCGGTTGTCCGGCTTTCCAGCCAAAACGACCAATCGAGAAGTCGTCCTTCTCAATATCCCAAACCTTGTTTACTTTACCTGAGATACCGTCTTTATTTGCATCTTGTGCATCAGCCCATGCAAGTAGCGTTTCGTCAGGAATACTCTCTAACAAACCAAGGCCGATCATTGGCGGTGCAACACGCGCTGAAAATTCCGTATCTGGGTGCATATCGCCGTAACCCAGATCAGTAATGTTCAAATAAGGTTTTCTTAGTGTCACCGTCGTGCCGTCTTTAAATTTTACTGGCACATCGGTGTAAGTAATTTCGATTTTGCCTTCTGGCGTTTGATCTTGCAGGGCGAAATCTTGAAGCTGACCACCATAAGTCGGCTCAGGTATAACGCCATCTTTGATGTACGCTGTCTTTTGTTCTGGCGTCATCGCAGGGATGCTCAAACGCACTAACATGGACACCGCATGCAAATCATTTTGCTCTGGAGGATGACCACGACCATCTTTGATGTGGCAGTTTTGACAACCATTTGTATTGAAAAGAGGTCCCAAACCATCTCTGGCATCGGTAGACGCTGGCGCTTGTACCCAAGGGTTGCGGAAAAAACTATTGCCCACGCTAAAATCAAGACGTTTACTCATAGGAAGGTTCGCGGCAGGAAGAGAATACGCGTTGGCGCCTTCTTTTTTGACGCTCGTTTGTCCACCAGATTTCACATCATACGCGATAGCAGTAGAAGAAAAGATCACGGCCAAGGCCGAAATTAAGTAAGGCTTCATATCATTGCTCTAAAACACAACAAGAGGGGTGGGATAACAGCGAGTTAAAACGGTAAAGGGCTCAAACGAGCCCTTTCAATTATTTTTTGTACTTTGATTAAAACTCGTGGTCAGCAGTATCAGGGCTTAGGCTATCAATGCCAATGATACCCGCAGCACGTTCAATTGAACCGGTTTGAGCAACCAATGACATGATGGTGTCATTCACTAACGTGTTGCCTTGTGCATTACCCGCTGCAATTAACTGGTCGAAGTGTTGGTTGTTCTTCTCCGCAGACGTAACCAATTTACCAACTTGATTACGCGTAACATCAAACTGCTTCTGGATCTCTTTAGCTGCTTGTTTGTCTTTTTGAGCCACTAGGTCAGCAATACTCGGACCAGAAAGCAATGTGCCGTCTTCACGCTTGTAAAGACCTGTGTAAACGTTATAGATGCCCTGCTCGTTGTAGTAATGAGAGTTGTGCGTATTGTCTGAGAAACAATCGTGCTCATCTTCTGTCGAGTTTGCTTCCAACGCCACCTTCATGCGCTCACCAGCAAGCTCACCTAAAGACAATGACCCCATACCGAACAACATTTTACGTAGGCCATTATCCGCAGAATCATTAAGAAGCGTTTCACGGTAGTTGCCTTTCACTTCCGCAGACCACTGTTTTTCCATCCACTCAAGATCTTGAACCAGTAGATCGGCTGCCGCTTTTAGGTACTCACCACGACGGTCACAGTGACCATTCGTACACTCAGGACCGACAACGAAGTCTGTGTAAGCGCGCTGACCTGCGCCTGCGTTTGTGCCGTTTAGGTCTTGACCCCAAAGTAAGAATTCAATCGCGTGGTAACCTGACGCAACGTTTGCCTCAGAACCACCTACTTCGTTGAGATCCGCTAGCAATTCTGGAGTAATTTTTGCAACGTCTAGTTTAGAAGCACCAATCTGTAAACTGGTGTTTGCGATGATGTTTGCAGCTGCGCCTTCGTTACCGAGTTCATATTGGTAATCTGTCGCCACGTAGTCAATTAGGCCTTCATCAAGTGGCCAGGCATTTAACTGCCCTTCCCAGTCATCAACAATCGCGTTACCAAAACGGAATACTTCAGATTGTTGGTACGGAACGCGAGAGTCTAGCCACGCTTGTTTTACTTCTTCAAGCTTATCCGCTGATGGCGATTTTAGAAATTCGTCGATTTTTACGTCGAGCGTTTTCGCCGTTGTCACTGAGTCAGCAAAGACTGCATGTGCAACGTCTGCATAATGTTCAACGACTTGTTGTTTCGTTACTTGGGCAGCAACGGTAGAACCACTGGCAATGAGGAGTGATGCAGCAATAGATTGGACTAAAACTGTTTTTGCATTCATCTGAAGCATCCTTGTTGAGCAATTTATTTGTTTTATTCGTAGTGCTAATTATTCTTATTTGCACTATTAGTCACGAGATAATACAAATTTACAATTTATTTTCAACTCTAGATACAAAAAAAGCCTCATCATTGTGAGGCTTTTAACATGCAAAACTGATAATTTAATAAATAAAATCAGAATTTTAGATTGTGCTTACCATGAGAAACTTTTGCTTTTAGGTAGCTTTCATTACCATCTTTAATATGTGCAGATGTATTGACAACCTCAACAATCTCGATGCCGTACTCTGCTAATTCACGGATTTTCTTAGGGTTGTTGGTCACAAGGCGAATTTTACTTACACCTAATGCTTCGAGCATTTGCGCTGCTTCAGTGAAATCACGAAGGTCATCGTCAAAGCCCAAATGGTTGTTTGCTTCATAGGTGTTCATACCTTGGCTTTGCAAACGGTACGCATCAATCTTGTTGTATAGACCAATACCACGACCTTCCTGACGTAGGTACAAAATAATACCGCCAGATTCGCCCATGCGTTGAATGGTTTCTTCTAATTGCTCGCCGCAATCACAACGGGATGAGTGAAAAACATCACCAGTAAGACATTCTGAATGCATACGCACCAAAGGCGTTTCTTGCGTTTGATCCGCTTGCCTAAAGATAACTGCCACATGCTCTTTATCTGTCTTCAGGCCACGAAAAGACAGGATTTCAGCATCGATATTACTTTTAGCCCCGACTTTAAAATCTACTCTGGCACGTACTTCCGCCATATCTATACTCACTCGATTTATTGCTTGATGCGCTTGATGCGTTTTCGTTATTGCATTCATGGGATTCACTCATTGCTCTTCAACTATGGGGATTGATACCGCATTTTTCAATATAGAGATCACAATTGAGAGCAGTTATCCCCTAAAGACAGCCAAAGAGAACAACTCCCCGCGCTGACGAATTGTTATAGTATAACAATTTTGAAAAACTACAATAAAAAACCCCAGACAAATTTTGTCTGGGGTTGATAATGAGTTGTATGTAGGGGTGATGATTTAATGTGTTTGGCTACGTTTCCAAACCGTAAGCTCTATCCATACCGCTTCGAGTTCTTGAATTTCTTCTTCGGTTAATACGGCAAGAGACGATGTAACTTGAGGCAGTTTCGAGGTTTGCAATGCACGAATCTGCGAATAAAAGTCTTTTTTTAACTGTAATATAACTGAATCCACTGCGTGCACCTACTTAGTTCTTTTATTACTTCTCCAGCTCAAATCGTTGATTTTCTTTATACTGGAATCTTCATAAATTCGGAAAATGATAACATTCTGTTTGTTATCTGCACGATTTATTTCCCATAGTGGAATAGTGGTCACATTATTGACGCTTTATCATTTTGATCGAAAATAGGATAAAAAAGATCAAAAGTAATAGAGGAAAGATCCACAACGCTGCTGTCGAATAATTAAATGGTGGCTGATACAAAACGATATTCCCATATCTCTGAACCAAATAATCTTTTACCTCTTGATCCGTACTTCCTTCGTTTACCATCGAGTACACTTTCAATCTTAAATCTTTAGCGGCTTGTGCATTAGATTCAACAAGGTTTTGGTTTTGACATTGTGGGCATCGCAAAGCCTTAGCTAATGCATTTGCTCTTTGTTGCAGTTCAACGGAATGAAATTCAAACAGATCAACATGCTGCGTAATTTGCTCTGCTTTGACCCAAGAAGAACACAAAGAAAACAAAACAATAATGAAGTAAGCATATTTAAAGTGAGACATTAAAATACCCCGAAAATAACGAGTTCCATTTGTCTATTGTTAACTTACCTCTATATTTGATCAAAACATTGCCATTTTGATCAATTAAGTAAGTTTCCGGCGTTCCTATTACACCAAGTTCAACCGCCAGTTGCCCATTAGGATCGGATATAACTTCGGTATATGGATTGTGTGAAGAGCTCAAATAGCGTTTAGCCGCGCTCTCTTTATCTCGATAGTTAAGACCAAAGATGGGCACACCTTGTCGAGCTAAGTTGAGCAAATCATCATGTTCTTGTTTACAACCCCCGCACCAAGACGCCCAAACATTCAATAGCACATAACCTTGATTTTCTAGTACTGCATCGGTGATTCGATTGCCTGAAATGAGTGAGTAAGCGGTAAAATCTGGGATAGATAACATACGATTTTGTTGTATTTCTACGTTTGGTCTATCGGATAATGCCATTGTCGCGGTGACAAAAAAAATCGCAACTAGCAATATGAGAACGATCAGTTTAAGCGTATTTTTCGATCTCACTACCTTTTCCCCTTAGATTCATCATACTCCCCAAAGCACTTATTACGATTAAAGCGCCACCAAACCATATCCACCATATGCCCGCGCGATATTGCACTTTAATTGCGTAGGCGCTGTTGTCGAGCTTGTCACCCAAAGTGATGTAGTAGTCTCCATGCCATAGTGATCGAATAGCGGGCTCGGTCATATTCATCACGCGTACAGGGTAATGCCGTTTCTCGGGTTGAAAGTTCAACGCCTTACCGCTCTCCAAATAAAGATCAACACTTCCCTGTTCTGCGGTGTAGTTCGGCCCAACTAACCATTCAATTCCATGATAATCAACGGTGATACCCGCTTTTTGATACGAGCTACCAGGCTCTGCCCGTAAGTTGTATTCATACGAATAGTCACTATTAAATACTGCTCCGCTTGCAGCCAACGCAAAGCCAATATGAGCAAGAAGCATAGGCATTAATTTGCTCTTGTTTTCTGCACAAAACAGCAAAAGCAAATGAGAAACCACTACCCACGTCGCTAATACCAGAGTAATCAAAGTCGTTATATGAAGCTCTTTTGTAGTAAAAACGAAAATAGTACTAACCGCAATAACATGAATACCGACAAACCCAATGGTTTTAACGGCATGAGGACTGGCTCCTTTCGTCCACTTCAACACGGGCATAAAGGCGAGAAAGGTCAGAGCAAGTAATGTAAGGGGAAAAACGAGGCTGTTAAAGTAAGGTGCCCCAACGGATATATTACCCAAGCCAAGCAGTTGATAGAGCATTGGGTAAAAGGTACCGAGGAAAACAATCGCCATACAAACAACGAGAAGTCCAATAGCGATGTATACCATGTAGGCACGACTTATTAACGAATCGAGCGTAAAACGAGGAATATGTAGCCCTCGCACAATGAGCACACCAAAAGTGACAACCACCAAAACGCTGAGAACAGCAAGAAGTACTACACCTTTGGTTGGATCAACCGCAAACGCGTGTACTGAGGTTAATACACCTGATCTCACCACAAATGTGCCGAGAATACTCAAACTGAACGTCGCAAAAGCCAATGCGTAGGTGCTCCAAATTGCTCCTTTATTACGCTTCGACAACACACCACTATGCAGTAATGCAGTACCCATTAACCAAGGCAGCAAAGACGCGTTTTCTACCGGGTCCCAAAACCACCACCCGCCCCAACCTAATTCATTGTATGCCCACCAAGCACCGATCAAAATTCCAATTGTTAGCGTACCCCAAGCAAAGAAAGCGGCACTACGGGCAACACCATACCATTCATTTATAGGTCGCTTCGCTAATAACGCAGCTAAAGCGAACGCCAGTATCGCGGCATAACCAACGTAACCCAAATACAACAGCGGTGGATGAATAATAAGCCCGATATCTTGCAACATCGGATTGAGATCTCGTCCCTCCAACGCTAGCGTCTGAGCATACTCAAAAGGATTGGACGTGGTGAGGGTAAACCAAGCGAAAATAGCAATAAGTAAGTTCATGATACCCAAGCAATCGCCTGTATATTGAGTGCAAACTGGCGACTTGATAGCAATAAAAGAGGCCCATAAGCTCAACGTAACCACCCAAAACAACATAGACCCTTGATGGCCGCCCCAAGCAGCTGCAATCTTAAACGCGATAGGTAACTGGCTGTTCGAGTGTGTAACCACATACTCAAGCGCAAAATTATCCTGAATAAAACAGACTATCAAAAGCGCCAAACAAACTAAGGAGGCTAAGCTGATAATGTGAGACGTTGCGGTTTGGTGTGGCAACACTCCCTTCTTCCGCAGCGTAAAGCAAACCCAATGCAGCAGCGTCGCACATGTCGATGCGACAGCCACCAATATCAACAAAAAGAAACCGAGCTCAGCCTCCATTTTGCCTCCTTACACGATGGTCATTTGACCAGCATAGAGAATGAAAGTACGCAGCATGAGTACGCCAACCAAACTCAACGTTGTGACCGCAAAAACGTAACTTCCTCTATGACGAACTTCTGAAGGCGTTAGCCAGTTTAGTGTCAACGGTGTGATCATTCCGATGAGCACCACCCCAACCCAGAACCACTGAGCCCAGAATCCACTCGAAATGGCATTCCAAGCCGCGGCTTCATTTTGCCCGCCACTAAAGATAAGCCCAGTAAAGAATGTCACTAAGACAAACAGCTCAAACAATACCACTGGGCGTTCAAATCCGTGCACCCAAGACACACTAGGGCTGCTGGTCGACTCTTTAAACACCAAGATGCCGAACATCAAACATGCTGCTGCGCCAGATGACAAACTAGAGAATAGGAATAAGATTGGCAGTACTGGATTGTTTAGCATTGGGTAAGTCTTCAATGCAGACAATAAGAAGCCGGTGTATGCCGCAAGCACGATCGCTAAAAAGCCCAAGAACAACTCAATCGCGTTGTTGGCTTTCCCTGCTTTAATCAAGATGCCATCGGTAAAATCCAACAGTTTGCTCGGTAACTTCCCTTCACAAAAGCTGATGATTTGATGGCGGAAGATAACGCCGATCCAAACAAACAGCACTAGCATGTACACTTGGAACAAGATCACGCCCATCGACATTACCGACGTTGGGTTGTAGTAAATCATGATCTTCCAAAACTCAAGCGGTTTAGTTAAGTGGAAAATCAAAATCACTAAGCCAGAAATAATGCCAAATGGCGCTAGCCAAGCCATTGCTTTTATAATGCCATTGTTTGCGGGATCGCCTTCAATCACTTTGCGTTTTAAATAGATAGAAATCATCACCGCACCTGCTGACATCCCAGCGAGGAATAAGTAAATCGCAATAATCCAATCCCAGACTAACGAGTCAAAGTGGAATGCACTTTCGAAGCCGTTCATGATGACACCTCCCCTTTGCTATGCGGAATTTTGTACAGTTTAGGCTGCGTACCTAAATGCGATTTATCGCGATAGACAACATGGCTTTCAATGGCTTTGCTCACCTCACTAGTTGGGTCATTCAAATCACCAAAAATGAGAGCTTTTGTTGGGCA
The DNA here is from genome assembly GCF_032648565.1 of Vibrio sp. 2-1-2a. Classification (NCBI taxonomy): domain Bacteria; kingdom Pseudomonadati; phylum Pseudomonadota; class Gammaproteobacteria; order Vibrionales; family Vibrionaceae; genus Vibrio; species Vibrio sp. 2-1-2a. Next base: position 58,724 of record NZ_WBOH01000002.1, read on the forward strand.
AGATTCCACGCAAGCTGGCTGCTTACCTTGTGCTAGGTTGGTATCACGGCAGAAGTTACATTTATCCGCAGAGTGATCGACTGGATTAAAGAAGCGCACTTGGTAAGGACAAGCAGCAAGGCAATAACCACATCCGACACATTTCTCTTTGTGTACATCCACAATGCCCGTCGCTTCATCTTTGTATGCTGCGCCTGTTGGGCACACATAGACACATGGTGGATTATCACAGTGCTGACAGGATTCGCGAGTAAACTGGTATTCCACATCTGGGAATTCGCCAGTCGGTTCACTGCGATGAATTTTAAGTCGCGTTACGCCTTCAGGGACTTTATTTACTTCGCGACAAGCATCGGTACAAGCGGTACAGCCAATACAGGCATTTTCATCATGAACCATACCCATGCGTTTCGCTTGTTCACTGTTGCTGGCATAAAGAGAGGAGCTAACAACGGTAGTGCCTGCAACGCCTGTAGTTAAAATCAACGCGCCGCTGCCGGCTAAAAAGTTTCTTCTCGAACATTTCATGCTATCTCTCCTCTTCTTTGGCAAGTTCAGGTTCGACGGCAAATTCAGAGTGACAATCCACACACTGCTTGATCAGTTGTTTTCTGTCGTACGACAACGCTTTGGCTTTCGCTGCGTGTACATCGTGGCAATTTGAACAAGTGAGGTTTTTGGCGTGCACATCGTGCGTCCAGTGGCTTTCTCTAAGCTGTGTCGGTGCATGGCAATCCACACACTGGCTATTAGCTTTGAGAATCAAGCTTGGGTCAAGGGACACTTTGTCGTGCACCGCTTTCGATTGCGCAGCAGAAAACTTAATCACATCGGGTGCGCCTTCACGGTGATCAGGGCCAATGTTGCTGTGGCAGTTAGTGCAATTGAGCTGCTTACCTTGACTCAATAACGCTTGCGAATCATGCGATAGATTCAGAGTATCTTTAGCATCCTTATGACATTGAAGACATTTATAGTCTCGGTCACGAATCAACTCGACTTGATGACGCTCAGCTTGAGCACCTTCAACTGGCTCTGAAGAAGTCGCATGGGCGGCGGTGAAAAAACCATAGATGGCAAAGATGAAGAGAAATTTCAGCATTGTCTCTATGGTCAATTTTATATTGCCCATATTTTTCTTTCCTTAGCTCGATAATAATTGATAACTGTTATCAACTATTATTTGAGCAACAATTAATTTCCTCTGAAGATATTTTTACACCTTCAAATGACATCAATTCTTATTTTGGAAAGCCACAACGCTAAACCTGTATTTATAATACCTCTATAATTCCTAAGAGGTAGAATCACATGTTCAAAAAGCGAACTTAATCACCTTATTTTTAAAATGGTTATCCCCATAACACACTGTGATTAAAGGGGATTACAATATACCACTTTAGGGGTATATGAACTTAAACATGATTAAGATCACTAGCATAAATTGATCTAAAACAAGGCCAATTTCGGTCACTATTTCATCTATTCAATTCACTATTAATATTAACGATAGATCTCCGATTCTTATTTGGAATAGCTCCTCACAACGCTGCTAATAAAAACGAATATGGAGATAACACCGTGAGCATAAAACACTGGATGAGCGCACCTATCGCGGTTGCGACCTTATTCGCCAGCCAATTATTTTTGGTTGGTGCTCCTTTGGCGGCAGAGGATACTGGTCTCATAGAGCCTCGCAATGATACCTTTGAACAAAACCATCCTGACCAATATCACTCTTGGAAAGCCACATCGGAAAGCGAGCATATTGAAGATGCCTTAAGTGAAGACCCAAACATGGTGATCTTGTGGGCCGGTTATGGTTTTGCTAAAGACTACAACAAAGCGCGCGGTCACTTTTACGCGCTTGATGATGTGAGGCAAACCCTCAGAACTGGCGCACCAGCAGACGAAAACTCCGGGCCAATGCCGATGGCTTGTTGGAGTTGTAAAAGCCCAGATGTCGCCCGCGTAATTGAAGAGCGCGGTGAAGACGGCTATTTTGAAGGTAAATGGGCGCGCTTGGGCTCAGAAATCGTCAACCCTATCGGTTGTTCCGACTGTCACAATACGGGTTCTGAAGCCTTCAAGAAAGGCGAACCCGCACTGGCACTGACTCGCCCATACGTCGAGCGTGCTTTTGACACCATCGGCAAAAATTTTGACCAACAATCTCGCTTAGATAAACAAGCGTCAGTCTGCGCTCAATGTCATGTCGAGTACTACTTCACAGGTCCGACTAAAGCAGTCAAATTCCCATGGGACATGGGGACCAACGTCGCGGATATGGAGAAATACTACGACGCGTTAAACTTTAAAGATTGGACGCACGCCGTTTCTAAAGCACCAATGCTTAAGGCGCAACACCCAGGTTTCGAAACTTGGAGAGCGGGTATTCATGGCAAAAACAAAGTGGTGTGTGTGGACTGTCACATGCCTAAAGTAACCAAAGAAGACGGTACGGTATACACCGACCACAAAGTGGGTAACCCGTTTGATCGTTTTGAAGACACCTGTGCGCAATGCCATACTCAAACCAAAGAGCAACTACAAGGCATCGTTTCGACTCGCAAAGCGCAAGTACTAAACATGAAGCTAACCGCCGAGAAGCAAATCGTAGCGGCGCACTTTGAAGCAGGAGCAGCGTGGAAAGCGGGTGCAACAGAAGCAGAGATGCAACCTATCCTACAAGATATTCGCCATGCACAATGGCGTTGGGACTACGCGATTGCTTCTCACGGTGTTCACATGCATGCTCCTGAGGTAGCACTTGAAGTACTCGGTACCGCAGTTGATCGCGCTGCTGACGCTCGTACTAAGTTAGTTCGTTTACTGGCAACCAAAGGTATTACTGACCCAGTTCAAATTCCAGATATCTCGACCAAAGCAAAAGCGCAACAAGCACTAGGTATGGATATGGAAAAGATGAACGCAGACAAGAAACACTTCCTAGAAACGGTGGCACCAAAATGGGATAAAGCAGCTGCTGAGCGCGAAGCAACGTACTGATCAGTATCGATTACACTAGGTTAAATGGATAAAACGAAGGGCGCACGTTGCGCTCTTTTTGTTTGATAGAAGGCAGAGGAAAACAGATTAGCGACGAGGAAGTCTCGGCCTAGGCTGAATATGTGGACGTGTTTTAGGCATCTGCACATTTGGGCGTGTAACTGGGCGCTGGATCTTCGTTTCCGGCAATGCTTTTCTTTGTTGAAGCTTTTCTGCCACGGCTTTGTCTTGTAAAGCTGTAGGCTCGATGCGCTCGGGGCGGTTCTCCCACTTGGTTTGAATCTCCTGCTTTTGCTCGTCAGGCAGCGATTGCCAATGATCGTCAAGCTGTCGCTTCATGTTATCGATATTGGCGGACATATCATCGTCTTTCCAATCTTCGACTTTGTCTTTGATGGATTGCTGTTGCTCTTCATCCAAGCCATTCCACCACTCTTCTAGTTTCTCTTTGTATTCATCGTCGTTGTCGCAACAACCCGGATAGTAATAAATCCAGTAGTCGTCATGATCGTACCACCAAGGGTCGTAATAACCGGAAGAGTAATAAACCGTAGATGAGGTGCCAGAATGTTCGGAAGAGCTACAACCCACTAACACGGAGCCGCACAGCACCACAAATATTCCGAACGCTTTATTCTTGATTCGTCCCCCACCTTTCTTCTATTACTTATTAGAGTCTACGCCTACAACAGCTCTTTCGCTTTATTGATCGAGTTAATAATTTGTACTCGATCTAAGCTTGGATCGTTCGAGTCGAGTAATAGCACCCAAGTATCAATGGCTTCCTGAAAGCGGAATGACAGAAAATGATCATTGGCAATCAACGACAAAGCCGCTTCATTATGCGGTTCTATCTGCAAAGCTTGTTCTAGAAGCAAACTGACTTCTTGCGTCATTGATTGCTGGTGAATGTAGTATAAGGTCGTTGCTTTCGCAGCAAGTTGCGTGGCACCGACTGGCTCAGTTAGTTGGATGGCGTAATCAAAACAAATCAGTGCGCCATCCAGTTCTCCCTCTAGCAGGTAGCCCTGCCCTAACTGAAACCACAATTCGGCATTGTTTGGGTCTTCACGTAATTGGTCTTGAATTTCCTGCATGATATCGCGAGCAGTCATCATTCGAGAGACTTCAGCTTGAATAGGTTGTGGAGGAGATTGACGCAACAATAAGAAGCTAGCGCTGGTTAACACTAGTACCAAAGCACAAAAACCGAACCATTGTGCCGCTCTTACTCTTGAAGCGCTGAGCGATAATACGACGACGAATAATCCCATCAAAGTGATGGCAATGAAAAACCAAACAGACATAACGCGCTCCCTAGACAAACTGAGTATTAGTGTACTGGTTTAATGCTTGTATTGCGTTGATACAGGTACAAAAAAGCCGAGCAACTGAGGCTCGGCTTTTTACATTAGAATAGTAACGAAAGATTACTCTTCGTTACCTTCCTCTGCATCATCAGCGGCTGGCGCTTCTGGAGTATCTTGCTGCGTATTTTCGTCTGTTGACTCTAACGCTTCTGCTTCTTCACCAGCAGGCAGCTCTTCGTCATCAACTTCTTCAATACGTTGCAAACCAACAACAGATTCGTCTTCCGCAGTACGGATAAGCGTTACACCTTGCGTGTTACGACCAACCTGGCTAACTTCACCCACACGAGTACGTACTAGTGTACCAGCGTCGGTGATCATCATCATTTCATCACCTTCAACAACCTGGATAGCACCAACTACCGGGCCGTTTCGCTCAGAAACTTTGATAGAAACGACACCTTGAGTTCCTCGACCTTTTGTCGGGTACTCGCTCAGCGCTGTACGTTTACCATAACCGTTTTCTGTAACCGTTAGGATGTCGCCTTCGTGCGAAGGAACGATAAGTGATACAACTTGGTCATTTTCAGCCAGTTTCATACCACGAACACCAGAGGCAGTACGACCCATAGGACGAACACCTTTAAACTTGATCTCTGGCTGACCATTCTCATCAAGAACTGGCTTACCATTTTCGTCAAGTACTGGAATTTCTTCTGCTTCTTTAAAGCGAACCACTTTACCCGCTTTAGAGAACAGCATGATTTCGTTTTCGCCGTTAGTGATATCCACACCGATTAACGAATCGTCTTCACGTAGGTTTACCGCAATCAGACCATTTGAACGAACATTTGCAAATTGGTTCAACGGCGTTTTCTTAACCGTACCGTCACCTGTTGCCATGAAGATGAATTTGTCTTCAGAGAATTCATCAACACGCAGAATCGCAGTAATACGCTCACCTTCTTCTAGTGGAAGGATGTTCACAATTGGCTTACCACGAGCAGTGCGGCTCGCTAGAGGCAATTGGTACACTTTCAGACGGTATGTTTTACCGCGAGTAGAGAAACACAAGATGTTATCGTGGGTATTCGCCACTAGAAGACGCTCGATATGGTCTTCATCTTTCATCTTGGTCGCACTCTTACCTTTACCACCACGGCGCTGTGACTCGTAGTCGCTCAGTACTTGGTACTTAACGTAACCACCATGCGATAGAGTAACCACAACGTCTTCACGCGCGATCAGCTCTTCCATGTCGATATCATGGCTCGCAGCTGTGATTTCTGTACGACGAGCGTCACCAAAGCCGTCGCGAACGGCTTCAAGTTCTTCGCGGATCACTTCCATCAAACGCTCAGTGCTTGCAAGGATATGCATGAGTTCAGCGATTTCTTCTAGAAGTGTTTTGTATTCGCCAAGAATCTTCTCGTGTTCTAGACCTGTTAGTTTATGTAAACGTAGATCTAGAATTGCTTGTGCTTGTTGCTCAGTCAGGAAGTACTGACCATCGCGGATACCATATTGAGGCTCTAGCCACTCAGGGCGTGCTGCATCAGTACCTGCACGCTCTAGCATTGCTGAAACGTTGCCTAAATCCCAACCACGAGCAATAAGACCCGCTTTTGCTTCAGCCGGTGTTGGCGCCTTACGGATAAGCTCAATGATTTCATCAATGTTGGCAAGCGCTAGCGCTAAACCTTCAAGGATGTGGGCACGTTCACGCGCTTTACGTAGTTCGAAAATAGTACGACGAGTCACAACTTCACGACGGTGATCAACGAAGCACTTCAACATATCTTTCAGGTTGAATAGCTGTGGTTGGCCATTGTTTAGGGCCACCATGTTGATACCGAAAGTGGTTTGCAACTGAGTCTGAGCGTATAGGTTGTTTAGAACCACTTCGCCCACAGCGTCGCGCTTACATTCAATAACAATACGCATACCATCTTTATCTGACTCGTCGCGCAGTGCACTGATGCCTTCAACTTTCTTATCTTTAACTAGCTCAGCGATCTTTTCGATCAAGCGAGCTTTGTTTACCTGGTATGGGATCTCAGTGACGATGATGGTTTCTTTACCATTCTTCTCCACTTCGATGTCCGCTTTCGAACGCATGTAGATTTTGCCGCGACCTGTTTTGTACGCGTCTACAATGCCTTTACGACCGCTGATCAGCGCCGCCGTTGGGAAATCAGGACCAGGAATGTAATCCATTAGTTCATCAATAGTGATTTCTTCATTATTGATGTATGCAAGACAGCCATCGATCACTTCGCCAAGGTTATGAGGCGGGATGTTGGTTGCCATACCTACTGCGATACCAGAAGCACCGTTAACCAATAGGTTTGGAATTTTAGTTGGAAGAACCGCTGGGATCTGCTCAGTACCGTCGTAGTTTGGTACGTAGTCTACGGTCTCTTTGTCTAGGTCAGCCAATAGTTCGTGGGCAATTTTTGCCATTCGAACTTCGGTGTAACGCATTGCCGCAGCAGAGTCGCCATCGATAGAGCCAAAGTTACCTTGACCATCGACCAGCATGTAACGAAGCGAGAACGGTTGAGCCATACGTACGATTGTGTCGTACACAGCACTATCACCGTGTGGGTGATATTTACCGATTACGTCGCCGACAACACGGGCTGATTTTTTATATGGTTTGTTCCAATCGTTGCCTAGTACGTTCATCGCGAATAAAACGCGGCGGTGTACTGGTTTTAGGCCATCACGCACATCTGGAAGAGCACGACCCACGATGACTGACATCGCATAGTCTAGATATGAACCTCTAAGCTCATCTTCAATGTTTACGGGCGTGATCTCTTTAGCTAAATCGCTCATAGAGCCATTATCCCTCTATTATCTGATCGTAATTACGATACGTGTAAGGTGCAAAAATATAACACACAATTCATCACTTCGGCATCACTTTCCCTCTCCTTTTATCAGGTTGTGAGCTTGGTTATGAATCAAATGTCGAGAATTTGCACACTCATCCCATATCTTTCTGATTAGTGGTTATATTTCGGTCAATATTGAGCAAAATCGGACTCTGTACGTATGGAACTTAGTTGAAATCGTTAATCCCAATATATCCACACAACGTCAAAAATGCCGGTTTTAGAGTATTGTCACTGGCACTAGTTCAAGGATGAACCAAAAACATGCAAGCCCTTTCAAAGTTACAGGAGCCTGTTGTTGCCGCACCAGTGAACTCTGTCATTGTCCCTTCACTAAGCACGTCGAGGTTGTTTGGTTATAAAACGTTGGAGTATACTGACGCCCTCTAAAGGACTCAGATTGAATGCAATAAAACCAATTATGACTAAAGCACAAAACGTCGACCCAAGTGAAATTAAGAAATTCGAGGACATGGCTTCTCGATGGTGGGATTTAGAAGGCGAGTTTAAGCCACTTCATCAAATTAACCCCCTTCGTTTGAACTATGTACTTGAAAAAGCAAATGGCTTGTTTGGCAAGCGCGCACTTGATGTCGGCTGTGGTGGTGGCATTCTTGCTGAGAGCATGGCGAAAGAAGGCGCTATTGTGACTGGACTTGATATGGGCAAAGAACCTTTAGAAGTCGCGCGACTACATGCATTAGAAACAGGTACTCAACTGACCTACATTCAGAGCACAATAGAAGACCACGCTATAGAAAACGCAGGGACTTATGATGTCGTGACTTGTATGGAGATGCTTGAACACGTTCCAGATCCTCTCTCCGTTATCCGCTCTTGTGCTGCGCTAGTAAAACCTGGTGGTCACGTGTTTTTCTCAACCTTGAACAGAAACATCAAGTCATACTTGTTTGCTATTGTCGGTGCAGAGAAGCTTCTTAAGATTGTTCCTGAGGGGACTCACGAGCACGAGAAGTTTATCAAGCCTGCCGAAATGATGAAGATGATAGACCAAACAGACCTAACAGAAATGGGCATTACAGGCCTGCATTACAACCCTCTTAATGACAGTTACAAACTCGGCCGTAATGTAGATGTAAACTACATCGTTCATACTAAAAAATACTGAACGCCGTTATGTTAAAAAATGCGTTTTGTGATTGACATTTTTTGTAGAAAATGAATCGAAAGCGGTAGCACAAAGTTGCCGCTTTTTTTGTCTTTTTATGCCTAAAATTCGTGCTCTAGATTCCATTTTAACCAACCTATTTTTCGTAGATAAAAACGACCAAAGATCAAGGAAAATATTTTTGCATGCGGTTATTTCTAAACCGATCTCAAAACCGTGCTTTTAACCATTCAAGTCTGCCCTTTTCTCATCGGTTAGTGTTCACTTACTGATTTTTTTCATTTTGTCAGTTATCCACAAGTCATCCCCGATCTGTACCTTGATAAATCAGTGTAATAGCACTATCTTGTAACCCGCAAACAAATGAACCCCTATATGTTGTGTTTAAGCGACAATATATAGATAGACTTTGATCACAAAGCCGCCGCAAGCTTTACTCATATTGCACATAAACAAACAAAAATACGGCTTTTATCAGTTTTCTTAGGGAAATAAAGCAGAATGAACCAACAACTTACCGTCACCAAGCGTGATGGCCGTAAAGAAAGTATCGATCTGGATAAAATCCACCGCGTTATCACTTGGGCTGCAGAAGGTCTAGATAATGTTTCGGTTTCTCAAGTAGAACTTCGCGCTCACATCCAGTTTTACGACGGCATCACAACGACAGATATTCACGAGACAATCATCAAGTCTGCGGCAGACCTGATCTCTGAAGAGACTCCGGATTACCAATACCTAGCTGCTCGCCTAGCGGTATTCCATCTGCGTAAAAAAGCGTATGGCCAATACGAGCCACCAACGCTTTATGATCACGTGTCTCGCCTCGTCGATATGGGTAAGTACGATCAACATATTCTAGAAGACTACACAAAAGCAGAACTCGACGAACTTGATGCGTACATCGACCATAAACGCGACCTAAACTTCTCATACGCGGCAGTTAAGCAGCTAGAGGGCAAGTACTTCGTACAAAACCGTGTAACGGGCCAAATTTACGAAAGTGCTCAGTTCTTATATATCCTTGTAGCAGCGTGCCTATTTGCGAAATATCCAAAAGCAACGCGTCTTGATTACATCAAGCGTTTCTACGATGCGACATCGACATTTAAGATTTCTCTACCTACGCCAATTATGTCTGGCGTGCGCACCCCTACTCGCCAGTTCAGCTCATGTGTTCTGATCGAGTGTGGCGACAGTCTTGATTCTATCAACGCAACAGCAAGCTCGATTGTTCGTTACGTATCTCAGCGCGCTGGTATTGGTATCAACGCTGGTCGTATCCGTGCATTAGGCTCAGAGATTCGCGGTGGTGAAGCGTTCCACACTGGCTGTATCCCGTTCTACAAATACTTCCAAACCGCAGTAAAATGTTGTTCGCAAGGTGGTGTTCGTGGTGGCGCAGCGACTGTATTCTACCCAATGTGGCACGGCGAAGCTCGCTCCCTAATGGTGCTTAAAAACAACCGTGGTGTTGAAGAGAACCGTGTTCGTCACATGGACTACGGTGTACAGCTGAACAAACTGATGTACCAACGTTTGGTTGAGGGTGGCAACATCACACTATTCTCACCTTCAGACGTACCAGGTCTATACGACGCATTCTTCGAAAACCAAGAAGAGTTTGAGCGTCTATACGTGAAGTACGAGAACGATCCTTCAATCAAGAAAGAAACGGTTAAAGCGATTGAAATGTTCACTCTGCTAATGCAAGAGCGTGCATCAACAGGTCGTATCTACATTCAGAACGTGGACCACTGTAATACTCACAGCCCATTCGATTCTGAAGTAGCGCCAGTTCGTCAATCGAACCTATGTCTAGAAATCGCACTGCCAACGAAGCCATTAACTAACGTTGAAGATGACTCGGGCGAGATCGCACTATGTACGCTTTCTGCCTTCAACCTTGGTGCTATCAAATCTCTAGATGACTTCGAAGAGCTATCTGATCTTGTTGTTCGTGCGCTAGATGCACTGCTTGATTATCAAGATTACCCTCTACCAGCGGCATACAAATCGACGATGAACCGTCGTACGCTAGGTGTTGGTGTGATCAACTTCGCTTACTACTTAGCGAAGCATGGCGTGAAATACTCTGACGGTAGCGCAAATGGCCTGACTCACCGTACGTTCGAAGCAATGCAGTACTACCTACTAAAAGCATCGGTAGAACTGGCGAAAGAGCAAGGCAAGTGCCCTTCATTCGACGAAACGAACTACGCGAAAGGCTTACTGCCGATTGATACGTACAAGAAAGATATCGACCTAATTTGTGACGAAGCGCTGCACTACGACTGGGACAGCCTACGTAAAGAAATTATGGAGCACGGCCTACGTAACTCAACACTGACTGCGCTAATGCCGTCTGAGACCTCTTCTCAGATTTCAAACGCCACTAACGGTATTGAGCCACCACGTGGTTATGTTTCAGTAAAAGCTTCGAAAGACGGTATTCTGAAGCAAGTTGTACCTGAGTTCACTGAACTTAAAGACAACTATGAACTGCTTTGGAACATCGGTTCGAACGACGGTTACCTACATCTTGTGGGTATTATGCAGAAGTTTGTTGACCAAGCTATCTCTGCTAATACTAACTACGACCCGTCACGTTACGAGACTGGCAAGGTACCAATGAAGAAACTACTTCAAGACCTGCTAACAGCGTACAAGTTTGGTGTGAAAACGCTTTACTACCATAACACTCGTGATGGCGCAAAAGATGAACAGAAAGACGCTGTTCAACCACAAGATGACGATTGTGCTGGCGGCGGTTGTAAGATTTAATCTACCCGCACCTAACACTCCGTAAAGACAGACTATCGATAACCTCCCCTTATGGGGAGGTTTAAAAGGAATTGAGGCATTATGGCTTACAGTACTTTTAACCAAAAAAAGAATGACCAATTGAAGGAACCAATGTTCCTAGGTCAATCAGTAAACGTTGCACGCTACGACCAACAAAAGTTTGAGATTTTCGAAAAGCTTATCGAGAAACAACTTTCTTTCTTCTGGCGTCCAGAAGAAGTAGACGTATCTAGCGACCGTATCGATTACAACAAACTGCCAGATCACGAGAAGCACATCTTCATCTCTAACTTGAAGTACCAAACGCTTCTAGACTCTATCCAAGGTCGTAGCCCTAACGTGGCACTGCTGCCGCTTGTATCTCTGCCGGAACTAGAGACTTGGATTGAGACTTGGTCTTTCTCTGAAACGATTCACTCTCGTTCTTACACGCACATTATTCGTAACATCGTGAACGACCCTGCTGTGGTATTTGATGATATCGTTGAGAACGAGCACATCCTGAAGCGTGCAAAAGACATCGCGCACTACTACGACGATTTGATTCAAGCGACGAATGATTACCATCGCTACGGTGAAGGTGAGCATGTCCTTAACGGTGAAACGGTTAAGGTTAGTCTGTACGACCTTAAGAAGAAACTGTACATCTGTCTGATGTCTGTGAACGCTCTAGAAGCGATTCGTTTTTACGTAAGTTTCGCATGTTCTTTCGCTTTCGCAGAACGCGAACTAATGGAAGGTAACGCGAAAATCATCAAACTGATTGCACGTGATGAAGCGCTTCACCTGAACGGTACGCAACACATGATCAACCTGCTACGTAACGGTCAGGATGATTTCACTTTCATGCAAATCGCAGAAGAAGCAAAACAAGACTGTTTTGACCTATTCAAAGAAGCGGCTGAGCAAGAAAAAGAGTGGGCAGAGTATCTATTCAAAGATGGCTCGATGATCGGTCTAAACAAAGACATCCTAAGCCAATATGTTGAATACATCACCAACATCCGTATGCAAGCAGTAGGTCTACCTGCAGCTTATCCAGAGGCAACAACCAACCCAATCCCATGGATTAACGCTTGGTTGTCTTCTGATAATGTTCAAGTTGCGCCTCAAGAAGCGGAAATTTCTTCTTACCTTGTGGGTCAAATTGACAATGAAGTTCGCGCAGACGACTTCGAAGGATTCGAGCTGTAATGGCAACACTCAAAATCAACAAACTCATCAGTATTGAATCCAACCCTTCCAATACAATTTTGGAAACAATGGAGCAAGCTGGCTTATTACCAGAATACAACTGTCGTGATGGGCACTGTGGCGCTTGTCGCTGCAAGTTGGAATCTGGTGAAGTGGAGTATGTTGGTTTTGCCATGGCTTACACGCAAAGTGATGAGATATTACCTTGTATTTGTAAAGCAAAATCGGATTTGTCACTCAGTGGCGTTAACTACGCGATGAAAGAAAAGCAGCGCGCATAACGTGACTCGACGGTATAAAACGCAAAAGCCAAGGTGATTACCTTGGCTTTTTTGTATCTACGTGTTTTATCTCTCAGGCTGTTATAGGTCTCTGGTTATAAAGCACTACCTGGGAGATGCATCTCTTTAACTTTCTCTAAAAATGCATAATGTGCAAACATCGGTTTACGTTCTAGATAGCGACGCAACAAGTCTAGTGCTGTCGTACTGATCACTTTAACTTGATCATTGCGCGGATACTTTTTCGAGAGTTTATATAACGCTCCCCACTCGCCTGACGGTGTCGATAAAGCGACGGAAAAAACACCCTCTTCAATATCGCCAGTGACGAGTGATAAATCCGTCCCACACTTCTCTCGCGTCGCTCCTGCCAGAGCAAACGTTTCTGCTAATGGGTCTCCGCTGTTGCTCATCGCTTGAGTCTGGCTTGGTAGTACCCAACCATGTCCAAGTTGCCTTTCAGCGTTTTCATCACTATTTAACCAATAAGTTAAGTATCCACCACTGCTTTTTTCGGAAACCGACACGGTTAACTCTTTATCCACCAACAGCTGGCCGACATTTTCAACCATAGGTAAATCAATACTAACGGTATTGCTTTCAAGATGCTTATTGATCATCTGTACCAACTTCAAACGCTGTTCAAACTGGTCAGAAGGGCCAAAGAGTTTCACTTCAATAAAAGGTAAGTAAGAGCGATAACCAAGCTCATACCCTTGAGGAAGTTTTAGCTGATCAAGCTTGTCCGAGATGCCGGATTCGGAAAGGCCGAACGTATAGATTCGACTACAACATGAACCTTGCACCTCTGGAAAAGCTCTTCTCAGATCAGGCAAAATTTGCGTCTCTGCCATAAGCTTAAATTCACTTGGCACACCCGGCGTAAAATAAAAAATGGCATCATTAATCAGCATCTTGAAACCACAGGCCGTGCCTATCGGGTTATCCAGAATCTCAGCCGTTTCTGGTAGCATGGCTTGTTTTAAGTTACTGTCTGGCATTGGGATGCCACGTCGAGCATACAAACTTTCTAGATGCTGCAACCACTCTTTGAAAAGCACGAGTTTACACTCAGCAGCTCTCGCGGCGGCGGCCGCACTCATATCATCGGTCGTTGGCCCTAAACCACCATTCACGATCACCACGTCATTGTTGAAGCTCAACATTAAAAACTCTTCAACCAAGCTCGACAGGCTATCACCAACCGTTGAACGCTTTGTTAAGCCAAATCCATGTTGATAAAACAGGCTAGATAACCATGCCGCATTAGTATCAACAATATCACCGTGGAGCACTTCCTCACCGGTACTAAGCATTGCTATTTTCACAACTGACTCCTGAACATAAGCACAATCCTATTATTCGTTATAGTGCTTATTTTTCTTTTTATTTGGACGAATCTCGACGAGATATATTGGGACTAAATAAGGATCAAGTATTTAAATGGTTGATGTTTTGAGGGATAATTGCGAGCCCGATCATCACACCATCAACTCGGAGACCTTTGTGTCAAAATCATCCATGTTCAAGAAAACTCTAACTGGCCTTTGCTTGACTTCGTCAGCGCTTGCGCACGCAAGTCAGTACGATATGACCAGTCATACGGAGTTTTCTTACACACCTGATTGCTTGTCAGGTTACTGCGAAACGACGACTCTGTACACCTTCGAGTCTCAAAATCGCGGTCTTATGTTTGAACAGAATAATGATGATTCATTAAATCTTGATGCAGGGCTTCAGCCTAAACATCTCATTATCCCTCAAGATAAAGACTGGGATTACCTCATGGGTCAAACCTACACCATTCTTGGCCTGAGTATCGCAACCGTTGGTATGATGACTTTCCTTCCAGAAAGTATCACTAAGTGGGACGAAGAAGACCGAGACATGAGTAAGCTGGGTCAAAAATGGAAAGATAATGTCTCTGACGGGCCTGTTTGGGATCGTGATGAACATGTCCTCAACTACATCATGCACCCTTATTTTGGCGGCGTTTACTACACAGCCGCACGCCACGCTGGCTATAACGAGTTTCAGTCATTCTTGTACTCCGCAACCATGTCAACGTTCTTTTGGGAGTACGGAGTAGAGGCATTTGCAGAAGTGCCATCTTGGCAGGATATTTTTATCACACCATTCTTTGGTGCTGTGGTTGGCGAAATGATGCTCACTGCTGAGCAAGATATTGTAGCAAACGGCGGCGAAGTCATGGGCTCTGAAACCGTCGGTGATGTATCACTCTTCTTCCTAAACCCTGTTGGGCATATCCATTATTGGGTAACCGATGCATGGGGCGGTAGTGCAGAATTACAATTTAATTCATCACCTTGGTTTGGTAATCAAGACGTCGCAAAATTCGCAATGGACGCAGGCGCCAACTACGATAGCCAATTTTACGGTGTCGAACTAAAAGTAACATTTTAGCCTTGACTTGAGTTGATACTCAGTAGAAAGCAGCCTTATGATGGCTGCTTTTTTGTGCCCTAAACATCGTTTTAATTATTTGCTTCACGAATTAGTGTCAAAAATTGACTTTCATCAAACATAACCCTCTCCTAGCACCTACACTAAATAAAAGGATTTATTCCAATAACTTAAGTAGCACGTTTATTCGTACTGCGTCCAAACCTTATTCCAGGAGGGGACATTATGAACACCGTATTTATTGTTAATTTTGTCGGACAAGCGTCACCCGCAACTATCAAAGAACTCGCAGCAATCACTCATGAAAATGGCGGTAAATGGCTGATAAGCAAAGTAAACTTTATCGAAGATCAAGTTGCAGGTGTCATCAAAGTAGAGCTTCCAAGAGAAAATGCCGACATCGTTAAAGAGGCGTTCTCTTCATGTCAAACTCTTGTGGTTAGGTTCGTTGACTCGGATCCTCACTCGCATCGTGAAGACACTATCTTTCAGCTTCGCTTAGATGCCAACGATAGAGCAGGTATTGTGAATGAAATTACTCACGTTCTCGATAATCAAGGCATTTCAATTCTAGATATGGATTGCCAACGCGTATTCATTGCAGGCGGCGGTGGGGTAAGCTCCAGCTTATTCAGCGCAAAAATGGCGATTAAATTGCCTAGCGAGCTAGAGATAGAGGACGTAGCTAATGAGTTAGAATCTCTGAGTGAAGACACTCGTGTAATTGTAGAAAGCTAACTGCATACCTTTAACGCTTCCCCAATAAAAAAGAGCAGCAATTCAGCTGCTCTTTGTCGTTCTAATACTCAATACGTTTTATTTCACCGACCACTGAGACAGTGAACGTTTGAAATCAGAGTAGTCAAATTCATTCAGTTTTTGAATGTCACCATTCGAGCGTTCACAGTAAACCGAAGGCATACGTAGACCGTTAAACCAGTTCAGTTTCACCATGGTGTAACCTGCACTATCTAGAATGTGCAGACGCTGTCCGATCTCGAGAGGCTGCTCGAAGTTCGCCACGCAAAACTGGTCACCAGCTAAACAAGAGCACGACCCAATCACGTATTCATGTTCACCGTTTTCAGATGCTTCAAGAATGGACGCTGGCTCGTTGTAGATAAGCGTATCCAAACGGTGAGCTTCTGTTGCTGAATCGACAATCGCCGTCTTCTTCACGTTCTCCACAATATCAACCACTGTTACAACAAGATCGGTTGTCTTAGTGATGATCGCTTCACCCGGCTCTAGATACATTTGTACGCCGTGTTTCTCTGAGAATGCTTTAAGCGCTAAACCCAACTTCTCGATGTCGTACCCCGGCCATGTGAAGAAAACGCCGCCACCCATGCTTACCCAGTCCAGCTTATCTAGGTACTCGCCAAACTGCTCTGAAATAGCATCGAGTAAGCCGATAAACGCATCCACGTCTTTGTTCTCACAGTTCATGTGGAACATTACGCCATCAATACCATCAAAAATTTCCGGTTTGATGTGATCAGCCTGAACACCAAGACGAGAGAATTGACGAGCTGGGTTTGCTAAGTCTTGCCCTGCGTAGCTCACACCTGGGTTTAGTCGCAAGCCAATCGATGCTTTACCTTCGACAATATGACGATAAGCCGCTAGCTGTGACTGAGAGTTAAAGATCATCTTGTCACAGATGTCCGCCACGTCGCGAACGTCATCTTCGCTGTAACCCACACTGTATGCGTGTGTCTCACCACCGAACGTTTCGTAGCCAAGCTTCACTTCAAACGGGCCAGAACTTGTTGTTCCGTCTAGGTAAGGCTTGATGATGTCGAATACACCCCATGTTGAGAAGCACTTCAGTGCTAATACAAGCTTCACACCAGAGATGTCTTTTAGCTGTTTTGCTTTCTCTAGGTTCTCAATCAGCTTGTCTTCATTGATCATGAAGTATGGCGTTTTTAGTTCGTTTTGTTGCATTTTGATACCTTACGTCCCTTCGCCTTAGCAAAGGCACTATAAAATCGAACAAAGCCGACGCAAGTGCATCGGCTTAAACGTACAAATAGGAGTCGCTAAATTCTTACTTCAATTTATGGATAACAGGTTGTCCTGGATCCAGTTCTTGAACATGCCAATCTAGACCAATCGATGGCATGGTTTCTAGGAATGGGTCTGGATCTAGCTGCTCCATGTTGAACACGCCTTTGTCTGCCCACTTACCACGGAAAAACTGCAAAGCCGCGGTGATCGCAGGTACGCCAGTGGTGTATGAGATCGCTTGGTGTTCAACATCTTCGTATGCAACTTCGTGATCTGCGTTGTTGTAGATGAACACACTACGCTCTTTACCGTCTTTTTTACCTTGAACCCAAGTACCGATACACGTTAGGCCAGTGTAACCAGGAGCTAGTGATGTTGGATCTGGCAGCAACGCTTTAAGCACGTGCAAAGGTTGAACAACCGTGCCGTCGTGAAGCGTTAGTGGATCTGGGCTGAGTAGACCGATGTCACGCATTACATTGAAGTAATTTAGGTAACGGTCACCAAAGCCCATCCAGAATTCGATACGTTTCGCCGGGATGAACTCTTGCATAGATCGAACTTCGTCGTGCGCCATTGAGTACACTTTATGTGAACCACAGTTCGGGAATTCAAACTCAAGCATACGTGAGTGACAAGGTACTTGTTTCCACTCGCCGTTTTCCCAGTAGAAGGAATCACCTTGAATCTCAAGCATGTTCGTTTCTGGGTCAAAGTTAGTTGCGAACTTCTTACCGTGGTCACCTGCGTTGACATCCATTACGTCGATAGTATCGATTTCATCGAACAGATGTTTCACCGCGTATGCAGCAAACACCGATACTACGCCCGGATCGAAACCGGCACCAAGAATACCTGTGATACCCGCCTCTTCAAACTTCTCACGGTAGCCCCACTGCCAATCGTAAGCTTGAGGTACTTGTTGGCCTTCAGAGCACAAGTCAACCGCAACAGATGTATCAAGGTATGACACTTTAGCTTGGTAACATGCTTCCATAATAGACATGTTCACCCAAGGAGGACCCGCATTGATCACTAAGTCAGGCTGCACTTCTTTAATTAAAGCAACTAAAGAATCTACGTCGTCCGCGTTTACCGTACGAGCTTCTAGTTTCTTAGTTGAATCTTTCAGATTGTTTTTCTTCTGAATCGATTCGATGATTTTCTCACACTTACCTACGGTACGTGATGCGATTGTGATATCACCCAGAACGTCGTTGTTTTGTGCTGCTTTATGTGCAACTACCCAGCCAACGCCGCCTGCACCAATCTGTAGAATTGCCATAGTTTTCCGTTACCTTTGTTAAACTAGCTCTGCCGCTAGCGTATTGATTTTTGAGAGCAAAGATTCAAAGTCCGCCGTCGTCAGACACGGGTTCAAAATCGTAAATTTCAATGCAGTTTTATCGTCGACAATGGTTTCACCCAATACCGCGATACCACGTGTTAACGCTTCTAAGCGCAACGTTTTATTCAGTTCATCAAGATCCGCTGATTCATGTGTCGCGCGGAACAGAACCGTAGATAGCGATGGTTCAGCCAACAACTCAAAGTGTTTGTTATCTCGAATCATATCCGCAACTTCAAGCGTCTGATCAAGTAAATGATCGTACATATCGCCTAGGGCTTTTGGCCCCACGCTTTGCATCGTCATAAACACTTTTAGCGCATCAAAACGCTTAGTCGTAGCGATGGACTTATCCACCAAGTTCGGTAGTTCGTCGTGTTCGCGGTTCAAATAGTCTGCATGATGAAGCAGGAACTTAAAGTTAGACTTGTCATTCACCAACAGCGCACCACAACTGATGGTTTGGTAAAATAACTTGTGGAAGTCTACGCTGATGGAGTGTGCACGCTCACAACCTTTCAGACGGGCTTTTTGGCTACTTAGAATCAGAGCTCCACCGTATGCACCGTCGACGTGCACCCACATGTCATGTTTCGCTGCCATATCGGCGATAAAGTCTAGGTCATCAATAGCACCGTGATCCGTTGTGCCCGCAGTGCCGACAATTGCAAATGGGATCAAACCTTCTGCTTTTGCCTGATTTAGAACTTCGTCTAACTTAGTGACATTCATCGTTCCATCGGCATTCGCATCGACGGCCATGACCGCTTTTTCACCCAATCCCATCCAAGACGCTGATTTTTGAACCGTGAAGTGGGATTTTTTCGAACACACTATACGCAGCTTGTCTGCGTATTCAGGAAGGCCAAGCTTTTGAATTGAGTGCGCACTGAGTTTGTCAGCAATCCAATCACGCGCAAGCATCAAACCCATTTGATTACTTTGCGTGCCGCCGCTCGTGAAGATACCGTCCGCTTTTTCACCTAACTCGTATTTATCGCATAGCCAGTTCACAACTTTCTGTTCAACATAAGTCGCTGATGAAGCTTGATCCCATGAGTCCATTGATTGGTTCAAAGCCGCAATCATTGCCTCTGCGGCAATAGCAGGCATCAACGGTGGAGTATGAAGGTGAGCGATACAATCTGGATGTTGAGTAAAAATCGCGTTTTTCGCGACCAACTCGGCTGCATCATCAATAACCGTTTTGAGAGGCGCATTTTTATTGTCAAGATCAACAGCATGGATCGCTGCTTCCAATGCTTTTGGATCCATACCTGAGTATGGTGCAGCAACCTGTTCAAACACTGATTTCATTGCTGTCGTAGTGTGATTCATCACCGAAGCAAACTCATTGCTGCCCAACTCTCCAGTGTGGATGAAATGCTTCTTCCATTCATCTTGTGGCTGAGTTTCGATGTGACTACCGCCTGCTGCTAAAATCGCGTCTTCAAATACACGTAAAGCAAAGTCGATTTGCTCAAACGAGATGATAAGAGGAGGAAGGAAGCGAATTACTGCACCTTCACGTCCGCCTTTCTCAACGATCAAGCCACGCTCAAGTGCTGCGCGTTGAATGGAAAGAGTGAGTTCACTATCCGCTTGAGGTTCGCCAAATTTATTGAGCTCGCCGTTTGGATTTTTAATCTCCACACCAAGCATCAAACCTTTGCCACGTACTTCTGCGATACAGTTCACGCGCTTTTGAATGCTTTCAAGACCATAGCGCAAATACTGGCCCGCAATATTGGCATGCTCAACCAGATTGTCACGCTGGATGATTTCTAATGCTTTCGCACCAGAGACCATGGCTAATTGATTGCCACGAAACGTACCTGTGTGTTCGCCCGGCTTCCAAGTATCATGCTGCTTGTTGATAACCAATAGCGACATTGGTAAGCCACCGCCAATAGCTTTTGATAAACACAGGATATCTGGAACAATGCCCGACTCTTCAAATGCGAAATTGTAGCCAGTTTTACCAACACCACACTGGATTTCATCGAAGATCAGTAAGATACCGTGTTCATCACAAATACGACGTAACTCTCGCAGCCAGAATGCTGGCGCAGGAACAACACCACCCTCACCTTGCACTGGCTCAACGATGATCGCAGCAGGCTTCATAATGCCCGATTCATCATCGTTTAAAAGACGATCGATATAGCGAATGCTTGCTTTCGCACCTTCATCACCGCCAAGTCCAAATGGACAACGCAAATTGTATGGGAAAGGCATAAAGTGCACGCCTGACATTAAACCAGTTCGACGCGCTTTCGTACCTAGGTTGCCCATCATGCCCATTGTGCCGTTAGTCATACCATGATATGCGCCACGAAAAGCAAACATGGTGTTACGACCAGTAGTCTGCTTTGCGAGTTTGATCGCGGCTTCAACTGCATCGGCTCCAGACGGACCACAAAATTGGATAACGCTGTTCTCACTTAACTCTTGAGGAAGAAAGGATTTAACAGATTGAATAAACGTCGTTTTTGCTGATGTTGCAATATCTAGCGTCTGATATGGCAGACCCGAATCTAATTGCTCTTTCAGAGCTTGGTTGATTTCAGGATGGTTATACCCCAAAGCTAGAGTGCCCGCCCCCGCAAGGCAGTCTAAAAAGATCTGTCCACGTGTATCTTCAACCAAGCAACCAAAAGCTTGTTTGATTGCGATTGGCAAGCGACGTGGATAAGAACGCACTTCAGATTCATGCTCAGCCTGATCAATCAATACTTGATCTGGCGTTAAGTCATACGTTCCCTCAACGATAGGAACCTGAGACGAAAAAATGTTTGCGATATTGCTATCGACTTCAAAGGCAGTGCTCATACTACATAATCCCTTGAATTATAATAATTCTATATCCTGTATTAATAATCATTGGAATGAAGTTACAGGAGGTGTGTATACCCCTCCGCATTTGTCAGTGCAAAATGACAAATACAGATCATCTGCCACGATATTCGTGACTTTATATGTAAAAGAGATTAATCAAGGTTCCGTAATGCACCCGTTTTGTAAAACAGGACATTTCGGCAGTATGAAGCTGATTAGTGTGTGTTTATTCAAAGGTTTCAATGTTGGGTTTCCCATTAATATGCCGCTTTTACAGCATTAGTATCCCGTCTATCGACAAAAGGCTTTGCCGATACCTACCCTACGCAGTGTCACAATCAGCTTGAATGGTCACTACGCGTATCCCCCAGAGATCAAACGTTGTTAATTACGCTCCGAGATTGCGCGCGAATTTATCACAAAATAAAATCTTCTGGCAACGATTTTTCATATTAGTAACAGTGACGCAAATCACAACAAAGTTCCCCCTAGTGATATTTGTACATTCATACTCATCTACAACGCTTTTCTTCTTTTCTCAAATACCTGTTATTTAAACAAATATCCTTACAATATCAGCGCCATGAACCAAAACGGTTTATGAACATACCACTCTTTAATCGTAGAACATTATTTTCAGTATCCAAGGCATTTAACAGAGCTAGTATTTACGTTACTGCTCAGCCTAAATCGATGAGTCTTTATTCACAGAACTTTGATTGACTAAACTTAAACTAGTCGGATAGGTATGGCCATGAAGTGACGTTGCTATGGCTAAAATTAACAAGGAGTTAAGTTAGTAAGCTGAAGGAGCTCAGTGCTTAAAGAAATACATCGCGAAGAAGAAATTTAAGATTTTAAGAAATACAAAAAAGGCCCAGCATTTTTATGCTGGGCCTTAAACCTGGAGCGACACACGAGGTTCGAACTCGTGACCTCAACCTTGGCAAGGTTGCGCTCTACCAACTGAGCTAGTGTCGCATTTAATATGAGATGGTGCCCCGGGCCGGACTTGAACCGGCACAACGCGAACGTCGAGGGATTTTAAATCCCTTGTGTCTACCAATTTCACCACCAGGGCACACAAATATTCTTTGTGATGCCTTTACAGAAAAGTAAAACACCATCTGATACCGCTAACGCCATATCAATAAAATTTGGAGCGACACACGAGGTTCGAACTCGTGACCTCAACCTTGGCAAGGTTGCGCTCTACCAACTGAGCTAGTGTCGCATTTATTCTCGAAAGCCATTCACTCTCAAAAGAATAATGGAGGCGCCTCCCGGAGTCGAACCGAGGTCCACGGATTTGCAATCCGCTGCATAGCCACTCTGCCAAGGCGCCTCATTTGTGAATAAAGCTAAGCTTTTTCACCACCCTTTTGAGCTGCGCTCTCTTGGGTACGGGATGCATTCTACGGATTCGAGCGATCGAGTCAACACTATTTTTATTTTTTTAAATCGTTTGACTAGAATTTGTGCGAAAGACGGTGGATTGCTTAGTTTTAATACTAAAAATCGCTTAAATACACTTGTTTATCATAAAACTTTAGCTATGCCTTACACTGCTGGCCGTGCGTTACGTGTATTGAAGCGTCAACAATCAGGAGACTCGCTTCTCTGAGGCTCTCCAAGGGCAAAAACAAGACTTAGATCACATATGAAATTCTATCGAAACAGGAACTCTCAGATAGAAATTTCAAGTATGGCCGTTAGCAAGCATTGAAAAACGTGAGAAGCAAAGAAATGCCGTAGATTATCTTAGATACAAAAAAGCAGGCTATTAAGCCTGCTTTCTAATATCAGAATTTAATGATGCTCTTCATTCAACAGATCGTCTTTCGCAGCAGCTAAATATTGAATCATTGACCAATATGTCAAGAAAGTTGCCACGTACAAGGCCGCAAAGCCTAGCCAAACCATCCATTCATCGTAACGCCATATCAACACCCATAAGGCGAACATTTGCGAAACAGTTTTTACTTTGCCAACCCAAGATACCGCAACACTCGCTCGCTTACCGATTTCAGCCATCCACTCTCGCAATGCTGAGATAATGATTTCTCGCGCGATCATCGTTACCGCAGGAATGGTCACCCAAATTGAATGATAATGTTCCGTGATTAAAATCAATGCCGTTGCCACTAGCACTTTATCAGCGACAGGATCAATAAACGCGCCAAAACGAGAAGTTTGGCCAAGTTTACGGGCCAACATGCCGTCAAGCCAGTCAGTAAAACCCGCTACCCAAAACACCATTGCTGCTGCAAACGGTGCCCATGAATAAGGTAGATAAAAGACAACCACAAAAACAGGGATTAGGAACAGTCTAAGAAGAGACAGAATGTTCGGGATATTCAAACGCATTTTATTATTCTCTTACACATTGCGGCTTAATGTTGCGCGATTTTCCTTATTGTTTCAATGCTTGGAAAATAATTTCTGCTAAAGAGTGACTTATTCCTGGTACTTTGGCGATTTCTTCGACACTTGCACGTTTAAGTTCTTGTAACCCACCCATGTACTTGAGTAACGCCTGACGTCGTTTAGGGCCAATTCCCTCAATCCCTTCAAGTGCACTAGTACGTCTGGTTTTACCTCGCTTAGCACGATGCCCCGCTATAGCATGGTTATGGCTTTCATCACGAATATGTTGAATAAGGTGCAACGCAGGAGCATCGCTTGGTAAATGAAACTCGTCCCCATCGACTGTAATCAGCGTTTCTAAACCTGGTTTGCGAGTAACGCCTTTTGCAATACCAATCATGATAGGACGCTTTGGCCAATCCCCCCAGTACTGCGAAATGATGTCATGCGCACGATTTAACTGACCTTTACCACCATCGATAAAGATGATGTCGGGAATTTTCTCTACGTCCAATTGCTTCGAATAACGGCGCTCCAACGCTTGTCCCATTGCAGCGTAATCGTCACCACCGGTAATGCCAGTGATGTTATAGCGACGATACTCCTGCTTAACGGGGCCTTCATTGTTGAACACCACACACGATGCAATCGTACTTTCCCCCATAGTATGGGAGATATCAAAACATTCCATTCGAGCTATAGACTCCAACTTCAATGTTTCGCGAAGCGCATGAAAACGCTGATTAATCGTCATCTTGTGATTGATTTTGGTGGTAATCGCCGTTAGTGCATTCGTGTTCGAAAGCTTGAGATACCTTGCTCGAGAGCCAGTTGGCGAGGTATGGAAATGAACCTTACGACCTGCCACTTCACTTAACGCTTTCTGTATTGGCGCAATATCTTCTGCCAACTCTTGATTCAAAATAATACGAGAAGGAATCGTGCGCGCTTCGTTATGGCTCAAATAGTATTGAGTCAGAAAACTATCGAACACTTCCTGCTGGCTTGTATTTTGTGGGATTTTCGGAAAATGGCTACGGCTACCAAGCACTTTACCTTGGCGTATCATCAGGATATGAATACACGCAATACCATTCTCCTGAGCAAACCCTAGTACATCCATATCATCCATGCTGTCTTCTGAGACGTACTGCTGCTCTTGAACACGTCTAATCGCTTGGATTTGATCGCGAAATTTAGCGGCATCTTCAAAGCGCAATTGCTGACTGGCAACTTCCATTTTCTCGATCAGTTGTTTGAGTACTTGCTGGTCTTTGCCTTGCAAAAACATGCGCACAAAGCCAACCAACTCTGCGTATTCTTCATCAGAAATGATGGTATCAACGCATGGCCCTGCACAACGGCCAATTTGGTACATCAAACATGGGCGCGTTCGGTTGGAATAGACAGTGTCTTCACACTGGCGCACAGGAAATATCTTTTGCAGCAAATGCAATGTTTCTCTTACTGCACCAGAATCTGGGTAGGGGCCAAAATATTCACCTTTGCGCTTCTTGGCGCCACGGTGGATAGAAAGCCGTGGGTGCTTATGACCGCTAATAAAGATATAAGGGTAAGACTTATCATCTCGCAGCAAAACATTGTATTTCGGTAAATACTGCTTGATGTAGTTATGCTCTAAGATGAGCGCTTCTGTCTCAGTGTGAGTCACTGTGACATCTATTTTGGCGATATTACTGACAAGCGCGCGAGTTTTCTCACTGTCTACTTTTTTTCGAAAGTAGCTTGAAAGGCGCTTTTTTAGGTCTTTGGCTTTACCTACGTAGATTACAACAGCTTCGGCGTTGTACATTCTGTAAACGCCGGGCTGATGAGTTACTGTCTTGAGAAAGGAAGCCGAATCGAAGGGAGGATTCACACTAAAGGGTCTCGGTGTCCAGCATTCCGTGGCGAATCGCTAAGTGAGTTAACTCAACGTCACCATTAATGTCCAATTTACTAAAGAGTCGGTAGCGATAGCTGTTGACTGTCTTTGGACTTAAATTAAGTTGCTCAGAAATATCCGTTACCTTTTGGCCTTTGGTGATCATAAGCATTATCTGCAATTCACGTTCGGATAAGTCTTTAAAAGGGTTCTCAGAGGCTGGAGAAAATTGACTCAATGCCATCTGCTGCGCAATCTCTGGTGAGATGTAACGCTGCCCACTATTAACTACACGAATCGCATTCACCATTTCATCAGGGCCAGCACCTTTAGTTAAATAACCAGACGCACCTGCCTGCATCACCTTGGTTGGAAACGGGTTTTCTGTATGAACGGTAAGTACGATGATTTTCACATCAGGATTCACGCGAAGAATTTTTTTAGTGGCTTCCAAGCCACCAATTCCTGGCATGTTCATGTCCATTAAAACGACGTCAGCATGATTACTGCGACACCATTTTACTGCATCTTCACCGCTGTCAGCTTCTCCTGCTACGTTCATTCCACGGACGTCTTCAATAATACGTCGTATCCCTGTGCGAACCAGCTCGTGATCATCTACAAGGAAAACATTTATCAAACTTGTATCTCCACACTTTGTATTGGTTCTGCACCCACATAACCATTATTTGTTAAATGTGGATATCAGTATGACTGCCTATATACTAACGTAATCGACAAAAAATTGCTTTCTATGAATATGTGCTGAAACGCAAACTTTAGCAAGAACTTATTCATAAACCACTCTATTATTTTAGAGCGTGATGAGCAGAACCGAAATCTAAGAAAAGACAATTAACAACATTAAGTACAATAAATCAAGTAACTAGGTTTCATATTGCCCAGAGAAACACGCTATAACTTAAAATGACACTGTCCCTCTTGCACCAGAGGCTAACTTGTAATCACTAATTCCAGCAAAAATTTGAACCGCTTTCTTTACTGGTTATTTTTACAGTTCTTAATGTTAAACTAGCGTTCTTCAAGTTTTCTAAGGTTTCTCACATTTGAATATCCAACAAGGCTTTCTGCTTACTCGACAGGCACGAGACATCAAAGGTCAAACTCAAATCGAGCTGTGGCTTTCGACAGAAGCAGGTCCTACTCAGTTAATTATTAATGGTGAGAAGCCAGTATTTTTCATCGCTCAGAAACACTCAGAGCAAGCAAAAACACTCGCGCGAGAAAAAAACATACCCGTCGACATCCGCCTTTTGGATCTCAAAACGTTTGAACATACGCCTCTTTCTGCATGCTATACCAACGTAACCAGAGACGCTCTCACACTTAAAGACACGTTCGCTCAAAATGATATCACCACTTACGAAAGTGATATTCGCCTCGCCGATCGCTACCTCATGGAGCGTTTTATTAAAGGCAGTATTGAGTTTACAGGCAATGTGACTCGTACCAATGGCTACCAACGCGTCCAGAACGCAAAATGCCGTACGGGGCAATATGAGCCGAAGTTAAACGTTGTCTCGTTAGATCTAGAATGCTCTGAGAAAGGCATTCTTTACTCCATCGGATTAGACAGCGTCATGGATTCCCGCGTTATCATGATCGGAGAACCAGAACCTTCGGATACACCGATACAATGGGTCCAGGATGAAAAGGCGCTTCTAGAAGCACTCATCGATTGGTTTAAAAAATTCGACCCCGATGTCATTGTCGGTTGGAATGTCATTGATTTTGACTTTTGTCTGTTACACAAACGAGCAGAATGGCACAACATGAAACTCATGCTTGGCAGAGCAGACCAAGCCAGTTTTTTCAGAAGCTCATCTCAAAGCCAACAAGGGTTTATTTCCATTCCCGGGCGAGTTGTAATGGACGGTATCGATACGTTAAAAACGGCGACTTATCACTTTCGGTCTTGGTCATTAGAGTCTGTATCTCAAGAACTCTTGGGGGAAGGTAAAGAAATCCACAACGTTCATGACCGTATGGATGAGATCAATCGTATGTACCGCTCCGACAAACCATCGCTGGCTAAATATAACTTACAAGACTGCGTGTTGGTGAACAAGATTTTCAATCACACTCACCTGCTCGACTTTGCAATTGAACGCTCTCGCCTCACTGGTGTAGAACTGGATCGTGTCGGTGGCTCGGTAGCGGCATTCACTAATTTATACATGCCGCAAATACACCGCGCAGGCTATGTTGCCCCGAACCTACACCCAGAAAATTGGATTGCGAGCCCCGGCGGTTACGTGATGGACTCCATCCCTAACCTATATGATTCCGTTTTAGTATTGGATTTTAAGAGTCTATATCCATCGATTATTCGCTCTTTCTTGATTGATCCTATGGGTTTGGTTGAGGGGTTATTACTCGATATTGGAAAAGAAGATAATCAGGCTGTTCCTGGCTTTCGCGGTGGACAGTTCCATCGTACGAAACACTTTTTACCAGAAATGATTGAAAAGCTTTGGGCAGCACGTGATGTTGCAAAGAAGAACAATGAAAAAGCTTTTTCTCAGGCAATCAAAATCATCATGAACTCGTTTTATGGCGTACTGGGGTCATCGGGATGTCGTTTCTTTGATACTCGGTTAGCTTCTAGTATTACCATGCGCGGACATGAGATCATGAAGCAAACTAAAGTGCTGATTGAGGAACAAGGCTATCAAGTGATTTACGGCGATACGGATTCCACATTTGTGTCGTTGAATCGACCATACAGTCAAGTAGAAGCCGACGCTGTTGGAAATCAATTAGTTGATTACATCAACTCTTGGTGGCAAGAACATCTGCGCTCTGAGTACAACCTAACATCTATGTTGGAAATTGAATATGAAACCCACTATCGCAGATTCCTTATGCCAACAATTCGTGGCGCAGAAACTGGCTCGAAAAAGCGCTATGCGGGTTTAATCGGTGAAGGAGAGCAAGAACGGATTGTATTTAAAGGGTTAGAAAGTGCCCGTACTGACTGGACCTCGTTAGCACAGAAATTTCAAAATACGCTCTATAGAATGATTTTCCATGGTGAAGACCCAAGCGACTATGTCCGAGAGATGGTTGAGAAAACCAATAACGGTGAATTTGATGAACAATTAGTGTATCAAAAGCGACTGCGCAGAAAGCTGCATGAGTATCAGAAGAACGTCCCGCCACAAGTGCGTGCAGCTCGTTTAGCGGATGAGATAAATGCCAAGCTTGGACGCCCATTACAGTATCAAAACAAAGGACGAATTGAATACATTATAACCGTGAACGGTCCTGAACCTTATGAGTACCTCAATAGCCCGATTGATTATCAACATTACATTGATAAACAACTCAAACCCGTTGCAGATGCGATTCTCCCTTTCATTGGGACGGATTTTGACAGGCTTTCAGCACCACAAATGGGGTTGTTTTAACCGATACGAAACTCTGTTTTCTGGTACTGTTTGACTAACCAATCACCAAACGCATCAATTAGCCCGATAACAGAACGCTTGGGAATACCCCGGCCAGAAAGTAAAATTTCTAGCCGCTCGATCTCAAGCTGCTTTTCAGGATGATAAGTTAAGAATACCTTGCCACATTGTATAGGGTCATCAAACCAACGTTTATCTCGATACATCACCAAAGAGTATGACGCTCTTAGTAACTTTTTAGCAATCACGCGCTGGGCGGCCACCTGCTCTTCTATCGTCTTCGCTTGTACGATTTTTTTGCGATACACCGTAATCCAATCTTCCACATCCATATTCCAGTGCTTAGCAATTTCCCAACTTGGGACGTAATCACCAAAACAGTCTGCTAGATCATCACCATAAACACAGACACAGCAATGCTTAAGCATAAAGCCCCAAGTGAAAATACTGTCTAAATTAGCTACTTCGCTCACTAAGGCTGTACGGACCGATACACCATTAACGTGAGGGTAACTCTGCTGCGCACGCCACTTAATTGTGTTGAGCAAAGTCGCGCGATTGTGCTCAAAGGATGATTGAGTAACGACAACCAGGTCTAAGTTCGACCTTCCTGCGATCGCTGTTTTACGAGCAACACTACCGTATACATAAACGCTGTGTAAGTTTTGCCCCAATCCACCTTTGAGACAAGCGGTGACTTCCCTAATTAAAGGCGCAAACTCTGGTTGAAATGGTTGTTTAGGATCGATAACAGGCAGAGACATGACTTAAAACGTGTTCTCAGATGGTTCAAGAAGTTGGACTATATGTTCTCTTAGCCGACTTACTGAATCAAGTCCATTCAGGTGTTTAGTCATGGGAGTAACAACAAATTTCTGCAATGAATTTTAATGCTAGGCGGCTAACTTAGCGCTATAATCACCGAGTTTTGCTTAATAAGTATGAATAGGAATATACAATGCCAAAGGCAAGTGAAATCAAAAAAGGCTTCGCAATCGAGTCTAATGGTAAAACTCTTCTAGTTAAAGACATCGAAGTAACGACTCCTGGCGGTCGTGGCGGCGCTAAAATCTACAAAATGCGTTGTACAGATCTAAACACGGGCGCACGTGTAGATGAGCGTTACAAGTCTGATGACGTTGTTGAAACGGTAGAAATGAACAAACGTGCAGTTGTGTACTCATACGCTGACGGCGATGAGCACATCTTCATGGATAACGAAGACTACTCACAATACACATTCAAGCACAATGAAGTTGAAGACGACATGCTGTTCATCAACGAAGATACACAAGGTATCCACATTATCCTTGTTAACGGTGCTGCTGTGGGTATTGAACTACCATCTTCTGTTGAGCTAGTGATTGAAGAAACTGACCCTTCAATCAAAGGTGCTTCTGCATCTGCTCGTACTAAACCAGCACGCTTCGCTTCAGGTCTTGTCATCCAGGTTCCTGAGTACATTGCAACTGGTGACCGTGTTATCATTAACACAGCTGAACGTAAATACATGAGCCGAGCATAAGCATGTCTGATTTGATTTCTTACGACGACGTCATCGACGCAGCGTACGACATTTTCCTTGAAATGGCTCCAGATAATCTAGAGCCTGCTGACGTGATTCTGTTTACTGCGCAATTTGAAGATCGTGGTGCCGCAGAACTTGTTGAAACTGGTGATGACTGGGTTGAACATGTTGGCTTTGAGATCGACAAAGAAGTATATGCAGAGGTTCGTATCGGCCTAGTAAATGAGGAAAATGACGTTCTTGATGACGTATTTGCTCGTATGCTAATCAGCCGAGACCCTGAACATAAGTTCTGCCATATGCTTTGGAAACGCGATTAACGTTTCTTCATCATGAACAAAAATACCAGCCTAGTGCTGGTATTTTTTATCTGCTGTTTTGTTTAGCTGCGATATTTGTTTATCCAAAGTACCCTGCTCTATATCGGCTTTAGATCCTTTTGTTATGTAACAGATAAGAAAAAGGCTTGCCGAATTGGCAAGCCTTTCTGATGTTTTGCTATCGATTAACGATGCTTGTTACGTGCGCCTTGGTCACCAGCAGTCTTCTTCGGCTTACGACGAGAAGGGTTGTTACTGCGACCTTTTGGCGTGTTAACACGCTCTTCATGGCGCTTAACTGCGCGACGAATTTTTTGGCTGCGTGCACGCTCACGTTTGCGTGACGTGTTGTCTTTGTTCAGATCAAGCATGGTTTCTTTTTCTGGACGAAGCTCTACAAGCTCACGCAAGTAGTTTACTTCTTTCAGGTCAAGCTCCATCCAACCACCACGAGGCAGTTTCTTGTCTAAGAAGATGTCGCCGTAACGAACACGTTTCAGACGACTAACGGTACACTCTTGCGATTCCCATAGTCGACGAACTTCGCGGTTACGACCTTCGTTGATAACAACGTAAAACGTGTGGTTCATGCCTTCACCACCCGCGTAAACAACATCTTCGAAGCGAGCTAAACCGTCTTCCAGTTCAACACCTTTTACTAGATTACGAACTTTCTGTTCAGTTACTTCACCGAACACACGTACTAGGTATTCACGTTCAACTTGGCGGCTTGGGTGCATTAAGCGGTTCGCCAGTTCACCATCCGTTGTGAAAAGCAGAAGACCAGAAGTGTTCGCATCCAGACGACCAACTGAAATCCAACGAGAGCCACGAATTTTTGGCAGACGATCAAAAACAGTACGACGACCTTCTGGATCGTGACGAGTACACAGTTCACCTTCAGGTTTGTAGTACGCAAGTACACGACAAATCACTTCTTCTTGAATCTTTGCAGAGACAATGTGACCATCGATACGAACTACGCTGCTCTCGTCTTCAAGTCTTTCACCAAGCTTAGCGACTACACCGTTCACGCTAACGCGACCAGATTTAATTAACGATTCAATCTCACGACGAGAACCGTGACCAGCACGTGCTAATACTTTTTGTAACTTTTCGCTCATTTATCTACCTATGTGTCGTCTTCACAGACGTCTAGACCAGGATTGGTCTGTATTTTGCTAATTACCCATTTCAGTGGGATTTTTCGGTCCGACATTATACGTAACTTTCTCAGTTAATGTAAGCTAAATCGGCGCCATTCTCCACACCCAAAATTCACTTTAAAACGTCGAAAATATTTACTCTATTCTGCAACTTTTTTCCTACTTAATGCTGATATTGCCCAGCGAGAATCCCACTAATATCGGTCTTCCCGAGCCACTTTAACCGTGCAGTACCTGATAAAATTGTCAGGGTTACAACAATAACCACTTGGGGTGTGTTTACTGTTCGTATTGCTAGAAAGCAGCGAAGAATAAGCCGTCCCAGTTTGCTGCTAAGTAATACCAATCATCGTGGATAAATGAGCACTCATAGCAAGACAAGAAGCATCGGTAAGTCACTATTTACTATTAAAAATGACACTAACGTTATCGTGTATTTTAACTAGCTAGATTAGCTCTGCATTTTCGGCGATTGGCATAAATCAGACAAAAAGGAATAGAACAATGTCTATGCTAAACCTAGACCTAAATTGGATTTTTGGGACATCTCAAGATGACGATATGACCGGTACAAAAGGGTCTGAAACAACCGATATTTTCTTCGGCTTCTGTGGTGATGATAAGTTCGTAGGATACGGAGGCAATGATGTTATCTTCGGGGGCTGGGGAGACGATACCTTGCTCGGTGGCCGAGGGAACGACTTTGTTTCTGGCGGCTTTGGCAACGACTTCCTATCGGGCGGATTAGGAAATGACAAGCTCTTTGGTGGTTGTGGCGATGATACAATTTTTGATTACTCAGGCAACAACTACTTGAGTGGGGGTTGGGGTAACGACACGCTCGTCGTTGGCGATGGTGAATCAGTACTGAGCGGCGGCTGTGGAGACGACACTTTCGTGCTTACAAACCGCCTGGCTATTGGTGTACCGGATCAACCTGTATCCTCCAACGATATTGATATTAAAGCCGATATTGTCGATTTTAATATTTTTCATGACAAACTTGTCTTCGATATGGGCAGAGACACCGACAATGATGGTATTCGAGATACGTTCTTGGATTCAGCGGATGATCTGACTTTATCTTATAATGAGTGTGGCTGGGCAGTATTCTCTAGTGATGAATACAATGTCGAAGTAACATTAAACGGCGTGAGCTCTGCATACATCAACTATGCTGAACAAAATGGTATCGACATTTTCGATTTCGCTTAATCTCAAACAGTTAAGTTCAATGAGATATTCGATAAGACAACTAAAATAGGAGGCGCGATGCCTCCTATTTTGTTTGACGGTGGTGTACGTCTATTCGTCGAATTATTCGAATGGTGCCGGGTCACCTGATCCCAAACGCACCACAACAGGTTCACCTTCGCTAAAGTCAATGACGGTCGTAGGTTGTTCACCTAAGTAACCGCCATTAAGAATCACATCAACCGCATGTTCTAGTTTATCGCGAATATCTTCCGGATCAGACTCTGTTACGTCACTGCCAGGTAGGATCAACGACGTAGACATCATCGGTTCACCTAATGCTTCCAACAAATCCAAGGCAATTTGATTGTCTGGAACACGGATACCAATGGTCTTACGTTTCGCGTTCATCAAACGACGCGGCACTTCTTTCGTACCTTTGAAGATGAAGGTGTAAGGACCTGGTGTGTTGTTTTTCAGTAGTCGGAATGCAGAGTTATCTACTCGCGCATATAGAGAAAGCTCCGACAAATCACGACACAATAAAGTAAAGTTATGCTTATCATCCAGACGACGGATCTGACAGATTCGTTCCAGTGCCTGTTTGTTCTCCAACTGACAGCCAAGTGCGTACCCTGAATCGGTAGGGTACACCACAACGCCGCCGTTACGAATGATTGCTACTGCTTGATTAATCAAGCGAGCCTGTGGGTTTTCTGGGTGAACGTAAAAAAACTGGCTCATTGTAATTCCTCATTATCGAGCCTCTCGGCTCTATATTCTTATTTGGAGCTTGAATGCCGCCTTGTTGTGCTTTATCAAGTGACTTCAAGATTCAAAGTTTTGTTCAGTTCCAACGACAAGGAAAGCCACATTGAGACGCAATATATACACTTTCCAGTTGTTTGACGCTGAAACCCACACCTTGAGGTTACTTTGATATATCCAACGAAGGATCAATACCCCAATCTTTCCAAACTGGTTCGACGCCAGCAGGCAACCAAAGGTTCCTTCCTAGCTCCATCCAAGGGGATGGGTAGTGAAAATCACTGCCTTGAGACGCTAATAGTTTGTATTGTATAGCATAATCAGCCAAGTTGCGCCTTTCTTGTTGCGCTTGCTGTGGCTGTGCAACTTCCATCGCATCGCCGTTTGCTTCTACAAACGCTGCTAGAAGACGCTTAATCCACTTCGCTGTCAACTTATATCTTCCAGGATGCGCTAATACCGCCAAACCACCAGCAGCATGGATAGCATCAACCGCATCTTTCATCGAGCACCAATTCGGTGGTACATAACCTGGGTTATTACGCGTTAGGTATTTTTTAAACACCATTTGCATGGTTTTTGCGTAACCATTATCCACCAACCATTTCGCGAAGTGCGCTCTCGTGACAGTCGCATCACCGGCGATCTGCCTTACCTCTTCGAGCACACCTTCCCGAGTTGCTTTTTGTAGTCGCTCTGCAATCAACTCTGACCTTGTTATGCGGTGCTGCTTCTGCTGCTCGATGAGGGCGGATAATTGTTCATTTTCCGGATCGATATTCAAGCCGACAATATGAATGTCTTTGTTTTGCCAGACAGTCGATATCTCAATGCCGTTGATGATTTTGATCGGCAAGTTATTGTCTTGAACGTGTTGCTTGGCTAACGCCAAGCCGTCAACCGTATCGTGATCAGTGATCGCCAAAACCTCGATATCAAAACTCAGCGCCCTTTCCACTAAATCTTTAGGCTCTAACCGACCGTCCGATGCAGTGGTGTGACTATGTAAATCAATTCTCATATTTTTATCGTTTTAATGCTGTTTTGGGGTTGACTTTTTACTCTCGCACTAGTTAACTAGTACACAAATACAAAGTACGTAATTTAAGGTTCACCATGTTACAAGAATTTAACCAAAACCAAAAAGCGAAAGTTGCGGTTTGTCTTAATAAGGCAAACTCATCAGATCTTGCTTGGTGGCGCACTTGGACTAGTTCTTGGTGGGCAAACGTATACTTCTAGTTTATAGAACCAAACGTTGTAAAGCCCGCTACTTAAGCGGGCTTTTTTGTTTTGTTGCTCATTTCACATTCAACTGCCTAAACATTAATCGAATATGGCTAACTCTAGATTGGGAGAACGTTTGCTTTATGCGACTATGTACGGCAGGAAGATTTAGACAGCTACAAGGAGGTCTTGTGAATAAGGCCATAGAAATCAAGAAACTTGGATGCCTAGAAGTATTAAAGACTTCGGTTCCTTACACTCAAGACCCAACACGTTTGTTCCATACCATTTGTGAGAACAAAAGAGATAGCTTGCTTCTCGAATCCGCTGAAATTGATTCGAAACAGAATCTAAAATCACTTTTAATCGTCGATTCAGCGGTGCGCATCGTTTGTTACGGCCACACTGTAAACATGCAGGCGTTAACCAACAACGGTAAAAACCTACTGTCTCACCTAAACCAGAACATCCGTGGTGACGTTGAGAGTAAGTTCGATGGCGAAACGCTGACTTTGGAGTTTAGCCAGCCATGCGACACGTTAGATGAAGACTCTCGACTACGTGAAGCTTCTTCTTTTGACGCTCTACGTTTAGTGCAACACAGCTTCGATATTTCACAGCAAGACAAACACGCGATTTTCCTTGGCGGTCTGTTTGCCTACGACTTCGTCGCAAACTTCGAGCCGCTTGGTAATGCAGAAGCAACCAATCAATGTCCAGATTACGTTTTCTACGTAGCGGAAACATTGCTTGTTGTCGACCATCAAACGGAATCTTGCCAGCTTCAAGCTACATTGTTTGTGGATGATTCAGAAAAACTAGCGCTAGAGACTCGCATCGCAGAAATCAGCGCTCAATGTGCGGCGCCAAAGTTACTTCCAAGTGCAGAGAAAATCGCCGACGTAACGGTAGAACCTAGCGTATCTGACGATGACTTCTGCCAAATCGTTCGCGACTTAAAAGAGTTCGTAGTTAAGGGCGATGTGTTCCAAGTCGTACCATCTCGCCGATTCACTCTACCTTGCCCTTCTCCACTCGCTGCTTATAAAGAACTGAAACAAAGTAACCCAAGCCCTTACATGTTCTACATGCAAGATGAGCTGTTCACTTTGTTTGGCGCATCACCAGAAAGCGCGCTTAAGTACGAAACCGACACCAACCAAATTGAAATCTACCCAATTGCAGGTACACGTCGCCGTGGTAAACGCCCGAATGGAGAGATCGATTTCGACCTAGATAGCCGCATCGAACTTGAACTGCGTACCGACATGAAAGAAAACGCAGAGCACATGATGCTGGTTGACTTAGCACGTAACGACGTTGCTCGTATTGCTCAAGCTGGCACACGCCACGTAGCAGACCTACTAAAAGTCGACCGCTACAGCCACGTAATGCACTTAGTATCTCGTGTGGTTGGTCAACTGCGTGAAGACCTAGACGCGCTGCACGCATACCAAGCATGTATGAACATGGGCACGCTCACTGGTGCACCAAAGATTCGTGCAATGCAGTTGATTCGCGACGTAGAAGGCGCACGACGCGGTAGCTACGGCGGTGCTGTGGGTTACCTTACCGGCGAAGGTACACTCGACACATGTATCGTAATTCGCTCAGCTTACGTTGAGAACGGCATTGCTCAAGTTCAAGCTGGTGCTGGCGTGGTGTTCGACTCTGATCCGCAAGCGGAAGCAGACGAAACGCGCGGTAAAGCGCAAGCGGTAATCTCTGCTATCCAAGCAGCGCATTCTCAACCTACGAACAAGGAGTAGCAGACATGGCGAACATCGTATTCATCGATAACTTTGACTCGTTCACCTACAACCTTGTGGATCAATTCCGCTCGCTAGGTCACTCAGTCAAGATTTACCGAAACAACATCCCAGCAGAAACCATCGAACAAGCGGTAAACGAGCTTGAAAACCCAGTGGTTCTGCTATCGCCAGGCCCTGGTGCACCGTCAGAGGCAGGCTCAATGCCAGAACTTATCCTACGCATGAAAGGCAAAGTTCCGATGATCGGTATTTGTCTTGGTCACCAAGCGATTGTTGAAGCGTACGGCGGCACCGTCGCTGGCGCGGGTGAAATCATTCACGGTAAGGTCTCTATGATGGAGCACCAAAACCATGCGATTTACCAAAACCTACCATCACCACTTGCGATTGCACGCTACCACTCGCTGGTTGCGACCAAGATTCCTGAGAGTCTAACCATCACGGCAGAAGTGGATGACTTGGTGATGTCTGTTGTACATGAAGAAGATAAAGTTTGCGGGTTCCAGTTCCACCCGGAATCTATTATGACGACCTACGGAGCGACACTGTTGGCCAATGCCATTGAATGGGCACTTGAAGAACAAACTTCAGCGAATCCACTCACTGCTTAAAAAGCACTTGGCACATAAGAAATTTAGGAGAGGAAATATGGAAGCAATCATCAACCCTATTATTACCAAACTGTACGAGCAAGAATCGCTTACTCAGGAAGAGAGCCAACAGCTATTCGACATCATTATCCGTGGAGAACTAGACCCAATTTTAATGGCGTCAGCACTGACTGCACTAAAAATCAAAGGCGAGACACCGGATGAAATTGCGGGTGCGGCAAAAGCACTGCTGGCAAACGCAAACCCATTTCCTCGCCCAGATTACGATTTCGCAGATATCGTAGGTACCGGCGGTGACGGCCACAACACCATCAATATCTCAACCACTGCGGCGTTTGTTGCTGCAGCATGTGGTCTAAAAGTAGCAAAACACGGCAACCGCAGCGTTTCAAGCAAATCGGGTTCTTCTGACCTTCTTGATTCATTTGGTATCAACCTAGCCATGAGCGCAGAAGATACGCGTAAAGCGGTCGACGATATCGGTGTTGCTTTCCTATTTGCACCTCAATACCACGGTGGTGTGCGTCATGCGATGCCAGTGCGTCAAACCATGAAAACACGCACCATCTTTAACATTCTTGGCCCACTGATTAACCCTGCTCGTCCTAACATCGAATTGATGGGCGTTTATAGTGAAGAACTGGTTCGTCCTATCGCAGAAACCATGCTACAAATGGGTATGAAGCGCGCCGCTGTAGTACACGGTAGCGGTCTGGACGAAGTGGCGATTCACGGTGAAACAACCGTTGCAGAGATCAAAGACGGTAAGATCACAGAATACAAACTAACGCCTGCAGACTTCGGTTTAGATGCGCACCCGCTAGAAGCGATCAAAGGCGGTGATCCTGAAGAAAACAAAGCGATTATTACCAATATCCTGACGGGTAAAGGCACAGACGCACAATTGGGCGCAGTGGCGGTGAACGTTGCGCTGCTAATGCGTCTATTCGGCCACGAAGATTTAAAAGCCAACACGCAACAAGCGATTGAAGCAATGAATTCAGGCAAGGCGTACCAATTGGTACAACAACTTGCCGCACACGCTTAAGGAATTGAAGAAGATGACTGACTTCAACACTCAGCAAGCTGACAACCTGTCTGAACACGTTTCTAAGAAAGAAGCAGAAATGGCAGAAGTACTGGCAAAAATTGTCCGCGACAAATATCAGTGGGTAGCAGACCGTAAGGTGTCTCAACCGCTAAGCACATTTCAGTCTGATTTGCTGCCATCGGACCGCAGCTTCTACGATGCACTGAGTGGCGAAAAGACAGCATTCATCACCGAATGTAAGAAGGCGTCTCCTTCCAAAGGTTTGATTCGTGATCACTTCGACTTGGATTACATTGCATCGGTTTACAACAACCATGCTGATGCAATTTCAGTATTAACAGACGAGAAATACTTCCAAGGTAATTTTGACTTTCTTCCTCAAGTGCGTGGTCAAGTCAAACAGCCAGTTCTGTGCAAAGACTTCATGGTAGATACCTACCAAGTTTACCTAGCGCGTCATTACAGTGCTGATGCTGTCTTGCTAATGCTGTCTGTCCTCAATGATGAAGAGTACAAAGCCCTAGAAGAAGCAGCACACAGCCTGAACATGGGCATTCTGACCGAAGTCAGCAACGAAGAAGAGCTTCACCGTGCCGTTAAGCTGGGCGCTCGCGTTATCGGCATCAATAACCGTAACCTTCGCGACCTAAGTACCGATTTGAATCGTACTAAAGAACTGGCGCCGACAATTCGCGAATTAGCACCAAACGCGACGGTAATTTCAGAATCTGGCATTTATACGCATCAACAAGTTCGTGATTTAGCGAAATACGCAGACGGATTCTTGATTGGTAGCTCGCTGATGGCAGAAGACAACCTAGAGCTTGCAGTACGCAAAGTCACGTTGGGTGAAAACAAAGTCTGTGGCTTAACGCATCCAGATGACGCAGCAAAAGCATATCAAGCTGGTGCGGTATTTGGTGGCCTGATTTTTGTCGAGAAGTCGAAGCGTGCAGTTGACCTTGAAAGTGCTCGCTTAACCATGAGCGGTGCTCCACTTAACTACGTAGGTGTTTTCCAAAATCACGATATCGATTTTGTTGCTTCTGTCGTGACCTCTTTGGGTTTAAAAGCAGTTCAGCTGCACGGTCAAGAAGACCAAGCTTACGTAAACCAACTCAAAGCCGAACTGCCAACAACAGTAGAAATTTGGAAAGCTTATGGCGTGACTGATGCCAAGCCAGAACTGCTTGCAGACCACATTGACCGCCATCTATTAGATGCGCAAGTTGGCACTCAAACTGGCGGAACTGGTCAAGTGTTCGACTGGTCACTGATCGGCGACCCAAGTCAAATTATGCTAGCGGGCGGACTGTCGCCAGAAAATACTCAACAAGCAGCGACACTAAGTTGCTTGGGATTAGATTTAAACTCTGGTGTAGAAAGCGCGCCAGGCAAAAAAGATTCACAGAAGTTGCTCGCGGCCTTCACCGCCATTCGCAACTACTAAAGCTGGACATCAGCTAAAAAATTTAAAGCTATTCGTAGCGAAAAATACGAGAAGGAATATAACGATGGCAAAACTGAATGCCTACTTTGGCGAATACGGCGGTCAGTACGTTCCGCAAATTCTAGTTCCAGCATTGGAACAACTAGAGCAAGCGTTTATCGACGCGCAAGAAGATCCAGAATTCCGCAGTGAGTTCATGACGCTTCTTCAAGAGTATGCGGGCCGCCCAACGGCTTTAACTCTAACTCGTAACCTAACTAAAGGTACGAAAACCAAACTGTACCTAAAACGTGAAGACCTGCTTCACGGTGGTGCCCACAAGACTAACCAAGTGTTGGGTCAAGCGCTACTTGCGAAACGCATGGGCAAAAACGAAATCATCGCTGAAACTGGCGCAGGTCAACACGGTGTTGCAACCGCACTAGCGTGTGCACTACTTGGCCTTAAGTGTCGCGTTTACATGGGTGCAAAAGACGTTGAGCGTCAAAGCCCGAACGTATTCCGTATGAAACTCATGGGTGCAGAAGTCATTCCTGTTCACTCGGGTTCAGCAACACTTAAAGATGCATGTAACGAAGCGCTACGCGACTGGTCTGCAACTTATGAAGACGCGCACTACCTACTAGGTACAGCGGCAGGTCCTCACCCATTCCCAACCATCGTGCGTGATTTCCAACGAATGATCGGTGAAGAAACGAAGAATCAGATTTTGGCACGTGAAGGTCGTCTTCCTGATGCTGTTATCGCATGTGTGGGCGGCGGTTCAAACGCGATTGGTATGTTTGCTGACTTCATCGAAGAAGAAAGCGTTCGCCTCATTGGTGTTGAGCCAGCAGGTAAAGGTATCGATACTGACCAACACGGTGCACCACTTAAACATGGCAAAACGGGCATCTTCTTTGGTATGAAAGCGCCATTGATGCAAGATCCAAACGGCCAAGTTGAGGAGTCTTACTCTGTATCTGCGGGTCTTGATTTCCCTTCAGTTGGTCCACAGCACGCACACCTAAACGCAATTGGCCGTGCAGAATACGACAACGTAACTGACGACGAAGCGCTCGAGGCATTCCAAGAACTGGCTCGCAGCGAAGGGATCATCCCAGCTCTAGAGTCTTCTCACGCTCTAGCTCATGCATTGCGCATGGCTCGTGAGAATCCTGAGAAAGAACAACTATTGGTCGTAAACCTATCTGGTCGTGGTGACAAAGACATCTTCACCGTGCACGCCATCCTAGAAGAAAAAGGAGTGATTTAATGAGCCGTTATGAGAAGATGTTTGCGCGCCTAAACGAAAAAAACCAAGGCGCATTTGTACCGTTCGTAACGGTTTGCGATCCAAACGCAGAACAATCTTACAAGATCATGGAGACCCTCGTTGAGTCTGGCGCAGACGCCCTTGAACTTGGTATTCCATTTTCAGATCCGCTTGCAGATGGCCCAACCATCCAAGGCGCTAACATTCGTGCGCTAGATTCAGGCGCTACACCAGATATCTGCTTTGAACAAATTGGTAAGATTCGTGCTAAATACCCAGATCTGCCTATTGGCCTTCTGATGTACGCGAACCTAGTTTACTCACGCGGTGTCGAAAACTTCTACGAGCGCTGTGCAAAAGCAGGCATCGATTCTGTTCTGATTGCAGACGTACCAACCAACGAAAGTGCAGAGTTTGTTGCAGCAGCAGAGAAGTTTGGTATTCACCCAATCTTCATCGCACCGCCAACGGCAAGTGACGAAACACTGAAGCAAGTATCAGAACTGGGTGGTGGCTACACTTACTTGCTTTCTCGTGCTGGCGTGACAGGCGCAGAGACAAAAGCAAATATGCCAGTTGGTCACATGTTAGATAGATTAAACCAGTTCGATGCACCACCAGCGCTGCTTGGCTTCGGTATTTCTGAACCAGCACAGGTGAAACAAGCAATAGAGTCTGGCGCAGCAGGGGCCATCTCCGGCTCAGCTGTGGTGAAAATCATTGAAGCGAATGTCGAGCAGCCACAAATTATGCTCGATAAACTTGGTGATTTTGTGTCAGCGATGAAAGCAGCCACTCAGAAATAATTTCCATTTGATGTAACGCTATAGCGCCCGCTTAACATTCTGTTTAGCGGGCGTTTTCTTGTATGGCGTTTATACCAGATCATTTTTTATTCAACGCCCGCACTTTCCAAACCAATCTAAAGCAGAGCAATCAAAGAGTGATAAACTTTGCCACTTAACCAGCACAAATAATAACTAGAGCAGGATGCAGTAAGGTTGCACATGGAAGAAGTCAAAGCATTATTAGCCAAATGTCCTGTATTATCAGGGCTGCCCGAGAAAGGACTTAGTGAAGCAGCACAAATAGCTAAAGTTCGCTGTTTCGACGAAAAAGCACTGATTTGCAATAAAGGGGAACCTCAATCTTCTCTTATGGTCATCGCACAGGGTGCCGTACGAATTAATTCGATGAGTTCAAAAGGCAAAGAAGTCACATTAATGATTTTCGAGGCAGGAGGCTGGTTTGGAGACAATGTTTTTTCTCCCGGCATGCCCCGTATTTTTGGCGCAACCGCGCATTCGGGAGTGACCTTACTGGAACTACCTGGTGATAAGTTTCGCCAATTACTCGCCAAATATCCTCAAAGTTACCCTACGATTCTCGACTTACTTAGCCGCCGCTTATGGTCTGCCATTTCTGTTATCGAAGATGATGCGATTAGAGGAATCGAAGAGCGGATTGCAAGAAGGTTGCTGTTGCTTGCTGAATACCAACACAACCAAGCTATCAATACTCAGCCGTGTGTCGTGAGAGTGACTAGAGAGCATATCGCCAACATGATGGGGCTAACGCGTCAAAGTGTTCATAAAGTACTAAAAAACTTAGAGAGTATTGGGATGCTAGAACTGAAATATGGTTCAGTGACCATTACCAATCCAAAACGCTTAGAAGCGCACATAAAACAACTCGAACAATAGAGTAAACAGATAGTTCATGTGTACACGCTAGCGAGAGATTGCCATCTTCTATTCTTGAGTAACGTGCACAACACCACTCGCTCCAGACAAGTGGCGCTGTGACCCGAAGTTCATTGAATTGACTAAGCCACATTCAATTCAGATTTCAATTCACGCTTTAAAATCTTTCCTGTCGCACTCATCGGGAGATGCTCACGAATTTCAACATAACGAGGATATTTAAAAGAGGCTAACTGCTCTTTGCCCCACTTTTGTAATGTTTCCGCGTCAATGTACTCTCCCGGTTTAAGCACAACGTAAGCCTTTATCTCTTCGCCATACTCTTCATTTGGAATCCCTATCACCGCTACCATTGAGATTGCAGGATGAGTCATAAACACTTCTTCAATTTCTCTAGGGTAAACGTTAAATCCACCTCGAATGATCAGATCTTTCATTCTATCGACGATAAATAGATTACCTGAACTGTCAAAACGGCCAACATCACCAGTATGGAACCAGCCATTTTGTAGCGCGGATTCAGTGACTTCCGGGCGGTCAAGGTATCCCTTCATAACATTATGCCCACGCACAACAATCTCACCTTCTTCACCAATCGGTAGCGCATTGCCTTCAATGTCGACAACTTTTACTTCAACGCCTTGAATCGGTTGACCTACCGATCCTGGTATACGTTCCTGATCTAAATGATTAAAACATGCAATAGGACTTGTTTCTGATAACCCGTATCCTTCAAGAATTGGGACATTAAATTGTTCCTCAAAGGATCTAAAGATTTCGGTTGGCAACGGGGCTCCACCGCTGATAGCAACACGTAGTGAGGATGTATCAAATTGGTGCTGGACATGAAGCAAGCCGATATACATCGTTGGCACTCCAGCAAACAACGTCACTTTGTGTTTTTCCATCAGCTCAAGAACATGTTTAGGCTCAAACCTAGGCACTAACACCAAGGTTGCCCCGCCCAAAACACT
Organism: Vibrio sp. 2-1-2a; assembly: GCF_032648565.1. Lineage (NCBI taxonomy): Bacteria > Pseudomonadati > Pseudomonadota > Gammaproteobacteria > Vibrionales > Vibrionaceae > Vibrio > Vibrio sp. 2-1-2a. The sequence continues at coordinate 102,677 of NZ_WBOH01000002.1, forward strand.
AGCATTTAAGTGGACGGTTTGACCAAAGGTATGAAATAAAGGCAAAGTTACTAAGTGAATATCGTCGGCCTGGCTACCCATAATGTTTTGTGCCACCAGAGCATTCATTATGATGTTCTGCTGCGTCAGTTCAGCTCCTTTTGGTAAGCCTGTCGTCCCTGATGTATACAAAATAACACAAGTATCATCCGCATTACGCGGTACATAATCTGACAATGGTTCTACATCCGCTATAAACGCATTGAGAGTTGGCACACCATTCCATTCGTTTTCAACTTGAGATTGAGTCATCACGACCATACTTTCACATATATCAGCCTGCTCAAACGCTTTAACCCCCTCTTTTGCCATTGGCAGTTCTGCTGTCCCTTCAAAACAGAAGTAAAACTTCGCTTTTGAATCTTCTAAGTGATACTTAATTTCTCGCGCTTTCAAAAGCACATTTAATGGGACAGCAACCGCGCCAGCTTTTTGTATCGCATAATAAACAAACGCGAAAAAAGGAATGTTTGGGCATGAGAGCGCAATACGATCGCCCGGAACGACCCCTTTGTTGATTAAAGATGCCGCGATCTTTCCGGTAATCGCATCAAACTGCGCATAAGTTATCTCGACATCACCACATATCAACGCCGTCTTATCTGGTTTACTCGCAGCATTTCTTTGTAATGCAGCAGCAAGATTCATCATAATCGCTTCACCTCTTACTTGTTGATTTTCGTTTTATCGGCTCGGGAGCATTAACAGAGAGAGCACTCCCCTACACTAAAATGTTGGTACTTAATATTTGTCTCGCCCATTTCTGATTAACATTATGTTTACAATGCAATCAAAACTAAGAATGTAAAACAATTAACATTTCACAAAGCTAATTGGTAAAAGTGTGAGCTTGAAAGAAATTAATTGTTATAAATATCAATCCAAGTCACGCAAGACGCAGACTACGCTCGCAAACACAAAATCCATCTCAGTTAACAAAAAACAAACAAGAAAAAGAAATAAACAAAAACAATTACACAGCTAATAGGCATAACAAAAATCAATAGCAAACGTTTGCTATTGAACAAAACTTTATCGTTCGTCAATAAAATATCGATTAATCCATCAATAATACCTTGCTGCATATTGCCAATTGTAAACGATAAGTGTAAAAAGCAAGGCGAGATAATTATCCATAAAACCATTTATGGTTAGTGGGTAATTTTAGGATTTTACATTTTATTAGCACAGAGGTTATGGAAGTGTTAAAAGAAAAGAGTTTGCTAAACAACATTGGCGTACAAGTCGTAATCGCCATGATCGTGGGCACAGCCGTTGGTGCCATGATGGGTCATGATGCGACAGTGTTCGCTCCTTTAGGTGCTATCTTTATCAACTTAATCAAAATGTTGGTTATTCCTTTGGTCGCTGTAGCCTTGATTTCTGGCGCAGCTGGTCTTGGGAACAGCCAGTCAGCAGGCAAAGTTGGCATCGTCACTCTAGGTTATTTCGGTTTAACATCCGCCCTAGCCGTTGCGCTTGCACTATTTATGGGCGAAGTATTCCAACCAGGCATGGGGATCGACGTCTCTGGCGTTGAAGGCATGTTCTCAGCAGAATACGCTTCAAAAGGTGAACTACCTACTTTCTGGGCAACCATCACTGGTATGATCCCAACCAACGTTTTCCAATCACTAAATGAAGCAAACATCCTACAGATCCTCGTTTTCTGTATGTTCTTTGGTATTGCAATTTCTAAGCAAGCAAAAGAGCGTCGTGAGCCAATCATTAATGGTGTTAACTGCATCGTTGACGCAATGGTTTGGATGATCAACAAAGTGATGATCATTGCCCCTATCGGCGTGTTCGGTCTAATGGCAGAAGCAGTCGGTACATTCGGTTTTGGCGCACTAATGGTGGTATTCAAACTGTTCGTTGTTTACGTTGCCGCAATCCTAATCTTCGGTTTCGTTGTTTACCCAGCAATGGTGCATATTTTCACCAAGACATCAGCGAAGAAGTTCCTGTCTTCAATGAAAAAGCCACAAGCTGTTGCGCTTTCAACGGCCTCTTCTATGGCAACACTGCCTGTCACAATGGACACCTGTGAAAAAGAACTGGGCGTAAAAAATTCAACCGCGTCATTTGTTCTGCCTCTAGGCGCAACGATCAACATGTCAGGTAATGCGATTTACTATGGCTTGGTTGCTATCTTCTTTGCTCAACTGTTCAATATCGACCTAGGTATGGGCGCTTACATTGCAATTATCGTAACGTCTACATTGGGTGCGGTTGGTCAAGCGGGTGTTCCTGGTCCTTCTTTCCTAGTGGTTGCCGTACTTCTTGCCGCTGGCATTCCAATTGAAGGTCTACCACTGCTATTCGCTCTTGACCGTATTTTCGATATGATTCGTACAGCACTAAACATCACTGGTGATGCAGCATGTGCAGTTATCGTTGATGCGCTAATAGAAGAGGTAGCGGCAGAAGCTGAGCTTAAAAAGCAAGAAGCTTAGTCCTTTCTCGAATGAACTAAAAACCGCTCACTATGAGCGGTTTTTTTGTCTTTTCTTGCATTACGTAACTATATAAATAGAAACCAATAGCATAAATTTATCAAAATGATATAAACCATTACAAAATATAAAAAACGTCAGAACTAGGTTATATCATGAGTCTTAAGCTGTCTTTGGAGCCCCTCGCCAGTACAGATTTGCCGATCGAGTCAAAACAACAGGCGCTGGTTGACACGGTTCTTCTTACTCTTACACCGCAAGAAAGGTCTTCCCTTTTTCAACAAGTTGCTTTGTATAGAATAAAGCTTCTCAAGTCCCTATTTCCTAAATACGCATCTAAGAGTCTGTCCGTACTGTTTGAATTAATGGATTATCGAAATTTAGTACAGCAGTATCCAACGCCTTTCTCCGAAGAGGCGCTCTTACTTGAACAAGTTGCCGCAGATTGTTACCCGCATTGGATGGTTTTCTGGTGTGAATGTGAGATTGCTGCGATCAAGCAAAAGCACCCTTTAAATGAAGCGACAAGACCAACTCAGCTCTCGTTTGACGACCGCGACTATTCAAGCATATTGATCGAAGATATTGCCGAATGCGACCTAAAGGTAACACTGCCAAATCACGCTGCATTAATGCCGATTTCCGAAGCAATCACACTGAGCAATCTTGAGCTCTTCGTCCAAACTGAACAATGGTTTGAGATATTGCCTCTATTATCACTCTCGCAGAAAGGTCAACACTTTGTGCTATTGTTCAAGCAGTCATCTACACCAATCATGGTCTCCTCCGCTTTGGTGCAAAACTGGCACCAAAGAAATACCTGGCTCAGCTATTCATCACCATTTAGTAGTGAGCAATGGCAGTTTTGCTTTCCTGATTATGGCTACATGACTCTTAATCAATTAGGCCTTTGGGGAGGTAACGATCTAACTCGCCAACGGACTCTTATTGAATTTGATGCGCAGTTCCAATCTCACTTGAAAAACACTGAAGCGGTTTGCGAAGTGCTGCGTCTGACAGTGGGTGGCAACATCCAACAAAAACTGTACTTTTTGTATTTGGCACAAAAAGCATTGATGAGTGAGCTATATAAAGCAGGCTATAAGCTCAGCTTTACCATTATTGAACAAATATTTATGTTAAATTTCTATCAATCTATTGATTTAGAGGCCTACTTTCACTCAGGATACCGCGACATTAACGGTGACGGTACCAAGACATACCGCGGTTTCTGGAATTTAGGTATGATGGTTGAAGCATTTCAAGACATACAGTTTCGCGACTACAAACACCGCGTACGAACAAAAAGAATTGATGAAAAGGTGAATGAACATGCTTGATATTCATCTTCACGGCCTTTTTTATCCAAAAGCAATGACGCTATACGCTACTGTACTGGTGGTGTTCGCTTGGTTGTTATATTACTGCTATCGCCTAAAACAGAAGAGTGAAACGATTTTAGGCTCGCATCATGCGCCGTACATTGCTTATTCTAGTTGCATCATCGTTTGGATCAGCAGCAATGCATACTTCCATACCGATTTATTGCCGGAGTTGGGCTCCGCTGGCGGTATTTTTATGGCTAAGTTGGCGAACTTGGCGTCATTCTTTGCCTTTGCATTCGCGTTCTATTTTTCTTGCCAGCTAGCGGCTGATATCAAAAAAACTGCGGTCAAAGCCTGGCAAAAAATCGTCTTTGTGGCACTAGCAACGTACTCGCTTTACATCAACTTAGTACCAAACCTTACTGTCGAAAATGTCACCATTAGCGGTCCAAGCCAGTTCGTGATCGAGTTTGGTCCCCATACCTCATATTTCTTTATTAGTTTGCTGACATTTGTGGTATTAACACTGCTGAACTTGATTACCATGCGAGCGAACAGCAGCAAACTCACGCTGGCAAAAAGTAACTATATGATCGCCGGCATTTTGGTCTTCATGTTATCAACTGCAGTGATACACCTTGGAATGACTTACTTCCTTGGTGACTTTTCCTTAACCTGGTTACCACCAGCACTTTCAATTAGTGAAATGTTGTTTGTAGGCTATGCCCTGCTTACCTCTCGCTTTTATAGCGCTAAATACCTCACATACTTAACCGTTAGCGCGCTGTTTGTCTGTGCCATTTTCGTCCTCCCGCTGGGCGCAATATTTATTCCTATCTCGGAAGATAACCAATGGCTTGTAGCGGTGCCTTTATGCGCACTCATCGGTATCACTTGGCACTTGCTTTACAAACGCGTCAGTCGTTTCGCGTCCTATTTTATTTATGGGAAACGACATACACCCGTTCAACAAATTCTTGGATTAGAAGAGGAATTTAAACGCTCAATAGATGATGCAATGCGCCAGTTAGCCGCGTTACTGAATATACCAAATAATAAATTGCAGCTCGTCACCAGCAGTTACACCGAAACGTTTTATGAAGATTATCTGCCGTCAAGCAAGTCTGTTCTCGTGCTTGATGAACTGTCTGAAGAAATTGATTATGCCTCCTCGTCTAAAGGCTCAATGCGCAAGCTCTACGAACGTATGCGATCCAGCAATACGGCGCTCGTAATGCCTCTTTTTGGTCGTGGAAAGTCCGTTACGCACTTACTGATTTCTTCACACAAAATGGATAATAAGCTGTTTTCTAATGAAGAAATTTCAGCATTGCAAACCTTATTAGTTCGCATCCAGAGCACCATAGAGGCCGATAGAAAAGTACGCCAAAGCCGTGCGCTCGCTAACTCTATTGCGCATGAAATGCGTAACCCTCTCGCTCAAGTGCAATTACGATTTGAAGCTTTAAAACAGCATATCGAATCAAACGCTTCACTTGAGACGTTAAAGAGTGAGATTGATAAAGGAGAAGCAGCGATTCAGCGTGGTCGCCAACTTATCGACATTATTTTGCGAGAAGTCAGCGACAGCTCACCTGAGCACGAACCCTTAACTATTACGTCTATACATAAAGCTGTCGATCAAGCGGTCAGCCGTTATGGCTTTGAAAACGATCAAATAATTGAAAGGATCAATCTGCCCCAAGAGCACGATTTTGTCGCGAAATTAAACGAAACTCTGTTTAACTTTGTCATTTTCAATTTGATTCGCAATGCTATCTACTATTTTGATTCTTATCCCGATAGTCAAATTGAGATTCGTAGCCAAACGGGGGCCTACGAAAACATTCTGGTCTTCCGAGATAGTGGCCCTGGCATAGATAGCAGTATCTTACACAAGATATTTGACGACTTCTTCTCGTATCAAAAAAGTGGCGGCAGCGGCCTTGGCTTGGGCTACTGTCAACGCGTTATGCGCTCTTTTGGCGGACGAATTGAGTGCCAGTCTGAATTGGGCGAATTTACTGAGTTCTACTTGTATTTCCCGGTCGTCCCAAACGCACCCAAACCAGAGACGTTGAGAACACCGGACTTCAATGGCTGGAAAGTAAATGCACCACATTCTGAACCTCGCACAGACCAACACGTACAAGTAAGTAACGATGCACCAACAGTGCTCATTGTTGATGACAAAGAGGTGCAGCGTACTTTGGTTCAAATGTACTTAAAAAGGCTGGGAGTCAACAGCTTACAAGCAAATAATGGCGCTTCTGCGGTGGAGCTATTTCAGTCGCACAAGATTGATTTGGTGCTTATGGATGTACAGATGCCAGTGATGAATGGATTTGACGCAAGCCAACGAATTAAGCAAATTGCGTCTTCCGTTCCGATCATCGCACTATCTGGAGAGTCTGGAGCCAAAGAGCTGGAGCTCATTGCGAAACTCATGGATGACAGACTTGAAAAGCCAACCACGTTAAATGCGCTCCAAACCGTCATCAAGCGCTGGTTGCAACAAGAGAGTTTTGCTGCTTCCAACACTTTCTAATTTGCGAAGATAAAACTGGCACTAGATGTGCATTACTGAAGTAAATCGAATTATCCAGAGGGTCAAGCAAGCTGCAAATGGTTAGCGGATGAGCTTGATAAGGAGATCGCCATGTTACTTCATCGACACACATACTACGGCTTGATTCATCATGGAATCAAAGCACTACTACTCGATCGCTTAGGCCACTATACAGAAGAAGAATACCATCAGTATCTGAGCCTAATGACCGGCAAATCCACTTGCTTTACGATGTCTCTCGAAGAGCTTGAAGCAACCGTTGATAACCTGTTACGTGAAGGCTATTTAGAAGATGTCAAAACGCTTATTTCTCAATATCAACGTGTTGCTTAAATCTTAAATTCTATCAACTCAATTGCCGCTCTATCGCGGCAATTTTTATGCCTTCGATTTACTACTTCATCTTTGCGACATGTTGCTTGTTGTATCATTCAGTCAGGGGATTACTTCTCTTACCTCTAACCTTGACGGTATTCACATCTTGTCAGATTCCGTTAGACTGTCTTCAATTCACTAATTAGGTAGATTTTGCCACCATGAAGCAAATCCTAGATTTTATCCCACTCATCGTCTTCTTCGCTTTGTACAAGATGTACGACATCTACGCAGCAACAGGAGCGCTGATCGTTGCAACGGCAATTCAGCTTGTCGTCACCTATGCTCTGTATAAAAAAGTCGAGAAAATGCAGCTAATTACGTTCGTTATCGTGACGATATTCGGCAGCATGACCCTTTTCTTCCACGACGACAATTTCATAAAATGGAAAGTCACCATCATTTATGTGATTCTAGCTATCGGTTTAGCAGCGAGTCACGCAATGGGGAAATCAGCCATCAAAGGCATGTTGGGCAAAGAAATTTCGCTACCTGATGCTATTTGGGCGAAGATCAACTGGGCTTGGGTCGGCTTCTTCTCATTCTTTGCTGGTCTGAACATTTATATCGCTTACGAGCTACCACTGGATGTTTGGGTCAACTTCAAAGTATTCGGAATGTTGATTGCGACATTTGCCTACATGATTGCGACTGGCTTCTACATTTACAAACACATGCCAAAAGAACAAAAAAATAACTCATCCGATGTGTCGACTGATGATTAAAAACTCAGTTTTGCTATAATCCGCGCACTTTGCAGCGACCTTCGGGTCGCTGTTTTGCTCCATGTATCACTAAACCGATCAAACGGCATACCGGATTCAGACCATTCTTGCTGCTGTAAACCAACTTTCTCTGGTCCGGTGTCTGCGGTTTTTTAAGGACCTTTGGTTCTAGGTATTTACTATGTTGGCGCTTAGTTTGAGCGCCTTTAAGATTTAGGATGTCACAATGAGTCAAGAAATTAGCTCTCCGAGAGGTCAACTGCTGCTTCGTACCCTTGCAATGCCTGCCGATACTAATGCCAATGGCGATATTTTTGGTGGTTGGATTATGTCTCAGCTCGACCTAGCAGGTGCGATTCTGGCCAAAGAGATCTCTTCTGGTCGCGTTGTTACCGTTTCAGTCTCCAGCATTACCTTCAAGAAGCCTGTAGGTGTTGGCGATGTCGTTTGCTGCTATGGCGAATGCACTAAGATTGGTCGCACCTCAATGAGTGTCGATCTGGAAGTATGGGTCAAGCCGGTAAAAGCACACGGTGTCGGCGAGCGCTTCATGGTTTGTGATGCGACTTTCAACTACGTAGCCATTGACAGTGAAGGCAAACCACGCCCGGTTCAGAATTAGTCAACCTACAGCGCTAACTGTTAGAAAGGATCTCACATTTTCTGTTGTTCACTTGTGAGAGACACAAAAAAGGCGTTAAATTAACACTTTACCCTACCAATTAAGGAACTATGCTATGTGGTATGTCATCTTTTCTCAGGACGTCGAGAACTCGCTGGAAAAACGCATGAGCGTTCGCCCGCAACACTTGGAGCGCTTACAAAAGCTTCAAGACGAAGGTCGCCTTCTTACTGCTGGCCCTATGCCTGCGATAGACTCTGACAACCCAGGAGAAGCTGGATTTACGGGCTCGACTGTCATCGCTGAGTTCGCCTCTCTAGAAGACGCTAAAGCGTGGGCAGAAGCCGATCCTTACGTAGCGGCTGGTGTTTACGATAATGTAATCGTGAAACCGTTCAAAAAAGTGTTTTAATTTATGAAAAAATTACTGTGTCTTTTCTTGGCATTTGGTGCGTTAGCGGGCTGTTCATCTACCGATGATAATCAACGCCAGCTTGAGCTATTGGCATCAAACCGAGCGGGAGTCTTGTCCGCTGGTCTCCCTTTGGAATACGGTCCACTGCAGATAATGCGTGTCTCATCCAACAAAAATGTTGTTGAGATGATGATGATTTATAACGATGACGCACTCGGTGCAAAGCCGTTAAATCAAGTACTGAATACCAGTATCTACACCTATTGCAGTAACCCGGAAATTCGTAAGCAAATTGATATGGGCTTAATGTACCGTATTAAAGTGCGTAACTCTCGCGGTCAGTTGATGGCAGATGAGTTGGTTTCCGCGCAAACTTGTACTCAAATGAAATAGTCACAGTGAGTGCGTTGTTTTCGATACGAGCAATTCATCCGCTATTGCGGGATAGTATAACGACGAAAATGAACGGCTAAGAATAGAAAAACGGAGACAACGGTCTCCGTTTTTATTTGCTAAAAAGGTGCCTTACGCCAGCTCAGCACGAAGTTTCTTCGTCGCTGACACGAGGTTCGCCAATGCCGCTTCTGTCTCTGCCCAGTTACGTGTTTTCAGACCACAGTCTGGGTTCACCCACAAACGTTGTACCGGAATCTTTTCTGCCGCTTTCTTGATTAAGCCTTCAATCCACTCTTCCGTCGGAATGTTTGGTGAGTGAATGTCATAAACACCTGGACCGATTTCATTCGGGTAATTGAACTCTTCAAACGCTTTAAGCAGCTCCATATTTGAGCGTGATGTTTCAATGGTAATCACATCCGCATCGAGCGCCGCGACTGAATCGATGATTTCATTGAACTCGCTGTAACACATGTGAGTGTGAATCTGAGTCTCTGGTTTTGCACTCGCTGCCGAGATCTTAAATGCATCCACCGCCCATTCTAAATACGCTTTGTGATCGCGCTTTTTCAACGGCAGACCTTCACGAATCGCAGGCTCATCGATTTGAATGATATTGATGCCTGCATCTTGCAGATCAGAAACCTCATCACGCAGTGCCAGTGCCAGTTGCTGGGCGATTTCTTGACGTGTGATGTCTTCACGCGGGAATGTCCAACATAAAATCGTTACCGGGCCCGTCAGCATACCTTTCATCTGCTTGCTGGTTAGCGATTGTGCGTACGTCGACCATTCCACCGTAATCGGCTTTTCACGCTCAATGTCGGCAACCACAATGGCTGGTTTCACACAGCGAGAGCCATAACTCTGTACCCAACCAAATTTCGTCGTTTGGAAGCCCGCCAAGTTCTCCGCGAAGTATTCTACCATGTCGTTACGCTCAGCTTCACCATGCACAAGCACATCTAGGTCAAGGGCTTCTTGGCGTTTTACGGCATCCGCAATATGTCCTTTTAGTGCTTGGATATAGTCGGACTCAGATAACTGGCCAGTGCGATAAGCGCTGCGCTGAACACGAATTTCACCCGTTTGAGGGAAAGAACCGATTGTCGTGGTTGGCAACAGAGGCAAGCCCAATACTTTAGCTTGATGCGCAGCACGCTCCGCGTAAGGTGCGCTGCGCTCGGCAAGTGACGCAGTAATACTGTTTAAACGTGCTTGAACTTGTGGCTTATTCACATGCGTTGCCGTTTTACGTGCTTTGATTGGCTGGCTGTAGGTATCACAAGCGAGAATCGCATCTTGATCACCATCGAGTGCTCGGCCAAGCAAGGCGACTTCTGTTACTTTTTGTTTTGCAAACGCAAACCAGCTTTTCACTTCTTCACTTAGCTCTGTTTCCAGTTCCAGATCAACCGGGCTATGTAGCAAAGAGCATGAGCTCGCAACCCAAAGGTTGTCGCCCAGTTTTTCTTTTACTGGCTGTAGACGTTCAAGTTGCGCACTCAAATCCGAGCGCCACACGTTACGACCGTTGACCACGCCAGCAGACAGCACCCACCCCTCCGGTAGTTTGGCAATCACGTCGTCAAGCTGCTGAGGCGCGGCAGATAAATCGATATGTAAACCATCCACTGGTAGCTTTACAATTTTGTCTAGCGTATCGCTTATAGAGTCAAAGTACGTCGTTAGCAGCACTTTTACATCGCTTCGAATCACTTGGTACGCTAGCTTGAACGCATCAGCCCACTGACTTTCAAGCTCGAGTGACAAAATTGGCTCATCAATCTGAACCCACTCAACACCTTGACTCGCGAGCTTTGCCAAAATAGCTTGGTAAGCCGTAAGCAATCGTGGCAGTAGCGTCAGGCGATCGAACCCATCTTCTACCTCTTTACCTAAGTAAAGATAACTGACTGGGCCAAGCAAAACTGGCTTCACTTTATGCCCAGCTTGGGTTGCTTCGTTGACTTCTTCAAACAGTTGAGGCCAGCTCACTTCAAATGTATCGTCCTTGCTAAATTCAGGTACGATGTAGTGGTAGTTTGTGTTGAACCATTTAGTCATATCCGATGCTGCAGCGCCCGCACAGCCGCAACCCGCTTGAGATTGACCGCGACCCACTTTGAATAGCGTATCCAAATCAGGGAAACCGTCTGCGTGACGTTTTGGCACGTGACCCAGTAACAACGTGGTCGTCAGTACATGATCGTACCAAGCGAAATCGCCAGCGGTGGTAAAACTCAAGCCAGCATCTGCTTGTGTTTGCCAGTTTTTAGCGCGCAGATCTTCCCCAACCTTTTTAAGCTCTGCTTGATCAATTTCTCCGCGCCAGTATTTTTCCTGAGCGAATTTTAATTCTCGTTTTTCACCGATGCGTGGATAACCTAGTACGTGCGTTGTTGTAGCCATGTCCCTATTCCTCTTTCAATCTTGTTTAATTTGTTTGGGTCAGAGTATCTTTCGTCATAAAAGATGTCTGGATGGCTAAACTATCGCTCTCATCTGCGGTTTGAACAACGTCCATTTATTCAACTTGTTTATTAAAAAAATTCATCATGAGGCGGCATGATTCGCAAATAAACACAACAAACAGACGTCTAGACGTTTACATATCCATTTTTTGTCGTTAAGTTATTTATACGATTGCTATTCTGTTCATAGCGAGCAACAAAGGATGAAAGGAATTCATGATAGAGCTAAAACATTTGCGGACACTCACTTCGCTTCGAGACACCGGCTCTCTAACCGCGACCGCGACCGCGTTGCATCTCACTCAATCGGCCTTGTCTCACCAGATCAAAGATTTAGAGTCGCGGATTGGGGGACAATTATTCCTTAGAAAAACTCGTCCGGTGAAGTTCACTTCAGAGGGAGAAATCCTATTGCGTCTTGCAGAAGATATTCTTCCCAAACTCGCAAGAGCAGAAAATGATTTGGCAAGCTTGAAAGAAGACGTCAATGGTCGGTTGCATATGGCGATTGAATGTCACTCATGTTTCCAATGGCTCATGCCTGCTCTTAGGGAATATCAACTTGCCTGGCCTAGCGTAACACTGGATTTTTCATCAGGTTTTGGCTTTGAACCACTTCCTGCACTGTTAGCTGGGGAGTTGGATCTCGTTATCACGTCAGATATTCAACCTCGTTCTGAAGTGCATTATGAACCTTTATTCGACTTTGAAATGCGCTTAATTACCGCGACTAACCACCCATTGGCGGAAAAAGAAGTTATTGATCCGCAAGATCTCGCAGATCAAACCATGCTCTCTTATCCGGTTCAAAAACAAAGGCTAGACGTCGTAAAACACTTCTTGCAGCCAGCGGGTGTCGAGCCCGCCAAATGGAAGCAAGCCGACAATACTCTGATGTTAGTGCAAATGGTCTCTGCAGGATTAGGGGTTGCAGCACTGCCAAATTGGGCGATTTCTGAATTTTCGCGCCAAGGCCTTATTACCAGTAAACCTTTTGGCCAAGGCTTATGGCGTCGCTTATTTGCTGCAACGCGTCACTCAGAGAAAGATAAACGTTACTTACAAGCCTTTTTCGCAACCGCAAGGCTACAATGTAAAAGCCACCTTGACGGAATCAAGATGGCTTAGGGATATGGATTAAGAAGGTTTAGCGTTGATATGCTTTAAATTGGTTGGTCAATGGATCGTACTGATAACCAAGCATATCAAGCTTGCCTACAACGGACTCTACATCCATTTCATACACCGATACTAACTCGTCAAAACTGTCGCACTCTAAACGTAGCTTTTCATTGACGATACCTAGCAAAATAATGCTGTCCAAATTACCTACATTGCTTAAATCCATCGCGACTCTCCTCTTCGACAAGGTATATAAACAAGCGTAGACGTAATCACGTGAATTTAAAGTGAGCGCGATCCAAAACCGTGAGTGCCTTATACTCAAGCAACCTAGAAAGGACTTGAGTACAAGCAGTATTGCTCTGTTTCTCGACTCAAGATTAAGCCGCCAGAGAGAATAAACCTTGTAGGCTCGTCATTGACGCGAGCGCGAGCAACAGGGCGACGCTCAGTTGAACCTTTTCTGGTTTTTTATGTGTGAAGATATGCCAGCACCAAACAATGATTGAAGAAATGAGCATGGCTAAAGACAATAAAATTGGTTGTGTTGCGGCGCTCAATGTCGCTTCATTTAACTGGTAAGAAGCAAATAGCGTTGCGATCACCAGCAGCATTCCAGACACAATGCCCATAACTGGCAAAATGCGGTGAAATGCCTGTAATCTGCTACGAGCGATAGTCAGAAGCAATTGAGAAAATGACGCCCCAAGGAAAAATATCATTATTGCCATCGCAATAGACGCAGGCCAGCTTGGCTGTTCAAATGCTTGAATACTTACATACGCAAAAGCCAAACCATTCGCTAAATGCATCGCCCAAAGAGGGCCTTTTTCACGCGTTTTCTTGGTTTGAACCTGAGAGTAGAAATAGAAAATAGCGAACACGATCATAAATGCTTCAATACGAAGAGAAGCAACCGCAAGCCACAATAACGCCACTGCTGGCAACATTTTATGAAGACGGCCTCTCTGACCCGGACAAATATCGCCCTTGATGAGAAGTAAAGTCAGTAGCGCTTGCGCGCCAAATAGCATCGGAGGAAAAGTAACCAGCAATTGTTGAATCATGTTAAATGCACGCTCAAAAGTCATTTTGGGGTGGCGATAATATCAAATCACCGATCGTCAAACCACCGAAAGTCTATCCCCAAATGTACTAGAACAGCGAGACTTTTTATTCAACAAGAAGCGAGATACTTCAACGCATCTTCTTGAGTTAACACGCCTCTGTATTCTTCTTTTTCATCACATAAAACCCACGGGAAGCGAATGCCTGTTTTGATTAGCTCTCGAACAGCAGCGACAGATAAGTGCGCATTGACGAGCACAAACTCCGTGCTCATTATCTGGTTCACCGGGCGTTTCCAAATCCAATTTTCTCGCTCAGTCTCTAATTCTGTCCCCATGGAAGGCGTTAGGTGTAAGTTAACTTGCTCTTTGGTAACTAAGCCAACACAGCGCTTTTCGTTAATGACAACCAACGGCGAACTTGGACTTAAATTCATATATTCCACCGCCAACGATAATGGCTCCCCGGGATCAAGGTGCCTGACCTCTTCATGGCTCAGTGATTGCAATACATCATCTTGTTTTGGTTTAACAGCAACACCCGAAAACAAATGTTCGTAACTTTCCGCTTTCTCCATCAAATCGACAGGCCGAGCACGAGAGAACAAAAAGCCTTGCATGTAATCCACACCTATTTCAGCCAATGTTTGAAGCTCCTGTTCTGACTCCACGCCCTCGGCAACCACTTTTACATTCATTTGCTGAGCAAGATCAGTGACCATTTTGACAATATTATAACTGGTATTGCCATGCTGAATGTTCTTAACGAATTTTCGGTCGATTTTCAGTAAATCAAACTGCCCTTTCTCTAGGTAAGAAAAAGAAGAATACCCTGTACCGAAGTCATCAATCGCAATTTTAATGCCCTCTTTGCGCACTTGCTCTAGCGCTTGCGTATGCTCTTCGTCTTGCTCAAAATACGCTGTTTCCGTCAGCTCAATCGTGACTCGTTTAGGATCGACACCACTGGCTTTAATTAGGTCATGCGAACGCTGAAGAACCTGGAGCGAATCCAATTTAGTATTCAGTGAGCGATTGATGGTTAACCCTATTTCCTCGCCATATATGTCTTGCAAGCGCGGAAAGTGTTTGAGCGCGGCTTGACAAACCTCATCATCCAGAGCCGCAATCAACTCTAAATCTTCAATAACAGTAATCATCTCTTGAGTGCTATAGGCATCACTTTCATGATAAAAGCGCGCTAAGGCCTCGAACTTAACGACTTTACCAGTTCGGCTGTCAATTATTGGTTGAAAATGAACATCCACCAGCCCACTGTCTATTTGCGCTTCCAAAAACGCCTCTAAATGCTGGCGTTTTACTAACTCAGAATGAAGCTCACTATTATAAAAATTAAAATAGCCACCTTCTCCAGAAAGTGAGGACAACATCGCCTGGGCTGCATGCGCTAACGCTTGCTTTGGCCTGTTTGTATCATAGCCGAGGATTGACACACCCGTTTGTCCCTCGACGATAGTGGTATGCATTTTTGTTCCCATTTCATTCCTAAGCTCAGTGAAGAACCCTTTCATCGCAATTTGAATCAAACGTAAAGGACTTAGCCATTGACAGTGAGGAGTTTGTAAACAGACAACAAACACATCCCTAGAAAGTTGACCCGCGATACTGGTGTAGCGGCTTCGCATAATAAAATCGGCGAAGCCTAGTTGCTGTTCAAGTAAGCATTTTTCAGAAAAATTAGGTCTGAGAGTCATGACGATATTGAGTTCTTTACTCCCACTTTCGTTCGCCAAATTAGCTAATTGCAGTTCGAACTCTTCTCTAGAAGGCAAAAAAGCTGACCAATCATGTTGTTGTTCACAGCGATTTTTCATCCACAACAAGGAAGCCGAAATGTCAGTAGAGAAGCCGAGATAAAGAATCCGTCCAGAATGAAACGTTAGCCGATAGATACAAAGATGATGTGCCTGATTACTACCATTTGCAGTTCTACTCAATAAATTACCGCTCCAGTATCCTTCATCATCAATATGTTGCCAGAGTTGGTCGTAAAACGCCTGACTATGGTGAGATGTGCTAAAGATATAGGTTTTAAGTCCAACCAAATCACGGTTTTGATAACCCATTTGCAATTCAAAGGCACGGTTACAACCTAAGATTCGGGTGTCTTCGTCCGCGACTAAAACCCCTACATTCGGTAAATCAAAAATCGTTTCGAGAATTTTCGCTAACTCTTCGCAGCCAGTGATCGTCAATTGCGGGATGATAGAGCCTTGAACAATACGCTCATTGAGCTTTTCAAAGCTAATTGTGACATGTATTAAGCGAGCTTCATTAAGCATCATGCAACAAGAAAAACGACCTTGCCCACCTAGGAGCTCCACTTCTAAAATTCGTTGTCTTAGTGTTTCCTGTTGCCCCATCAGCATGTGCTCAAACAAATCATCTAAGCAGGTGACTGGCGTATTTAACCCAAAAGCATTTGCCATTCCTAGCTGGTCGCATTCGAACTCGCGAGTATCAATCTTGTAAGACCATTCAATCACTGGAGTCGGATTGGATGTCGGTTGCACTTTTTCATGTGCTATTGTTGTTGAGTCACTCATTCCCTAGCCCCCTTTTTAATTAGCCTCATGCTCAGGGTTCGTAGTCAACGTGCCTTATTCCATTTGGGACCTGCTGATCCTCTTGTAAAATAGATTCTGGCAACGTAAGCCAATCGACTTAGAACCTTTTCAGAGCTTGTTCGGCTTTTTGCATTTTCCTATGCATTAATTTGATTATAGGCGTTGTTTTTAATAAGCACACCATTGCTTATTAGTTGTATTAACATTGCGACATTTTTCACGACTCGACCTATAACCATGAGGCTTTCAAGGTGATATTAGACATAAAATCGCCGATATAGCCTTGATATTTTTGCAAACCAAATAAAACTCGATGAACTAAGCTTGAATAGATGAGTTTGGTATAGATACCTGATCCTCAAATCGCTATAATTCGCGCTCCCTGGAACAGAGAGCAAAATATGACCAATAACATCACTCCTATTCATGAGTACAAAAAATACTGGGCAGAGTGTTTTGGTACGGCACCTTTCTTGCCGACCAGTCGCAAAGAAATGGACGCCCTAGGATGGGATAGCTGTGACATTATCATCGTAACCGGTGACGCTTACGTAGATCACCCAAGCTTTGGTATGGCTATCATTGGCCGTCTGCTAGAAGCGCAGGGTTTCCGTGTCGGTATCATTGCTCAACCAGAATGGCAAAACAAAGATGCGTTCATGCAGCTTGGTAAGCCAAATCTGTTCTTCGGGATCACTGCGGGTAACATGGACTCCATGATCAACCGTTACACCGCGGATAAAAAACTTCGTCACGATGACGCGTACACACCAAACAACGAAGGTGGCAAACGCCCAGACCGCGCGACTTTGGTTTACTCTCAGCGTTGTCGTGAAGCCTATAAAGAAGTGCCTATTGTTTTAGGTGGTATCGAAGCCAGCCTACGCCGTGTTGCGCACTACGATTACTGGTCAGACAAAGTTCGCCGTTCGGTACTGTTTGATGCAAAAGCAGACATCCTACTTTTCGGTAACGCAGAACGCGCACTTGTAGAAGTGGCGCATCGCATCGCAAATGGTGAAGACATCAGCACCATGACCAATATTCGTGGTACTGCCGTGAACTTGCCAGCCGCGCCAGAAGGCTACACGGTTATCGATTCTTCTCGCATTGAAAAACCTCGTAAAGAAGCGTTCGTACCAAAGAACCCATACGAAGTAGAAACTCAGTGTGAAACTAAAAAAGATGAGCCAGTTGCACAACCAATCACGATTCGCCCATCACGCCACGATGCTGCAACAACTGCGGTTCGCTTACCTTCGTTTGAAAAACTAAGAAACGATCGCATTCTTTATGCTCATGCAAGTCGTGTATTGCATTTAGAAACAAACCCGTACTCTGGCCGAGCGTTACTTCAAAGCCATGGTGATCGTGAACTTTGGGTAAACCAAGCCCCAATCCCATTGACAACCGAAGAGATGGACTTTGTGTTTGGCTTGCCTTACGCGCGTGTTCCTCATCCTATGTACGGCAAAGCGAAAATTCCAGCGTATGACATGATCAAAACGTCTGTGAACATCATGCGTGGTTGTTTTGGTGGCTGTTCTTTCTGTTCGATTACCGAGCACGAAGGCCGAATCATTCAAAACCGCTCGAAAGAGTCAATCATTAACGAGATTGAAGAAATTCGCGACAAAGTTCCGGGCTTTACCGGCACAATTTCCGATCTTGGTGGCCCGACTGCAAACATGTACCGCCTAGGTTGTAAAGATCCAAAAGCGGAAGCGAACTGTCGTCGTCCTTCTTGTGTATTCCCGGGCATCTGTAACAAGCTAAATACAGACCACAAACACACCATCGATCTATACCGCGAAGCGCGTAAAGTTGAAGGCGTGAAGAAAGTGATGGTCGCATCTGGCGTACGTTACGACCTTGCGATTGAATCACCAGAATACGTAAAAGAGCTCGTAACTCACCACGTAGGTGGTTACTTGAAGATTGCACCGGAACATACAGAGAAAGGCCCTCTTGATCTGATGATGAAACCGGGCATGGGCACGTACGATCGCTTTAAAGAAATGTTCGAGAAGTACAGTGCTGAAGCAGGCAAAAAGCAGTACTTAATCCCTTACTTTATCTCTGCGCACCCAGGCACAGAAGACGAAGACATGCTGAACCTTGCTCTGTGGCTGAAGAAAAACAACTTCGAGTGTGACCAAGTACAAAACTTCTACCCATCACCGATGTGTAACGCAACGTCAATGTACTACTCAGAGACTAACCCTCTGAAACGAGTGAAGTATAAAAAACGTGAAGATGTACCTGTAGCAAAAGGTGAACGTCAACGTCGCCTACATAAAGCGCTGTTGCGTTACCACGATCCAGCAAACTGGCCAATGATTCGCGAAGCCCTAATCAGTATGGGTAAAAAACATTTGATTGGTGACAAACAAGGCTGTCTCGTTCCTGCGGAAGACATTGAAGCACAAACACCTGCACAACGTCGTAAATCTGGTCGTCACGGGGCAAACCGCTTTGCAACCAAACATACCAAAAACCAACCGGGCTTCGGTGGTCATTTGAACAAACGCTCTGAAGGCGGTTCAAAAGGTAGTCAACGCCCTGCAAGCAACGGCCAACGTCCTAGCGGCAACGGTGCAAACCGCCCAGCAGGTAGCAAGCCACAAGGTCAAGGTCGCCCACAAGGACAAGGCAAACCAGCTGGTCAACGTAAACCAAAGCGTCGTTAATTCTTCAGCACTTAAATACTAGAAAGGGCTCCAGAGGTAACTCTGGAGCCCTTTTGTTTTGTCGGTTCATTGAGGTATCACTCACAACTCAAACTTTGATTCAATCAATACAAAAAATGGTAAACACCAACCAACTTATTGGAAAAACAAACAATTATTTGATCGAAGAAAAACAATACAAAACTAAATCATTGATTTTTAATTACTTTATTTTGGTGCGATATTTGCGTAATAGAGTAAAACTCTTAAACATGGGCTAACGATGAGTAATCCACTTCCTCCAAAAACTTCGATGTTCTGGCACGACAACAGCTATACCTATGAGGAGGCCGTTCAGGCATTTGAAAGCGATGGTACGCTGAAATCGCTGAATATCGTCCCAACCACGGAATCCGATGATCTTGCTGGCTCCCCCCCAGAGCGCAGTATGTTTTGGGAGGGAGAAACAAAAAAAATCGACCCGCCACCGCCGTCAGAACCAGAACCTCTCAATTTAAAAAACGAGAAAGAACCAACAGAGGCTTTACCGGCACACTTCATCCCTGTTCGCTACGCCATCGATCAGCTAGAAACGGAAGAAACACAACCTTTTGGTTTGCCTGAAGAATGGAAAGGCCAAGGCCCAGCCAAACTCAATACCGTTGGCTACACCCTGCGTCAACTACGCGATGGTTGGCTGTATGTCTATGATGCAATTAACAAAAGCTTAGACGAATACGAAATCAAAGGAACGCAATTCACGCTCTATAAGTTGGGAGAATCAGAAAGCCCAAAATCAGAACAGCGTGGGACACCACAAGATGCAAGGCCTTTCCTTACTTACGTCAACGGAAGCGTACTATCGATTTGTTTCTCTGAGCACCGGTGGACATGGCACACGTTCATGCGAGTACTTAACAATCCGAGTAATCATATCGATCGCATGCAAACCATTGTTCTGTCTGCAAACGAGAATCAGCACAACATTGCCCCAATAGATAAATTAACCCAAGTTGCTGATATTGAATCTTCTGCCGTCGATGATGGTCGCTTTGCGGATTCTGGCATCGCTACCAAAGCTGACGAAGATGGTTCTACCTTTAAACCTGTCGCTGCCGAGAGTGACTTAACCTCTGCGATTCCAGAAGAAGAGTCGGGCTACTTCGTCGCGATAAAAGATTACGCCGCAGACATTCAAGATATGTCTCTGCATTTTGTTGGTGCTGCAAGCCCTTACCGTCTTTTCACTGACCAGTTTTCAAACCAGTGGAACTTGATGCAGACCGCCATGCAATTGTGCATGTTCGGGGCAAGTGACGAGATAGACATGCCAGCTAGCGTTAAGCGTAACAGTGAAGAGCTGTCGTTTTATACCGACATGGCAGAATATTATGACTCCTCGAGTCAACTCGATTTGGCAGAGCAGAACAAAAGCTCAGTCCAGTCCGGCTATCCTGCCAAATTTTCCGCTGGAGCGATTGAATCACACCAACATACCCAAAGTGACATTGCCAAAGCAATACAGGACAAATATCGAATTTCTGCGAGCCGATTTGGTAAATACGAACAATGGATAGCGACTGAGCGCTGGCGCAAGCAGCTCAACTGGAAGCAAATGCTGAGCGAAATGCAAGAGCTGTCAGAACAAAAAGAAACCATGCTAGCCCAAGTTGTCTCGGTAAAAAGGGACTTTATTGCTGTAATGGAATCTTTGACGCCGCATCATCTCGAGAGAACCTTCGACCTATACAGCGAAGATACGCAGTACAGCTTGTACCAACTCCATAAACAAGCCGTTGAGTCATTTACTTTGGTGGTGCAAGAAGAAGACCGCCAATGGGCAGAAAGCCAATGGGAGAAACCAACCAGCTTACTCGCACTCTACACTTCCGGGTTTAGTCGTAGCCTCTTTAAACAAGTGGAGAAGTTAATTCCTGAACAAGTTTCAAATCAGGTAGGTGAAGTAGACGTCGCCAAAATTGTTCCAGACACTGAAAGCTCAGACAAACAATTTATGGACTACGTTTCGGCAGCAAGTAACCGTATCGGTATGTATGCAAAAGTAATGGACTTTATTTCTAACCCAAATACTGCAGAAACCGAGTTTTTAAAAGACATCGCGAAAGGATTTAAGGAACTAGATATAATCTTCAAAGCCGCAAACAGCGCAATAATGAAGAGTGCACTAAAATTAGGAGTTAGCTTTACTTCTCAAGCTTCACTTCTAATCATGCCCGTTTTCTCAAAGCCTTTAACTCGAAATAGCTTTTATTGGCGAGCAGTGTTCGCTGAACGTTTAGCTACCAATACTGCTGTCAAAATCAATAAAAACTATGCGCAAGGTTTTGGTGATTGGAAGTCTAACCATGATAAAAGAGTGGTTGCCTCAAACCAAAACAAGGCCATTATAGCTGCTTTTAATAAAGGCGATAAAACAGTATCAAAACAACAATATAAACAAGCCTTAAAACAACAACGTCACCTCCAAAAAAGTCTAGCAGTGGCAACATTAGAATACCCACAATACATCGAGTTTCCAGATGACGTACTTGAGGCAACAATTCAAATGCGTAAAGATATATGGGATAACAGATTAAACAACCTTAAGAAACGGTTTGAAGATGTGGGTGGTTTAGGCTTCTTAGCTCTGATTTTTAACTGCCTCGCACTTGCTGATGCAATGAACAGTATTCAAGAAACAGGGCTCATGTCTCAAGATGATTTCTTAGATATTCAACAAAAGCTTTTTTACACTGCCGGAGCTTGGACGGGCATTCGTACTGGGAAACTATGGGATAAGGTTAAGGGCAGTGACGAGCTCAGAGAGCATTCGCTAAAAACTCTTAAAAATTTAGTAGACAGAAATACAAAAGGCTTTGAAAACCTGATTCTAGATGACTTAAAAGTTTTTAATAAATGGCTCGCGATTACAGGTGCTTTAGGAGCGCTGGCTTCAGGTATTGAGGCTTACCGTTCTTGGCAGAGTGTAGATGACGTTTATGGTCTCGAAAGCAAATTGTATTTAGCAAATACCGTAACGCTTGGTTTAACTGGTGCGATTGGTGCGTTTCAGTTCGTAGGAGCCTCTACTGGTACTTTTTCGACTAACTTACTTTTTGGAGGCCCAATAACGGCAGCTTTAGTTATTCTTACAGTTACATACCTAGCCATCAATTATAAACTCAACAAACTGAAACAAGATGATTTCCAAAAATGGTTAGATAAACTGCCTTGGGGTTATCACCCGAGTCGTACTCAGTGGAGCCAATCTGCAAGCTTGCCCGAAAGAGAGAAGCACAATTCAGCATTGGTGCAACAAGCACTGTTTGACTTACAATCTATTATTCAACAGCCAACGGTATACCATCAGCCTATTGAAAAAATACAGGCTTATCCAGGCTATACGCATCATGAGCTAGTTGGCTTGGAAGTGCATATTCAGCTGCCACATCGTGCTGCAACGAATGGTGTTACAGTGAGTACCAACACCAAGGCAACAGAAGATGATTTGACGTCCGGCTCTTGGTATCAAAACGCAGATTTAGTCACGCTACAAACACAGAGCCAAGCTAGCAAAGAGTTACTGGTGTATAAGGTAACATTGCCGATTAAAGAGACCGATCAATACCTTGCCATGCAAGTAGCGTATGATGTGGAAGATGATGCCCCCGCTAAGCGTGAGTATTGGTTCCAAAACGGCATAAAACAGAGTGCAACTTATGGCATTATTTCAGACAATATCAAACAAGACATAATTCAAAAAACACTCACCCCCGCTGTTGGCACATTAGGTTTTCAGGAGTAACCCTTGGCATATTCACCGTTTTATATCACCCCAGAAGAATTGGTGGTTTATCAAGAAGCACAAGAGCAAAAGATTCTCACAGGGGACAATTTAACAACATGGCATAAGTATGATGTAGAAGAGCCATTTCGCTACCATTACAAGTTAACGGCTTTGCCATTTATGAGCTTCTTATTTGTAATAGTATTTTTGACACACTCAAGTGATACGCTCGTCGTAACCTTTTTCGGTCTTATCTTGTCAGCGATGATGGCTGGAATCTTTTACCTTACGATTGGCCTCGATTATCGCTATGACTACATTTTTTCAGATAAAGGCTTTGTGATGAAAAAGCGTCGCAATATGCCTAAATGGGTAAATACCGCTACGCAAGCTGTTGGCTGGATTGGCGCGGTGGTGTGTGTAGTGATGGTAGCACTAGTTGGTCCGATGGCATTAGCGGGAGCAGGTGCCTTTATTTTGCTTTCATTTGGTATGTTAAAACGTCAGCCTGATGAACCAACAGAAGTGAGAGTTGGTGAGCGAGAAGACTGGCTCTTTGCTGATTACAATAAGAAAAGAAAAGTGATTAAGTTCTTTTTTAAGCATGACACATGCGAATATATTAATATGGAACATACTAAGATTTCACGCTTACACAACCGATTCCACTATTACGTATTTTTCAAAACCGTATCTGACTTAGAGTCTATGGTCAATCAGCTAACCACGGAATATAAGCTTGACTGTACAGAAGTCACAGACCACAAAAAGCTATTTGAAGCTAAGCCAGAGGCTAGACTGTTTAGTACGCCAGTTTGTTATAAAGAATATCAAACCGATGAGGTATTTGATTTAAGGGCGTCAAATGCCCCGCTTCCTGAGCGTGAATACCTTTACAACGGCAAGTGGCAAACCGAATCGGAAATCGAACGCTTAAAAGCGGCTGGTGAACAGCCAGCAAGTCCCGCTTCATAGTTTGCAGCAAGCATTAAAAAAGGCTCCAGAGGTAACTCTGGAGCCTTTTGTTTTGTTAGAAGTAAACGTTTTAAGTTGGGTTAAACTCTCTCACTTACTTGATTAAGACAACTTGAATTTGCTCAACTCACCGTGAAGATCACTCGCTTTTGCCGTCAGTTCATTGCTGATCGCTACCGAAGATGACATAGTATCCATCACTTCCATCGCCGTATCATTAATCACAACCACATTACGGTTGATCTCTTCTGACACCGAACTTTGCTCTTCTGCCGCTGAAGCGATCTGATTATTCATATCATTAATCACTTCAATAGCTTGGTTTATTTCGGCCAACGCCAACTGCGCTGCTTGTGTTTCTTCTTTGGTATCCACCGCTTGCTTCTGGCTTTGCTCCATCAACACGACGATTGATTGCGTTTCTTGCTCCAAACGAGCCAACATTGCACGAATTTCTTCTGTCGAGCCTTGTGTCCGCGTTGCAAGGTTGCGGACTTCATCGGCTACCACAGCAAAACCACGACCCGCTTCACCAGCACGCGCAGCTTCAATCGCAGCGTTCAGAGCCAACAAGTTGGTTTGATCGGCAATGCCACCAATCTCACTCAGAATACCCTGAATCGCCGTGCTTGAAGCCACCAAATTCTGCGTCTGGTGCTGTGCATCATTCACTTGCGAAGCGAGGTTATCCACCGCGCTTGCAGCATTGTCCATACGCGACATGCCATTCGCACTATTGCTTTGAACTTGGCTTGCCGCTGCCGCCGCTTGTACCGCAGAATTTGCCACTTCTTGTGCGGTTGCGCTCATCTCATTAATCGCCGTTGCTAGCGAGTTGACTTCGTTCACTTGAACGTTCAGTTGATCTCTCGAAGCCGCCGCGCGAGCTTGGCCTTCACTTGCGTTTTTATCAACTTGGTCTGCCGTCGCCATTACGGTTAAAAGCATTTCCTGAATGCGAGCGAGGAAGGTATTAAACCAGTGCGCCAGTTGGGCGGTTTCGTCCTTACCTTTCACCTCAATGCGGTAAGTTAGGTCGCCCTCGCCTTGTGCTGCATCTTTAAAACGCTCCACTAAGTTAGTTAACACTTTGCCCAACGAGGTCGCGATCATCGTCATCGCAACAATACCAATCAGAGCCGCAATAATCCCTGCCCACACTCCCTTTTCAAGAGCTTCTGCACTTTGTTCTTCACTCCATCGCTCGTAGTCATCCACGTTCTTTTTAAGGAAGCTACTGGGAACCGACACCATAACGATCCAAGGTGCATCGCTGGTTTCAATTGCAGTAATCGCATACTCATCCCCACCAAACGTCACAAGGCCTGCGCCTTTTTGTTTCGCAATGGATTGAATACGCGCCCATTGAGACGCCAACTCATGAGAGACTTTCTTGCCCACTTGATCCGCTTGGCTGCTGTTCGCCAGTGTTATGCCTTTCCACGAAGAAATCAGAATACGGCCTTGTCCATCAAACAAGTCGCTCGCGTAATCTTCACTTTGGCTTTGTAACTCGTTCAATGACAAATCAAAACCGAGAGAGCCTATGATCTCGCCACGTAACTTGATTGGTTGGCTGATGGTCGTGATCAGTTCTTGTTTGCCGCGAACCGGATACATGTACGGTTCCATCACGAACGTTTTGCCCGTTTCGAAAGGCATCAAGTGCCAATCGTCTTTACGCTCACCGTTGTTGTTTAATTCAGTATTGCTAAAGCTATCCATCGCCACAACATCAAAACTGTTGTGCGAATTTGGCGAAAAGAATGGTGCTAAGTAGCCTTCGCTATTAAAGCCAAGGCTTTTGTCTTGAATCGTTGGCTCAACCCACGATGGCTTTTCCCATACCATGTAACCAGCAAACACAGCTTTGTTCTGAGCTTCTAGCGACGCAATAAACTGTTTAACAATAATGTCTGGCGTCGCGGCCGTCTCTGCGCTTAATTCGATAATTGAACGCGCTTGCTTTAGGTTCGCCAACACTGGCTCTAACTGGTTGGAAATATTCAGCCCTTGCTGAATCGCCGTATTGCTCAGGTCGGTCGTGGTGGCTTCGGTCAGTTGAGATTTTACTTTTGTAGTGATTTGTTCATTCACTTGCGTGAACGCATTGGTTGTCATACCCATTGCAATCAATAGAGTGAAGGCCATTGCCCCACCCGCACTGACAGCAATTCGAGTGCGTATACTGTTAAACATGATCGCCTCACAAATTGATTTTTATCTGGCATTAAGCATTGGAAGGATCATGGATTTTAAACAAGTAAAGTTAATGGAAGGCTTTCATTTATGAACAGAGCAAGAACAGAAAATGTAGTTTTATTAATAATAATAAAATAATGCAGATTTTCGCTTATACATGAAGCTATTGATTTAATTGAATTATCTCAAAAAGGAGAATCTAAGCGTTTGTATTTAAAAGCAATAACCATAATTAAAAAGGGACTTAAGAGAAGTAAGAACTTTTTCTATGAGTGAGTCAGTAAAAATCAGTAATTACTAACAATGTGCTCAAGGTCACATAAATAATTTAGTATCTTCATGTTTTATATAGAGTTAACAGAATCAAATAATCCACCCCATTTATACATCAAGAGAAATTGATAGATATGAACAAAAGATCGTAGATTTACTTGGATAATAAGACGGTATTCAAGCTAGACATTGAAAACCGACACAAAGGTGAGAAAATCATCGTCGACAACTTTTTCACACCTATAGTGAATAATGTTCGTTAAGATCAACATTCGAATTTATCGAGATTGGATAAGAATAAATGAAGCGTGTACTTTTGGTAGAAGATAATCGTGAAATAGCGGGAATGTTGTTTGATTATTTTGAGTGTGCTGGCATGCAGCTGGATTATGCCGACAACGGTGAGCTAGGCTTAAAACTGGCGATGGATAATGCGTTTGACATCATTTTGCTCGACCTCATGCTGCCGCGCATGGATGGCCTAACACTGTGCAACAAGCTACGCGATGCAGGTAATAACACTCCGGTGTTGATGCTGACAGCACTTGATAGCCGAGACGACATGCTCAAAGGCTTCCAACACGGCGCCGACGACTACCTCACCAAACCGTTTGATCTCGATATTCTTGAAGCACGCATGACTGCATTGATTAAACGCTACCGCGGTACGGTTGCATCAACCAAACTCCAGTATGGCGAAGTGTCTATCGATCAAAAAACACATCAAGCCTACCGTCAAGATAAGCTGTTGGCGTTGAATCCAACCACGTACACGATTCTAGAAATGCTGGTGAAAAACGCGCCAGAAGTGGTCACACGTGAGGAGATTGCTTTCCGATTATGGCAAGAAGATGAGCCAAATAACGATGTGTTGCGTAGCCATATTTATCAATTGCGTGGGCAGCTCGACAAACCATTCAAAGAGCACGTTTTGAAAACTATTCCAAAAGTCGGCTTCCGATTGGAGCCCGGGGCATGATTCGCCGCTTATTTAACAATACACAAAGCTTAACCGGACGCCTTGAACTCTTCTTCCTTCTAGTGTCGGTTGTGATTGGCTTGCTATGCTTCGCATTGGTTAGCGGAGCGCTATTATGGTCGGAAGATCGCGTCGGTGAACGACGTATTATGATCGATAAAAAAGAGGCGATTGAGCACTTTCGAAACCATCCTGATAGCGGAATCATCAAACTAGATTTACTGACAACGGCATACAACGATATCAATCTCGTCCCTGAGCTCTATCAACCCTTCATCCAAGATAAAAAGTACTTTCTCGCTGAAGTTGCTGACGAACCAGACACTCGCATGATTTACATGAGCACCTACACGCAAGATGGAGAGGAACATCCTATTATTCTGATCTCTCTGATTGATGAGATAGAAATTACATCTAACGAGTTCATGTTTGTTCTCGTTATGGTGCTGGCGGTTGTCATCGGGTTACTTTTGATTTTTGGCAGCCTATTATCGAGACTTTCTCTGCGTCTCATTGAACCTGTCAGTGCCCTAAAAACACAACTGGACCGCCATCAAGGTGACACTACACAAAAATTTGTTGTCCCTGAAGGCTCTGCAAATGAATTCCAAACGCTCGCAAATCAGCTTAATGAATATCGACATCAAATCAATCAAGTGATTAAACGTGAACAAGCTTTTGCACGATATGCCAGCCATGAACTGAGAACACCGCTCACAGTGATGAAAGGCTCAAGCAGCTTGCTAGCCAGAAGCCCAAGTACGTCATTTCAAGAACGTCAGATTGGCCGTATTCAAGATGCCACTTTGCAGATGTCGACCATGGTTGATGCTTTGTTGGGTTTGGTTCGATATGAACGCAACACCGACGACAGCCCCGTTCGAACCATCTCAGAGCAAGAGCTCCACAACATCGTGGCTCTTAGCCAAGCGCAAGCCGATGAAAAATCGCTGGAATTTAATGTACAAATATTGGGGCATCCGCAAACCAAAGCGACTACTGCAGTGCTTAACATTACGTTGAGTAACTTAATTCGCAACGGCATTGCAGCCACGTCAGCGGGAACGATTCATATCACCATGACCGATACCACACTGTCGGTGAGAGATGAAGGCGAAGGCTTCTCTTCCGTGCCAGATGCCGAAGGCCATGGTTTGGGACTCATGATTGTGGACGACTTATGCCGGCGTTATGGCTGGCAATTCACTATTGATAAACATCCAAATGACGGCTGCGTGGCTACTATCGATCTTTCAACCGAGGTAACTGATGGCGAGTCGCAAGACGAAGAGATGTAGAACACAAGATCTCGATACTTTTGATCTTCATTCAATAACGGGTACACTGTGCCACCTTTTTAAATGGCAAAGGTGACACGGTTTATTCCGTCAGCATCGACATGAAACTCTCAGAAAGTCCTATCACCCAACATAGCTTAAATGGGCGCAAATTTTTCCTTAAACGTGACGACATGCTCCACTCCCACTTTTCTGGGAACAAAGCACGTAAGTTTATGACGTTAATGGAAGAGCAAAATCCCGACATCACCACGTTAATAAGCTTTGGCTCCGCTCAATCCAATGCCATGTACTCGCTAGCGGCTCTCGCCCAGATTAAAGGTTGGGCATTTGAGTTTTATGTTCATCACATTCCATCTTGGCTAAAAAGCTCCCCCATCGGAAACTATCGCGGCGCTCTCGATTTGGGTATGAAAATCACCGCCATGCAAGACATCGGTAGCGAACTCCACCCTAGTGAATACATCCACCAGGTACGAAGATTAGATGAGTCGACATTGCTTATTCCAGAGGGTGGACGTTCCCACCTCGCTGAAGCTGGCATCAAACAGTTAGCACGAGAAATTCTTGATTGGACGCGATTGAGAGGTAAAGAGCAGTTTACCGTCGCTCTGCCATCAGGCACTGGCACGACCGCTTTATATCTTCATAAACATTTAAGCCCACACGGCATAGAAGTGCTAACTTGCCCTTGCGTAGGCAATGCAGATTACTTAACTGAGCAGTTCAACCAGCTTGGTGAAAACAGCCACCCAACCATTTTAACCGTGCGCAACAAACACCATTTTGGTCGCTTGTACGAAGAAGATTACATCACATGGAAATCGCTCTTTGAGCAAACCGACCTCGAATTTGACCTGTTATACGACCCGTATATGTGGCAATGCCTCACCCCTTGGTTGGAAGAGAACACAGATAAAACGGTGATTTACATTCACCAAGGCGGGTTACTTGGCAACGAGTCGATGTTGCCAAGATATCAACGAGAATTTGAATAGCGTGTTCAGATAAAGTTGTTGTTGATTCCAGTGATTACACTATTTGATGAGCGCCAGAATTTCTTTGAATTCAGGTGCTCGGCAATCTTCGACCATTTCATACAAACACATTTCTAGCCCAGTGAGCACCACACCGTTAGCGGTTAACTTCGCAAGAGCGAGCGCTTTATTGGCAGCGGTTCGGGAAGATACACAATCCGTGACTAATTCAACGCGATAACCGGACTGGCGCAGAGAAACCGCGGTTTGATAGACGCAAATGTGGGATTCAATACCGCAAACCAACCAGGTATCAACTTTCGCGTTCTCCACCGCCACTTTAAACGTCGCCTCTTTACAGCCATCAAACGTGTACTTGGTAATAGGTAAATGCGTGCTTTCAAGCACTTCACGAATCGGCTCCGCGGTTGGGCCCAACCTTTCAGGATTCTGTTCTAGCCACAGAATAGGCAAATCTAGTGCTTTGGCGCCCTTTACCAGTTTTGTGATATTTTCAATCAGTGCGTCGCTTTCATGCATTAATGTAGCGAGTTTGCCCTGAACATCCACCACAATCAGGCCCGTGTTTCCTTTCGATAACATTTCCATCTCCTATATTGCGTGACCACAAACCATACTCAACAAGTTGAGCAATAATTAATGTATCAGAACCCTTTCATGTTAGAGCAATAAAACCTAGAAAGATGACCTTCGCTCACACATTTTCCCTTAGGTAAGAGTGGTTTGAACTGACTATTTAAATTTCTCTCGAATTAGCTCAATCAAGGCTTTGACTTTATTGGGCAGAAATAAGGCCGAGGGATAAATCAGAGTAAGATGCTGCTTCGGATGCGCGAATTGAGGCAGCACCTCGACCAACAAACCGTCTCTCAGTGCAGGCTTGGAATGAATTTGAGGAATAAACGCGATGCCGTTTCCTGCTATCGCCATCGAGCGCAGCAAGTTGAGGTCATCCGAACGCAACGCCACATGCAAATCTGAATCGAGCAAATCGGCATTGTAACGATTAGTTAAAAGGCGATGCTGCTTAAGATCTTCCACCGTTTTTACTGGCGGATGCGATTCTAGATAGGCTTTTGACGCAACAAAGTGACTACGATAAGGCAAAAGACTGAACTGCACATAGCTGTCATCGGTGACTTTGACCACGCTCGGAAGAAGCTGTAAATCAAACGATTGACGCTTGAGATCGACACTCTCTTGATGGTTTTCAATCTCGACCGAAATCTCCGGATACCGCGTTGTGTACTCGGTGATGATCGCGTTAAACGCGGCAGAGCTCATCAATGCGGAAGGAATGGCTAAACGCACCTTGCCCGTCAGCTCTTGTTGATATTCGTGCATGGCATTTAAACCTTGCTGAATATGGTCAATAGGCTGCCCCACCAACTCAAACAAGCGTTTCCCATGCTCCGTCAACTCAATGCTGCGTGTTGTGCGAATCAAAAGCTGTACCCCGAGCGATTTCTCTAATTCTTGCAGGCGACGACTCACTTTTGAGCGTTGTAGTTGATTCGCCTCTGCCGCTGCACTTATACCGCCGTGAACCACCGTCTGAGTGAATAGGTAAATATCATCAAAACTAACGTTCATTGTCCTATTTTTAGGTCATTTATGTTCGTATTATCATTCTACTGAATTGTGAGTGACTTCTCTATAATCCGCTATCCAATATGTTTAACGGAACTTGTAATGACGGCTGACCAAAAATTCAAACACTGGATGCGAACTTTGATTGTCCTGTTCATCGTACTATTTTTGTACATTATCATTGCTGACCGCCACGCCCCCTTAACGACCGAAGGACGAGTGCAAGGATACGTTGTCCAAGTCGCGCCCGAGGTATCTGGTAAAGTGACCGACGTTCTCATCGAGAATAACCAGTCCGTTCAAAAAGGCGATGTGTTGTTTACGATTGATGATCGTAAATACAAAATAGCACTTGAACAGGCGGAGCTGTCTCTGCAATCCGCTTATGAAAAAGAAGCAACGCTGTATTCTCAACGCGAAGCCGCTCTTGCCAATATTGCCCGCGCCCAAGCGACATTTGATAATGCACACCGCGAGTACAACCGCTTACTGACACTATCGAAGCAGAAAGTCATCTCTCAATCGACACTCGATAATGCCTTTGCCCAAAATCAGGTATCACGTGCAGCGCTTAAAGCGGAAAGACAAAACTTAAAAGTCATTGAGGCGCAATTAGGCGATCAAAAAGGTCAAAGCACCGCCGTTCGAATTGCAAAAAACGGCATCGAAAAGGCGCAACTTGATTTGGCAAATACCGCGGTACTCGCTCCCAGTGATGGTGTCGTGACCAACCTGCAACTAGAAGTTGGTACGATGGCAAACACCAACATGCCATTGCTGACATTTGTACCAACAGGATCACTCTGGGTAGTCGCTGATTTTCGTGAAAAATCCGTCGCGAACGTAGACAAGACTTTCCACGCCTTGGTCACATTTGATGCCAACCCAGGTTCGGTGTACGACTTTGATTTAGCTAGCCGCGATTACGGTGTAGCAGCCGCACAACAAACGCCTAATGGCGCACTAACCAAAGTGGAAGTGAACAACCGCTGGGTACGTGATGCGCAGCGTACACGAGTGAACCTAACCAGCAGCGAAGAGTTACCACCAGCACTGTTTGTCGGCTCTCGCGCTACCATTGTTTTGTACCCAGACAACAGCATTTTCTGGCAGTTGATGGCGCAAGCACAGATTCACCTCGCAAGCTGGTTCCACTTCATTTACTAGGCGGCGACAATGAAAACCTTACGAATTTGGTTCGGCTGCTCTTTAGGGCTTGCGCTAAGCATGGTCTTCGGTTGGTCTTACGGATTTTTTGCCATCATGATGCCGCTGTTTATATTGGGCAGAATGGACCACTTTAATCTTTCGGCTTTATTGATCGTGTTTTTCTCTGCGGTGTGGACAACCATACAAGCCACATTTTTGCTGGAATACTTGCAGTTTCATCCAACATTAATGACCGTTGCCGTCGGAATTATGATGCTGTTCAAGTGCATTGCAATGATGAACCAGAAAACCTATTTGTTTGGTTACATGGGGTTGTTGGTGGGTTCAATTGTGTTGAACTTTGCCAGCTATAACTTCATGGATATTGAAGAGTTCAACGTCAACATGTGGGTGATGGCGTTCAGCAATATTTTTGTTTGCGCATTCGCGTATTGGTTGTTCCCAGAGCCAAAATCCCCCGCCGAGCACATTGAGATGTCGACCCCAGTGAAAAGCGATATTGACTACATCAGCCAAGTTGCCATGGGTTGGGTAGTGGCGATGGCGGCATTTATCGTATTCCAAGTAGCGGACTTATATGACTCGTTAGCCGCACAAGCTTCCATTTTGATCATCCTAACCCCAATGACTTTAGCAGGCTCGCTCGCCATGGCAAAAATTCGCATCATCGGCACCGCACTAGGCTGCATCGCGGGGATGGCTGTTCAGCTCATATTGGGCAGTTGGTATGGGCATGGGCTACTCTTTTGGCTCGCCTTTACCATTGCAATGGGGCCATTCTGCTTGTGGCTCACCAAGGGGCAAATTAAAGCGGCTATCGCGTTTTCTGCCATGTCTGCCCTATCGGTTCCGCTGACGACCTCGTTGGTGCCAGAACAAAAAGACGCGTTCTTTTCGATCTTGTACCGTTTCAGCTCGATTTTCGTTGCGGTTCTGCTCACCGCGATGGTGATGTGGGTAGTGCATCACTGGATTCGTGTAATGTTGCTAAAGCATCCTGAGATGAGGAACGTGGAGTTGAATTAAGCCTTGGCCGAGGCTGAAAACGGAAAACGGAAAACAAACTATGCCGCTCACTTTACTGCGAGCGGCATTTTTATTTAAAACGGTCATCCTGAACATCGAGGAACGAGCGTGATTCAGGATCTACCCACCGAGAGCTTTGAAGTTCTTAGCTTATCGCCATCTCCCAGCGAGTTGTTAGCAGATTCCTAGTCTCGTTTAGACTCGCTGGAATGACCCAATCTTGGATACAAACCAAATAATTGGGTATGTGAGTAACGTATCTCCCAACATCCGTCATCCTGAACAACGAGGAACGAGCGTGACTCAGGATCTACCCACTGAGTGCTTTGAAGTGCGAAAGCCTCGCCATTTCCCAGCGAGCTGCAATCAGATTCCTAGTCTCGTTTAAACTCGCTGGAATGACCCAACTTTGGATACAAACCAAATAGTTGTGTACATGAGTAACGTATCTCCCAACATCCGTCATCCTGAACAGCGAGGGACGAGCGTGATTCAGGATCTACTAACCACGTGCTTTGAAGTGCGAAAGTTATCGCCATTTCCTAGCGAGCTGTAATCAGATTCCTAGTCTCGTTTAAACTCGCTGGAATGACCCTAACTTTAGTTTATGGTGTCGAGCCTAAGTCTTAATATCAACCCACCAACTCTTTACGAATGATCTCCGCTCCCGCACTTAGCGCATTGAGCTTAGCGGTTGATACTTCACGAGACAAAGGCGCCATACCGCAGTTGGTACATGGGTAAAGCTTGTCGGCATCAACGTATTTCAATGCCTCTCGCAGTGTGTTCGCCACTTCTTCTGGCGTTTCAATTTCGTTGGTTGCAACGTCAATCGCACCAACCATCACTTTCTTACCGCGAATCAACTCAAGCAACTCAATAGGCACTCGCGAGTTATGACACTCAAGCGAGATAATATCGATATTCGATTGCTGCAATTTAGGGAATACTTCTTCGTATTGTCGCCATTCAGTGCCTAGCGT
Organism: Vibrio sp. 2-1-2a; assembly: GCF_032648565.1. NCBI lineage: Bacteria > Pseudomonadati > Pseudomonadota > Gammaproteobacteria > Vibrionales > Vibrionaceae > Vibrio > Vibrio sp. 2-1-2a. The sequence continues at coordinate 136,800 of NZ_WBOH01000002.1, forward strand.
TTGCTTCCAATCCGTGTTCGCTTTGATGCCGTAGCCATAGCAGATATGCACCGCCGTTTCACATTTCAGCCCTTCAATCGCACGCTCTAAACATGCAATGCCCCACTCGTTCACATCATCGAAAAACACATTGAACGCAGGCTCATCAAACTGAATGATGTCGACACCTGCCGCTTCAAGCTCTTTCGCTTCTTGATTGAGGATCTTCGCAAATTCCCAAGCCAGCTTTTCACGGCTACCGTAATGATCATCATAAAGCGTGTCGATCATCGTCATAGGGCCTGGCAGCGCCCACTTGATAGGTTGCTTAGTTTGCTCACGCAAGAACTTTGCATCTTCAACAAACACGGGCTTTGTGCGGCTTACTGGGCCAACCACAGTCGGAACACTTGCTTCATAACGGTTGCGAATGGTCACCGTTTTACGGTTTTCAAAATCTACGCCGCTTAAATGCTCAATAAAGGTCGTCACAAAATGTTGGCGAGTTTGCTCACCATCACTGGCGATATCAACGCCTGCCAGTTCTTGTTCTTGCAAAGCGACACGTAGCGCATCGCGTTTGCCATCAATCAGTTCTTCACCTTGCAGTTTCCACGGTGACCAAAGTTTTTCTGGTTCGGCCAGCCAAGAAGGTTTCGGTAAGCTGCCAGCCGTTGAAGTCGGTAATAGTGTTTTCATCGTCATTCCTTTCTAGATTCTCGTTATCGATTACGCATAGCTTGCAGACCATTGTTCAAGCACAGATTGATAAGGTTTGATGAAATGCTCCTCGGCAAATTTCCCTTGTTCAATCGCCAGTTGGCTGCGCTCTTCTCGGTCGTAAACGATTTGAGTTAGCGAGTGGTCTAGGTTTTTTAGGTTTGGCTGGTAGCAATTACCGGCAACCGCGTTGGCATTGTAAATCTCAGGTCGGTAAATCTTCTGGAATGTCTCCATCGTGCTTATCGTGCTGATAAGCTCTAGGTTTGAATAATCGTTCAACAAGTCACCGAAGAAATAGAATGCCAATGGTGCGACACTGTTTGGTGGCATAAAGTAGCGCACCTGTAAGCCCATCTTTTTGAAGTACTGCTCCGTCAACGAAGATTCGTTCGGCTGATATTCAAAGCCCAAAACAGGATGTTGATTTTCGGTGCGTCGGTATACTTTGTTGTCCGATACGCTCAAACAAATCACAGGCAGCTTTTTGAAATGCTGTTTGTAAGACTCAGAATTAACGAAAGCTTTGAACAGTTTGCCATGCAAATCACCGAAGTTAGCTGGGATGCTGAAACGTGGCTGGTTTTTGTTGTGGTCCAACAGCAAAACGCTAAAGTCGTAATCACGAACGTATGAAGAGAAGTTGTTGCCCACAATGCCTTCGATGCGCTCGTTAGTGTTGTGGTCAACAATGTTAGTTTTGAGCACTTCAATCGATGGGAAGGCTTCGCCACTGTCTTGGATATCCATATCAACAGAGATGATTTCAAGCTCTATTGAGTAGCGGTCACCTTGCGCATTATCCCAATGTGCCAACGCATTAAAACGATTGTCGATCATTCGGAGTGCATTGCGCAGATTCTCTCGGCGGTAGTTTCCACGAGCCAGATTAGCAAAGTTGGTAGTGATTCGCGTGTTGTCTGATGGTTGGTAATTCTCATCAAAGCGAATGCTTTTGATAGCAAATGTGAAATCGTTATTCATCGTGAGTTGGTATCCTATTTCCTTAGATAAAGCAGACTTTTCCTAACTCTGTGCATGGGGATATTTTTGTTTTTTGGTTTTCCCAATCGTTAGGTTGCGCGGCGTTCACGACGAACAGTTCGTACTAAAAACGGTGGTCGCAGTGCCTAACACCAGAGCAGTCCGTTTTTTATACTTGCTTCACGAGTTGAATAATATTGGTATTGTTTCACGTTGAACATGAAAGAAATTCATAGTGGGAGTTCCGACTCTGAGGGAACTATCGTAGATACTGTTATTCATTGACACCAATACACGTAACTTGGCGAGCATAGTGCCAATATGTGTAATTAAGAAACTGATGACTCGTGAGGGATTAGCTGTATGTGAACCAGTTTTAAACTTGGAAAACGCATTATATAAACAAGATGCTAACTGGAATATAGGACAGCGTAGCTTAAATAGTACTTTTCACATTCAATCATTTATTCAAGCATTCGTTTAATCAGAAGTACCTTACATTTAATATTTTCGGAAAAATTATTATTTAATTATCTTATTTCTTTCTTTTCCTATATTTACCATCTCAAACGTAAAGTTTCATTTTTCTGTTGTAAAAGCACATATAACCTCATACACGAATATGACAACTTCATTGACAAGCTTTGTCACCCAACTATTACATGAAGCTCGAAATAACCAATAATAAAACAAACATAACCCACTGTTTTAATTTAAATTAAATCCAGGAAGCCGTAATGACCACATAACGACACTTTACTTAGTTTGGCATAACAGAAACCTCAACAATAACATGGTTAATACTTATAAACCTCACTTCTATCAATAAGGAATTTTAAACATAACATTAGAAGATAAAAATTAAGTAATAACTTAAAAAGGTAAAACTTAATAACCAAATTCTTATTTATTATAGTTGAGTAATGAATTTAAAAACTATGAGACATTAATCCCACGAATCTATACTTTTCCTTTTTTTATTAAAAAACAAGATGCAATATTTCACCGCTCAATTATTGAGCACCAATTAATAACCAGTCCATAATTATAAAACACCCATAGAGTTATTGTTAAAAACCAATAATAACCTTTATGGGCTGACTAATAGGAAACAACAATGGAAAAACAGCATCTTTCCGCGAGTATTATCGCGCTCGCATTACTTGGTTCTCTAGCTCCAGCACATGCTGAAGATACATTAAAAGCTTACACTTCGACCTTGCTACAGCTCGATGATAGCGATGCACGCTCGAAGAAAATCCGCTTAATTTACTCCTTAGAAAATGTCTGGAATCAATCTTTGCTGCCGAATGGAGCTAAGGAAGCCAAGTTGCTTCTAAACGGAGGTTCTGGTTTCGACATGACTAATGTGCCGAATAAAGAGCAGATCTATGGTTTTGCCACCGGTGGAGACTACCGTTACACAATCCCAACCGCCTTTAAACTGGCACTGAGTTATTTAAATGGTGCCCCTTTACGTCATATGAGCCATGCTCCAGAAAACACTATTGCAACAGCATCTGTCAGTGAGTCTTTGGACTTTAATCTTGGCTTCAGTGCTTCTGATTCTCCAAATATTAGCGGTGGGATCTCCTGGAGCAACCGTGTAACTTACGATCAACCAGAATTTCAGACGGTGGCTGATTTTGATCAGACCAATGAGAGCATTAATTGGCTTATCGAAAACCAGACTATCCGCCACAATACTCCACCTAAAGACTGGTTATTGTACCGTTGGACCAGCTGTGACATGGGCAACCTAATTGACTATAGCGAATTACCTGTCGTGATGCGCTCTGATTTTAAACCGCAAGTCGGTGTTGTATATCGAAAAAATGATATTCAAGATGGCCTAGATACATCAGAAGTCAAGCTGGTTGCAGGTTGGCGAAAAACCAATTACTACTTTGGTCGTGACTGGTGTAGCTGGTATACCACCCCAGAAAATACTTGGAAGAAAAATCGTGATAGCAGTCAATGGACAGAGACTAGCCGAGCCGTAACTATCTCTTGGAATGACGCGCTCTACCACTAACTTATTAGCCTGCGGCCACGGAATGAATAAGTGGCCGCCGTATTTACTAATGAAATAAACGGTAAGACATGACAAGTAATAAAAAACTCTTGACTGGATCGGCGCTAGCACTTGGTGCAGTACTCGCCATATTTCTAATTAATTCAAATAACAAGAATCCCCAGAGCAATTCTGTTGCAAGTTTTGACGAGCAAATCAAGACAGAGAAAACTGAGACAAGAAGTGTAACGCCTCCTGAGAGCGATGCAGCTCAAGAGGTGGTTACCATTCCAACACCACAGAATGACAATGACGCTACTTCCGACGTCATTCCAGCTACACCTTGGATATCTGCCCCATTAAATGAATTGAGCAATGAACTGTACGATTTTATTGAAGCTGAACAGGTAAGTTATATCAGTACAACCGACTATCCATTCGACGAGCAAAAGCAAGAACAATTGCGAACATTAGCGAAGCAAGGGGTTCCTATCTTGTTTGACAACACGGAATCATCCTATTTGGATAGTTACGGTGTCAGCGAAACCAAAGTGGTTTCAGAGTATTTTGGTACGGCGTCTGAAGGTGATGTCATCATTGCTACCGGAGTACAGAATAAGGATGGCAGCATTCATTATCTGGTTTTGCCTTTGAAGAGCAAAGATCTCAACGATAACAGTAAATTGATTGAGGACACTAAGCTCGCAATCACTCTACTTAAAGAACAAAAGCATGACTTGATAAAAGAGAGACAAGGCGAATATCGCGAATAAAAATAAAGGAAGATAGCTTCTCCTATTCCATGGCTATCTTCCTTAAAGTAACTCCAGTCTCAATCAAGAAAAATTCATTTATCTTCCCTCCGGAGCCCTATCCGAAATCACCTTGCCATCTTTGATGGTGATGATGCGTTTGGTGCGCTCTGCTAGGGCGTTATCGTGCGTCACGATGATCAAGGTTCTGCCTTCAGCGTGAAGTTGATTGAACAAGGCTTCAATCTCTGCGCCGGATTTTGAATCCAATGCCCCCGTTGGTTCATCCGCTAAGATGATTTGCGGATCGTTGACCAAGGCTCTTGCAATCGCAACTCTCTGCTTTTGACCACCAGAAAGCTGGTTTGGTTTATGGTCTAAACGATCCCCTAGCCCGACTTGCTCTAGCAATTTGGCAGCGCGCTGGCGGCGTTCTTTGGCCTTAATACCGGAATACACCAATGGCAGCGCCACGTTATCGAGCGCCGTCGCATATTCCAATAAGTTAAAGCTTTGGAAGACAAATCCGATCTTTTGGTTACGAATGCCAGCCAGCTCATTCGCACTTAAACTTGCGACGTTTTGGCCGCCAAGTTGGTACTCGCCATCGGTGGGCTTATCTAAACAGCCGAGCATGTTCATCAACGTTGATTTACCCGAACCGGACGGGCCAAGAATGGAAAGAAACTCGCCTTGATTAATGGTTAAGTCAACGCCGTCTAACGCGCGAACTTCCGCCTCCCCACTAGAGTAGTATTTACAGATGTTGGTCAGCTCAACAAGCGGCTTGTTCGACATGTTCTCTCCAGAGTTATTGTTGTTATTCACTTTGTAGCGCCTCCAACGGACTGACTTTTGCGGCTCGGTTTGCAGGTAACCATGCAGATGCCACACCAATGATCACTAAGGTGAGGATGACAATCGCGACAACGACCCACGACAACTCAGGGACAGGTTTACCCAATTGTTCATAAAAGGTACTGCCCTCTAAAGGAATGGAACTGATGGCAGACACCAGCGCGTACGTCACGGCTAACCCAAGCGCGCCCCCCATCATCATTGTCAATAAAGACTGCACTAAATAGTGCATGCGAATTGCTGTTAGGGTTGCACCGACTGCCATGCGCACACCGATATCACGCGTAGATCGCTTTACGGTGGCATACATCACATTGGCAATGCCAACGCCAGCAACAGCTAACGTAACGAAGCCGATAATGCCAAGAAAACTCTGCAAACCTATCAGAAATTGCTGCATACTCTTTTGCTTAAGGAACATATCATCGACTTGGACGATCTGCTCATCGCTGACACTTGCCCCGTGTTTACGGGCAATCACTTGCCTGATCGTCTTTGCTAAGGCTTCTCGGTCCACATCCGCTTGTGGTTGCACATTGATGCCACCAATTTCACCGTTGACATGAAATCGCTTCCACGTCGCTAACGGCACAAAGCTGGAATAGTTGATAAGATCCCCCAGTTCTATTTGAGCGCTGTTTTTCTCCAATACGCCCACAACGGTGAACTCCTCATTGCCGATTTTTACCTTTTGCCCCACAGGGTTGACTTGCAATGTGACTGTCGCAAACCAACTAAAGTCCTCATTCGGGTTGAATAAGTCGGCTGCCAGTTCATAACCCAGTACAACGACTTTGCGCGTCTCTTTTTGATCGAGTGGATTTAACCATCGCCCTCCCGCCATCGGCACCAAATTGGTCATGGATTGAAACTCGCTCGTGACCGCTAAGGGCTCTTGCCACGAGCTTCTGTCACCAACGGTGATGCGCTCTTTCCACTTCGCAGTTGGCGCAACACTTTTTACATCGGGTAACGCTCGAACGACCTCTGAATCGTCCATTTTTAATGTCAGAAATTTACCTTGGTGAAAAGCACCGTGGTCGACGGTGGCCATCCCTCCGGTCAAATAAATCAAGTTGCCGTTACCATTTTGTGCGGTTTTCAATACGCCCTGACGAATACCCTCACCTACCGCCAACATAGCAGCGATACAGAGGGTCGCCCACGCTACAGCCAGAATGGTCAAACCCAATCTCAGCTTTTCTGCAGCCATTTCTTGGAAAATTTGTCTCATCGGTAACAACATGACTAGGCCCTCGCACTCAAAGCAATGACTGGCGTGAGACGCGATGCTCGCCTTGCTGGGAAATACGATGCCATCAATGCCAAGACAAGCGTCACAAGTAAAGACCAAGCAATGGAATCTGGCGTGATCACAGGCAAACCAATCCATTCCGGTAATGCCATGCTGCTTAAGACAGATACCACGGCATACGAAAACATCAGACCTAATGCCGTGCCCACGGCTACCAAAATAAGCCCCTCAAGAATAAACTGACTGAGTATGGATTTTTGAGTCGCCCCGATCGCCAAACGCACACCGATTTCACGCGTGCGCTCCGTGACAGATAAAAACATGATGTTGGCAACGCCAAGCGCACCGACCGCCATGGTCATCGCGCCACTCGCTCCGAGAAAAATCTGAATGCCACGCAAAATTCCCCTGATGACCGCCGCACCTTCACTAAAATCGGGTAATTCGACCGCATCTTTATCACTTGGGTCAAAATGAAGCTGCTTGGCGAAAAAGTTCACGATATTTTGTCGAAACGACGGTGCATCCATCCCGTCTCTCGGCTTCATCAATACCATCCAAGGTTTCGCATCCCACAAATCGCGGTACGTTGTTTGAGGAATGAAAACCGTGCGGCTATCGCCGAATGAAATGCCAGTGTCCTCACCAACGGTTATCCCAATCACTAAAAACGGAATGCCGTTGACTTTGAGCCTATCCCCGATTTGGATTCCGCCCATTTGCGCAATTTGATCGCCTAACACTGCCACGCGAGTGTGGTTGTCCATATCACTTGGTGACAGGTTTCTCGAACCGGATTGCAGCTTGCGTTGCATTAAAGGAAAGTAAGACGTATCAATACCGCTGACCGTACTCGATAAGTTCTGTCCTTTGAGATTGGTGATATTCGCATCCCATTTGGCGTAAACGCTTGACGCCTGTTGCACGAAGCCTGACTGTTTGATCATGTCGACTTTTTCTTGTGGAATATCAATTTGTCGTCTTGAAGCTAACCCTTGCCACGGTTTACTGGTACTCGACGGAAACACCACTTGCACATTGTTGATCATAAATGAAAACGACTGGGTCTGATGGCGATAAAAGCCTTCGCCAAGTGCGATTAACACCACCACAGAGATCACGCCCCAAGCAATCGCGATAATGGCCAGCACGCTCTTCATGCGGTGCGCCATCAACGTTTGCCAAGTTTGTTGCAATAGACTGCTCATGAATGAAAAGCTCGAGAGATCAACGCCATGGTATCGTCATCGAGTTTCCCTGCGGTTTGCAGTAAGCTGATTCTCTTACGCCAGTAGCTGTACAAGTTGGTTTGCAGACTGTTTTTCGCCTCAAACAAGCTGTTGTGTGCGCTGATAACTTCCGACACTTCAAGCAGGCCAGCGTCGTAAAGTTTCTCTTTGCTTTGCAACACTCTGGCGCGCGACTCAACCAGCTCGTTCGCTATCAAAACTTGATTCCAGTTGATATCGACCTGCGTAAACTGCTGAATAACTCGTTTCTGAATATCAATTTCCACTCTACGCATATCTTGCTTGGCGCTTAAAATGTTCAACGATGCTTCGTCCACTTTCGCTCGCACTGCACCATTGAGGTCAATCGGCAAACTCAAACTAATCCCAGCGTTAAACTCGCCGTTTGAACGATTGTCACTATCGCTGTAGCCCACACTGCCTTTGACGGTCGGGTAGTATCCACCTTTAGCTGAATCTTTCGCGAACTCGCTCGCTTTCACCATCTGCGCCGCCACCAACAGCTCTGGACTGCTGTCTTTCGCCAGTTTTAGCCATTGCTCCTGAGAGTCCACCAGCATCGGCGGCTGAATCAAAGAATCCGTTCGAATTTGGTCGACACTCTCCGGCATTTGATTGATTAACGCCGCAAGCTCTGCTTTTTTCACTTCGAGATCGGCTTTTGCATTGAGGATACTTGCTTGCTCAGAGACTTGATTCGCTCGCATCTCTTCAACATCAACCGACTTCACTTTGCCTGCTCGATAGCGTTTCTCGATGATGTTGAGAAGTTCTTTCCCCTCCTCCAGCTTGGACTGCGCCAATTTGAGGTCGCCCTGTGCGCTTGCCACATCTAGGTAAGCGGTGAGCAGCTTCTGCGCAAGCTCGTTATGCGATTGAGATAGCTCTAACTGTGCTTTGAGATAATTGGCATTCGCTTGATCCAGTTCCGACCACAAACTGCTATCCCAAATAGTTTGAGATAAGGTAGCGCCGTAACTGTTCGAATAGCTTGAGGACTCATTCCAATCCGCTGATGCACTGGCACTTAAACCCGGCAATAACGCACTGCGGCTACTCTGTACGCCAACCTCGCCAAGCTGGACGCCGATTTTCGCTTTTTCGTAATTAGGATCGTTCTGCTTTGCTTGTTGCCAAGCTTGTTCAATAGAAATTGCGTAGGTCGGCAAACTGAGTGTGGCAGCCAACAATGCAAAGGCGATTTTTGATCGTTGCAGTTTAACCATGCGCCGCTCCCATCATGCTGTTGTCGATAACCTCTTCATCAAGCTCCACGCCGTCAAGCACTTCGACATTGATGCCATCTGACAGACCGAGTTTCACCGGTTGTTTATGAAACCCTTGTTCTGAGCTATCGGGGATCAGAACATTCGGTGCGTCACCATCAAATTGCAGAGCGCGCTCCGGTAGAGTGAGCACGTTTTCAGACTTCTTCAGAATGATTTGAGCCGTCGATGAAAAACCAGAACGAAGCAACACATCTTGTGAGATCTTGAGTTCTCCCACTTCAACCTCAAAACCGTTATCAAAACTTTTTGCCGAAGCATTGCCCTCTGGTGAGTTAAGGTTCTCAGATTGAATCGCCACTTTGGTTAGCACACCAGAAATCGCCACATCAGGATAAGGCGCCACCGTCAACATAACGGGCATTCCCGGAGACAACTGCGCAGCATCATGCTCACTGACGCTACCTTTAAAAATCAGACTGTTCATGTCGGCCAATGACATCATTTCAGTCGCTGCTTGGCTTGATTGAGTCGAGATGATCGGCTCTCCGACCTCAACTTTCTGGTTGAGTACCGTGCCATCAATTGGCGCGTAGATCGTCGACGTTAAACGCGCATCACCGATAGACGCCTCACCACTGCGGATGAGTTCGAGATTCTGGCGCTTTTGCAATACGTCCGCTTGCGCAGATTTGACTGCCGAGCGCGCACTTACGTATTCGTCGTAGTTACTTGGAATAATGTCCTGCTTGACCAAGCTTTCTAAGTTGGACAGTTTTTGTTTGGCGGATTCCAGATCGGCTTCGCTACGCATGAGTTCTGCCGATGCATCCGTTAATGCTTGGGGGGTTGGGTTTGGACGCACTTTGATCAGCGGCTGGCCTTGCTTCACCTTTTCACCAACTTTCGCGTAAATTTCACCGACGATGCCGTCGATTTGTGACTTAATAGACACAGAGTGTGCAGGGACAATTTTACCAACAGCCACCGCTTGTTTTTCAATCGTGCCTTTTTCCACAATCAATGTAGGCAGCAATTCTGGTTGAGCAGCAGATTGGAGATAGAAATACGTACCACCGCCGAGCAGCGCGATGCTCACAGCGGAGACAAGCCAACGTTTCGTCATTATTTATTCCAACAATTATTGGGTAGTCTAATGACTACTCCTAAAACACAAAGTTGAAGGAATAATATCCTGCTTTAATAGCGGTTTGGTTGTCACAGTTGGTATGGTTTTGTCAGTCGCCTCTGACAATCAAAGATTAAAAAATCTCGACGAATCACTCAGCAAAGACGCAGTCTACGATGGCGACTAACAAGCTCTGTAACCGCTCGTTTCAACCGCTATCCATTTCATTCTGAACAATGTGCAAAATAGCACAGTTCTGTATCTTCCAATCGCATATCCATACAGTCTTGCGCCTCACGTCCTAAAGCAGGAAAAACCGCATGCGCTTTTAAAATGCCTTGGCTGATAAAGCCACATTTCTCCAACACACGAATACTCGCGTGGTTGCCAATATGCGGGGTAGTGCGAATGCGCTTTATACCCAAGCTTTGCAGGTAAACAACGCCAAGTTTGCAGGCTTGGGTTGCATAGCCTTTTCCCTGATAGCGAGCAGAAATACCAAAATGGATTTCACTGCTGTCTTGCTCAGGTATCAGCACCAGACAACCAATAGGAGTTTGAGAAGTGAGTTCTTCAATAGCGAAGACTAATAGATTAGGAGACTTTTGATCATATTGAGCGCGCCATCTTTCGATCGCTTCAAGGGTTTGATTAACATTTTGGTGGGCTTGGCGATTGAGGAAGCGGCATGCTTGCTCATCGCCTAAATAGTTTTCAAACAGAAGAGCAGCGTCTGTTGTTTTGAGGTATCTGATTGCCACTTGTTGAGATTCAACTCTCATCATGATTTAGCTCTGATAAACATTCGGTTTCCAGATCTGCATGAAGTTTTCTACTGGAGCAATAGGAGTGAACCCAAACTGTTCGTACAACCCATGAGCATCGCGGGTTGCAAGCATCATACGGCGTAAGCCTTGTAGTTCTGGATGAGCAACAATTTCTGAGATCAACCACTTACTGATGCCTTTACCACGGTGTGCCTCCACTACAAACACATCGGCAAGATACGCAAACGTGGTGAGATCGGTAATTAACCGAGCAAAAGCGACGAGTTGATTTTCGTCATCCAAAACCGCGAAACAGAACGAATTTCGCAATGACTTCTCAAAGCGTTCTCTTGGAATACCCTTTCCCCAATAACTGTTTGAAATGAACTGGTAGATAACGTCTAAATCCATGTCATCTAACGACGTGGTAATTCGAAACCCTTGCATTGTATCCCTCAACATTGATTTATATTTTCTCAGCCACACAGACAAGCGAGTTGGCATTCGCCTCAAATACTTGCGCTGACCAAGATTGGTACTTCTCTATAATTCTGAATCCCGCTTGTTCAAGGAAAACCTCTATGTCTTCCAGCGGACGATATTTTAAATCAATGCTGGAATACTCAATCGCTCCACCTTCAAAATGGCGCTCTTTCTTCAAATACATGATGGACGTTTGCAAGTCATACTCGGCCTTCATACCTAAATAATTCACTTCACCATAAGTTGGAGAAACATAGGTTTGCCACAGTGCCATCTCATGATCCAGTTCTAGATTCTCTGGCGTTGGTAAACGCGTATCGAAGACAAATCGCCCACCTTTTTCGAGGTGTCTTGATATTGAGCTCAGTGCACCTGCTAGCATCTCATCACTTAAAAAGGCTTGGAATGCATTCCCTGTCATTATGGCTAGGTCAAACTTCTTACCTAACGAAAACTGGGTTGCGTCTAGATGAAGAAAACGCAAGTTACTCCTGCTTTTGGCTTTGTCCTTTGCGTGTTGGAGCATCCCTTCAGAAATATCAATGCCAATGGCTTCGTTGAGTTGCTCAGATACTGGAATCGTGACAATGCCGGAACCACAACAGACATCCAGTACACTTCGAGCATTGGTTTCTTCGATTAACCTTGTGATGAAAGCAATGTCGTGATGGTAATGCTGCTCGTATTGGGCATCGTATTCAATGCCCGACCCGAACTCGGTTAAATCTTGTGTTTTCAAAAACAGTCCTTGTTTGTTACTTATTTCAGCGGTGTGACTTTTTCAGCTCTAGCATCAAGTATCGACACACATAACCAACACCAGATACGTAACCAATCACATTTTCTAAGGAAACCACTTCCAACCCCGCCTGCTGACAGAGTTGTTCAACTTCACTTTCGGTATATGCCGTATGCTCCACCGATCTACTATAAGTATTTCGGGGCAAATCTTGTCCATCCGGATCGTGGTATTGAAACATCCATCGTTTCCTCCTTGATAACCAGAACGATGCTCGAATGTAACACGCAATACGCACCTAAGCACTTATTAAATGGCTAATTTTTTATGAAACGTAACCGGCTGGTTATTCAGCGATAACCAGTAGAAATAGATGAAATTTTGAAAAGTACTAGCCCGTGATTCCGATGGAATTTTTAAGTGCATAAAGAAAAATATGTCCTGATAATCTGCTTCGATTATTCAGCTAATCTTATTTCCATCATTCTATTCTCTGTATATAAAAACAATATTTAAATTAACATAACAAACCTATCGCTTATTATTTTCCATTTAAATAATGGTTCTTATTTTTAATATCATTCTATAATTAAAGTGCTCAAATTCTCATGTTGTATTAACTTGAGGTTTAATTTATGAAACTAACTCCTTATTTAACTGCTGTTGTTTCGGTCAGCTGCGCTTTTGGCGCATTCGCAGCCGATGATTCAAAAGCACTTTTAGAAGATGCACTGAGTGCTGCACCACCGACTATTCGCGATAAAGTAACAGTGATGGACTGGAACAATAATGTTCTGCAAGAAGGTTCTAGCCAATACACTTGCTTCCCAACGCCTCCTCAATTGGAAGGCACAGCGCCAATGTGTATGGATGGTCCTTGGATGGAATGGGCAGACGCTTGGATGAACAAAAAACCTTTCCAAGCCAAAGCATTAGGTATTTCTTACATGTTAGCGGGTGATGGCGGTGCCAGTAACACCGACCCATTTGCAGAAGGGATGACGGACGATAATCAATGGATTGTGGAAGGACCACACTTGATGATTATTACGCCAGACCAAGCGTTGCTCGACTCTCTACCAACCGATCCAAGTTATGGTGGCCCATACGTGATGTGGAAAGGCCCTCCATACGCACACATTATGATTCCCGTTGGAGCGAGAAAATAAAAAGAAAAAATCCGATATTCAGTATTTTGAATATCGGATTTTTATTTCGTTATCGAGCCAACCAAATTCTCGCCAATATTCCTATCGGCGTTGTGATGCCTGTCGTAATAGAGGCCACTTCACCATTTCTTAAAATATAAATGGTTGGAGTCACGCTAATTTTCCATTCACGCATAATATCGCTCGAAGGATCGTTTATGTTTTCAAAACGATATTCTTTTGCCCGCATAAACTGCGCCACACGCTCATTTGGCCCTGATGAGCCAGAAACGCCAACTACGGCATAGTCATCACTCAGCCAGCTCACGCTTGGACTTACAAATTTACAAGCGGGACACCAAGTCGCCCAAAAGTAAACAACGACAGGTTGTTCATGACTTTGTGCGATTGCATCGAAGTATTCACCATCGCTCAATACGGAGCTCAATGGTGGTGCCTCCTGTTTGGGAATATCTTTGGTGCGATACCAATCCATCGCGATAGAAATAACGGTGACAATGAGCACCATCTGTACGATTTGAATGAGCCAGTATCGGAATGTTCTACGCTGCTTTGTCGAACTCATTGAATGGCTCCCCCACTCGCTTGTTTCACCGCGCTTAAAACAACATCATCAGTCAGAATCACAGGTAACGGGATACCTTGTGGCGCCGCCGGGCCATAAACGATGTTAAACGGCACACCGTAACGCCCATGAGCTCGTAAAAAGTCCGTTACCGAGCCGTCCGGATGTGTCCAATCCCCTTTTAACGTCGCCACATTAGGGCTTTGCAGCAATGAGTAGACAGGATCTTGCCAGATCACACCGATCTTGTTCGCTTTACACGTGACACACCAATCTGCCGTTACATCAACAAACACCACTCGCCCATTATTGACGTGATCTTCAATCGCCGAGTTAGAAAGCTTCTGCCACGCTAAGTCCTCAGGAAGCGGTGTCGCCCATTGGTCAGCAGTGACACTACCGAGTAACAGGCCACCAGCTATCAACACTAATGAGGCAGTTCCGGATACAGCAAGCGCTTTCTCACCATACACTTTCTTAACTCTTGCCATCATTACAACAAAAGCAACCACAGCGATGAGTGCAATCCATAACATCGGTACATGATTTGCCATTAATGAAAGTAGCCAAACGCTGGTTGCCAACATCATTATGCCAAACACGATCTTAACGACATTCATCCATGGACCGGGCTTTGGTAGTTTTAGCGCGATACTTGGAAACACAGCGACTAAGATCCAAGGCAGTGCCATACCCAATGCTAATGCTGTAAAGGTTGCAAATAACGTTAATACGTCCGCGCCCAAGGCAAAAGCAACGGCAGTACCTAAAAACGGTGCGGAACAAGGTGTCGCAAGCAAAGTGGCGAACATACCTTGAACGTAGTGACCCACTAGAGAGTTATCACCTTTCGATGCCAGCCATGTATTGGTACCCGATGACAGACGGATTTCAAATAACCCCAACATATTGGCACCGAATAAAGCAGTGACTAGTACCATCAATCCTAGGAACCAAGGGCTTTGGAACTGCACGCCCCAACCGATCGCGTTACCTGTAAGCTTCAACACCAAAATGAATCCAGCTATCAGCCAGAACGAAGTGAGAATCCCCAGAGAAGAAGCGATAAACTGGGTACGAATTTGACGGCGCTCTACACCATGCGCAGCCACAATACTGCTGAGCTTCATCCCCAATACAGGCAGCACACACGGCATGATGTTCAAAATCAAACCGCCTAACAGTGCAAATAAGAAAATACTCGCTAAAGAGGTAGTTGGCAGTGACGATGTAACCGCTCCTGCTTGTGCTTGTGTTACCTCTTCGACCAGCAAGTTATCATCTTTGATAGAAACATATAACGATTGTTCATTAAGCTCTACCTCACCCAGCCAGGTATTAACCGAGTAATTTGCTGTGACGATATCACCTTCTTGCTGAAGTCCATCCAACTTGAAGCTGTAGTCACGAATCGCATCACCAACACCATCCACCAACACTTGAGGATTTTGCCAACCTTGCGTGTTCTTTAGTTTGATTTGTAATTTTGATTGCGTCGCATCCCAATTTGTTTGCGTGACCTCAACAAAAGGCGAAGATTGAGGAACATTACTCACCGCTTGGGCGTAACTAAACATCACGTCTTCGTCCACTTTCAGCTCAGAAGGTAAGAACGTCAATTGGATTTGGTAGTCCGTCAACACACAAATGGTGGTGCAGGAAGAGAGCGTGAGCACTGCATCAATCGTGACGGGTTTCGACATATCGTCGATATGCAGCGTCATTGGGAACAAAGTGTCGCCTTTGTAACCGAGAGTCTCAATGCCCAATAACTCGAACTTTTGCGGATATGGCCATTGCCAATCAACCTTGCTCAGGTTTTGCGAGTTTTGCCAATCTATCGATGGCGCGACACCACCCTCGCCCGGCGATCGCCAATAAGTTTTCCAGTCTCCGCTCAACTTAACATCCAAATAACCTGTAAGTGTTTTGGCTTGCGGATCTTGTTGACCCGTTAGTACAAAGCGCGTTTGCACTGGAGGATGTTGCGGGTTGGTCATCCAACCGGTATCGGTAGTTTGTGCTGAAATATTCAGAGAGAACAAACTCAACGCCAGCGTCATAAAGAACATAGACGCGAACTGAGTCAGTTTGGTAGTTTGATTCATAGTAATTCCTAATAATAAAAACAAATGTGCTAAACCGCTGACGTTATTGGTCAGAAAACACGTTTTTATTCTTGGAATACACAGAAAGTCAGATGGACTCGATACTTACGACCTATCGGCTCCGTCCAATGTTGTGCGCGAATATAAGCGCAGCACATCCAAATAGCCGACGCCAAAAGACCGACAAACAGAACAACAATAAATGCATCGAGTTGATGTTGAGAAAATTGAATTAACTTTTCAGACAATTCGCATTTGCTGGTTTCTTTAGCATCAATCGACTTGACGCTCGAACCCTCATCAGTAAGTGAAACAACAGGCGATACCGTCTCGTACTTCATAGAGCATGACGATGCAAAACCTGAATTTTGCATCAGACACACGACAACCACCCAGCCAATAATCGCTAGTAGCCATTTCACCCGTTTATGTGGCGTGTGATGTCGTTTAGTCAATAAACTCATAAGAATTCAGATAAAGTAGGAACGAAGAAGATAATACGCGAGTCGTCATAAAGCTCAAGTTGTATCCACAAAATAGCATTAAGAAGCGTCACTCACTAAGCTCTAATCTAGCTTGCCATAAATATATGCCAACTCTGCGACGGTTTTCGCTGAGAACTTTTTCAATAGGTTGGCGCGGTGTACTTCAACCGTTCGCATTGCAATGCAAAGCTCATCAGCAATTCGAATGTTCCGCTTGCCTGCAATGATCAAACGTAAAATGTCTTTTTCTCGGGGAGTGAGCGATTCATACGCCGATTTTGCCGCCGCCATATCAAGGTTTGCAGCCGACTGCACTTGCCCCTGCAAAATGGCTTGTGCCAACTCATCTCCTTTGACTGGCTTTTGGAAAAAATTGACCGCGCCAGCTTGTAATGCATCGACCGCCATCGGGACATCACCATGTCCGGTCAGGTAAATAACGGCCAAGGGACTGTTGGCTTGATTTAAAATTTGATGGACTTGCTGACCACGAAGATTTGGCATTCGACTATCAAGAATGATACACCCCGCTTGCTGAACGTCCACCTCATCGAGGAAAGACTGCCCATCAGCAAAAGTGGTGACGTTGAAGTCATGTTCTTCCAACATAAAAGCGAGCGAGTCACGCACCGATTCATCATCGTCGACTACAAAAACAGGTAACTGCTTTTCACCGCTGCTCATTGAATGCTCCTATGCCTAGTTCAGATTAGTTTTGATATGGAAACACGAGCTCAACCAAACAGCCATGTGGCGCTGTCGAGCTGATGAGAAACTCGCCACCATGCATTTCCATTACATCACGACAAATGGCTAACCCCAGCCCGAGCCCCTCTTCTTTGCTACTCACAAACGCTTGAGTTGGATTCTCTTGCTGCAACCCTGTACCGTTGTCCAATACTCGAATGGAGAGTTGATTGATTTGGTAATCGCAATGCAGGGCAATTTTACCTTGATAACCTGATGAGTGATATTTCTCTTGGAACAAAGTACACGCATCAATCGCGTTACTGATCACATTAACTAAAACCTGTTGAACGCCCACAGCGTCGACAAGTACCGGACGGACGTTCCCTTCTATACTGGTCACAATCGAAATATTTTGCTTCTGCATTCGAAAATGGAGCAACTCAATCGTGTCATCAATAAGAACTTGAAGATCGCACGGCGCTTTGTCGACACTGCGCTTGCGGATCAACGTTCTTAAGCGCTGAATAATTGCATCGGCTCGTTCAACTTGCCCCTGAATTTTCTCAAGCACAGGGACAATATCTTCATGAGGGCGTTTTTTGGCCAAGCGAAGTAAACCGCCTTCACTGTAATTGCGAATGGCCGCCAATGGCTGATTGAGTTCATGGGCAAGACTGGTGCCGATTTCACCGACAATCGCGACTCTTTGTGAATGCTCTAACTGTTCACTTTTCTCTTTTAAACGTAACGATGTCTGCTCCAACGCTTGCTTGCTCTTGCTAAATCGATACTCAAGCCAAAAGTGGTAAGCGTTCAATACAATCACAAAAATGAACAGCGCCCACGCCCATTCCTGATGACTACGCAGCCAGCGCAGTGCCTCACTCCACCAAGGTTGTTGCAACGGATGGAGGTCTAGAGCCTGATAGAGTTTGTCGATGCTCAGCAAGCTGACGGGTGACGTCCAACCTGACGCGCCAGCGGCAATAATGGCGGGGTGATCTGGCGGCATAGCAAGCAAGACTTGCGCAATCTGTTTGGCGAGCTGAGCTGAGCCACGCTCTGTTTTGGCAAATGACCAGTTTGGATATAACGGCGTAGAAACAGCGCACGAAGAGTGTTCATTTAGCTGTTGATTTAGCACTAGAAAATCCCCTTGCTGTAACAGACCTTCATTTTGCATCTGTTCCAATAAACAAGCAGGGACGACAGCGGCTTCCACATTGCCATCACGCAATTGATACAGGTTGGCATCAATAGGAAAGCCGAGGTAACGGACATCAGCAAAGAAATCGTTCGGATTAAGACCCATTTCCACGATTTGATAGCGCAACGTTAAGTAACCACCAAAGGCTTTTTCTGATACCGCCGCAACGGGAAGCCCTGAGACATCTTGCAATGTTTGATAGCTTGAACTGGCTCGAACCACCAGCGCCGAACCAATGCCGTAGTTCGAATTTTGCGGCGCTCGGCTGGTTAGCGTTGCCATCCACGATAGCGCGTATTGCCTACCCAATCGCACTGCCTGACCTGGGTTAGTTAAGATGAAATCCACGGTCTGAAACTTCACCGCTTCGCCCATTTCATCCAAGTTAAGGGGATGAAGAACAAAATGCACATCAGAAATTTGCTGATTGAGCCAATCAATGGTCGGTTGCCATCTCTGCTCAGCATAAAGATGACCACGTATCGCTAACACGCCCACTTCGACTTTCTGCTTGGCCTCTGGCTGCACTGCCTTTTGCTCTTGCATTCCTTGCAGATCTGCTTGTTCAGAAACAGCGCCCTGAGCCAAAGAAGCAAAGGCAACCAAGCAAAGAATCCAAAGCTGAAGCCACAGTGCTTTTTTCATGATGAGTCGAATCGTTCCGTCAAGAGAGTGCGACAAGAATAACAGCTACCTTCCCTAAACCACATTTGTTTTAGATCAAGTTTGATCTGGGTATGTGGAAATCCACAATATAAGCCTCGCGGTGCATTTCTCACAATGGAATCAGTCAATTCAAATACAACAAAAAAGCAGGTGAGTTATGGATTCCACCAAACGTCGCTTTCTCAGCGCGGTCACAGCCGGAGCCGCGTTAATTCCAGTCGCGGGCATTGGCACAGCAACCGCGGGAAACATTATTCGCAATAACCAGTCCGCCGATCGAAAAGGACAAGTGGGGAAACGTTATGCCATGGTGGTGGATTTACGAAAGTGCGTCGGCTGCCAGGCTTGCACCGTGGGTTGCAGCATTGAAAACCAAGCGCCTATCGGCCAGTTCCGGACCACCGTAAAGCAATACGAAGTCACACTGGATGACGGTTCGAAAGCCACGCGAGAAGCAAAGGCCTTTATGCTGCCTCGCCTTTGTAACCACTGCGAAAACCCACCTTGCGTGGCTGTGTGTCCGGTTCAAGCGACCTTTCAGCGCGAAGATGGCATCGTCATGGTGGATAACAGTCGCTGTGTCGCTTGCGCGTATTGCGTACAAGCTTGCCCTTACGATGCTCGTTTTATCAATGAGGACACCCTCACCGCAGATAAATGCACCTTCTGTGCACATCGACTCGAACAAGGCTTATTACCTGCCTGCGTGGAAACCTGTGTTGGCGGTGCGCGTGTGATTGGTGATTTGAATAATCCATCAAGTGAAGTCCGCCGCTTAATTGCGAAGCACCAAGACGACATCAAAGTGCTAAAGCCCAATGAAGAGACCAAGCCACACGTGTTTTACATCGGCATGGATGAACGCTTTACCAGCCATATCGACGGGCAGCCAGCTATTTACGACCCACAAGGAGAGCACGCATGAACATCACCGAAGTGTTAGTCCAACCTCATGCGATGGCTTGGCTCCCGTGGGCGGTACAGTATTTCTTCTACATCGGTTCGGCTTATGCTGCCGCTATTTTATTCCTAATCGCCCTATTATTTGAAAAACACACCAGCCACAGACTGCGCGCTGCGCTTGTGCTGACGCTGGCCATCGGCGCCATCGTGGGGCCATTAGCGTTAACTGGTGATTTACACCAACCGGGACGCGCATGGCATTTTTACGCGCACATCACGCCGTGGTCATGGATGTCTTTAGGGTCGCTTTTCTTGCCTGTTTTCTCAGGTTTAGCGGTAGTGACTGCATGGCTGTATCTCCGCCAGGATCTGATCAACTTACGTAATCAGCCAGGGAAAGTACTGCCTCTAATTTCAAAGCTGTCACTGGGTGAATGGGTGCTCTCTCGTAGAGCGATGCTTATGGTGTCCGCCATCACGGTACTATCAGGCATCACCATCGCTGTCTACACAGGCGCTGAAATTGCGGTCGTAAAATCACGCTCGTTATGGCACCAACCCGCGTCACCGATTCTTTGGTTTGTTACTGCTTTTATGGGCGCGGTTGGCTTCTCTCTGCTGATTTGGCTCTTGCTGCCTAGTCAGTCAAAGACGCTAACATCTGGCGATACTAATTTACTAAAAAAATCGGTGGTTACCAGCGGTGTATTAACGCTGATACTGCTACCCATTTGGGCATCCAACAATTCCGCATTTTCGCTCTATTCCAGCGCGCAATGGATACAAAATATAGCTCTGCTCACTTTGGTTATTTTAGGCAGCATCATCTTCGCGAACATGACGATGAGAGACGACAAATCGTCAACAACTTCTCGTATGCATCGTGTCATGGGCACGTTTTGTCTGTCGTTGATCACGTTGGCAAATGCGTGGCTGATTCGCTGGTTTACCATCATGGAAGTACAAACCATCGCCAAGTTCGATGCAGGGCTGTATCCATACCAACTCACTATGGATGGAAATGGCTGGATAGGCATTATCGGCATGCTCGGATTATGGCTTGCACTGGCACTGCTCGGATCAGAGCTGGTTCAACCAAAACGAAATATAGAAGCAAAAGCATCATCACTCACCTTAACTGAACGCTAATCAAAGAGGATTTCATCATGGATAACAAACGCCGTCAGTTTTTGAAATCAGGCATTGCAGTGGGTGGGCTTGGCGCATTCGCTGCAGGTTACGCCACCACCACCAAACACATGGTCGAGGGTGCGCTCGAAGGCACTGCAGGAAAAAAAACGCGTGATATTCACCACGGTAACTCGCTTGAACCAGAATACACGGTCAACAACAAAGGCAACCTGATCCCGAATCCAAACCAGCGTGTTGCACCATCGATGTGCTTTGGTTGTTGGTCACTGTGCGGGTTGCGTGTACGCATTGATAACCGCAACGACGAGATTTTGCGTATTACTGGCAACCCATATCACCCACTCTCTCATCAGCAACACATTCCGTTCGAAACGCCAGTCAAAGATGCTTATTTAAGTTTGGCAGGAGAAGCGGGTCTTGAAGGTCGCTCCACCGCCTGTGCTCGTGGCAATGGGATGCTAGAAATTCGCAACAGTCCGTACCGCATTACTCAGCCGCTGAAACGAGTAGGCAAACGCGGCGAGGGGAAATGGATTCCGATCAGCTACGAGCAATTGATAGAAGAAGTCGTAGAAGGCGGAGATTTATTTGGTGAAGGCCATGTTGATGGCTTGCGCGACATTCGCGATTTAACAACGCCCGTTGATCCTGAAAACCCAGAATATGGACCGAAAGCCAACCAATTGTTAATGACCAACGCTGGTAACGAAGGCCGAGACGACATATTCAAACGCTTCGCGTTCAACAGCTATGGTACGCGTAACTTTGGGCATCATGGCTCTTACTGCGGCTATGCATTTCGTGCTGGCAGCGGCGCATTTATGAACGATTTAGATAAGAACGCACACTTAAAGCCAGACTTTGATAATGCGGAATACATCATCTTCATCGGTATGTCGCCAGCTCAAGCGGGTAACCCTTTTAAGCGTCAGGCGCGCCAACTCGCCAATGCGCGAACAGAAGGCAGCTTGGAATACACCATCATCACACCAAGTTTGCCTGCGGGTTCATCGAGCTTGGCGGCAGGTGACAATAACCGCTGGATACCAATCAAACCGGGCACCGACTCTGCCCTCGTGCTTGGCATGATCCAATGGATCATCGAAAACCAACGCTACAACAAAACCTTCTTGGCGCAGCCGGGGGCAAACGCGATGAAACGAGCAGGCACCGCGCACTGGTGTAATGCTACACATCTCGTGATAAGCGATGAGCAGCACCCGAGAAACGGCACGTTTTTACGCGCATCGGATCTGAATCTGCCATTCGAGGGCGAAGCGTTATCTGATTCCGACCCGTACGTCATCGTGGAAGAGCAAAGTGGCCAATTTGGTGTTCATACCCAAACTGAGGAAGCGACACTGTTTGTCGATAAAACGGTTTCGCTTGCATCAGGCAAAGTGCGCGTAAAATCGTCTCTGCAAAGGCTCAAAGAAGAGGCGTTTAAATACAGCCTTGCGTTCTACAGTCAACAATGTGAGATCCCTGTAGAGCAAATCGCAGAACTAGCGAAACGCTTCACAAGCTATGGCACAAAAGCGGTGGTCGATACCCACGGTGGCAACATGCACACCAATGGGTTCTATAACTCGTTTACCATCATGATGCTCAATGCGTTGATTGGTAACATCAACATGAAAGGCGGCGCGATGGCGAAAGCGGGTGGCTACCCAACTTCCGCTGCGGGTCCTCGTTACGACTTCACCAAGTTTGCTGGCAAAGTCGGCCCGAAAGGCGTCTTCCTATCGCGCAGTAAATTCCCATACCACAAAACCAGCGAATACAAACGTCGCGTTGAGGCTGGTGAATCTCCGTACCCTACTCGTGCGCCTTGGTATCCGTTCGCCGCGCCACTGCTGACGGAGCATCTGTCTGCGGCTATTGATGGTTATCCATACCGCGTAAAAGCGTGGATCAACCACATGGCGAACCCAATGTATGGTGTGCCCGGTTTGAAAACGCTGCTGGAAGACAAGCTTAAAGATCCAAAACAACTCGGTTTGATTGTGTCTGTTGATGCGTTCATTAACGAAACCACCGCATTGTCGGATTATATTGTGCCGGACACGGTCACCTACGAAAGCTGGGGTATGGCAACGCCTTGGCACGACGTTCCGGTGAAAACCGTCACCGCTCGTTGGCCGATTGTGGAAGCGCGAACAGAGAAAACCGCCGACGGTCGATCGATTTGCTTAGAGAACTTTCTGATTGATGTCGCTAAGAAAATGCAACTAGGCGGCTTTGGTGACAACGCAATTCAAGATGCACAAGGGAATTGGCACGCTCTCCACAGCGCTGAAGACTTCTACTTACGTTCCGCGGCAAACTTGGCTTATGTGAAAGGCGGCGTGCCTGAAGTTTCGGCAGAAGACATTGCGTGGTCCGGCCTAGAGCGTTTAATGCCAGCCATGCAGAAGACGCTGACAGCAGATGAGATGAAACGTGTGGCGTTTATTTTTGCTCGCGGCGGACGCTTTGAAAATGCCAGCGAAGCGTATCAAGGTGAGCAAATGAAGCACAAATGGACACGACCTGTTGCGATATGGAATGAACGTGTCGGCAGCGCAAGAAACACTATGACGGGGGATTTCTACACCGGTTGCCCAACATGGCATCCACAAAAGCTGGCCGACGGCACACCAATGGAAGACCAGTTCCCAAGCTCAGAATGGCCTTTCAGCCTGACTAACTTTAAATCCAACATTCACAGTGCGGTGTCCAACCTATCGCCAAGGTTGAACTCGATTAAAGGCGTAAACCCAGTGTACATCCATCCAATCGATGCCGAACGCGCAGGCATTAAAACGGGTGATGAGTTTGTTATCGAGACTCCATCTGCAAGCACCAAAGCACTTGCGATGATAGTCAGCGGAATTCGCCCTGGCACACTCGGATTTGAACATGGGTTTGGTCATACCGAGCTAGGACAACGCTCGCACTGGATTGGCGATAAACAGCAACCTGTCAAAACGCACAGCCAAGATGGCGTCAACATTAACGACATTGGCTTAATCGACCCAACCCGAGAAGGCAAAGGCGTGTTGTTGGATTGGGTTGTGGGCGCAGCGGCTCGCCAATCATTACCAGCCAAAATCCGCAAAGCTTAGTAGACAACCAAACCTGAAGAGCTGCCATTTAGCGGCTCTTCACATCCTCTAAATATGTGGAAATCCACAATACCTTTAGTTATTGACAAAGCCGACAATACAGCACCCAAGTCACTATCACAGTAGACACTTGGAGATATTAATAACAATTAAAGTGAGTCAGCATGTCAAAAATACTACCTGTGGTGACGGCCTGTTTGCTGGCAACCACAATGGGCGCAAGCGCCTCGTCTATTCCTGAAAAAGCCAGCGTATGCAGCGGTTGTCACGGCCAAGATGGTATGGGTCAACCAAACATTGCGCCTATGATTGCCGGTCTGAACGCGAATTATCTCAACACCCAAATAGAACTCTTCCTTAGTGGCGAACGACAAAACGTAGTCATGCAAGGCATGGCGAAAGAGCTTAGCGATCCTGCCGTTCGTAAAGAAGTCATGGATTACTTTGCTAACCTTCCAAGCTACGAGTTCACTAACCCAGAGCAACGCGGCGACCAAGCCAACATTCGTAACCCGTATCGTAAATTGATCTTCCAAGGTGATTGGGATAGAAACATTCCAGCTTGCGCGACTTGTCATGGAGCCAGCGGAATGGGCGTCGACAAATTCCCTCGCCTCGCAAGCCAACATGCTGATTACTTAAAAACGCAATTGATGGCATGGAAAAACGGCACTCGCAGTGGTGACCCGCTCAATATGATGGGTACTATCGCGAAAAATCTCACTGACGAAGAGATTGAAAACCTTTCCTACTACTTTGCCTCATTACGTTACTAGGAGCAGACATGAAACGTTTCTATTCTTTGTTCGCATTACCTCTCATCTCTGCTGCTACTTTGGCCAACGAGCCACTGCCGGATCGTCAAACTGAACTGCCAGCTGTGAAAAAAGAAAATCACGGTGAATATTTGCAGCCTCGCGATCTGAGTAAAATTCCAAACACCGCATTTGGTGAGCAAGTAAAACGTGGTTACTCGCTCTTTGTTAACTCGCAACAGATGCGCGGCAAATACGTTGGCAATGAGCAAAACTGTGTGAACTGCCATATGGAAGCAGGACGAAAAGCCAATGCAGCACCGCTGTGGGCGGCGTACATGGCCTACCCGGCTTATCGTAAGAAAAACGATCGCGTAAACAGCTACGCAGACCGTATTCAAGGTTGCTTCGAATACTCCATGAACGGCAAAGCCCCCGCTTACGACTCACCCGAAATTGTTGCCCTCAGCGCTTACGCTTATTGGTTAACAATGGGCGGCTTGCTTGACAAACATGGTATGGCGGATGAACCCATTCCAGAGCTAGACGCAAAAGCGTTGCAAGTAGGTGGAAAAGTAAAAGACTTCCCGTTGCCAGAAGCCATCGCACAAGCATTACCAATTGAAAAGCGAGGTAATCTCTCTGGACGTGGCTACCCAAAAATCGCCGCCCCTGAGCAAGAACCATCACCAGAGCGAGGCGCACTGGTCTACAAAAAGAACTGTGAGGCTTGTCATCGCGCCGACGGTTCAGGCATCAAAAGCACCGACGGTCATTCATACATTCCACCACTTTGGGGTGAATATGCGTATAACTGGGGTGCAGGTATGCACCGGATTAACACCGCGGCCTATTTTATTTACGAAAACATGCCGCTTGGGAAAAGTGTCCAGTTAAGCAAACAAGAAGCGTGGGATGTCGCGGCATATGTCAATAGCCACGAGCGTCCACAAGATCCTCGATTTAAAGGCAACGTGGGCGCAAACGCAGAGAGATATCACCAACATCAAGGCTATTACGGAAAAACACTTAGTGGGAAGCAAGTCGGCTCTAATGCTTTCAAGAGCGGAACCGTCGAGTAAAAAACAACCGTTCATCTTAAATACCAGTGCTCCCACCTCCCTGCCCAGGTTCTCTGGGCAGGGTTGATTTACTCTCCTGAAGCAATTCACTTACCCTCTCCAAACCAGCAACGTTAAGTGGTTTTCGGCTTCCAACATACCCATCTTCTCAGTAAAATAGTGCGCCAAACGCAACTTTATTTATATCTTAGAGCTTCCATATACTATGATGCCAAAAGTAAGAAACTCGTAAACTCCTGAATCAAAACAAGCGTGCCTAATGAAAAAAGAGTATTCTTAGGACAAATGAATCCAAAACCTACCCGATGAGTATTCAACCTAATTCCCGTCAGTTAATTTCATGCGAAGAATGCGGCCTTGTCGTCCGCATTCCCGATATCGATCAAGGGCAAAAAGCTCAATGTCCTCGATGCGCGCATTCTCTGACAAAAGTGAATGCTAAACCCTATCAAAGCGTGATCGCCATTTCATCGGCATGTTTGATCATGTTGGTGTTAAGCATTTCTTTCCCTTTTATGTCGTTCAGTGTGCAAGGGCTATCGCAAGAAATCACCTTATTGCATGCAGCCAAAATGCTGGCTGAATTTCAAAATGTACTTTTAGGTGTGTTACTTCTCGCAACGGTCGTCGTATTGCCTGCTATCTATGTCGGTCTCATTCTCTTTCTTCATCTCGAAGCATTAAAAGCGCGTAAGCATACGCCATCCAAAAAACAGCAACGAATGGCGAAAGTTTTATGTCGCCTTCTGTTTCGAGTCGAACCCTGGCTGATGGTAGATGTATTCTTGATTGGCGTATTAGTCAGCTTAATTAAAATCGCTTCTCTGGCAGACATTGGAATGGGGACTTCATTCTGGGCGTTCTGCGTTTATACCGTACTGGTAGTCAAATGTATTTCTATGGTTGACAAAAGCTGGCTCTGGGGACACTTCATTCCAGCCATCGTGCTGCCCGATGTAAATGAGGGCGATACGCACCATAACCACAACCATATTGGTTGCCATACGTGTCACCAACTCAACCCAATTGAAGCGAAAAAGCACCAATACTGCATTCGTTGTAAAAGCCCTATTCATAAATACAACCCAGCAGATAATTTACAAAAAGCTTGGGCGCTTTTGTTTGCGTCAGTCATTTTCTATATCCCCGCGAACCTTTATCCAATGATGTATACCGTAAGCCTTGGACATTCAGAAGGCTCGACTATCATGGAAGGGGTAATACTGCTTTGGCATTTAGGTTCTTACCCTATTGCGATGGTAATTTTCTTTGCTAGCGTATTCATTCCAATGGCGAAAATGCTGGCACTCGCGTGGCTGTATTACAATGCGCAAAAAGCGCGATATCTTCCTCCTGAAGAAAGTATTTCACGCTTAAAGATATACCGCTTAACTGAGTTTATTGGTCGTTGGTCCATGATCGATATCTTTGTCGTTGCCATCTTAGTTGCACTGGTTCAGTTGCAAAACTTAATGGCGATTTATCCAGGCCCTGCTGCGCTCTCTTTCGCGGCAGTGGTCATTTTCACTATGCTTTCTGCAATGATATTTGACTCACGTTTGTTGTGGCAGTTGCCACAAAACGAAGTGCAGGAGCCGATTTCTGACAACTTAAACGAGAAAGCCAAATATGAGTGATGAGAACAACGTAACCGCTCAAATAAAACCGCAAAAGCAGATTTCTGCGATCTGGATTGTCCCGATCCTTGCGCTAGCCATGGGAGCGTGGATGCTGTTCCAATACATCAACAGTACAGGCCCACAAATTACTCTCCAACTGCCGACCGCAGATGGGATTGAGGTTGGTAAAACCGAGATCCGAGCATTGAATGTTAAAGTCGGTCTGATTACCGAAGTCACTCTCAGTGAAAACTACGATCACATCATCGCTAAGGCGCAGATGAATAAAGACGCGGAGCGCATGCTGCGAGATGACACGATGTTTTGGGTGGTGAAGCCTCGAATTGGCCGTGATGGCGTTTCAGGTTTAGAGACCTTGCTCTCTGGCGCTTATATCCAACTTCAGCCGGGTAAATCTAAAGTAGAAAAGGAGCACTTTACAGTACTAGATGTACCACCAGTCGCTTCTCCTGATGCAGAAGGTTTACGTCTTGTGTTAACACACCGCGAAGCTGGCAAACTAGGTGTTGGGGACCCGGTTATTTATAAAGGCTTTACCGTTGGTCGTGTAGAGAAAACCAGCTTTGATGTTGATACTCGCAAGGCGCTGTATCAACTCTTTATTTTCAAACCTTATGACAGCTTAGTGCGCACTCGTACTAAGTTTTGGCTAAATTCTGGTGTTGATTTACAGCTCAATGCCGAAGGGTTTGAAGTTAAGTTTGGCTCGCTAGAGAGCATGCTAACGGGTGGCGTTACCTTCGATACCGTTCCAGGCCTTGAGTCCGGTGAACCACTCACAGAACACATGGTTAACTTCCGCTTGTACGATGATATTAAGCAGCTGAGAGAAGGCATGTACGATGACTACATTGAGTTCGTCATGTTATTTGATGAATCTGTACGTGGCTTAAAAGCGAATGCGCCTGTTGAGTACCGCGGTCTTCGTATCGGTACCGTGACGAGAGTACCGATGCGTTTACCAACACCAGAAGAAAACTTCTCTGCGAAAAAAATTCCAGTTTTGGTGCGCGTTGAGCTCGGTCGAGTGTACGGAGATTTAGAATCCCAATCTTTATCTATGTTCAAAGAAAAGTTGAAGGAAGAGTTTGCTCGCGGTCTCCGTGGCACCTTAAAGACTGGTAACTTGTTAACTGGCGCGCTTTATATTGATGCAGACTTTTATCCTAATGATGATCAGTACGTTCCAAGTGACTTTGAAGGTTTAGATGTATTTCCAACCATGCGTGGTGGTTTTGCCCAAGTTCAGCGCCAAGTTAATGACTTCCTAAATAAGATTAATAGCTTACCAATGGAAGAAACGCTTAACTCTCTCAATTCAACGTTAAAAACGTCGGAAAAGACGTTGGCGTCAGCAGAACGTGTCGCGGACAGTATTGATAAACTTTTAAATCAAAAAGAGACGCAAGAGATCCCAACAGATATTCGCCAAAGCTTGCAGCAGTTGCAAAAAACACTCGATGGTTATGGACCAAACTCAACCATGTACAATGAAATGGAAGCCACGCTCAAAGAACTAGAAAGCGTGATGACAGAGTTTAAACCCGTACTTAAACAGCTAAACGAAAAGCCAAACTCTCTCGTGTTTGGAGAAGATGAAATCAGTGACCCAATCCCAGTTAAAGGCCAAAACTAATGAAACGAGTATTCTTTTTGTCTATCGCGCTATTTGTCGGTCTAACGGGTTGCAGTAGCGCTCCAGAAACTAAAGGGGCTTTGTACCTTCTACCTAAGGCGGAACCAGTGACGCTGAGCTCTTCTGATATCTCACAGCGCCCTACTTTAGTTGTTCGTCCAGTAAAACTGGCAAGTTATTTAAACGACAGTGGTATCGTTTACCGAACCTCTGAGACTCAAGTTATCCAGGCAAGAAACAATCAATGGGCGCATAGTATTTCCGAGCAAATCACTCAGAGAGTCGTCACAGAACTACGCCACAAACAGACTCATTACTGGCCGACTGAAATGATCAACCTGTTGGATCAAAATGGTGAAGCCAAACTACAGCTTACGTTAAATAAATTTAATGGTAGCTACAAAGGCAATATCGAAATTGAGGGGGAATGGTTACTCATTAATGCTGAAGGTAAGGTAGAAAAGAGTGCACCAATACAAATCTCTCAGCCTCTACAGGACGAAGGCTATGGAGCACTTGTCGACGCACTATCCGTCGGGTTGGAAGAACTGACTTCGGACATTGCCAAAAAAATCTAAGATCGATGTTAATTACAGGGAAGCAAGTTGCTTCCCTTTTTTGTGCTGCGAGAAGTTTTTCGATCGAAATAGATGTAGATAATCAAGCGAGACAAATTGATCTTAGTCAGACTGCAATCCGTTCTTTGGTGCTACTCTACGGCAAAATATAAAGCCCCATCCTATGACCTTATGTAGAGGTCTTGTTGATAAGGTTCTTGAGTAGCAATGTCGATTAACATTTCCGATTTAACCACCGCCCTAAATAAGGTGGAGCATATTCATAAAGTTCAGCTTGAAAATGTGCATCAGTTCTTTAAAGCAAACGAAGCTTTCTCGGTAAAAACGTTCAGCCAACTTATATCTAGTGACTCACTTGATGAGCGATTTAAAACCATCGACAAGGCCTTCTCTTTGCTTGGTGATGTGAAAACCTACCTTTTAGAAGCGTCTTACTTAGTTAAGTAAAAATAAAAAAGCCCCTGTAACTTAATTACCGGGGCTTTCATTTTATCGCCGCTAAGTTGTGGAGTTACAACTTGTAGCGATCATCAATGACCGTTGTCTCTGGGAAGGTTTTACCCTCGTCCATCGCTTCCTCAGTCTCTTCTTTTACTTTGCTATCGATCCAGAAATTACCAATATCCATTGGATGAAGCACCCATTCTGTCGCTTTTGTCATGCCATCTTTAGGAATTTTAACCCAGCGCCAATGTGCAACTCGAGAATAAGGCACCATGTATCCAGGAACGATGATATTCGCTTTGCTGACATAGTTTTGGATTTGATGCGATAAATCGTAACGCTTCTCCTGATCAAACTCAGAGTCATAAGCTTCAATCAACTTGTCCAGCTCAGGGCTGCTGTAGTTGGTGTGAGCATTCGTTTGTGGTCGATTCGCATTATCAGAGTGCAGGTATTCCCAATACGCAGGAATCTCACCAGAGCCCATATTCAAGAACGCTAACTGATGCTTTTTCTCAAGAATGTATTTAAACGCAGATGAACCATCAACCAAGTTTAACGTGAACTCAAGACCAGCAAGTTTCGCTTGCTCTTTCAAGTACGCAATACGCGGTGTCCAAGAGTTGTATCCATAGGTGATAGCAAAGCTCAAGCGTTGGCCCTTGTCATTGACACGAATACCATCTGCGCCAACTTTGTCAAAGCCCGCTTTTTCGAAATGTTTAACCGCCGCATCGGCATCAAACTTAGGCGGTGTATTGTTAGGATCATCGTATTCGCCATGACCAAAGCCGAGTCCATGTGGTTTACGTGAATAATCTCCACGCATGATATTTTCAATCATGCCGTCATAGTCAGTGGCTGCCATAACGCCTTTGCGCACTTCTAGGTTATCCAACATCGGCATCGCGGTGTTCATCCAAAGGCCACCAGCGCCTTGTGGTGCTTCGTTAAAGCCCCAGTACTTTTGGATATAGCCTTTTTTGTACACATCACTATCGGTTTTGTCATGCCAAAAGCTTGGTAGCACCATCTCAAAGTAGTCCAAGTTGCCTTTCTCAAAGTGCTTCATGGCAATATCAGGATCGCGAATCACCTTAATGCGGACTTTTTCTACGTTGTAACGGTTTTTATAGTAGCGGTTGTTATACCCCCACCAATCTTCGCCCACGTGTTTGAATGTCACGCTCTTACCTTTCTTCACTTTATCAATGTAGTAAGGCGCCGCAGTTGGCTCAGATTTAAAGTTGAACTTTCTGACGAAGTTATCAGGCATGCCATCGTTATTTG
The DNA here is from genome assembly GCF_032648565.1 of Vibrio sp. 2-1-2a. Lineage (NCBI taxonomy): Bacteria > Pseudomonadati > Pseudomonadota > Gammaproteobacteria > Vibrionales > Vibrionaceae > Vibrio > Vibrio sp. 2-1-2a. The sequence continues at coordinate 168,433 of NZ_WBOH01000002.1, forward strand.
CGTCCTTTTCTCCTTCAAAGAAGTGTTCCGGACGAGGCTGAAAACCATTACTCGGCATGTTAATCATAACCATGAGCGAGTCATGACTTTGAGCTACAGCAAGATTGACTTTGATCGTGTAGTCGTCAATTTTTTCAACACCGACAACGCTGTTCGTGAAGAAGTCGTTGTACCACGGGTCGATAATGTCTTTTGACGTGTAGTACTTCATCATAAAGACGTAATCATCTGCCGTAATTTTTTCACCATCTGACCACTCGGCCGTTTCATCAAGCTTAAAGAATACGGTTTTGTTGTCCTCTCCAAATGCCCATGACTTAGCAAGTTGGGGGATCCATTTACCAGTATTTGGATGACGCTGAGCAAGCTTTGGTGAACCATCCATTAAATATTGGCGCAAGCCGGAGTTCGCATCTGGACCAACACTTCGTAATGTCTGAGGAAAGCTCTGAATGTAAGTACGATAAGTACCACCTCGTACCGCTTCTTCAGAGGCGAACAGAGGTTCATTGTTATTTGAAATCCATTCTATATCAGCAGGTAGCTCTGCCGCACTCAGTTGAAAACTGGCAGCGGTCAGTGTTGCAAGTACTGAAAATGGCAGTTTTTTAGTCATGTTTCTTCCTTGTTGTGTTTGCGATTAAGGTCGTAGCAAGGAAGACGGCGTGTGAAAGCTGCAAATAGAAAATACGCAGATAGGAAATAATAGGAGCGTAATATGAAGTGACTTCCTGCCAGCTTCTATATTAATTTCAAAGAGTTTCACTAGGTCATCCTAGACCTTACAACGCAGTGAATGCATCTTCGCCATAGTATTCTTTAGGCTTTTGTAACGCAAGTCATCAATAATACATGGTCGCATTTTCTATGCATCACAGTGAGTTATGTTACAAAAATGTGATCGATATAGTACCAAGCCCTACTTTACTCATAATAAACCGTAGAACCTTTATCCGAATAAGATCCCCCCTACACCAATTAAAGCAAGCAAGTAAGCGAGCAGATATAACTGGTAAAAATGAGCAGTTGCTTACTACGATTGGTATTTTTATTAGATACAAAAAAGGTGAGGCATCACAGCCTCACCTTTCTTTATACAATACAAGACTGTGCTTACATACTAGACAAGCTATCATTGATCGATTTTAACACTGCAGCAGGATCCACAGCTTGAGTAATTGGACGCCCAATAACAAGATAGTCAGAGCCTGACTGAATAGCCTCTACTGGTGTCATGATACGGCGCTGGTCACCTTGCTCAGAGCCAGCAGGTCGGATTCCTGGTGTAACTAACTTAAAGTCTTGACCAAGTTCGCTCTTAAGTAATGAAGACTCTTGAGCTGAACATACGACACCATCTAAACCAGCGTTTTTGGTCAATGTCGCCAGACGAATAACTTGATCCTGAGGCGCAATGTTCAAACCAATACCCGCTAAATCACTTTGTTCCATACTGGTTAGTACCGTTACTCCAATCAGAAGTGGGCGATCTTTACCGTATGGCTCAAGAATTTCACGTGATGCCGTCATCATGCGCTCACCACCGCTCGCATGCACATTCACCATCCAAATCCCTAATTCCGCGGCTGCGCGGACCGCCTTAGAACACGTATTTGGAATATCGTGAAATTTCAAATCCAAGAAGACTGAGAAACCACGTTTGTGGAGTTCACGTACGAAATCAGGACCAAATAGCGTAAACATTTCCTTGCCAACTTTTAGGCGACATGACGCAGGATCAATTCTATCTACAAACGCAAGTGCGTCTGCTTGGTTATCATAATCCAGTGCGACAATAACTTTTTGGTCGATCATTTCATCTCCTAACTATTTTGGTTCTTATTAAATAAAAAGTTAAAAAAATGCAGCGGACAGAAACTCTGTCAGCTGCATTAAAATTATTCACCATCCAATCCGCGGATTGGCTTGATCGTCCCCCACCCTTTACAGGACGGGCAGTGCCAATAAAGGGAATGAGTAGAAAACCCACACTTCCGGCATCGGTAGTGTGGTTTCACTTTTAACTGTTCACCCACCATCGCTTGTAGCGTCGATAGACTGTCCTTCGCGCGACCGTCTTCTGCTTCAGCAATGTGGTAGTCAATTAATCGATAAAAGCCCTTCATGGTTGGATTTTTCAGCAGCTGTTTGGTCAGCAGCTCTTGTGCAGCCCCGACGTTCTCGTGGTGAGCAACCAACTGAGCCAACATTAACTCGGCTGATACGCCTGCTTTCTTATCAATACAAGCTCGCAGAAACTCTACAAGTTCATCTTCCTGGCCCAAATGATGGTAGCACTCTGCAATGGTTGGTAAGACATCGCTGATAAAGTCTTTGTCTTGCTCAAGCACACCCGTCAGGTATTTTATCGTGTGTTTATAATCTTCAGACTCTAGATAAATTCGTCCCAAAGCAATACTCGCTCGAACACACTTTGGGTCTTCTGCTAGGGCTTTTTTAAAGTGCTGTATTGCCTTATTAGTATTACCATCGGCTTGGTCGAGCATTGCAATTTCACACCAAAAATGAGCAATATTCGCACGCATTCTGGAGCGTTTATTACCCAACTTAGCCAATTGATTGGCGTAATAAATTGCTTTTTCCCATTCACGTGTTTGTTGGTAAATGGTTACCAATTGCTGAAGGGCCGCTTCTTTGTAATCTGGCTCTTCGACTAACTGTTCGAAGATTTTCTCTGCACGATCGAGAAAACCAGAGACCATGTAATCTTTCGCCAACTGTTGAAGTGCAAGATTCTTTTGATCCAGTGTTAAGCCAGAGCGAGAAATGAGATTTTGGTGAATTCGGATTGCACGGTCGACTTCGCCACGAGACCGGAATAGGTTACCCAACGCAAGGTGAGTATCGATGGTCTCGTTATCAACTTGGAGCAATTCAATAAAGTGATCGACAGCCTTATCTGATTGGTCAGAGAGCAGCAGATTAAGACCCGTCATATACTGACGAGAGATTTGATGAGATTGCTTCTGCTTGTCTTGCTGAGCGCTGCGATGCCCCATATACCAGCCATACGCAGCAGCTATAGGCAACAACAAGAAGAGTAGTTCAAGCATTAAAGTTAAGCCTTATCCTTATGCCTGTTTTTCGATGGCTGGCTTATCAGCAGGTTTGTTTGCATCTGTAGGTTCGTACTTTTTCAGTTTTTTCTTTAAACGACGAACTTGTAGCTGAGTTTTCAGTTGGATACTACCAAAGATAACCCACGCTAAAGCAAAGCCAACCACAAATACCACACCTAATAGTGTAGATAAGTGGAACTCTCCTTTGGCTAGAAGATAGTTAAAAGTCACGAGCTCTTGGTTTTGGGAACCTAACGCCAATGCAATTAAAAAGAGAGCTAAAACAGCAACGATTTTTATAATTTTCATTTACATCACCCTTCTAGGAGTAAGTCGGTAAGATTATGCAGGAAAATGCTTCTTCAGACTACGTATATTAGCAATAATCTATACCCAAGTAACCTCAAGATGCTTAGTTTGTAGACACGCCTAGAAGTTAAAGCTACTTGGGTGTAGAAAGCTGCAAAGAAAACAGCCAGAATCAACAGGTCGCTTCGTAAACTGCTTGGATACATTACAAAAAAGCGGCATACACAAACGTATGCCGCTTTTTTCAAACTAATAAGAGTGCGTTAGCCAATATTTACACGCTCACGAAGCTCTTTACCAGGTTTGAAATGTGGAACGTATTTACCTTCCAATTCCACTTTATCGCCCGTTTTAGGGTTACGACCTACGCGAGGCTCGCGGTAATGAAGAGAAAAACTACCAAAGCCACGGATCTCGATACGGTCACCGCTCTCTAGCGTAGAGGCCATGTGCTCTAAAATATCTTTTACAGCATCCTCTACCTCTTTCGCTGATAAGTGTGTTTGCTCAGCGCAGAGTCTTTCAATCAGTTCAGACTTAGTCATAGTTGCCCTCTTTGAGTATCTTTATCACTTATTATAGTAAGTAATACTAATTCCAACAAACACTTGCTGACAATTCTAGACAAATTTTATGCAAAATGCGCAATGAAGAAATGTCTTTTATTAAGATAGTTTACCGTCATTAGTATTACTACTTAAATATGCTCAAATATAAAAAAGGAGCCTTGCGGCTCCTTTTTTGCTTAAGCGAGTATATTATTCGCCTTTAGCAGCTTTGAAAGCGTCAGCCATTGCGTTACCGAATGCATTGTCATCTTGCTTGTTGATAGATGCCATTGCTTCTTGCTCGTCAGCTTCGTCTTTAGCTTTGATAGATAGGTTGATTACGCGGTTCTTACGGTCTACACCTGTGAACTTCGCTTCAACAACATCACCAGCGCTTAGGATTAGAGAAGCATCTTCTACGCGATCGCGAGATACTTCAGAAGCACGGATGTAACCTTCAACGCCTTCTGCGATTTCAACAGTAGCGCCTTTAGCGTCAACAGCAGTTACAGTAGCGTTAACTAGAACACCTTTCTTGTTGTCAGCAACGTAAGCATTGAATGGGTCGTTTTCCATTTGCTTGATGCCTAGAGAGATGCGCTCACGCTCAGCGTCTACTGCTAGAACAACTGCAGAGATCTCGTCGCCTTTCTTGTACTCACGTACAGCTTCTTCGCCAGCAACATTCCAAGAAATGTCAGATAGGTGAACTAGACCGTCGATGCCGCCTTCTAGACCGATGAAGATACCGAAGTCAGTGATAGACTTGATCTTACCAGTAACTTTGTCGCCTTTAGCTTGTGCTTCAGCGAATGACTGCCATGGGTTAGCTTTACACTGTTTCAGACCTAGAGAGATACGACGACGTTCTTCGTCGATTTCAAGAACCATAACCTCAACTTCGTCGCCAACATTAACAACTTTAGAAGGGTGGATGTTCTTGTTAGTCCAATCCATTTCTGAAACGTGAACTAGACCTTCAACGCCTTCTTCGATTTCAACGAAGCAGCCGTAGTCAGTTAGGTTAGTTACGCGACCAGTTAGTTTGTGACCTTCTGGGTAACGCTTAGCGATTGCTACCCATGGATCTTCGCCTAGTTGCTTAAGACCTAGTGATACGCGAGTACGCTCACGGTCGAACTTAAGAACTTTAACTTGGATCTCGTCACCAACGTTAACGATTTCAGATGGGTGCTTAACGCGCTTCCAAGCCATATCAGTGATATGTAGAAGACCGTCAACGCCACCTAGGTCAACGAACGCACCGTAGTCAGTAAGGTTCTTAACGATACCTTTAACTTCAGAACCTTCTTGTAGAGTTTCTAGAAGCTCGTCACGCTCAACGCTGTTTTCAGATTCGATAACAGCACGACGTGAAACAACTACGTTGTTACGTTTTTGGTCAAGTTTGATAACTTTGAACTCTAGCTCTTTGTTTTCTAGGTGAGCAGTGTCGCGGATTGGACGTACGTCTACTAGAGAGCCAGGAAGGAAAGCACGGATACCGTTTAGTTCAACAGTGAAACCGCCTTTAACTTTACCGTTGATGATACCAACAACAGTTTCAGCTTCTTCGTAAGCTTTCTCAAGTACGATCCAAGCTTCGTGACGCTTAGCTTTCTCACGAGAAAGTTGAGTTTCACCGAAACCATCTTCAACAGCGTCTAGAGCTACGTCTACTTCAGCGCCAACTTCAACTTCAAGTTCGCCAGCAGCGTTCTTGAACTGTTCAGCAGGGATAGCAGATTCAGACTTAAGACCAGCGTCAACAAGAACGAAACCGTTCTCGATAGCTACTACAGTACCTTTAACGATGCTGCCTTGTTGGAATTCTGTTTCGTTTAGAAACTCTTCAAAGAGTTGAGCAAAAGATTCAGTCATTTAGTTAATCTTCAATAAATTAAACTTCCACGGGTATCCTACCGCATGGGGTTATTAAATTCGCCAGTCATCATCCTTGCGACCAACGCTCTTAGTCTAGCCGAGTATCATTACTCAGCTAGCTTCGATTCGATATATTGTAGTGCCTTTTCTACTACTTCGTCGATAGTCATCGACGTAGAATCTAGCACAAGCGCATCCTCAGCTGGGCGTAATGGCGCCACTGGGCGGTTACGATCTCGGTCGTCACGCTCTTGGATCTCGCTTAAAAGGTCAGCAAATTTAACATCTAACCCTTTCTCTTGCAACTGTTTAAGGCGTCGATTTGCACGCTCTTCTGCGCTCGCATCAAGGAAGATTTTCGCTTGTGCACTTGGGAATACAATTGTGCCCATATCACGACCATCAGCCACTAGGCCCGGAGCGGCCTCAAATGCACGCTGACGACGTAATAATGCTTCACGAACACGTGGCAGAGCCGCAACTTTAGATGCTGCCATACCCGTTTCTTCTTTGCGAAGCTCCCCTGACACATCTTCGCCTTCTAGAACGACCTTAACTAAGTCACCCTCTGCGATAAATTGAACGTCTAGGTGTGTTGCCAGTGGGACAAGTGCGTCTTCTGACTCTGTGTCGACACCGTGGTGAATCGCAGCGAGTGCAAGTACACGATAAATTGCGCCAGAATCTAAGAGTTGGAAACCCAACTTTTTCGCCAGCAACATACATAAAGTGCCTTTACCTGCACCACTAGGTCCATCTACGGTTACAACCGGAGTTTGAGAGGACATGTTCTTCTCCACCTATAGTTTCTTTTCAGCAATTTGCTCGGTTTTCGAGGCGCGCATTATACGGGTAATCGCCTTTTGGAGCGAGGAAAAATGTCGTGTAAAGCATTACACCTAATGCGCAATTGGATTCATCAATAAACATAAGGTTCAACAAAAACGGCGAGAGCTTCCACCCTCGCCGTTTTAAATGTCATGATCTTAGGTTCGATTAAACAATCGGTTTTTGGCCACGCTCAGCTAACTTTAAGATCACACTATCAGCAACTTTGCCCGCGACACCTGCTAGCTTGTCTGCCAGTTTTTTCTTCTGCACATAATGCACAGAAAGTACGGTTTTATCTTTGCATGCCGCAACAACGATATCATCAGATGTACTAATATCATCCACCAAACCAAGCTCTTTCGCTTGTGTACCGAACCAGTGCTCACCTGTGGCTACTTTGTCTAGGTCCAAACTAGGACGACGCTCGCGAATGAAGTCTTTAAACAAGACATGTGTTTCTTCAAGCTCTTGCTTAAACTTATCGCGCGCTTTATCGGTATTCTCACCAAACATCGTTAGCGTGCGTTTATATTCACCCGCGGTTAGTTGTTCGTACTCAATGTCATGTTTCTTCAACAGTTTGTTGAAGTTAGGAATTTGCGCGATAACGCCAATAGAGCCCACAATTGCAAACGGTGCAGAAACAATCTTATCTGCGACACATGCCATCATGTAACCGCCACTTGCCGCAACTTTGTCAACAGAGATGGTCAGAGGAAGACCCGCAGCTTTGATTCGGTCCAGTTGAGAAGAGGCAAGGCCGTAACCATGAACCATACCACCGCCAGATTCTAAACGAAGTAATACTTCATCACCTTCACGTGCGACAGCCAAAATAGCAGTGATCTCTTCACGTAGAGACGCGACTTCTTTTGCGTCTATGCTGCCGTTGAAATCAAGAACGAATAGGTGTGGTTCACGCTTGCTATCTAATGAACCGTCTTTGCTCGCTTGTTTGATCTCTTTTTCACGAGATTTGTTTTTCTCTTTCTCTTCTTTCTTGACCGCTTTATCTCGAGCCTTGATGAAAGCATCGTCATGTAAATGATGTTCTAACTGCTCAACAGATTGTTTGTGTTGCTCTGAAAGGTTGGTAATCTCTAACTCCCCTTTCGCCGCACCCGATTTGCCACCAGCCGATTTTGCAATAATGAGCAGAACAATTATCGCAGCAACCACCGTGATAATTTTGGCCAGAAACAGACCATAATCTAATAAAAATTCCAACGAGAGCTCCTTTATCTCATTTCAGATGACGTTAGTATGTTACGCAGAAACATCAGCGAGAAGGCAGCGCGGTTTGTAACCACTTGTTCTGATTGATAGCATACCTAACGAAAGTTCTGGAATTGGTATAACACATGAATTGGTGTATTGTAACCATCTTGTCACGATTACCAAGATTTTCCATTGAGAAACAGGCGTTTTTTAGCGTCAATTAACTATCATGGACCCTCTTACAATAATAAGGATTTATCGCCGTGAACTACTCCGTTTCAGCTGATGCTCTAAAAGGTAAAGTCATTCTTGTTACTGGCGCTGGTAATGGCATCGGCCGTCAAGCCGCACTTTCTTATGCCGAGCACGGTGCAACTGTTATTCTCTTGGGTAGAAATGTGCAAAACCTTGAATCTATCTATGATGAGATTGAAGCCGCTGGCTACCCACAAGCTGCTATCATTCCTCTGGATCTCAAGGGCGCAACTAAGCAAAATTACATTGATATGGCAGAGACAATCGAAGGACAGTTTGGTCGTTTGGATGGCCTATTACACAACGCAGGTGTCTTGAGTTCGCTGTGTCCATTTGATCAAATCAAAGAGGAAGATTTCGACGATATCATGCAGATCAACGTGAAAGCAGAAGTGTTAATGACTCAAGCACTACTGCCTGTGATGCGTAAATCAGAAGCTGGGCGTATTATCTTTACCTCTTCGACCGTCGGCCACTCTGGTCGCGCTTTCTGGGGGCCATACGCTATCTCTAAATTTGCCGTAGAAGGCATGATGCAAGTTTTGGCTGACGAGCTGAGTGATACGCCGATCCGTGTTAACGCAATTAACCCTGGTGCAACTCGTACTCGCATGCGTGAAAAAGCATACCCGGGTGAAGATGCAAATACTCTCAAAACGCCATTGGATCTCATGCCGCTATATTTGCACTTAATGGATCCAGCGGTTACCGATGTGAATGGTCAGTGCATCGACGCTCAACCTAAGCGTAAATAACGAATTCAGGTTACCTCACATAATCGATTGAAAAGGCAGCAAACGCTGCCTTTTTTCATTTCTCTCTTCATAAAAATCTTGCGACTTTCTGCCATAGAAATATACTGTACATATATACAGGTATTTATTATGCACGATATTATTCAGCACTTAAAAAGCCAGCACCTTGTTTGGCAAGCAAATTTAACGAAAACAGATCCTCAGCAGTTGCGGACTAGTTCCGGGTTTTCTGAATTAGATGATTTGCTCGGCGGAGGCTTTCCACCTCATGGCGTAGTGGAGATGGAATCTATTGGTAGTATTGGTGAATTGCGTTTGCTCGCTCCTTATTTAAAAGCCACTCAGACCAATGGTGTGACTGCATTTATTCAACCTCCCGCGTTAGTGAATTCTCTGTTCTTACACTACATCGGTTTGAATATAAACCAAGTGTGGGTCGTTAATCCAACTCACCCCAAAGATGCTCTTTGGGCTGCAGAGCAATGTCTGAAAAGTGGGGTATGCAGTAATGTTTTGTTATGGCAAGAAGAGCTTGAAATACATCAAGTGAAACGCTTACAGGTAGCGAGTGAACAAGGTACTTGCCCTCTTTTTATGCTTAAAACAGAGACTATCAACCGCTTGTCTTTGCCTGTATCACTCAGTTTAAAACTGAAAGGTGACGAGCAAGGGATTAATGTTGAAGTACTAAAAAGGAAAGGAGGCTGGAATAGAGGTAGTGTTAGTATCGGCTTCCAACACCATTACCCGCAACTGGTAATGCCAAGCACGACTCACATTCCATCAACGGTGGTCAATTTCCCATTGGCGAACCAAGGTTAGTGGTATGGCTTTATGGATTTACTTGCACTTCCCTCGCCTACAGCTAGACGCACTCTTTGGTGATAACCAAAATCAACCCGTGGTGATTGTAGAAAGCCAACGTTGTCAGATCATTCAATACAACGGCATTGCCGAGCAACAAGGTATTAAGCCTGGTATGGGCTTAGGCAGTGCTGCGTCCTTGTGTCGAGATTTACAAGTGCATCCTTATCATCCACAAACCGAATTAAATAAATTACAAGAGGTAGCTCAGTGGTTGTATTTGATCACATCTGACGTTGTGTTGATGCCAAACCAAGGCATTTTGCTGCGTGCCACACCGATGCTCACCCTATATGAAGGGTTGGACAATTACTGGAATAAAGTCAGTGCTCACTTAACTAAACTGCAGTTAAGCTTTCAATTTGGTTGTGGTTTTTCACCTTTGTCAGCCAAGTTAATGGCATTGGCAGGAGCAAATGTTCTTAGTGACGACAAATCTCTTATCGAACAAATGTTATTCCCATTACCTCTGCCTCTAACCGATTTATCGATCTCTATGGTTGAAAAGCTGCACCGCGTGGGCGTTACTTCCTTAAAAGGGTTACTTGAACTGCCATTGCAAGACATCGCACGACGCTTTGATATCGATTTGGTGAACTACGTTGGTCGACTGACAGGGCAGTTCAAGCATCCTGTAGACTTTTATCACCCGACCGAATCCTTCCAAGTTTATTTAGAGCTGTTATTTGAGCTCGAAAACGTCCAGTGGATTGAAAAGCCGCTGGCCAAGTTACTTCGTCAACTCGAAACCTTTCTTAAATTAAGAGATAAAGTCGCTTTTGAGCTGTGTTTAACACTCCACCAGCGTGAGAAACAAGAGCAACACCTTCAACTCACTTCTGCGCAAGGTGATTACCTATGTCAGCGTTGGCAGCAGTTAGCGAGTTTAAGCTTAGAGTCACTCTCGCTCAATGGCCCAGTCACAGGGCTAACGTTAAAAGTCGTCCGTCAAGGTGAGCCTCTTAGTGCATCACGCGATCTCTTTGCTGGGCAAAAAGGGAACATGAATGCTTTAGAACTGCTCTCTTTACTGCAAGCTAAATTGGGGAAAAGTGCCGTGTTAAAACCCAACATCGCTTGCGATCCTAGACCAGAAAAGGCCAGTCAGTATCGCCCTGCTGATGCTCCAGATGAAAAGGAGCACGCCATACCATCCATACTACGCCCCGCAATGCAATTGCCCACTCCCATTGCATTGCAAGAGCAAGTCTCTTTGGTCCACGGACCTGAGCGAATCGTTTCTGGATGGTGGGATGGTGATGAGATCATGCGTGATTACTACATTGCACACACCAAGCAAGGCCGCTGGTTATGGATATTTCGCGATCAGCACAAGCACTGGTTTCTTCATGGCTATTTTTGTTAAATCGACAGTTATTTTTGTTGGATCATTATGAGTTACGCGGAACTATTTTGTCAGTCTAACTTCTCTTTTTTGACTGGGGCTTCTCATGCAGAAGAACTGGTACTCCAAGCTGCTTTCCATCGCTATCAAGCTCTAGCCATAACTGATGAATGTTCGGTCGCGGGCGTTGTCAAAGCCCATGCGACCATCGAACAACATAAACTCGATATCAAACAAATCGTTGGAAGTATGTTTTGGTTAAATGATGAATGCCAAATCGTACTGCTTTGCCCTTGTCGCAAGGCTTATGCCGAGTTGTGTCGTATCATCACAAACGCAAGAAGACGAAGTGAAAAAGGCAACTATCAACTGTTCGAATGGGATTTGATGTCGATTCGACATTGCTTGGTATTGTGGCTGCCCACACATCAAGAGAGTGACCACTATTGGGGACGCTGGCTCAATCAACACCACGCTAATCGTTTGTGGGTAGCGATTCAGCGCCATTTGAGTAACAACGATACTGAGTACATTGCGCACTGCGAGCAGTTAGCACATGAATTTCAATTACCTATAACTGCCTGCGGAGGCGTTCTCATGCATGATGTTGAACGCTTGCCATTACAGCATGTACTTACCGCTATAAAGCATGGGTGTAGCGTCGATAAACTCGGTTTTGATCGTATTTCGAATACAGAACGAGCGCTTCGTCCTTTTAAAAAACTGGTTCGGATTTACAAACCAGAATGGCTGGAAGAAAGTACTTACATCGCCGATTTATGCGAGTTTAAGCTCTCCGATTTAAAATACGAATATCCTACCGAGCTGATCCCAGATGGTTATACACCCGACTCTTACTTACGTATGTTAGTCGAGCGTGGTAAAAAGCTGCGTTTTCCTGAAGGCGTGCCAGCAGAAGTCAATCAAACCATCGAGAATGAACTTGCGCTTATTCAAGAGCTGAAATACCACTACTACTTCCTTACCATCCACGACATCGTAATGTTCGCGAAACAACAAGGCATTCTTTACCAAGGTCGAGGTTCCGCCGCAAACTCTGTGGTGTGCTATTGCCTGGAAATTACCGCCGTCGACCCTCGACAAATCGCAGTCTTATTCGAACGATTTATCAGTAAAGAACGTAAGGAACCACCGGATATTGATGTGGACTTTGAACACGAGCGCCGTGAAGAGGTTATCCAATATATTTACAAAAAATATGGCCGTGAGCGTGCAGCACTTTCTGCAACAGTGATCAGCTATCGCTTTAAAAGTGCCGTGCGTGAAGTCGGTAAAGCGCTAGGGATTGAAGAGACCCAACTAGATTTTTTCATTAAGAACGTTAATCGCCGAGATCGCAGCCAAGGCTGGCAAGCTCAAATTATTGAACTTGGCTTACAACCAGAATCTCTCAAAGGGCAGCAGTTTATCCAATTGGTCAACGAGATCATTGGCTTCCCACGCCACTTATCTCAGCACGTGGGTGGCTTTGTAATTTCATCTGGCCCTTTATATGAGTTGGTACCTGTTGAAAATGCCTCGATGGAAGATCGCACTATCATTCAATGGGACAAAGACGATTTAGAAAGCTTGAAGCTATTAAAAGTCGATGTGCTCGCACTCGGCATGTTAAACGCCATCAGAAAGTGCTTTCAACTGGTCGAGAAACACCACCAGCGATCCCTCTCTATTTCTGAGATCACTCGCCGACAAGATGATCCACACGTGTACCGCATGATCCAAAAAGCCGACACGATAGGCGTATTCCAAATTGAATCTCGTGCACAAATGAGCATGCTCCCTCGCTTAAAGCCCGCTTGTTATTACGATTTAGTGATTCAAATTGCGATTGTTCGTCCAGGCCCTATTCAGGGTGATATGGTGCATCCTTTTTTAAAACGGCGTGATCACAAAGAGCCTGTCAGTTATCCATCGGAAGAAGTAAAAAGCGTTCTTGAGCGGACTATGGGCGTCCCAATTTTCCAAGAGCAAGTCATCAAGCTAGCCATGGTAGCAGCTGGGTTTAGCGGCGGCGAGGCCGATCAACTCCGTAGAGCGATGGCATCATGGAAAAAGAATGGCGATCTCGCTAAATTCAGGCCAAAACTGATCAATGGTATGCAAGAGAGAGGTTATGACTTAGCGTTTGCTGAGCGCATTTTCGATCAGATTTGCGGCTTTGGTGAGTACGGCTTCCCTGAAAGTCATTCAGCGTCTTTCGCAGTGCTGGCATATTGTTCTGCATGGTTAAAATATTATTACCCAGCAGAATTTTACACAGCACTGTTGAACAGCCAACCAATGGGGTTTTATAGCCCATCGCAATTAGTACAAGATGCCCGCCGACATGGCGTCGAAGTATTGCCGGTGTGCGTCAATCACTCAAAATATCAGCATCATCTCGTCTCACGCCCGAATGGCAGGCTCGGCGTGCAACTTGGTTTTCGCTTGGTGAAAGGCTTTAACGCAGAAAGTGCGCAAAGGCTTATTGAGCGCAAACCACTTAATGGTTACCGCTCGATTCAAGAAGTAAAGCAGATATTAAGAAGCCGAAGTGACATTGAATTACTGGCTTCAGCCAATGCATTTCAGATCCTATCGGGGAATCGTTATAACGCACGCTGGGCAGCAATGGATTCCTTATCTGACCTACCATTGTTTCACAAGGTCGAAGAACCCGGTGTTAGCTACCAAACTCAGCCCTCTGAATATGAAAATTTAATTGAGGATTACGCGAGCACAGGACTATCTCTTAGCCGCCACCCGATTAAATTATTAGAAGAAACGGGCAAACTCCCTCATTTTACCCGCATGAGGCAATTGGCAGAGAAACCGCATAGGTCATTGGTCACAGTGGTAGGCGTGGTAACGGGAAGACAATCTCCAGGCACCGCCGCTGGCGTGACATTTTTTACGTTAGAAGATGACACAGGCAACATTAATGTGGTCGTTTGGCAAGCGACAGCACGAGCCCAAAAGCAAGCGTATTTAGGCGCTAAAGTATTAATGGTGAAAGGCATTCTTGAAAGAGAGGGGGAAGTCACGCACGTTATTGCTGGCAAGTTGATTGATTGCACGCACTATTTGAATAATCTACAAAGTAAATCTCGCGACTTTCATTAGTACAGAGATATTAATAAGCGAGGCGTTAAAAAATCAGAGGGAGAGCTGCTCCCCCTCTGATTTCACTATATCTAATCATGCACTTTTAGAAAGCATCTGGCGTAACCGGTCTTGAGCAACTTCAACCAGCAGATCCGGTTGGAATTTAGATATAAAGCGGTCACAGCCTACTTTTTGTACCATGGCTTCATTAAAGCTGCCGCTCAGAGAAGTATTCAACGTAATAAACAACTTAGACATACGTGGATCTTGGCGCACTTCATGAGTCAGTTTATAACCGTCCATTTCAGGCATTTCAGCATCCGTAATCATCATTAACAGCTCTTTTTCTACGTCTTTCCCTTCATCACACCAGCGTTTTAAAACCGTTAGCGCTTCTAGCCCGTCACGACATTCGATGATATTCATACCCAATTGAGAAAGCGTATCGCGAACTTGATTACGAGCTGTAGATGAATCATCCACAATCAGAACATTACGCCCGACCATTGCTTGGGCAAGTTCTTGATCCAGAATGTCCGCTGAAATCGTGACATCGTAATGCACGATCTCTGCTAAAACTTTTTCAACGTCAATAATTTCGACAATTTGAGAGACATCCCCCTCTTTGATTTGCGTGATAGCTGTGAGGTAATTCGAGCGACCAGACGTGGAAGGAGGCGGCTGAATTTCAGTCCATGCCGTATTAATAATATTCTTGACCGGACCGACTAAGAAGCCCTGCACCGTGCGGTTGTACTCTGTCACGATCAAATTTTCTTCTTCCGCTTCACCACGCAAAGCTGGGAAACCTATCGCGCCACGCAAATCAATCACTGGCACTGCTTCACCTCGTAAAGAAGCGACCCCACGAATGTTGTAGTGTGAGCCAGGAAGCTTGGTTAACGGTGGCAGCTTGATGACCTCTTTCACTTTGAACACATTAATCGCAAACAATTGGCGACTATTTAAAGTGAACAGCAGAAGCTCTAGTCGGTTTTCACCAACCAAGTTTGTACGCTGGTCAACCGTATTTAACACTCCGGACATACTACTACCTAAATTATGGATAATTCTTATTTACTCGAAATCAATACAGACACATTAAGGTTCTAAGCCCAAGTAACCTTAAGATATTTGTTTTTCGAGCATGGCTTGAAAGTACAACGGTTTTAGCGCATTACTTCCCTTCTATTTGTATCAGACACAAAGTCACTCTACACATTGAAAGCCATTTGGGTTTATTTACTTGAGCTTTTTAGGAAATTACATGAATGGCGCAGATATAGCAATGCAGCACAACTCAAATTCACCTTCTAGTAATAGGCGATCAAAAAGGGTGAGCTGTTAAGCCTCACCCTAAATCATCTAAAAATGTATAGGCTCGACACCTAATCACTTCATCATGTTTGAAGCAATTAGCCTTCCACAACCTTCATCAATAACTGACCATCGTACAACGCTTGCTTGATCAACGCGGCACCAGGCATTGTGGCTTGCTTATAGAAACGAGATTCCACCAGCTCAAGATCTTGGTGATAAACTGGTAAACTCTGCTCTTCGATACAGCGACGCACCGCAGGATAAAGTACATCTTTTGCTTGGTTAATCACACCACCGATCAAGATCTTCTCAGGGTTAAATAAGTTGATCACAATAGCAATTGCAGAGCCTAAATAGCGTCCAAGCTTTTCAATCACATCAACTGCCAACGGATCACCGTTCGCTGCCGCTTCACAAATGCTCTCAATACTCATTTCTTCTTGCTCAGCAAGAATAGAGTCTTCGCCATCAGCAATTCGTCTTACGACTTCTTCACGAATCGCTTGAGAACTGGCAACGGTTTCCAAACAACCAATGTTGCCACAATGACAACGTTTTCCATTTGGATCGATTTGAATATGCCCAAGCTCACCAATGTTGCCGTGACGGCCTTGCAAAACTCGCCCATCCAGAATGATGCCGGCACCTAAACCATGGTGAATAGAGATAAGAACGGAGTTGTCATTGTCTTGAGAATGGCCGAAAAGCTTTTCTGCTAATGCCCAAGCTCGCGTGTCATTGGCAATGAAAACTGGCAAGCCCGTTGCTTTATATATCTCTGGTCCAAGAGCAAGATTTTCGACATTGTAATGAGGCATTTGCAGCACGACACCTTGCTCTGAATTCACAAGGCCAGGCAGCGTAATTGCAATACTGGTAACACGGTCAAGTTGATCCGCGTAAGTTTGGAAGAATTCATCAATTTCGTAGAGCAGACGCTCAAGCACATCGTCTTGGTCACGTTCGTGTATCTCGATTTTAGTATCGATCAACACATCGCCACCTAGCTCATGCAGAGCAATAGTTAAATAACCTCGCCCCAAACGCATTGACAGAAATTGCCACCCTTCGTTGTTGACCTGCAAACCGACGGCAGGTCGACCACGACTCGTCGCTTCTTGTACTGTGGTTTCATGAATCAAGTGCGCTTCAATTAATTCTCGAGTGATTTTGGTGATACTGGCAGGAGCAAGCTCACTCTGCTTGGACAAATCAATTCGAGAAATAGGACCTTTTAGGTCAATTAGTTTATATACACGACCAGCATTGACCTGTTTGATATGATCAATATGGCCCGGTTGAGCCATGTACATCTTGCACTCCGAAATTCTATAACGAGACAATTTTTTTACTTTGCGAACTAATTGTGAAGTGAATTAATAAATCCCCGTGACAAGCATCACGTATAAACCTGTTTGTTTGTGTATTCAATCAAATAACGAAGAATCTACTCCTGTTAAATTGTTTGAAAAATAACTTATTTTTATTCACTAAATTATGAAGTAACTCCTGTTACACCAGCGCATTCTCATCAATAGGGGCTGAAACCTATGGATTATCTGTCTGTTTTACCGGGATTACTCTTAATGTAAACATTCTGTGCATATACTTATACTCAAGCAGCTTTAAGGTGTGGGCTCAGCAACGAGGCAGACCTTGAGAGCGATTGAGGAAAGTAAGGATAGAGTTCAAGTTACCTTTACACATACATTCATCGGAGAATCTATGACTTCCAAACTAAGACGAACAAAAATTGTCACCACGCTTGGTCCTTCAACGGATAAGGACAATGTACTTGAGGAGATCATCAAAGCCGGTGCAAACGTTGTCCGTATGAATTTCTCACATGGAACCAGTGAAGACCACATTCAACGCGCCAAAAAAGTCCGTACTATTGCGGCAAAACTTGGGCGTCAGGTCGCAATTCTTGGTGACTTGCAAGGCCCTAAAATCCGCGTATCGACCTTTAAAGACGGCCAAGTCATGTTAAATGTGGGCGATAAATTCACATTAGACAGTGATTTACCAAAAGGTGAAGGCAACCAAGAGTCCGTAGGGCTAGATTATAAAGAACTGCCGCAAGATGTGTCACCAAACGACATTCTGTTACTCGATGATGGACGCGTTCAACTGCAAGTCACCAGCGTCGAAGGCAATAAAGTTCATACACGTGTGATTGTTGGTGGCCCACTATCTAATAATAAAGGTATCAACAAAAAAGGCGGCGGACTGTCAGCCGATGCGCTCACAGAGAAAGATAAAGCCGACATTCTTACCGCCGCAGAAATTCAAGTGGACTACCTTGCTATTTCGTTCCCACGTAACGGCGAAGACATGCATTACGCTCGACGCCTAGCCAGAGATGCGGGCCTCGAAGCCATGCTGGTGGCCAAAGTCGAACGAGCAGAAACCGTCGCGACTAATGAGTCTATTGACGATATTATTCTCGCATCCGATGTGGTGATGGTTGCGCGTGGCGATCTGGGGGTAGAAATCGGCGATCCTGAACTTATTGGCGTCCAGAAAAAGCTGATTCGCCGAGCACGCAGCTTAAACCGCATCGTAATTACTGCGACACAAATGATGGAGTCCATGATTACTAGCCCGATGCCGACGCGTGCTGAAGTGATGGACGTGGCCAATGCGGTTCTAGACGGCACTGACGCAGTGATGCTGTCTGGAGAGACCGCAGCAGGTAAATACCCTGTAGAAACGGTCAAATCCATGGCCGAGGTGTGTGTGGGCGCAGAAAAGATGTCTGAGGCAAGCCTATCCACTTATCGCTTAGATCGCACCTTCGAAACCGCTGAAGAAACCATCGCAATGGCAACCATGTACTCTGCGAATCACATGGAAGGAATTAAAGCGATGATCTCGTTAACAGAATCTGGCAGAACAGCGTTGATGATGTCTCGCTTAAGCTCTGGCTTACCAATATTTGCCTTATCACGTAATGAATCCACGCTCAATCGAGCTGCATTATACCGAGGCGTGACACCGGTATATTTCGAGTCAAAAAGTGATGCAGGTTTACCGACAGCTCAAGCTGCGATTGCCAGCCTTAAAGAACAAGGATTCTTGCACAAGGGTGATTTAGTCATGATCACTCAAGGCGATGTAATGGATGTCGTTGGTTCAACCAACTGCATGCGAATTCTGCAAGCATAACCTTTATACCTAACCCTATTAACCACAGAGATTAGGTACGCACACGAATGAGGCTCCGAAACGGAGCCTCATTTATTTACACTTCACTTTGTATTTAGCGTATGTCGTTAATACAAAAGGTTATGCACTCTCTCTGCCATCAATTTCAATATTCAGTTGGTCATAGAGTTGAACCAGATTAAACCCCGCCTGAAGTCCGAGTTGATAATCATGCTCTAGTGATTCTTGGTCACTTAACAAAGAAGAAGAACGAAGCCCCTCTTTAGGCGCGATTTGTAAAATGAAAGTGTCGTCAGGTGGAGCAGATATAAAGGCCTGAGTGAGCTCAAATGTTTGATAGTGAATCATCAGCATGTCGGCTAAACCTGAGTCAAAATTCTCACCGATTAAATGGCTTAGACGATACAAATTATCAGCTCCGAACAACCAACGGCCTCCATTCAATAGCATTTTTCCGGCAAGCTTCGACTGATGGGCGGCATTAATTTTTTGTTGGAAGAACGAAGCCCAATCCAACTTCCATCGATTCACTTTTTGCTGCCATGATTGCTGCACCGAATTGATAGACTCTCGATACCATTCGACAGGTACATCCCCTACTTCACTTTGCGCTCTCGCTTCAATCTCCGAGAACGGTTCTGTTCGGATGACAATAATGTTGCGAGCATTCTGACGCCACGCTTCTTGAACAGGGATAGAAGCCGACACACCACCATCAACAAACTTATTGCCATTAACGTCGACAGGTCCGTGGTACAACTTAGGAATCGCGCATGTTGCTAACATGGTGTTAAACCACGTGTCACCCAAGATTGGTAAATATTGATCCGATAGCGTCTCCACATTTGTTACCGCTGCAAACGCACCTCGTCCTCCTAGTGCACTGCGGCCTAAATCAAGATCAAGCTTGTAAGGGAAATCTTGAATCCGCTCTAACGCCCACTCTAAACCCAAGTACTGCTGCTTTCGAATATAACGAAACAGATTAAAAAATTCGGGAGACGTTGTCAGCTCGGTAATAAAAGCTTTGCCCATACCGTGTTGACGACATAAGTAAGAGCATAAATTGAGTGCCCCAGCAGAGGTACCGTAGAATTCATCGAAAGGATCAAAGTTGGAAAGTAAAAATGCGTCTAATACGCCAGCGGTAAAAATCCCTCTCTGCCCTCCACCTTGCGTGACTAAAGCAGTTTTTCCATGCCTGAAATGCTCATAAACTTTGACATCAAGCTCAGTATGGCTTTCTGTGATTATACCGCTGTTACGTATCATAGGCTCACGCCATTTTGTTAAAACACTTGGTAAAAGTAGTTATCTTAAGCCGTTGTAATCGCAATGATGCCAAACGACAAAAGTACTGCAAAAACAGTCACCACGATGATTAATGCGGATTTTAGATCGTGTTCCATAAACACCTCCTTAATATGTAACAAATTAATAACACCAGTGTGAAATATGTTCAAGATTTGCTTAATTTAGTCGCGCAATTTTGACTAACCCATCACAATTAGCTTAGTCATAATAAGGAGATAGGACATGAACCAAAAACTCAGCTGGCTGGTAGGAAGCATACTGCTCAGCACCGCGGTAAGTGCACAAGCCAATATTATCGTTACTCCATTCATAGGCTATACAGGTGGCGGTCAAGTAGAAGACGAAAGTGGCAATACATACGACCTCGATCCCGCAGTGAACTACGCGCTTTCAATCGAGACGCCTTTTGAGAAAGGAAGAATTGGATTATTTTACTCCAACCAATCAACAGAACTTGAAAAGTTATCAAATTCGGCAGACATCCATTACCTGCAATTTCAAAGCAGCATGTACTACCCTGTTGCAGAAAACTGGCAAACCTATATTGGTGTTGGCTTGGGAGCCTCTTACGCCGATGTTGATTGGGTAGACAAAAAATACGGATTTTCGGCTAGCGCTTTTGCAGGGCTGGAATATGAGTTTTCAAAGAACTTTGCGTTGACAGCCCAATTGAGATGGTTAGGAACGGTCGTTGATAACGATACCTCTGGAGCCTGTACCCTACCTAATGACGGCTCAAACTGCATCATTAAGTTCGATACCGATTGGATGAACCAATTCCAATCAAATATTGGTTTTAGTTTCCGTTTCTAATTTTTTGTACACTTCACTTCGTAGGACTCGCCACAAAGAGTGCTGGGCGAGTCCTACACAAAGCAGATAGAAAATATCATTTAGACATCATCGCTTAGAAAAGTAACGAAGCATTCTCTAGCGGGGCGCGCAAAAGATAGCCGTACGCCCTAGTTCATCAAAATAGTTTTAAACACCAAGTCGATTATTGGATTCTAGTCATTTATTCCATACAACCAACCAATCCCCCACACAAAACCATAATCAAACTCAAATTTAACAAGATTAAAACTAGATAACGCATCTAAGTTAACATTTAGATTCTATTGCGCTAAGTATTATTAGAAGTTAGTCTGATTAGTGAAAACAGATAAATATTTCAGTTTTATCAAACACACATCAAAACTTTAAGATTAATAATCTACTTTCTCTCACAGTAACCAGAATATAGCTCTAGAAAATTATAATAAGCTAGAATTAAGGATAGAAAAGCTGATAGATAACAGCGGTCCTTTCTTCCAACAGTTTACGCAAATATTACTGTGTTACGGAGAGAGCTTCATTCCTCAGGGAGTCGTATAGGAGTCAAATATGAAGCGAGAACAATGGGGATCCCGAGCGGGATTCATCTTAGCAGCAGTCGGGTCTGCTATCGGTTTGGGAAACATTTGGCGTTTTCCATATATGGCCTATGAAAACGGTGGCGGCGCATTTTTTATTCCTTACATTTTCGCCATGATCACGGCCGGTATTCCATTTATGATCCTTGAGTTCAGTATGGGACAAAAGTACCGAGGCTCAGCACCAAAAACGCTAGCGAAAATTCATTCTAAATTTGAATGGCTTGGCTGGTTCCAAGTTGGTGTTGCAGCAGTTATCGCCGTTTACTATGTTGCAGTTATCGGTTGGTCAATTTCTTACTTTGGGTTGTCGTTCACTCAAGGTTGGGGAACCGATACAAACGCATTTTTCTTTAGCGAGTACCTAAAGTTAGGTGACAACTCACCAACAAACTTAGGCAGTATTCAATGGAAGATAGCCTTATCTATGGTGATTGCTTGGGCCATTACTTATACCGCCATTGCCAAAGGCGTGAAATCAGGGATTGAGCGCGCATCTAAAATCATGATGCCAATACTATTCTTGATGGTGATTTTTTTAATCGGACGTATGGTTTTCTTGCCAGGAGCTTTGGATGGCGTTAACTACATGTTTGAACCCGATTTCAGCAAAATTTGGGATGTGAAAGTATGGGCAGCTGCGTACGGTCAGATCTTCTTTACCCTAAGCATCGGCTTCGCGATCATGCTGGCTTACTCTAGCTATCTGCCAGAAAAATCAGACATCACGAATAACGCGTTTATGACCGTGTTGATCAACTGTGGCTTCTCCATCCTAGCTGGTATTATGATCTTCTCTGTCTTGGGTTACATGGCTCAAGAACAAGGTAAACCGCTAACAGAAGTGGTATCTGCAGGCGTTGGCCTTGCTTTTGTTACTTTACCTGCGGCAATTAACTTATTACCCGCACCATATATTCTTGGTCCTCTGTTCTTCTTTGCACTGGTGGTTGCTGGTCTAAGTTCGCACATTTCTATCATGGAAGCCGTAACCTCCGCCATCATCGATAAGCTAAAGTGGAGCCGAAAAAAAGCTGCAAACGTTGTAATCGGAACTGGTTTTGTGGTTTCTATGGCGTTCGCAACAAATGGCGGTCTATTGCTGCTAGACCTAGTAGACCACTTCGCAAACAACGTTGGCATTATGGTAGGCGGCTTGGTTGAGATTGTATTGATGGCGTGGCTATTGAAACGCGTACCTGAAGTACGTAATTACGTAAATGAGCGCTCTGATTTCTCTATTGGTCAATGGTTTGAGATCTGTTTACGCTTCGTAACACCGATTATGCTCGCCATTATCTTAGCGACTAAGCTTTATGCTTTATTTACTGAAGGCTACGGTGGTTATGATCTAACTGTAGGCTGGGCACTTATCGCCGCACTATTTATCTTTGGTCTAGTGATTAACGCAGTGAATCGCAAGGAGACAGCGAAATGACAATCAGCGCAATTATTATGATGGTTATTGGTTTAGGTATCACTTGGGGCGGCGCGGCCGTTTGTATCAAGCGAGCCATGGATAAACAATAGCAGTATTGCATTCCAAACAAAAAACGCCGGTAAATACCGGCGTTTTTTTATGTTTCTTTTATTCTAGAAACTGTATTTGATGCCAACGGCACCACCAAGTTGTAAGTCAGCACCTTTGTAAAGATCTAGCTCTGGGTGTATTTGACCATAAAGATCCCAGCCGCGTGATAAATCCCAGTTCACACCGAGAGGTACACGCACGCCAAACTCATCATCCCATTCATACCAACCACCAACGCCAACATACCAGGTCACAGGCATGTTTTGATCGAATGTTCCACGTTTAGCTATGTAATCAAACGCCATACCATCGTTACCGATAATGCCGCGATACTTATTATCTAACTCAACAACAACACTCAACTGTTGATCGACAGCCATACCAACAGACAAGTTCGTTGGCTCATTTGCCGCCATTGCGGTACTAGAAACTAGTCCTGCTAATAAAATTAATTTGCTCTTCATACACGTTATCAATTATTAAAAAAACATCATGCGTTATTCAAACATAGTGGTGTTTCAATATGTCAACGATGAGTAAGCGCGATGTATGAAAAGACTGGCAAAAGTAAAGATGAGTTTAGGATCACACTCAGAAAGCACTTTTAGCAATGGGAGAGGAACTAAAAAAGGAGGCCGAAGCCTCCTTTTATTCATTGTTATGAATGACGGTGATTAGCCGTGGTTACGGATCCACTCATCCATTTCAGTTTTTAGGTTGTCAGACTTAGTACCGAAGATAGCCTGTACACCACCTGCAACAACTACAACACCAGCAGCGCCAAGTTGTTTCAGTTTGTCTTGGTCAACAGCTGCTGTATCTGCAACCGCGACACGTAGGCGAGTGATACATGCGTCTAGACCAGTAATGTTAGCTTTACCACCGAACGCTGCAACCAGTTCACCACCCATGTCAGAGCCAGAAGTTGCTGCCGCACTTTCTGTTTCATCTTCACGACCAGGAGTTTTTAGGTCAAGTGCTGTGATTACGCCACGGAACACTACGTAGTAAATCACTGCGTATACTAGACCAACAGCAATCATTAGACCCATCTTCTGAGCGTTACCAGATAGAACTAGGAAGTCGATCAGACCGTGAGAGAAAGAAGTACCGTGTACAAAGCCTAGAGTGTTAGAAACAATGTATGCAGAACCAGCTAGTAGAGCGTGGATACCGTATAGTAGTGGAGCAACGAATAGGAATGAGAATTCGATAGGCTCAGTAATACCAGTTAGGAATGAAGTCAGTGCAGCTGACGCCATGATACCCATTACTTTTGCGCGGTTTTCTGGTTTAGCACAGTGAGCAATTGCGATTGCTGCAGCTGGTAGACCAAACATCTTGAACATGTAACCACCCGCTAGCTGACCGAAGCCATTACCAGCAGCACGAGATGCTTCATCAGCAACTAGGTAACAAGTTAGTACGCCGTTTTGAGCTTCACCAGCAGCGTTAACACAAGAACCAGCTTCGAAGAAGAACGGTACGTTCCATACGTGGTGTAGGCCGAATGGGATTAGAGAACGCTCTACAACACCGTAGATACCGAATGCTAGTTGTGGGTTTTGGTGCGCAGCCCAATCAGAGAATGCAGAGATTGCACCGCCAATTGGTGGCCAAATTACAGAAAGGATAACACCAAGGATGATCGCTGCAAAACCAGTGATGATAGGCACTGCACGCTTACCAGCGAAGAAGCCAAGATACTCTGGAAGTTGAATTTTGAAGAAACGGTTGAATGCCCAAGCAGCCACACCACCGACAAGGATACCACCTAGTACACCTGTATCGATTTTCTCAACACCCATAACACCCGCCATTACACCTAGCGTTGCAGTCATGATGCCGTAACCAACGATTGCTGCAAGACCAGCAACACCGTCGTTATTAGTGAAGCCTAGAGCTACACCTACTGCAAATAGAAGTGCCATTTGGCCGAATACTGAACCACCAGCTTGTTCCATAAGATTAGAAACGATCTCTGGAATAAAGCTTAGATGGGCAGCACCCACACCTAATAAAATACCTGCAACTGGTAAAACTGATACTGGAAGCATCAGCGCCTTACCAACTTTTTGCAGGTTAGCAAAAAGGTTCTTAAACATGTTTATGCTCCTGATAAATTTATAAGTATTATTTGGGCACTAACGGCACACCCCCGTAGCCTAAAGGTTAGCACCCAATGAAAATGTAACCACAACTGCATTATATTTTCCGGCTCTAAATATATATTGATGACCCTCAAACTTTCCACACAGTTACGAAATTTAGTTTCAAAACAAGTCTTGGATCACACCCAAAAACAGCTGATGAAAAGGTTTGCATTGCAGTTATATTACTGTTTTATAAAGAGTTTATTATTTATATAATTAATTTTAAGGCGTAAATAAAATACGCTCCAATGTTATTTTTAGTAACAAAATTACATTTGTGATTTTTGAATGTTATTAAATCAACATTTTTAGTAAACATTAAACTCATGAGTATATCTGTTGTTTTTATCAACAAAAAAGGAGCGTACGCTCCTTTTTTATGCTCTTATTGATTTTTCATCGCAAAAAAAGATTTCGGAAATTTTCGGTGGTTTTTTGTACCACTTCAGAAAGAGAGCACGATTTGAGTTGCGCAATATAAGAAGCCACCTCGACAACATAAGCAGGTTGATTCTCTTTACCTCGGTGAGGGACTGGAGCCAAGTAAGGAGAATCTGTCTCAATGAGAAGCTTCTCTAGAGGTAGAGTCTTCACCACTTCTTTCAACTCTGTAGCTTGACGGAAAGTGACAATCCCCGAGATAGAAATATAAAACCCCAGCTCAAGTGCAGCTTCAGCAAATGGAAGATCTTCTGTAAAACAGTGGATAACACCACCACATTTCTCCGCCCCACCCTTACGCAAAATATCTAGAGTATCCGCACGTGCGTTTCTAGTATGGATAATTAAAGGTTTGTTAAGCTCCACCGCAAGATCAACGTGTTGCTCAAAACGCTCTTTCTGTAACGCTGCCGTTTCTGGCTTATAATGATAATCCAAGCCTGTTTCACCAATGGCAACGACTTTTTCATTCGATGCGTGGTGACGTAGCACGTCCATCGAAAAGTCGCTTTCAACATCAAGTGGGTGTACACCGCACGAAGCATAAACATTCTCATAAGGCTCAATCATTTCCATCATTTTAGGGAAAGAATCCAGCGTAACTCCCACAGAAAGCAGCTCGGTTACCTTTGCTTGTTTAGCTTTGTTAATAACGTCTTCCACATTGATGTGGAGATCGTCGTAATTCAATTTGTCTAAATGACAATGAGAATCTACGAACATAATACCTCTCGTGATTCAATTAACCAGTTCATTGATAGTAGCTCAAGGTTTAGACCAGGAAAGGCTTGCACCTGAGCTTTGAGGTCCATCAGCGCCTTCGCTGATGAGTACAAACCGTTGTAGTTGTTCGGCTGAAACTTTATAGCGCCAGGAAGCATTTGTGCTTCTGATACACCAAACTGCGCTTTCTGAGCGTCTGTCAGTAAATACCACGCCCAGTCTAGTGATTGCTCCGAGTGTTTAGCCATTAAAGAAGCACACTCAGAAATGTCTGAGGCAGGAGAAGACATCGCCTTAATAAAAGTGCGCTCAAAAGCCAAGTAAGCATCGAGATCGCCATTATTTAACGCATCCAATGTTTTTATCGGAGAGCCCATATTCAGTTTTAAGGCGTAAGCAGGAACTTGCTGCGCCCCTTGTTCGCGCATCCATTGCATCGCTTGTTCCGTTGACGGCGGCGCAACAACCCAGTGTTGGCAACGGCTACGAATCGTTGGAAGCAGGCGCTCCTGATTGTGGGTAACGAGCAAAAACAAGCACTTTGCCCCAGGCTCTTCTAGCGTTTTTAACAATGCATTCGATGCCGATTCATTCATAGAGTCCGCTGGCTCTATAACAAATAGGCGATAACCATTAAGCTGTGATGATTCCTGAGCAAGACGGTTGCAAGCTCGAACTTGGTCCACCGTTATCGCTTTTCCTTCTTTTTCTGGTTTGATCCAGTGTAAATCTGGGTGGTTGTGTGATTGATTTAATTGACAGCTATGACAAAAACCGCACGCTTCACTGGCGTAATTTTGGCAAAGAAGTGCTTGGCTAAAAAACTCGATAAGTTTTTCGATGCCTAAGCCTTGCTCGCTTTGCAATAAAAGCGCACCTGGTATTCTGTCCGACTCTAGCCCTACTTTGAGGTTATCCCATAATGGCTGCAACCATGGATAATCATTTAACATGAGTCACCTAAATTTAAGTTTCACTTATTATTGACGAGCTAACCACTCGTTAAGAGCGTCCCGAATATCACGCGACACGTCTTCGATCGCCTGCTCAGCGTTAATGATAATGATAGAAGGATCAGCATGAGCAATCTCCAAATAACGCTCTCGTGTACGTTCAAAGAAGCTGATATCCATCTTCTCGATACGATCGAGCTCACCACGCCCACGCGCACGCTCAAGCCCAACGCGAGGGTCGATATCCATATAGAGAGTGAAAGCAGGTTTAAAATCACCAAGCGTTGTGTCTCGAAGGTTTTTCATTAGCGACGCGTCAATCTGACGGCCACCACCTTGATAAGCCTGCGACGACATATCGTGGCGGTCACCCACCACCCACTGACCGTTCGCCAAAGCTGGTTTGATCACGTTCTCAACCAACTGGACACGTGCAGCATATAGAAGAAGCAACTCCGTCATGTCTTTAAGTTCTTCGCCTTCATGCTCTTCTTTCACCAGAGCGCGCATCTTTTCTGCTAGCGGCGTGCCTCCTGGCTCACGAGTATTTACGATATTTTCAATACCTGCCGCTTTTAGCGTATCTAAAACGGTTTTAATCGCAGTGCTTTTACCCGCGCCTTCTAGGCCTTCAACGACAATAAAGTTTGCTTTCATCATTTGTTCTTTCTTAGTTCTCTTAAATAGGCTCGAACAGCACGATTGTGCTCTGCAAGGGATTTCGAAAATACGTGTCCGCCCTTTCCACTTGCTACGAAATATAAATAGTTACTGCTTTCTGGATTCAAAGCCGCTTCAATAGAGGCTTCACCTGCCATCGCGATTGGGGTTGGAGGTAAGCCATTGATGGTATAGGTGTTATATGGTGTCGGCGTGCGCAAATCTTTCTTACGAATATTTCCGTCGTAAGCATCACCCATACCATAAATAACCGTCGGATCCGTTTGTAAACGCATGCGTTTGTTCAATCGGTTGATAAACACAGAAGCGACGCGCTCACGCTCAGAGTCAATGGCCGTCTCTTTCTCGATGATAGACGCCAGAATCAAGGCTTCATATTTGTCTTGCAATGGCAGCTTTTCTTGACGAGCTTCCCAGTTAGCATCCAGAATCTTATTAAGTTTTCGATGCGCTCGTTTTAATAATTGGCTTTCACTTGCACCCGCCGTGTAATGGTAGGTTTCTGCTAAAAACAGTCCTTCAAGCTTTTCTCGCTCAATACCCAACTTTGCTGCCATGTCTTTTTCTGGTAGATCGGTTAAGTCATGCTCTAAATAAGGAGCACTTTTCAATTGCTCTACCCACTCAGAAAAGCGGCTGCCTTCAACAAAAGTGATCGCAAACTGGTATTCTTTTCCGGTGTTCAGGTGCTCCAATGCTTGCGAAAGCGACATACCAGGCTCTAGTTGATAAGTGCCCGCTCGTACTTGCAACAGTTCTGGATATAAGTGAGGTATTAAACGGATGTACTCCGACGTTTCAATTACCTCATCTTCAACTAAGGCGCGCATGACATGATGAAAGCTTGTACCACTTTCTACAGTAAACAGCTGAGGTTGTTCCAATAGAATAGGCTTTTCAACGTATTGTTTAGCCTGTGAAATTATATAAAAAACAGCTGCTGCGCCTATCACTGCGATCAGCACAACAAAAGCCAACAGTTTTTTAATCACGTAGTTAAATTCCCTTGCAGTCGTTGAGTCAATTTTCCTATCGGAAATATAGTCTTAGAGTTAGATGCCACTATGCTGCGAATTGGTGCGACACCTAATATTGAGTTACACATGAAAGCCTCGTCTGCGCTCAGCAAATCTGGAAGTATAAAACGTCCCTCGATGACTTCAATATGACTTACTTTTAGTAACTCAAGCACCTTACGACGCATTACGCCCGCAACGCCAGATAAGGTCAGTTCCGGTGTAAATACTTTATTACCTTTAACCCAAAAAAGGTTGGCCATTGTAGTTTCAATGACATGGTTTTGCACATTTAACGTTATTGCATCTGCAAACTCGGTATCGTCGATTTCAGCCTTGGCGAGAATCTGCTCTAAACGGTTGTTGTGCTTGTGTCCAGCAAGTAAAGGTTGGATCCCGAGACGAGTCTCACAAACGCCCAAATCCACGCCTTTTTCTTGCCAAGAAGAGTAATGAGAAGGAAATGCAAAATTGGAGATCGTCACGATAGGGCCTTCAATCCCATTAGGACTATACCCTCGCCCACCAATACCACGGCTAACGTGAATTTTCACCCCAGCTTGTGCATCAGATAAAACCGCTTTGCTTGCCCAATCACGCACAACTTGCCAGTCAGGGGAAGAGATCTTCAATACGTCAAGGCAGGACTTCATACGCTCAATGTGTTCTTGCCAGTAAACCAACTCTCCGTTTTGGGTCAGGATGGTGGTAAAGCCTCCATCGCCGTATTGGAATGAGCGATCACCCAGTTCTACATGCGTTTGTGGAACTCCATTTACCCAAAACATTCGCGTACCTTCAAATTAGCAGACAACAAATAAAACAAAACGGCTCAATGCTAAGCATCGAGCCGTTAGAATACAAGTTTCGCTTATCTAAATAAGGTTAGATAGTGTTACTCAGCGAACTTTTTGAAGATCAAAGAACCGTTTGTACCACCAAAGCCAAACGAGTTACAGATAGCGTATTCCATACCTTCAACTTTGCGCGCAGTGTGCGGCACAAGGTCGATGTCTAGACCTTCTTCTGGATCATCAAGGTTAATCGTTGGTGGAACGATTTGGTCAACCAAAGACATAACCGTGATAATTGCTTCAACAGAGCCTGCTGCACCTAATAGGTGACCAGTCATAGACTTAGTTGATGATACAAGTACTTGCTTCGCACCTTCTTCACCAAGAGCACGTTTCACGCCCTTGATTTCTGCAACGTCGCCAGCAGGAGTAGATGTACCGTGAGCATTCACATAACCTACTTGGGTACCTGTGATGTTCGCGTCACGCATTGCCGCTTCCATCGCAAGTGCACCACCAGAGCCATCTTCGCTTGGAGAAGTCATGTGGTAAGCATCACCAGACATACCAAAACCAACCAGTTCTGCGTAAATCTTCGCGCCACGTGCTTTCGCGTGTTCGTACTCTTCAAGCACCATCATGCCAGCACCATCGCCTAGAACAAAGCCATCACGGCCTTTATCCCATGGACGAGACGCTTTTTGAGGTTCTTCATTACGAGTAGATAGCGCTTTAGCTGCACCGAAGCCAGCCATGCCAAGAGGCGTAGACGCTTTTTCTGCGCCACCAGCAACCATCGCATCTGCATCGCCGTACGCAATCATTCGTGCAGCATGACCGATGTTATGTAGGCCAGTAGTACATGCTGTAGAAATCGCGATATTTGGACCACGAAGACCACGCATGATAGATAGGTTACCTGCAACCATATTTACGATGGTCGAAGGAACAAAAAATGGGCTAACTTTGCGAGGGCCTTTTTCTACTAATGCAGTGTGACCTGTTTCGATCAGATCTAGACCGCCAATGCCTGAGCCGATAGCAACACCAACTCGAGCCGCATTTTCTTCGGTAATTTGTAAGCCAGAGTTATCAAGAGCTTGAATACCCGCTGCAATGCCGTACTGGATGAAAAGATCCATCTTACGAGCATCTTTTTTAGACATGTACTCTGTGCAATCGAAATCTTTAACAAGACCTGCAAAACGAGTTGAGAAGTTCGTAGCATCAAAGTGCTCGATATTCACGATACCACTTTGACCTTCTAGCAGGGCTTTCCAAGATGATTCTACTGTGTTGCCTACCGGTGACAACATACCCATGCCAGTGACAACTACACGACGCTTGGACACGATATAATTCTCCGGGAATTGAATATTTCTATGAGAGGATAGAAGAAGTTAGAAAGAACACAGGCGGTCTAGGAGACCGCCTGGGAGAGCTAATTACTGAGCGCTGTTTACGTAGTCGATTGCAGCTTGAACAGTAGTGATCTTCTCAGCTTCTTCGTCAGGAATCTCAGTGTCGAATTCCTCTTCTAGAGCCATAACTAGTTCTACAGTGTCTAGAGAATCAGCACCTAGATCGTCAACGAAAGAAGCTTCGTTTTTAACTTCTGCTTCGTCTACACCTAGCTGTTCAACAATGATTTTCTTTACGCGTTCTTCGATGTTGCTCATTTTTCTTTTCCTTTACAGATTTCGCCTAATGCGATGATTCCGTAGTTTATTCGAACTATTGAAAGTTGCAAGGGGGTCCTTGCTGGTCAAACCACAAAATTAGCGAATTTAACCGAATTTCAATACATTTTTGACTTAAATCATGCACAAATCTTGCGCATAAGCATGACAAGTTCATGACAGTTAACTGCAACTATAGGCTATTTTTCACAATGTAAAATAGCTTATTTTGCACAAACTGTCTCATTAAACCATGTACATGCCACCATTTACATGCAAAGTTTCACCAGTAATGTACGCTGCTTCAGGAGAAGCAAGGAAAACTACTGCTGATGCAATTTCACGTGGGTCACCTAAACGACCAGCTGGCACGTTCGACAACGTTGCCGCACGTTGCTCATCATTTAGTGCCTTTGTCATGTCAGTTTCGATGAAACCAGGGGCAACAGTGTTCACTGTTACACCACGAGACGCAACTTCACGAGCCATTGATTTAGTAAAACCAATCACGCCCGCTTTCGCTGCTGCGTAGTTAGTTTGACCTGCGTTACCCATGGTACCAACAACCGAGCCTACGTTGATGATACGACCCGCACGTTTTTTCATCATGCCGCGTAAAACCGCTTTAGACATGCGGTAGATAGGCGTTAGGTTGGTATCGATGATGTCGTTCCACTCATCATCTTTCATACGCATCAATAGGTTGTCACGAGTAATACCAGCGTTATTCACCAGAATATCGATCACACCAAATTCTTCGTTGATCGTTTTTAGTGTCGCTTCGATAGACTCGACATCGGTCACGTTAAGAGCTAGACCTTTACCGTTATCACCAAGATACTCGCTGATAGCAGCCGCTCCATTTTCAGAAGTAGCCGTACCGATAACCGTCGCACCGCGCTCTACAAGAAGTTCCGCGATCGCGCGGCCAATACCACGGCTTGCGCCGGTAACTAGCGCGATCTTACCTTCTAGATTCATCATGTTGTGTTTCCTTTTCTTATCGCAAGTTTTATCGCTTGATGGATTACTTCGCCGCGTCTAGCGACGCAACATCATTCACTGCTGCTGCAGTTAGCGTTTTCACGATACGTTTTGTTAGACCTGTTAAAACCTTACCAGGACCAAGCTCAAGAAGCTGTTCTACCCCTTGCTCGTGCATAAGCTCGACTGTTTCAGTCCAGCGAACTGGGCTATGTAGCTGACGAACAAGCGCATCTTTGATTTTTGCAGGATCTGTCTCAGCGACCACATCAACGTTGTTGATAACTGGAAGCTGTGGTGAGTTAAATTCGATAGACTCAAGAGCTACTGCAAGTTTTTCCGCTGCTGGCTTCATAAGCGCACAGTGTGATGGCACTGAAACAGGAAGAGGAAGCGCACGTTTCGCACCAGCTTCTTTACATTGTGCTCCCGCACGCTCTACTGCATCTTTGCTACCCGCGATAACTACCTGACCAGGCGAGTTAAAGTTTACTGGAGAGACCACTTCACCTTGCGCTGCGTCTTCACACGCTTTTGCAATCGCATCATCAGCCAAACCGATAATCGCGTACATAGCGCCAGTACCTGCTGGTACCGCCTCTTGCATTAGCTTACCGCGTAATTCAACCAGCTTGATTGCTTCTTTAAAGTCAATCACACCCGCACATACAAGTGCTGAATACTCACCTAGGCTGTGACCAGCTAGGTTTGCTGGTTGCTCTAAACCGAGCTCCTGCCATACACGCCAGATTGCAACAGATGAAGCTAGCAAAGCTGGTTGAGTGCGGAAAGTCTCGTTTAAATCTTCTGCAGGTCCATTTTGAACAAGCGCCCATAGATCGTAACCTAGTGCGTCAGATGCTTCTGCAAATGTTTGTTTTACTACTTCATATTGTTCGCCAAGTTCTGCAAGCATACCTACAGCTTGAGAACCTTGACCTGGAAATACGATAGCAAACTTGCTCATGTTGTTTTCCTTTAAGCAAAGTAAAAAGAAATAAGATGCACCAAGTGCACCTTAAATTTTGAATTCTCGTGAAACTTAAAACTTCACCAGAGCAGAGCCCCAAGTGAAACCGCCACCAAACGCCTCTAGCAATAAAGTCTGCCCGCGTTTAATGCGACCATCGCGCACAGCTTCATCCAGCGCAGACGGTACTGTCGCCGCAGAAGTATTCCCGTGTCGGTCTAGTGTCACCACGACTTGGTCCAAAGACATTGAAAGCTTTTTCGCTGTTGCCGAAATAATTCGATAGTTCGCTTGATGCGGTACTAGCCAGTCTAGTTCAGACTTATGCATGTTGTTGGCTTCAAGCGTATCTTTTACTAGTTTCGATAACTGAGTGACAGCGACTTTGAATACTTCGTTACCTGCCATATGAAGCCATTTGTCAGCATCTTGACCACGCTCAGGTACAGGTAGGCTTAGTAGCTCACCGAATTGACCATCCGAGTATATGTGGGTAGAAATAATACCTGGCTCTTGGCTAGCGCCTACGACAACGGCTCCGGCACCATCACCAAATAGGATAATGGTTGAACGGTCTGTCGGATCACACGTTTTAGACAAAGCATCTGAACCAATAACAAGTACGTTTTTACACATACCCGATTTAATATGTTGGTCTGCAACAGATAATGCGTACACAAAACCAGAACAAGCAGCGGCTAAGTCAAAAGCTGGACAACCTTTAATGCCAAGCTTTGCCTGCACCTGACACGCAGATGAAGGGAAAGTATGGCTACTGCTCGTTGTGGCTACGATAATCAGGTCGATATCGTTTTTATCAATACCCGCCATATCGATAGCGTTTTCAGCTGCGTAGAATGCCATGTCCGCTACAGTCTCATTTTCTGCAGCAATTCGACGCTCTTTAATACCCGTGCGAGCAACGATCCACTCATCACTTGTATCTACCATTTTCTCTAGATCTGCGTTTGTACGCACCTGAGATGGCAGGTAGCTGCCAGTACCTAAAATTTTGCTATACATGAAGACTAATAATGCCTCTCGAGTAAAACCGCTTCCAAACGATCGCTAATACGGCTTGGTACTTGTCGTTTGACCTCGTGTACTGCCTCGCCAAGTGCATTGACAATCGCAGATACATCCGCACTTCCATGGCTTTTTATGACAATGCCGCGCAATCCTAGCAAACTTGCGCCGTTATACTGGTCGGGGTTCAGTGTTTTTAGTTCATTAAATAGCCGAGAAAACAACTTTCTAGCAATCCAACCCTTTATCGTTGACGCCATCATACTGGTTTTAATTTTTTCGATAAAAAGTTGAGCTGTTCCCTCACTGGCTTTTAAGCATACGTTGCCGACAAACCCATCACATACAATGACGTCTGCAACATCATGCAAAATTTGATTACCTTCAATATAACCAACAAAGTTAATCGCGTCGGTCTGAGAAAGCATTTCTGCGCAACGTTTGACTAAATCGTTACCTTTAATCTCTTCTGCGCCAATATTGAGTACAGCAACGCGAGGAGGACAACCTAAGTGTTCTTCTGCTAATGCACTGCCCATTACAGCAAATTGGAACAAACTATCAGCATCGCACGATACATTCGCACCTAGATCTAGCATCCAAGTACGCTTTCCAGTAATCGTCGGTAAAGCTGAAACTAAAGCAGGACGTTCAATACCAGGAAGTAACTTAAGAATGAAACGCGATAGTGCCATTAATGCACCGGTGTTGCCACCACTAACACAAGCATCCGCCTTCTGCTCAGAAACCAAATCGATAGCCATACGCATGGAACTATTTTGGCTATTACGTAGTGCCAATGAAGGTTTTTCTGAGTTCGAGATAACTTTCTCACTATGAAGAATAGTCAAGCGGGAACTGGTCGAGGTACCGAGTTGAGATAATTGAGACGTGATCAGAGATTGATCACCTATAAGAATCACTTTTAGCTCTGGGAAATGAGACAGTGCCTGCACGGCGGCAGGCACTGTTACGCGTGGACCGAAATCCCCGCCCATTGCATCAAGTGCAACGGTAATACTTTGCAAAGGTTCAACCTTACTTGTTGATAACCTTTTGACCACGGTAGTAACCTTCAGCAGTTACGTTGTGGCGTAGGTGAGTTTCACCAGAAGTCGCGTCTACAGATAGAGCAGCTGTAGTTAGCGCATCGTGTGAACGACGCATACCGCGCTTAGAACGAGTTTTACGGTTTTTCTGTACGGCCATTGACCCTACTCCTATACTATTGGGTTAAAAACCTGAAGAAGAATCGGTTACCACACCTATTACTTTTTCAGACTTTTCAAAACGTCGAATGGATTCGGTTTTTCTTCCTCAATTTCTTCAGGAATCTCACCAAAAACCATGTTATTTGAATCAACGCTACAATCCGCTTCATCGTGCATCGCAATTTGAGGTAATGCTAAGATGAACTCGTCTTCAACCAGTTGTATAAGGTCTAATTCACCATATTCATTTAGATCTACCAAATCATAAATTTCTGGTGCTTCCTGTTCCGTTTTCTCACCGTAGTAAGGAGTAGAAAGGAATTCAACTTCGCACTCATGTGCGAATACCTCATTACAACGCTGACACTCTAAATCGACTTCGATGTTAGCTTTACCAGAGATAACAACGAGTCGCTGTTCATCCATCCCAAATGACAATGAGACTTCTGCGTCGCGTTTTACGCCTTCAGTTGTTTCCGCTAAGCGCTTGAAAAGACTAGCTTGGATGATTCCATCGTAATCTAATCGTTTCTGTGCAGCTTTCGCTGGGTCAACCGTTCGCGGTATTTTTACCTTTTGCATAGGGCGCGAATATTATCTTCCAAATCAAAATTAGTCAAAGAAAAAGGCAAAAAAGTTGTACTTTTTTACGCTTAACATACAGAGCATTAGCCAGAATCATTTTTGATCGATTATCCTATCGGAAATGCTCCCACGAATTGTAATTCAAAATGAAAAATTACCAACTGGTTTTAGCTTCAACCTCCCCTTTTCGTAAACAACTGCTTGAAAAGCTTTCACTACCGTTCATTTGTTTATCACCTGATTGCGATGAAACACCGTTTGACCAGGAAACGCCTCTTGAACTGGTGCAAAGATTGGCCCAAGAGAAAGCAACATCTTGCCAGACGGATAAAGCAAGTTTAGTTATCGGCAGTGACCAGGTTTGTGTCATTAATGGTGAAATCGTTGGCAAACCTTTAAATAGAGACAACGCAATAAATCAACTTTTGTCTCAAAGTGGAAAAGTCATCACTTTCTATACTGGTCTTGCGGTACATAACACCGTCACAAACCATACAGAAGTCGGCTTTGATTCTTTCGAAGTACACTTTAGAGATTTGACGCTTGAACAAATCGAGCGCTACGTCGACAGGGAAGAACCTTTTTACTGCGCAGGCAGTTTTAAAAGCGAAGGAATGGGAATTTGTTTGTTTAACAAATTAGTGGGGAAAGACCCGAACACACTTGTCGGACTACCATTGATTGATTTGATTGATATGTTGCATGTTCAAGGACTCGATGTCCTTTGATCAAAATATGATAAAAGGGAGCCACAGGCTCCCTTCTTGCATCCGCGAGGAAAACATGGTTACGCGTTTCTTAAACCCGCCAACACTTTTTCTAGCTTCGGTTCCATCGGTGCGTTGATTTCCATCCACTCATCATTTGATGGGTGTTGGAACTTGATGTTTGCCGCGTGTAGGAACAAACGATCTAAACCAACTTGACCTGTGTAAGCATCAAAGCGGCGGTCACCGTAGCGATCATCCCAAGCGATTGGGTGGCCCGTATATTGTGTATGAACTCGGATTTGGTGAGTTCGACCAGTAATCGGACTCGCTTGAATCAATGTTGCTTGTTCAAACTTTTCCAAAATCTTAAAACGCGTTTCAGACGGCTTACCGTTAGGGTTAACACGAACAATACTGTTCACTTCGTTTTTAAGCAGTGGCGCGTTCACAACCTTACAACTGCTTTTCCATTGTCCCATGACAAGAGCTAAGTAAAACTTCTTCACTGTCTTTTCACGAAACTGGGCTTGCAAGTGACGAAGTGCAGAACGCTTCTTAGCAACCAGCAAGATACCTGAAGTATCACGGTCAATACGATGCACAAGTTCAAGAAAGCGAGCTTGAGGACGCAGAGCTCTAAGCGCTTCAATCGCGCCAAACTTTAAGCCACTGCCACCATGCACAGCGGTACCAGATGGTTTGTTTAGAATCAACATATGATCATCTTCGAAGATGATCATATCTTCCAACTCTGCGACTTTGTTTAGTTTCGTACTTGGCGCGACATCGTCATCTTTTTTCTCGACTGTCACCGGTGGAATACGAACGAGATCGCCTGCTTTTAACTTGTACTCTGCTTTTATACGCTTTTTATTTACACGTACTTCGCCCTTACGCACGATTCGGTAAATCATGCTTTTAGGGATGTCTTTTAATTGGTTGCGCAAAAAATTATCAATGCGCTGACCCGCCATATCTTCGTCAATGTCGACGAACTGGACTTTTGTTCTTATTTCGCTCATGGGCGGTATTGTAAACTCAATTTCGCGCGACTTCACATTATTCTTGTCGTAAAAGAAACACTTGGTAGTACGAACTGGTCTAAATTTCGCCAAGCTTTTGTTTAAATTATTAAAACTCTCAATCGAGTTCTCAATTTGTTTTCTGTCTTGATCAGTTTACACATCTCAATTGCTTATGAAACAGCCAGTTATAAATTAGAAATTTTGAGTTTAGCGGCAAATTTTCTATCGTTTGCGTGAAAGCAGATTGCTGATAGCCACGCGCACTGCTATAGTTCACAGCTGCTAAGGAAGGTTTGGTTACATTTTATTCATTACCAATCATTTATCCTCAAGCAATGTGAGTAGATCGTTGAAGGTCGAGTGCAGCATTGGCGTGAGACACATCGAATTCAACACTCTTGCCACCCTACTCCTCGCATATTCACGTTGAGTACCTACCGCCCAAATAGCGGGTCACAAGTCTACGTTTCCAACAGAAACCGCAAGAGGCTTGTGATGACTGAAGTGCCCGAGAGCATCCCCTTCCAGCCGGGAGGCTGCAAAATACAAGCCATGGGATCAGGCACCGTGAAAGAGCGAAAAAACAGTGGCAAGTCGACAAGAAAGATATAAAAGAAAAGACAACGAGAATTTTCAATGAAAAGAATGTTAATTAACGCAACTCAAAAAGAAGAGTTGCGTGTCGCTCTGGTTGATGGCCAGCGACTTTTCGATCTTGATATCGAGAGTCCAGGTCATGAATCTAAAAAAGCGAATATCTACAAAGGACGTATCACACGTATCGAACCAAGCTTAGAAGCCGCATTTGTTGATTACGGCGCCGAGCGTCACGGTTTCCTCCCTCTCAAAGAAATTGCCCGCGAATATTTCCCTGAAGGTTACACCTACCAAGGTCGTCCAAGCATCAAAGAAGTGCTAACGGAAGGCCAAGAAGTTATCGTTCAAGTGGAAAAAGAAGAACGTGGAAGCAAGGGCGCAGCTCTTACTACTTTCATTTCTCTTGCTGGTAGTTACCTTGTTCTGATGCCTAACAACCCTCGCGCAGGCGGTATTTCTCGCCGAATCGAAGGTGACGAGCGTACTCAACTAAAAGCCGCATTAAGTACTTTGGAACTGCCTCAGGGCATGGGCCTAATTGTACGTACTGCTGGCGTTGGCAAGAGTGCTGAAGAACTTGAGTGGGATTTGAATGTACTACTTAACCACTGGGGTGCAATCAAAGGTGCAGCGGACTCTAACCCTGCTCCATTCTTAATCCACCAAGAAAGTAACGTTATCGTTCGTGCAATCCGTGACTATTTACGTCGTGATATTGGCGAAATCTTAATTGACAGCAACACCATCTACGAACGTGCAAAAGAGCACATTCAATTGGTGCGCCCTGATTTCCTTAACCGCGTTAAGAAATATGAAGGCGAAGTTCCGCTATTCAGCCACTACCAAATCGAAAGCCAAATTGAATCAGCTTTCCAACGTGAAGTGCGTCTGCCATCTGGTGGTTCTATTGTTATTGACCCAACCGAAGCACTAACGTCTATCGATATCAACTCTGCTCGTGCAACCAAGGGCGGCGATATTGAAGAAACAGCTCTAAACACGAACCTAGAAGCAGCCGACGAAATTGCTCGCCAGTTACGTCTACGTGACTTGGGTGGCTTAGTGGTTATCGACTTTATCGATATGACACCTGTTCGCCACCAACGAGAAGTAGAAAACCGTCTACGTGAAGCCGTTCGTCTTGATCGCGCTCGTGTACAAATCGGTCGTATTTCTCGCTTTGGTTTGTTGGAGATGTCACGTCAACGTTTAAGCCCTTCTCTAGCAGAAGCAAGCCACCACATCTGTCCTCGCTGTAGCGGTACTGGAGTCGTTCGCGACAACGAATCTCTAGCACTTTCTGTACTTCGTTTAATCGAAGAGGAAGCACTGAAAGACAATACAGCGCAAGTTCTCGCAGTTGTACCTGTGCCTATCGCTTCTTACTTGTTGAACGAAAAACGTCGTTCAGTTAACCATATCGAACGCATTCAAGAAGTGAAGATTACGGTTGTTCCAAACTCTGACATGGAAACGCCGCACTTCGAAGTTATCCGTGTTCGTGAAGGTGAAGAATTCGATCTGATTTCTTACCTACTTCCTAAAAAACTGGAAGCAATGAAAGAAGCGGAAGGTAAAGAGCCAGCGGAAGTTGACGTAAAACCTAAACGAATCGAAGAACCTGTTCTTAAAGGCTTTGCGGCTCCTTCTCAAACGGCACCTGCACCAGCAGCTAAACCTGCCCCTGAGGCGAAGAAGAAAGAACAGAAAGTTGAACAAGAAGAAAAACCTGGACTGTTCAGCCGTTTGTTTAAAGCACTTGGTAGTTTCCTATTCGGCGGTTCTGAAGAAGTAAAAGAAGAACCGAAACCTCAGGAAGAGAAAAAGCCAAATCGCGATAATCGACGCAACAAACGTGATCGCAATGATCGTCGTCGCAATAACAACCAACGCGATAATCGTGAGAACCGCGACAATCGTGATAACCGTGATAACCGACGTCGTCGTAAGCCTCGTGATGAGCAAGCGAATGAGCAAAACGAAGCGCAACAACAAACCAATAAACAGCAAAACCGCAACCAAAAGCGTAAGCCTAAAGCTCAACAAGCAGACAAAGCCCAAGAGCAAAAAGCAAATGCAAAAGTAGCGGAAAAAGGTCTGCAGCTAGCAGCGGAAGCTCGAACTGAAACAAAACCAGAAGAGAGCAAACCAAAGCAACAAAACACGAAAGCAGAAAAAGTGAAGGAGCGTCGCCAACGTCGCAAACTGAACAAGTCTGTACGCGTTAAAGACCAAGAAGCGGTTGAGAAGAAAACAGAAGAAACGGCGGTTAAGACTCAAGAAACAGTTGAAACCAAAGTTGAGAAGCCAACAGAAGCAGCGGTAGAAGCACAGCAAGACAACAAGCAAGCAGAGTCTAAGCAACGTCGTAACCGTCGTTCGCCACGTCACCTGCGTGCAAGCGGTCAGCGCCGTCGCCGTGGTCGCGATCGCCGTCCTAACCCGTTCCGCCTGCGTAAAGGTGGTGTAGCTTCTCCTGAGATGGCTATGGGTAAAGTAATGCCACGCTACATTCCGAAACCAGCACCTAAGAAAGAAGAGCAAGTTAAGGAAGAAGCAGTAGCAGCAGTACCTACAATGCAAGGTGGTTTTGCTTGCCCAGAAATGGCTATGGGTAAAGTGATTATTCGCCGCGAGCAACCTGTTGTAACAGAAGCACCAGTTGTTGAATCAAAGGTTCAAGAAACAGTTGAAGCGAAAGTTGAATCTCCAGCAGTAGAAGCACCTGTTGTGGAAGCAGTAATCGCAGAAAAAACTGAATCGGCAGTAGTAGAAACAGCCTCTGTAGAGCCTATCGTTGAAACTCCTGCAACTGAACATGCTGAACCGGTTGATGCCATTGTAGAAACGGCACCAGCTGAAGAGCCTGTGGTTGAAGCAGCAAAAGAGATTGCAGCCGAAGCGCCAGTAGCTAAACCAGAGCCTAAAGTCGAAGCCATTAAAGTTGCGGCTAAGCTAAACGCTAGCGCACCGATGACGAAAGCACCTGGCCCTCAAGAGCTACGCGAAATCACGGTTGCAGCAGCGCCGTTCAAAACCGAACGTTACCAAGCTAAAGGTGCGGGTAGCCAAGTGGCTAAAAACCGCGCATCGGCAGAGATGACAAAGCCTAACTTTAACTAGGCTAAATCATTACGTTCAACTGCTTAACGGCATAAATAAATTAAAGGCTACCAGATGGTAGCCTTTTTTTATCTTCATATTTGCCCAATAAATTGTTCATATAAATACCAATTCGTGATCACATTTGTACGCCATTATTCGTATCATTCTTGAACTTAATCACACTTTTCGGTAGCATGCGCCGACTCAAGTTTTCGACACCATTCTGATGCTGCTCTTTTAATACTACGGTTTACACTGCAATATTTGATTAGAAATCAACCACTCAGTGGCTTGTGCAAATACGAATATGTGTCGGGTTTAACTCATTGCAAAGAGAACTTAAAAACAAACATGTTCGAATTTCCCCAATTTTCTAAGCACTCCGTAAAAAATGATGTGCTATCAGGCTTAACCGTTGCGCTAGCATTGGTTCCTGAAGCTGTCGCATTTGCGTTCGTCGCAGGCGTAGATCCGATGGTCGGTCTTTACGCTGCATTCATCGTTGGTCTTATTACTTCCATTTTCGGTGGTCGCCCCGGCATGATCTCTGGTGCAACAGGTGCCATGGCAGTCGTAATGGTTTCGCTTGTCGCGACTCACGGTGTCCAGTACCTATTCGCAGCCATCATGCTCGCTGGTATACTTCAAATTGCCGCTGGTATGTTTAAATTGGGTAAGTTCATCCGTATCGTGCCTCACCCTGTGATGATTGGTTTTGTGAACGGTCTGGCTATTGTTATCTTCCTAGCTCAGTTGGGTCAGTTTAAAGCGCCAGATATCAACGGCATGCTTACTTGGCTACCACAAGACCAAATGCTACTAATGCTTGGTTTGGTTGCGCTAACTATG
Source organism: Vibrio sp. 2-1-2a (assembly GCF_032648565.1). Taxonomy (NCBI): domain Bacteria; kingdom Pseudomonadati; phylum Pseudomonadota; class Gammaproteobacteria; order Vibrionales; family Vibrionaceae; genus Vibrio; species Vibrio sp. 2-1-2a. Next base: position 210,874 of record NZ_WBOH01000002.1, read on the forward strand.
GCAATCATTCACTTTCTACCAAAAATCACAACGGCTGTACCCTCTTCACTTGTTGCAATCGTAACGGTGACTGCTTTAGTGGTTGGTTTGGATCTGGAAACTCGCACTGTTGTTGACTTCTTGCGTACAATGTCTGGTGATGAAGCGGCAACACTCGCAGGTTCACTGCCGACCTTCTCTATTCCGGCGGTGCCATTTACGCTAGAAACTCTACAAATCATTCTTCCATACGCGATCATTCTAGCGGCCATTGGTCTAATTGAATCTCTGCTAACGCTGACAGTTTTAGATGAGATGACGAACACTCGTGGTCAATCTAACCGCGAATGTATCGGTCAAGGTATGGCAAACATGACTTGTTCTGTGTTTGGGGCTATGGGTGGTTGTGCAATGATTGGTCAGTCGATGATCAACGTAAACTCAGGTGGTCGCGGTCGTCTATCTGGTATCGTTGCTGCTATCGCTCTATTGATGTTTATCTTATTCGCTTCTTCGCTAATTGAAATGATCCCACTCGCTGCTCTGGTTGGTGTGATGTTCATGGTTGTAATTGGTACATTCGAATGGGCAACATTTAAGCTAGCGCGCCGCGTACCGAAGCAAGACTTCTTCGTTATTGTTCTTGTGACCGTTGTTACTGTTCTTACTGACCTTGCTGTTGCCGTAGCAGTTGGTGTTATCGTTTCTGCATTAATGTTTGCATGGCAACACGCTAAGCACATCTATGCCGACACGTGCTTAAACGAGGAAGGTTCAAAAGAGTACAAGATTCACGGTCCTATTTTCTTTGGTTCTGCCGCTAACTTCTTGGAGTTGTTTAACGCGCCTGAAGATCCAAAAGATGTGATTGTCGATTTTGCAGACTCTCGCGTGACGGATCACTCCGCAATTGAAGCGATTGAAACACTAGCAGAGCGTTACAACTCTCAAGGTAAAACGCTGCACCTTCGCCACCTAAGTCCAGATTGCCGCAAGCTTTTAGATAAAGCGGGCAGCTTGGTTGAAATCAATGTGAAGGAAGACCCAAGCTACAAAGTGGCAACCGACATTTTAGCGGGTTAATACAAATAAAAAGGGATGGGCTCAGCTCATCCCTTTTCCTATTATCTTTAAGCCCGGCGATTATAGCTTCTTCAAAATCTCCTCTGATGCCTCTTCGATTAAATCAAGCACCAGTTCAAAGCCATCTTTTCCACCGTAATATGGGTCTGGGACTTCATCGTAATCTGACCCAGAATGACTTAAAAATAACGATACTTTGTGTCGATACTTCAACGGACAAATATCCAATAAATCGGCTAAATTTGCTTTATCTGCGGCTAATATCAGGTCAAACTTTTCAAAGTCATCAATGGTAACTTGACGCGCACGCATTCCTTTAAAAGAGTAACCTCGCTGCTTTCCTGCGGCCATTGCCCTTGAATCCGGTGGGTTTCCTGCGTGGTAGCCAATCGCACCTGCCGAATCAACCTCCACGGCAATACCCAACTCTTGAGCTTTCGCTCTTAACACTGCTTCTCCGGTTGGTGACCGACAAATGTTTCCCATACAAACAACAAGTATTTTCTTCATTTTATTCCCTGAATTATCGGTGGTTTTTCTTCACGATATGTTGTTCTATCATAGCGAGATAAATCAATGAACCCAAATTAGCTTGGGCACAGCACGAAAAGGAATTGAGGAAGTATTATGTCTATCGAAGAAAATAAAGAAGCACGCCATAAGGCTCGCCAACAAAAAGTCAAAGAACAGGTAGACGCAAAAATTGCTGCTGCTCAAGAGGAAAAAGGTCTGCTACTGATCATTACCGGAAATGGTAAAGGTAAATCGACATCAGGGTTCGGTACGATAGCACGCGCAGTGGGTCATGGTTTGAATTGTGCTGTCGCGCAGTTTATTAAAGGTACTTGGGATAATGGTGAGCGCAACCTACTTGAGAAACTCGGCGTTGAATTCCAAGTAATGGCGACCGGCTTTACATGGGAAACTCAAAACAAAGCCGCTGATACCGAAGCAGCGCAAGGCGTATGGCAAGAATGTAAGCGCATGCTCAAAGATGAATCTATCGATGTGGTTCTTTTTGACGAGCTGACGTACATGGTAAGCTACGGCTACATTGATTTAGACGAGGTCGTTGAAGCGCTGAACAACCGCCCTAAAATGCAGTCGGTTGTCATTACTGGTCGTGGCGCTCATCGCACTCTGATTGAAATGGCTGATACCGTTTCTGAAGTGAAGAATGTAAAGCATGCATTTGAGTCAGGCGTCAAAGCGCTGAAAGGTGTCGACTGGTAAAGCTCACCAGCAGAATTAAAAAAGGGTTGGCTAATGCCAACCCTTTTTGCTTTGGCTCGAATCTAATTGAATAGATTCTTTATCAAACCATCGACTGCTTCTTTGGTTTTTTCGTCTTTGATCTTGTCCGTTAGCTTCTCTACGCCACGATCGATTTCTTTCTGAGCTTTCTGCTTCAGAACATCATCGAATACGAGCTTGAATTTAGGAGCCGCCCACTTACCAGACACATTGATTGGAATCGTGATATCTTTCAGCTCATCTATATCTTTGCCGCCTTGGCCTTCTAGGCTGCCTACAACTGACGTGCTGATAGTAAAGTCGACTGTTTCATTGATGTAGTTTGCGGTACCTTTACCACGAACACGTAACAATGGAGACTGAGCTTGCATATTATCCGTTGATACTACACCTTTGTTGAGTTTCAATGTCGCCGTCATCGCACTAAAGTCTGTTTTCTTAACTTCATTGGTGCCTTCGACTTTTTGCCCTTTAAATTTTGCGTAGTTTTCACGAATCAACTGAGCAACGTTGATGCCATTTACCGCACCGTCAGCAAAATTGATAACAACCGTACCAGAAAGATTCTTCTTGATACCGGTAGGCGTGAGACTCTTACCGGTAACATTCACATCAATGTTACCTGTCCCTTCAAGTTTGTCGTTTTCAGCAACGTCTATAAGTAGCGGTTGAACTTTCACGCCTTTGATTGACTTTTTCACACTGTAAGTCGCTGGTGATTGGCGTGCATCTAACTTCGCTGTCGCTGAGATTGAGCCTTGGTACAACTTCGAACTAAATGATGTAAGCTCAAACACGCCACGATTTACAGTGAAGCTCGCTTTTACCGCTTCCATCTTCGCATTTGCCGCTTTGAATTTGTCGATGGTAATGTCACCCTTTACATCTAACGTTTTCAACGCAGACAAATCAGGCTCAACCTCAGGTCCGGCAGGAGCACTCTCGCCACCAGAAGCAGGCTTATTACCTTCAGCAGCTTGCTTATCTAACCCTAAGAACTCATCAAGATCGATATTTGGGCTATGGAGAGCAAATCGTACTTTAGGAATATCACCAAGTGTCACATCTGCTTTACCATCTAAGGCAATAGCATTCGCTGTTAACTTCTCTAGGACAAAACTCAGGTGGTTTTTCGTCAGGTCGAAAGACAGATCAGACACCATGTCGACTTTCATCGGTGACTGAGGTAATGCATCACCCTCAAAAATCGATTTAAGAGTTAACTTATCCAACTGCACTTTGCTGATAGCCTTGTCTACACCAAGTTGACCAGCACCCTGCATATCTAACTTCATACCACCAGCGTCGCCCTTCAAGGCATAAGTCAGGTTATTTACTTTATCGAATTCAAATGTATCTAAACCGATCGTTGCCGATTCAATCTTATTGGCAGGGTCAGAGTATGTCGCATCGAAGTTGATGTTCTTTAGCGCGTAGTTTGCCAAACCTTTTTCTAGCTTAAAGTCGACCTGACCTTTCGCGGTGAACTTTTGGTCATTCATTTCGCCCTTCACGCCAAAATCAGCCGTTGTCCAGTTGTCAAAAGCGAATTCGGAAAGGTTTAATGAAATATCATAAAGTTTGGTGTAACTACCGGCTTGCTTATCCTGCATTTCTAATGAACCATTAGAAACCGTAACACCAGCAAGATTAATGCTCCAATCAGAGCCAGAAGGCTGCGTTTCACCATTTTGCGTAGGCGCAGTATCGCTCGCTTGCTCTGCTTGTTGTGTTTGGGCTTTCGTCAATGCGTCAATATTCTTGCTGCCATCTTTCTTGGTTTCGATATAGAACTCAGCCCCATCAAGCGTGACGTTTCCAATTTCAAGCTGCTGACTAAAAAGTGGCATGACAGAGATGTCTACACCAACGGTATCAACTTTGAATAAATTGGGTTTACTAAAGCCTTGTGGGTTTCGCAATTCTGTATGTCCCAACTCAAAGCCGATCGATGGGAAAAATTGCCAACTGATATCTCCTTCAATCACTAGCTCTAAACCGGTTTGCTTTTGCGCTTGCTCAACAATAAGGGGCTTAAACTGGTTAGGATTGACGAAGATGGTTAACGCTAAAATTGCGACCAAAATGACCACAATCGGTATTGCTAGAATTAAGAGCAGTTTCTTCATTTGTTTTTCCTTGCTCGAGTGTTTTTACAATTATAAGCGCAGACTCCATTTACCGCTGACAGTTCCACAAAAGCGTGAAAAATGTCTGGTTTTAACCTGCAACTGACTAATTTAAAAACAAAAAAAGAAGTGGCACTTAAGGTGCCACTTCTTCTCTTAAAAATAAAGCGATATAGCCGTCTAAAGGCTTAAGCTTTCAAAAGTCTTGCAATGTGAGCTTTTAATACATCGATTGCGATACGGTTTTTACCACCGCGAGGAACAATAATGTCCGCATATTGCTTAGAAGGTTCGATAAACTGCATGAACATCGGACGTACTGTTTGTTGATACTGCTTGAGAACAGATTCCATAGTTCGGCCTCGTTCTTCCACGTCACGCTTAACACGACGAAGCAAGCAAATATCTAACGGTGTATCCATAAATACTGTCGCGTGCATCAAATCACGAAGACGAGGGTCAGTAAGAAGAAGGATGCCTTCTAGAATGATCACCTTTTTAGGCGTCATTGTGGTCGTGTTACTTGTTCTTGTGTGCTCAGTGTAGCTGTACTCAGGTACTTCTACTGCTTCACCACGTACCAATTTTTCAAGGTGCTCACACAGTAGGTCGTGGTCCAACGCACTCGGGTGATCGTAGTTCGTCTTTACTCGCTCTTCCATGCTTAGGTGGCTTTGGTCGTTGTAGTAGCAATCTTCCGTGATGACACCGATTTGATGATCGCCTACTTTCGCGCGAAGCTCATTATAAATAGTGCTCGCGATCAGACTTTTTCCAGAAGCAGAAGCGCCAGCAATACCTACGATGACGCATTGATTATTATCAGACATTAGTTTGCACCCGATGATGATTTCTAGTCACATAAAAAGATAAACTGCCTGATTATAGGGAGTTCACCCCATAGTTACTAGCTGGAATTAGGGTTTAGTCATAAGTTTCTGCCTGCTCAGAGGATTAACCTCCGAGCAAACGTTAAAATGTGCAATTATCAACCAACAGGCATAGTAAACTTAGTTCACCATTGTAAAGCTAATCGCATCTGGTTTTGCTTTGCCTTGCCAAAACATCGTGCTACATATGCGATCGGCAAGCTGCTTGTAATACCCTGCATGCTCACTTTCTGGACGCCTTGCTACCGTTGGCACGCCAGCGTCAATATCTTCGCGCATAGAGATATGAAGCGGAATTTGTCCTAGCAGTGCTAAGCCAAACTCTTGCGACATTTTTTCTGCACCACCCATGCCAAAAATATGCTCTTTCGCGCCACATTGGCTACAAATGTGATAACTCATGTTTTCCACAACACCGATAACCGGGACATGAACTTTGTTAAACATTGCCGCTCCCTTTCTTGCATCGGCAAGCGCCAAGTCTTGCGGTGTAGTGACTAGCACACTACCTGTTACCGGAATCTGTTGTGACAACGTTAACTGTATATCACCCGTGCCTGGCGGCATATCAATCACCAAATAATCTAAATCGGGCCAGTCTGTTTCCGTTAATAACTGCGACAACGCTTTTGAAGCCATTGGACCGCGCCATATTGCCGCTTCTGATTTGTCCACTAAATAGCCGATAGAGTGAGTATAGATGCCGTGAGCGAAAATGGGCTCCATCCACTTACCATCACGAACTTCTGGTTTTGCATCTTCTTGCCCTAACATCATAGGGACGGAAGGTCCATAGATATCCGCATCCAACAATCCCACTTTTGCCCCAGATTGAGCAATCGCCAACGCTAAGTTAACCGCAGTCGTTGATTTACCGACCCCACCTTTCGCAGAACTAACGGCAATGATGTTCTTTACACCTTTAACCGGATTGGCCACTTGAGTTTCTAATGCTTTAACTCCAAGGCGAATATTGAATGGGAATTCAGCCACTTTACCTGCGGTTTGTTGCTGTTTAATCCAGTCATGCAATATGGTTTGAAGCTCATTACTTGCGAATGGCAACGTTATCTCAACAGAACCTTGTGCCGTAATCGAAATTGCGCCATGAATATCTGCCCAATTTTCCACCAACTGTGGATGCTGGAATTGGTTAAACCAGTGACAAAAATCTTGTTTTGAAGTGAACTGATGCATAAGTCCTCCTTTTAGATGTCATGCTAACACCGTCCTGCCTCAACCAGAACCCCAAAAAAACTAAGGCATTCCGCAGTTTGACACCTTGGAGTTAGTGAGTTCATGGGGTAGTATTATCCATCAAAATTTATTTATACCTATCAAGAAAAGCGAATATTAAGTATGGCAAACGATCCAAGAAACTTTCCGTCAAGGAAAATGCTGGTAACTTGTGCCCTTCCGTACGCTAACGGTTCGATCCACCTTGGTCATATGCTTGAGCATATCCAAGCGGACATTTGGGTTCGTTACCAACGCCTACGCGGCAACACTGTAAACTTCATCTGTGCTGACGATGCTCACGGCACGCCAATCATGCTTAAAGCGCAACAGATGGGTATTACTCCTGAAGAAATGATTGCCGCAGTTAGCGAAGAGCACCAGAAAGACTTTGCTGGCTTTGATATCAGCTTTGATAACTACCACAGCACACACTCAGATGAGAACCGTGAGCTAGCGTCACACATTTATCTTGAGCTGAAGAAAAACGGCTTTATCTCTAGCCGCACAATTTCTCAGTTGTTCGACCCAGAAAAAGAGATGTTCCTACCGGACCGTTTCGTAAAAGGTACGTGTCCAAAATGTAAGTCAGAAGACCAGTACGGTGACAACTGTGACAACTGTGGTGAGACTTACAGCCCAACAGAACTGATCAATCCTAAATCTGCGGTTTCTGGTGCGACGCCAGTAATGAAAGATTCTGAGCACTTCTTCTTCGACCTACCTCAGTTTGAAAGCATGCTAAAAGAGTGGACTCGCTCTGGCTCGCTACAAGCTGAAACAGCGAACAAAATGCAAGAATGGTTCGAATCTGGTTTGCAGCAATGGGATATCTCACGTGATGCGCCATACTTTGGCTTCGAAATCCCAGGAGAGAAGAACAAATTCTTCTACGTATGGCTAGACGCACCTATCGGCTACATGGGCTCTTTCAAAAACCTATGTGACAAGCGCGACGACCTAGATTTCGACGAGTACTGGAAGAAAGACAGCTCAGCAGAACTGTACCACTTCATCGGTAAAGACATCGTTTACTTCCACAGCCTATTCTGGCCAGCAATGCTAGAAGGTTCCGGCTTCCGTAAACCAAACAACGTATTCGTACATGGCTACGTAACGGTAAACGGCGCGAAAATGTCGAAGTCTAAAGGTACTTTCGTAAAAGCAAGCACTTACCTAGAGCACCTAGACCCTGAGTGTCTACGTTACTACTACGCTGCGAAGCTAAACAGCCGTATCGACGATCTAGATCTTAACCTTGAAGACTTCACTCAGCGCGTAAACGCTGATGTTGTTAACAAGATCGTTAACCTCGCATCGCGTAATGCAGGCTTCATCGCGAAACGTTTTGAAGGCAAACTGTCTGACAACTTTGCAGAGCCTGAGCTTTACAACGAATTTGTTGCTGCGGCTGACCGTATCGCTGAGCTTTACGAAACACGTGAATTTGGTCGTGCAATCCGTGAAATCACGGCATTGGCAGACAAAGCTAACCAATACATTGATGAAAAAGCACCGTGGGTTGTAGCAAAAGAAGAAGGCAAAGATCAGGAGCTACAAGACATCTGTTCTGTCGGTATCAACCTGTTCCGTGTACTGATGACTTACCTGAAACCAGTGATGCCTGCACTTGCTGCACGTACTGAAGCATTCCTAAACCAAGAGCTGACTTGGGAAAACATCGCTGCGCCACTAACAGGCCACGAGATCACTAAGTTCAAAGCACTATTCAACCGTATCGATCCGAAGAATGTTGAAGCGATGATCGAAGCATCTAAAGAAGATGCGGCGGCAGAAATGGCGGCGAAAGAGAAAGCAGAAGCGGAAAAGAACAAGGCTAGCCAAACTGAGCTAGACAAAGAGCCAATCGCTGAAGAGATTGAGTTCGACGCTTTTGCAGCAGTAGATATGCGTATCGCTCGTATCATCTCTTGTGAAGAAGTGCCAAAAGCAAACAAACTGCTTAAGTTCCAACTGGACATCGGTGGTGAAACTCGTCAAGTGTTCTCTGGCATCAAGTCAGCGTACAAACCTGAAGAGCTAGAAGGCAAACTAACGGTAATGGTAGCAAACCTAAAACCTCGTAAGATGAAGTTTGGTATGTCAGAAGGCATGATCCTAGCAGCGGGCCCTGGTGGTAGCGACTTATGGATTCTTGAGCCGCACGAAGGCGCTCAACCTGGCATGCGTGTAATGTAAGTCGCATTCCAAATATAACACTATAAAATCCCTGCCAATTTGGCAGGGATTTTTTTTGATCATATTCACAACTTTGGTGAATCCATGCACCAATAACGACCGTTCAAAAAGAACATTTAATATAACCAATTGTTTTAATTTAATTTTTGTTTGGCATCAAAACTGCAATCTTCCTTGCTAGGTCCAAACACTAACAAGGAGTTGGTTATGTTTGTTTTGATTTCCACATTATTATCTATCGCTATTTTAGCCGGAATATATCACTTATCTTCTAAACGAGAGCAGCAACACGCGCGTAAATATCAGCTGTTAACATTATTGAGAGATGTTGTTCATCTGCTGAGACGCCATCGAGCCGCGACGCACTACTCACTTCAATTTCAACAAAATAACGAACAAGAATTAGAAGTCCTTCATAACGATCTCACCAACAAACTGCATCTTTTGGTCGAAACCTCACGCTTTGAAAATAAACCCATGTATCGCGTGCTGCAGATCAAAGTAGGAAAACTGCTTGAACAATGGAACGATCACAGTGTTGCAAGGAACCAGATGGAGCATGGTAAGTTAATTCGTCATTGCTTGTTCTTGATGGATGAAGTCACGATTGCTTGGTTAGCGGTAGAACAACGAGATGATCTACATAATGAGTACCACATGAACTGGCAAAACATCATGGATAGCTTAGAAACCCTGACTCAATTGAGAATTAGCATTCAAGACTTGGGAGAGCAAGGGGGGAATGAGCGTTTCAAAAATTACGCATCGGTTATGACACGTAAGCTAAATCAATTAGCAGTTATCGCTCCGCTTAGTATCGTTTCTCCTGCTTCCACACGCTCAATACAGACATTAAATAGCTATGTGACAGGAAGTCATGTCGATTTAACAGAAGCAGAGCTTTATGGAGTCACATCAGACTTATCGTTGACCATCTTCAATACTTACGACCACGTCCTTTCAGACATCGTTGAAGCATTGTATCTACCGTTGCCCAAACTCTCTGTAGCAAGATAAGCTCTATACAGTGCCGTGCCAATTGTCACAACAGGAACGTAACTGGTATCTATAGGTAAAAACAAAAAAACCGCAGACCTTAGGTTCTGCGGTTTTTCATTCATCTAACTTCTCAGCGCTTAGCTGTCATCTTCTGTGAAGTTCGTTGGTAATTGCTTTTTCATCTCGTTCCAGATTAGCGCGCTTTCCATACCATAGTGACGAATCACAACTGGCAGTTGTTCACGCTGACCACTTTCACAAGTTTCTAGCAACTGATGGTAAAACTTCAGCGCTAGCTCACGAGAAGCTGGGTTTGAGAAGTAATAGCTACCAACGCGATCATAGAGCTTCTTCAAGCCATTAAAAATCAAACCGTAAATCTGATTCCCTGAATGGAATGCTAGGCGTTGGAACAACATGTAGTCGTAAAAGTTGAACGTTTTAGCAATCAAGATTTCTTGACGCTTCGCTTCATCTTTCTCGTTGTCTTCTTTCACGTTCTGTAAGACTTTCTCAGCATAAGGTGAAGAAGCGATGAAATCGTCCCAAGAAGCAGCATTCATTAAAGCTTCACAAGATTCAATTACATTCTTGATCGTGCGCTCAGAGTTCTCTTTATTTGCTTTAAATGCATAACGCATAAAGATAGGGCTGATGTTGGTACGTGCTGCAAGCAAATCTTCTACAATGTTTGTTGCGTTATCTACGTCCAACGTCATCAACGTATCCAAAATATGCAGACCAGAGGTCTCCATAAATTGGTTTACCTTAGTTGGTTTACCGTGTTGGATTGTTAACCAACCATCACGGGCTAGTCGTTGAAGAACCTCTCGTAAAGTCGTTCGAGTAACACCAATTAGCTCAGACAGCTCGCGTTCAGCAGGTAAAATAGAGCCAGGAGGAAAACGGCCGTTCCAAATGCTCTCGATAATATATTTTTCTGCGAATCCCGCAGGGCTTTTCGCCTTTATGACCATTCTACTTTTTATCCAATATTGATTTCTGAGGGTCGATACTACTCATCATACCACTACTTAACGGTTTGAGAAAATTTACGATCAATAATTGAAACGATTCCACAATATAGAGTTAATACTCTATATGTTATGTCAATCTAGGACGGTCTGACGTGCGAGTGAAAGCGGTAAAATCTTAATTTTCGTTTAATTAAACAGCTCACAAATTGCGGAGAAATAAAGACTACTGCGTCACAATTTTATATTCAAAATATGAAAAATTACTTTGTATATCACAGTTAATATTCTTTCTTAATTTGCCTTTTCTCGTCACTGACCGTCATTTAAAATCCAAGAGGATTTTTTTGAGCCTTTCATGATATAGTAACGCCGTTTTGATCGCGTTATTACATTTAAAAAGTCATTTTAGTCGGTAGCATCACGTTTTGTTATTGACTAATAAATGCCTGAGTGTAGAGTTTGCGGTCGAAAGTGAGCGGTGCTTGAGTTCAGGGGAAGTAACTTGGCAAGACTGCAATAAACAAAGGATTGTTGTTTTACTAAGTTATTGTTTTAAAAGACTAGTTAATAAGTCTCACAAACAGATACTTAAGCACTATTGTAGTGTCTATTCATAATTTTGTTATAAAGAGAATTATCATGCCGATATCGCTCGGAAACGCTTTTATCAAGAACTTTCTTGGTAAAGCGCCTGATTGGTACAAAGTTGCCATTATAGCCTTCTTAATAATTAACCCGATTGTATTCTTCCTAATAAACCCATTTGTTGCTGGGTGGTTGCTGGTTGCTGAATTTATTTTCACGCTTGCAATGGCATTGAAATGCTACCCATTACAACCTGGTGGTTTACTTGCTATTGAAGCCATCGCTATCGGCATGACTAGCCCTGCGCAAGTTAAGCACGAGTTGGTGGCAAATATTGAGGTATTACTGCTGCTGGTATTTATGGTTGCTGGCATCTACTTCATGAAGCATTTATTGCTGTTCATTTTTACCAAAATTTTACTTGGTATTCGCTCCAAAACTCTTCTATCACTTGCGTTTTGCTTTGCCGCTGCATTTTTATCTGCGTTTTTGGATGCTTTGACGGTTATCGCCGTTGTTATCAGTGTTGCGATCGGTTTCTACTCTATCTACCACAAAGTGGCGTCAGGTAACCCGATTGGTGACCATGACCACACACAAGATGACACGATCACTGAGTTAACGCGTGATGACTTAGAAAATTACCGCGCCTTTTTACGCTCATTGTTGATGCACGCTGGTGTAGGTACTGCGCTAGGTGGCGTAACCACTATGGTAGGTGAACCTCAAAACTTAATTATTGCAGACCAGGCGGGTTGGTTATTTGGTGAATTCCTAATCCGTATGTCTCCAGTGACGCTACCCGTATTTTTCTGCGGTCTCATCACTTGTGCTCTAGTCGAAAAGCTTAAAGTGTTTGGCTACGGTGCAAAACTTCCTAACAACGTTCGTCAAATCCTCGTTGACTTTGACAATGAAGAGCGCAAAACGCGTACCAATCAAGACGTTGCAAAGCTATGGGTTCAAGGGCTTATTGCTGTTTGGTTGATCGTGGCATTAGCCTTACACTTGGCGGCAGTAGGCTTAATTGGTCTTTCAGTGATCATCTTAGCGACGGCTTTCACTGGCGTCATTGAAGAGCATTCCATGGGTAAAGCGTTTGAAGAGGCTCTGCCTTTCACTGCACTACTTGCGGTATTTTTCTCGATCGTTGCGGTAATCATCGACCAAGAGTTGTTTAAACCAGTTATCGACGCGGTGCTTGCCGTTGAAGATAAAGGCACTCAGTTAGCTCTGTTCTATGTCGCGAATGGCTTACTATCAATGGTGTCGGATAACGTATTCGTCGGTACGGTTTACATCAATGAAGTAAAAACAGCACTCATTGAAGGTCTCATTACTCGCGAGCAGTTCGACTTACTGGCAGTTGCTATCAACACTGGTACTAACCTACCATCTGTTGCTACGCCAAACGGTCAAGCGGCATTCCTATTCCTACTCACCTCGGCTCTCGCTCCATTAATTCGTCTGTCTTACGGTCGAATGGTTATCATGGCGCTGCCTTACACCATCGTTCTTGCGATTGTCGGGCTAATGGGCATTATGTTCTTCCTAGAGCCTGCAACGGCTTCTTTCTACGATGCAGGCTGGATTTTACCTCATAGTGGTGATCTGACTCCCGTAGTCTCTGGCGGTCACTAAAATTTGAGTTGATTAGGAAACTTATCCACGTTAAAAAGCTCTGAGTATTCAGAGCTTTTCTATTTCAGACAGGAACAAAAACGTGACTATTTTAAATTCACTTAACCAGTTTTCGAAGGGACGCTTATCGTGGCTGCTGCTTCTGCTATTCGTCGTTTTCTTTGAAGCATGTGCCCTCTATTTTCAGCACGTCATGATGCTTGCACCATGTGTCATGTGTATCTACGAACGAGTCGCGATGATGGGAGTGGGTGTCGCTGCAATCGTTGGTCTTATGGCACCAAATAACCCAGTTTTCCGTTGGCTAGGTTTGATTGGCTGGGGATTAAGCTCTTACAAAGGACTGTTGCTTGCTCAGCAGCACGTTGATTATCAGTTTAACCCATCACCATTCGCGACTTGTGATTTATTCGTAACATTCCCTAGCTGGGCTCCGCTTAATCAGTGGGTTCCTTGGATGTTCGAAGCATACGGCGATTGCTCGAAGATTGTTTGGCAATTCCTCGATTTATCAATGCCACAATGGTTAGTAGTTATTTTCGCGGGCAATTTAATCGCTTTAGCATTAATTGTGATCGCACAATTCTTCCCAGTAAGACGTACTAATCCGATTCGTTAATCCTTCAGAGAAATGATAACGAAAAAAGCCGACCAGATGGTCGGCTTTTTACTGAGTAAACATGGCGGCTATTTAACTTAACCACGTTAACTCAACCACGTGATTGACCACAACACTGCTTGAACTTTTTGCCGCTCTCACAAGGACAAGGATCATTGCGCCCGATACCTTTGAATGGGTTTAGGCTTTGAGCCTTATTGCCTACCATCAACTCATCCGCACCTAACGCCACTTCACCTACCATCAAATCAAGCTGGTCGACCAAATCTGCAAGAGCTGGAGGCGTTTCAATACCGGCGTCGCGCATCTGTTGCTGCGTTGCCGACTCATCGATAGCCAGCATCAAAGTGGTCAGTAATGCTTGTAGCATACGCTGCAATCCATCATTGAGCTCAACGTCTTGCCATTGTTCTTCAATCATTGGCCAAACAGACATAAAGCCTTCGGCAAAATCAGCAAGTTGTTCAGGTTCTTTGCCTGTTAGCTCTAGCACGGAATATTCGTTTCGTTGAATTCGGTTGTGCTGCTTGTGAATTTGCTCTTCTACTGCCGGTTGAATCGCTTTGAATCCTTCACCTAATAGCGGCTCTAACCACTTTTCAGGAGCGAGTGGTTTTGTCGTCAGATTAGCAGCGAGCACTGCGCCTTCGATAAATAGGCAAGATTCATCGATGTGAATTTCGCCTTTCTCAATCAATGTGTATTGCATGACATCTGGTTTCCCATAAATTTGGCGGCATTATACCTCAGAGCATAAAAGCACGTAACCGGGAGTTGCGAGTTTGACTGTATTGAGTGCTTTGAGTCTTTTAATGACAAACTTAGCTTACATCGCTACAATCGCCCTCCTTTTTATCACCAAACTGTATTAGGCAAACTATGCGAGTTGTACTAGGCCCAATGGAAGGCGTTTTAGACCATTTGATGCGCCAAATCCTGACCGAGATAAACGACTATGACCTATGTGTTACGGAATTTGTTCGAGTCATCGACCAGTTATTGCCCGATCATGTATTTCACCGTTTATGCCCGGAGCTGTTGCAAGGTTCTCAAACCGCATCAGGTGTGCCAGTACATGTGCAATTGTTAGGACAAGAACCAAACTGGATGGCTGAGAACGCAATTAAAGCGGCGAGCCTAGGCGCCAGAGGCATCGACATAAATTTTGGTTGCCCAGCCAAAATGGTCAATAAAAGTAAGGGCGGTGCTGCTCTACTTCAGCATCCTGAGCTAATTCACCGTGTGGTTAAAGCTTGTCGAGAAGCTGTTCCAGAGGCTATTCCTGTGACCGCAAAAATTCGTCTTGGCTGGGAAAACCCTGAAGATTGCTTTGAAATTGTTGATGCCATTCAATCTGCTGGTGCAAATGAACTCACCGTTCACGCTCGGACTAAGCAGGGTGGTTACAAAGCGTCTGAGATAAAATGGGATTACATCAACCAAATTCGCGAACGTTTTGATATTCCGCTTATTGCGAATGGCGAAATTTGGAATTATGAAGATGGTCAACGTTGCATTGAAACGACTGGCGTTGACTCTTTGATGGTGTGCCGCGGCGCTTTCAATATCCCTAACTTGGGCAACATGGTAAAACACAACCATCAGCCAATGTCATGGCCCGAGGTGGTTGAGCTACTGATCTACTACTCCAAGTTTGAGATGAAAGGCGACAAAGGCTTGTACTATCCAAACCGTGTAAAACAATGGTTCTCTTACTTACGTCAGGCCTATCCTGAAGCAAAAGATCTATTCAGAGAAATCCGAACGTTTAACAAAGCCGCGCCGATTGTTGAGCATATTCAACGTTATCGTGATGAGTTAAATTCTCAGGTTGCATAAAATCTGAGCATTGCAAAGGGCGAACTGCTCGCCCTTTAAGCGCTTAGATCTTCGTAGCAAATCTTATTTTTGCCTGTACTCTTGGCTTGATATAACTTTTCATCCGCCGCTTTAAATAACTCATCAAAGCTTTCCACTCGGTTCTCTTTACTGAACACCACACCGCCAGAGATCGTAAAGCCTTCTTTAGTCACGCGTGTCGAGCGTTCGTCTATGGCTTTTTTTACCCGCTCTAAAATTAGCTTAATGCCTTCCGAGTCTTCGTCGTAAATCGCCAACACGAACTCTTCACCACCAAATCTTGAGGCGACATCGGTGTGGCGAATATTTTCACGTATACATTTTGCAACTAGCTGAATCGCAGAATCGCCGACATCATGACCATAGGTATCATTGATCTTCTTGAAGTTATCAATATCGAACACTGCTAATGCAACCTGTTTTTTCGTCATCTTATTGCGCCACACGGTTTGCATTCCTCGACGGTTCAACAAACTCGTCATCGGATCTCTGGCGGCGAGATCTTTGAAATAACGACGCTCACTATGCATATTCACATAGAACAATACGACTGTGCTCAAAACGTAAATAGAGAGCGCAACAATAAGGCTGTATTTTTCGAAAACCGCTAGGTTCTTAGCTTCATCCCAAAGGTTGTACTCGTAGTACATGCTGTGATTCGCACTCAATCGCTCTAACTCGACTGGTTTGATCCGTGTACTGTTTGAAGGAATGGATTGTAAATTGGAAACCAAATGAAACTTACCAACAAGACCTAGCGACGAAGCCATCAACGCATTGACATCAAAATCAATGGACAGCACTCCTTGATGCCTCCCTTTTTCGTAAACAGGCACTGTCAAACTAATGGTTTGACCTTCCATCGAATCCAACGTCGGCCCAGGTCCGGCCAAGGTGATGTTCACTTTATCTTGTGCGGTTTTTTGCCAAAATGGGCGCGCTTTTAGCGTTGACCAAAGCTCTCTAGTGAAGTTTTTCGCGTACGTGTCAGGAGACGAAATAACGTAACCACGCTTATCGATGTAATGAATACCAACGATGTGGGATTCAATATCGTGCAGAAAAGACAATGACGGTGCAAAACCCGCCTTTTGTTCAGCTGATTGGTTAATCGTTGAACCTTGCTGACATAAGCTTTCATCGCCCACTATCATGTAATCAAGATCAACCGCAGGTAACCCCTCACTATAGACACTCTCTAGCAACAAAACGTCTATCGGCCAAATATAACAAATCCCCTTTTTGACTAAAGAATTGTGCTCTTCAGACAATGGGTTAGCGTAATTCGTATAATTAGTAAAGCTGTAATCTAAGGCGGTGAGAACTTTAATACCACGGGACATGGCACGATCAATACGTGCATACTCTGAATCAATATAGCGGTTAACCGCATCATAGTAATTTTTCGTTGTAACGAGTAAAATCACTACAAATAGTGCCAGAGGAAAAAAGATGACAAATGAGAGGCTAAATCGCCTTTGGTTTACCATTGGGTACCATGCATATGAAAGGTCAATAGTCTCTTATGACAGCTGTTAAATTGATACTCGTTATCTGGTGACGCATGCAATACAGCACCAGATAACAAGAGACCAAACAAATGAGTGCGCGCTGTTTGAGACCGTTTATATATTAAAGGAGTTTAATCAATATAGAGTGTGGTGTCACTTTAGTCGCCACAATTTGAAGCTCTGTGCAGGTATATTGACAGAAAGATGACCCTTATAATCAATAAGTTCGCGTACATCCAGTAGTGACGAAAGATGGGTAGCCTCCAAACCAAGTTGCCACAGAGGCAAGTCAATTGAACACTCATCGCCACTTAGATTCATCACAACAACGATCGCTTCACTTCCAAGTACGCGCGCATAAGCCAGCACGTTGGTATCACAATGCAGCCATTGAATACTACCAGACTGTAAAGACTTGTACTGTTTACGTATCGAAATCCATTGCTTGTAAATCGACAGCCATGCTGAGTTTTCGATTTCATTCCAAGGGAAACAGCGACGATTATCCGGGTCCAGCCCTCCCTCTAGTCCGACTTCACTCCCATAGTAAATACAAGGTGTACCGACGTATGTCATGAGCAGAGCAAGTGCGATGTTCATTTTACGCTTATCACCATCAACCAGTGTGATAAAACGAGCAGTATCATGACTATCGAGTTGATTTAGCTGCGATAGCTGATTCGAAAATGGAATTTTTGCTCTGGCTTCGTCCAACCATGCTTTAAACTCCAAACCATCAATGTTGATTGGTTCATACATAATATCTTGCTGCGCGATAAAAGCTCGAACTGGATGAGCAAAACCGTAGTAGTTCATCGCCCCATCCTCTTGATCACCTTGCAACCACTGCGTTGCTTCAAAAAAGTGCTCACCTAGCACATAGGCATTCGGATTGACTGACTTCGTCGCATGGCGAAACGCTTCAACATAATGAGCATTGTTTTTCGCTCCCTCTCCTTCGCCAAGCATATGGATAACATCAAATCGCCAACCATCGACTGAGTATGGAGGGTTAAGCCAGTGCTTAATGACAGATTCTTCGCTTTGATAGATATAGTCACGCACTTGTTCATTTTCGAAGTTCAGAACCGGTAAGTTTCCAATACCCTTCCAACCGATATAATGATTGGTTTCGTCTTCGAAAAAGTAGTAATCGCGGAACTTTGACTGCGGATTGCCATACGCCCCTTCTCCTTTTTGTTGGATATCAAACCAAGGATGATGCACTGACGTGTGGTTAAACACCGCGTCTAAGACAATCTTCATATTCTTACCACAAATCTTCTCACACAGTTCTGCAAACTGAGCATTGGTGCCAAACATAGGATCAACAGTGAAGTAATCCGTAGTGTCGTATTTGTGGTTACTTGGTGAAGAAAAAATCGGATTGAAGTAAAGCGCTGTTACGCCGAGCTGCTCAAGGTAATCCAACCTCTGCTCTACACCTTTGAGATCGCCGCCAAAAAACTCTCTTGCTCCTGTATTTTTGTGAGATCCCACCGCGTCTCCCCACGATTTAATGATCGCTTCTGAATCATGCTGAGCATAAGCTTTACGAATGTCAGATTCACTTTTACTAGCAGAAAAACGGTCAGGAAAGATTTGATAGAACACTTGCTCTTGGACCCAGCTTGGTGGTTGATGGTTTACATTCAACTTAAAGTGGAACTCTTTGGGTGGAATACGCTTTTGTACGCCTCGTGCATCGAGCCAGTATTGTTGTCCGTCTTTGAGGAGCTTAAACACATAATGTGTGACATCTCGATCTCGATTTGGTCGGAACGATGCTTCCCATAGTAACAATTCCCCAGCTGTTCCAATTTGAGCCATGTCGACCAGATATTCTTCATTGTCCGGCTCAAGACGCACATATACGGAATCAAAATCCAATGTCTCGGTTTTCAGTCTGACTGTTACTTGCTCTTGATTAAAAGCTAAACCATCAATAGTTTGACTATGAAAAATAAATGGCAGGTTCATTATGGGCACTCCTCGTCATCGGATATGCCACTATGTTATTGGAGAATGAGAGACAAGAAATCCTCCTTGCGAGTTGACATATCAGCCAATTTTCCCAAGGAGGATCACACTTAGTAGGCGTAGTGACTGGTAGGATACTGCTTAGTTCAACAAGAGACTGTCATCTGCAAGCTCTTCGCCACGCACTTTGGAGAACATATCCAACAAGTCTGGTACTTGCATGTTAGCGCGCTGCTCTCCAGCCACATCTAGCACAATTTCACCTTGGTGAAGCATTACGGTCCTATCGCCACATGCTAATGCGTCTTTCATCGAATGCGTCACCATCATCACGGTTAAATCGAACTCATCGACAATACGTTTAGTTAAGTCGATAACAAACGCCGCCATACGAGGATCAAGCGCAGCCGTGTGTTCATCAAGCAATAACAACTTACTCTCCGATAACGTCGCCATCACAAGGCTAACGGCTTGTCGTTGTCCACCGGACAGTAAGCCAATGCTATCGCCCAGACGATCTTCTAAACCAAGCCCTAGGATGCTAATTCGCTCTTGGAACAGCTTGCGACGTTTAGCTGAAAGCGCCAAACCCCAACTGCGTTTTTTACCACGCATGTACGCTAAAGCCATGTTCTCTTCTATCGTTAGCTCTCCACAGGTTCCGGCCAATGGATCTTGAAACACTCGTGCGCATTGCGTCGCACGCTGGGCAACCGTCTGCTTGGTGACGTCTTTGCCATCAATGATCACCTGACCACCTATCATCGGCGTCTCGCCTGTTACCGCGCCAAGCAACGTCGATTTTCCTGCGCCATTAGATCCAATCACGGTAAGAAATTGATGCTCTGGAACCTCTAAAGAGACGCCTTTCAATGCACGATTTTCTAAAATCGTCCCTAGGTTGAACGTGACCTGAATATTATTAAGTTCGATCATAACGCCTCCCCAGAACCATTTTTTGATGCCGCTTGTTTAGCATCAGTAACGCGTTGTTTCGCTCTCATGCTCTGTTTTAGCTTTGGAGCAATAAGCGCCACAGCCACCAATACTGCGGTAACAAGGTTGAGGTCTGAAGCTTGTAAACCAAACATGCCAGAGCTCAAAGCGAAAGCCACTGCAAGACGATAAAGTACCGAACCGATGATGACAGCAAATACCGCAACCCAAATTTTTCGCCCGGGAATAAGGGTCTGGCCCAAAATCACAGCAGCCAAACCAACCACAATGGTGCCCACGCCAGAGGTCACATCTGCAAAGCTGTTCGTTTGTGCAAACAACGCGCCTGCGAATCCGACAAAACCGTTGGATAAAGCCAACCCAAAGTAGGTATAAAAACCAGTGCTCGCCCCTTGCGCAGAAACCATACGCGCATTAACGCCCGTGGCCCGTAAACCAAGACCAAAGTCGCTGTTCAGCAGGCGAATGACAAAGAAAGCGGACAAAAGAACTAAGACCCCAACAACCAGAGGGCGAATGAACATCGGATCGCCCAAGGCTTCAAACGGCGTGAGAATAGTATCCTCTCCAAGCAACGCCATATTAGGTTTGCCCATAATACGAATATTGATTGAAAATGCCGCGATCATGGTAAGAATGGAAGCTAACAGGTGCAAAATACCACATCGAACAGCCAGAAAAGCGGTTACCCAACCCGTCATACTACCGGCTATCATCGCCATTATTGTCGCAAGCCAAGGATTAATACCTGCGACAATCGCCGTTGCAGCCACCGCCGCGCCCATTGGAAAGCTGCCATCCACACTCAAATCGGGGAAATCGAGAACACGAAACGTAAGATACACACCCAAGGCAACCAGGCCATAAATTAAGCCAATTTCGAGTGCGCCAAAAAAAGCAAATGCAGACATAACTGCTCCTTTCTGCATGTTCAGGCTGGCTAATACCAACCTGAACTTAAGACTTCTAACGTATACTCCCTTCTTCTTTAGCAGAGTGCTCTGCACGAGAAATCCGGCGAGTATCAACTTTGGGGCAAGTCTCTATCAACAGACGTGAAGGCCCTAACCCCAAAAAAGAGCGTTACTTATTGCATGCTTGTCGCACGTTCAACCACAGAACTTGGCAGCTTGATACCGAGCTTAGATGCCGCGCTTTCATTAATTACGAGGTCAGAGCCCGTCGCGACTTTTACATCCAGCTTGCCTGGTTCTTGACCATCAAGAATCGCCGCCACGTAATCAGCGGTTTGCACACCAACCTGGTAGTAGTCAAAACCTAAGCCTGCAATTGCTCCTTTTTCGACATATGACGTCGCACCACCAAATACAGGTTTTTTCGCTTGATTCGCTGCCACAATCATCCCTTCAATCGCGCTTGCAACTGTATTGTCTGTTGGGGCGTAAAGAATGTCTGATTTCGCTGCAATCGCTTGAGTCGCAGACTGAACATCAGCACTTTTTAGTGCGGTAGCTTCAACCACTTGTATGCCTTTTGCTTCTGCGCTTTCTTTTAGCAGTTCAACCAAAGTCACGGCATTAGCTTCACCGGGATTAAATACAACCCCGATGCTTTTCACCTGAGGGAGAATTTCTTGGATGAGGTCGACATGCTGAGCAACGGGTGAAAGATCAGACAGGCCAGTTACGTTTTTGCCTGGTTGTTCCATCGACTTAACCAATTTCGCACCGACCGGATCTGTTACCGCAGTAAAGACAACAGGAATAGAGCGCGTTGCCGACACCAAGGCTTGTGCCGAAGGCGTCGCGATACCCACTAACACATCAGGATTTTCGCCGACATACTGACGGGCAATTTGCACTGCAATCGCAGGGTTACCCTGTGCGGTCTTATAATCAAATTCTAGATTTTTGCCTTCTTCGTAGCCTTTCGCTTTTAAACCATCAAGCAATCCTTGACGCGTCGCGTCTAACGCGGGGTGTTCGACAATTTGTGAAACTGCAACGGTTGCAGTGGCGGCCAGTACATTGGCAGAAGAGAAAATAGCAGTAGCAGATAGAACGGCAGTGGCTAATAAACGTTTCGTTTTCATCATAACTCCTTGATGTGACTTCGTCCTTGTTTCGCGAGCATTCAACATGAATATCGACTCGTGAATTCAAATGTTTGAAGGGGGTAATGTTGTGTTCGTATAACTGTGCACTTCTTGCGCATCTTGTTTTTATTATTACTACTAAGTCTTAGTAAAGAAAAGAAAGATTTAACACTAAAGCAACATTTGTGATCGGGGGACTTCTTCATCCGGAAAGAATCTTTGGTAAACAAAGCTTCGCTCGCTTCATCAACGACCGTCAAAGTAGGTAATAGAGGCAGGATCAAAAATGGAGCGGCTAGTGCACACTCCATTTCAAACAATTTAAATTAGAACCAACGCTCTAGTGACGATTTATCGAGCTGGCGAAACGCTCGGTTCAGTATTATCGCAAGCTCTTTATAACGAGGGCGAGCTTTAACAGGCTCTAGTGCAAAACCTGTTTCCACAATTTTTTGATGCAGCTCCCGATACCAAGATGCCAGAGAAGGCGGCAGTTTCGTGTTGGATCGAGCACCAAGCCACCAAATCCCTTGGAGTGGCAAGCTAATCGCAAACAAGGCGACAACAATAGACTGAGGTAACGCGTGGTAATTGTTGAATGCCATTTGAGTGAGTACGCTGATCGCAGCGACGGCTGGCATGACTTTAATGCCAAAGCGAGTCGCCTTAATGATACGCTGTTCCGGAAATATGGCGCTTAGCTCTTTACGAACCGGCCAGATCTCCATGTAATTCTGGCCATCTTTCAGGCTATGGATCAATCCGACTTTATTACTCATACCGCTCTCTCACTAAAAAATAGTTGAACATTTCAACTGAAGGTACAAAAAATTGATGAAAGTTAATATTCTTTCAAATTTTTTTTGTTATCATTGCTTATTATCGCTATCCTTTGCAGACCCTCAATCTCATTGTTGCTGTTATTTACAATTTAAGCAACTCCGAGATATCTATCTGCACGGATCGCATCATAGTGATGGATGGGTTCATCACTATTTCTTTATATGGAATTAGAACAATTTTTGACCAGGATTAGTACGCAGCCTTCTGGGTATCGGCTATTCTTGTGATTAATTTTTCATTCTTTAACTGATTTTTTATCAGACGAATAACAGGTAGTCATACATGTCTAAGCTAGTTTTAGTTTTAAACTGCGGTAGTTCTTCTCTTAAATTTGCCGTTGTTGATGCCGAGAACGGCGACGAGCACTTATCAGGTCTTGCTGAGTGTCTTCACCTTCCTGAAGCTCGCATCAAGTGGAAACTTGATGGCAAGCACGAAGCTCAACTAGGCAATGGTGCAGCTCACGAAGAAGCACTAGCGTTTATGGTAGAAACTATTCTTGCTTCTAAGCCAGAGCTTAAAGCTAACCTAGGCGCAATCGGTCACCGTATCGTTCACGGCGGCGAGCAGTTCACTCAATCTGCACTAATCACTGATGAAGTTCTAAAAGGTATTCAAGACGCTGCAACATTTGCACCTCTTCATAACCCTGCTCACATCATCGGTATCGAAGCGGCTAAGAAAAACTTCCCAGAGCTGAAAAACGTTGCTGTATTTGACACTGCGTTCCACCAAACTATGCCTGAAGAGTCTTACCTATACGCTCTTCCATACAACCTATACAAAGAACACGGTATCCGTCGTTACGGCATGCACGGTACTTCTCACTTGTTCATCACTCGTGAAGTTGCTGGCCTACTAAACAAACCAGTTGAAGAAGTAAACATCATCAACTGTCACCTAGGTAACGGCGCGTCTGTATGTGCAATCAAGAACGGTCAATCTGTAGACACTTCTATGGGTCTTACTCCACTTGAAGGTCTAGTAATGGGTACTCGCTGTGGCGACATCGACCCTGCGATCATCTTCCACCTACACGACGCTCTAGGTTACTCTGTTGATCAAATCAACACGATGCTAACTAAAGAGTCTGGTCTTCAAGGTCTAACTGAAGTGACTTCTGACTGTCGTTTCGTTGAAGACAACTACGGTGAGAAAGAAGAAGCAACACGCGCAATGGACGTGTTCTGCCACCGTCTAGCTAAGTACGTAGCTGGCTACACTGCTTCAATGGACGGTCGTCTAGACGCAATCACTTTCACTGGCGGTATCGGCGAGAACTCTGGCCCTATCCGTGAAATGGTTCTAAACCGTCTTGGCATCTTCGGTATCGAAGTAGATAGCGAAGCTAACCTTAAAGCTCGCTTCGGCGGCGAAGGCGTTATCACGACTGAAAACAGCCGTATCCCTGCAATGGTTATCTCTACTAACGAAGAGCTAGTCATCGCTGAAGACACTGCACGCCTGACAGGTCTTTAATTGAATTACTGGCTAGCCACTCGGCTAGCCAGATTTTCATTCAAACGAATTTCTTAGGGGCTCAACTCCTATTCTTCGAGCTTCATGGAATAAGAGTTGAGCTTTTATCCCCCAAATAGCTAAAGGTACTCTACGAATGTCTCGTACTATTATGCTTATCCCTACTAGCGCAGGCGTTGGCCTAACAAGCGTTAGCATGGGTGTTCTTCGCGCTATGGAGCGTAAAGGCGTTAAAGTTTCTTTCTACAAGCCAATCTGTCAGCCACGTTCAGGTGGTGATCAGCCAGATCTGACTTCAACTATCGTTGGCCACAACAGCGATATGAAGATCGGTGAACCAATGGCGATGTCTGTTGCTGAAAGCCTAATCGGTAACGACAACATGGACGAGCTGCTAGAAACCGTTGTTGAACGTTACAACCAAATCAACAAAGACGCAGACGTTACGCTAATCGAAGGTCTTGTACCTACTCGTAAGCACCCATTTGCAAACCAAGTAAACGCGGAAATCGCGGCAACACTTGGTGCAGAAATCGTGCTAGTTGCGACTCCAGGTACTGATAACCCAGCGCAACTGAAAGAGCGTATCGAAGTAGCATGTTCTAACTTCGGCGGCACTAAGAACAAAAACATCTCTGGCGTTATCATCAACAAGCTAAACGCTCCTGTTGACGAAGCTGGCCGTACTCGCCCTGACCTATCTGAAATCTTTGACGATGCAGATAGCGCGAAACAAAACGAATTGAAAGTGATGGAAATCTTCAACACTTCTCCAATTCGTGTACTAGGTTGTGTACCATGGAGCATTGATCTGATTGCGACTCGTGCAATCGACATGGCTAAGCACCTGAAAGCAGATATCATCAACGAAGGTGACATCAACACTCGTCGCATCAAGAGCATCACTTTCTGTGCACGTTCTCTGCCAAACATGATTGAGCATTTCAAACCTGGCTCTCTACTTGTTACGTCTGCAGACCGTCCTGATGTTATCGTTGCTGCTTCTCTTGCTGCAATGAACGGTGTGGATATTGGTGCTGTACTGCTAACTGGCGGTTACGACATCCCTCGCGAAATCGAAGGTCTATGTAAGCCAGCGTTCGACACTGGTCTACCTATCTTCAAAGCACAAGGTAACACTTGGCAGACATCTCTAAACCTACAGAGCTTCAGCATCGAAGTACCTGCAGACGATAAAGAGCGTATCGAGTTCATCAACGAGCACGTTGCTGGTCACATCGACGGTAACTGGATCGAGTCAATGACTGAAGGTACCCAGAAGTCTCGTCGTCTAAGCCCACCAGCGTTCCGTTACCAGCTAACTGAACTTGCTCGTAAAGCAGGCAAGCGTATCGTTCTTCCAGAAGGTGACGAACCACGTACTGTTAAAGCTGCAGCAATCTGTGCTGAACGCGGTATTGCAGACTGTGTGCTTCTAGGTAACCCAGATGAAATCCGTCGCGTAGCAGCTCAACAAGGCGTTGAGCTAGGTACTGGCGTAACCATCATTGATGCCGATGCTGTTCGTGAAAACTACGTTGCTCGTCTAGTTGAGCTGCGCGGTGCGAAAGGCATGACTGAAGTTGTGGCTCGTGAGAAGCTACAAGATTCAGTATTCCTAGGCACAATGATGCTTGAGAACGACGAAGTTGACGGCCTAGTTTCTGGTGCTGTTCATACTACGGCGAACACTATCGTTCCTCCGTTCCAAATCATCAAGACTGCACCAAATGCGTCTATCGTATCTTCAGTATTCTTCATGCTTCTGCCTGATCAAGTACTGGTTTACGGTGACTGTGCGATCAACCCAGATCCAACCGCTGAACAGCTTGCTGAAATCGCTATCCAATCTGCTGACTCTGCAGCAGCATTCGGTATCGACCCTCGCGTTGCTATGATCTCTTACTCTACTGGTGAATCTGGTAAGGGTGCAGACGTTGATAAAGTACGTGAGGCAACTCGCATCGCGAAAGAGAAGCGTCCTGATCTAGTGATCGACGGTCCTCTACAGTACGACGCAGCTATCATGGAAAACGTGGCAGCGTCTAAAGCGCCTAACTCTCCAGTAGCAGGTAAAGCGACAGTATTCGTATTCCCAGACCTAAACACGGGTAACACGACTTACAAAGCAGTACAACGTTCAGCTGACCTAGTTTCTATCGGTCCAATGCTGCAAGGTATGCGCAAGCCTGTAAACGACTTGTCTCGTGGCGCGCTAGTAGACGATATCGTGTACACAATCGCTCTAACAGCAATCCAAGCAGACCAAGAAGCTAAATAATCGCTTCTGACATCTAGTTGGACAACTATCCAAAGCCCTCAATTCGTCGAGGGCTTTTTCTATTGTTGAGCACACAGCAAAGAGGCTATGAGCAATAGCACTAATACGCTCTTACGAATACAGCGCCATAAATACCCCTGCCCCAACCACAACACAACCTGTCATCACTGGTGCGATTCGGCGCCAAAGCTTCTTATCCCCTATCGCGATGACCATCCCCATTTTCACAATGGTATTAACCGAAGCGGCAATCAAAATGCCTAACGCAGCAGTGGTCACGCTCAATGTTTGCGTACTTTGACGTCCGAGGGTTAACGAGATCGCATCAACGTCAGTAATCCCTGATAAAGCAGAAAGGATCAACACCCCCGCATTGCCGAACCAGTCAGACAAAGCGTGAGCAAGCAGCATAATCACCGCCAACACGAGGCCAAAGAACAGTGCCGACTGCAAAGCTAGAGGGTTCGTTTGCTTATTTGATTGCTCAATCTGCTCAACTTCACTTCTGCGCCAAATCCACCATGCTGGGATGTACAGCGCAACCATCATCGCCATCACAATTGGCCAAAGCAGTTTCACTAATTGTGGATTGATAACAGACAGTACGATAAGTAAACGAGGGAACATGGTTCCGCAGCTCAAAAGAATACCACTAGCGAGTAACGGGCTGATGCTCGCTTGCTCACGAGAAAGATGGGAAAACTGCAACGTTAATGCTGTCGAAGAGCTAAGCCCCGCAAATACAGACGTAAACAAAATACCTCGCTTCGCCCCGCCGATCTTTATCGCAAAATAACCGACAAAAGAGATACTAGCGATCAGCACAACCATCCACCAAATCTCATACGGGTTAAGTGCATTCCAAGGGCCGTAAGATTGATTTGGTAACAGGGGTAACATGACTATCGAGATAAGTAATAAACGCAGTGCTGCGTCTAACTCATACTCTTGCAGTTTTTGTAGCGCTTGATGTAGCTCTCTTTTGTTATCGAGCACTACCGCGGTTATGACGGCCGCTGCTGCTGCCAAAACAGCCTCACCCGACACGGCAAGGTTACCCAGAACAAACACCACCATGATACTAACCACGCCAGTGATGCTCACATCTCCGCTCTTTTTCTGCTGTATAACAAAAGCGATGCAAGTGAGGATGACTAAAGCGATAAGCGCAAAACCAATGAGTAAAGGTGTATAAATGTTGGCGAGAATGCCAACTAAACCACCGAGTAAACCGACTAAAGAAAAAGTACGAATGCCCGCGACACGACTGCCTTCTACGCTATTGCGCATCACCCAGCCACGTTGGGTGCCAACAATTGCCCCCAGTAATAGAGCAATAAGCAGATTCCAAATTAGATGCTCGCCACTGACAAACTCATTGATATCCATGCATCACTCCGTCAAAAAGCGGTTGTTATATCATTAGTTTATTTGAATATGGGTAAGAAGCTGTGACGATGAGAGGATAATCAGAAAATGGCCCCGGTTCCCTGCTTACCATTGCGTCTTATAATTTCATTATTCTTTTATCTACCACCAAAACGTAATAGAACGAAGCGGCCCTCCCTGTTCAATTTATCAGCATGATTTACATTTCAACTGAACTTTCTTACTCGAACTACGTAACGAAGATGGACTGCTATTAAGCAAACTCACACATAAGTAAGGAATACATATGAACAACTCCATCAACAACTCACTGCTAAAGCTTGGTTTAGCTGCAATTCTGTTCAGTTTTTCTTCATTCAGCTTTTCAGCCCCAAGCATTAAAGGCGTTGATCAAGATATGTCCGGAGGAACGGTAACCGCAAAAATGGCTCATGCTGACGACAACGGATGGATGGTCGTCCACCGAACAGACGAATCAATGAAGCCTGGCCCTGTTATCGGCTATGCCCCACTAAAGATGGGACAGAATGAGAACGTGAATGCAATTTTGATGGAACCGGTTGAGTCTGGCGACATGCTGATGCTAATGGTCCACGGAGAAAAAGGGGGAATGAAGACTGGCGTATTTGAATATACACTAGGAGCCAAAGAAGATGGCCCTGTAAAAGTCGACGGAAAACTAGTGATGGACGTCGTGCGCGCTAAGTAAGACGTACGCACACTTAAAAGTCACTCTCCTACTCCTAGTATTTAGTTGGCATAAAAGTACTTAACGACATTACTAACCGTTAAGTACTTTTTCATTTCTGATAGAGGCAGCAAACTAGCTAATTATTTCTCTTCCATGAGGAGAGGTTAAGTCTAAATCAGGCCCTTTGGGTACGACTTGCGTCGGGTTAATACCAGTGTGGCTGAAATAGTAGTGACGTTTAATATGGTAGAAATCCGTGGTTTCTTCGACGCCTTCGACTTGATACAACTCTTTTAAGTATCCTTGAATATTTTCGTAGTCTGCGATGCGCTGCTTGTTACATTTGAAGTGACCCACATACACGACATCGAAACGGATCAGAGTCGTAAACAAACGCCAATCAGCCTCAGTAATAGTATTCCCCGCTAAATAACGATGCGTCGCTAGGTGCGAATCGATTTTATCTAGCGCAGAAAATAAAGAATCGAATGCTTCTTCATATGCCTCTTGCGTGGTCGCAAAACCACAGCGATACACTCCATTGTTGACGTTTGGATAAACAAAATCGTTCCACTCGTCAATAACATGCTTTAGCTGTTCTGGATAATAGTCATCGTGGTTTCCTGTTAACTCATTGAACTCCGAGTTAAACATACGAATAATTTCTGACGACTCATTCGACACGATCGTATTGGTCTTTTTATCCCAAAGCACAGGCACAGTTACACGGCCTGTGTAATCTGGTTTGGCCTGCGTGTAGATTTGGTGCATACGAGTGTGACCAAATAGTGGCTCAGGAAGCCCCATTTGCCAGCCTTGGCTTAACATATCAGGGCAAACAACCGTGACATCAATATGGGGTTCTAAGCCTTTCAGCTTGCGGAAGATGAGCGTTCGGTGTGCCCAAGGACAAGCAAGAGAGACATACAAATGGTATCGACCAGACTCTGGTTTAAACTCCGCATCAGGTTCGTTTTTAACCCAGTTACGGAATCCTGCATCTTCACGCACAAATTTGCCACCATTTGATTTTGTGTCATACCAGACGTCATGCCAAACACCTTCGACCAACTTACCCATGATTGCGCTCCTCTCATTCTGTTTATGTCTATATTAGCGTTTCCTATCAAACAGAAAATCACTGAACTTAGGACATCATGTTCAAGAAATTCGAATGTATAAATCAGATGCATAAAAAAAGCGCGACCCGATGAAGGTGTCGCGCTTAAGCCCGTCACAGGCTGAATTTATACACTAACGTGCAAACAAGATACCGCGTGAACGTCGTTACCTTGAATCGTTGGCTTCGTCTTCGCACACTCTTCGGTTGCTTGTGGGCAACGAGTGCGGAACACACAACCCGATGGTGGGCTGATCGGCGAAGGAAGGTCGCCTTCCAGCATTTGGATTTTCTTACTGCGTTCAATGTTCGGGTCCGGAATCGGAACCGCTGACATCAATGCGCGTGTATATGGGTGCTTAGGATCAGCAAACAGCGCCTCCGCCTCACCGAGCTCGACAGCATTACCCAAGTACATGACCAAAACACGATCTGAGATATGTTTAACCACTGACAAGTCATGCGCAATGAATACCAGAGAAAGGCCTAGTTCTTTTTGAATCTCTTTAAGCAGGTTAACAACCTGAGCTTGAATAGATACATCAAGCGCCGATACGGGTTCATCACAGATGATCATCTTAGGCTTAAGGATAAGCGCACGCGCAATACCGATACGCTGGCACTGACCACCCGAGAACTCGTGCGGATAACGGTTGATCACATTTGGTAGTAGACCCACTTTCGCCATCATCTCTTTAACGCGGTCTTTCACTTCCTGCTTAGACAGTTCTGGGTAGAACGTTTCAAGAGGCTCAGCAATAATGTCGCCAACCGTCATACGTGGGTTAAGAGAAGCCAAAGGATCTTGGAAAATCATTTGGATTTCTTTACGCGTTTCACGACGTTGGACGTCTTTCATCTTAGTTAGATCTTGA
Organism: Vibrio sp. 2-1-2a; assembly: GCF_032648565.1. NCBI lineage: Bacteria > Pseudomonadati > Pseudomonadota > Gammaproteobacteria > Vibrionales > Vibrionaceae > Vibrio > Vibrio sp. 2-1-2a. The sequence goes on from NZ_WBOH01000002.1 coordinate 241,507, forward strand.
CCCAACCAAACTACTTCGCCATCCGTCGCTTCAACAAGACCGATGATGGCGCGCGCAAACGTCGATTTACCACAACCTGACTCGCCTACTACACCAAGTGTTTCCCCTTCGTATAGTCGAACGTTCACCCCATCAACCGCTTTTAGGCTTGAAGGCTTTGACCACGGCCATGCCGATTTTGACGCAATGCTGAAGTGAACTTTCAGCTCTGAAATGTCCAGAATTAGCTTTTTATCTACTGCGTTCATTTGTTCCAAGCCTCCCATTCAGAAAAACATGCGCGCTGACGGCCATCACCAAATGGAGTCAGAATTGGCGCTTCACGCTTACAACGATCCATCACTCGGTGACAACGCTCTTGATAAGGGCAGCCCGGTGGTAGACGAAGCAAGTTTGGTGGATTACCAGGAATGGTTGGCAGAATTTCACCTTCCGTATCAAGGCGAGGGATCGCTTTCAACAGACCCTCTGCATAAGGGTGGCTTGGATTATAGAAGATTTCGTTTACGTTGCCGTACTCCATCGTACGACCTGCATACATCACCAGCACCTTATCACACGAACCTGCAACAACACCAAGGTCGTGCGTGATCATGATGATCGCCGTGTTGAACTCATCTTTAAGCTCATTAAGCAGGTCCATGATCTGTGCTTGAACCGTCACATCAAGTGCTGTTGTTGGCTCATCGGCAATAAGCAGTTTAGGACGACATAACAACGCCATCGCGATCATTACACGCTGACGCATACCGCCTGAAAACTCATGCGGGTACATCGTGATACGCTTACGCGCTTCAGGGATTTTCACCGCTTCCAGCATGCGTACTGATTCTTCAAATGCTTCCGCTTTGCCCATGCCTTTGTGCAGCATAAGCACTTCCATCAACTGATCACTTACTTTCATGTAAGGGTTCAGTGATGTCATTGGGTCTTGGAAGATCATTGCGATCTGTTCCGCACGCACTTTGTTCAGTTCTTTTTCTGGTAAGTTTAGGATTTCTTTGCCTTCAAACTTTGCGCTACCAGAGATAATACCGTTTTTAGCCAAAAGGCCCATGATTGCGAATACGGTTTGAGATTTACCTGATCCCGACTCTCCAACGATGCCTAAGGTTTCGCCTTGGTTGAGAGAGAAGTTCAAATCGTTTACTGCGGTTACGATACCATCTTGCGTGGTGAATTCGACGCGCAGATCTTTGACATCTAATAAGCTCATCATTGCTTCCTTAATCTTATCTTTTAATTATCTGTCTTTTGGATCCAGCGCATCGCGCAGGCCGTCACCAACGTAGTTGAAGCAGAATAGCGTCACAACCATGAACACGGCTGGGAATGCCAGCTGCCAGATTGCTACTTCCATTGTCTGTGCACCTTCTTGTAGAAGAGCGCCCCAACTTGTCATTGGTTCCTGAACACCAAGACCAAGGAATGATAGGAATGACTCCGTCAGGATCATGCTCGGGATAAGTAGCGTAGAGTAAACCGCTACGATACCCAGTACATTCGGCACGATATGACGAGTGATAATTTTCCAGTTGCTAACACCACACACATGTGCAGCTTCGATGAACTCTTTGCTACGTAAGCTGAGTGTCTGACCACGTACGATACGCGCCATATCTAGCCATGCGATAGCACCAATCGCAACGAAGATCAGCATGATGTTACGACCGAAGAATGTTACCAGTACGATTACCAGGAACATAAACGGTACCGCGTATAAAATTTCTAGAATACGCATCATTACGCGGTCAACTTTACCGCCGATAAAACCAGATGCTGCGCCGTAGAGCGTACCAATCAGTACCGCTACAAATGCGCCCATAACACCCACCATCAACGAAATACGACCGCCGATTAGCGTGCGTACGTATAAGTCACGACCTAAGCTGTCGGTACCAAACCAATGGTCAGCATTCGGTGCAACGTGCATCGCGTACCAGTCAGTATCATCAAAGGTGTGCGGTGCGATCATTGGCAGAATAATCACCGCCAACGTCATTAGAACAAGAAGGAATAAGCTCACCATTGCCGCTTTGTTGCGCATAAAACGGATACGAGCATCTTGCCAAAGACTGCGACCTTCAATCTCCAAGTTTTCGGAGAACTTCTCAATCGCTTCTAGGTTTTCTTTTTTCGTTAACATAACCAAACGTCCCTGTTAGTAGCGAATTTTCGGGTCAATCATTGCAAGTAGAATATCTACAATCGCGTTGAATAAAATGAATAGGAAACCAATCAGGATGGTTACACCCATTACTAGCGAGTAGTCACGGTTAAACGCAGCGTTAACGAATAGCTTACCAATACCTGGTAGACCAAAAATGGTTTCGATAACAACAGAACCAGTGATGATACCTACGAAAGCAGGACCCATGTAAGAAACAACAGGGAGAAGTGCCGGCTTAAGAGCGTGCTTGATGATGATGTAACGGTAGCTTAGACCTTTAGCACGAGCCGTACGAATAAAGTTACTGTTCAGTGTCTCGATCATCGAGCCACGCGTAATACGAGCGAAGGTTGCAACATACAGTAGTGACATACCAATGACAGGAAGCACTAAATACTGCCAGCTACCATCTTGCCAACCGCCCGCAGGGAAGATATTCCAGTGAAGCGAGAATAGATAGATAAGCGCAGGTGCCAATACAAAAGAAGGCATTACCACGCCGAGCATCGCTGTCGACATGATGGTGTAATCAATCCAAGTATTCTGCTTGAGCGCAGCAATGGTACCGACGGTAACCCCCATAATCAGGGTAAAGATAAAGGCGATGAAGCCCACTTTAGCCGAAACCGGTAAGGCAACCGCGATCAGCTCGTTAACCGAGTAATCAAGGTATTTAAATGACGGCCCGAAATCCCCTTGGATAACATTGGTCAAATACGTGGTGTATTGTTCAAATACAGGTTTATCCAAGCCATATTTAGCTTCGATATTTGCCATTACTTCGGGTGGCAATGGACGCTCTGTCGAGAAAGGGTTTCCCGGTGCAAAGCGCATAAGAAAGAAAGATACGGTGATCAAAACCAACATTGTTGGGATCGCCTCAAATATCCTTTTTGCGATGAATTTAAGCATAAACTCACTCTTTCAGTCTGTGACAGTTAAATTAAAGAAGTCGTCCAATTCTTTTGGACTAAAGATAGGCGCTACATGCAATTTCTCACATGTAGAGCCTCATTTTTATAGTTCTATCGAGTTACGAATTACTCTGTGATGTAGAGATCTTTAGAGTAAATCTTGTCTTCCGCGTTATTGACTGGGAAGCCACCAACTTTCGGTGATAGTAGACGTGATTTCACGTACTGGTAGATAGGTGCGATTGGCATATCTTTTGCCATCAACTTCTCTGCTTCTAGGTAAAGCGCTTGACGCTCTTCGTCAGAAGTTGAAGCAAATGCTTTGTTCATGATTGCATCGTACTCTTTGCTGTCGTAGTGAATACCACCAGTAGTGTTATTACTCATCATCAGCGTTAGGAAAGATGAAGCTTCGTTGTAGTCTCCACACCAACCTGCACGAGCAACCTCAAAGTTGCCAGAATCTTTGGTAGATAGGTAAGTTTTCCACTCTTGGTTTTCTAGCGTAACGTCTAGACCAAGCGTCTTCTTCCACATTGAACCCAGTGCAACCGCAAGTTTCTTGTGGTTCTCTGACGTGTTGTATAGAAGGTTAAATTCAAGAGGGTTGTCTGCGCCGTAACCCGCTTCTTCCAATAGACGCGCCGCTTCAGCGTTACGCTCTTCTTGCGTCATTTTGCCGTATGCAGGAATTTCTGGGTTGAAACCCGCCGTGATTTCAGGCGTTAGGAAATAAGCTGGCTTTTGACCTTGTGCTAGGATCGCATCAGTCACGATATTACGGTCAATCGCATAAGAAATCGCTTTACGTACGCGAACATCATCAAACGGCTTTTTCTTCGTGTTGAAGATGTAGTAGTAAGTACACAAGTTACCCGACACAGACACGTCTTCTGGATGCTCTTGCTTCAAACGCTTGAAGTGCTCTGTAGGCAGTTCATTCGTGAAGTCAATTTCACCTGCTAGGAAGCGGTTCATTTCCGCTACTTGGTTTTCGATTGGTAGGAAAGTAACTTGATCAAGCGTCGTGTTTTCGTTGTCCCAGTATTGTTCGTTACGTTTTAGAACTAAACGCTCGTTTACAACCCAGTTGTCAACAACATAAGCACCGTTACCTACAAAGTTCTCAGGCTTCGTCCATTGATCGCCGAACTTTTCAACGGTTGCTTGGTGAACAGGCTTCACTGTTGTGTGGCCCATCATCATCACAAAGTATGGTACAGCAGTGTCTAGCTCAACCACCAAAGTGTGGTCGTCAACTGCTTTAACACCCAACTCACTCTTGTCTTTTTTACCCGCAACAATGTCTTTTGCGTTCTTCATCTTGGTGTATTCCATGTACCAAGCGTATGGAGAAGCGGTTGCTGGGTCGACTGCGCGTTGGAAGCTGTATACAAAATCACCTGCAGTAACAGGATCACCGTTAGACCATTTTGCGTCTTCACGTAGGTGGAAAGTGTATGTTTTGTTGTCTTCAGTTTCCCAAGATTCTGCAACACCAGGGATAGTGTTACCGTCCGCATCTTGGTTTACTAGGCCTTCAAGAAGATCGCGAATCACGTGGGATTCTGGAACACCTTGAGATTTATGAGGGTCTATTGTCGCAACTTCTGTACCGTTACCACGCACCAATTCTTGAACAGCAGCAAGTTTTGGCTCTTTAGAATCAGATTTAGCTTCAGGGGCTGGAGCCGGAGCAGGCTCAGCAGCTTGTTTCTCTGCAGGCTTTTCGCCACAACCAGCTAAAGCGAGAGAAAGACCAGCACCAATAAATAAAGCGCGCGTGATTTTATTCTTATACATGCGTAAAACTCCAAATTTTTTCGTTAGCATCCATGACTTCTTTGTAAGGGCCTGGAACGGTCAGAGTTTTAGATTTTTTTAGTGCATTTTCTGAGCACAAAAGCCTAAAACCTTACAAAGACTGCGGCACACATTAGCAATCATTGAAGTAATTTGCCATAAAAATGTAGCAAAAAAACCAATAATCCTGACTAAACCACACATATCTAGCAGTAAACTCTAATCAAAAAGTATTCACCAGCCAAATGGAGACCAGAAGCGACATTCCACAGACAAAACTTTCGATTAATCTACATTTAAACCATTTGATAGCATCTTATGCTAGATATTTACATATTATTTAACATTTATGACAAATGAAGTCTAACAAATAATTGTTTATATATTGGGCTAAAAACTTTTATTGTGAAGAATATCACCAGAGCGAGCACGGGTTGTGTTGAAGTCAAATGAGCAGAATTATGAAGATAAGTACAAAAAAAGCTAAGTGCCATTGACACTTAGCTTTTTTCACTAGAATGAGGAGTGGGTTCTATTTTTCCCAACGCTGCGCAGCTTGGTGATCAGTATCGCGCGACTCAATCCAACGATCTTCACTCGTCGTGCGTTCTTTCTTCCAAAATGGTGCTTTGGTTTTCAAGTAGTCCATAATGAACTCGCAAGCATCAAATGCTGCTCCACGGTGTGCACTTGAAACACCAACAAAGACGATTTGATCACCGCTATCCATGTCACCAACGCGATGAATCACGCGTACGCCCAATAATGGCCAACGTGATTCAGCTTGATCGCAAATGTCGCTCAAGCTCTTCTCAGTCATGCCCGGGTAGTGTTCCAAGTGCAAACCAACAACATTATCGCCAAGGTTCATATCTCGAACTTTACCAATGAATGTTACTACAGCACCAGCTGCCGTACCTTCGGATAAACGTTGATATTCGTGATCAACGGAAAAGTCTTCAACTTGTACAGAGACGCGTGGGTCCATCTTAACCTCCGGTTACCGGTGGGAAAAATGCAACTTCATCCCCCGATTTTACTTCGGTATCAAGTGGGACAATAGATTGATTAACAGCAGCAAGTAGCTTTCCTGGCTCTAAAGCCAAATCCCACTTACCATTTTTATCAGCGCCCTCTTCCACGAGATGTGCGCGAATCGCTTCAACCGTTTCAAATTGATCATCTAATTCGACACTGTCGATACCAATCAGCTCACGAGTCTGAGCAAAAAAAAGTACTTTAATCATGATTCCGCCTTGAAGTGTCCAGATTTTCCACCCGTCTTTTCTAGGAGACGAACTTGACCGATAACCATGTCTTTTTGCACCGCTTTACACATATCGTAAATCGTCAGTGCAGCAACAGAAGCCGCCGTGAGCGCTTCCATTTCTACGCCCGTTTTACCTGCAAGCTTACAAACAGATTCAATACGAACTTTGTTTTCTGACTCAATAGCCTCCAACTGAACTTCGACTTTAGAAAGCAACAAAGGATGACAAAGTGGAATCAAATCCCACGTTTTCTTTGCAGCTTGGATACCAGCAATTCGAGCCGTCGCGAACACATCACCTTTATGATGCTGACCGGAAACAATCAGTTGCAAGGTTTCTGGGGCCATGTGAACAAATGCTTCTGCACGTGCTTCACGAACCGTTTCAGCTTTTGCAGACACGTCGACCATGTTAGCTTCGCCAGACGCGTTGATATGGGTAAATTGAGTCATTGTTTTTCCTTCGCTTTTAGGAAAGGTTATACAGATAGGTGCGGCATGAAGTTACAAGGGCGATGGCTTGCATCTAACTGCTGCTTGATGATCTTCGTCCAGCCAGTGCGGCACGCACCTGTTGAACCAGGCATTGCGAAGATAACTGTATGGTTAGCAAAACCTGCAATTGCACGCGATTGGATCGTTGACGTACCAATTTCTTCGTAAGACACCATGCGGAATAACTCACCAAAACCTTCTACTTCTTTATCAAACAGAGGCTTCAGCGCTTCTGGCGTGCTGTCACGTGACGTGAACCCTGTACCACCAGTAATCATGATCGCTTGAACATTGTCGTCCGCAATCCACTGAGAAACAATTGCGCGAATTTTGTACATATCATCAATAACAATTTGCTTATCGACAACATTGTGACCCGCTTCTTGAGCGTGTTCAACAAGGTAGCGACCAGAGGTATCGTTTTCTTCGGTACGAGTGTCAGATACCGTTAGAACGGCAATATTTGCAGGTTGAAATTTGCTTTCAGCGTGACCCATGTGTTCACCTATTCTCTTTTAACTTTGATACGTTTGGTATCGATTCTAGAAAAGCGAGGGAAAGCTAGCCTGTAAATAAGCTTTCCCTACAAAATTTGAGTTGATTTAGCCGCCGATAGACGCCAGATGTGGCGTCATACCCGTATTACCATCGTGCAAGAAGTGGCTCACCGACTTAGTTTGTAACTGCGCTTGGATGCGTTCAATAAGCTCGCTTTCTTGCTCATCACGTTCCAATAGATCACGCAGTTCTACACCGTGGTCTCCAAACAAACACAGATGCAGCTTACCCATCGCAGAGACGCGTAGTCGGTTGCAGCTCTCACAAAAGTCTTTTTCATAAGGCATGATCAGGCCAATTTCACCCTTGTAATCTGGATGAACAAACACTTGCGCGGGGCCGTCATTATGAGAGCGCACTTTAAGCAGCCAACCGTTTGCAATCAACTGATTACGAATTGCTACGCCGGACACATGATGCTTATTGAATAAATCATCCATCTCACCCGTTTGCATCAATTCGATGAAGCGCAGTTGAATTGGACGATCTTTTATCCAGTTAAGAAACGCTGGCAGCTCGTGATGGTTCAGATCTTTCATCAACACCACATTAACTTTGACTTGCTCATAACCAACTTCAAACGCACGCTCGATACCATTCATCACCTCAGTGAACTTATTTTCACCTGTGATTTGATGGAACATGCGCGGATCAAGGCTGTCCACGCTGACGTTGATGTGAGTTAAGCCCGCTTCACGCCAGTCTGCTACTTGCTTTGCCATGCGGTAACCATTGGTCGTAGTTGCAACTTTTTGGATACCAGGTGTCGTCGCCACTGAGTGGATAATGTCGGTAAAATCTTTGCGTAAACTTGGTTCACCGCCAGTAATGCGCACTTTTGACGTGCCACAATCAGCAAACGCTTTTACGACCCGTTTGATTTCAGGAAGAGATAAAAAAGACGAGTTTTTATTGCCCGAAGGCTTATAGCCATCAGGAAGGCAATAGGTACATTTGAAATTACATACGTCGGTCACAGACAGACGCAAGTAATAGAACTTACGATGAAATTTGTCTTCGAATTGTTGCGCCACGGAACACCTTTCCAAACACGGGAGGCATGGCCATTTCCAATCATGCCCTTGTGACAGTACGCCACTGGCTCAAAACGCTTATCCTCGGACTTAGCAATAGTGAGCTCGGAGTTATGGCAACCAGAGATATGAAACCTCTGATAGCTTTGCGGTGTAAAATACTTAATATTTGTACTGGAATCCAGACTTGAGTGATAAAAAACTCTCTAGAGACACAATTTACCGCTAAGTGAGTACCTTTCAAGCACTCCTTAAGATAAATTGTAGCCGTTTTTTACAAGATTATTAGAAGAACGTAATGAATATCTACACGGATAAAAAAGTGGTCGCTGTTGGCGGTGGTCATGGCTTAGGTCGAATGTTGGCCGCACTACGGGATTTTGGCGGCAATGCAACTGGCATTGTCGCCACAACAGACAATGGTGGCTCAACAGGAAGAATTCGTCACTGCCAAGGTGGAATCGCCTGGGGCGACACACGGAACTGCATTAATCAGCTGATCACTGAACCGTCGATCAGTTCAATGATGTTTGAATATCGCTTCAAAGGTACTGGCGAGCTTGATGGTCATAACCTCGGTAACTTGATGCTTACGGCGCTCGATAACTTATCGGTCAGACCGTTAGATGCCATCAATCTGATTCGAAACATGTTAAAAGTCGACGTTAACATTCTTCCTATGTCTGAACACCCTTCCGATCTTTCCGCGTTATCCGTGGATGGAAAGTGGGTCACGGGAGAAACGAATGTAGACGAGATGGACACCGATTTACGCCGTCTCGATCTATCTCCAGAAGTTCCTGCAACTAAAGAAGCAGTGACTGCACTGGCAGAAGCAGACGCTATTATTCTTGGTCCTGGCAGCTTTTTAACCAGCATCATGCCTCCTTTGCTGTTGCCTGAGCTCGGCAAAGCCATTGCCGCCAATGAGAAAGCAAAAGTCATTTTCGTTGCCAACTTGAGCCCGGAGTACGGCCCAGCCGGACGAATGACCATGGCACAAAAATTAGAATGGTGTGAGCGTGCCTGCCAAGGTAGGAAGATAGACGTGGTTCTAGCAGAGGAAACCGAGCAAGAAGTCTTGAGCCAGTGGAATGTAGTGACGGAATCGTTAGCTTCGTCGAACCGAGATTGGCGTCACGACCGAGATAAACTCAAGCTCGCTATTGAAAGCCAGCTAAGGCTTTCAATTTAAAAAAACGCCCTCTAAAGCTAGGGGATGGCTTCAAGTTTACTCGCTGTCAGCAATGAAAAAACCCTTCACTTACGTGAAGGGTTTTGTGTAAGAGCCTCATCAGAACAACGCATTACTGCTGCCAATCACGATAAGCGTCACGTGTTTCGTGCAAAAGATCGAACATCGTTTTTAACTCGCCTGACTCTTCAGCTAACTCACCTGCTTTGGCTTTTTTATCTATCGACATCGCCAATTGACAAAGACGGTCTGCTCCAAAGCTCGCTGCACTGCTTTTCAACGCGTGACTGATTTCTTTTAGGTAACGCAATCGCTCTGTCCCTTGAAACTGAGATAAATTCTCGATGTAGGTATCCATCTCCCCTAAGAAAATATCGAGTAAAACAGGAACATTATCACTGCCAATCTCCATCGACAGTTCATCGATTTTTTGCTGATTTAATACATTCACACTCATACTTTTTGCCGCTCTTCCTTGCCATTCCAAGCCTGTAGCTTGCGGTAAATCGTCGACGGACTGACATCAAGGTATCCCGCCGCTCGGGGGATATTGCCATCACACGCTTCAATCGCTTGCTCTATCGCCATTTTTTCTGTCATCCACAACGGCATAATCTCAGACGCAGTCATCACTTTCGGCTCAATGAATTTCGCCACAGAAGACGGACGGTCAAGCGGTTGATTCAGCGGTGGCGGTAACATATCCAACGTGATTTCTTTACCGTTGTTTAGAACAACGATATTGCGCAGCACGTTTTGTAACTGACGAACGTTGCCTGGCCACTCATAGCTATTAAATCGGTCGATTACATCAGGCGCAAAACGCACGAAGCTTTTTCCTTCTTCGTGCGACATATAGCCTAACAGTGAGTATGCAATTTCAATGACATCTTCACCTCGTTCACGTAAAGGTGGCAAATGCAAAGGAATGACATACAAACGATAGTACAAATCTTCACGGAATCGACCTTCTTGTACCTCTTTCCATGGGTCACGGTTAGTTGCACAAACAAAGCGAACATCCACGCTCTTCATTTTTGATGAGCCCACTTTTTGGAACGTGCCGGTTTGAATAAATCGTAGCAATTTGGTTTGCAAATCTAAATCCATCTCACACAATTCATCAAGGAAAAGTGTGCCACCATCCGCTAATTCCGCTGCACCCTGACGATCATTTGCTGCACCGGTAAAAGCACCTTTCACGTGACCAAACAGTTCACTCTCAATCAAATCTTTTGGAATTGCAGCACAGTTAATCGCAATAAAAGGCTTGTCACCACGCTTGCTTGCCGCATGGATTGCCTCGGCACATACCTCTTTACCCGTACCACTTTCACCAGTGATGAAGATACTCGCTTTACTGCTCGCTGCTGAATCAATCGTGCGGTAAACCTGTTGCATAGTTTGGCTGCTGCCAATAAAGCCTTGATAACTTTGATTGCCCGGGTTATCAGCCTCGTTTTTTAACTTAGTCGCTTTACGAATCGCATTGTTAACCGTGACACGTAAACGGTCTGCTTCACACGGTTTGATCAAAAAGTCTTGAGAGCCATGACGCATTGCTTCTACCGCGGTATCGATAGAACCGTGAGCGGTCATAAAAATAATAGGTACGTCTGGATGACTCTTTTTTACAGCGTGTAAAACGTCCATCCCCGTCATATCTGGCAGACGAAGATCAAGCAGAATAAGATCTGGAATTCTATGGTTGAGACTTTCAATGGCATCCCTACCTGTACCGACAATATTGATATCTATACCAAGCGGTGTCAGGTATGAGCGGTACAGTGCCGCAACAGATGCGGTATCCTCAACCATTAAAAGGTAACGAGATTTAGGACCTTCAGATTTTTGTTGCATAACCTAGCTAATATTTTGTTGTGTTTTAAACAATAATCGCATTACGCTTTGCATTTTGCAAATAACATTAGCTAAATTATGGGTAAGAGAAAGGATTCAAAAATAATATCAATTATTTAAAATAATGGCATAAACCATGCTGATAGTTTAGTGACCCCTCGGGTCACCTAGCCAACTGACGTTGTTAGTGAACGAGATGTTCACAAAACAAGCCAATAGACCCGACTGCCTATTGGCTTCTTTTTTTCTGCAAGCAATCTAAAACACTTGGCTAAGCTAGATCATTAAGCTTATTTTTAACTATTTGCGATGAACTGCGCTCTTAGTTTTTCAATCTCGTCACGCTTTTGCGCCGCCAATTCAAACTCTAAATCTTGCGCGTGCTGATACATTGCCGCCTCAAGTCGACTGATTTCTTTTTCCAACTGCTGAGGAGACATGACCTCGTATGTTTGCGAAGGCTCCGCCACTTTCGACAATGGTACCTGTTTAGTATTACGCTGACGTTTAGACTTGGTAATATCGCCCAATTCCATAATATCTTTGATATTTCGTTTGAGCGCTTGCGGCGAAATACCCATTTCTTCGTTGTACGCTTTCTGCTTCTCGCGGCGGCGGTTGGTTTCATCCATCGCCTTTTTCATGGAGTTGGTGATTCGGTCAGCATACAAGATCGCCTTACCTTCAAGATTTCGCGCAGCACGACCAATGGTCTGAATCAGTGAACGCTCGGAGCGCAAGAAGCCCTCTTTATCTGCATCCAATATTGCAACCAGCGAAACTTCAGGCATGTCCAAGCCTTCCCGTAGCAAGTTAATTCCCACCAGCACGTCAAACTCGCCAAGACGAAGATCACGGATGATCTCCACACGTTCTACGGTATCAATATCTGAGTGTAAGTAACGTACCCTAACATCATGTTCGTGCAAGTACTCGGTGAGATCTTCGGCCATTCGCTTGGTCAATGTTGTCACTAGAACTCGCTCATCTTTAGCAGAACGGAGGCGAATTTCAGACAACAAGTCGTCCACTTGGGTCGCCACTGGGCGAACTTCCAATTCTGGGTCAAGCAAGCCTGTTGGACGAACAACTTGATCCGCTACATCACCAGCCGATTTTTCTAGTTCATAATTTCCTGGCGTCGCAGAGACAAAAATCGTCTGCGGTGCTAACGCTTCAAACTCTTCAAACTTGAGGGGACGATTATCTAACGCAGAAGGTAAGCGAAAACCAAACTCTACCAGCGTTTCTTTACGAGAGCGGTCACCTTTATACATGGCACCAATCTGCGGCACCGTCACGTGAGATTCATCGATGATCAACAAACCGTCATGAGGCAAGTAATCAAACAATGTCGGTGGCGGCTCGCCTTCCGATCGTCCGCTGAGATAACGAGAATAGTTTTCGATACCTGAGCAAAAACCTAACTCATTCATCATCTCGATATCGAATTGAGTCCGCTGGCTAATACGCTGTTCTTCCAGTAGCTTGTTGTTATCTAGAAGCTGTTTTTTGCGTACTTCTAATTCAACCTTAATATTTTCAATCGCTTCAAGAATACGATCTCTTGGTGTCACGTAGTGCGTCTTAGGATAAATAGTGTAGCGTGGTAAATCTCGCTGTTTCACCACACCAGTCAATGGATCAAAAACACTGATGCAGTCAATTTCATCATCAAACATTTCGACACGAACGGCGTCTTGGTCAGATTCCGCTGGAAAGATATCAATCACTTCGCCACGAACCCGAAACTGTCCTCGCTCAAATGCCACGTCATTTCTCGAATATTGTAGCTCTGCCAAACGTCGTAGCATGTCCCGTTGATCAATCACGTCACCACGACGTAAATGCAACATCATTTGCAAGTAAGATTCTGGGTCACCCAAACCATAGATAGCAGAAACAGACGCAACGATAATCGCGTCTTTACGTTCCAATAGTGCTTTCGTTGCGGAAAGGCGCATTTGCTCTATGTGAGCGTTAACCGATGCATCTTTTTCAATGAAAGTATCCGTCGTCGGGACATAAGCTTCAGGCTGGTAGTAATCGTAGTAGGAAACAAAGTACTCCACCGCATTATTGGGAAAGAATGATTTCATCTCGCCATATAATTGCGCTGCGAGCGTTTTGTTTGGAGCAAGTAATATTGCAGGTCGCTGGGCTTGAGCGATAACATTCGCTAGTGTGAACGTTTTACCCGATCCCGTTACCCCCAATAGTGTTTGATGTGCCAGTCCAGCATCGAGCCCCTCAAGCAGCTGCTTGATCGCTCCCGGCTGGTCACCCGATGGCTGATAATCGGAGACCAATTCATAGACTTTACTCATACCCTTCCTCAACTTTACTGCGCTTTGGCTGTATATATATACACCTTAGCCAATGAAATCTACGTCTATCGAAAATTTACCCACCATTGTTAATAAATTTTCTTGTTTGTCTAGAATGCTGTAGCCATACAAAACCGACTCTGATATAGTACTTCGCCCTAGCTGAAGAGCCACACCCATTCTTCACATTGCAATTTCCACAACTTTTCCCCAAAAATTGGCCTAAACACTCTTTATCCCCAAAAGCTAGATTTTTATCCACCTTGAATACATTTTGCTTAACATCAATAAATCCATGTTTTAATTGCATATTCTCTGTATAACTCTGATTAAAAATTCACTAAATAAAAACCAGGTTGCATATAAAAGATCTTTACTCAGATCTCATCAACATAGTTATCCACAAAATTAGTGGATAAGTAACCTCACCCCTTTACTGACAAGCAGTACAGAAAAGTAAAGCCCTTCCCCCAATATTTTTTGCTAAAAATGTATTTTTTTACTGTTGACAGTAGTTTGGCTGCTCGGTAAGATTCGTTCCGCTTTCAAGCAAAGCAATTCCTCCTTAGCTCAGTTGGTAGAGCGACGGACTGTTAATCCGCAGGTCGCTGGTTCGAGCCCAGCAGGAGGAGCCAAATTCCAGAAAAGTCGTGTCGCAAGACACGGCTTTTTTCGTTTTGAAATCAAAAACTTCTTTCACCACCAATATCTCAAGTGACGACTTAAAATTACTCGCTAAATGTAATTCCCACCTTCTGAGCAAAAGATTCTTTGAGGAAAGACTCTTTGTAAAATCCATTCAGCAAGCTGTTCAATTTCTTATTGATTCATCAAAATACCTCACATAGACGACTATTTTTCCATCGTGTATGTAAAACCACATCGTTCACTGGTTGTTATTGGTGTCACAAAACACGATAATATCAAGATCGGATTTTAAGAACGTAATAACTATGACCGAATATGTTTTGTTGTTGGTCGGCACTGTGCTGGTGAACAACTTTGTACTGGTGAAGTTTTTGGGCCTATGTCCTTTCATGGGTGTGTCCAAAAAACTGGAAACAGCAATAGGTATGGGCTTAGCGACAACTTTTGTGCTAACGCTCGCGTCAGTGTGTGCGTATTTAGTGGAAAGCTACATTCTTCGTCCACTGGGTATTGAGTACCTTCGAACCATGAGTTTTATTTTGGTGATAGCCGTTGTGGTGCAGTTCACCGAAATGGTTGTGCACAAAACAAGTCCAACACTTTATCGCTTGCTTGGTATTTTCTTACCGCTGATCACTACAAACTGCGCGGTATTAGGCGTCGCGCTTCTTAATATTAATGAGAACCATAACTTTATCGAATCGATTATCTACGGCTTCGGCGCCGCTGTTGGTTTCTCATTGGTGTTGATACTTTTTGCATCCATGCGTGAGCGCATAGCTGCCGCCGACGTACCAGTGCCTTTTAAAGGTGCATCGATTGCAATGATTACAGCGGGTTTAATGTCACTAGCCTTTATGGGCTTTACAGGTTTGGTGAAGTAAACAATGAGTACGATTTTAATTGCGATCATCGCGTTAGCGGTTCTTGCTGCGATTTTCGGCGCGATACTTGGTTTTGCTTCTATTCGCTTCAAAGTCGAGGCAGACCCAATTGTGGATCAAATCGACGCAATCTTACCTCAAACTCAATGCGGTCAATGTGGCTATCCTGGTTGCCGCCCTTATGCTGAAGCGATTGCAAATGGCGACCACATCAACAAATGTCCACCTGGCGGTCAGGCAACAATCGAAAAGCTCGCCGACTTAATGGGTGTTGAGCCAGAAGAATCTGCGCACGATCTCGACAGCAAAATTCCAACCGTTGCGTTTATCCATGAAGATATGTGCATTGGCTGTACTAAGTGTATTCAAGCGTGTCCAGTGGATGCAATTGTAGGCGGTACAAAAGCGGTCCATACCGTAATTAAAGACGAATGTACGGGGTGTGACTTATGTGTTGCACCATGTCCAACTGATTGTATTGAAATGATTCCTGTGGCAACCACCACGGAAAGCTGGAAGTGGCAACTTAACTCCATTCCAGTACTCAACATTACGGATGCTGCCGACGATGCAGCGAACGTGAAAGATTCAATTAAGTAAGGTTTCGCATGTTGTCTTTGATTGAACAAATTCGTACAGGCTCGCTTTGGGATTTCCCTGGTGGTGTGCATCCGGCAGAAAACAAAAAGCAGTCCAACAAAACTGAGCTCGTTCACGCGGCTATCCCATCAGAAATTGTATTACCGCTAAAACAGCACATTGGTAAGGCTGGTAACTTATTGGTTGCCGAAGGTGACCACGTATTAAAAGGTCAGCCATTAACGCAATCCGAAACTGGTTTTACCGTTCCAGTGCATGCTCCTACATCGGGTACGATCACCGTAATTGAGCCTAGAACCGTTGCTCACCCTTCAGGTCTGAGTGAACTCTGTGCGGTCATTACACCTGATGGTAACGATACATGGTGTGACAGAAAACCCGTCGTGGATTACAAACAAGAAACACCTGACGCACTGATCGATATTATTCGTCTCGCAGGCATTTCTGGTATGGGTGGCGCAGGTTTCCCTACCGCAAAAAAAATCCAATCTGGCTTTGCTCGTACCGAGATTCTTATCGTTAATGCAGCAGAGTGCGAGCCATACATCACGTCTGATGACAAGCTCATGCAAGAACATGCCGAAGAGCTTATTCAAGGTATCGAAATTGTCGAACATATCCTGACACCAAAGCTCACGATTATTGGCATTGAAGACAACAAACCAGAGGCAATCAAAGCGTTAGAAGCTGCGGCTCTAAACAAAGATATCGTTATTCGCGTTATCCCGACTAAATACCCTTCTGGTGGCGAAAAACAGCTGATCAAAATTTTGACCAATAAAGAAGTACCAAGCGGCGCAATTCCAGCCGATATTGGTATTTTGGTTCAAAATGTCGGCTCTCTTTACTCAATCAAACGCGCAATCATCGATGGTGAACCGATGATAAAACGCGTGGTGACTCTCACCGGTAAAACATTCAAACAACCACGCAATGTTTGGGCATTATTAGGTACACCAGTACAGGCGTTATTGGATGAGTTTGGCTATAAAGCCGATAAGAAGTTACAACGTTTAATCATGGGTGGACCAATGATGGGCTTCACCCTTCCCCACTCTCAAGTGCCGATTACCAAGACAGCAAACTGTATCCTTGCCCCGACTCGTCGTGAGATCTCTCCACACCAACATGAGATGGAATGCATTCGCTGTAGCCAATGTGCTGAAGCTTGCCCTGCTTCGCTGCTGCCTCAACAACTGCAATGGCATGCGAAAGCTGAAGAGTATGACAAACTCGAAGAACTCAACTTAAAGGATTGTATCGAGTGCGGTGCTTGTGCGTTTGTGTGTCCAAGTGAAATTCCTCTCGTACAGTATTACCGCCAAGCAAAAGCGGAAATTCGCACCAGAGCACAAGAAGCGGAAGCTGCGGAGCGAGCGAAGCTGCGTTTTGAAGAGAAGAAAGCGCGTATGGAACGCGAAAAAGCAGAACGTGAAAATCGCTTTAAGAAAGCAGCCGATCAGCGCCGTAAAGACATGAAATCTTCTGGTGGTGATGATGCGATTGCAGCAGCGATCGCACGAGTGAAAGCTCAGAAGACAGAAACAACAGAAAAAGCAGAGCCAGCCGTGAAACCTGCCGTCGCTGCAGCCATTGCCAAAGCGAAGGCAAAACAGGCCGCAGCCGCTAAAGCAGGCTCTAGTGAACCTGATAACTCAGAAATGGCAAAACTGCGCGAAGAACGCAAACGTCTAGCCCGCGAACGTAAAGCACAAAAAGAGCAAGGCGAAACACCAGACAACAACGCTGATGATAAGAAATCGGCAGTTGCAGCAGCCATCGCCCGAGCTAAAGCGAAAAAAGCTCAACAAGAAGAACCAACCGAAACGTTAGAAGCTCAAGCGTCTGCTGAGCAAGCTGAAGAGCCGAAGAAAGCCGCGGTTGCTGCTATTGCTCGCGCTAAGGCTCGTAAAGCGAAACAAGCAGACTCAGCTGAAACGGTAGAAGCAGAAGCGCCTACTGAGCCAACCGACGATCCGAAGAAAGCCGCGGTTGCTGCTGCCATTGCGCGTGCCAAAGCGCGTAAAGCGAAACAAGCAGACTCAACTGAAACTGAAGAAGCTGAAACGTCTACTGAGCCAACCGACGATCCGAAGAAGGCAGCCGTTGCTGCTGCCATTGCACGCGCTAAGGCTCGTAAAGCGAAACAAGCAGACTCAGCTGAAACGGTAGAAGCTGAAGCGCCTGCTGAGCAAGCTGAAGATCCGAAAAAAGCCGCGGTTGCTGCTGCAATTGCGCGAGCCAAAGCGCGTAAAGCTAAGCAAGAAGAACCAGCCGAAACGGTAGAAGCTGAAACGCCTGATGAACAAACTGAAGATCCGAAGAAAGCCGCGGTTGCTGCTGCCATTGCGCGTGCCAAAGCGCGTAAAGCTAAGCAAGAAGAACCAGCCGAAACGGTAGAAGCTGAAACGCCTGCTGAACAAGCTGAAGATCCGAAAAAAGCGGCTGTCGCTGCGGCTATTGCGCGTGCCAAAGCGCGTAAAGCTAAGCAAGAAGAACCAGCCGAAACGGTAGAAGCTGAAACGCCTGCTGAACAAACTGAAGATCCGAAAAAAGCGGCTGTCGCTGCTGCTATTGCGCGCGCGAAGGCTCGCAAAGCGCAGCAAGAAGCTAATAAAAATAATACTGAGGAGAACGAGTAGTGTCGTTTTTTATTGCCAGTTCACCGCATACCCACAGCCGTCGTAGTACACCTGACTTAATGAAATGGGTGGCACTTTGTGCTCTCCCAGGTTTAGCGGCTCAGACCTACTTCTTTGGGTGGGGAACGCTTATTCAGCTGATTTTTGCCATCGCAGTCGCTGTATCACTTGAAGCCTTAGTTATGGTCTTCCGTAAACGTTCGCCGATGCGAGCACTACGTGATAACAGTGCGATCGTTACCGCTTGGTTATTAGCCGTGGCTATCCCACCATGGTCTCCGTGGTGGATTATGGTGATCGGACTTATTTTCGCGATCGTAATCGCTAAACACCTATATGGTGGCCTTGGTCAAAACTTATTCAAT
This sequence comes from Vibrio sp. 2-1-2a, assembly GCF_032648565.1. Taxonomy (NCBI): domain Bacteria; kingdom Pseudomonadati; phylum Pseudomonadota; class Gammaproteobacteria; order Vibrionales; family Vibrionaceae; genus Vibrio; species Vibrio sp. 2-1-2a. Next base: position 260,272 of record NZ_WBOH01000002.1, read on the forward strand.
CCTGCCATGGTCGCTTATGTGATCTTGTTGATCTCATTCCCAGTGCAAATGACGAGTTGGAGTGCCCCGACGTCACTCATACCTGATCACGTAAATTTTGCAGATACACTCTCTTTAATTTTTACGGGCTATGATTACGACGGCTTATCGCTTCAGCAAGTTCGAACGGGGGTTGACGGCGTGACAATGGCGACACCACTTGATGCATTTAAAACTGGTATTCATACAGGTGCAACCCCAAGCGAAGTACTGTCGCAGCCAATATTCGATGGCTTAGCTGGCATTGGTTGGCAATGGGTAAATCTTGCCTACTTACTTGGTGGTTTAGTGATGATCAAAAAACGCATCATCCAGTGGTATATCCCAGCAGGTTTCCTAGTGAGCCTGACGCTATTTAGCCTCGTGTTCAGCTTACTCACCCCAGGGGAAACTGCGTCGCCAATCTTCCACTTGCTATCAGGTGCAACCATGCTTGGCGCATTCTTTATTGCAACCGATCCCGTGTCGGCGTCGACAACCGTTAAAGGACGTTTGATCTTTGGCGCGCTTATTGGTGCTTTGGTCTTTATCATTCGCAGTTGGGGCGGCTTCCCTGATGGTGTTGCATTCGCAGTGTTACTTGCAAATATGTGTGTGCCACTGATCGATTACTACACCAAACCTAGAACTTACGGTCACTGAGGTAAACATGTTAACCGCTATTAGAAAAAATGGTCTGACACTTGCGATCTTTGCCTGTGCAACAACCGGATTAGTCGCCTTTACTCAGTACCTAACAAAAGACCAAATCAAGATACAAGAACAACAACAATTGCTTTCTGTTTTGAATCAAGTCATTCCAGAAAACATGCATGACAACGCACTCACGCAAGCCTGCACTATGGTCACGTCACCAGAACTGGGGACATTACGTGCGATGCCAGCCTACCTCGCCACGAAGAATGATGAACCGACAGCAATCGCAATAGAATCCATCGCGCCAGATGGCTACAATGGTGAGATAAAAGTTATTACTGGGATTGACAATCAGGGCAATATTTTGGGGACACGCGTCTTAAGCCATCAAGAAACCCCTGGCCTGGGCGATAAAATTGATCTTCGTGTCACCGACTGGATCCTGAGCTTTACGGGCAAACAAGTCACGGAAAGTAACTGGAACTCATGGAAAGTTCGTAAAGATGGTGGTGATTTCGATCAATTTACTGGTGCAACGATCACACCTAGAGCCGTCGTAAAAGTGGTGCGAAATACCGTTAACTACGTAAACCAATCTCGTGAAGACATTCTTAGCCAGCCTTTGGGCTGTGAAGGAGAGCAGTAATGAATGAGAATAAATTGCTGATGAAAAACGGTATGTGGAGTAATAACCCTGTTCTCGTACAGCTGCTGGGTCTGTGTCCACTACTAGCGGTTTCTTCCACAATAACCAATGCCTTAGGTCTTGGTATTGCAACCTTATTAGTGCTGGTCGGCTCCAACGTCACGGTTTCTCTTATTCGTAATTACGTACCAAAAGAGATCCGCATTCCTGTATTCGTGATGATTATTGCCTCACTTGTTACCTGCGTTCAGTTATTGATGAATGCCTATGCGTATGGTTTATACCTGTCTCTTGGTATCTTTATTCCTCTGATTGTAACGAACTGCATCATTATTGGTCGAGCTGAAGCATACGCTTCAAAAAATGATGTTGCGCCTGCAGCATTAGACGGTTTATGGATGGGTCTTGGTATGACAAGCGTTTTGGTCGTGCTAGGTGCCATGCGTGAGTTAATTGGTAATGGCACACTATTCGACGGGGCAGACCTGCTATTAGGAGACTGGGCATCCGCTCTCCGCATTCAAGTTTTCCAATTTGACAACAGCTTTCTGCTAGCGCTTCTTCCACCCGGTGCATTTATCGGTGTTGGTCTGTTGATAGCGCTTAAAAATGTCATCGATAATTCAGTCCAGGCACGTCAACCAAAAGAAGAAAAACCAACCATAGAACGTGCTCGCGTCACCAACGCATAACAAAATAAGGCTCTGTCATAGGAGCCTTTTTCATAAACCGCAGAGACGGTATTGGAAGTCAGCAATGAACAAAATAAAAAGAATCGAAATTCTTGAGCGATTACGAGAAAACAATCCGAATCCTCAAACTGAGCTTAACTGGAGCTCCCCTTTTGAACTGCTAATCGCGGTATTACTATCAGCGCAAGCAACCGATGTAAGTGTCAATAAAGCCACCGACAAGCTTTTCCCTGTCGCTAATACACCGAAAAGTATTCTCGATTTGGGAGTTGATGGCTTAAAAGAATACATAAAGACCATCGGTTTATTTAACTCAAAAGCAGAAAACACTATCAAGACTTGTAAGATCTTGTTGGAAAAACACAATGGTGAAGTTCCTGAAGATCGTGCAGCGTTAGAAGCGCTACCAGGCGTAGGTCGCAAGACCGCAAACGTCGTGCTCAACACCGCTTTTGGTTGGCCAACCATTGCCGTCGATACGCACATTTATCGCGTGTCGAATCGTACTAAGTTTGCAATGGGCAAAACGGTTGATGATGTCGAGCAAAAGCTATTAAAAGTTGTGCCAAAAGAGTTCAAACTCGATGTGCACCACTGGCTCATTCTTCATGGCCGCTACACGTGCTTGGCGAGAAAGCCTCGCTGCGGTAGCTGCATTATTGAAGATTTGTGCGAATATAAAGAGAAAGTATATCCAGATAGCTAACGCTATTTGAAAATCAAAGCTAGGAGCAAAAAATGTCAAATGGTCGAATTCTCCACACTATGCTTCGCGTAGGTGATCTAGACAAATCCATCAAGTTTTACACTGAAGTTATGGGCATGCAGTTGCTTCGTACGAACGAGAATAAAGAGTACGAATACACACTGGCGTTTCTTGGCTACGGTGACGAATCCCAAGGTGCTGTGATCGAGCTAACTTACAACTGGGGTAAAACTGAATATGACCTAGGTACTGCTTTTGGTCATATCGCCATTGGTGTTGATGATATCTACACAACTTGCGACGCTATCAAAGCGGCGGGCGGTAATGTGACGCGTGAACCAGGTCCAGTAAAAGGCGGAAGCACGCACATTGCATTCGTAAAAGACCCAGATGGTTATATGATTGAGCTTATCCAAAACAAGCAAGCTTCAGCTGGTCTTGAAGGCTAAGCGGCACTACTAATAATCACTTGTACTGCAAGTTGAACATCGATTACAGGCAGGTCTGCGATCTGCCTGTCCTTTTATAAACAAAACACTTTACTTGATAATAATTATCGTTTAGATTTGTTCGCAACTTCGAGATGCGGGATTACGATAATGATCAGTGAATGGGAAAAACACACACTTCTAGCCGATACGGCACTTCAACTAGATGACCCTGTTCGCAGCATTCTTCATTACCAGCAAGCCCTAAGCCTGAGTGAAGATATTAGCGAATGTGTGGAAATTGAAGCAGACGAGCGATTATTAATTTCTGTGATTTCTTGTCATAACTTAGCTCAGTTCTGGCGTTGGGCCGGAGACACTGACTATGAACTCAAATACCTTCAGCTGGCTTCAGAGAAAGTCTTAACACTCATCCCACAATGCCCAAATAAAGAATGTGCAAGCTTTATCGACTCAATAGGATGTTGCACTAAAGCATTAATAGACTTCATGAAACGTCATCCTAATCCGGCTATTGCCAAACAGGTTGAAAAAATAGATACCGCAACCAATTGCGAAGTCATTGCCAAATTCCGATTAAACTAACATCCAAATTATACAGCCGGAATCACCGAAAGGTACTTGGCAAAATCCCATTAAAATATTATTAACAACGTCAGTAAATCAAAAACGCCGAAGCTTTGAGCTTCGGCGTTTTTATATGCATTAGACTTGGGTTCGCCCGAGTGATATTACGACTCGGCGGTTTTTGTCTTTTCCTATTGGCGAACCGTTATCAGCAATAGGACGACGCTTGCCGTACCCTTGCACTTGAATTCGATCTTCCGGTAGCCCTAGAGACTGAAAATAATCACGAAGTGACTCTGCACGTCGCTCAGATAAACTTTGACTCGCACTTTTGCCATCGGTTGAATCGGTGTACGTCGCCACCAGCACGAGATCGATATCTTGATTATGTCGGATATAATCTGCAATTTGTGATAAACGCTTTTTGGAAGCCTTGGTTAACTGATCGCCTTGTCTTTCGTAGTGCAAAATCGTAAAGGCAATGTCTTCAAAACTGTATTTCAATAAATTGGAAATACAGTCGCTAAACGCGTTGTACTTATTTTGAAACAGCACGGATGACAATGCGACTTCAATTCTCTGATCTCGGCTCTGCCAATCCTGATAACTAAAGGTCGGATAACGCCCTTTTTCCAGCTCAGACAAAATGCCCCATGCTGTTTGCCCTCCGACATAACCATCAAACTGTTTAAAAAACTTTAGGTTTGTAATTCGATCGGCGTGTTCACCTGGTCGCCAAGGTGGCGGCATAGAGATGAGACTGACGTTACGTGTTTCTCCCATCGGACGACGCATTTTTAACTCAAAGTCTAAATTGATTTTTTTATTCGCACGAGATGAAAATACCGCATCTCCAAAACTTGGAATAGGGTGAACAAGTTGGCATTCTAACGGTGTGTTGACCACCATTTCCCATTGAGATTGCTGTGGAGTGGCAACATAACGTTTGCCCATCACAGCAAAACTGCTTGTGCTAAACAACGAAAATACAACGCCACTAGTAATCAGCCATTTCTTCATCTAAGTACTGTCTCTTAAACGGCAGTCTGTTGCCGTCAATTTGAATCAATAGAACCACTTCACCTGGCATGCAAAAACCTCGCCAACGTGCGAAATGTCGTGATATTACGATTAACGTTAATCATGGTAACTCAATCACCCGAAATGCGATCGAGCGTATTGATGAGATGCAAAATAGAATTCCGTTTTTCTCCTAAATTGCGGTTTTTCTCGTCGGTATAATCTGCAATAATGCAGCCTTCGTCACACAAAAATAAGCCGACATGACAATAGAAAATGAAGCTCTGACCTTGAAAAAACGCTTTCGTGGTTATTTCCCTGTGGTAGTAGACGTTGAGACCGCTGGTTTCAATGCTCAAACTGATGCACTTTTAGAAATTTGCGCCGTTACGTTAAAAATGGACGAAGATGGCGTGTTGCATCCGGCCTCCACCATTCATTTTCATGTTGAGCCATTTGAGGGCGCTAACTTAGAAAAAGAAGCGCTAGAATTCAATGGTATTCGTGACCCATATAGCCCTCTTCGTGGTGCAGTTTCTGAGCAAGAAGCGTTAAAAGAGATTTATAAACTTATTCGCAAAGAACAAAAAGCCGCAGATTGCTCGCGCGCAATTATGGTTGCCCATAACGCAGCATTCGACTTAGGTTTTGTAAATGCAGCCAATGAGCGCTGTAAACTAAAAAGAGTCCCTTTTCATCCCTTTGCTACTTTTGACACGGCAACATTGAGTGGCCTTGCTTATGGTCAAACGGTTCTCGCGAAAGCATGCAAAACGGCCGGGATGGAATTCGATAATCGTGAAGCACACTCAGCGCTTTACGATACACAAAAAACAGCAGAATTATTCTGCGGCATTGTCAACAAATGGAAGGCCCTCGGCGGTTGGCCGCTTGTTGACGAAGAATAATAAGTAAACACAACATATTAGGAAAAGTATGAATCCTGTCGTTATATCAGTGTGCGTCATGCTCGTGTTAGCATTGATGCGCGTAAACGTGGTGGTTGCCCTCACGTTTAGTGCCATCGTTGGTGGCCTTGTCGCAGGCATGAGCCTTGGAGACACAGTTGCCGCGTTCGAAAGTGGTTTAGGTGGCGGTGCGACTATCGCTCTAAGCTACGCAATGTTAGGTACTTTCGCCGTTGCTATCTCTAAATCTGGCATCACGGACCTACTGGCAAAAAGTGTTATCAAGCGCTTAAATGGTAAAGAAAACTCGGCGTCAACTACCGGGTTAAAGTACGCGGTGTTAGTCGCGCTCGTTCTTGTCACTATGTCATCTCAGAACGTAATTCCGGTCCATATCGCCTTTATTCCAATTTTGATTCCACCTCTTTTGGGCGTATTCGCGAAACTTAAGCTCGATCGACGTTTGGTCGCGTGTGTTCTTACTTTTGGTTTAATCACACCTTACATGATCTTACCTGTTGGTTTCGGCGGTATTTTCTTAAACAACATTCTATTAAAGAACCTACATGACAACGGTTTGGAAAACGTGGTTGCAAGCCAAGTTCCAACGGCAATGTTACTGCCAGGTGCTGGTATGTTGTTTGGTCTATTGCTGGCGATCTTTGTTAGCTACCGTAAACCGCGCATCTACGAAGAAACGGAGTTGACTGTCGTTCACGAGACAGATCATGCTATCAATAAAAAGCACATCTTGGTGGCCGCTCTTGGTATTGTCGCCGCATTGGGTGTTCAGCTTTACACTGGCTCAATGATTATTGGTGCTCTAGCTGGCTTTATGGTGTTTACTTTTGGCGGTGTGATTGCCTGGAAAGAAACGCACGATGTCTTCACAAAAGGCGTGCATATGATGGCTATGATTGGTTTCATCATGATCGCTGCCGCAGGTTTTGCTGCGGTAATGAAGCAAACAGGTGGCGTTGAGACATTAGTACAGTCTCTCTCTACCAGCATTGGTGATAATAAGCCGCTTGCAGCACTACTGATGCTGATCGTTGGCCTGCTAGTAACAATGGGCATTGGTTCATCGTTTTCAACCATTCCAATCTTGGCGACAATCTACGTTCCACTCGCGTTGGCATTTGGTTTTTCGCCAATGGCAACAATCGCGCTAGTTGGTACTGCTGCCGCTTTGGGTGATGCTGGTTCTCCAGCGTCCGACTCGACATTAGGCCCTACATCTGGTCTAAATGCCGACGGTCAGCATGAGCACATTTGGGAAACGGTTGTTCCAACCTTTATCCACTACAACATTCCACTGATCATCTTTGGTTGGATTGCTGCAATGGTGCTTTAGTACCGTTGTTTGATGGATATACTTAGTTACGAAAAAGCCGCTCATTGAGCGGCTTTTTGTTATTTGAAATCGCGATTATTGCGCTGGCATATTGTCAATAATACGCTCACGTATCAGTTTCAAGGTAGGCTCTGTTGACAGATAATCCACGGCAATCGGGAAATAAGCGTCGTTAATTTGAAGAACCAAGCTAGGGTAAGAATCCACGCCTAGGCTCTTTGCAAGACTCAGTTGATCTTGGAACACACCTTCTAAGAAAGAGCCGTCCATATCGTTCTTGAACTGCTGAACATTCAAACCAATTTCTTTAGCTAGCTGCAAGTGAGTTGCTTCTTCATGGGGAGGCATCGCACGTAAGTAATACGCATGTTGAATCGCTTCTAGCATCTGCTCATAAGAATCTTGAAAGCCCGCTGCGATAACTGCGCGACAAGATTGGTAAGTGCTTCTTACTGGCGTACAAAGCTTCCAGAAATCGTAGTTAAACTTGGTGCCCAACTGACGCTCAATCTGCTTCCAAATACCTTCGAGTTTTTGTTGCATCTCTGGTGGCATCGGCAAACTAGTATCTGGCGCAAGACCACCCACCACATACTCAAACTGAATAACGCCTGGCAGTTGCTGTTTCAATTTATCAAGCGTCGGTTTGTAACCCCAACACCAACTGCACATTGGGTCATGCACGTAGTAAAGCTTTATGTTCATTCCACTAACCTAAAAAGAAAAAGGAGCCAGTACGGCTCCTTCGTATTCTATCGCTAAATGTGAGTATTTACGAATTACTCAGCTTGATCTTCAGCGCGCGCTGCAGCTTCTTTGATTAGAGGCTGAAGTTCACCTTTTTGGAACATTTCTAGAATGATGTCGCAACCGCCGATAAGCTCACCTTCAACCCATAGTTGAGGGAATGTTGGCCATTGTGCGTACTTTGGTAGCTCAGCACGGATATCTGGGTTTTGCAGAATGTCTACGTAAGCGAACTTCTCACCACATGCCATTAGAGCCTGTGACGCTTGAGAAGAGAAACCACAGCTTGGCAGTTTCGGTGATCCTTTCATGTACAGCAGGATTGAGTTTTCAGAGATCTGCTGTTTGATTTTGTCGATAGTTTCCATCGCTTCCTCATTCATGGGTTTGAACTTTGTTTATTTGCCACATTCTACTCAATAACGACAGAATAAAAACCATATAATTAATAAGGCTTAAATTCAGGTTGCTTGATGGCGAGCAATTCAGCACTTCACAGCCGCTAACCCCTTAAAATATTTTCATATCGGGGTTTTAATAAAGTAAAAACTTGCTAAAATACTTAGCAAGTCAGCCTTAAAGGCTACATAGCTATAAAAAAACACTGGAAGCAATCGAAAGGTCATCCTTTCAAATCAATGGAGAATCGAGTAATGGCATTTGAACTACCAGCTCTTCCTTACGCGAAAGACGCACTAGAACCACACATCTCAGCAGAGACTCTAGACTACCACCACGGTAAGCACCACAACACATACGTTGTTAAGCTAAATGGTCTTATCCCTGGCACTGAGTTCGAAGGCAAAACTCTAGAAGAGATCATCAAGACTTCTACTGGTGGCGTATTCAACAACGCAGCGCAAATCTGGAACCACACGTTCTACTGGCACTGTCTTGCTCCAAACGCGGGCGGCGAACCAACTGGCGCAGTTGCTGACGCAATCAACGCAGCATTCGGTTCTTTCGAAGAATTCAAAGCGAAGTTTACTGATTCAGCAATCAACAACTTCGGTTCTTCATGGACTTGGCTTGTTAAGAAAGCTGACGGCTCTCTAGAGATCGTTAACACTTCTAACGCAGCTACTCCTCTAACAGAAGAAGGCACAACACCACTTCTAACTGTTGACCTATGGGAACACGCATACTACATTGATTACCGCAACGTACGTCCTGACTACATGAACGGCTTCTGGGCACTTGTAAACTGGGACTTCGTAGCTGAGAACCTAGCGAAGTAATTTTACTTCCCCCCTAAGTTCAATTTAGTCTTATTTTAAAAGCTCGCTGAACCAGCGAGCTTTTTATTTTTCGCTTAAAACTCCAATTTAATCTCTTCTTTTTCCTAAAGTTCTTCTCAGACACGCCGTTAAAATGGCATCGAGCGAGGAACATCATGCAAATTCATACTTTAGACAAAGCGGCAATTATTAACGAACTTCAGTTCGGCAATGGTATCAACCATGCAGTCCACGAAGGACGTCGTGCCGATTTTGCACTGATTTTGTCGATGTTTTCTAACGATGTACGCGACGTTGTACCTGTAGAGGAAATCAAAGAAGTAGCCACTAGCGATGATATACTCCGCCAACAACTTGAATTGTCAACGCCTCAAGCTCTTCGTTCTGATAGCAGCAGCTATGAGCTAGCAGCACAACAAGCAAAACAATTCCACGGTGCAGGTCTACCCTCAGCGAAACTGAGTCACTACTTGAAACCAGGCGCCCTGACCTACTTGCCGGAAGATACGTTTAACCTTCCTGAAGACGTTTATCACAACCTATCCGGTCATGAGCGACGCAAATTGGGCGAGCGCAACAAAAACCTCATCCCAGATGCAGGGCTATACAATCAACTAGTGACGGCTCAACGTCAGTATCAAATTCAACTGCAAGTATAGAGATCATTGTTCAACCAACAGCTTGCAGTATCCACAGTCAGAAATGTGACGCCTTACAAATTACCGCACAATAGTCCTCATCCAAAAGCGTTAGTTTGAAGTCTTTCACACTGAGCCTTTCTAATTTCAACCATGCTAATAGCACAAACCACTGGTGTATTTTTTTCACACAGGGATACAGTGAAGGTGTTATGGATATTAAAGAATCAATTATTCTCGTCACGTCTGCAGGTTCTGTTATAGGAAGGACTTGTGCTAGTCACTTTGCTCACCTTGGAGCGACGTTGATTCTTTGTGACCAAAACTCTAGCGCTCTAAAAGCGAGCTATGAGCAGATTAGTGCCTTCACAGATAAAGTCTATGCGATGAATGTGTGCAGTGATAACACAACGTCCATTAACTTACTGTTTGATCAAATAGAATCGCAGCTGCGTGCGACACCAGACGTGATAGTCAATTGCTGGACGAGCTCTCCCATGCCAGGCTTGATGGCTCCCGAACCTATGAGTACTTACATTGATCACTTGTCTTCTGCAGCGCGTTTCCTCTACACCTATGGCCAAGTGGGAGCCGAACGATTTCGCGCTAGAAATAAGAAAGGGGTAATTGTTAACGTCATTTCCCATGACAGCCATGAAGATTTAACGGGAGTCGAAAGCATGGCTGCTTTGGTGTCAGGTTTTACTCACAGCTGGGCAAAAGAGCTCACTCCATTTAATATTCGGGTGGGTGGCGTCATTCCTTCGGTAAACCATACAAGAGAAGAACTTAACGAAAGACACTGGGCCGAGATCCAAGATGAATTGGTTCGCAATACCGCATATATCGTATCAAATGAGTATTTTAGTGGCAGAGTGGTTGCTACAGAAGTATGAATGGACAACGTGTTTGTTGCGTCAAGGGATCGCTATTACTCAACTCTTTCAACAAAAAAAGCCCCAGTCAAATGACTGGGGCTTTACTTTTTCCCGGTTAAGGTTTCGTGCTAGCGAAAACCTTACTCACACGACTCTTAATTACGCGTCAGCTTTTTCTTTCTTTGCTTTAGGCGCCGCTTTCGCTGCTTCTTGGTCTGCTTTCTTCTTGATAACTGTTGTACCTTCGAAAGTTTCACCTTCAACGAATGCTTTACCGTAGTAAGAAGCCATTAACACATCTTTAAGTTCGCTAATTAGTGGGTAGCGAGGGTTCGCACCAGTACATTGGTCATCGAACGCTTCAACTGCTAGCTCATCAAGTTTCGCGATAAAGTCTGCTTCAGCTACGCCAGCCGCTTGGATAGACATTGGGATGTCTAGGTTCACTTTTAGCTCATCCAACCATGCTAGTAGACGTTCAATTTTCTGAGCAGTACGGTCACCAGCTTGGCTTAGACCTAAGTGGTCAGCAACTTCAGCGTAACGACGACGTGCTTGTGGGCGGTCGTATTGAGAGAACGCAGTTTGTTTAGTTGGGTTATCGTTCGCGTTGTAACGTACAACGTTAGAGATAAGTAATGCGTTTGCTAGGCCATGTGGAATGTGGAACTCAGCACCTAGTTTGTGCGCCATTGAGTGACAAACACCTAGGAATGCGTTAGCAAATGCCACACCAGCGATAGTTGCTGCGTTGTGTACTTTCTCACGAGCGATTGGGTCGTTAGCGCCGTTCGCGTAGCTTGAAGGTAGGTATTCTTTTAGCATCTTAAGTGCTTGTAGGGCCTGACCATCTGAGTATTCGTTCGCAAGAACAGATACGTAAGCTTCTAGAGCGTGAGTTACTGCATCGTAACCACCAAATGCTGTTAGAGACTTAGGCATGTTCATCACTAGGTTAGCATCAACGATAGCCATGTTTGGCGTGATTTCGTAGTCAGCTAGTGGGTATTTAGCGCCAGTCTTGTCGTCAGTAACAACCGCAAATGGTGTAACTTCTGAACCAGTACCTGAAGTTGTAGTGATACATACAAGCTCAGCTTTTTGACCCATTTTAGGGAACTTGTAAATACGTTTACGGATGTCCATAAAGCGCATTGCTAGTTCTTCGAAGTGAGTTTCTGGGTGCTCATACATTACCCACATGATCTTCGCAGCATCCATTGGTGAACCACCACCTAGCGCTAGGATAACGTCTGGTTGGTAGCTAGCCATTTGAGCCGCACCTTTCTCTACTACAGAAAGCGTTGGGTCAGCTTCAACATCGAAGAATGTTTGAACTTCCATGCCTTGAGCTTTCAGTAGGCTTACTACGTCATCTGCGTAACCGTTGTTGAATAGGAAACGGTCAGTTACTAAGAATGCGCGTTTCTTACCTTCTAGGTCGCCTAGAGCAATTGGAAGGCTACCACGACGGAAGTAGATTGACTTAGGTAGTTTATGCCACAACATGTTTTCAGCTCGCTTCGCTACAGTTTTCTTGTTGATTAGGTGTTTAGGACCTACGTTCTCAGAGATAGAGTTACCACCCCATGAACCACAACCTAGAGTTAGAGAAGGCGCAACGTTGAAGTTGTACAAGTCACCGATACCACCGTGAGTAGTCGGGATGTTGATTAGGATACGAGCTGTCTTCATCTTGTCACCGAAGTAACGGATACGGTCAGCGTTAGTATCTTGGTTAGTGTAAAGACCAGATGTGTGGCCGATACCACCAATCTCAACCATAGTTACCGCTTGAGCAACCGCGTCTTCGAAGTTGTCAGCACGGAATAGACCTAGAGTTGGAGATAGTTTCTCGTGAGCGAATGCGTCATCGTGAGACACTTTACCTAGACCTTCACCAACAAGGACTTTCGTGTCTGCTGGAACTTTAACGCCTGCCATTTCAGCGATTGCCGCTGCTGGCTGACCTACGATTTTCGCGTTTAGCGCGCCATCGATAAGAAGAACTTTACGAACTTTTTCTGCTTCTGCTTTGCTTAGTACGTAAGCTTTGTGAGAAGCAAAACGCTCTTTTACTTCGTCGTACACTTCGTCAACGACGATTGCAGCCTGCTCAGAAGCACATACTACGCCGTTGTCGAAAGTCTTAGACATCAGGATAGAAGCCACTGCACGTTTGATGTCAGCAGTTTCGTCGATAACAACAGGAACGTTACCTGCACCTACACCGATTGCTGGTTTACCAGAAGAGTAAGCTGCTTTAACCATGCCTGGGCCACCAGTTGCAAGGATAAGAGCAATGTCATCGTGTTTCATAAGAGCGTTAGAAAGCTCAACAGAAGGTTGGTCGATCCAACCGATGATGTCTTTTGGTGCACCCGCTGCTACTGCTGCGTCTAGAACCAGTTTCGCTGCGTCGTTAGTCGAGTTTTTCGCACGTGGGTGTGGTGAGAAGATGATACCGTTACGAGTCTTCAGAGAGATTAGAGATTTGAAGATCGCTGTAGATGTAGGGTTAGTCGTTGGTACGATACCGCAGATGATACCTACAGGTTCAGCGATAGTCATAGTACCTAGGTTGTCATCCTCTTCTAGGATGCCACACGTTTGTTCGTCTTTGTATTTGTTGTAGATAAACTCAGAAGCGAAGTGGTTCTTGATTACTTTATCTTCAACAATACCCATACCAGATTCTTCAACCGCTTGTTGAGCTAGCGGGATACGGGCTTGGTTAGCTGCAAGCGATGCTGCACGGAAGATTTTGTCTACTTGCTCTTGAGAGTAAGTAGCGAACTCTTCTTGCGCTTTCTTAACGCGAGCAATCATTGCATCTAGTTCAGCCATATTAGTTACAGGCATAGGGAATCTCCTAAAATTAACAAATATTAAAAACTTTTTACTAAGGCTATTACTTATCGTTTTTACTGTTTATCAGTCACTTAGAAAACAAACGTCTTAGTAAATTGCTTTCAGGACTGAGTATAATATTTCAGAGTGTGAAAAAAATTGACTTGGATCAGTTCTAACGACCTAAATACCACCAAAGTGGTGCCCCATCACACTAAAACGACATAACTCACTGATAAACAAATAAATTAATCTTCACTTTTTATTGAACAAAAAAGAAGCAAATAGACAAATAAATAAAAGAAACTACAACAACCTGTAAAAAAGTTTCATTTTTAGCCAACAAAATTACATGTAGGCCCAATTCCTTGTGCTACTGAGAGTATATCGAACCGAATACATCTCTCTACAAACCACCTTAGTTTTTATCAAAAGTGTGCGAATGTTAACGTTTATGTAAAACAGCACGCTTTGACAGCAACTTTATACGCAACAATTCTTTTCCAGATTAGATACAGTTTATTAAAGAATTAGTTTTTCTCACTAAAACAGTAGGAAATGCGTTAGTTTTTTTCATTTCTTCCAACCCAACTTTTGCCTTACATTACGCCCAAATTACCCCTTCGCCTTTTCACTAATGTGAACTTTAATGAGTACGCAACATGCAAACTTTTGAACTTGCTATCTTCTTGCAGTTTTTTCTTGGTTTGGTCGCCGCAGTAAACCCTGTTGGTATCATGCCTGTGTTTGTGTCACTAACCGGACATATGACACCAGACGAAAAGCGCAATACGGCAACCACAGCGAACGTGGCTGTTGCTATCATTCTGATCATTTCGCTCTTTGCTGGCCAGTTACTATTAGATATGTTCAGCATTTCTCTGGATTCGTTTCGTGTTGCAGGTGGGCTACTGCTGCTTAGCATCGCGTTCTCAATGATGAGCGGTAAACTGGGGGAAGATAAACAAAACAAACAGGAAAAATCAGAATACGTGAGTCGCGAGCAGATCGGTGTTGTTCCTCTTGCGATGCCGCTAATGGCAGGACCAGGCGCAATCAGTTCGACTATTGTTTACGGTGCACGCTACCCAAGCATGTTTGATACTGTAGGCATCAGCATTACAATTGGCTTGTTCTGTCTATGCTCGTGGCTGTTGTTCCGCTCTGCCCCACTGATCGTGCGATTTTTGGGCCAAACTGGTATCAACGTCATTACCCGTATCATGGGTTTGATATTAGGCGCATTGGGTATTGAGTTTATCGCCAATGGTTTACGCAACTTATTTCCAGGATTAGCCTGAGTTTCTATAAAATTGTATGATAGAGCGATTCAACAATGGATCGCTTTGTCATGACGACTGACTCTCTCAAACATACTCTTTATGTCACCATTTTTGGTACTCATACCAAAGCTGGTCGAACCTTCGATATTGCACTCATTATCGCAATTATCAGTTCTCTAATCGTACTGGTATTAGACTCAATACCATCCGTACGCGCCGAGTGGGCAAAAGAGCTGAAATACTTGGAGTACACTTTTACCGGTTTATTCACTATTGAGTATTTTCTCCGACTTTATTGCTCTCCAAAACCAGCGGCCTATGCGAAGAGCTTTTATGGCGTCGTTGATTTACTCGCTATTTTACCTACTTACTTAGCACTGTTTTTCCCTTCTGCCTCCTTTATGGGCGTAATAAGAGCACTACGAGTCATGCGAATATTCCGCATACTCAAGTTGGTCCGATATCTTCAAGAGTCCAACATCCTCTTACGCTCTCTACTGATGGCGCGCAGAAAGATTTTTATCTTCTTTAGCTCTGTCGCCATTATGGTCACGATCTTTGGGTCACTGATTTTTGTCATTGAGGGGCCTGAAAACGGATTTACTAGCATTCCGAAAAGTATTTATTGGGCTATTGTGACCATCACAACGGTTGGATATGGTGACTTGGTACCTCAAACAGATCTCGGAAAAGGACTTGCCTCACTCACCATGTTGTTGGGTTATTCAATTTTGGCGGTCCCTACTGGTATTTTCACAGCAGAGCTTCACCAAGAAATGCAATCGCACAAAGTATTAGTGAAGTGTCCTAACTGTTCTCACGCCGGGCACGACTCTGATGCGACTTACTGTAAACACTGTGGTAGTGAACTGGCCGATCCTGATAAACGCGTTGTTCGTGGAGAAGACGAAGCATAAAAAAGAGCTCCCTAGGGAGCTCTTTTATTTTGTCATCAAACAAAGATTGATGTGATTATGCTTTCTCAGAAAGAATAATGCGTAACGTACGACGCAATGGCTCTGCTGCGCCCCATAGTAGTTGGTCACCAACAGTGAAAGCATTTAGGAAGTCATCACCCATTGCCATCTTACGTAGACGACCTACTGGTACGGACATAGTGCCTGTTACTTTTGCAGGTGTAAGTTCTTGCGCAGTAATGTCACGATCATTAGGAATCACTTTAACCCAGTCGTTATGAGTGGCGATGATTTCTTCGATTTCGTCCATTGGGACATTTTGCTTAAGCTTGATAGTGAGTGCTTGAGAGTGACAGCGCATCGCACCAATACGGACGCAAGTACCATCGATTGGCACAGGCGAGCTTTGTGAGCCCAAAATTTTGTTTGCCTCTGCGCCCGCTTTCCACTCTTCTTTACTCTGACCGTTATCACGTTTCACATCGATCCACGGAATAAGCGAGCCAGCTAGCGGTACACCGAATTTATCGGTAGGGAAAGAACCGCTGCGCATTGTGTCTGCAACTTTTTTATCAATATCTAGGATAGAGCTTGATGGGTTTGCAAGTTCGGAACTTACAGAGTCATTGATAACGCCCATTTGCGAGATCAGTTCACGCATGTTTTGCGCGCCAGCACCAGAAGCGGCTTGGTATGTCATTGCGCTTGTCCACTCAACAAGGCCTTTTTCGAATAAGCCACCTAGACCCATTAGCATTAAACTAACCGTACAGTTACCACCAACAAATGTGTTCGTGCCACCGTGGATGCCTTGTTGGATTTGCTTTAAGTTCACAGGATCAAGCGTGATGATGGAATCTTCCGCCATACGTAACGTAGATGCTGCGTCAATCCAGTAGCCTTTCCAACCGGCTTGTCGAAGTGCTGAGTAAACTTTTTCTGTGTAGCTACCACCTTGACATGTAATTACCGCATCAAGCTGTTTTAAGCTTTCAATATCATACGCGTCTTGCAGTAAGCCTGCGTCTTTTCCTAAGTTAGGAGCAGGAATACCAACTTGAGAAGTACTGTAGAATACTGGTTCGATTAGGTCGAAGTCTTTCTCTTCAACCATACGCTGCATAAGGACTGAACCAACCATACCGCGCCAACCAACTAAACCAACTCTCATCGTATTAACTCTCCATGTATTAAAAAACCTACCCCATAGTTAATTTTTCGCATCAAAATCTCAACCCTTATTTTGTAAATAAGCCTATTTTTTAACCTTTTCCTATGAAAATTCGTGTTAAACGAGATTTTTTAGTGTTTGGTTTGCGATTTCGGCCATTTTTCAAGTAGGGAAAGCCCTGTTACTCCAAATTGGTCTTACCACTCAGTGATAAAATAACACATGAAGCACAATAATTTCACATTACACAACATTTAAAACCAAAAAAGTTAAAACAAACTAACAGTTAATTTCACAAGCAAACGTTTTTGCCGACGAACATCAAGATAAAACACCAAATATTCGAAATATAATTTTTGTTAATGTATGTTATGCGCGATTACAACAAGGAGCGCCTTCCTCTATTGCTCCAAGATTGACAGAGGCACATATGAAGCAAGTTACACCACGCCTACCAAGCTTGATACAGGTATTTATCTCGCTCGGTTTATTTCTACTGCTGGCATTTTCGTTCACTGCCAAGCTAGACCTACCGATCCAGCTAGCGCTGTACATCGGTTGGTTCATTATCATGATATTAGGCATTAAGCTTGGTCATCAGTACAAAGATCTGGAAAAAGCTGCACTAAATGGCATTTCCAATGGACTTGGAGCCGTCTTAATTCTTCTTGCCGTTGGCGCGCTTGTTGGTACGTGGATCTCTGGTGGTATTGTTCCAACCATTATTTACTACGGACTTAAAGCAATTCACCCTTCTATCTTTTTGCTCGCAACCATGATCATCTGTTCATTGACTGCGCTAGCGACTGGCACCTCTTGGGGCGCTGCTGGTACTGCTGGTATTGCGATGATGGGTATTGGCCAAGGCCTTGGCGTTCCTGCACCAATTACAGCTGGTGCGGTGCTTTCAGGTTGTTACTTTGGTGACAAAATGTCGCCTCTATCAGATTCTGTGATTCTTGCTTCATCGATGTCTAACGTTGAAGTGATGGAACATATTAAAGGCATGCTGCCGATCGCACTCATTAGCTATATTATTACAGGCATTATGTTTACTGCATTTGGCTTCCACTACGCAGGTCAAGTTGACATGAGCCAGGTAGACTCTGTAATTAAAGCGATGGAGCAGCAATTCTACATCACCCCTTACTCATTTGTTCCTGTGATCATCGTATTGTCACTTCTAGCAATGCGTATGCCTTCATTCCCAGTGATCAGTTTTGGTTCTCTGCTCGGTATTATTTGGGCAGTAATGATTCAAGATGTGGACTTCCTAACCGCGTTCAACACCGCTTGGGCTCCGTTTGCGATTTCTTCAGGCGTAGATTTCATTGACTCCATTCTTAACCGTGGCGGCATGTCTTCAATGCTTGGCTCAGTAGCAGTTATCGTATTCGGCCTTGGTTTTGGTGGTCTACTAGATAAAGTGGGTGTGTTAGAAACTATCGCTAAGCTGTTTGAAAAACGCGTTCAAAGTGCAGGTTCACTGGCAACAAGTACAATCGGTACAGCCTTTATGGGGAACGTATTTGGTTCAGCGATGTACGTTTCACTTATCCTGACACCAAAAATCTGTGCGAAGAACTACGATCGCCTAGGCTACAAACGTAAGAACTTGTCTCGTAACGCAGAGTTCGGCGGCACATTAACATCTGGTATGGTCCCTTGGAGTGACAACGGTATCTACATGGCAAGTATTCTGGGTGTTGCGACACTGTCTTATGCACCGTTCATGTGGCTAAGTTTTGTATGTATCATTGTGACCATCATCAGTTCCTACATGGGTTGGTTTGTTGATAAATGCGAGCCAACGGCGGAAGCAGTTGAACAAGCAGAAGGCGAACTGAAGCAGCAAACCGCTTAAGTTCGCATAGATAGGAAGAATCTCTCTTCCGAGTGAGAGACAAAGAAAAAGAGCGCATGAGCGCTCTTTTTTGTATCTCAACCAAACGTTAACTTTGTTTGACTTGCGTTTTCACTGCTGCACGCTTACCAAACCAATAGCCCAAGCCAAGTGGTGCAAAGAATATAACGGCAATGAACAAGATGAAGTAGATAATGGTACTTTTAACGAGCTCAATCAGCTTAGTCATCGCTAAACTGACCACTTCCTGCGAGACTCGGTCCATATCTTGAGCAAATTTCTCACGCTCATGGGTAATGATCTGCGCGATTTCTTGGCGCTCTCTGGCTACCATCAACTCTAAAGCTTGGCGCTCCTCACCCAATTGAGATAAACGCGCTTGCGTTTTTTGGTCAATATCGTCAACCAAAGGTTGTAACTCCACCGCCATTTGCTCTGCCAAATAGCGCATGTACTCTGGATTGTTATCAATAAAGTCCTTCATCGAATCAGCCGTAACTTGTAGGCTATTTAGCGCAGCATTAACTTTTTCGATGCTGGCAGAGCTATTTAATGCTAATAACTGCGCCTTCCAAGTCATAATTTTGGGGGTCTGTTCTGATACAAGGCTTAGACGATCCGAGACATCCCCTAATGCTTCTGGCATTGTACCTAGCGTAGTCACTGCCTCTTCCTCGCTAATTTGATTCGCATCTAACCACCCACGGTAAGCTGGCGTCCTGATCATACTTAAGTCCGCGAATGGATGTTGCTTAACGAACTCTGCAACAAACGCTTGTGTCTTGATGTACGCTTCTTGTTTCAACAGAGATTGAGCCAGTTTATCCACCTCTTTCGCTAAGTGAGCAGAAACTAACTTTTCCTCATCTGTCGCAAATAGTTCATTACCAGGGCCAGTCGTAAAGAATTGATCCATCTGTAGCGTAAAAGTCCAAGTATCAATCAGTGCTGCCATTGGCGAGACTTGGTATGCTGCGGCTTGAAGACCTTCTTCAGCATTTATCTTCCAAAGCAAAATATAAGATTGATAGACTTTATCATGCGGCTCATATTGATCGTGCAATGCATCAGCAGCTTGCTCTACCTGAGCAAAAAACTGTTGCGCATACTCACGAGTCAGGAGACGCATATTAAGCTCTTGTTTGGTAAGAGGGACGGTTTGACTCTCGATTTTCACTTCTAACAGGGAGCACCCTGAAAGCATCACAACCAACCCTATCAACATCATTGAAGACAATCGACGAACGGACATGAAAGTACCTTTAACAAATTGTATGGAACAGGAATAAAGCGAACTAAGTCATATAGTTCGGGCCTTTAATACCCCAACTCTGATGATTGTAAGTCAGAGCAATATCAATCTGTTAGCGCTTCTTGTATCTTTTCACTATTGAGAACGTGGTTAGCGAAAAGTATGGTTTGCTTTAGGACATCATCTAAACGTGTCAGTTTCTCTTCCGGCACTTTTTGCCCTTGTTTAATCAACAGTTCAATATCACCCGAAATGCAGTGCAATGGCATTGCCCCTAAACTTCCCGAGACCCCTTTAAGACTATGAGCCGCTCTTTGCGCTTGCTCTTTATCCTCTTCTAATAGCCGATGCATTTTTGAACCATCGCCAGAGTGATCCTGAATAAAGACTTCAAGTAACATTCGCACCGCGCTTTCATCTCCCGATAGCGAGTCCAGCATCTTATTGATATCTATATACGGCTCACGTTCCACGACTTCCACTTGCGATATGTTCGGCTCATTAGGGCTCTGTTCGTTAACTTGGCTGCTTTGAGAGATTTCGGACTGAGCAGAAAAAACAACGTAAGACCCACCAGCTTGCTCAGACTCTTTATCTTCTGCTCTTGATGGTGTTAGCGGCTGAACGGTTCTTTGGGAGAAAAGCCCCCATGAAATAAGAGAAAGAAATAAACCACTGATTACTGACAACCAAGTAACAAAGGTCATCAACTTTTGTTCCAACTGGTCATTTATCGAAGTCAACTGGTTCGGGAAATCAGGGTTAAGCAGTTGATTAACTAGATAGCTGCCTTGCGCCTTGGCAGATAGCGCGCTTGAAGTCTGGGCAAGTTGACGCTGAAAAGCACTTCGCTCTTGAGGAGAAAGCGTGTCCGACTCGATAAAGAGTCGGTCTAAATCACGATAAGTATCGCTATTCGTTGCTGAGTCACTAAAAATAGACTCCAAAACAAGTGCGCCTAAGCGATAGTACATTGATTGAATTTGCTCAGAGTTTTCATCTCGGGAGCGGCTTCTTCGCAACTGTTCAGCCAATGATACAAGCTCACTGTCACTCCCTACAAAGGCTCGAGCACTTTCTAAAAATCGATCGGTCGCATAAAGCAATTGAGTAATATCTGGTGTGATTTTTCCTTCAGAAAACTCACTTTCAAGCTGTAAGCGAACTGCATAGGCTAACTGAAGTTTTAGTGAAACTTGGTCGACGTGCTTAACACGATAAGGCAGATCGAAGTTAAAAAAATGTCTGACTTCTTCGACTTTGCTTCCTAGCTCATTCACTGTTGAAATGGTTTGAATCGTTTGTTTGGCTTGCAACCAAATCCCTAGCGCTAAAACACACCATAAAACGAACCAGAACCAAACAAACCGCCTCATTCCTTCTTTTAGCTTCAGCAACACTCGCCCCTCGCATATCTCCATTAATTACAAGCATATACTATGGATGTTTCTTATTCACATAAAAAAAGAGAGCCATTGGCTCTCTTAATTTGACGATATGGTTTTAGTTGCGACTCAACTGATCTTTTAGATTTGGTGGCGTACCTTTAATCGTTAAGGTATCCGTCTCTGGGTCATAAAAAATACGCTCGCCAAGCAATAGGCTATCAAAGCTAATATTCAAGCCACCACCAGCGCCAACAAATTTAGTCAGTTTGCGAACCGTCGCACGGTCACCAGGGAAAGACTCTTCAAGTTCGTACCCTTGCTCTTTGGTGAAATCCATAAAGCTTGTGCCATCTTGGCTTGGAGGAAGCTCTCCAGAAAGCTCTGAGATTTGAACCTCATCACCGGATTTAATTTGCTCATTGCAGTAATCGTAAACTTGTTTCTTGTACTCGTTCACTTCTTGCTTTTCTAGCTTCGAGTCAGCACAAAAATCATCCACTGCCTGCATCAACACTAAGTTTTGTTGTTTAGTATCTAAGCCGATGTCCGCTTGCAGGAAATCTAGGAAGAAATCCGCCACTTTACGGCCGACGCGTCCCTTGATGTATTGCAAGTAACGATTAGATTCCTTGTCAGTGTCGTAGCTCGACAAGTCAATGCGTGCCGCAATATCCATTTTGGTGATATCTAGGTAATCCGTCGCACTGATGTCCAAACCTTCGGTCACTTTTAAACTTTGGTTCATTGGTAAGATACCGATGAACAAGTAGTCCGTTGCTAAACTCTGATACTCAGCGAAAACCAAAATACCTTCATCCGCAAATGGGTACTTAATCAACTCCTCTTTCAAGCGATTTGCACTAATTTGTGAGAAGTCGTAAAAATCTCGCTCTCCTTTGCGCATTTCTTGAAGCCAAAATTGAAATTCGCTGTCTGACTGGAAAGAGCCAAAACCTTTACCAGCTTTAGAATGGAATACTCGGTGAAGCTCAGCGACTAAGTTTTCAGTAGATGCATCGTTCTCTAATGATGCTGGACGAAAGTTTACAACTAACTCGTCCTGATCGTTTTTGCACAGTTGATGCAGAATAACGTTTGAAAGATGAAGGCTCATAGTGATTTTATCTTGCTACAAGGTTTTAGTTGATGGGCATTGTAGGTTATCATAAGCCGCTTTTACTATCATTATTAGAGTCTTTATGCCGATTACATCTAAATATACTGACGAGCAAGTAGAGAAAATTCTTGCTGAAGTAGCAACAGTTCTTGAAAAACACGCTGCTTCTCCTGAGTTGACGCTAATGATTGCCGGAAATATCGCAACCAATGTCTTAAATCAACGTGTTGCTGCTTCACAACGCAAAGCGATTGCTGAAAAATTTGCTCAGGCGCTGATGTCTTCTTTAGAAACACCAAAAACACACTAATAACGGATAATAGAACACATACATGGTAGACAGCGGAAACTCATACGGCGAACGTGTATCTCGACTGGTTGGTTGGGGTCACTGGTTTGCATTCTTCAATATCGTTGCATCGATGTTGATAGGCACACGCTACATTGTTCAGTCTCCTTGGCCCGAGACGTTACTTGGTCAGTTTTATCTGGCGGTTTCTTGGGTTGGTCACTTTGGCTTTCTAGTTTTCGCGCTTTACTTGCTCGTTCTATTCCCGTTAACGTTTATCCTGCCATCGCGGAAATTGTTCCGTTTGGTGGCAGTGATTTTCGCGACCGTTGGGCAAACCATATTATTGATTGATACCCAAGCGTATCAGTCGATCAATTTGCACTTAACTCCTGTCGTTTGGGAGTTACTATTCAGCGAAGATAAAAGTGCACTCAGCACTGATCTACAACATCTGTTTGTTGTAATGCCGCTGATCTTCCTTATTCAGCTCGCTCTATCCGAATGGGTATGGCGAAAACAGCGCAAACTATCTCATAAGCACGTAGGACGTCCTCTAGCAGCTGTATTTTTCCTCAGCTTTATGACCAGCCATTTGGTTTATATTTGGGCAGATGCATACTTCTACAATCCAATTACCAGTCAGCGTTCAAACTTCCCATTGTCTTATCCGATGACGGCGAAGAGCTTTATGGAAAAACATGGTCTACTTGACCGTGAGGAATACCTAAAACGCTTAGCGGAAAATGAAGGCAACGTAGAGTTAGTCAATTACCCTCTAGAAAAGCTAGAGTTTAACCGTCGAGTCAATAAGCTCAACGTGTTGATGATCAGCGTAAATAACCTGCGTGCAGACGCGCTGAATCCAGAAGAGATGCCTAACCTCTATGAGTTTGCCGAAAACAATCAGAACTTCCGTAATCATTACAGTTCAAGTAATGATACTTACGGGGCTTTCGGTTTGTTCTACGGCTTACCAACCAGTTACGCCTCAAGCATCAAGGCGCAAGGTGCTTCGCCGGTGTTACTCGATGTACTGAAAGATCAGGGTTACAACTTCGGCTTATTCAGTGGCAGCGGGTTTGAAGATGATCTCTACTCAGAGATTATTTTCCGCGACTTAAAACTAGCGGAAGACCTCGATGGCACACAAGCTCATACCGATAAGCAATCTATCGCGAACTGGAATACATGGTTAACAGAGAAAGCGAGTCAACCATGGTTTAGTTACATCGAAGTCACCACCGTTGATAATTTTGAATCGATCCCTTCCAATAATGACGAAGAAATGTCCGCAAGTGATCGCTTCAAAAAAGCTTATGAATATGCGGTAAAATCAGCGGATAAAACCATCGCTAGCATTATTGGTGAGCTTGAAAAAAATGGACTATTGACAAACACCATCGTGATTATCACTTCTAATCACGGTAGTGAGTTTAATGAAACAAACACGAACAGCTGGGGCGCAAACAGCAACTACAGCCGTTATCAGTTACAAGTTCCTATGGTAATCCAATGGCCAGGAATGTTGGCTGGTGAATTTAATCACAGCACAAGCCACTTGGACCTTTCGGTCACGTTGTTGCAGGATATGCTCGGTGTATCTTCCAACCCATATGATTACAGTAGTGGTCGTAACCTATTTGACGAAAGTCGTCGCCGTTGGATCCTAGCGGGTGACACTCGTGAGCTTGCCTTAATTACTAGCTCGCAAACCACAGTGATCGATAAGTTTGGCAACTACAAGTTGTATGACAAAAATTACAAACGACTTCGAGATGATGCACCGAAGTTGCCAGTTTTGATGCAAGGTTTAACTGAGTTACAGCGTTTTTATTCTAAAAACGATTAATACCTAGCAATCCATATACTATTCAAACTCCCCTTTTTGGGGAGTTTTTGTTTATTTAAACAACACAAACCACAAATTTGCGCAGTAAATATCCAATCAGTTCAACTAGGGGTTTACAACATTTTCAAAGCCTTATATTATGCGCTTCAACAACGGAGAGATGGCTGAGTGGTTGAAAGCACCGGTCTTGAAAACCGGCATACGTTAATAGCGTATCTAGGGTTCAAATCCCTATCTCTCCGCCACATTTAGAAAAAGCCCGCTAAGAAATTAGCGGGCTTTTTCGTATATCCAGATTTGAAAAGATTTGTACAAATCCCTCCTTGAATACAAGCCCAGCAATCGCCACATTCAGAAAGAGTACGCTTAGAAATTAACGACCTTTTCGTTTCAGTGTCCCGTTTTGAATCAGGTTGATACTTACGTCTAGTTGTATTTACTTACCAACAAAGACTTCTTTAGCGGCATTAATGAGCTGCAAATGAATTGGGACAAGGTCTGCATGATTCGTTCGATATCCACCTCCGACGACAGCTGCGACAGGGATACCTCGCGATTTCATTGTTTGCATTAAAAATCTATCACGCTCTAAAATCCCTTGCGTCGACACATCAAAATATCCAAGCTCATCGTCTTGATGTATATCAACACCAGCATCGTAGATAACCAAATCAGGACGATGAAGATTAAGTGCCATTTCAACCACTTCCTTAAACGCCATTAAAAAATCCTCATCACCTGTTCCTCGCACCAAAGGCACATCTAGATCAGACTGAGGCTTCCTCGCTGGGAAATTTTTATCACAGTGGAAGGAAAGCGTGATTATATCTGGCTCATCGTCACATAAAGTTGCTGTTCCATCCCCATGATGAACATCACTATCAATGATCAATACTTTATCGACATGCTCTACTTCGAGCGCTTGCCTGGCCGCGATCACTAAGTCATTAAATAAACAAAAACCACTGCCAAACTCTTTGTGTGCGTGGTGATACCCGCCACTCAAATGAATGGCAACACCATACTCAAGTGCTTTATTTGCGGTCAAAGCCGTGCCCGCTGCTGAAGTTAGCGTTCTGGTAATGAGAGACTCACTCCAAGGAAAACCTATTCGGCGCATCTTCGCAGCTGGCATGTTTCCATTCACTAGCAAGTCGACATATTCCTGGTCATGAACACGTTTTACTTCCTCAACAGTCAGTGCTTCTGGCTGGAAAAACTGCACATGCTCTTTCCAGTCATCTTTCTCCATATGTACCAATATCGATTCATAGAGGTACTGGTATTTCATAATTGGGTAACGATGCCCCTCTGGCAACTCAAGTTGAGAATAAACCGGGTGGTAGATAAATGGCAGCATGAGAAATTCTTAATAACAATGGTAACGAAATAGTATCAACTTCAAGGGTTGAATAAAACGCAATTTAATTGATAATGATTTTCAATATCAATTAAATTTAATATACATATGAATTCTACTTTCTTTGCTATTCTCGGCGCACTGTTTGGCTCTCTTTGTGCTCTGTCCCTATTTTCATCTCTCGTTGTTGGTACGTGGTGGCTGGTTGATTTTATTGCTCTTAGCTAACACAATGACTTCCAACTGAAATCAAAAAAATATAGGTGTTTGTATGAGTCAAACCGTCTTTATTACCGGAGCAAATCGCGGCATTGGCCTTAGCTTAACTGAGCTGTACCTGAAGCAAGGCCACCAAGTACATGCTACCAGCCGTTCCTTAGAGAACAGTTCTGAACTACAAACTCTAGCCTCACATTACAGCAATCTAGTTTTGCACGAACTGGATGTCACTCACTACGAACAAGTCGCTAAGCTTGCCGATAAACTCCCGGCCATCGACTTACTCATTAACAATGCAGGATATTATGGCCCCAGGGGATATGGTTTTGGAAACACTGACGTAGAAGAATGGCGTAAAGTCTTCGAAGTGAACACCATTGCACCGTTAAAACTGGTTGAGCACTGTTACCCACGTTTACAACAAGGCAAGATGAAAAAGATTGCTTGTATCTCATCAAAAGTGGGGAGCATGACGGAAAATACGTCCGGTGGCGGTTATATTTATCGTTCATCGAAAGCGGCGCTAAACTCGGTTGTTAAAAGCTTGAGTAATGATTTAACACCTGAAGGATTTACCGTTTTAGCGCTTCATCCTGGTTGGGTAAAAACGGCGATGGGCGGGCCAAATGCTTTGATAGATACGCAAACCTCCGCGCAAGGCCTCGCGAACGTGATAGAACTGAGCACACCGCAGCTTTCAGGTCGATTTATTAACTACGATGGTACTGAGTTACCTTGGTAGCAGCATTAAGACACAACCATCACTAAACCAAATACCATCAAAGCCAGGATTCATAATCGTGACTTGGTTGGCAAACATAATGTTCATCAGTGATCCACCAGCATAATTCGCGCAATCTAACTTGAATTTATCTACATCCAATCCAGACTTAGGAAAAAGTAGAACAAATAAGGAGAAAGCACGATGGCAGCAGATAGGGATTTGGTTAATTTTAGCGAAGAGCACGAACTAAATTACTGCTTGAGAAGTGCTGGTAAACGCCAAACTCAAGCGAATCGAGATACATTAGTTGACTTGGGCAACCAGGTGAAAGAGGTACTGGACAAACGCGTGTTAACTCAAGGTGAAGTAAGAGGCGCGATCCAAAACCACGGCGACCTGTTCGAGTAATCTATTTTCAAGTAAGCGCGGCTTAATTACGCCGCGCTTGTCTTAGGTCCGCTTACCTTTGGCTGCACCAGATTTAGTTGCGCCACCACTCTTTGAATAACTACGCTTTTTACGTTTAAACGCAGGACGTTCCACCTTGGGTAGATGACGCAATGAATCAGGGATCGGCCCTGCTTTTACTTGTGCCATCAAGCCATCAATGCGTTGCTCTAGTGCTTGCATAAACGGCTGATATGCCTGATTTCTCTCTGCCATACCTTGTAACTGGTGCTCCCAATGAGCCGTCATATCTGGGTACGTTGAATCCTGTGGCAAGGCATGAATGAGACCTCTTCCCGCAGGAGAGCTGAGAATTGATTTACCTTGACGCGTGAGCAGTTGGCGTTTGAACAGCGTGTCCAAAATACCAGCGCGAGTCGCTTCCGTACCTAGCCCATCAGTATCACGAAGGATTTTTTTCAGTTCTTTATCCGCAACGTAACGGGCGATCCCGGTCATCGCTTGCAACAGCGATGCTTCGGTAAAGTGCTTTGGTGGCTCGGTTTTTCGGTCTTTTATTTCCCCTTCACGACAAGTTAACACGGTGCCTTCTGGTAACGGTGGCACGGCATCAATACCATCATCTTCCTTGTCAGTTTTGCCCATTAGCGCTTTCCAACCCGGCGCAACTAACTGACGACCTTTCGCGATAAACGTACCACCAGCGATATCGAAAACCAATTTCGCTTCTGCGTAAACTGCCGCCGGATAAAACTGCATCAGATACTGGCGCGCAATCAATTGATACACTTTCATCTCATTGCCCGAAAGCGCATTCACATTAGCTTGTTTTGGTGTAGGGATAATCGCATGGTGCGCATCCACTTTTTTATCATTCCAAGCTTTGGACTTTAATGTTAAGTCTGCTCCCTGAACGGCACCTTGCAGCTCTTTTGCGTTATTCGCAATAGCTGTTGTCACCGTCCCTGCTTGTGAGTAGTGTTCCATCGGTAAATAGCGACAATCTGAACGTGGATAAGTGATCAGCTTGTGCTTTTCATACAATGCCTGACAAGTATCTAGCACTTGTTGCGCACTCATGCCATAGCGCTTTGCTGCATCGATCTGTAAAGCAGATAATGAATAAGGTAGTGGTGCGGATTGCTTGGTTTGCTTCTGTTCCGACTCCGTCACTTTCGCGGGTTGATTTGCAATGCGGTTTGCAACGTTTTCCACTAACTTACGGTTTAACACTCGCCCTTCTTCATCCTGCCAAGGCTTGCATGCCTCACTTGGCTTCCAACGAGCACGAATATCAAAAGTACCATTGGCATCTTGATACGGAATCAGAGCATGTAGGGTAAAATAGTCCTTCGGGACAAAGTTTTCGATTTCCTCATCACGACGCACCACTAAGCCAAGAACTGGCGTTTGCACTCGCCCTACCGAGAGAACACCTTGATACCCTGCTTTTTGACCAAGTAAGGTATAAGCACGAGACATGTTCATACCATACAGCCAATCAGCCCGAGAGCGGGCCAATGCAGAAACTGAAAGTGGGATAAACTCGCGATTACTGCGCATAGAACTGAGTGCGCGTTTAACCGCAGGTAAGTTCAAGTCGGAAATCAGCAAACGCTGTGTGGATTCCTTCTTGGTTTTAGATAACTTGCAATAGTCGAGAACTTCATCAACTAACAGCTGACCCTCTCGGTCTGGGTCTCCTGCATGAATGACTTCGTTAGCTTCTTTGAGCAATTTACGAATCACTGTTAATTGCTTACTTGCGCTTTTCCTCGGTCTGAGCTGCCATTGCTGCGGAACAATTGGTAAATCTGCCATATTCCACTTTTTATAACGCTCATCGTAAGCGTCAGGTTCGACTTGTTCGAGCAAATGGCCGATACACCAAGTAACGATATCCCCGTTCCCACAGCGGATAAATCCTTGATCTTTCTTTTGAGGGTTTGGCAGTGCAGCGGCAATCGCACGGCCTAAGCTTGGTTTTTCAGCAATAAACAGACGAGACATAACGTTTTGGAAATAAATATAATTAGGGCCACATTAACGAATGTAGCCCTAATAAATCAAGAAAAACTGTATAAATAAACAGTCAATTTACCTAGATGCTCAGTTATAGAAACTCAACAAACTGAGAAAGGTCACGCTCAGGAACTTTCATCGGTGTGCAACCAGGCGTACCTAGGTACAAGAAACCAACAATCTCATCGTCGCCTTCTAAACCAAACGCTTGATGAACTTCTGGATGGAACATCCACTTACCTGAGCGCCAAAATCCTTGAAAGCCTTGCGCTACCGCTGCCATCTGCATGGATTGTACGGCACATCCCGCAGATAAGTGTTGCTCTAGTGCAGGCACTTTGTCATGTTCCGTTACTTTAGCAATCACCGTGATCACCATTGGCGCACGAAATGGCGCATTTTTCACCTTTTCGACCACCGCTTCATCACTATTTTCAGCTTCTGCGGCTTTTACCAAGATATCTGACAGTTTTTTCAAACCATCGCCCTGTGCGATAACGAAACGCCAAGGGGTTAATCCCGCATGGTCAGGCGCACGAAGGCCTGCACGAATGATGTTCTCAAGCGCTTTACCTTCTGGTGCAGGCGCAGATAACTTCGCGATAGATCGGCGATTGAGCAAAAGATCGAGAGCGTCCATGAAAGAATCCTTATCGAATATCGTTGTTATTTTGTTTACGCCACTTTAGCACAATCTGTTCCTACGAATAACAACCGGTTTTCTGTGGGCTTGATAACGTGCTTCACTTAACATCAAACTGGATTTAATGTTAATTTATTCGCGAAATGAATAAGTTGAACATAGGCAGGTTGATGAACAAGGATAAACAAAACAGCATTTACGAAAAGATCGTTAATGACGAAGATGCCCGTGCCTGTAAGGCGATTCCTGAATCAGCTTGTCATCAAGTTCCCGGCAACTTTCTTAAAATCATTCTTGCTCAGTTTTTAACGAAAGTCGGCGATGCGTTAATCAACCCCAAAGTCACGTTGCCGTGGATACTACAAAGTCTCGGGGCACCGGTTTACTTAATTGGTTGGCTCGTTCCTATTCGTGAGTCAGGTTCCCTTATCCCACAACTTAGTATTGCGCACTATATTCGTCGCCTCCCAGTAAGAAAATGGGTCTGGGTAATTGGCAGCATCTTGCAGGCTCTTTCCATATTTGCAATCGGAGTGGTCGCATTAACTCTGACAGGAGCTGCTGCGGGTTATGGTGTAATTGCATGTCTTGTGATCTTCAGCCTCTCACGCGGTTTAAATTCCGTCGCATCAAAAGATGTATTGGGCAAAACCATCCCTAAAAACCAACGAGGTCAAGTCAACGGCTGGTCTTCAAGCGCTGCTGGCCTTGTTACACTACTTTTCGCTAGCCTTCTGGCACTAGCCTGGTTATGGGACGTAGAGCCGACGGAGCGCTTTTACAGTCTGAGTTTAGGGTTAGCGGGCGCCATATGGCTTATTGCGGCATTAGTTTATGCACGAATTAATGAGTATGCCGGTGAGGTAGACGGTGGTCGAAATGGCGTCCTTGAGGCATTTAAACAACTCGCGTTACTTAAAACAGACGTGACCTTTCGTCGATTCGTTATCACGCGGACACTATTTTTATGTTCTGCGCTGAGTGCACCGTACTACGTTGTGCTGGCACAGCAATCTCTCGGTGGACAGCTCTGGGTGCTAGCTCTCTTTATGTTTGCGAGTGGCTTAGCCTCCTTTGTGTCAGGTCCTTTCTGGGGAAGAATGTCCGATCGCTCTAGCCGCAGTGTGATGGTCATCGGCGCAACGATGAGCGCGCTACTTGGCGTTGTTTTATTTGTTTACGATACGTGGGTCACCGCTAGCCAAAGCTTCCTATTCGTGATTCCTCTGCTCTACTTTTGTGTGTGTATTGCCCACGACGGAATACGAGTCGGACGAAAAACCTACTTAGTTGATATCGCAGAAGGTGACAAGCGGACAAGCTATGTAGCCGTGAGTAACACGGTGGTTGGAATAATGCTGCTTCTAATGAGTTCTCTTGGTGTTATGTCGAACTTTTTGAGCCTTTCAGCAGTGGTGTTAGTGTTCTCTTTTATTACTCTTGCTGGCGTAGTAATGGCCAAACAACTGCCAGATATCAGTGACTAGTTCTATACAAAAAAAGCTGCGCTCAAAGCGCAGCTTTCATGGTAAACACACATTAAAAAGCTAGAGTTTTACCGCCAATTTAACACCTTGACGAATCGCACGCACAGCATCAAGTTCACCCGCATGGTCAGCTCCGCCAATGATATGAATCTTCTCTCCGAGTTCAGACCATTTATCTTCAAATGGACGAACAGACTCTTGCCCCGCACAAATGACGACTTTGTCCGCGTTCAATAATTGTTCTTTTCCATCTACATGAATGTGCAAACCTTGATCATCAATTTTATCGTAAGACACGCCACCGACTAAATGTACGCCCCTTTTTTCAAGGGTACGTTTATGGATCCAACCTGTCGTTTTACCCGGACCTTTACCTACGCGACCTTTACGACGCTGAAGCACCCAGACTTCTTTATCGCTGACCGCATCAGGGTAAGGGTATAAACCACCCGGTTGAGACATCTCTTTGTCGATTCCCCATTCATGCAACCAGTCATCCAACGTTTGTCCAACTGGCTCTGTGAGCATGGTCGCGACATCTACGCCAATACCACCTGCACCAACGATAGCCACTTTCTCACCGACTGGCGTTTTGTCTCGAATGAGTGTTTGATAGTCGACGACTTTTTCTGGGTTCTCAATTCCATCAATATTGACTTTACGTGGCTCGACACCCGACGCCATCACGATCTCATCGTATTCTGTTAGTAGGTCATAGTTCGCTTCCGTCGATAAGTGCAGATTCACGCCTGTTTCATCAATACGATTAGCGAAATATCGTATCGTCTCTCGAAACTCTTCCTTACCAGGGATCTGCATAGCAAGACGGAACTGACCGCCGATGCGGTCGTTCTTTTCGAACAAATCAACCTTATGGCCACGTTCAGCCAGTGTAGTCGCACAAGCCAAGCCCGCCGGACCTGCTCCGACAACGGCAATGTTTTTCTTCTTAAAGGCTGGTTCAACAACAATTTCGGTTTCATAGCACGCAAGTGGATTCACTAAGCAACTGGCGCGCTTACCTTTAAACACGTTATCTAGACACGCCTGATTACAACCAATACACGTATTGATAAGCTGCGCTTTTTCCTGTTCGGCTTTAGCAACAAAGTAAGGATCAGCCAAGAATGGGCGCGCCATCGAAACCATATCGGCATGCCCAGAAGATAGAATACGTTCTGCTTCGTCTGGCGTATTTATTCGGTTACAAGTGATGATAGGAACCGAAACGTGAGGTTTAACTTTTTCCGTAACCCACGTAAACGCACCGCGTGGTACTTGAGTCGCAATGGTCGGAATTCGAGCCTCGTGCCAACCAATGCCAGTGTTAATAATCGTGACGCCAGCCTCTTCAAGTGCTTTCGCCAATTCGATAACGTCTTCAAATGTG
Organism: Vibrio sp. 2-1-2a; assembly: GCF_032648565.1. NCBI lineage: Bacteria > Pseudomonadati > Pseudomonadota > Gammaproteobacteria > Vibrionales > Vibrionaceae > Vibrio > Vibrio sp. 2-1-2a. Next base: position 293,026 of record NZ_WBOH01000002.1, read on the forward strand.
CTGCCCTGCTCGACAAGATCCAGCATAGAGAGACGGAAAATGATGATGAACTTGTCACCCACCGCCTTACGAACCGCTTTGACAATTTCTAGCGGAAAACGCATACGTTTTTTGTAACTGCCACCCCATTCGTCGTAACGCATGTTCGTGCGCTTACATAAGAATTGGTTTATCAGGTAACCTTCCGAGCCCATTAACTCGACGCCATCATAACCAGCAAGCTGGGCTAACTCAGCGCTGTTCGCAAAGGCATCAATGGTTTTCTTTATCTGGCGGTCGCTCATTTCACTCGGAGCAAACTTTGCAATTGGCGCTTTAATGCCAGACGCACTTTGCGAGAATGGATGCATGGCATAACGCCCAGCATGGAGAATTTGTAGGGCAATTTTGCCACCGTGCTTGTGCACCGCTTCTGTCACAACTTTGTGGGCCTTAGCATGCTTTGGTTTGCTGAACTCAGCACTCAACGGGTGCAAACGACCGCGTAAGTTCGGAGAAAAACCTCCGGTTACAATCAGTCCAACACCGCCTTTCACGCGTTCTTCATAGAAAGCGGCGAGCTTCTGTAATCCTTCTTTGTGCTCTTCTAAGCCCGTGTGCATTGATCCCATCAGGACTCGGTTTCGTAATTGTGTAAAACCGAGATCCAGTGGCTTTAATAGGTTTGGGTACATGGCAGACATCACTTAACATCCATTGTTATTATCATGGTCTGACCAGATTAAGCCCGCTCAACCAAAAAATCAAACAAGCGTTTACATTTTTGTAACACCGATCAATCTCGCGTGAAAATATGCCAATTGTTGAGTGGTCGTGATAAGCTAAAAAAATGTTATCTTTTGAGATCTTAGAGATAAGAACCCATACTTTGTTAGACTCGGCGTAACTATCTCGTTATGGAGACAAGATGAAAAAACTCTTCAAATTTATTGGTTTGATATTTAAAGGGATATGGAAGAGCATCACCTTTATCAGACTCGCACTGGCAAACCTGATCTTCTTGCTGATGATTGCCGTTTTCTACTTTGCTTTTACTTATACCGGAGACGGTCAACCCGTCGTCGAAAAAGAGTCGGCATTGGTGATGAACCTTTCAGGTCCGATTGTCGAACAAAGACGCTATGTAAATCCAATGGACTCTTTTGCTGGTTCCCTTTTGGGCAATGAGTTACCGAAAGAAAACGTTCTTTTCGATATCGTTGATACTATTCGCTACGCGAAAGACGATCCTAAAGTGTCTGGATTAGTGCTAGCACTGCGAGACATGCCAGAAACAAATCTCACGAAATTACGTTACATCGCGAAAGCGTTGAACGAATTTAAAGCGTCAGGTAAACCCGTTTACGCCGTAGGTGATTTCTACAACCAAAGCCAATATTACTTGGCAAGTTACGCTGATAAAGTTTACCTGGCACCTGATGGTGGTGTATTGATTAAAGGTTACAGTGCCTATTCAATGTACTACAAAACGTTACTTGAAAAGCTTGACGTTTCTACTCATGTTTTTCGCGTAGGTACTTATAAATCCGCTATCGAACCGTTTATTCGTGATGACATGTCCGATGCGGCGAAAGAGTCTGCAACACGCTGGGTTACTCAATTGTGGAGTGCTTTTGTTGATGACGTAACGACAAACCGAAATATTGATGCGAAAGTGCTTAACCCAACCATGGATGAGCTGATTGACGAAATGAAGTCAGTGGACGGTGATCTTGCTCAGCTCGCGGTTAAACTGGGCTTGGTTGATGAACTCGCGACACGCCAAGACATTCGCACTCTATTTGCAAAGCAGTTTGGTAGTGACGGCAAAGACAGCTACAACGCGATTGGTTACTACGACTACCTTGCAACGATTCGCCCTGATTACACACTACCTCAGCACGATATCGCCGTTGTTCTAGCCAGTGGCGCGATTATGGATGGTCAACAACCTCGTGGTACTGTCGGAGGTGACACCGTCGCAAGCTTGTTGCGTCAAGCACGCAATGATGAAAAGGTGAAAGCGGTCGTGTTGCGAGTAGATAGCCCTGGGGGTAGTGCCTTTGCCTCTGAAGTGATTCGCAACGAAGTAGAAGCACTGAAACAAGCAGGCAAGCCAGTTGTTGTATCCATGTCGAGTTTAGCCGCTTCTGGTGGTTATTGGATTTCAATGAGCGCAGACAAGATCGTTGCTCAGCCAACAACACTGACGGGTTCCATTGGTATTTTTAGTGTCATCACCACGTTTGAAAAAGGCTTTAGCAAGTTAGGCATTAATACTGATGGCGTTGGCACATCGCCGTTCTCTGGTGACGGTATTACCACTGGCCTTTCTGACGGCGCGTCTCAAGTATTCCAATTAGGTATCGAGCACGGTTATAAGCGCTTTATTTCTTTGGTTGGCGAGAATCGCGATATGTCTCTAGAGGAAGTCGACAACGTCGCTCAAGGTCGAGTTTGGACAGGACAAGACGCCCTATCCTTTGGTCTTGTTGACCAAATGGGTGACTTTGATGATGCCGTAGAACTAGCGGCGAAACTGGCGAATGTGACCGATTACGGCATTTACTGGGTAGAAGAACCGCTTTCTCCCACTGAACTATTTTTACAAGAGTTCATGAAACAGGTGAAAGTCTCTCTAGGTATTGATGCAACCAGCTTGCTACCAAAAAGTCTTCAACCCGTAGCTCAACAGTTTGAACAAGACGCAAGCTTGCTACAAAGCTTTAACGATCCTAAAGGTCAATACGCATTTTGTTTGAACTGCCAAGTGCAGTAGCTTTTTCATTAATATTACAAAGGGTACCTCTACTTGAGGTGCCCTTTTTATTACGCTCAACATCTCCTCAGATGACTTTCTGATGCTGTGCGCATAGCCTCGCATCTCAAGGTTATTTAGGTATATAATCCCCGCCTCTGTTCCCCTACATGAAAGAAAAAACGATGACTAGAAAACACATCTACATCGCTTACACCGGTGGCACCATCGGAATGCAAAAATCGGATCACGGCTATGTGCCTGTTGCTGGCTTTATGGAAAAGCAACTAGCAAGCATGCCAGAGTTTCACCGTCCTGAAATGCCGGATTACACTATCCACGAATACGATCCTCTGATTGACTCATCAGATATGACGCCTGCCGACTGGCAGCAGATTGCGGATGATATTCGTGACAACTATGACAAATACGATGGTTTCGTCATCCTACATGGTACTGACACCATGGCATATACAGCATCTGCATTGTCTTTCATGCTTGAAAACCTTGGCAAGCCAGTGATTGTTACAGGTTCACAGATCCCTCTCGCAGAGCTGCGTTCTGACGGCCAAGCAAACCTATTAAACGCGCTACATATTGCGGCAAACTACCCGATCAACGAAGTGACTTTGTTCTTCAATAATCAATTGATGCGTGGTAACCGCAGCACAAAATCTCATGCGGACGGTTTTAATGCCTTTACTTCACCAAACCTTCCTCCACTACTGGAAGCTGGGATCAATATTCAAGTAAGCAACAGCGTAACCGTTGGTGCACAACCAGAAGGTGAATTTAAGGTTCACAACATTACACCGCAGCCAATCGGCGTGATCACTATGTATCCTGGTATATCACATGAAGTTATTCGTAATACGCTTCGTCAGCCTGTAAATGCGATGATTCTGTTGACTTTTGGTGTGGGCAACGCGCCTCAAAACCCTGAGCTACTGGGTCACCTTAAAGAAGCCTCTGAGCGCGGCGTTATTGTCGTGAACCTAACTCAATGTTTGGCAGGCAAAGTGAATATGGGCGGCTACGCCACGGGTTGTGCACTGGCAGACTCTGGAGTTATCAGCGGCTTTGACATGACGCCAGAAGCGGCACTAGCAAAACTGCATTACCTTCTAAGCCAAAACCTTTCTTACGAAGAAGTGAAAGAGAGAATGCAGCAAGTACTGCGTGGTGAGATGAGCCTGTAAATTCAAGCTTACTACGATCTAAAAAGCCCAATAGAGATTGGGCTTTTTTCTTTTAAAGTCAAAGTAGTAGCGGTAAACGACACCCTGTAAAAATCAAAGGTTCGCTTAATCAATGTTCGGATTGACACGAACAATGTCGCTCTCTTCTCCGCTAAATTGTTTTTTAAGTTCTTGCTTCGATTTAAAGCTGATTTCACCGCCGGCTGCAACCGTCATGTGCTGCGCATCAGTATTATGTTTTGATTGATACAACATCACAGCTTGCATACACGAATCTCGCTGCTCTTTAGAAAGTGTTGTACCCTCAGGCCATCTTCCCGTTTCTACTGCATAGACTAAGCGATCATAAACTTCTGGAGTCATCGCTTGTAATAGTTGTTCTGCGTCCATAATGTACCTTCTTATTACATTCTATTTACAGAACATAACGGGTTAAGAAACTGAGTCAAGAATACGAAAATGAATTGGTGTAACGGATCACAAGCAAAACCATGAAAAGAACACACTGGTTACTTCTCAGCCTCACAAGTCTCGCACTAACGGGCTGTTTCGAAGGTAACGTGACAACCGAAGAGTTGTGCCAAAAAACACCAGAGCTGCGCTGCGAACAGCTCAATATGGATGACGGGCAATGTCGAGTTCCCAGAACAAACTTAGTATGGCATCGGTTTGAGCAACTGAAATATCCATCAGAAGCCAATCAAATTATCGAATACGGTCTGGTCGCTGAATATAGGAAATGCTTAGAACTCGCCTCTCAGATCACACCTATTGATCAAAGTGCTCTCAAGAGACAGCGTTTTAACGCTTTGGTACACAGTATTGATGAGCTAGAACGCATCGTAAACGAGTTAAAAGGCTCAGAAGACCCCGCTACTTTGTATTTTTTGTGGTCTCAAACGGGTGACGTCCAAGCTCGTCGCGCATTTTTACAAATGGAAGGCTCACCCAAGTTAAATACTGCTGAGATGCAATATGCATTAGCTACTTTCTATACTAATCGAGATGCCAAGAAAACGTTAATACTGCTGAATAAAGCGTTGTCTTTATCGGATGAAGACAACCTTAATCCGATCATTCTCAAATCAATGGCAAGCATTCATCAAGGGCTTGGAGAAAAAGAGCGCGCGTATCTGTGGGCAATGGTTGCAAAAAGATTCGACGTCCCGCTTGCTGATGAAAAGCAGCTCAAGCGTATGTTTAATTTTAGTCATGCAGAGCAATATCAGCAGCTAGATGAATTAGCTGAATCGGTGGCAAAAGCCATAGAGAGCGGGAACTACTCTCCAGCAATGATACCCAAAGAGATATAAACGAAAAAACTCCCGCAATTGGCGGGAGTTTTTCTTAGGGTGAAACTACACTCTGTTTTCTACTTGCAACAAATCGTATTGAAAGGATAAAACACTATCGAGCACAATTTTGTCGTTATTGTTCTGATTTGTTGAAAATTAACGACACTGAATTAACACAAAAACGCTCACCCGTGGTCTGTGGGCCATCTTCAAAAACGTGCCCTAGATGGCTATCACATGCGGCACAACGAATCTCTGTACGTACCATTCCGTGACTCAGATCTTCTAAATAGCGCACCGCTTGATCATTGATGGGCGCATCAAAACTTGGCCAACCACAGCCAGAGTCATACTTGTTATCAGAGACAAAGAGAGGGGCATTGCAACAGGTACAAGCATAAACACCCGTCTCTTTATTATGCAGTAGTTTACCGCTGAAAGGCGGTTCTGTACCTTGCTCTCGGCAGACACGAAACTCTTCTTCAGAAAGTTGCTCACGCCACTGCTCATCTGACTTCGCCACTTTTTTCCCGTTTTGTTCCACGACTTTCTGCTCCTTCTCTACTGTTTTTGGTATTGACTTTTTTAGCAAAAAACTTGCTTCTCTTAACAGTTGTAGCACATACTTTCTCACCAGGACACCATGCGTAATTAATTTGATAAGAGCACTTATCTCACCAGTTATATTACGCCAACTGGACTACAGAAGAATCAGTTAAAAGTTTAAAAAACGAACATTTGCGAAGAATTGTTAAAAAAAGCGTCGCTTTTTTTTGACTTTAAACAAGTTAAGTCCGATTATCACTTGCAGATGTTTACTGGATTCTGTAATTTTACTACCAGTTATCTTTAATCAGAAATTAAGTTGTGGAGCAACTATAATGACTATCAAAGTAGGTATTAACGGTTTTGGCCGTATCGGTCGTTTCGTATTCCGTGCAGCGCAAGAGCGTGCTGACATCGAAGTTGTAGGTATCAACGACCTTATCGACGTAGATTACATGGCATACATGCTTAAGTACGACTCAACTCACGGCCGTTTCAACGGTACTGTTGAAGTTGAAGGCGGTAACCTAATCGTTAACGGTAAAACTGTACGTGTTACTGCAGAGCGCAACCCAGCGGACCTTAAGTGGAACGAAATCGGTGTTGACGTTGTTGCAGAAGCAACTGGTCTTTTCCTAACTGACGAGACTGCACGTAAGCACATCGAAGCTGGCGCGAAGAAAGTTGTTCTAACTGGTCCTTCAAAAGACGCTACTCCAATGTTCGTAATGGGCGTTAACCACGCTACTTACGCTGGTCAAGACATCGTTTCTAACGCTTCTTGTACTACTAACTGTCTAGCGCCTATCGCTAAAGTTCTTAACGACAAGTTCGGTATCGAATCTGGTCTTATGACTACAGTTCACGCTACTACAGCAACTCAAAAAACTGTAGACGGTCCTTCTGCTAAAGACTGGCGCGGTGGTCGTGGTGCTTCTCAAAACATCATCCCATCTTCAACTGGTGCTGCTAAAGCTGTAGGCGTTGTTCTTCCAGAACTAAACGGCAAACTAACTGGTATGGCTTTCCGCGTACCAACAGCTAACGTTTCTGTAGTTGACCTAACAGTTAACCTAAAAGAAGGCGCATCTTACGAAGCTATCTGTGCAGCAATGAAAGAAGCTTCTGAAGGCGAGCTAAAAGGTGTTCTAGGTTACACTGAAGATGCAGTAGTATCTCAAGACTTCATCGGTGAAGTTCAAACTTCTGTATTCGATGCTAAAGCTGGTATCGCTCTAACTGATAACTTCGTTAAAGTTGTATCTTGGTACGACAACGAAATCGGTTACTCAAACAAAGTTCTAGACCTAATCGCTCACATCTCTAAGTAATTAGATAGTTAGCAATTAGCGAATAACTTCGTTAAAGAAAAGGCGGCTCTAGAGTCGCCTTTTTTGTATCTGGAATTTGAGAGAATACCTCGGCGCTGTTGCATTGTATTTGCGACGGATGTCGAAACCCTACTTTCCCCAATGATAGGAAACAGCACATGGATTTAAAAACTCTCCCAGCTCTAACCGTGTTATCTGATAACGTTACTGTCGTTGAAATTGATCAGGTCAAAGTAGTACGTGTTATTCATGAGAAAGCGACAGCAGGCATCTCCTTACATGGTGGTCACGTTGTTTCGTTCACTCCTGCTGGTCATGAAGATTTGATTTGGATGAGCGAGAAGGCGATTTTCGACGGGAAAAAAGCCTTACGAGGCGGCATTCCCGTTTGCTGGCCATGGTTTGGCCGTATTGCAGCACCGGCTCATGGTTTCGCACGTACTGCTGAATGGGAGCTGGTTGAACATCGCGAGAACGATAACGGCGTGATTGTTGAACTTGCTCTGTTCCCGACAGAAGAAATCCACGATATTTGGCCACATATGTTTGACGCTCGTTTGGTGGTTGAAGTTGGCGATGAGCTAAAAGTGACACTCAAAGTCATGAACATCGATGACGAAGCTTGGACCTTCTCTGGCGCGTTACATACTTACCTAAACGTTGGAGACATTAAGCAAGCACAAACGACAGGCATGGGTGCCGAGTACATTGATAGCTTGAAAGCTGATGCGGTATGCCAAGGTGGTGATGTTCTGCAACTCTCAGACACCATTGATCGCGTTTACACGCAACCAGAAGCGAAAATTTTGGTAAAAGATCCGGAACTGAATCGTACATTAAGCGTGGAAAACCATGGTCATAACTCCGCGGTACTTTGGAACCCTTGGGCAGAAGGTGCACAAGGTATGGCTGATATGGCTGACGATGGTTACCAAACCATGCTGTGTGTTGAATCTACTGTTCACGCTCCAAGTATCGAGCAAGGTAAAACGCTCCAGCCAGGTGAGACTCATGAACTTGTCACTGTAATTTCAGTGCAGTAGTTGTAACCAGCTCAAAGGTCGGGAATACCCGGCCTTTTTTGTAATCAAAGCCCCACTTAGATGGTCCTCTCTCAACTAACTTATTGGTTATTAGTCACTTTTGACTATTTCATTAATAAATATCAAAAAATTCGATCATATAAACCGATAGCATGCCGATACAAAACTCATAAATAATAAAAATATCAGGAACTAATCTATGTTAGAGAGATACCGAAATCAAAGTGTCGGATTCCAGTTAAAGCTGGTTATCACTTTGTGTCTATTCATTGCTTTCAGCAGTATTGCTGCGCTTGTTTACCGTAACGCTTCCGATGTTCTATTGGAAAGCACCCTTAAAGAGCACCAATCTAAAGTAGAGTCGATGGCTAAAACCATTGCTGGCCAATTCGATGCTTATCTGCATACCGCTAAAGTGCTCGAGTCCACTTTTCGTAATGGTTACCTTGCCGGTGTTTATGTCGAAAACTATACCGTTGATTTCATGGGTCATGAAATACCAAACATCACTCAATACAGTGAAAGCTTAATTAACGACACAAAGCTGGTCGATAGCTTCACACGTGATACCGGTGCTATCGCGACTTTATTCGCGCCTTTGGGAGATGACTTTATCCGTGTATCTACCTCACTAAAAGATCCTCAAGGTCAACGAGCAGTGGGAACCACACTAGGTCTCGACCACCCAGGTTATCAGCAACTAAAAGCTGGTCAGCCATATTACGCTCAAATAAAGTTGTACGGCGAACGCTACATTACCTATTACTCTCCAATTAAAGATGCAACAGGAAAAGTTGCAGGGTTATCGTTTATTGGTTTACCCGTAGATCAAGCAACACAAACGCTATTCGATGCGCTAGAAGAGATTAAATGGGGCGATACTGGCTATACCATCATTGTCGACAACGACGACAACAATCTTGGTAAGTACCTACTCCATCCGACCAAAAGTGCAACCGACCCTTCAATCACAGAAGTTCGTGACTACGAGGGTAATAAGCCTTTCCATAAAATTTTTGAACAAAAGAGCGGATTAATTCTCTACCCTTACCAATTCGGCTCAACAGTCGGCGAAAAGTACTTAGTGTTTACCGAAGTACCAGGCTGGAACTGGAAACTACTGGGTGGTACGTTCATCAAAGAAGTGACCAAAGGCAGTGATACACTACTCAAACTTATCGCCATCATTTCTTCGGTAGCGGCAATCATTACTTTTGTTGTACTGACACTTTTCTTGAATCGCAGCTTACAACCTCTGACCGTTCTAAACTCCTATATGACTCGCTTGGCGGGCGGCGAGGTCAGCTTGAACGTCCCATCGTCTCGTAAGGCATCAAAAAATGAAATTACGAACCTGAATAAGGGGGTCGCCAGTATGGCAAGTCAACTCAATGAACTTGTTGGTAAGATCCGTTCCACAAGCGACTTAGTAGAGAGCAACTCCACCAGCGTTGCCAATGATGCCCATAGCAATTTAACCCAAGCTGACCGCCAACAAGAAGAAGTAGAACAAGTGGTAACAGCAATCGAAGAGATGGCCTCTTCTGCTCAATCGGTTGCCCAACAAGTCGAAAGTATTGCGGAAAACGTACGCTCAGCGAATACCGATAGTCAATCTGGTCTCGCGATTGTTGAAGGCGTATGTATCGATGTTGCTCAACTTAACGATCAATTGGATCAATCAGCAGCGGCTATCGAGCAAGTCAATCGCGATAGTGAGAGTATTCAAACCGTCACGAAGATGATTGATGAGATTGCAGAGCAAACCAACCTACTTGCGTTGAATGCAGCCATTGAAGCCGCACGAGCAGGTGAGCAAGGTCGTGGCTTCGCAGTTGTAGCAGATGAAGTGCGTACACTTGCGCACCGTACACAAAGCTCAGTTCAGGATGTAGTTGAAATTATTGAGAAGCTAAAAGGCTCTACTCATAATGCAGTTAATATGATGACCGACAGCCAACGCAGTGCCAATCAGGTCTTAGACAAAGCACAAGACGCGGGTACAGCATTAGAAGCCATCGCAGTACAAGTCCAGTCGATAGCATCTCAAGCCGACGCCATTGCTGCGACCTCAGAAGAGCAAGCGCAAGTATCCCAAGAAATTGCTGCAAATGCCCATTCTATCAGTGAGCTAAACCGAGAAAGCCGCGACACCAGCGCGAAAACCTCGCAAAGTGCCATTGAACTGCAACAACAAGCGCGGAACTTGAAAGAGCAAGTCGACTTCTTCCACTAATACTTAATAAGAGCCGATTCCATCGGCTCTTTTTGTTTCACTTGAGACCACGCTTTTTGATAGAATTTGCCGCCCTACTTTCTGTTCGAGATCGTCATGAACTATCAATGCCCTTTATGCCACCAAGCTCTAGCGTTAAATGAAAAAACGTTTAAGTGCGAAAACAATCATCAGTTTGACTTAGCAAAAGAAGGCTACGTTAACTTGATGCCAGCGCACCACAAACGTTCTAAAGATCCTGGTGACAATAAAGAGATGATGCAAGCTCGTCGTCGATTCCTTGAGGGGAATTACTACAACCCAATGCGCCAAGAGGTTGCGCAGCTGTGTGCGAAATACACAGAGGGAACCGATCATCAATTATTAGATATTGGTTGCGGCGAGGGTTACTACACGGATCAAGTGCAGAAAACGATACAAACGCAAACGGACGATGCGACGATATATGGACTGGACATTTCAAAAGTTGCGATTCGTTATGCGGCGAAGCGCTACACACAGTGTCACTTTAGCGTCGCTTCTAGCCATCGGCTTCCTTTCGCGAATGAATCCTTAGATGCTATTTTGCGCATTTATGCCCCTTGCAAGGCAGAAGAGCTTCAGCGCGTTGTAAAAGAGAACGGTGTGGTCATCACGGTGACACCTGCAAGCCGTCACTTATACCAACTACGTGAACGCATTTATCAAGATGTTCGTCTTCACAGTGAAGAGCTAGAACACATTGAAGGATATGAATTAGAGCATCAACAACATCTTAACTATGTTATGAATTTGAAGGACGGGGCCGCATTCGATTTATTGCAAATGACGCCATTCGCATGGAAAGCAACCGATGCACTTCGTGAAGAGTTGAAGTCCGCTACACTCTATCAATGTGAGGCTGATTTTATGCTACGCGTATATCGCAAAAAGTCCACTCAGTAATAATAGTGGCAGACAATAAACGCAAATAGTTATCATTTATATTGATTCATTGTTCAGCCTCCATTAATATCATCCGGACATTTTTGGAGGCTTTTCAATGCGCTTTTCTATTTTAAGCTTGCTCTTTGCTGGCTTACTTACTGGTTGTTCTTCTTTTCCATCAACCAACTCTCACCCTACCTCTGCGGAAGTCACTACTTTTTACGACTACCAACTTTACACCCCTTCTGGCGAACACATCGCTCTAAGCGAACTACCAAAAGAGCTGCAACAAGCAGATGTCATTCTTATTGGTGAATGGCACACACATGCCGGCGTTCATCGCTTTCAAACCGATATGCTCAAACAACTTTCATCCTATGACCGCCCACTCGCGTTATCAATGGAACAATTTACCCGCGACAAACAACCTGTTGTTGACGCTTACCTGCGTGGGGAAATCGGTGAACAGTACTTGATGAAACAAGCCAATGCTTGGCCCAATTATGAGAGCGACTATCGCCCTCTCGTTGAGTTTGCAAAGCAGAAAAATCTCCCGGTGATTGCAGCGAATGCACCAAAGGGCATTGTCCGATGTATTGGTCGTCAGGGGATAGACTACGTTAACAAGCTCGATGATGAGCAGCGAGCGTTTATTGCAGAATCCATCAACACGGCCAGTAGCCCATACAAAGAGAAGTTTATGGCATCCATGCATCATGGGAAGCCAGAACAAACCGAGAAACAGTTTGCAGCTCAAGTAACTTGGGATGAAACCATGGCAGAGTCTATCGTTAACTACCTAACCGCCACACCAGGTGCCCAGGTTGTTCATGTTGCAGGCAAGTTTCATACCGAGCAAGGACTAGGTACAGCTGCATCCATCTTAAGCCGCAACCCGAGCTTAAGAGTGGTTGTAATTAGCCCAACAGATAATGTGCTTGCTGATAATACTGACTATCAGTTAGAGGTTCTTGCACCACCAGTACGGTATGTACAAGATGCTCACCGCATGGCGGCATATCAACACCTCACTAAGCGCAATAGCGACCTTCAATGTAAGTAGCTGGTCTCCAATTTAAGTTACTACCTTGTCGTTGCGTTGCATCATCACAGTGCTCCGAGTTCATAGAGTGACAACGGTCTGCTTCCTGCTGGTCTATTTTTTGCTAATGATCACGAATAGAAACCAGAAGCGGCAAAAGCAGACCTGTTTTTATCCAAATAGCTTCAGAAATAGAATTTGCCGCCGATAGTAATATAACTGCTTTTTACCCGCACTCAGTGAACGAGTGTCGATGTTCCAAGGAGTATTCGATGAATCCAGTAGGAAGCACTTCTGTTAATAGCTATGCCAAACAATCTGTCGCCTCTAAGCAAACAAGTATTGCACAAGAGGAAGGCAACGCTTCGCCGCTAAAAGTCGAACACAATAAGGTGACACTGTCCACGGAGGGCAAAGCGCTCCTCGCCGCTCTGCAGCAAATCGAACACGACAGTAAGAGAGTAGAAGCAGAAGATAAATCTGTTGGTGAAAAAGTGGAGTCCTTTACACATGGCGCACTTGGCATGGATCACCCTGACAAAATCGAGGAAGAAGAAGACGGCTCATACTCTGCGGGTCAATACCTTTCTGCGGCCCTCACTGTCGGTGGCATCATATTAGCGTTGGTCTAATAATCGTTACGACAATAAATCCTATTTGAATAAATCACTAACTGCAGCCCATAATTTGATACGTCAAAGAACGATATGTCGTAAACGTAGGTTATATACTCCTCAATTCGACCGCTCTTATGACCTTAAAACGCATACTCGTTTATTGCTCCCTAAACTAGGTTTCTTGTGAAGGCGCTGAATGGATAACTTTAGTCCATGCTTTCAACTCCTAAGCGTAATCCAAGCCCACGTTTGTGGGCTTTCTTCTTTCTAAATTCACAAACGTTAGAGGTTGATTCACTTTTTCTACAAGCCCAAGCAAAGACGACAATTTAGTTAAACTTTTATTACCGACACAAAATCGTCATAAATCATTGTTTTAATGCCAGCGCTTTTAATAAACAAGGAAAATATAATGAAGCGCTTAGTATCTCCAATCGTTACCGCAGTGGCAGCATCAACCCTCTCTTTTAATGCACTCTCGGCCGAAATCAAAAACGTTATTTTGATGATCGGCGATGGCATGGGGCCTCAACAAGTTGGTCTACTAGAGACCTACGCCAAACACGCACCTAACTCGATTTACCAAGGCGAAACTACCGCTTTGTATAAACTCGCTCAAGAAGGTGTGATTGGATCATCACTGACTAATCCAGAAGACGCGATTGTCGTCGACTCTGCGTGCTCCGCAACGATGCTAGCAACAGGAATACCTACCGCTTCTGAAGTCATTGGCATTGATAGCCAAGGCAACCACGTTGAAACCATTTTGGAAAAAGCCAAAAGCAAAGGTAAGGCTACGGGTCTCGTCTCTGATACACGTATGACTCATGCAACGCCAGCCGCATTTGCCGCTCATCAACCACACCGTTCTCTAGAAAACAGTATTGCGGCGGACATGCTAGAAACTGGCGTTGACGTGATGATGTCTGGCGGACTTCGTCATTGGATTCCAAAGTCGACAAACGACAAGGGAGAGACATACGAGCAACTTGAAAAGCTCACTGAAGGTAATGTCTACCTAAAGTCGAAACGTAAAGATGAGCGCAACTTGCTTACTGAGGCGCAAGACCAAGGTTACAACCTGGCTTTCAGCCGCGATATGCTCACACAAGCTAAAGGTGACAAATTACTTGGACTTTTTGCTTACTCGGGCATGAACGATGGTATTGCCTACAGTCAAAGCAAAAACGATCCAAAACGTACGCAGCCATCACTGAAAGAAATGACCACCAAAGCGATCGACATCCTTTCAAAAGACAAAGACGGCTTTTTCTTAATGGTTGAAGGCGGTCAAATTGACTGGGCTGGCCACAGTAACGATGCGGGTACGATGCTGCATGAAATGATCAAATTCGACGAAGCGGTAGACTCGGTTTATGAGTGGGCAAAAGGCCGTGATGACACACTGATCATTGTTACCGCTGACCACGAGACCGGTTCTTTCGGCTTTAGTTACTCATCAGCAAACTTGCCTAAACCGCAAAAACGCGACGGCGAAGCATTCAAAAATCAAGATTACGCGCCAAACTTCAACTTTGGTCAGTTCGAGATCCTTGATGGTTTATACAACCAAAAGAAAAGTTACTACGGCATGATCAGCGAATTCCAAGCGCTTGATAAGAAAGCTCAAACACCAGAGAAGTTTGCGGAAATCGTGAACGCAAATAGCGATTTTTCGATTACGCCTGAGCAAGCAGAACGCGTATTAGCAAGTAAACCAAATCCATACCGACTCGCTGGACACAAATACTTAAGCGAAGAGAACGTTCCTACAATCAATGACTTTGATGCGTTCTTTCCTTACAACGACCGTGGCAACTTGCTAGCGCGTGAACATGCAACAAAGCAAAACACAGTATGGGGAACGGGTACTCATACGCATACCCCAGTCAACGTATTTGCTTGGGGACCTGCAGAAACTATCCTTCCGGTATCAAAAATCATGCACCACTCTCAGTTAGGTGAGTACTTAAAGCAACAAATCAAATAATCGGCTTGCACTTACTTCACGACTCGTGATGTTCAAACGCTCTCGTAAGGGAGCGTTTTTTTATACATGAAAATAGTTGACGTTTTAAACAATAAACCTCAATAATTATAGGTCTTTGATTATATGAATGAAGAAAATGTGCGAAATATTTGCTAAGCAGCCCCAAGACAACTATCAGTTCATCACCCGCTCTATCCGTATTGATGGTCACGCAACAAGTGTAAAACTTGAAGCGAGCTTTTGGTCGATTCTTGAGGAAATTGCTAACGCTCAAAACATGACTGTTCCTAAGTTTATTAGTACGGTCTATCAAGAAGCGCTCGAATACAATGGTGAAGTAAACAACTTTGCCTCCCTACTCCGCTGCGCCTGTCTCACTTACGCTCGCCAGCCTAAAGAGACGATTCGTCAAGCACTGACACAACTAAACACTTAATAACAACCAACCACTGACCAACCTACCAATAACCCTCATAGGCTATGCAACAGAGTTGTAAGCCATTGAGCATGTTCTAATTTGTCGTACTAGAGTACTACCCAGACTCCTTTTGAACTCGCTAACCTATGCGGACTATCAAGGAGTACCCATGACAAAAATGATTCACACCATGATCCGAGTCTGCGATCTGGACCGTTCTCTACAATTTTACCGCGACGTACTTGAGCTAGAAATCAAAGACCAATACATCTTTGATGGTTTTTCTCTGACCTATCTAGCCAACGAAGAAACTGGCTTTGAATTAGAGCTAACACACAATCACGATCAAACTGAGCCTTACACTCACGGCTCAGGCTACGGTCACCTTGCTGTCAGCGTAGAGGACATCGAACAAACTCACAAACGCATTAAATCTCTCGGTATTGAAGCGGGTGACATCAAAGCTTTTGATCACCAACAAAAGCATTTGGCAACGTTCTTTTTTGTGACTGATCCTGATGGTTACAAAATTGAGTTCTTACAACGCCAAGGGCGTTACCTATAACAAAAAGAGTAAACATCATGATTCACTTGACTGCTACCTTTCACGCACAACCGGGAAAAGAACAAGAACTGAAAGCAGTGCTCACCCAATTACTTGAACCCACTCGCAATGAGGAAGGTTGTGTTCGTTATCAGTTATTCCAAGATAAAGACAATGCGTGCCACTTCGTTTTTCAAGAGCAATTTAAAGACCAACAAGCGTTCGATCTTCATGGTAAAACAGAACACTTTTCTCTTTTGATTAGCCAAATCGACAACTTGTTAGAATGCGAACCGAAATTGGCGTTCTTTAACGAACTGTAAAAACACCGCTTAATGCAAATAAAAAGGCACTCTTTACTAGAGTGCCTTTTCGTACTGTTGTGGCTGTGATTACGCGTCTTGCTTCTCTACCATGTGCAAATGCACATCTTGTTGTGGGAAAGGAATCGAAATGCCTTCTCGGTCAAAGCGCAGTTTCACTTCTTTTGTCACATCCCAATACACGTCCCAATAATCATCAGTTTTTACCCAAGGACGAACAATAAAGTCTACAGATGATGTGTTTAACGTATGCACTTTGATCATCGGCTCTGGTGTACGAAGTACTGCAGGGTGAGAAGTAATGATATCAGACAGCACTGACTCGGCTTTCAGCAAGTCATCCGCATAGCCAATGCCAAACACCATATCCACACGGCGAATGCGCTCGTGTGTGACGTTCTTAATGACATCTCCCCAAATTTTACTGTTAGGTACAATAATAATTTGGTTATCAAACGTACGGATTGTGGTGTTCACCAAACTCATATGGCTTACCTTACCATCCACGCCACCAGCATACACAAAGTCACCAACATCAAATGGGCGGTAAATAAGCAACATCATACCCGCCGCGAAGTTGGACAAGGTGTCTTGCAAAGCGAAGCCGATAATCACACCAGCAATACCAAAACCGGTTAGGATCGGTGCTAGGTTCAATCCAAGCTGAGATAGGCCCACCATGATACCAATCACCCACACGAACTTGCCGGACATTGAGATAAAGAAATCCTGCATCAAGTGTGAGAGCTTTAAGTTTTTCGATGAAACCGCCTTGCTGACCACTTTACGCGTTAACTTCGCGAGCCCACGAGCGATCAATAAAATCAGCGCAAATACAAACAACTGGAAAATGTGCTGTGGCGCATTTTCCGCAAACCAGTCTAGTGCCGAGTTGGACCAATGGCTCAGTATTGACCACACTACTTTGGTATTCAGTAAATCGTGGGTGATATTCCCTGTCACTTCGAAAATTTGGCGTTTGTATTCGGACGTTTCTAAACCGACTTTATCGCCAATCGAAATTAAATTGCGTAGGCTTTCCGTCGCAATATTCAGTCTTTGCTTAGTAATAAGCTGACTTAGCTGCAGTGACGCTTTTTCCGATTCAGGGCTTGACGAAAGTTGAGAGCCGATGATCTCACTTTGCTGACTCAAGTACTCAATTGAGGCAGACAGCAAACGCATGCGTTTATCAACTTTATCCTTTAGTTCCGCTTCTGCGCGCTCATTTTGAGCCCCTAACTCTTTCAGCCAAGCAAGGTTTTGCCAACTTGAATCGAAGCTGACATCGAGGTAATGCTGTAACTCTCGGTAATCATTAACAAGAGCAAGTTTCTCTTCATCCTTGGCTTTATTTAAATCTTCAACGACTTTCTTTATTTTTTCCGACAGATAGTTTGTGGCGTCCTCAGAGTATTTTTCCTGCTTTTTAACCAAGGAGATCAATTTGTCGCGAGGGATAGTTTCACGTTCAATCGCTGATGCTAACTGACTTCTTAACTCTTCATTTTTTTGGAACAGCTGCAGTTGAAGCGCGTCGCGCTCATCACCACTCGCTTGCGAGAGACCTTGGGATAAATCCACAATTTCTCGATTCAAGTTATCAATAGAAGTTTCGGCAGCAGAGGGCTCTGGCGTATCCTGAATATCTTTCGCATTGATGACCATCGGGGCCATCATACCGAGGATGAGCGCGAATAATACCACCCAAGATGTCAGGCGTATTTTCTGGGGGAAATGAAACGTCATGTTTACCTCTTAGGGAACAGTTCTGATCAAAACGACCAAGAATAGAAGTGTAAAGCCTTGAAATTATATACCTAAGTTTACAACACTAAATAATAAACTGAGCAGCATTTCGTTAGTTGGGCGTCAAAGTTGAGAAACCCAATAACAAACAAGCCTTTCATTATTAGATGAAAGGCTTGTGTAAATTTAACTACGGGCGATTGGGGTGATTCAGAATGTGGTCTTCCCAATCCACCACATCAATCTCGTATACCACTTTATTGCGGACACTTTCGCCCGCCGCGTGCATCGCAGATTTCGAGCCCGTAATCAACGGATGCCATTCTGGTAAAGGCTGCTTTTCAGCCAACAGGCGGTAAGCGCACGTATGCGGCAGCCAAGTAAAATCGTCGATGTCTTCGCGCGTCAGCTTGGTGCACTCTTCACCCGAAGTAAAACGATTTGGGTAATCCTTACAAGAACACGTTTTGCTATTTAGCCAGCTACAGGCCACATTGGTGTAATAGATTTCATCGGTATCTTCGTCCATTAGCTTATGCAGGCAACATTTACCACAACCATCACAGAGAGATTCCCATTCTTCTTCTGTCATCTGCTCTAACGATTTACTTTGCCAAAATGGAGTGCTCATACTTCAGGTCTCACCAAGGGAATTTAGGGGGCGATTTATACCCCTCTCGACGCAAAAGTTCAAGTTTTGAGAAGATCTCGAATCATTCACACATAACAGTAGAGATATTCAACTACTTTCGCTTTACTGTTCTATCCTTAAACAAGTTTCCATTACTCAATTGATCAAGAAGGCATTAAGGAGTTTTCATGGGTATTATTTCTTGGATTATTTTGGGCTTAATCGCCGGTGCACTCGCAAAATGGCTCATGCCAGGAAAAGATGGGGGTGGCTGGATTGCGACAATGCTACTCGGTATTGCCGGTGCATTTGTCGGCGGCTTTCTTGGCGGTATTCTGGGTTTCGGCGGGGCAACTGGCGTAAACATCGGCAGCATCATTACCGCAACGCTAGGCGCATTTATTCTGCTGTTTGTTTACAACCGCTTCTTGAGATGATCACAACGGTTTAGAAGCCAAAAGGAGCACTCTATTGAGTGCTCCTTTTTATTTTTTCTTAGGCGACTCTTCCAATCCACGTCAAAATGACCATAATTGCCCCTCAATTTTTAAGAGGTTTACATTATGGATTGTCGACTAGGATGCGGAGCTTGCTGTATTGCGCCAAGTATCTCTTCACCGATACCTGGAATGCCCAAGGGCAAACCAGCAGGTGTTCGTTGCGTACAACTCAACGATGATAATTTGTGTAAGCTGTTTGGTAAGCCTGAGCGCCCTAACGTTTGTCACGATTTTAAACCGTGTCCGGTTGTGTGTGGTAAAACCAACCAAGAAGCGCTCGACAACATCACTGAGCTAGAGCAACTTACTTAATCTATTCAGCGCCCCCGTTTAGTCGTTACCAAGCTCTCGTAAGTACAAGTAGATGGTATCGCGCGAAATGCCAAGATGGTTTGCAACCATTAAAACAGCATCTTTGTATTTAAAAATGCCTAAGCCGTGCAGTCGCGTCACCAGTTCACGGTTACGTTTAGAAGGCGCAATGGCTTCATTTTCCCACACTTCTGTTTGCACGGTTTCTATCGTACTGATGATGGTTTCATCGATATTACGCGCAAACGTTTCTGGTGATCGAGCGCCACCAAAACAACACTCGGTGTGTTGCTGAGGCAGCATTGCCTTTAAAAATGCCTGCATCGGTGCATCCATATCCACGTTGATACACAGCAAACCAATCGGTTTGTTTTTTGGATTTCTGACAATTGTCGTAATGGAGTGCAAGGTCTTTCCGTTCGACGTTTTCGTCAAGTACGAATCAGAAACGTCCTTGCCCTCTCTTAACTTCATTCTCGCTAAGTTGGTAATTGGGGCACCTTCACTGCGTTCCGTCACGTGCCCATTTGCGATTTTGATGATTTCCGGCGCTTCGGCATCTAAGCTGTGGAGAACCACTTCAGTGTGTTCACCATACATACGTGCAATGCCATCCACGACGTTTTTCATAGAGTTCAAAATATCGAGATCACTCTTGGTGAGTTTCTTTAGTAGCAATGTTGCTTCCCTTAGCAAAAACTGGAGGTTAGGCCGACATAATATCGATAATAGATTTGTCAGTATACGGCATACCGAAACGAACCATTGAGCCAACATTTCTTATCGTTTGCTCAACTTCTTCGCCTACTATACCTTGATTCTTAACACTGTGGTTACCCATCGCCATCAAATATGAGCGCACCGCCGTTGTCGATGAAGTACACACTTTCATCGCACAAGAGGACTTCGCACCATCGCACACCATACCTGAACTGTCGCTGATGACGTTTTGAATGGCGTAGCATGATTGCTCGAATGTACCACCAGCTAAATACACCAGCGCCATAGATGCCGCCGCACTGGTAACAGTGTTGCCACAAAATGCGGATAACGGTGGGTAATAAGATTTGATGTAAATAGCCCCTAAATGACTCATGATCAACGCGCGAGCCAGCTGTTCTTCGTCGTTTTGAAATGCTTCTGCGGCAACTACAACTGGCATTGTGGCAGCGATACCTTGGTTACCACTGCCGAAATTGCTCATGGCTGGCAACGTCGCCCCTCCCATGCGAGCATCAGACGCCGCGGATGTCATCATCTGTATGCGACTCATTAAGTCATTGCCCAATAAGCCTTGCTCGATGTTGCCTTTTAGCGTGCGTCCAATTTCTAGGCCGTAACCTCGGTCGATACCCTCTTGAGCCAACAAGGTATTAAGCTCTGCAGCTTGGAGAATGAACTTGATCTCTTCAAAAGGCGCTTGAGTGGCAAACTCATAGATTTGTTTGATCGAAATATCCACACCTTCACAAACGGAAGCGGTCGCAACGCGTTGCTGTGATGGGGCATCAAAAATCACGTCGCCATTACGCATGATCTGAAGAATGTTGGTGTGACCGCCACTGATCGTGACCGAAACAACATCGTCACCAGAGGTGAGCGTTACGTTGCAATAAATGAATTCTTGCGTATCCATACGCGCTATGGTTACTCGCTCTTCATCTATCAATTGTTGCGCAGCAGCGACATCCTGCTCATTAATCCGAGCCAACACTTCCAGTTCTGCTGTTGGGTCACCGGCTAATGCACCAACTGAGGCGGCAATTTTGAGGCCTATCTTGCCCGTTCCGGGTACGAAAACACCCATCGAGTTTTTAAATAGGTTGTCTGAAACACGCACCTCTATCGCATCAATATCGGATGCGCCCAACTCTTTTCTAGCAACTGCTGCCGCGTACGCAGCAGCAATAGGTTCTGTACATCCTAATGCAGGTTTCACGACTTGCTTAATGATTTGGATATATTGTGTCCATTGCTGGTTCATGCTCTGTTCTCCGTATTACTTTTTATGAGCAATCGCTTCGACTTCAATTAACACGCCAAGAGGTAAATCTTTCACTGCGAAGCAACTGCGTGCCGGACAATCTTGTTGGAAAAACTCTGCGTAGACCTTGTTAAACTCGGCAAAGTCATTAATATTCGATAGGTAACACGTTGTTTTTAAAACAGTATCGATACTGCCACCACCAGCCTCTAAAACGTGCTTCAAGTTAGTAAGAGATTGATGACTTTGTGCACTGATGCCACCTTCAACGACTTTTCCTGTTGCCTTATCAACGGGTAATTGGCCAGAAGTAAAAATCAAATCGCCATAGCTAGTGCCATGTGAATAAGGTCCGATAGCAGCAGGCGCGTGTTCAGATGAAATCAATTTTTTCATTTTTAAATCCTCACATAAATTTTATTTTTTATTAAGAAGTTTCTAATTTAACTTCCGTATTAGCGTTATTTTTTCAATTAAATATGAATCAAACAACTAGATCAGATCACAAAATTCGTTAAAAACTCCAATTTATTTGAACTTCCTCGCCAAGATCTCAAATTTATCTGAATTTTCCACAAAAAAATTGGTGATATACATTTTCTCAATTAAATTTGAGAAAAATTCATACTAACAAGAGAAACAATAAAATGAGCGTGACAGCACCTACACAAACCTTACCTATCGGTAAAGAGCCACCGCACGTAAAAGCAGGCATGGCCCTAGACGAGTGGAAAGCCGCGACCAAGTTTGATAGCACAGACTGGGGATGGGTGATCATGAGTATCGGCATGGCAATCGGTGCCGGTATTGTCTTTTTACCAGTTAAAGTAGGCGTATTGGGCCTTTGGGTATTCTTGGCCTCTGCCGTGATCGGCTACCCAGCGATGTACTTGTTCCAACGCCTTTTCATCAACACTCTCTCAAGTTCACCAAAGTGCCAAGATTACGCTGGCGTCATTTCCGGTTACCTTGGTAACAAATGGGGGGCGTTATTAGGTGTGCTCTACTTCATCATGTTGGTGATTTGGGTCTTTGTTTACTCAACAGCTATCAACAATGACTCGGCATCTTTCCTACATAGTTTTGGCATCACGGAAGGTTTATTGTCTGAAAACCCGCTATATGGTCTGGCTTTAGTGTGCGCGCTGGTCGCTATTGCATCTCGTGGTGAAAAGATTTTGTTTAAGGTCAGTACTGGTCTTGTACTGATTAAACTTTGTACCGTTGCATTACTTGGCGTCATGATGATCGAAAAATGGGATGTAGCGAATGTCGGTGCGATTCCAGAAACAGGCGCTGGTTTGAAAGATGCAATTGAGCTACTGCCGTTTACTCTAACGTCTATTCTCTTTATTCAAAGCTTGAGCCCAATGGTGATCTCATACCGATCAAAAGAAAAATCGATTGAGGTAGCTCGCTTTAAAGCCATGCGCGCAATGAAAATTGCTTTCGGTATCTTGTTTGTGACGGTCTTCTTCTACGCGATTTCCTTTACGCTTGCGATGTCACATGAACAAGCGGTTAAAGCAGCAGAAGAGAACATCTCTGCTCTTGCGATGGTTGCGCAAGGTATGGACGGCACGACACTAAAACTAATGAGTTTGATGCTGAATATTTTCTCAGTAATGACTGCGTTTTTTGGTGTGTACTTGGGTTTCCGCGATTCTTGCCAAGGTCTAGCGATGCTGGCTCTAAAAAAGGTCATGCCTGAAGAGAAGATCAATAAAGACTTGGTCACCAAAGGAATCATTCTCTTTGCGATTCTCATGGCGTGGGGGGCAATTGTATTGAATCTACCAGTCCTGAGCTTTACATCAGTATGTAGCCCTATCTTTGGTTTGATTGGCTGTTTGATTCCAGCTTACCTTGTCTATCAAGTGCCTTCTTTACACAAATACAAAGGCGCGTCGCTTTACTTGATTATTGCGACTGGTATTTTGTTGTGCGTATCACCTTTCGTCGCATTTAGCTAAAACCTACTTTGCCTTGGCTGTTACTCAGGTAGTGATGGCCAAGGCAAACTTAAGATTCAACCTCTCCTCTCCTTGCTTTTCTCTCATCCTTGAGAACTCTTGCCACATACCGTCCTATTTGCAGTCTTTACGCGATCTCCCTCACACTTTATTGACAATTCTCGACTATGTTCAGCGGGTCATTTAAGTAGAAATTAGGAAATAACATGAACAAGTATTTGGCAGAGGCTTTTGGTACGTTCTGGCTAGTATTAGGCGGCTGCGGTAGCGCAGTGTTGGCTGCAGGTTTCCCAGACGTGGGTATTGGTCTGCTAGGCGTTGCTCTGGCCTTTGGTTTAACCGTTTTAACCATGGCATTTGCAATCGGTCATATTTCAGGTTGCCACTTGAACCCGGCAGTGACGGTTGGTCTTTGGGCTGGCGGTCGTTTTGAGACAAAAGACGTTGCGCCTTACATCATCGCACAAGTGCTCGGTGGGCTTATCGCTGGTGGCATTCTTTATGTCATCGCGACAGGACAAGCTGGATTCGATGTTGTGGGTTCTGGCTTTGCCGCCAACGGTTATGGTGAACACTCGCCGGGTCAGTACTCCATGCTTGCTGCGCTAGTTTCTGAAGTCGTGATGACGATGATGTTCCTTATCGTGATCATGGGGGCGACAGACAAACGTGCACCTCAAGGTTTTGCACCTATAGCGATTGGTTTGTGTCTGACTCTTATTCATCTGATCAGCATTCCTGTGACAAACACCTCAGTAAACCCGGCTCGTAGTACAGCAGTCGCAATGTATGTGGGTGACTGGGCAGTTTCTCAATTATGGCTGTTCTGGATTGCGCCTATTTTGGGTGGTGTACTTGGTGCAGTTATCTACAACAACCTTCTTGGTAAAGAATCGAACGATTAATCGTTCCCAACTCACAAGATCAAAAAAGCCGCTGAATTCAGCGGCTTTTTATTAAATTCTGTGTCGACCTAACAGCGAGTGTGACAACGTCGTGCCATCGACAAGCTCAAGTTCTCCACCGACAGGCACACCATGCGCGATGCGGCTGGCATCAACTTGGTGTTCTTTACATAGCTCTGCGATGTAATGTGCAGTGGCTTCGCCTTCAACCGTCGGGTTTGTTGCCAAAATCACTTCGGCTATATCACCGCGACGTAAGCGGTAATCCAGCACATCCAATCCAATATCACTTGGACCAATACCGTCTAGTGGTGACAAATGTCCCATAAGAACAAAGTATCGACCAGAATACTGGCCCGTTGCTTCGACTGCAGCAATGTCTGCCGGGCTTTCTACCACACAAATTTGACCATTTTCTTGGCGTTTTGGGTTAGTACAAATATGACAGACTTCTTCTTCGGTGAAGGTTCGACACTCAGTACAATGACCGATTTCTGTCATTGCCTGGCTAAGCGCATCTGCAAGTTGCAAACCGCCTTTTCTATCGCGCTGTAACAAATGAAAGGCCATACGCTGCGCCGACTTGGGGCCAACCCCAGGTAGACAACGTAAGGCCTCCATCAATTGCTCCAGCATATGACTGGTACGCATTAAAAGTCCGCTTAATTAAATATCAGCAGATTAGAATGGCATTTTCATACCTGGTGGTAGTTGCATACCGCCAGTTACAGAAGCCATTTTCTCTTTTTGAGTTTCTTCAACACGACGGGCCGCATCGTTGAACGCCGCAGCGATCAAATCTTCAAGCATTTCTTTGTCGTCTTCCATCAAACTTTCATCGATGTCAACACGACGTACGCTGTGACTACCAGTGATAGTAACTTTTACTAGGCCAGCACCAGACTCGCCAGTTACTTCCATATTCGCGATTTCTTCTTGAAGCTTTTGCATGCGATCTTGCATTTGCTGGGCTTGCTTCATTAGGTTGCCCATACCGCCTTTACCAAACATGTTTATCTCTCTGGTTTAATGAGGTGTTGCATCAATTAATGGGGTTATAACCTTAGGTTTTCAACCCCATTCCATTCGATTATTAGATAGGGCGCACACTATCTTTATCAAGCTCTGCAGCAAAACGACGTTCAATAAATTGAACATTTGGATCGTTTTCTAAACTATTCAGAGCTTGCTGTAACTTCTCTTGATAGAGCCTATCTCTAAGTTCAAGTGGTGTTTCTCCACTCTCCCCTATTTCGATGCTCATGTGGCACTCTTCTCCTAACACGGTATTAAGTGCTTTAAGCAATTCGGCTTGAGCTCTATCAGTATTCAAATGAGCTTGGCTGCTTCTCAATAGTAACGAAACGGTTGTTCCTTCCTTACTATAATGAGAGTTTAGCGCAAGTTGCTCTACCAGCTTAGGGATCTCCATTAAGCTGATTAGCTTCGCCCATTCATTATGTTCTAACGATTCATCGATGAGCTTTTGTGCCATTTCAGGCGTTTTCTCATGCTCAAGTGCCTGCTTGAGCTGCGTAGGTGTCAGTTTTGTATTCACTTTTGTCTCAACAGGCTTGCTTGGACGCCAGCGATACGCTTCCTCAACTTGTGGCTCCGTCGACTTCGGAGCTGAGTTTGGCGACACCTGCGCGGAATTGCCATGCAATTGCGCTACTCGGTCGATAACCGATTCTGGTTGTGCAGATGCCGCTTTAGGCTTTTTTGAGCCACCATTTTGAGGAGTGTTCTGTTGTAGGCCTTGACGCTGAGAACGTAATTGGTGACGTAAACCGCTTAGACCACCGCGCGCCGGTGTTGAAACGCTCTCTTGCACTTGTTGAGGTGGCGTTTCATGCTGCGGCGCTGGGTTTTCGCTCATCGGCGGCGCCATATCATACTGTGGCGGAACCGTCTCATATCCACTCGCGTGATACTCAGGTTGTGAATTGGATGAAGGTTGAGGCGCTACTTGTGGTGTGCTTTGCGCTGGACTCGGCTGCTGAGTTCGAGGAGCAGCTACTGTCTGAGCTGGTGCAGTCTTTGGTTGACTGGCACTTTGAACTGGGGCTGAAGCTTGTTCGCAGTTACTAGAAACAATATTTGCCCCACTGTTATTTGATGGGCGGAACGCCATCATACGCAGCACAATCATTTCCAGACCGACTCGCCCATTTGGCGAGAGAGTCAAATCTTCACGACCTTTCAATGCAATTTGGTAGTAAAGCTGAACGTCTTGCGGACTTAGTGCTTTACTCAACAACTCGATTTTTTCTGCATCTGGCTGCGCTCGGTCTAGCGACGCTGGCAGCGCTTGATACATCGCAATTCGATGAAGCTGTGTTGCGACTTGCTGCAACAAACCATCCCACTCAACACCATTTGCTGCTAATTGCTGGATTTTATCCATGGCTTGTTGAGGTTGCTTGCTGCTGATTGACTCCAGTAAGTGAATCGCTTGGTCGGTATCAATCGTCCCCAACATGTGGCTGACAATATCAGTTTGCACCGCACCGTTACCTAAAGCAATTGCTTGATCGGTCAAGCTGAGAGCATCACGCATACTGCCATCTGCAGCATGTGAAATCATACCCAGTGCTTTTGGTTCTGCCGATACTTGCTCTTGACCCAAAATGTAGTCAAGTTGCTGATGAATATCATCAACGCTGATCGGTTTGAGATGGAACTGTAGACAACGCGACAATATAGTAACAGGCAGCTTTTGTGGATCGGTTGTCGCGAGTAAGAACTTCACATACTCTGGCGGCTCTTCCAGGGTTTTCAACAACGCATTGAAAGAGTGACGCGATAGCATGTGTACCTCATCGATGAGGTACACTTTAAAACGTCCACGAGCAGGTTTGTATTGAACGTTGTCTAACAGTTCGCGAGTGTC
The DNA here is from genome assembly GCF_032648565.1 of Vibrio sp. 2-1-2a. Classification (NCBI taxonomy): domain Bacteria; kingdom Pseudomonadati; phylum Pseudomonadota; class Gammaproteobacteria; order Vibrionales; family Vibrionaceae; genus Vibrio; species Vibrio sp. 2-1-2a. The sequence continues at coordinate 320,200 of NZ_WBOH01000002.1, forward strand.
TTCAACTTTAGTACGTGATGCCGCATCGATTTCAAGAAGATCGACAAAGCGACCTTCATCAATTTCACGACAAGTATCGCACTTACCACAAGGTGTCGCGGTAATACCGGTTTCGCAGTTCAAGCCTTTGGCAAACAACCTACCGATACTCGTTTTACCCACACCACGAGTCCCGCTGAACAGATAAGCATGGTGTAAACGGTTTTGCGCCAGTGCATTTTCCAACGCCGTCAGGACATGTTTTTGTCCGACAACTTGGTCAAACTGATTAGGACGCCATTTTCGCGCTAAAGCTAAATAACTCATTGAATGTATTAATGTCCTTCAAAATCGCAAATGCTGTACACGTTTAGACCTAGTGCTTCTAAACGTTTATCGCCACCGATTTCTGGTAGGTTGATAACGAACGCAGCGTGCTCAACTTCACCACCCAGTTGGCGAATCAGCTTAGTCGTCGCTTCAATAGTACCGCCCGTTGCCAATAAATCGTCGACAACCAGTACTTTGTCACCTTCAACGATGGCATCTGTATGGATTTCTAGTGTATCAACGCCGTATTCAAGCTCATAAGATTGAGCAACAGTAGGACGTGGTAGCTTGCCTGGTTTACGCACTGGTACAAAACCAACACCTAGCTCAAGCGCTAAAGGCGCACCAAATAAAAAGCCACGAGCTTCCGTACCCACAACCTTGGTAAAGCCCATATCTTTGTAACGTTCAACAAGAAGGTTGATCGTCGCTTGGTATGCTTTTGCGTCTTCAAGAAGGCTCGTCACATCACGAAATAGAATGCCTGGCTTTGGGTAGTCTTGGATGCTTTTGATGCTAGATTTGATCAGTGAAATTGTTTCTGTAGTCATAATACCGATTTACTTAGATTGGCTCATCGCCCTCTCTAATCGCAGTATCACGAGGGCAACGAACAATAGGTTTTCACCACTATGTGCTTATTTTCGTAAGAGTCACAGGCGCTGAAAATACAAACGCCCACTCGAAGAGCGGGCACACTATTCTCTACAATCTTAGTGATTTTCTTCTCTGTCAGCAACCAACTCAATCACAGGCAGACGCATAAACCAGCCGAGTAAAACGATTAGCATCACTAAAAGACCAATTTTCACCCAAACAAGGGGAACAACAACGATTGAAACCATGAAACTAAGTGCAATAAAAATGGCGCCACGCTGTTTTACTTTTGAAGTAACAGCCCGGTGCTTATGCCAATTATCGAGAATCGGTCCAAACGTTTTGTGGTTATGTAGCCAATGATGAAATGCGGGGCTACCACGCATAAAACATGCACTAGCAAGTAGAATGAAAGGAGTGGTGGGTAAAAGCGGAAGGGCTATGCCGGCAATGCCGAGCACAATACAGAGTCCACCAACGGTATTGAAAAAGTAACGCTTAATACGAATGGTGAACTCCGGTACAAAATAGCTAGATTAAAAGCCTGCGTAACCATTCATTACACGAAGCCAGGTTAGCGTTGCAGGTAGTGTTGGAATTAAAAGTACTGCAATGAAACCTAAAAAGTAAAAAATATTATAAGGCTCTTTAAAATCTTTGTCTGCCATGATGTATCTTCTCACTAGTTGACTTTGCTTCTCCCAAGGCACAGCGTTAAATTATCGTTGCACAAATGGGTCATTATTGTTTTAGGCGTTGACTATACCTTAAACAGCCAAATCTAAACACCAGCAAAAAGTAAGGTTATTGTTCGAGCATTTGTTGTTTTTTGTGGTTCTAAAAAGACAATAAGCAGCGCCAAGACGCTGCTTATTGTGTTATGAAGTCAGAATTATACCAGTCGTGATTTCCGGGCAATATTTAAGCTAAAACTTGAAGAACCTAAACAACCAATGGATAGCTGACCAGCAACACCTAGCGGTAAATCTCGGGTTATGAAGTTTTTCATACTTCCTGCCCCTAAACAGTTACCTGCCGCGATATGTTGATTAGTATTTCCGTCAGACCAATGACTATCTAAACCCGCAGGCAGGATAGAAACGGAGGACGAAGCCAGATCAGCGACACCAAATACAGCATTAACCGCACCAGCGCACTCTGAACACTCGATTCCTTTTTCAATGATCCCTACCATATCCTTCAGATCAGCACTGAAACTCTTCAAATTACGCAGGTAATCGTCAAACAAAGCCCTAACAAGCAATGTCGTCGCGACACCATCATTACTCTGGGAAGCAGAGTCAACGAGATAGAACGCAAATTGCCCGTTCATTAACCAACGATAATCAAACACCAGTGGCATAACGTCCGTCGATTGCAATAAACGGTATGAGCAGCGCCAATCACCTTGAGAAGCATCTTTCTCTGGCAATAGAGCATGCAGTAAATCTCTTGCAGCACTCGGGTTCTGCTGCAAATACTCTAGATGCCAGTGAAGCTCTTGCTCATCTGGGATTTCGCCACCGTCATCGACTCGGAACCACTGACTTGAAAAGTCTCGCTGTTCTGAGAAATGGCTATCGGTATCTTCGAGCGTATTGTCTATCGCCTGAGATAGGTGCTCATAATTACCTATCGGTTTAGGAAGAAAATCTTTAATACCAAATCGCAACGCTTTCGCGACATCGGACATTTCATCCGTGCCGGATACCACGATAAGCGGCAAGTATGGATATTCAAGACTGACTTCTTCGACGAATTCAATGCCATCTAATACCGGCATCGATAAATCACACAAGATAAGATCGGGTTGGCATTCCCTGAGTTGTTGAAGCGCCTCTAGGCCGTTTTCAGCTTCTACTACTTTAAAACCCTGACTTTCTAAATAAGCATTGGTTACTTTACGAAATATTGGATCATCATCTACCAACATAATTAGTTTTTGATTAACCACTTCCTGTGCCGAGACCATTGCCGTTTGACTGTGAGTCTTAAACATACCTTTACACCTCACAAAGCTAAGTCAAAAAACAGATTTATTATTAAGTCATTATTTTTGTTGTGTTTACATCCGGTGAAACGTTGCGCAGCAAGACTTGAGGCCGTTCCGCCTTGTTATAAAACGTAGCTTGAAAACGGCGTTTATACAAATATTACGGGGTATAACAGTATTTACTCAAACAGGGTTGCTGTGTTCAAATGATGCAACATGTTGACTTAAAGCAAGCTTTGATCACAAAGTTAATTATAAATTAGCCGTAATCGGTAATTTAATGTGTCTGGAAATATGAAATTAGATGACTTAAACCTGTTTCGACTGGTTGTCGAAAATGGGAGCTACACCGCAACTTCGCGAAAAACCATGATCCCGGTTGCGACCATCACCCGACGCATTCAAGCGCTAGAAGACTCTGTCAATCTTCGACTGTTGAACCGTCACGCTCGCAAACTCTCGCTTACAGAAGCCGGGGAACGTTTTTACCATGAGTGCTCTCCTTTGCTACAAAGGCTAACCACGGCAGCAGAGGAAATCACTGACGACTGCCGAGGAGCATCAGGCAAGATTAAGATATCGGCGCCTTATAACTTAACTAAGCGCATGATGATGCCGATGTTCAACAGCTTTATGAAGCAGTATCCGGACATCAATATCGAACTAACGACAGAAAATAATGCAGACAAGCTTGACCCTACTGAATGGGATGTCATTTTTCGAGTGGGGCCCCAACGTGATTCTAGCCTGATCGCACGCAAGATTGGCGAAGTGAAGGATATTCTTGTCGCAAGTCCTGACTACCTTGCCTCGAATCCGGCACCAAACCACGCAGAAGAGCTCTCTAACCATTCATTGCTAAAAGGCTACCCTCTTATCAAGTGGACCTTAATTAATAGCAAAGGCGAGTCTGTAGTAAACGTTGATCGTGGTCGCTTTCAGGCGAATGCACTAAATGTAGTACGCAGTGCTTGTTCCGAAGGTTTAGGCATCACGCTAATGCCAGATGTCATGATCAAAGAATACATCGAAAGCGGCGATTTGGTACGCATACTGCCAGATTGGAGTGCAAACCCGCGCGACATTTATATGCTTTACAACCACAAAGATCACCTGCCAGAGAAAGTTCGTCTCTTTATCGACTTTGTGATCGCTTACAACATTCACTAATTCGATAGCGAATACAAAAAACCAGAGCCGGAGCTCTGGTTTTTTTTGCGCCTCAAGGAAACGCCTATTATGCGCCTTCGTTATGCAGCTCTAGGTTTGCTAAATCCTGTTGGATTTCAAGTTGTGTTTTCGCATCATCGTTACGAAGACCATCTAAGAAGTCTAGGTATTGTTGGTCAATATCACCCGTTACGTATTCGCCGTTAAACACGGATGTATCGAACTGAGTAATATCTTGGTTTCCAAGACCGACTGCCTCAACCAAGTCTTCTAGACGTTGATAAATCAATGCATCAGCACCAATCTGCTTACAAATTGTATCGTTGTCACGGCCATGAGCAATAAGCTCGGTAGCACTTGGCATATCAATGCCGTACACGTTCGGGAATCGAACTTCTGGTGCTGCTGATACCATGTACACTTTCTTCGCACCAGAATCACGTGCCATTTCGATGATTTGTTCTGACGTAGTACCACGAACGATAGAGTCATCCACCAGCAACACATTCTTATCTTTGAACTCCGAACGAATTGCATTCAACTTGCGACGTACAGATTTCTTACGTTGTTGCTGACCAGGCATGATAAACGTACGCCCCACGTAACGGTTTTTCACGAAGCCTTGGCGGTAAGGGATATCGATCGCTTGAGCGATTTGAAGTGCGATGTCGCACGATGTTTCAGGGATAGGAATAACGACATCAATATCAAGATTTGCGTAGTCTTCACGAATACGTTCGCCTAGCTTTTTACCCATTTCAACGCGAGCACTGTATACCGAAATTTTATCGATGAACGAGTCTGGACGAGCAAAGTACACGAACTCGAAAATACAAGGGTTCAGCTTAGGATTGTCTGCACACTGCTTCGTGTACAGTTCACCGTCAAACGTTGCGTAGATCGCCTCACCAGGTGCAACATCACGAACAAAATCAAAACCGACGGCATCCAATGCTACCGATTCAGACGCAACCATGTACTCCGCTCTGCCATTAACTTCACGCTTACCTAAACATAGAGGGCGAATACCGTGTGGGTCACGGAACGCAATCATACCATGACCGATAATCATGGCAGTCACAGCGTAAGCTCCACGAATTGTGCGATGCACATTGGTGACTGCGCGGAATACGTCTTCTGTCGTGACATTTCCTTTTACTGAGTCAATTTCGTGTGCCAGTACATTTAGCAATACTTCGGAGTCTGAAGTGGTATTGATATGACGGCGATCTTTTTCAAACAGCTTTTGACGAACTTCGTTAGCGTTGGTCAAGTTGCCATTGTGGGCAAGTGTAATACCGAAAGGAGAGTTTACGTAGAAAGGTTGAGCTTCTGAAGCGCTTGAGCTGCCTGCTGTTGGGTAACGAACATGACCAATTCCGACCTCGCCTTGCAGGCGCTGCATATGTCTTGCTTCAAATACATCCTTGACTAAACCGTTCGCCTTGCGCAGACGAAAACGATTGCTTTCTATGGTACAAATACCAGCGGCATCTTGGCCACGATGCTGTAACACCGTTAACGCGTCATAAATAGACTGGTTTACAGGCGTTGTGCCCACGATTCCAACAATACCACACATGTCCTAATCCTCGATTTGCGACAGTAGCTGGCACTACTAGATAGTGCCAGACAGAAAACTTGATGTTGCTTGTAAATGCTCGAAGAATGGGGCGATGATACGGCTGAACTCAGGGATCAACTGTGAATCTTTCCACCAATCCGAGCTTGGGAATGCAGTAAACGCATCCATAAAAAACAGCACCGCAGAAACAATTAAGACTCCGCGTAGACCACCAAATACAATCCCAAGAATTCGGTCCGTACCCGATAGCCCTGTTTTTTGTACCAGTTGACCAATGACGTAATTCACCACTGCACCAACTACCAAGGTCGCGACAAATAAAGCCGCAATCGCCGCTCCGTTACGAAACATGTCATCTTCGATGTTGGTGAAGTACACCGCCAATTTGGCGTAGTAGTTGCTGGAGATAAAAAACGCTCCAAACCAAATCACCAAAGACAAAGCTTCTTTAGCAAAACCGCGAACTAAACTGATCAGAGCTGAAAATCCGATCACACCTAAAATGATAAAATCTATCCAATTCATGTTTTCTTCATCTTAAGTTGGCGCGCATTTTAACAGAAAAAATGCTGACGCAAACGTTTTCTTATGGATTTAATGGCTTAAATTTAAGCAATTGACCTTTTGAGCCTGTAATTTTTTGTAATTCCTTGACTTGTCGTTCAAGTTTACTTTTTGACACATCAGGACCAACAATCACTCTCGTAAACTCGTTTTCTTTCTTTGTATGAGCTTGATAGCCACGCTTTTGCAAATCAGCGACAAGCGCGACCGCATTTTCGTGATTCTTAAGCGCCATCAACTGAATGATCCAAGCAGAATCTTCATATTGATTTTTTTCTTGCACAGGACGAGTGGCCACCTCAACTTGCTCTGGCTGTTTGATGACCTCTGGTTTAGGCGTAGGCGTTGGGTCAGGCTCAGAAGCAGGCACTTGGGCGCCCTCTTGCTCCTGCACCACCGCTTCAACTGGAGAGTCCGGTAACGCTATGTCGTCTTCCACTGGCTCTAATATTTCGAAGTTTTCCACATCACTATCAAGTTCAGGTTTGATAGGAATACTGGCAAATTCTTCTTTGTAGTGCAGTTTCTTACCATCTAGCACATCGGGAAGAACAATCACTCCGACTGCGACTAGAATGATGGTGCCGACTAAACGACTTTGGAATTTACTTGCCATCAAAATACCTTTGCTTATTTATTCTTTGATTGCCAATGTTCCAATACCTCTCCGACAGTATGGAATGAACCAACCACCAGAATGACGTCTTCTTGCTTTGCGTGGCTTCTTGCATTCTCAAAGGCGTCAACAGGGTGTTCAAAATGAACTTGCCCATCGGGTAAGTATTGGCACAACTCTCCAGCAGTCGCCGCTCTCGGTCCGGTTAGCGACGCTGGATACCATTGTGTTGCAATTGGAGTTAGCGCTTCAATGGTTGCTTTAATGTCTTTGTCATGCAGCATCGCGACTACAATATGGATATTCTTACCCAAATATTGGTGCTTCACTTTCTCTACCAAATACTCAGCAGAGTGCGGGTTGTGCGCGACATCAAGGATTATCTCCGGCTCATGATGCAATATCTGCATACGCCCTGCCAGGCGAGCATTATTCAAGCCATTGACAATGTTTATGTCAGTGATTTGCAATTCCGATGCTCCCAACGCCATCAATGCTGTTGCCGCGTTTTGTAGCGGTAACGATGGGACAGGTAAATCCTCTAACGCAAATGCGCCACTGCTCCACTTCCAACCATTATTAGTTAGTTGGTAATCATACTGAATACCAACTTGGAAGAACTCAGAGCCAATATCGTCAGCATGAGCTGCCACGGTCGCCGGTGGCATTGGTTGACCACAAATTGCTGGCTTCCCTGGACGGTAAATGCCTGCCTTTTCAAAACCAATGACATTGATGTCATCACCAAGCCAATCCACATGATCGATCGCTAAGCTCGTAATAACAGAAACATCATGGTCAACAACGTTGGTGGCGTCTAGACGGCCGCCAAGTCCTACTTCAAGCAACACAACGTCGACTTTCTCTGCTTGGAAAATACGTAGCGCAGCAAGCGTACCGAATTCAAAGAGGCTAAGGCTGATATCACCACGCTGCTTTTCTACATAGTCGAATGCTTCACAGTGCTTTGCATCTACAACGTCGACGCCATTAATGCGTACACGCTCGTTGTAACGAATCAGGTGCGGAGAGCTGTAAACACCGACTGAATAGCCAGCATCGAGTAAAATGGCTTCCATTAACGCACACGTTGAGCCTTTGCCATTGGTTCCGGCAACGGTGATTACGGTTGGAGCTGGTTTGGTAAGATTGGCTTTGTTTGCTACCGCTTGGACACGGTCTAAGCCTAGATCAATTGCTGAGGAATGAATATTTGCTAAATAATCAAGCCACATCTCTAATGAAGATGTGGCTTGAGGAATTGGGTTTTGGGTCATCTAACTTTAACCATTAAATTCTTTGGTTTTTATGTTAGTTGATACTTTACCCTTTTTCGTCCGCTTCTGGTACAGAATATGGTTCTTCATTTGGAGATTCGTTAACCGAAACCACCAAAGGAGACTTGTGGTTAGTCATCTTAGCGATTAGACCACCCACACGCTGACGCATTTCACGACGGTCAACGATCATATCAATCGCACCGTGATCAAGCAGGAACTCACTACGCTGGAAACCTTCAGGAAGATCTTCACGTACTGTTTGCTCGATAACACGACGACCAGCAAAGCCAATCAGCGCCTTAGGTTCCCCGATGTTGATATCACCCAACATAGCCAAACTTGCTGATACACCACCCATTGTAGGGTCAGTTAGAACCGAAATAAACGGCAGACCTTTTTCTGATAGACGCTCAAGCGCAGCACTGGTTTTTGCCATTTGCATAAGAGACATCAATGCCTCTTGCATACGAGCGCCACCACTTGCTGAGAAACAAACAAGTGCACAGTTGTTTTCAATTGCTGCATCCACCGCTTTAACGAAGCGAGCACCAACAACTGAACCCATTGAACCGCCCATAAAGGAGAATTCAAACGCACACGCCACAAGGGGTAGACCAAGCAGTTCACCTTGCATCACAACTAGCGCATCTTTCTCTCCGCTGTTTTTTTGTGCTGCAGAGATACGCTCTTTGTATCGCTTAGAATCTTTAAATTTCAGTTTATCCTGTGGCTCAAGTTCGGTACCTAATTCAACTCGATTGCCTTCATCTAAAAACGTTTCCAAACGACGACGCGCTTTCATGCGCATGTGATGGTTACACTTTGGACAAACTTCTAGGTTACGCTCTAGTTCAGCATGGTATAAAACCTGTTCACAAGAGGTACATTTAGTCCACACACCTTCTGGGATAGAAGCTTTGCGTGAACTTACTAGGTTGCTTTTCTCTAAAATCTTTTCAAGCCAACTCATGGAAGACCTTTTCTCTCAACTCTTCCGCTTCATTGCGAAAGATATAAATTCGACATAATACCGACGGATTAAACCATATCTTGCAGCTACTGTAGATAAAAAACTGGTTGTACCTATTTTTGATATCATAAATAGCGTATGTTTTCCGCTCACATTCAATGTAAACACTACCGATATTTTGAAATAAGTTTGTAAAATTAGTTCAAATTATCTGGCAAAAACAGTGGACCGATCGGCACTTCAGGTAACCCAAATTCTTCTGGATAGTCTACATCTACCAGGTACAGACCTTCCGCTTTCGCTGTCGCACCCGCTAGTTTGCGATCTTTAGCCTCTAGCAACCATTTGATCCATTCAGGACTCTCTTCACCACGTCCAACCTTTATCAAGCTACCCGTGATGTTACGAACCATATGATGCACGAACGCATTGGCTTTAATATCAATAACCACATAGTTCCCATGGCGTGTAACGTTCAGATGCATCAAGTTTCGAAATGGGCTACGAGACTGACAATGCGCCGCACGAAACGACGTAAAATCATTTTCACCAAGCAGATACTGCCCTGCCTCATGCATTTTTTTCTCGTCGAGCTCACCATGATAGTGGCTCACACCAGAGTTTAAGATGCCAGGTCGTAAAGCATGATTGAAAATAATGTAACGATAACGGCGCGCTGTCGCTGAGAATCGTGCATGGAAATCATCTGGGACTTCCTTAGCCCAACGAACCGCTATATCACTCGGCATGTTCGCGTTTGCGCCCATGGTCCAAGCTACCATTTTTCGAGTAACGTTGGTATCAAAGTGCACAACTTGTCCTGTGCCATGCACGCCAGCGTCTGTCCGACCAGCACACTGCACTTCAACTGGGTGATTAGCAATAACGGACAATGCTTTCTCTAGCTCTTCTTGGACACTTTTCACTTCTCTTTGGCGCTGCCAACCAAAGTAGTTTGTACCGTTGTACTCGATACCTAATGCGATTCTCATCTTAACCTTCGAACTCTAAAATGGGGCGGGAAGTATATACTCAAGTCACCTCAAGTTGCCAGTTTCAACAAGGATGACGTAGAGGTAGCATCATACTAGCGAGACACAAAACGGGTAGCCAACGCTACCCTTTTCGATTTATCGGCCATTAATGGCATCAATCAGGCTCTTTGCTTCGCGGCGAATATCATCTTCACCGTAAACAATCGCCTCTTCTAGTAGCTTTATCGCCCCTTGAGAATCGTTCATCTCGAGATAGATTTTAGCAAGGTCCAGTTTTCCAGCAGCTTCAGCGTTGCTATCTACGTCAACATCGCCGATCTCACCGATAACATCTGGAAACTCGTTCAATCCGACATCAAGCTTCAGATCTTCCTCTTCGAACTCACCACCTTCTTTATCGACTTGAGCCATCAATTCATCAATCGTCATAAATTGATTTTTCTTTGGGTCGAAGTCATCCAAGTCGCTTTGCTCTGCCCAGTTTTCTTGCGCGATCTCTGGCTGACTGAGTGCGTCACTCGAATTCCAAACATCACGCTGGTCCTCAGGCACATCTTCCGTAGAACTTACACTATCGGCAGCTGGTTTAAAGCCATCCCAATCATCTCCAACATCAAGCATGGTTTCAAAATCCATACCTGCGCTTGCAATGGTGTCACTGTCTAACTGACCTTCAAACACCTCTGAACTTGCGTCTTCAGCAAGAAGGTTAGCCATTGAAGATTCATCATCTAAGTCACTTAGCGGCTCACCCTCTGTCGCTGTTGGCTGCACTTCTGGTTCAGTATCAAAACCGTTTTGCTGCGCAAAGACTTCAAACAAAGCATCATGATCGTTATCAGCTTGAAGAGTTGGTCTCGATGTCTCAGTTTCAACATTAGGAGTCTCTGGCGCACTCTCATTCATTGATGCGAGAACATCTTCCTCATTGAACTCAGGAAGATCTTGGTCGTCAAAACTTAGCTCTTCATCCTCACCGGAGATTGGTTCTATATCTGCAGTCTCAGAGCTCGGTAATTCTGGCTCTTCTTCCATAGATGCCAAGGCGTCTTCTTCACTGAATTCTGGCAGTTCGAGTTCATCGAAATCGAACTCTTCTTCTGCTTCAGTCGCCGACTCAGCTTCAGAGCGCTCAGGCTCGATAGATTCTGGTTCATCTAACGTAGGTTCGCCTGCCATGGACGCCAATGCGTCCTCTTCGCTGAACTCTGGCAGTTCGAGTTCGTCGAAATCGAACTCTTCTTCTGCTTCAGTCACCGACTCAGCTTCAGAGCGCTCAGGCTCGATAGATTCTGGTTCATCTAACGTAGGTTCGCCTGCCATGGACGCCAATGCATCCTCTTCACTAAACTCTGGCAGTTCGAGTTCATCGAAATCGAACTCTTCTTCTGCTTCAGTCGCCGACTCAGCTTCAGAGCGCTCAGGCTCGATAGATTCTGGTTCATCTAACGTAGGTTCGCCTGCCATGGACGCCAATGCGTCCTCTTCGCTGAACTCTGGCAGTTCGAGTTCATCAAAATCGAACTCTTCTTCTGCTTCAGTCGCCGACTCAGCTTCAGAGCGCTCAGGCTCGATAGACTCTGATTCATCTAACGCAGATTCGTCCGCCATGGACGCCAATGCATCCTCTTCACCAAACTCTGGCAGTTCGAGTTCATCAAAATTGAACTCTTCTTCTGCATTGGTGGCCGAATCAGTTTCTGATGCTAGTTCTGAGCTTTCTGGCTCACTTTTGTTACCCGAGTTTTGTTCTTGTTCTGGTTGAGTGTCACTTTCTAGTTCAGGCTCATCCAGTAGCCAATCTTCTTCTTGTGGAACACCAAATTCATTTTCTACTGTATTTGGTGTCGGAGTGAACGCTGGGGCGTCTTCTTCTGTATCAACTTGAGGCGGCACTTTAGCATCAGGCTCTACTGATGCATCTTGCGTTGACTTAGAATTGGCATCCTCTTCTTGTTGTGGCGAAGATTCCTCTATCTCAGCTTGCGGCTCTTCAACTTGTTGTTGCGTTAAATCATCTTCAGTATCAAATAGTGCATCCAGTTCAGCAGAAAAGTCCGCTTTTTCTTGCTCTGTAGGCTGAAGCTCTTCACTGTCTGACTCAAACAAGTCGTCTAGCTCGCTCATTAAAGGATCGTTCTCTGGTGAGAGGTCCTCTAAATCACCCAGAAACTCATCGCTGCTAAATGGCTCTGAAGCAGTTTCTGGCTCGGTTAATGGTTGCTCTGGCGCTGTTTGTTGCGGATCTGGTTGACTGTCACTTAATAAAGCGTCGATGTCCAAACCAGACTCAATTTCCGGCTCTTCATGAGCGGGCTCTGACTCGGCTATTGAAGATGGTTTTTCGTCGCCGTCTGGTTCGCCAAAACCAAGTGAAGCGAGTAACTCTTCCTCTTGCGATTTATTCTGTGCAGGGCTTTCGTCCTCTCGAATCAGATCATCAAACGGGTCTAACTCAGTCTCAGTTCCTGTCTCTTCATCAAGTTCTGGTGTGACGTCATCAATGATTTCATCCAGTAAATCTGTGCTATCTGCATCTAACTCTTCAATCGAGTCATCACCTTCAAAACCAGAGAGTGCTTCTAGCTCATTCAGTGGGTCAAACTCGTCGTCTGTTTCATCTTCGTCAAAATCGATCAGTTCATCGAGTAAGTCCGTACTGTTTTCATCTAGAACGGCGTCTTCGCTGGCGTCACCTTCAACTTCTGTCGACTCAGTAACAGGCTGCTCGTATTGAGCTAATAGCTTATCGATATCGTCATCAGATGCCTCTCCTGCGCTGAAATCATCATCCGATACGGGCTGTTTTAGTTCAGGTTCATCGGTATCTAGGTCGAAGTCGTCATTGCCAAGTTCCGCAAACAAGTCATCAAGCATATCCTGATCGACAGTGTCACTTGATAACTCTTCTGACGGCTCATCTGCTGCAAGTAGTTCCGCAAATGCGTCATCTGAGAGCGAATCTGCTTTCTCGTTCGTATCATCTGAAAGATCGAAGCCAGCCTCATCGTCATCGAGCACTTCTAGTTCTGGAGCAACCTCATCTAAGGCTCGCTCCATCTCTTCTAAACCAAGCGCTTTTTCTTCGCCGTTAACTTGGATACCATTGTTTGATGACTCAAACTCATCCAGACCAACATCCAGGTCGCCGTCATCACCGATACCCGCAAATGGGTCATCGTCCCCTTCTAGATTGAAATCAAGTTCTTCATCGTCAAGGTTGGCAAAGACGTCTTCTTCTAAGTCTGGCTTCTCTTCTTGTGTAGCCTGAGTATTTATATCTTCATCTGCGAACAACTCATCATCAAGTGTGAGTTCTTCATCCAGCTCGTCCGTCGCCGCTAAACCAATTGGCGCAGCTAATGGATCGGTTTCCTGAGGCGATTGCGCAGCAGGCTCTTCCTCTTTGTTTTTAGAACGGCGACCAAGCAACATCACAACCAACAGTGCCAGCAATGCACCTGGAATAAGCGCCGCTAAGCCGACAAGCCAACCATTAGACAAAATCTTGTCAACCGTACTTGGCTGCATGCGTTGTTGCTCGGCAAGGCGTTGGCGCTCTTCAGCAAGCAGTTTCTCGACTTCCGAGCGAATGCGTTCTTCGTCATTCAGTTCATTTTTCAAGGTTTCAACTTCGCTTTGCACTTCTGACAACATTAAGCGAAGACGATGGTTCTTCTCTTCCAATGACTCTAATTCACTTTGTGAGCCTTGAAGTTTGTCTTTTAACGCACTGACCTGCTTTTCACCCTGCGGAGAGGTGTTCACAGGTGGCGCAGGAATAACTGGTATTGTTTTTTGAACCGGTTTTGGTTCCGCAGCTACAGTGGTTTCTGGTTTAGGAGCAACAGGCTTGGGTTCTACTTTTATTTGTGGCTTTGGTTGCTCGGTGACGCGTTGCGCTGGCGTGGCTCTATTTGTCGGCTTCGGCTGTTTTAACTTAGCCTCGTGCGCTTTCATAATCGCAACAGCTTGCTCTGTAGTCGCGCTTTGCACTTGCTCTAGAGACGGTACTCGTAGTCGACTCCCTGGGATCAACTCATGAATGTTTTGGTTCTCAAACGCTTGAGGGTTAATTCGATAAATGGCAAGAAGCGTTTGTTGAACGGTAACACCGCGTGAAGGTCGTAATTCTGAAGCGATCGACCATAGTGTTTGATTTTCACCAGTCGGACCAAAGAAACGTGACGGCTGAGTATTTGCAGGAGGAGCAGGTAATGCTCGCTCAATATCTTCAGCATAGCTCGGAGATGATTGCACTTCACCAGATGGTCCAACAAGACGAATTCCTTCGGCTTGAACCACTGATGATGTCTGAGTCGCGCTCATCAACACAAGGGCTGCTAACAAACGCTTATAATTTTGACGCATAGAAGGCTCAGTTTTGTGCTAAATACAATTTGAAATGGTGATCGGTTAAATATATCGGATATCACATGCAAAACTATAGCGTTGAGAATAAAAAATGTGTGGCTCTCGCCATATTCGTACTAATCTCACACTATTTTGTTCCGTTCGTACAAAAAAGCCTCGCATAATGCGAGGCTTTGAAATGAACAGTAAGTGACTTAGTAGTAATCGCGGATCAGGACTTCAGCGATTTGTACCGCGTTAGTTGCTGCGCCTTTACGCACGTTATCCGCCACAACCCACAAGTTTACACCACTGTGGTGGCTGATATCGTTGCGGATACGACCAACCATAACATGATCTTTACCACCCGCATCACGCACTTGTGTCGGGAAGTCATCACCGTGGAAGACTTCGATACCGTCAGTTTGCTCAAGCAAGTTAACGACTTCTTGTGCATCGATTGGAGAGCGAGTCTCAATGTGAAGCGCTTCAGCATGACCATAGAATACCGGCACACGCACACACGTTGGGTTTACTGTGATTGATGGATCGTTAAAGATCTTCTGTGTTTCCCACACCATTTTCATTTCTTCTTTGGTGTAGCCATTTTCCATCATCTGATCGATTTGCGGAATACAGTTAAACGCAATCTGTTGAGAGAATTGCTTCTTATCCGCAGGCAGACCGTTTAGAAGCTTAGCCGTTTGACCTGCTAGTTCGTCAATGCCCGCTTTACCCGCACCAGATACGGATTGGTATGTAGATACGTTAATACGCTCAATACCCACTGCATCGTGAATTGGTTTTAGTGCCACCAGCATTTGAATGGTCGAACAGTTTGGGTTCGCGATGATGTTACGGTTACGAAACTCTGCAATCGCTTCTGGGTTTACTTCTGGCACAACAAGAGGAATGTCGTACTCGTAGCGGAAGTGTGAAGTGTTGTCGATAACGATAACACCTTCATCTGCCGCGATTGGGGCCCATTTTTCAGATAGTTCACCACCAGCAGAGAACAACGCAATATGAGCTTGAGACCAATCAAACTCTTCAACGTTCTGTACACGAACCGTTTTGCCATTAAAGCGATAAGTCTTGCCTTCGCTACGCTCACTTGCCAATAAGTGAATGTCACCCACTGGGAATTTACGTTCTTGAAGCACTTCTAAAATTGTTTCACCGACCGCACCGGTCGCACCTAAAATGGCAACATTATATTGCTGGCTCATTGACTTACCTCAATCTGAAAACCTAGTTCTGCTAATGGAGCAAGGTTACATGTTTTGTTACCCACTAGCGTGACAGCGCTGTATTCACGGCGATCCCAGTAGTTTTTACGCATCAGGTCAAAAGCACCTGGCTTACTGATCTCACGACGGAAAAGAGCGTCATCTCTACGCACATCATAGATTAACTGCGTGATGTTATGCAGTGTTGCTTCATCCCAAGCTCTGTCCAATACCATAGTAGGAACAGGCGCGGTTGGCAGTAAATCGCTGGCATGCGCACGTAATTCGTTATTTAAGAACTCACAGTAGCTGTTGAAAATCATCGTCGTACCGCGAGCTTTCCCTTCCAAGCCGTAGCCTGCAACGTGAGGGGTTGCGAATGCTAGCAGAGGCAGAAGCTCCATATCAACCTCTGGTTCAAATTCAAATACGTCAAGCGCTGCGGTAAAACCGTCGTTTTTCAAAAGACGTTGCTTCAATGCCTCGTTATCAACGATTGGACCTCGCGCGGCGTTAATCAAAATCTGATCACCACGAAGCGAGTTTAAAACCGTTTCATCAATTAAATGATGAGTTGGATATAGGCCATCTTTGGTGATTGGCGTATGTAGTGTAATGATGTCTGAGCTTTCAATCAGTTCTGTCAACGGAGTAAAGCTACGAGGATCACCAGCCTCTTGTTTGAATGGGTCATTGATGAGAACTTTAATCCCCATGCCTTTCAAACATTTCTCTAGGTAGCTCCCTACTTGGCCTGCACCAATAATACCTACCGTCTTGTCAAATACCGAGAAGCCTTGTTGCTGAGCGAGCACCATCATCACGCTGAACGCGTATTCCGCCACCCCCACTTTGTTACACCCTGGCGCCGCAGTGAAGAAAATGCCTTTCTCTTTTAAAAGTGCTTGGTCAACATGATCCATACCTGCTGTTGCCGTACCAACAAACTTCAGCTTGTTTGCTTTGCTGATCAGGTCAGCATTCACTTTGGTGACTGAGCGAATCATTAGGGCATCAACATCCACTAAATCATCAGCCGTCAGTGTACGACCTGGTTTTAGAATTACGTTACCGAGTTGGCTGAATAGCTCTTCAGCGTACGGCATATTTTCATCAACAATAATTTTCATAGCGCCAGCGTTTTAACATCCATTTGTATGAGTTCGTTTATTCGCAAGATGCGAAACTAAAGCGATTGTGCCCTTTTCCCGAAAAATCTCAAGAAATAACCCTAATAAACCTCAAGGAGATTAGTTCCAAAGAAATCGTTTAACGGGAAGCAATGTAAAAAGCAGAAATTGAGAAAAGAAAAAGCCCGGCTAAATAGCCGGGCAAAGTTCCAGAACAAAAGGATCCTATCCCGCTCTCCATGGGATAGAGTCTGCGTCTGTTCGATCAGTGTGACTGATCAAGCTCTGGAAACTGGATTGTTGACGCTGTACTCACTCACGTGGCGCGCCAACAAATTCAGTTAACCTTGGTACTTTTTAATAACCAAAGTTGCGTTTGTGCCGCCAAAGCCAAAGCTGTTTGACATTACGGTTGTTAACTCTGCATCACGTGCTTCTGTCACGATGTCCAGACCTTGAGCTGCTTCGTCCAAGTTTTCAATATTGATGCTTGGAGCAATGAAGTTTTTGTCTAGCATAAGTGTTGAGTAAATCGCTTCGTGCACACCAGCGGCGCCTAGTGCGTGACCAGTCATTGCTTTTGTTGCAGAGATTGCTGGGCTGTTCTCACCAAACAATTGTTGGATCGCACCAAGCTCTTTCACGTCACCAACTGGTGTCGACGTGCCGTGCGTGTTGATGTAATCCACACCGTCAACGTCTTGCATCGCCATCTTCATACAACGGATCGCGCCTTCTCCTGATGGTGCTACCATGTCGTAGCCATCTGAAGTCGCACCGTAACCTACGATCTCACCGTAGATTTTCGCGCCACGTGCTAGAGCGTGCTCAAGTTCTTCGATAACCAGCATGCCGCCACCGCCAGAGATAACGAAACCATCACGGTCCGCATCATACGTACGAGATGCTTTGTCTGGAGTGTCGTTGTATTTCGTTGACAGCGCACCCATGGCGTCAAACATCATGGTTTGAGACCAATCAAGCTCTTCACCGCCACCCGCAAAAACAATGTCTTGTTTACCAAGTTGAATAAGCTCCATCGCGTGACCGATACAGTGTGCAGAGGTAGCACATGCAGAGCTCATTGAGTAGTTCACACCACGAATCTTAAATGGCGTAGCAAGACAAGCGGAAACCGTAGAAGACATAGTACGAGGAACCATGTAAGGGCCAACTCGTTTTACGCCTTTTGCGCGCATCGTATCTGTCGCTACCGTTTGGTTGTATGCAGAAGCACCGCCAGAACCCGCAACGATACCGGTACGATCGTTTGAAACCTGATCCTCTGTAAGACCAGCGTCTGCGATTGCCTGCTCCATTGATAGGTATGCATAAGCAGCCGCATCACCCATAAAGCGCATCTGCTTACGGTCGATGTGTTCCGCCGGGTTGATTTTTAGGTCACCCCATACTTGCGAACGAAGACCGTGTTCTTTGAACTGCTCAGATGCAGTGATGCCAGATTTGCCCGCTTTAAGAGACGCTAGAACTTCTTCGACGTTGTTACCGATACTTGAAACAATACCCATACCGGTGATTACGACTCGTTTCATTATGACATTCCTATAATTCAAAAATCCGCTAGATGATAACTAAGATAGTCAACAAAAGTGGTCAGCTTTCCCATAAATTCGTACAATCGCACCATTCTTACCGCGCCAAATCACAAATTTGCACCATTATGACTTCAATAAAAAACGCAGAACTTGGTTGGAACGAAGCTGGTACTCCGGTTTCAGACCAATTTGATGATGTTTACTTCTCTAACGTAAACGGTCTTGAAGAGACACGCTACGTTTTCTTAAAACAAAATCATCTCCCAGAAAGATGGCAGGAATTTGACCAAAGACGTTTTGTCATTGGTGAAACAGGATTTGGCACGGGATTAAACTTCTTAGCAGTATGCCAGTGGTTTAGTGAGTTTCGTCGTCAGCATCCAGACGCAGCATTGAAAGAGCTGCATTTTATTAGCTTTGAAAAATACCCGCTAAGCCAAGCGGATTTAAAGAAGGCGCATGAAGCTTGGCCTGAGCTAGCTGAGTACGCGGAAAAGTTACAAAAACACTACCCTGCCGCCGTACCTGAGTGTCACCGCATTGTGCTTGAAGATGGCGCAATTACACTCGACCTTTGGTTTGGCGACATCAAAGACTGCATGCCGCAAGTCCCATACAACGAACAAGGTTTGATTGACGCTTGGTTTTTAGATGGATTCGCGCCAAGTAAAAACCCAGAAATGTGGAACCAAAATCTGTTCAACAACATGGCTAAGTTAGCCAAGCAAGACTGTACAGTTGCCACTTTTACCGCAGCGGGCTTTGTGCGTCGAGGATTAAACGAAGCAGGCTTTGCAATGAAAAAGGTCAAAGGCTTTGGCACCAAGCGTGAAATGATCGCAGGTTCGATGGAACAACGCGAAAAACACTCGAACCATCTTCCGTGGTTCAATCGCACGGCGTCCAGCAATCTTGATTCGATTGCCATAATCGGAGGCGGTATTGCCAGCGCGGCGTTAGCGAAAACGTTGGTTCGTCGTGGCCAAAACGTCACGCTTTACTGCAAAGACACTCAACCAGCTGAGGGAGCGTCGGGTAATCGTCAAGGGGCCGTGTATCCATTGTTGAACGGTCCTCATACTGGTGTTTCGCGTGTGTTTGCGCCTGCATTTTTGTTTGCAAGACAATTTATTGAACAAGCTGCGGAGTCGGTTACATTCGATCACGATTGGTGTGGTGTAACTCAGCTAATGTGGGATGAAAAATCTGCTGATAAGCTGGAAAAGATGCTTGCAGGTAATTTTCCTTCTGAACTGATTCAAAAACTGTCCGCCGAGGAAACTGCGAATACTATCGGATTACCTATCGATATGTCGTCTGTGCACTACCCAATGGGAGGGTGGTTGTGCCCTGCCGAGCTAACGCGTGGGTTAATCAAACAATTAGAACAGACATCGTTACTCTCAACGAAGTTTGAACATCACGTTGAAGCATTAAATTGGGATGAAGACCATCAGCTTTGGACACTAACGGTCAATGGTCAAACATTTGAGCACTCAACCGTTGTGGTTGCGAATGGCCATGAGTTCCAAACATTGAGCCAAACCGCTTCCCTGCCGATGGGACAGGTGAAAGGGCAAGTCAGTCATGCTCCGGCAACCGAAACGCTGAGTCAATTGAAAACGGTATTGTGTTACGACGGCTACATGACGCCTGTTAACCCAAACAATCAGCACCTGTGCATAGGCGCAAGCTACGATCGCTGTCACCTAGACTACGAATTTGATGAAAACGCTCAGAAGGATAACGCAGAAAAATTAGTTAAGTGCGTACCGAACCAAGAATGGCCAAAAGAGGTAGATATCAGTGGCAATCGATCTCGCCAAGGTATTCGCTGCGTGAGCCGAGATCACTTACCATTTGTCGGAAATGTGGGTGACTTTGAGACGATAAAAACGCAATACGCCAACTTACAAAATCAAAAAGCAGAAGAGGTAGAAACCGTTCATCAGTTCACTAACCTATTCTGCTTCTTAGGTTTAGGATCTCGTGGGCTGAGCTCTGCACCATTGTTAGCTGAAGTGTTGGCCTCGCAAATCTGTGGGGACCCGCTGCCATTACCTGTTGATGTATTGACCGAACTTCATCCAAGTCGAATGTGGGTTCGTAAACTAAGAAAAGGCAAAGCCATTACTGAGCTGTAAGAGTATCCTCTCGTTTACATTCCCGACGCAAATATGTGTCGGGAATCACTAACTCATTAAGTCACTCGTGTTGAAATTACTTCAGCCGTGCAATTGCCTGTTTCACTTGTTCTGCCACTTCCGGATTTACCGCCTCACCAGACTCCACGTCAAAGTTCTCGTAGAAGCTCGGCACAGATAGCGATGCTTTCACATCTGCTCCGAAAAATTGCGCGGAACCTGTTGCCGCTGCAAGAACGCTCTGTGCGCCACCCGGACCAGGAGAAGTTGCTAAGTAAACGACTGGCTTGTTTTGGAATACGTTGCGCTCAATGCGCGTCGCCCAATCAAATAGGTTTTTATACGCTGCTGGGTATGAACCGTTATGCTCTGCGAAGGAAACAACAATAGCGTCAGCCTCAGCCAAATCACGTAAAAATGCGACTGCACCTTCAGCTTGACCAATTTCTTTCTCTTTGTCTTCGCTAAACATCGGTACTTGATAATTGTTTAAGTCTAAAACGTTCACTTGAGCGTCTTCGACTTGGTTTGCTGCGTATGTAGCAAGTAATTTGTTGATTGAGGTAGAGCTGGTAGAAGCACCAAATGCGACAATTTTCATGGTTGTAATCCTTTGTTCACGTTTTATGCTAACCAGAATAAAAGTTGAACAGTTTCGCTACAACCACAAAAATTTTATGGAGAGGTTCGAATTTTTCGAAGTAGTAAATGATTTGGACTAATAAATGGAGAACGACGTTCAGAGATTAAGCCTGAGCCTGCAGTTCTTGCCACAAGTCACTGACGATCGCGCGATCAGCTGGGCTTAACTCGGTACGAGCATCTTCCAAACTGCTCTCAATGCGTGACTTCAGCTCAGTAATATCGCTAATGCCTTCTTCTTCACAAGATGCCGCAGACAAAGAGATGTGACCACGTAGATAACCACCAGCAAACAATTCATCGTCAGATGCTGTTTCAATTCGAGCATCAATCAGTTCCAGTAGTTTTTCTTCAAATTCAATAATCATGGTGTATCTCTGAGGTTATTTGAGGTTATTTAACGCAAAAGTCTGACGCTTCCAGCGGCTTGGTTTGGTAAAACGCACGCAGAGCATCCGAAAGCATTTTCACTCGCAAAGGCAAGCCAGCTTCCAAAATACCCAACACTTCTTTATGCACTTTCTGCATAAAGCCGAGCCTATCTGGTTCAAAATCGCCGTGTAGATTGTCACAACTCACCGTAAAAGGGAAGCCAGCACTTTGTGCCAGAATCCATTCATAAGCTTGCGGACGCACTTCAACTTTCTCAAACTCCGCTTGAACTTCTACCGTGCGCCCATCAGGTTCATACCAATAGCCAAAATCTTCCAGCAAACGACGCTCTGGCCCTGCCACACACCAATGCGAGATTTCGTGTAATGCGGAGGCATAAAAACCCCGAGCAAAAATAATCCGATGATGAGGATGCTCATCATCAGCAGGAAGATAAATAGGCTCATCACCACCTAACTCCAATTTCGTATTAAATTGGTCTAAAAAGGTGTCATTGAAAATGGTGATAAGGTCTTGGTATTCGTGGGTCATCGTCGAGTTTGTACTTCAGTTTGACATGCGCTGCGTATTGTCGCTGTTTTTATCTATAAGGTAAAGGTGCTCCCACAGTTTTGGTTATTAGTTGAATTTATCTGAACATCGCTTTCTCCATATAATTTCTCATTCGTCAGCGTACTCATTTGCTACTACACTCTCGCCTTATTTTGATGCTGCTCAAACTGCTGTTTTTTAAGCGGTTTGATTACAGGCATGTTGCTGGTTTTAATCACTTTTTAAGAATAATAAAACCTTTTGTAAGTGTTGTTGCTGCGCCTACGATGATTCACGTAGAACGTAGTGACTTTTTACGTTGAGTGTCTCCCTATGTTGCTAAGTGTGTTGTATATCATTGGTATCACGGCTGAAGCCATGACAGGTGCGTTGAGCGCTGGTAGAAGAAAAATGGACTGGTTTGGTGTTATGTTGGTGGCCAGTGCAACGGCCATTGGTGGTGGCACCGTACGTGACATTTTACTGGGACACTACCCTCTTGGTTGGGTAAAAAACCCAGAGTTCCTAGCAATCACGTGTGTTGCGGGTGTACTTACCACAGGCTTAGCGAAATGGGTGATTAAGCTAAAAGGTCTATTCATCCGCCTTGATGCATTAGGTCTAATCGTGTTCAGCATCATCGGAACTAAGATTGCGATGGGCATGGGCTTACACCCTGGGATCTGTATGGTTTCAGCGCTAGTAACGGGTGTATTCGGTGGGCTACTCCGCGACTTAATCTGTCGCCAAACACCGTTGGTACTGCATGAAGAACTTTACGCTTCTGTCGCTCTTATCGCATCAGGAATGTACTTAGCGCTATTAGAATTTAATGTTCCCGATGTAACAGCCACTATCATTACGCTGATCACCGGTTATATGCTGCGTATGGCCGCGGTACGTTTTAAGTGGCGTCTTCCTTCTTTCAATTTGGAAACGGAAGGCTCACTCCATTAATTTAAATCTAAACGCGTAGTGAAAACACATTAAAAAAGGCTGCTCATTGTGCAGCCTTTTGTCTCTCTATCAAGCTTATTTTTAAGCTTAAATCTTCGGTGTTTCAGTTGTTACGCCATGGTTCTGACCACGATGACGCAGCAAATGATCCATCACCACAATCGCGAGCATCGCTTCAGCAATTGGTACGGCACGAATACCCACACAAGGATCATGACGACCTTTGGTGATCAATTGAGTTGGCTCACCTTCTTTTGTGATGGTCTCACCCGGAACGGTGATACTTGATGTTGGCTTAAGCGCAATGTTAGCCACAATGTCTTGACCAGTTGAGATACCGCCAAGAATACCGCCCGCGTGATTGCTGCCAAAACCTTCAGGAGCAAGCGTATCACGATGTTGACTGCCTTTTTGGTTTACCACATCAAAGCCATCACCGATCTCAACACCTTTCACCGCATTAATGCTCATTAGCGCGTGCGCGATGTCTGCATCCAGACGGTCAAATACAGGTTCACCAAGACCAACAGGCACGTTAGTTGCCACAACCTGAATTTTCGCGCCAATTGAGTCGCCTTCTTTTTTCAGGTCACGGATAAGTTGGTCAAACGCTTCTACTTTATCAGCATCAGGGCAGAAGAATGCATTATTCTCGATTTCGTTCCAATCTACCTTGTCGATAGAGACATCACCCATTTGTGACAAGTACGCGCGAATCTCAACACCAAACTCATCTTTCAAGTATTTCTTCGCGATTGCACCCGCCGCCACTCGCATTGCGGTTTCACGAGCAGACGAACGGCCGCCACCTCGATAGTCACGGATGCCATACTTTTGGTGGTAAGTATAATCAGCATGACCCGGACGGAATTTATCTTTGATGTCCGAGTAATCTTTTGAGCGCTGATCGGTGTTTTCAATTAGCAAACCGATCGATGTGCCTGTGGTTTTGCCTTCAAAAACACCAGAAAGAATTTTAACTTCATCCGGTTCACGACGTTGTGTGGTGTAACGTGATGTGCCTGGACGACGGCGGTCGAGATCGATTTGCAGATCTGCTTCTGTAATTTCTAACCCCGGAGGACATCCGTCTACGATACATCCCAGTGCGATACCGTGACTTTCCCCGAATGTCGTCACTCGGAAATGTTGTCCGATACTGTTTCCTGCCATTACTTCCTCAAGTTTTTATCGCTACGCCCTCTCAAACCAGAGCGCAACTGCTTTCCAATTCTTCGTGGATTCATAGTGGCTTTATTACGTTTTGATGTAAAGAGTTAATATCGGCGAGTTATGCATAAAAAAACACCGAGCATAAAGCTCGGTGTTTTGACGTTTAGTGCAAGACCCTATTAGTCTTTGTACAGTTTGAACTCTTCGGCACACTCAACCAGCTGGTCACGCGTTAGCATGAATACGCCGTGACCGCCGTTCTCAAACTCAATCCAAGTGAACGGAATCTGTGGATACTGTTCCATCATATGAATCATTGAGTTGCCAACTTCACAGATAAGAATGCCGTTATCTGTTAGGTAGTCTGGTGCATTTGCAAGAATACGACGCACAAGTTTTAGGCCATCCGTACCGGCTGCTAAACCAAGCTCAGGTTCGTGTGTAAACTCGTCTGGCAAGCTGTTCATGTCTTCTTCATCCACATATGGTGGGTTAGACACGATCAGGTTGTACTTCTCTTTTGGTAGGTCGCGGAACAAGTCAGAGCGAATTGGGAACACTTGCTGCTCCATGCCGTGATCTTGTACGTTTTGCTCCGCGACTTGTAGAGCGTCTGTAGAGATATCAATCGCATCCACTTCAGCTTCAGGGAATGCGTGTGCACATGCAATTGCGATACAGCCGCTGCCTGTGCATAGGTCCATGATGCGCGCTGGCTCTTCCACCAACCAAGGTTGGAATTCTGCTTGAATCAACTCACCGATTGGAGAACGTGGCACAAGTACGCGCTCGTCAACGAAGAATTCAAGACCGCAGAACCACGCTTTGTTGGTTAGGTATGCTGTTGGCGTACGCTCGTTGATGCGTTTTACTACACGCTCAACAATACGCAGACGCTCGCTGGTCGTTAGGCGAGAGTTTAATACGTGCGGAGGCACATCAATCGGCAAGTATAAGGTTGGCAGGATAAGCTGAACCGCTTCATCCCACGCATTATCAGTACCATGACCGTAAAACAGGTTCGCTGCGTTAAAGCGGCTTACCGTCCAACGAATCATATCTTGAAGGGTATGCAGCTCCGATACCGCTTCTTCTACAAAAATCTTATCCAAAATTGCCTCCGAAAAGCGCTACAATACTGCCAATAAAAGTTTATTAATGAAATTGTTTACCTAATGAGCAAAAAAGACACCGAACACGATGACGATTTCGCCTTGTTTCAGGAAGCAGTACAGGGCGTAAAAAAGTTGCGACAGGATACCATAATCCAGCAACCAAAAAAAAATACTAAGCAAAAAGAAATCAAGCGCTCCAACCGTGAAGCGAGTGATTCTGAGTTTTACTTCTCCGACGAGTTTGTCCCTCTCTTAAATGAAGAAGGCCCAACTCGTTATGCACGTGACGACGTCTCAACTTATGAAGTTAAACGTCTACGTCGCGGCGTGTATGTACCGGACGTATTCCTCGATATGCACGGCATGACACAACAAGAAGCTAAACGCGAACTTGGTGCGATGATCGCCTACTGCGTCAAAAACGAGATTCACTGTGCGTGTGTGCAACATGGTATTGGTAAACACATCCTGAAACAGAAAGCGCCACTTTGGTTAGCTCAACATCCAGACGTAATGGCATTCCACCAAGCGCCTCTAGAGTTTGGCGGCGATGGTGCGTTGTTAGTTTTGCTCTCGATTCCAGAAAAGTAACTAGCTCACTGTAGAAGCAGTTAAACAAAAAGGCAGGAAATTTCCTGCCTTTCTTCATTCTATATCTAATGTTTAAATGCTTATTTGGTTTCGACGCTTATGGCGTAATATGCCACAGTACTTCACCGTTTTGCGTTTGTAGATCGTATTCAATACACACTAGACCTGATGTAGGAAACATCGGTGGTGCCATGTCTTTTACAAACTCTGAAGTGAGATAGCCAACCAAAGGCAAGTGAGAGACAAGCAGAAGCGAGTCTAGTTTTTCCACTTCAATCAATGCACTTGCAAAATCAAATACATGCTCAGATTGACCGTAAGGTGTAATATCTTCACAAGTTTCGATGCTTTTTGCAGCAAAATACTCGCTGATCTCTTGCCAAGTTTGTTGAGCTCTAATGTACGGACTCACCAACACTTTATCGAATTGCGCAAAACCTTGTTCTTTACAGGCTCTCGCAACCGCTTCTGATTCGACTCTGCCTCTTGGGGTCAATTGTCGTGCTGCGTCTGAATCTGCAAAATGCTCGGCTTCGCCGTGACGCATGATGAATATTTTCATGTTATTTCCTAGGGATAGCTAACGCTACCAAAAGGTTGACTGCTATCTTTATTAGATAGACGGGGCTAACTTTAATAATGACGAAACAAAAATACTGATATAATTATCTGTTCATTATACCAATTCGCTTGCTAAAGATAGCGACTTTCTTAACAATCTATTAAAAAG
Organism: Vibrio sp. 2-1-2a; assembly: GCF_032648565.1. NCBI lineage: Bacteria > Pseudomonadati > Pseudomonadota > Gammaproteobacteria > Vibrionales > Vibrionaceae > Vibrio > Vibrio sp. 2-1-2a. The sequence continues at coordinate 346,823 of NZ_WBOH01000002.1, forward strand.
AATGTACTCAGTTCATCACAGTATTTAACTGTGCTATGAGTTCAGAGCATTCATTCAAACAGTTCTTCCCCATACGCAAACGCGATGGGCCTGTGCAGAAGTCTACGAATAACAAAAATACGGCAAGCAGTATTTGTCGAAACGCAAACTTTGCGCCCCCTAGCTAGGGGTTCATAATTACTGTAATGCGAAATCTGGAGACGCGTCGTGCATCTAAGTCCTAACGATTCAAATCAATACCGCTACATTACCTTGAGCAATGATCTGCGTGTACTGCTGATTCATTCCGAGACAGCTCAACAGTCAGCAGCTGCTCTAGCAGTGAACGTTGGACACTTCGACGACCCAAACGATCGCCAAGGTCTGGCACACTATTTAGAACATATGCTTTTTTTGGGTACGGAAAAATACCCTAAAGTGGGCGAGTTTCAAAGCTATATTAGCCAGCATGGAGGAACAAATAACGCTTGGACGGGTACTGAGCACACTTGTTTCTTTTTTGATGTTACTCCGAATGCCTTTGAAAATGCCTTAGATCGATTTAGCCAATTTTTTACCGCGCCATTGTTTAACGAAGAAGCTTTAGACAAAGAGCGCCAGGCTGTCGACTCCGAATACAAACTCAAACTTAATGACGATTCTCGCCGCCTGTATCAAGTCAATAAAGAAGTCATCAATCCAGAGCACCCTTTCTCTAAGTTCTCAGTCGGCAACCTAGATACATTAGGTGACCGAGAGGGTAAATCCATCCGCGACGAAATTGTCGAGTTTCACCACTCTCAATACTCTGCCGATCTCATGACGTTGACGCTCTTTGGGCCGCAGTCGCTCGATGAACAGCAAGCGTGGGTAGAAGCCATGTTTGCCAATATCCCAAACCACCACCTTCGTGGAAAATCGATTGATGTCCCCATTAGCACCAAAGAAAGTACCGGGATTTTAGTTCAAGTTGAACCAATCAAAGAATTTCGAAAACTCATTCTCACCTTTCCAATGCCGGGAATGGATAAGCACTACGGCGTTAAACCACTCTCTTACTTCGCGCATTTACTCGGCTATGAAGGCGAAGGCAGCTTAATGCTCCAGCTAAAAAATGAAGGCTGGATTACTTCACTTTCTGCAGGAGGCGGCGCAAGTGGTAGCAACTATCGAGATTTTACGGTTAGCTGCACACTCACCCCACAGGGTCTCAACCACGTTGACGACATCATCCAAGCGGTTTTTCAATACCTCTCGATGATCAAACAAGACGGCCTAGATGAATGGCGCTATCTCGAAAAACAAGCGGTGCTTGAGTCGGCGTTTCGTTTCCAGGAACCATCTCGACCAATGGATTTGGTTAGCCATCTTGTTATCAATATGCAGCATTATCAGCCAGACGATACCATTTATGGCGACTACAAAATGGCGGGCTATGATGAACAACTGCAGCGTTCGTTGCTGCAATACTTAACCATCGATAATGTCCGCGTAACCCTGATTGCAAAAGGACTGGAATACAACCGTACTGCCGAATGGTACTTTACTCCGTATTCCGTCACGCCTTTTAGTGATGAACAACGCCGCTTCTATCAACAAATCGATCCAAGCTGGCAGTTCGTCTTACCAGAAAAGAACCCTTATATTTGCTACGATCTCGATCCCATGCCGTTCGAAAATGGTGGTTCACTACCAGAGTTAATTGAAGATCTCGAAGGCTTCCGACTTTGGCATTTACAAGACGATGAATTTCGCGTGCCAAAAGGCGTTGTATATGTCGCTATCGACAGCTCTCATGCTGTTGCATCACCGAAGAACATTGTCAAAACGCGCCTATGTGTCGAGATGTTCCTCGATTCGCTAGCAAAAGAAACCTATCAAGCGGAAATCGCAGGGATGGGTTACAACATGTATGCTCACCAAGGCGGGGTTACCTTAACCCTCTCAGGGTTCAGCCAAAAACTGCCTCAATTGTTGGAAATGATCCTGCACCGTTTTGCTTCTCGAGATTTCAGCCCTGCACGCTTTGAAACCATCAAGCAGCAACTGTTACGTAACTGGAGAAATGCTTCACAAGATCGTCCTATTTCGCAGCTGTTTAACGCACTTACAGGGCTACTTCAACCCAATAACCCGCCTTTCGCAACCTTAGTCGAAGCGCTAGAAGAAATCGAAGTCGATGAACTCTCGGTATTCGTAGAATCAATTCTTGCAGAGCTGCACGTTGAAATGTTTGTTTACGGAGATTGGCAGCGTCAACAAGCGCATGACATGGCGACAACCTTAAAGGATGCCCTAAGAGTAAAAGAGCAGCGTTATGAAGAGGCGCTCCGCCCACTCATCATGCTGGGAAAAAACGGCAGTTTTCAACGTGAAGTACATTGTAACCAGCAAGATTCGGCGGTCGTTATTTATCACCAGTGTGAGGATATTGAGCCTCGTAGCATTGCTCTATACTCATTGGCGAACCATCTCATGTCGGCAACTTTTTTCCACGAGATCCGCACAAAACAGCAATTAGGTTACATGGTGGGCACTGGCAATATGCCACTTAATCGTCATCCGGGTATTGTGCTTTATGTGCAATCACCCAATGCAGCGCCTGCCGAGCTGGTTACCTCAATCGATGAGTTCTTAAATGCCTTTTATATGGTGCTGTTAGAACTGAACGATTACCAGTGGCATAGCAGTAAGCGCGGCTTATGGAATCAAATAGCGACGCCGGACACCACACTGCGAGGTCGTGCTCAGCGTCTTTGGGTTGCAATAGGAAACAAAGACACCGAGTTTAACCAACGTGACAAGGTACTTGCTGAACTGAAGAAATTGACCCGAGCAGACATGATTCGCTTTGTCGTTAATGAGTTGAAACCTCGCACGGCAAACCGATTGGTCATGCACTCTCAAGGGCAATCGCATTCGGACGCTCCGCGCATCCACTTAGGGCAAGAAATTGGATCGATTGAAGAGTTCCAACTTAGGCCAAAAGATTGCGGCTTAGGATGATCTAATTGCGCAGTAATAAAATTATCGATTAGTAAGTATATACCTACAAACCAATGAGGTTGTGGGTCTCATAAATAGAATCGACACCATAATTGGCAGAAAATTGAAATTACGCCATTGCGGCTTATGCTCTAATTACCACACTAAAAATAAATTAATGAGGTAATCATGAAAAAAGCACTACTACTTGCGGCTATTTTACTGCCACTGGCATCTGCACACGCTGAAATCTCGGTGAAAGGTGATGGCTTTGAGCTAAGTAACGACTGTGTCCGCCTAAGCGGAGACAATGTTTCTATCAAATCAGATGATTGCTCTTCAAAACAGTGGAAAGATAAAGACAACAAAGGCAACAGCAGCGTTCACGGGGACGACAACCCAGGTAAAGGCCACAATAAAGATAAGAAAGACAAGAAGAAGTAACTATTTCTTATTTATGAAAAAGGCTTGCCACTGGCAAGCCTTTTTCTTTATCGAAGCAACGTTTAATAGAATGTGGTTCCTTCTCCAGCTCGAGTAAGCAAACCATCACACGGTGCGTAACGATCGCCATACTTCGATGCAAACTCATTCATTTTCTCAACCAGTTCTTTAATGCCAAACTGATCCATATAACGGAATGGACCGCCCAAGAATGGAGGGAAACCAATGCCAAATATTGCACCAATATCACCATCACGTGGCGAGCGAATGATGCCGTCATCCAAACAACGTACCGCTTCATTCAGCATTGGTAGTACACAGCGCAACGCAATATCGTTATCGCTCAGCTTAGATTCAGGATCGAGCTTAAGCAGCTTGTAGATAGATTTATCGACTTCTTTCTTCTTACCTTTGTAAGTGTAGAAACCTTTCCCGCTCTTACGTCCTTTGCGACCGTCATTCAATAAGATATCGAACACGTCAGGGCCTTTGAATCGCTCACCTAACTCGTTGACTAGAATCGGCATGATCTTCGCGCCAATGTCGACACCGACTTCATCCAGTAAGGTAATCGGGCCGACAGGGAAACCAAAATCAAGCAACGCCGTATCAATCTTTTCGATCGGTTCGTTAGCCAGCAGAATATGCGCCGCTTCGTTCATGTATGGCGCAAGAATGCGGTTCACGTAAAAGCCCGCTTTGTCTTTCACTACGATCGGGGTTTTACCTTGCTTTTTAGCAAGTGCAACGACTGTTGAAATGGTTTCATCTGAGGTCGTTTCATGCGGAATCACTTCCACCAACGGCATTTTTTCTACCGGGCTGAAGTAATGCAAACCCACTACGTTTTCTGGACGCTCCGCTTTTTCTGCAATTTTGTGGATTGGTAACGAAGAAGTATTGGTCGCAAAGATGGTTTCCGGCTTGGCATTCGCTTCAATATCCGCCACCATTTTTTGTTTAAGATCTAAGTCTTCAAAAACGGCTTCAATTACGACATCAATATGATTAAAGCTGGTAAAGTCGACACCGCCAGACAGTTGCAACATTTTCGCTTGCAGATCGGCTTTTGATAGAATGCGACGTTTACGCTGTTTCTCGAATAACTTGTAGTTATAGTTGAGTGCGTTTAGAACGCCATCGTTGCTGACGTCTTTGATGCGGACAGGCACCTTCGCTTTTGCAACAGACACATGGCTGATTCCTGCGCCCATCAAGCCACCGCCAAGCACGCCAACTTTATGAACTGGCGCGGGTTTCGCATCCGTACCATTTTCTTTCTTCATTTCCGTTGTCGCAAAGAAGATAGAACGGAGCGCTTTTGATTCAGAGCTCATCACAAGCTCACCGAAGCGTTTCGCTTCAAGCTCTTGTCCTTGGGCGAAACCTTTCTCTAAACCATGCTGAATAACGTCTAAAATCGCGACCGTTGCAGGATAGTTACCACGGGTTTTCTGATTGGTTTTCTTCGCAGCCTGTTCAAACACAAACTTGCGCCCTAACCCGCTACCCGACATCACTTTTTCTTTCGTCGATAGCTTTTTCGTACCCTTGTTTTTACCTTTGTCGATAAGCTGTTTGGCTACGTCGAGCAAAATGGTGTCAGGGACACTGGCGTCAACCACACCCAGCTTTTTAGCTTTCTTTGCGCGAAGCTGTTTACCCGTCAGGATCAAGTCCAACGACGGTAACAGGCCAATCAAACGTGGCAGACGCTGAGTACCACCAGAACCTGGCAATAAACCAAGTTGTACTTCTGGCAGGCCTAAACGCGTTTTATCTGAATCCGTACAAACACGATAATCACATGCAAGAGCAAGCTCTAAGCCACCGCCCAAACATGGACCGTGAATAGCGGCAACCACAGGATATGGTAAGTCCGATAGCTGCTGGAATAGCTCTTGACCTTGCCTCGCTAATGCTTCTGCTTCACTTGCGGTCGTGCACGCTTCTAGCATGCGAACATCGGCCCCCGCGACAAAGTTGTCCGGTTTTAGGGAATGAATGATCATCCCTTTGATGCCACTGGCGTCTTTTAGCTGAGCAAAGATTTCTTTCATTTCATCAGCAAAAGCCGCCTGTAGCGTATTCATTTTTTCATTAGGTACGTCAATCGCTAACCAAGCAATATTCTGCTCATCAACTTTTAGACTAAATGCTTTTTGCTCGCTCATTACTCAACCTCCAGAATCATTGCTGCACCAAGACCGCCAGCTGCACATGCGGTATTCAATGCAATACCGCCACCACGGCATTTCAGTTCACGTAGGGTTTGCGTCATCATTCGTGCACCTGTCGCCGCGAATGGGTGACCATAAGCGATTGAGCCACCAAGCACGTTAAACTTATCCATGTCGATTTCACCGATCGCTTTCGAACGACCTAGATTTTCTTGAGCAAACTTATCTGAAGCAAACATCTTCACATTCGCCAATGCTTGCGCAGCAAACGCTTCGTGCATGTCGATCAACGTCAGATCAGACAGCTCCAAGCCTGTATTTTCTAGCACTTTCGCTGTGGCATAAGTCGGTCCCATCAGCATGTCCTTTTCCACACCGATCGCTGAAAATGCGTAACCACGTATGTAGCCAAGAATCTCCATGCCAAGCTCTTTCGCTTTACCTTCGCGCATCAACATCACTGCCGCACCACCATCAGTCAGTGGCGTACTGTTAGCTGCCGTAACACTGCCATACTGGCGATCAAAGGCAGGTCGAAGTTTCGCGTACCCTTCTACGGTTGAGTCGTGACGGACATTGTTGTCTTCCGAAATCCATTTTTTGTATGGTTCTGGAAAAGCCGTCATCACTTCACCTTGGATCTTGCCTTCTTTCCAAGCTTGAGAAGCCAGCGTATGAGAGCGATGTGCTAGCGCATCCTGCTCTGCACGAGAAATACCATGCGTCTTTGCCATTTGCTCCGCAGTTTGTCCCATCGACAAGCCCGTCGAGTACTCGGCTACTGCAGGAGGCACTGGCATAAGGTCTTTAAAGCTCAAGTTTTTGAGGATGCTAAGCTTCTGACCCATTGTTTTTGTCTTACTTAGAGCAAGCAGATTAGCGGCCAGTTTCTTAGATACGCCAATAGGCAGGACGGAAGAAGAGTCTGCACCACCAGCAATACCGATATCGATGGTTCCCGCCATGATGCTTTCTGCGACATTGACCGCCGCTTGAAAACTCGTTGCACACGCACGAGTCACACTGTAAGCATCAGTATGGATGTTCATACCGGTGCCTAACACGATTTCTCGTGCGATGTTTGGCGCTTCAGGCATTTGTACTACTTGTCCAAATACCACTTGTTCGATTAACTTCGGATCAATATCTGTTCGAGCAAGCATTTCGCTTACTACCATTTTCCCTAAATCGACCGCTGGCACTTGGCTAAATTCCGTGCTTTGACGAGCAAAGGGAGTTCGAAGCCCCGCGACAATAGCGACACGCTCACCATTGCGTGTTTTTACTTCCTGCTTGCCCATTGTTTCTCCTTAAATACAAGAGGTCTGACCTGATGCATTGTAATGAATTTGTTAAATTTATCAAACGTGCGTTTAAATAAACGTGAAGCAAGTAGATCAATTACTCTACTTCTTTGATTCTTATGCGATTAATAATGATTAACTATAGAGAGTTAAAACGGTAAGAGGTATATGGAAGGTAAAATCGAAGCAAAAAAAAACCACACATAACTGTGTGGTCGGAATATCTATAAAACAATTAACTTACGCCAATTGAAAATTAATCAGTTTCCTGATTAGGAGAAAGTAAAGTCAGCCTTCAAAAGGAAGTGTCATCTTGCTCAACATGTTAGTCGCAATGACTAACGAGATGACAAGATGTACTATAACCCCTTCACTGCTTGATATTTTGAAATAGATCAATTTTATAGTGATTTTACGAGCTTTAAGCACATCTAAAAGGCTCAGCGATGCAAACCTATTCAAAAATTCACCGCTAGCAGTCTCTTTTTATGTCCCATCGAATGAACTTATCCAAACCATTGATTACTAATGATGATATTGTTAACAATCTTTACCAATTCATGTTCGATGATATTTGGCATTTGCGTATACACTTTTAAGTAACCACATAGCTTATTGTGTCAGAGGTTATCTACGACACACGCTCAACCGAAACCGCGAGGCTATTGAAAAGTAAAGTCATGCTCAGAACAAATAAGAAACTCACAGAGCGAGGATGGAGGCTCCTGTGGCCATATTAAAAATGTTTGGAAAGAAAAATTCCAACAGTCCGGTCAACTCTGATATGGACAAGCAAAGAAAATACGAAGCGCTCGTCCGAGGGTACCATCGTGACTTATATCGCTACGCATACTGGTTGTGCAAAGATAAAGCGATAGCGGAAGATCTAGTTCAGGAAACCTGTCTTAGAGCTTGGAAGTCACTCGATAGTCTCCAGGATGAAAAAGCAGCCAAGTCTTGGCTCATCACCATATTGAGACGAGAAAATGCGCGCCGCTTCGAACGTAAACAATTTGATTTAGTTGATATCGATGATTACGGCAATGATGCTAAAGTCAGCGATGACCCACATCATCAGCAAGAATGGCTGCAAGCGCAGATCATGAAACTCGATGTTGAATACCGCGAGCCTTTATTTCTCCAAGTTGTCGGTGGTTTCAGCGGAGAAGAGATTGGCGACATTCTTGATTTAAATAAAAATACAGTGATGACTCGATTATTTCGCGCTCGTAATCAACTCAAAGAGATGTTGGATTCTCAAGATACTAAGAGAGGACAAAAGAATGGATGATTTAGAATTTCGTCGTCGTATTTTGTCGGATCCAAAACAAAAGGATGAAGAGATTCTGCAAGCTTTAGCTGGTAGCGACGCCAACAATAAGTTTGTTGATGACGTTTTGGATCTCGACGTAAAAATTAAACAAGCCATGAATGTGGATGTACCTGAAGATCTCGCTGATAAGATTTTATTTAGTCAGACGTCGAGTGCACTTGATGAAGAGAAGGTCGTCAGACCAAACTTTGTGCGCAAAGCAATGGCACTTGCCGCTTCTATTGCGTTCACCGCAGGATTATTAGTTGGTCAAGTAAACTGGGGAAATGTTTTGGTGTCTCCAGCACAAGCCAGTTTAGCTGATACCGCGATGAAACACGTTATTCATGAAGAACCTTTTGTTCGTCATCTTGATGAGGATGTACCGAGCTCGCAAATTAATGCGAAAATGTCGCCATTTCATTACCAGTTTAGTGAAAACTTTCCATATCACGTTTACTACCTAAACCACTGCGGTTTTGGTGAATCCAATGCGGTGCATATGGTATTCCAAGGTCCAAAAGGTAAAGTAACGTTATTTATTACTGGTATTTCTAGCGAACAAAGTACCGACTTTAATAAGGATGGCATGACCGGTATCGTTCAGCCCGTCGGGAGTTCAAGCCTGATTTTAGTCGGAGAAGAAGGTGAAAATATTGATGCTATCGCTACGACTCTTGCATCAATGATTAAACCGATGTAATAACTTCGACGATTTCCAGCATTCGAAAAGTTAAATGCCGCTAAATGATCTTATTTAGCGGCATTTTTGTATAAATAGGCCACAAAACATTCACCGCCACTATTGCATTTAGAGCTTAAACTCTAATTCATGCACTTTAAGTGCAATTTCCCGTCTTTTAGACATCATTTCTTTCATTTTTATTCAATTTTATCCAATGGTCGGATTTGTCCAAGCAACTATTGATACTACTATCTGCGCCACTGAGCAAAAGCTCAATTTATCGTCCAAAGAGACGAATCTAATAAGGAAAAACAAATGACTCAGAACACGCGTCTGTTTAAAAAGACTCTCCTAGCAGTAACGGTAGCTTTTGCCTCAGGTCAATCGATGGCAGCGGGTTTCCAAATCAACGCTCAATCAGCAACTGGCATCGGCCGTGCATTTGCTGGTGATGCAGTAATCGCAGATAACGCCGCGGTAATGGCTCGTAACCCAGCAGCAATGGCTCTATTTGATAAAATGGAACTTTCGCTAGGTTTCGAAAGCATTACTTCAATGATTGAAGTGAAAGATGCGAAATATTGTGGTTCAACGTGCCAAGTAGCACCAACACTATTCAAGCCTGTCGACTCAAACTATGACGACGCTGGCGATACTTCTATTGCACCGAACATTCATCTAATCGTTCCTGTAAATGACAAGTTTGCATGGGGCGTAAACGCATACTCTAATTTCGGTACTAAGACAGAATTCGACAATAGCTTTGCGGCAAAAGAATATGGCGGCTTAACTGATGTTAAGAGCGTAAACTTTGGCCTTGCAGGTTCTTACCGTCTCAATGAACAATGGAGCTTTGGTGCTGGTTTAGATTTAATCTACGGCCAAGGTACAATGAAGCGTGAACATGCTGCAATAGGCACACTTGTCGATGTAGACGAAGCTGATGGTTGGGCTGTAGGTTTCAATGTTGGTACTGTGTACGAGCTAGATGAAAACAATCGATTTGGTCTTGCATACCGCCATAGCCCAGAAATGGAAGCAAAAGACGATAAAGGTCAAAAAATCACACTACCTTTACCAGATATGGCCGAGTTCTCTGGCTTCCACAAAATCCAAGACACTAAGTTTGCTGTACACTACAGCATCCAATACATTGGCTGGGAAACTTTCGATCAAATTGAATTCTCTAACTTAAAAGGCTCTCCTCTTGGCTCATCGTACGATAAACAGTACCAGTGGCAAGATGGTTGGCACTACTCGATTGGTGGTACATATTACCTAAGTAATAACTGGACACTTCGTGCTGGTTACATGTACGACACGAGCGCTCAAGCTGACTTAACGTCTGTTTCCGTTCCTGACTCAGATCGCCAATGGTTCTCTACCGGCTTTACTTATCACATTGATAGTAAATCAAATGTCGACTTTGGCTTTACGTACCTAATGGGTAAAGATGTTGAGGTAAATGAATCAACACCAAACCCAATGTACAACCCAGGTGACGCTCAAAGCCCTCAAAATATCTCGAGCTTGTCAGCAACAACACGCGCTGATGCAATTCTATTCGGCTTACAATACAGCCGTAGCTTCTAAACGCTTCGCTGTTAGTTAGTAGAAAAATACTTTATATAAAAGGCTGGATTTCCAGCCTTTTTTCATATCTGCGATTTATTGCCCACTCAATTTGAGTGAACACGTGTATCTAAATCTCACAATTAGGACGCACAGCTGTTCGCTGAATCCCATTTACAAGCCTTTCACAGTCAGACAATTAAACCACCCAAGCAACACTTGAAAGAATAATATTCCAAATGACTACTTATGTTGGATTTTCATTTCTAAAGTAAAAACTCTACCTTTAAACTTTCGTCCCACGTTATAAACAAATCAGCGAACATTCGAATGAAAACCAACAAGACTCTTCTATCAACAGCAGTGGCATTAAGCCTACTTGGCACAACGGGCATGGCTAACGCAGCAGGTTTCCAACTTGCTGAATATTCTGCAACAGGCCTAGGTCGAGCATATGCTGGTGAAGCAGCAATGGCTGACAACGCAAGTGCACAATGGCGTAACCCAGCAATGCTAACTTATTTGGAAGGCACTCAAGTGTCCGTTGGTGCAATCTATGTGAACCCAAATATTGATATTGAAGGTGATGTAAACTTCCACGGTAGTACTTCTTCTGCATCTTCAGATGATTTCGCACATGATGCAATCATTCCAAACTTCTACCTATCACACCAATACAATGAGAAATTCGCGATTGGTTTGGCATTTGGCACCAACTACGGCATGGAAACCGATTTAGGTAAAGGCTTTGGTGCATCACACTTCGGTAACGAAGCAAGCGTAACGACAATGGAAGCGAACTTAAACGCAGCTTACAAAGTCAATGAATCAATCAGCGTTGGTGGTGGTATCCGTTACATCATCGGCGAAGGCAGCTTTGGCGCAGCAGCACCTAAGAATAACATTGTAGGGCAGCACCCTGTCACTGGCGATACTATCAGTGTTCCTCAAGGTACCGCTCTAAAATACATGGAAGGTGACGATACCGCTTGGGGCTGGCAAGTTGGTACTGCATGGCAGATCAATGAAAATAACCGTATCGGCTTCGCGTACAAATCTGAAGTTGAACTGAAGCTTGAAGGCCATGCTGAAGGTCTAGGTTTTGGCTTCGGTACTTCTGAGCTTCCACAGCTACGTGACAACGGCTACATGTACCTAAACCTGCCTGCAACGGCTGAGTTGGCAAGCTTCCACCAAGTAACAGACCAACTTGCGTTACACGCAAGCTTTAACTGGACGGATTGGAGCTCTTTCGAGAAATTGGAAGCACGTCTAGATACCGCTGGCACGCATATGGTTAAAGTAGAAAACTGGGAAGATAACTACCGCTTTGCTGTTGGTGCCACTTACCAGCTTGATCCTAAGCTAGCGCTACGTACTGGTATTGCGTACGATACTTCAGCGGTAAGCGACAAAAACCGTACGATCACTATCCCAGAAACTGACCGTACTTGGCTAAGTATTGGCGCAACGTACGATTGGACGAAAGACTTCAGCCTAGACGCTGGCTTCACCTATATTTTTGCGAAAGACGCACCAATCGTTGAGTCTCGTGGTTACAAGTCAGACGACACTGCAGAACAAGTCGGCGGCCAATTCGTAGGCGAAACTACGGGTAATGTTTGGCTAATCGGTGTTCAAGCAAACTACCGCTTCTAACCGAGCTGCAAAATACAAAAAAGGCTTAGCATCAGCTAAGCCTTTTTTCATTTGTATATTGTAAAGAACAGCGCTTAAAAGTCTTCTAGGTATTCGTCTAAATACTCTTCTTCTTCGATGTTAACTTCTTCCACCGTTTCAACTTCTGCTTTAAAGTTTTGACGCTGAATATAAACATCGCGAGTAAGAATGTATGGATCCGGCGACGAGTCTAACTGTGCTTCTTGCGGTACTAATAAAGCACGCTTCTCCATGCCTTCAAACGCCCACTTACCCAAACTCGCCCAGAAGTTGAGGTAAGAGAGGGGTAAATACGTACTATCTACGGTATCTGTCACTTCACGTAAGGTATACGGGCCATAACCTGGAATCATGAAGTAAGGGCCATTTCCAACACCATAGTGGCCTACTGCATCACTGAACGCTTTCTCGTCGTACTTCGTAATACCCGCGGCACTTGCAATATCGAATAAACCGAAAATACCAAACGTCGAGTTAATCCAAAAACGGTTAAAGTGGTCCACGGCTTTCGTGCCGTTACCCATGACTAAGTTATTAACCATGCTGGCTGGCTCATCTAAGTTCGACAAGAAGTTAGCGATACCGGAACGAATAGGAACTGGCGTGTATTCCACATACGCAAGTGATACAGGACGAACCAAATACGGATCTAAATATTCGTAGTTGATTTCCCACATGGTTCGGTTAAAGCCTTCCAACGGGTCATACACATCAGAAGTCGTTTGATTTGTTTCTTGTCCCGTTACTGCTTCATCAGGCGCACTTGAACAGCCAACCAGTCCAACTGCAAGCAGTAACAAGAAGGTAGATTTACCCTTGTTATACATTTTATTTTCCATAACGACTATTAATGTACCTAAGTCACCCAATGAACAGTTGTACGTATGTTGAGCAGTATACGTAGTAAAGATGACTCAGATATGGGAATAAATAAAGGCCAGCAGTCGCTGGCCTTCGGTATTCTACTCGATCGTTTAGAGTCATACCACTAAAGGCAACTGACTCTACCTCGTTGTCATGTTTCAGAGACAGATGTTAACAATTAATACTGCTGATCAATGGTCACTTCTACTGGTGCGCCAAATTCAACGACGTCACTTTCTCCGTGCCAATCTTGATCACGCGTTGCTACGTTACCGTCAGAGTCCACACGCACACGGACGATTAACTTGTCGAGTGAAGATAGTTTTTGCCCTTGCATCATGGCATTACCATCATCTAATACGACTGTACGAGGGAAAGTACCCAGCGGATAGCGAGCTGCAGCAACAGGCATTGGTGAGCCATCTGCACGATGTACCGACACAATCAGAACTGCGTTTGGATTCAACTGAGCATTTGGTGCCACATTAATTGTCACAGCGACACTCTTATCCGGTGAAACCGCTTCGCCCATTTGCTTACGAGCGCTCTCAATACTGCGTGACAACATCTCGTAGCGGCTATCTTCTGGACCAATCATTTGCTGCATGATTCCCCAGTACTTGATCGCTGCCGGGAAGTCTTGACGCTCAAACGCATCGAACGCTAACAAAGAAAACACACGCAGATCGACATAGTCTTGCTGCATCAGCTTGCCGAGTAATGAGCGAGCCGTCGCTTGATCCATTTCCTCTTGAGACAGCATCAGAGCTTGTGCATAACCCAACATCACATCAGGATCTTTGGGCTCTAGGCGATATGACTTTTCCATCGCATCGATAGCAGTCGTGACATCACGATTTGCTAACGCAATACGACCTAGCAATAACCAACCTGTCGAGTCTTCCGGCTGGTAATGTAAGCGAGTTCGAAGGGCAAGGGTCAAATCCGCCATTTCATCGTCACTCAACGGCTCAGAAGAAGCCGACATCAGCTTTTTCGATAACTCAGGTAGATTTGCAGACACTTCTTGCCATTGAACAATATCGTCTGACGCGCCAAATTTGTAATACAAGCCATAGCTCAACGCCACCGTCAGAATTACCGATGGAACTAAAACCGCGATTGGTGAAACCTTGGTTTCTTTTTGCGCTTTATCACCCGGAATATCGTCAAGGAGAGACTGCTTTAGATCAGAAATCAGTTCGTCTTCGCTTTCAACCAGCCCTTCGTCGGTTTCTTCTGCAAGTTCAGATAAACGGTCTTTATAAAATGCCTTGTTGAGCTCATCGCGTAACACATCATCATTGTTCGCTTTTTGTTTAAGCAGCGGCAAAGCCACCAGCGCACAAGCAATAAGCGTAAGAGCAACGGTGGAAATCCAAAATAGTGTCATTACTTCTTATCTCCGTTGTTCTCTTCTTCTTCAAGCAATGCTTTTAAACGAGCCTCTTTTTGCTCATCCCATTGCTCGTCACTGCTCGCTTTTGCCTTAACTTTAGATTTACGGCTACGCAGTACAATCAAACCAAAACCACCCAATACCACAGCGAGCGGCCCTAGCCACAAGATCGCAGTAGCAACCGTAAATGGTGGGTTGTAAGTCACGAAGTTACCATATCGGGCGATCATGTAATCAACAATCTCATCTTTGGACTTACCTTCTTTGGTCATTTCGTACACCTTATGGCGTAAGTCTTGAGCAAGTTCAGCGTTAGAATCCGAGATCGTGTTGTTCTGACATTTAGGGCAACGGAGCGTATGGCTTAGCTCTTTGAACTGCTGTTCTTGTTCCAAGTTATCGAACTCGTACACCTCAATGGCGGCGTGAGCAGCAAGAGATAATGTCATGACAGCAAAAACTGCAAGGATCAGCTTTCTCATTGCTTCGCCTCCTCAACCAATTTGTTGTAAAGCGGCTCCAGTGTTTCTGACCAATTACGTGGGTTAACATCCCCCACATGACGATAGCGAATCACACCATTTGCATCAATAATGAATGTTTCTGGTGCACCATAAACGCCAAGGTCAAGACCAAGCATACCGCTACCATCAAATAGGCTAATTAAGTAAGGGTTGCCGAGATCATTCAACCAACCTACCGCTTTGTTACGATCATCTTTGTAATTCATACCGATAATCTTAACGCCCTTACCCGCCAATTCGTTTAGGTATTTATGCTCTGCATAACACGTTGGACACCACGTAGCCCAAACGTTCAAGAGCAACGGCTCACCTTTAAAAATTGACTGGTCGTATTGTTTTCCAGGTTCAGCTAAGTCTTCTAAGTGAAACTCAGGAACTGGCTTACCAACCAAAACCGACTCCAATTTCGTTGGATCATCGCCCTCTTGGTTGCGCATTAACTGGGTTGCGAAAATGCCCGCCAAAATCATGAAAGCGACGAGCGGAATAAATAAGATTTTCTTATTCATGTTATGCCTCCTGCTCTTTTGACTTCGCGTTTTTCTTTGAAGATTTGCGGAAGCGATAACGCTTATCTGAAATCGCTAGTGCACCGCCTAACGCCATAATCAAAGAGCCAGCCCAAATCCAACGAACGAACGGTTTATAGTAAATACGAACAGCCCAAGATCGGTTGTCGTCTAAACGTTCACCCATTGCAATGTATAAGTCACGACTAATTCCACGGTCAATGGCAGCTTCGGTCATCATAGACTTAGCCGTACGGTAGAAGCGCTTCTCAGCGTGAAGCGTATTCACGTATTTGCCATCATGTGTGATCTCAAAATCCGCGATGTAGCCATCGTAGTTTGGACCATCTTTATCACGCAGGCCTGAGAAGTAGAAATCATAACCTTGAATTTGGAAGTGTTCGCCAGGTGCTAAACGTACATCACGCTCGATGCTGTAGTTCTGTACCATCGCAATACCGATAACAGATACCGCCAGACCAACATGACCCAACATCATCGCCCAATGGCTACGCTGCAGCTTGCGAACGCCTTCACTAAAGCTATGACGGTGCGTTGCACGCTCATATAGTTCAAAGCCATGCATTGCAATAATCCAAATCGCCATTACCCAGCCAATGTAAGCCATAGTTGAGAAGAAGTCGGCAAACAGGTATACGCATACCGCGGCCAAAGCAAAAGCAAGCACACCTGAAACGAGCATTGGTTTCACAAGTTTAGATAAATTGTCTCGCTTCCAACGGATAAGTGGACCAATACCAAGTAGGAAAGCAAATGGCATCATCAACCAAGCAAACAGCATGTCGAAGAATGGCGCACCGATAGAAACCGACCCCAAACCAAGCTGCTTGTGTACGAGCGGCAACAGTGTCCCCACTAACACAACAACAAGTGCTGCGATAAGTAATACGTTGTTGGCTAAGAGCGCGTTTTCACGAGAGACTAAGTCGAAGTTACCACGTACACGTACTGCTGCCCCTTTTACAGCAAACAGCAATAAAGAGCCGCCGATAACGAAAACGAGGAAGCCTAGAATAAACATACCGCGTGACGGGTCAGACGCGAACGCGTGCACTGATACTAAAATACCGGAACGGACTAAGAATGTGCCCAACAAACTCAACGAAAATGCAGAGATTGCCAATAGTACCGTCCACGCTTTAAATGTGCCGCGTTTTTCTGTCACGGCAAGAGAGTGCATTAATGCGGTACCCGCTAACCAAGGCATGAATGATGCGTTTTCTACTGGGTCCCAGAACCACCAGCCACCCCAGCCAAGTTCGTAGTAAGCCCACCAAGAGCCTAGTGCGATACCGAGTGTTAAAAATACCCATGCAGCGGTTGTCCAAGGACGAGACCAACGGGCCCAAGCCGTATCAAGGCGTCCAGTCATTAGGGATGCGATCGCAAAAGAGAAGGCAACCGAGAAACCAACGTAGCCCATGTAAAGCATTGGCGGGTGAACAATCAAACCAGGGTCTTGAAGCAGAGGGTTCAAATCACGTCCGTCAACCGGGAAGAAAGGCAACGTACGTAAGAATGGGTTTGACGTTAAGATGATAAACAGTAGGAAACCCACTGAGATCATGCCCATTACGGCAAGTACACGTGCAACCGACTCTTGCGGCATACCACGACTGAATGTCGCTACAGCGACAGTCCAAGCAGCTTGGATTAAAACCCATAGCAACAGTGAACCTTCGTGTGCACCCCATACTGCGGTTAAACGGTAGTACCAAGGAAGCTGACTATTCGAGTTGCTCGCTACATACTGTAACGTGAAGTCGTTGGTATAAAATCCCCAACATAAAATGGCGAAAGAGAACAACAGCATCAGGAACATAGACCAAGATAGCGGTCGCGCTGTGTTCATGAGCATGGTGTTATTATTCGATGCTCCCCACAATGGCAATACGCTCAGCAGCACAGCCATTGCAAGCGAAAGAATGAGAGCAAAGTGACCGATTTCAGCAATCATTGGCCGCTTCCTTGTTTCTGTTCGGTGCTGTATTGAAGCGGTTCATGCGTTTTCTTCATCGCTTCTGCAATTTCTGGTGGCATGTATTCTTCATCGTGCTTCGCTAGGACCTCAAATGCCTCAACTGTCGTGGCATCTTTCAGTACACCTTGAGCCACAATACCCTGCCCTTCACGGAACAAGTCAGGAAGAATACCGTCATAAGTAATCGTCACTTTAGGACCGACATCGTGCAGGTCAAAACTCACTTTCAAAGAATTAGGATCTCGACGAACCGAGCCCACAACCACCATACCACCAATACGCAGACGCTGGCCTACTTCTGGCTTGGTGCCATCTGGCTTACCATTAACCAATTCCGTTGGAGTGTAGAAAAGGTCCATATTTTGGTTAAGCGCATAAAGTATCAAACCAATGGTGGCACTAATACCGATAAAGATCGCTAGTACGATACCTAGCCTCTTTTTACGTCTCGGGTTCATAAGGTGTTCTCCATGTTCTTCGCTGCGTCGATACGAGCTTGACGGTCAATTTTTGCTTTCACTTCTTTCAATAATGCATCACCGCGGCGAAGGCTAGTGATCAGAAGAATCAGCATGGATAAGAAAGTAATACCAAACGCACTCCATACGTATGATGCGTAGCCACCCATGGCAAAAAAGTCGCTCAGAGATTCAAAATGCATAATCAATTACCTCACTGAGTTTGTTCTGTTGCGAGTTTGCGCACCCAAGGGCGGTGACTTTCTTTACTGATGATTTCGTTACGAAAACGTACCATCGTCACTGCACCAAAGAAGAACGCAAAGCCAAAGATGTTTAGCAATAACGGCCAAAGCATGTCGGATGAAATAGAAGGTTGTTCAAATTTCGTGATCGTCGCGCCTTGGTGAAGCGTGTTCCACCATTCTACGGAAAAGTGAATGATAGGTAGGTTCACGACGCCTACGATCGCTAAAATACCCGCCGCTTTTGCGGCTGTTTTCTGATCGTCAAACGCGTGATAAAGCGCAATAACACCAAGATAGAGAAATAGAAGAATCAACTCTGAAGTAAGACGCGCATCCCATACCCACCAAGTGCCCCACATTGGCTTACCCCAAACGGCACCAGTAAGTAGAGCAATAAAGGTAAATACCGCACCAATCGGCGCCATCGCAAGTGCCGCCATATCAGATAGACGTACTTGCCATACTAAGCCAATAAATGCCGCAATCGCCATCGACATATAAACGCCCATAGACCAAATAGCTGATGGGACATGAATGTAGATGATTCGGAAACTGTCACCTTGTTGGTAATCTGAAGGCGCAAATGCAAGCCCCCAAACCGTACCAACCGATAAGCATACGAGGGCCAATACAGAAAACCAAGGCAGAAACTTACCACTCAAACGGTAAGCGGTTTCTGGCTTGGCATAAGGATGTAGCCATTTCCACATGTTTTGTTCTCACTCTTACTTCAGGGACACTGTCTAAAGGGCTGAGACCGTAGCAGTGCTTTAATAATAATTCTTTGATCAAGCGCCGCTTCATTGGCACTTTATTGAGTTAGTTAACACTAACTCTCAATGCGGCACTAATGGCAAAAGGCGTTAACGTCATCGCTCCCATTAGCATCGCACCTAAAATTGCTAGTTGACCGTTATACGCCATACCAAGCGCGGCGGCATCAATTGCTGATGTTGCGAAAATCAAAATTGGGATGTAGAGCGGAAGAATAAGCAAACTCAAAAGAACGCCCCCCTTTTGCAACCCAACCGTCAAAGCCACACCAATAGCTCCAATAAAACTTAGTGTCGGTGTACCGATCATCAAGGTTAGTACAACAGATAGCCAAGTATTGAAATCGAGCGAAAGTAAAACCGCCAATAATGGGCTAATTAGGATCAGAGGTAACCCTGTTAACAACCAATGTGCTATGACCTTTGAAACCACTACAAGTTGCAATGGAATCGGCATTAGCATCATTTGTTCCAATGCACCGTCTTGAAAATCATCACGAAATAGACGCTCTAATGATAATAAGGCAGATAGCAATGCGGCAACCCAAACAATGCCCGCTGCAATACGTGCTAACAAATTTGGTTCAGGCCCGATACTAAGAGGAAACAGAGTAATAACAATAATAAAGAACCAAAGCGGGTTCAGAATGTCTGCCTGACGGCGAAATGCTATCAATAGCTCGCGGCGAATGATGGTGGTCATAGATGGAATCATATCAATCACCCAACTTTATTTTTCTAAGTTTCGGGCTGTCCGAAAACATATCTTGATGCGTAGTCAACACGACAATACCGCCATTATCAGCGTGACTTGCGAACAAAGATTCAAGCACTTTGACGCCTTGCTTATCTATGGCGGTCAACGGTTCATCTAAAATCCATAAAATTTGCTTACTGAGCCATAACCTTGCTAGTGCCACTCGTCGTTGCTGACCTGCGGAAAGCTGTGCTACAGGCACATCTTCTCGACCAGCTAAACCAACTTGAGTTAAAGCAGTGAAGATTTCTTCGTCAGAAGAGCGGTTATTTTGAATAGATTGGTAAAAACGTAAGTTTTCTAGTGCGGTAAGCTCTCGTTTCACTCCAGTTTGATGCCCTAAGAACAGCAGATCTTGATGGAAAACATCACGAGATTTTTCAACCTCTTCTCCTTTCCACTTAATGATGCCTTCTTCTCTATCACCTAAACCTGTCACAATACGTAGTAACGTAGTTTTGCCAGTACCATTGCGCCCTTCTATCTGGACCAATTCACCAGGCTTAATTTCAAACTGCAGGTTTTCAAACAGGACCCTCTCATCACGGATCGCTGTCAGGTTAGATACTTCTAACATAGAGCTTCAACTAAAAAATGAACGAAGCGCTATATTAGCACAGCTTAGTTATGACAAAACAGGATAAGAGGGCTGGGATGTATGTAAGTTCATGTATTTTTGTTAATTAATCGTCACACTTTAATAAAATTAACTATAAGTAGTTATAAGCTCTCATTTTAACTTGGGGAGCGAGTGCTAAGAATGAAGAGAGCTCAAGGTAACCTAGGGCTGTATTGCAAAAAGATAATTAGTAACCGAACACAAAAAAAGAGGCTTATCGCCTCTTTTTATCGCTTTAAAACCTTTAGCGTCGACGACGTCCACGCGTCGGGTATTCTGCATCATCTGATGGCTGACCGCTTAGTGGTGGAATTTTCTCTTTTCCCGCCAGTTTTTTCTGTAGTGAAAGCATCAATTCCGCTTCAGCTTTTGGCAGTTCACACTCTTCAATGAGCTCATTGATATCTGCACCAAGCTGTACCATTTTAGAAGCTCGACTGTACAAGCGACCATCAGTATCAGCGTGCTCGAGTTCACGAATTCTCTCGTTTAGGTGCTGAATAATGTCTTGTTGTTCCGTTACTTTTTGTCCAAGACCAACGACAACCGAACGCACTTCGAGTAACTGCTTACTCAACTTTTGTACTTCTTTATCTACATGTCGAGACTGTGCTCGTTGCTGGTCTACTTGCTTTTGCAACCCCGAGCGAATGCGCAGTTGCAAAACAACCAACACCAACACGATAAAAGCGACGCCACCCGCAAGGAATGGAACAGATAAAAGAGTCTCTTCAGCCATCATTATTCAGCCCATTATAGGTGAGCCATCTCGTCCCATTCGTCATCCGTTAGGAGCTTGTTCAAATCCACAAGGATAAGAAGTTTGCCGTCACGGTTGCTCACACCTTGGATGAACTTCGCGCTTTCATCAGTACCAACAGAAGGCGTCGTGTCAATTTCAGAAGAACGTAGGTAAACCACTTCTGCCACACTATCTACCAAAATACCAATCACTTGACGCTCTGACTCGATCACAATAATACGAGTATTATCTGTAACTTCGCCTTCCATCAGGCCGAAACGCGAACGCGTGTCGATAACAGTAACCACGTTACCACGCAGGTTGATGATACCCAGAACATAATCTGGCGCACCTGGAACGGGTGCAATTTCAGTATAACGAAGTACTTCACGAACTTGCATTACGTTGATGCCGTACGTTTCTTCTTCTAGCTGGAACGTCACCCACTGAAGAACTTCGTCATTCGATGCATCTTTCTTCACTTCTACTTCAAAAGCTTGAGACATAGTTAATCCTCGTTAATGTCGTTCCCGACTTAAATCTAATTCAGTGATTTGACATCTAAACCGGCGTTTAGCATGTCAATGAGCGCCTGGACATGAATTAAGGCGCACATTTTTTCTTTTACCATGCCCGCTAGCCAAGGGCGCTTACCCGCCTGTTCACGCCAGCGAACCTTGTCGATATTGAGCGTTTCCGTCCCCATTAGTTGGTTACTGGCCAGCCCCCACATGCTCTCTCCAAGCATGACAACGTATTGGTAATTATCTTTGTAACTGTCATCGCGAAGCTTATCTGCCATCACCCATTTCGCGGTATCGACGACATCAAACTGTTGCTCACGATTTGTTTGTAGCCCCAAATACCAGGCGGGCTTTCCTATCAAATGGTTAAGCTCGCTGATGCGATGAATACCACCTAACTCATCAAGCGGTACGGCAAACGTGACATCATTCACATCAAAGTAAAGCACTTGAAAATCTTCACTTCGCTTCGTGCTTTCCCAGTCAGTTGGTATTTCGGAACCTGTTTGTGTCTCGAGCTCGGTATCAACGTTCGATTCTATATTGACATCATGCTCAATCACCGATTGAGGTTCAACCAGTTCTGGCTGAGTTTCCTCAAAAACTGGCGCATCAATCACCCAGTCTTGTATCTCTTCAACTGTTTGTAACTCGGGCGCCTCACTAACGGTTTGTACGTCTGGCTCAGCCGCTTTTATTTCTGCTGCAATATCAATCGTATTTTGTTCAAGAATACTATCAATATCTAACTCGGCTACAGGGTTGCTTGCTTCAAGCTGACTTAATAACCTTTGCACATCTTCCAGATTTGGGGCTTCCAATTCTGGCGGGTACGCTTCTTGAAACTGGTAAGTTTCCGGCTCCGAGTATTGAAACTGTAATTCTGGCTCTGGCTCTGGCTCTGGCTCTGGCTCTGGCTCTGGCTCTGGCTCTGGCTCTGGCTCTGGCTCTGGCTCTGGCTCTGGCTCTGGCTCTGGCTCTGGCTCTGGCTCTGCAGATGATATTTCTTGAGCCAGCAAGTCAAGCTCTTCCTCAAGAGTCGTTGCTTCAGCCTCATCACCCAATAGCGCATTAAAGTAGTCATCAAGCGCTTGTTCACTGGAAAGCACGTCGTTACTGCTCATCGAACGCTAACCTCTCCAGGTAAATCAGTAACTGTTTATACGCAAACACACCACGACTACCAGATGCAAAATGCGATGCTGGCAAATGCTTTAAACTAGCATCACGGAACTTGGTATCAATCGGCACCGCAGAGGTCCATACTTGATTTGGGTAATCTTTCTTCAGTTGCATCAATGTCTGCAAAGACGCTTTGGTGCGCTTGTCATACATCGTTGGAACGATAGTCACTTTGAAACCACCCGGACGAGACTTTTGCATAATGGTTAACGTGCGCATCATGCGTTCCAAGCCTTTCATCGCCAAAAACTCGGTTTGAACGGGAATCAAAATTCGGTCACTGGCGGCCAGTGCGTTGACCATCATCACACCAAGAATTGGCGGACAGTCAATCAACACATAATCATAGTCTTGTGAGACCGCTTGTAGAGCTCGTTTTAAGATCAGCCCCATCCCACTGCGATTCCCCATGACACGATCAAGCGTCGCAAGGGACATATGCGCGGGAATGATATCCATCCCTTCCAGTTTTGTCTCTAGGATTAACGGCCTCACCGTTTCACGAGAGAATGTCTTCAACTGGAATAAATCAAATAGGCTCGAAGTTACTGCGTCAGGATCATAACCAAGATAGGTAGTCAGTGATGCGTGAGGGTCAGTATCGACCATCAGTACGCGATGACCTTTTTGACTCAGCAAACCCGCTAATGTCACTGTTGAGGTGGTTTTACCCACGCCACCTTTCTGGTTAGCTACACTCCAAACAATCATGATGAATCCTACGCTAGGCCAACTTCCACCAACATGCGTTCTGCAATGCGGTCAAGCGGTAAATCTTCTGAAGAAATGCCTGCTTTAGCAACAGCTTGGGGCATACCATAAACAACACAACTTTCTTCATCTTGAGCCCAAATAGTTGAGCCTGCAGACTTCAACATACGAGCGCCTTCACGACCGTCTGCACCCATGCCAGTCAGCACTAAAGAGAGTACTTTGTCACCGTATACTTTGGCTGCAGAACCAAAAGTCACATCCACACATGGTTTGTAGTTCATGCGGTCGCCGCCATCAATGATACGAAGACGAGCAGCCCCCGCTCGACCATCCACCATCATTTGCTTACCACCTGGAGCAAGGTATGCCACACCAGGCTGTAAGACATCGCCGTCTTCTGCTTCTTTCACTTGAATCTTACACAAGGTATTCAAACGGCTGGCAAATGCAGCAGTAAAGGTTGCTGGCATATGTTGGATCAATACGATCGGATGCGGGTAGTTCATCGGTAAACGCGTCAGAATTTTTTGCAAAGCAACCGGACCACCAGTCGACGTGCCAATTGCGGTCAGTTGATACTTCTTACCGGAGGCTCGGAACTTTGCCGCAGCCGGTCGAGCAGGAGCTGGAGTCGCTGGCGAAGCCGTTCTTGAACCTAGTGGACGAGATGCCGCATTGGTACTCGCAGCAACGCGAGTGATTGGTCGACGCATAAAAGCGCGCTTCGAAGCAATCTGAATAACTCGTTGCTGAAGCAGTGACACCGCTTCTTCGCGGTTACGTGCGATGTCTTCAAACTTTTTCGGTAAGAAATCCAATGCGCCCGCATCAAGCGCATCAAGCGTGGCTTTCGCCCCGTCATGAGTCAGGGACGAAAACATTAGGATTGGCGTTGGAGCCGCTGCCATGATTTCACGTACAGCGGTAATGCCATCCATCACTGGCATTTCAATATCCATCGTGATGACGTCCGGTTTAAGAGATTTGGCTTTCTCAACCGCCTCTCTGCCATTTACCGCAACGTCAATCACTTCTAGGCGCGATTCTGAGTTGATGATTTCGCTCACGCGACGTCGAAAAAAACTCGAATCATCAACGACTAGTACTTTAATCGCCATCTTATTCCTTTTAATAACGTCAGCTTTGCTTAAAGGCGTGAAGCCGCAGCATATCGCTTAAGTAAATCAGGCACATCTAGAATTAATGCAATATGGCCATCGCTAGTGATTGTTGCACCAGCCATGCCCGGAGTGCCTTGCAATAGATTATCGAGTGGCTTAATAACCACTTCTTCTTGACCAATAAGCGTATCCACAACAAAACCAACGCGCTGGTTACCGATCTGTACAATAACCACATGACCGTGACCAGTACGCTCTTCGACGTTTTGTGATTTGGATGCTAACCAGTTCTGTAAGTAAAATAGCGGGATAGATTTTTCACGCACAATGATCGTCAACTGACCATCTACCACGTTTGTGCGACTCAGATCCAAGTGGAAAATTTCGCTCACAGATGCCAGTGGCAGTGCAAACGGATGACCGCCAACACCAACCATCAGTGTTGGTAGGATCGCAAGCGTCAGTGGTACTTTGATGGTGATCTTAGTGCCTTTACCTAGCTCAGAATCGATATCGATTGAACCATTTAAGGTGTTGATCGCCGTCTTAACCACATCCATGCCAACGCCACGACCAGAGATGTCAGAAATTTTATCTTTACTTGAGAAACCTGGCGCAAAGATAAGGTTGAAGCACTCTTTGTCTGTTAAACGGGCCGCCGCATCTTCGTCCATCATGCCGCGCTTAACCGCGATACCACGCAGTTTGTTCGGGTCCATACCGCCGCCATCATCTACGATGGATAGCTCAATGTGATCCCCTTCTTGCGATGCAGACAAAATCACTTTACCTGTGCGTGATTTACCTGCTTTCGCGCGGTCGTCTGGCATTTCAATACCGTGGTCAACCGAGTTACGAACCAAGTGAATCAATGGATCAGCCAATGCTTCTACAAGGTTTTTATCGAGATCGGTTTCTTCACCGCGCATTTCCAGCACGATGTCTTTATTTAGGTTGCGCGCCAAGTCACGGACAACGCGTGGGAAACGGCCAAATACTTTCTTGATTGGCTGCATACGCGTTTTCATTACCGCGCCTTGCAGATCCGCCGTTACGACATCAAGGTTGGCGACCGCTTTGGACATTTCTTCATTGTCGCTGTTCAAACCAAGGCTTAATAGACGGTTTCGGACCAATACAAGCTCACCTACCATGTTCATGATGGTATCAAGCGTTGAGGTATCGACACGAACGGTTGCCTCGGCCTGAGGCTTTTTAACCGCTGGCGCTTTCGCCTCTTCTTTCACCGCGACAGGTTTAGATTCTGGTTTTGGTGCTGGAGCCGGAGTTGGCGCTGCTGGTGCTGGTGCTGGCTTAACCGCAGGCTCAGGTTTCGCAGGGCTTTCCTCTACGTTTGCTGATGCCGGCTTCGTTGCCATATCCAGTTCTTCTAGCGTAGGACCTTTGCCCGCACCATGTAGCTCATCGAGTAACTTTTCGAACTCTTCGTCCGTCATTAAGTCACTATCTTGATTTGCTGACGATGCAACTGGCGCAGCTGGTTCTGCCGCTTTAGGAGGTTCTACTGGTGCAGATGCTGCAGCCTCTGCCGCTGATGGACTTTTGCCGACGCCGTGAAGTTCGTCAAGTAGACGTTCAAATTCATCGTCAGTGATATCGCCACTTTCAACTGATGGCGCACTTGATTGAGGGGGCTCTGATGGCGTTGTTGGTGTCGCAGGTTCTGAAGCGCCTGGAGCTGAGCCTTTACCATGAAGTTCATCCAGCAGCTTTTCGAATTCGTCTTGGGTAATTTCATCAACAGAGCCGACACTTGACGCTGGCGCGGCAGGTTCTTCAATAACAGGCTCAGGACTGACAGGTTCAGGAGTAACCACTGGCTCTTCAACCACGGTTGCAGCGACTTCATCTTCTGATTCAGGTTTACATAGACGATGAAGTTCTTCAAGAAGGGCAGGATCCGCTGCTTCCAATGGTTCACGATCTTGAACGGCTTGGAACTGGGTATTGACCGTATCCAACGCTTTTAGCATCGTATCCATTAAGTTTTGCGTGACCGTGCGTTGGCCGTTTCGTAAAACGTCGAACACGTTCTCCGCACCATGACAAGTATCGACTAGCTCTGCCAAAGACAGGAAGCCAGCACCGCCTTTTACGGTGTGAAACCCGCGGAAAATTGCATTAAGTAAGTCTTTGTCTTCTGGGTTATTTTCCAATTCAACCAACTGCTCAGAAAGCAGTTCGAGAATTTCCCCAGCCTCAATGAGAAAGTCCTGAAGAATATCTTCGTCTAAATCGTAGCTCATACGTTACCTTTAAAATCCAAGACTGGACAACAAGTCATCGACTTCGTCCTGCGATGAAACCGCATCTTCTCTCAGTTCTGGATGAAGAATCGGGCCTTCGGCTTCGCTTGTTTGTGTATTCTTTTTATCTGCCGGTTCTGACAAAACTTGAATGTGTTCTTCAGGTTTATTTCCAGAGAATACGGTTAGGATTTCCACTAAGCGGCCTTCTACTTCATTTACCAACGTAATTACGCGGCGAATAATTTGGCCAGTTAGGTCTTGGAAGTCTTGCGCCATGAGAATTTCGGTCAATTGACCACGCAACTCAGTGCTGTCACCTTCGACTTGAACTAATAGCTCGTCGATTCGGTGGCAAAGTGCTTTGAATTCGCTTAATTCGATGCGCCCGTGCATGAGTTCATTCCATTGAGGACGAACTTTCTGAAGGCAATCATTCAGGTTGTCAGCGATAGGAAGGCAGCAGTCGACTGCATCCATCGTTTTGTTGGCTGCTAGCTCTGTCTTCTCGATCACATAATTAAGACGATCCCTTGCGTTAGGGATTTCGTCTTTCGCAATTTCGGTCATGCGCTGATCGAGACTGAACTGCTTGAGTGATTCGTGAAGGTCTCGAGTTAAGGCTCCAATTTCTTGCAGCATTGGATTCTCGGCACCTTCGTAGATCGAGGCAACAAGCATATTGGCTTGGTCTTGTTCCCCGTTTTCTAGCATTTGAACGAGTGACTTCGCCTGCTCTAGTGAGATCATTCTGAATAGACCCTTTTACGTTTAGTTCTTCTTATCACTTTAAAAACGCTAAACGAGTCATTTAATAGGTATTTAATAATTGGTATGAATGACTCGAATAACAAAGAGAAAAAGAGAGAGTTATAAACGCTCGAAAATTTTATCTAATTTTTCTTTTAATGTTGCAGCAGTAAATGGCTTAACAATGTAGCCGTTTACGCCTGCTTGAGCAGCTTCAATGATCTGCTCACGCTTCGCTTCAGCCGTGATCATTAGAACTGGCAAATGCTTAAGCTCTGCATCCGCGCGGATGTGTTTAAGCAAATCGATGCCTTGCATACCTGGCATGTTCCAGTCAGTTACAACAAAATCGAAGTCACCTTTTTTCAGCATTGGTAATGCGGTTAAACCATCGTCCGCTTCTTGAGTGTTATTGAAACCCAAGTCACGAAGCAGGTTTTTAACAATACGGCGCATTGTTGAGAAATCATCAACAATAAGGATCTTCATGTTTTTATTCAAAATTGCCTCCACTGAATCGTAAAATCAGTGTTTTTAGTCATTTTGTGTCCACGCACTGAGCTTGGTGCGCAAACGTTGCATCGCTTGACTCAGTATTTGACTTACGCGAGATTCGCTTACGCCTAACACATCGCCAATTTCTTTCAAATTGAGTTCTTCATCATAATAAAGCGAAAGTACCAAAGCTTCACGCTCTGGAAGCTGTTTTATTGATTCAACCAGTGCTTTTCGAAATGATTCATCGGCAACCCCTTTGAATGGGTTACTGTCATCAGTTTCATCTGCAGGTGAAATCACATCATCAGAAACGCCTAAATCTTCAATACCGACTAATTTTGAGCAGTTGATATCGGTCAGAGCACTATGATATTGATCCAGTGTCATACCGAGATGCTTGGCTACTTCAGAATCAGTAGGATCTCGATTTAATTCGCCTTCCAGCTCCGCAATCGCTTGGTTAATCTCTCGATTATTTTTATGAACAGAACGCGGTACCCAATCGCCTTTGCGCATGTCATCTAACATTGCACCGCGAATACGGATACCTGCATAAGTTTCAAAGCTCGCACCTTTAGAACCATCATAATTCTGCTGAGCTTCGATAAGACCGATCATGCCGGCCTGAATTAAATCCTCTACCTGAACACTCGGCGGTAAACGGCCTAATAGGTGGTGAGCAATGCGCTTAACCAACACTGAGTAGCGCTCTATAAACGCTTGCTGGCTATTAAACTTGCCATGTTGGTCATAGGTTATCGCTTTATTCACCAAAAGGGTCCTCTGCGAATTCGGTACGATTTAGCAACCTTTCCACAAAAAATTCCAAGTGTCCACTTGGTGTTTTCGGTAGTGGCCACGTTAACGCTTTGTTTGCTAGTGAGCTAATAGCTAAAGCGGCAGGTGAGCGAGGGAACGCATCAACGACAATTTTTTGTCTTTTTACAGCCTGTCGTACTTTATCATCTAATGGAATACATGCTACGAGTTCAAGGCTGACATTCAAGAATCGCTCTGTGACTAGCGTCAACTTTGCAAACAATTCTCGCCCTTCACGGTAGCTTCTGACCATATTTGCTACAACTTTAAAGCGTTGGACCTGGTGTTCTTTACTTAACAGCTTAATTAACGCATATGCATCGGTGATTGAAGTTGGTTCATCACACACAACCACAACGACATCTTGAGCTGCTCGCGAAAAACTGATTACCATGTCAGAAATGCCTGCGGCGGTATCTATCAGCAGGACGTCCATTTCGTCTTCAAGACTACCAAATGCTCGAATGAGTCCAGCATGTTGAGCGTGAGAAAGCTCAGTCATGCTCTGTGTGCCAGAAGTTGCAGGGATTATCTTTATACCATAAGGCCCTTCGACAATCGCATCTTTTAGCTCACATTCACCCGCTAAGACATGTCCTAGATTACGTTTTGCACGAATTCCGAGCATCACGTCCACATTGGCCAGACCTAAATCAGCGTCGAGAACCATCACCTTCTTGCCTTGGCGAGCCATACAAATCGCCAGACCCAGTGTTACGTTTGATTTCCCCACACCACCTTTGCCGCCAGTAACAGCAATCACTTTGGTCAACGATGGTTGTGTTAAGCGACGGAGGCCGCTTGCTTGATCGTGTATCATATTCTCAGTCATAGTAGTCCGCCGCCTTAGAGTCCTTCACTGTCACTGTTCCAAAAGTGAGGTTCGTTCTCTGTCGACTTCTCTAACAGTTCATTTGCTTTCGCAAGCATATATTTTGGTTGCGCTATCACAATGTCTTCTGGCACGCGCTGACCATTAGCGATGTAAGCCACTGGCATTGCGTTTTGAATCACTACACTGATGAATTCGCCTAGACTTAATGACTCATCAAGCTTCGTCATAATACAACCCGAAAGTGGTATGCGTCGGAAGTGATCCAGCGTTTCTTGTAGAACGCGACGTTGTGCGGTAGCTGGCAAAACAAGGTAGCTGTGAATCACTTCTCCGCTCTCTTGCATTAGAGTATCGAGCTGCTCAGAAAGCCTGACATCTCGTTGCCCCATCCCTGCCGTATCGACCAAAATCAGTCTTCTGTTTCTTAGCTGATATATAACATCGGCTAACTCGTTAGAATCTTTAGCAACTCTTACGGGACAACCCATGATTCTTCCGTAAATTGAGAGCTGCTCATGTGCACCTATGCGATATGTATCTGTTGTCACAAGGGCCACATTATCGGCACCGTATTCCATGGCGGCACGTGCTGCGAGCTTCGCAACGGTGGTTGTTTTTCCCACCCCCGTCGGACCTAACAGTGCAACCACACCACCACGTTTTAAAATGTCCTGTTTAGGAATATTGATTTGATCCGCCACAAGCGACAACAACGCTTTCCACGCTCGCGCTGGTTTTGTATCTTCCGGGATATAGCACGCCATTTGGTCTGCTAACTCCGGAGAAACGCCCATACGCTCTAAGCGCTTAATCAGCATTGCTCTGAGCGGCTCTCGACGTTCCACTTCCTGCCACATTAGGCCAGAGACTTGATGCTCTAGAAGACGACGAATTGACGTCATCTCTTCGCGCATACTCTCCAGCTCATCAGCAGACTCTTCTCGCTCATCACTTGGACGGCGGCGATCATAGCGTGTCGGATCCAACTTCGGCGTTGGACGCTCAAATCGATTATCTTGTGCGATTAACTTCGCCAAAGGTGAATCTGGTTGATATGGCGCTGGCTTTTCTTGGTTGTAGCCGTCGCGATGCTTATTCTGGCGTTGCAATAAAGCAGAGAGCGAATCTTCATTTTCCGCTACATGATCGTCAGCATCTGCTGCACCACCACTATATTGCTTAAGCATGTTAGCGAATCGCTGCGTCATCGAGCCTGTTTTTTCGTTGTTACTGTTATTACTGTTCAGGCTAATTTTATCTTCATCTAAATGACGATCTTGATAACGATCTGCAGAAGACGATGACATTTGACGATGTTCGTTATAGCGATTCGATTGAGAAGCACCGCGATTTTGTTGTGATGCTACGCTTGCTTGAGACGGGTTAGATTCACTATCTATCGCCGCAACAATCGCCACCCCACCAGCCACTTTCTTGTTTGACATGATCACCGCTTCCGCGCCTAACTCCTCTTTCACTTGGAGCAGCGCCGTTCTCATGTCTTTGGCAAAAAATCGCTTTATTTTCAAACTATGAATCCATTAATGATGCGTGAGATCAGTTACCCACGGCTTGCACAATTCTGATCTGTTTTTCATCCGGGATTTCTTGGTAAGACAGTACCCGGAGATTAGGTATTGTGTTCTTCACAAATTTCGCCAACGTCGAGCGTAATACACCGGAAGTAAGCAGAACGGCAGGTTCGCCTTTCAATTCTTGTTCCTGTGTCGCTTGGCTTAGTGAAGACTGCAATCGTTCAGCGAGCCCCGGTTCAATCCCCGCGGATTCGCCTCCTGATGCTTGCATAGTTTGATGCAATATTTGTTCCAGTTCAGGTATCAAAGTAATCACTGGCAGCTCAGGCTCTATACCATTGATTTCTTGAACAATTAGACGTTTTAGACTAATTCGAACTGCTGCCGTCAATATGTCAGCTTCTTGACTCTTACTTGAGTACTCAGCCAAAGTTTGAACAATCGTGCGAATATCGCGGATTGGGATGGCCTCGTTTAACAAGTTTTGTAGGACTTTCACCACCACACCTAATGGTAATTGGTCAGGAACAAAGTTCTCAACCAACTTAGGCGCGCTGCGTCCTAACATTTCTAATAAATTCTCTACTTCTTCATGACCAATCAACTGCGATGCGTTATTAGTCAATAACTGGCTCAGGTGCGTCGCTAATACTGTCGATGAGTCAACAACCGTATAACCTAACGCCTGAGCATGCTCACGCTGATCTTCGCGAATCCATACAGCTTCCAGTCCAAATGCAGGGTCAATGGTTGGCTCGCCATCAATCATGCCATACACCTGACCTGGGTTAATCGCTAGCTCTTGATCCGGACGAATCTCAGCTTCGCCCACCGCAACCCCCATTAATGTGATTCGATAGCTGTTTGGCGTCAGTTCAAGGTTGTCACGTATGTGAACCGCAGGGATTAAAAACCCAAAATCTTGCGATAGCTTTTTACGCACACCTTTTACGCGCTCTAACAGTTCTCCACCTTGGTCTCGGTCCACTAGCGGAATCAAGCGGTAACCCACTTCTAGGCCAATAATATCGACTGGCTGGACGTCGTCCCAAGAAAGCTCGCGTTGTGATGAAGGCTCTGTACCTTCGTCGGCTTTCGCTGGTAAAGCCGGTTCTTTCGCTTTCTGCTTTTGGCGTTTATCGATGAAATACGCCGCCGCGCCAGCCGCTACCGCCAGACTCAAAAACGCAAAGTGTGGCATGCCCGGTACGATGCCCATCACACCGAGAATAGCTGCGGTAATCATCAGTGCTTTTGGGTTGTCGAACATCTGGAAGACCAGCTGTTCACCCATGTCTTCATCAGTGTTTTGACGTGTCACCATCATCGCCGCTGCAATCGACAGCAATAGCGATGGAATCTGTGCAACTAGGCCGTCACCAATCGTCAGCAAAGTATAGATTTCAATTGCCTCACCGAAACCCAATCCATACTGCGCCATACCGATCGACAGACCGCCGATGATGTTGATAAACAGAATCAAAATACCGGCAATCGCGTCACCTTTTACGAACTTCGAGGCACCATCCATCGAGCCGTAGAAATCCGCTTCTTTTGTCACTTCAAAACGACGAACTCTTGCTTGTTCTTGGTCTATCAATCCGGCATTTAAGTCCGCATCAATCGCCATCTGCTTACCTGGCAACGCATCAAGGGTGAAGCGAGCACTTACCTCAGAGATACGACCCGCACCTTTGGTCACCACCATAAAGTTGATGATCATTAAGATAAGGAAAACCACTAAGCCGACCGCGTAGTTACCACCAATAACGACATTACCAAACGCTTCAATTACGTTACCTGCCGCGTTGCCGCCTTCGTGACCATGCAGTAAGACGACACGTGTCGAGGCAACGTTCAGCGCCAAACGCAACAAGGTCGCGATCAGCAGTACCGTCGGAAAAGCGGCGAAGTCCAACGGACGACGTGTGTAAACGGTCACTAACAACACCACCATCGACAACGCGATGTTAAAGGTGAAGAACATATCCAGCAAAAAGGCTGGAATAGGCAGCACCACCATCGCTAAGGTGGCCAAAACCATCACCGGCGCGCCAATAGCTGGCATTTCACGCTGAGGGATTCGTGGCAATTTATCTGCAAATGGCAGGCTTAACTTCATACTACGAGAGATCTCAATCGATTGAAGCGTCACGTTAGCTCTTACTATTAATACGCGACCGCTTTGGCCTAAAAGTTTAGGTATGGTTGATAATTAAGGCGTTTTAAGCAAGCTATGTACCATAATTAACGCCAAAATAATGACTAAACACTCAAGTAGAGCTTAATATCTGATTAAATTAGCCTTTTTAGAATTAGGCTTCTTTTAGTATTAGTGCCGGTGTTCTGGCGGGATTGGCAAATCGTAATCCTGAATTTTGGGGCGCTGTCCACCTCGTTTTCGGTATTGCTTCAACTGGAATACAAATGCCAAAACCTGAGCCACCGCAGTAAATAATCCATCGGGGATCTCTTGTTCAAGCTCGGTAGTATGGTACAGCGCACGAGCAAGTGGCGGAGCAGGTACAATTGTGATGTCATGCTCTCGGGCGACTTCTCGAATCTTCATTGCCATGTGATCGGTGCCTTTAGCGATCACTACCGGCGCACGGTCTGTCTTCTGTTTATAACGAAGCGCAACCGAAAAGTGCTCTGGGTTGGTAACAATAACATCAGCCTGAGGAACGTCTGCCATCATACGACGTTGAGCCGCTTCCCTTTGCAACATACGAATACGGCCTTTAACTTCCGGCTTACCCTCAGTCTCTTTGTATTCGTCTTTGACTTCTTGCTTGGTCATTTTTAACTGATCGGCGTGCTGCCAGATTTGAAATGGAATATCGATGGCAACCACAATTAATAGCGAGCAACTGATCAGCAAAATAAAGTTCAGCAAAATATCTAAAGCATGGAAGATGTTTTGCGGATACACATCCATACTTAATTGAATCAGATCCGCCTGCGATGCTTGGATCAAATAGATCGCGACACCAGTAACCAAAACCACTTTAAGAATTGATTTGATCAACTCTACCCAGCTTTGCATTCCGACCATCCGCTTTAAACCGCTAAGCGGATTCATTTTCGACAGCTTTGGCATAGCGGCTTGAGCAGAAAAACTGATTCCTCCCACACCCGCAGCACCAATCATGGCGGCAGTAAACAATGTCGCTAGCACCAAAAATAGAGGGAACAACAAATCGGTCATCGCCCCTAAAGCAATGTCAAATAGCTTTGCCGTATCAAAAATCTCTTCTCGTTGAAGATCAAATAAACGGCTCATGATGGAAAACAATGAACGT
Source organism: Vibrio sp. 2-1-2a (assembly GCF_032648565.1). NCBI lineage: Bacteria > Pseudomonadati > Pseudomonadota > Gammaproteobacteria > Vibrionales > Vibrionaceae > Vibrio > Vibrio sp. 2-1-2a. The sequence continues at coordinate 381,406 of NZ_WBOH01000002.1, forward strand.
GCTAACGCCTCGCCAAACCACATCAGTGAAATGGCGCCAACGATCAGTACAGATGCTGATGCAAGTTCTTTAGACCGAGCAACCTGCCCCTTTTCTCTGGCTTGTTGTAACCGTCGGGGCGTGGCTTCTTCGGTGCGTTCCTGACCGTCTGATTCTGCCAATTCTTAGCACTCCAAGCGAATGAGTCGACAAATCTGCGCCTCACCCACTGTCCAGAACATTTCATAATGACTATAAAGGCCAGCCAGTATGTACCAACAAAGTAATAAGCCCACCATCAAAGCAAAGGCAAAACCAAGCGAGAAGATATTCAGCTGTGGTGCGGCACGGGTCATTACACCAAACGACAAGTTAATGGTAAGTAGTGCAATAATGCCAGATAGAGACATACTCAGTGCCGTTTGGAACATAATACCAAGCCAGCCTGCCATTTCACGGAAATCAACCGCGTTGAGCGAGCCGGAGCCAATCGGCAAAGTTTTGAAACTGAACACCACCAATTGCAGCATTTTCAAGTGCCCATCGGTGGCAAGGAAAAACATTGTCGTCAAAAACATGAATAACTGACCAAGCAATGGCGTGTTCTGACCATTTGCGGGATCAACCATAGAAGCGAAACCCAAACTTGATTGCATACCCAATATTTGTCCCAACAAGACAAAGGTTTGAATCATAAATTGAGTGACCATACCCATCGCAATACCGATGATCATTTGCTCGGCAATGGTCATAAAACCCCGAAACGAGAGCAACTCAATGTCTTGAGGCACTGCAGGGATCGCCGGCATGACGGCAAAAGTGATGGCTAACCCGAGGTAAAGGCGGATTCGTGGTGAGACAAATCGAGCCCCAGTTACCGTCATCACCATCAGCATGGAAGAGATACGAACGTAGGGCCAGAAATAGTTTGCGATCCAATCTAATACAACGCTAGTGGGGTATTCCATAGGCGCCTCTAATAAAGCACCTGAGGTAAGCGCTCAATCAAGCCATAGAAATATTCCATCAACATTTGCGTCATCCAGTGACCAAATAGCATTAGAGCCAAAAGCGTGACAATCAAACGCGGCAAGAAGCTCAATGTTTGTTCGTTGATGGAAGTCGCAGCTTGGAAAATCGCAACAATAAGGCCGATAAGCAAACTTGGGATGATAATGGCGCAGACCATGATAAGCACCATCCAAAGTGCTTCACGGAAAAGCTCGACAAACATTTCTGGTGTCATGTCTTATCCTCTATCTGCGCTTATCTAAAGGGCGAAACTGCCCGCGAGTGTCGAAAGTATCAAGTTCCAACCATCGACCAATACGAACAGCATCAACTTGAACGGCAACGAAACAATCATTGGTGACAACATCATCATACCCATTGCCATCAGTACCGACGCTACCACGAGGTCAATAATCAAAAACGGCAAGAAGAGCATAAAACCAATTTGGAATGCAGTTTTTAACTCCGAGGTGATGAAAGCCGGAATCAACACCGCCATCGACACATCTTCTGGGTTCTCAACTTGCTCTCCTGACATGGTTACGAACGTCTCCAAATCTTTGATTCGGGTCTGTTTAAGCATAAATGCTTTCATTGGTGCTTGTGCAGCATCAAACGCTTCTCTCGCAGTGACTTGCTCATTCAAATAAGGCTGAACGGCTTTATCGTTGATTTCGTTCAGGACAGGAGACATAACAAAAAAGGTCAAAAAAAGCGCTATACCAATGATGACCTGATTAGACGGCGTTTGTTGCAAACCCATTGCCTGACGCAATATCGACATCACCACCACAATTCGAGTAAACGACGTCATTAGAATCACCATAGCAGGCAAGAAGCCAAGCATGGTCATTAACGCTAGGATTTGTAGCGTAACCGAGTAATCTTCACTGCCATCTGGGTTTGTGGTCATGGTAAACGCAGGGATGCCACCACCACTAGAAACGGACATAGCACGACTGGCGCCAGTATCACTTTGCATCGCCTGAACAGTGACGCTACTTCCATCGGCCAAGTTGTCAGGCAGAGCAGACTCCTCTGCCTCAGCAAACGAAAATGAAGAAAACAGCACGCCGACGAAAAGCAACAACGTGCTCAGGAGCAAACGAATCGGGTTACCCTTTGTCATGTTTTTTGATCAGTTGGCTAAATTGAGTCGCAAAAGCATTGGTCGCCAACTCTTCCTCTTTCAGTGGCTTATCTAACTTGGCTAACGTTTGGATTGATTGGCTGGTAATTCCAACCAAAAACTGCTCTTCACCCACTTGAACTACGGCGATTCTTTCTTTGGTGCCCACTGGCAACTGACTCACAATACGCAAGCCTTTTTGTTGTCCCATCGCCGGCACTTGCATACGTTTAAGTAGCCAAGCCAACAAAAGAATCACGCCGATCACAAGCACAAGCGAGCCCAGTGTCGTCGCAAGATCCAGATTATTTGGTGCGGCAGCAAATGCATAAGGAGCACTCAGCATTAAGCTCAGTGCTCCAGTGATTTGCTTCAATCGCGTTTTGATTGAGCGGCTCATCTTAACGTAGCTTCTTAATTCGTTCAGTTTGGCTGATCACATCCGTCAAACGGATACCAAACTTATCGTTCACGACCACGACTTCGCCATGCGCAATCAGTGTACCGTTGACTAATACGTCCAATGACTCGCCCGCTAGACGATCCAACTCAACAACCGAACCTTGGTTCAACTGCAATAAGTTCCGAATGCTGATTTGTGAACGACCGACTTCCATCGAAATCGTCACCGGAATATCCATGATGGTGTCGAGTTTACGACGCTCATCTTCGGTAATTGGGCTTGAAGTGTCTTTTAGCTCTTCCAGTGGCGCGGCCAATACTTCATCTACGTCAACAGAAGGTGCAGACGGGTCTTCGCCAAGAGCGGCTGCCCATTCATCTGCTAGCTTTTGATCGTCACTTGGTTCCATTTTTCTATCCTGTGTTAAGCCTTATTTAATGCCAAAGCATGTCTGTTCAATAAGGTATCTTAATCGTCTATATCGTCTTCATTCTCAAGCTCAGACATGATGTCCTTGCCCAAGAAAGCTAAATCTGTTTTGACTACATGTGGGCGCTCAATTTCCTCAGAAATTTGCACCGCTAATTTGTCTTCCGAACGGCCCATTTTTACGCGATAGGTCGGCAGGTCTTCCACAAACATTGTCGCATGTTCTGGCATTTCAATCGGGATGATGTCACCCGGTTGCAATTCCATGAGGTCACGCAAAGAGATGTCTTTTTCAAGCAAGTTAACGCGGAAGTTAACCGGACAATCCATAATCTCTTCACGCAATGCTGAGCTCCAACGGACGTCAGTCTCCATCTTGTCGGACTGAACACCTGCATCCAACAGTTCACGGATAGGTTCAACCATGGAGTAAGGCATAACGACATGAAAATCGCCGCCACCGCCGTCAACTTCTATATGGAATGAACTCACGACAATCACTTCTGTCGGGCTGACAATGTTAGCCATACTTGGGTTTACTTCAGAGTCGAGATATTCGAACTCCACCCCCATCACTGGCGACCACGCTTCTTTGTAGTCTTCAAATACAATCTTCAGCAGCAGCTGAATGATGCGGCGTTCCGTTGGGGTAAATTCGCGCCCTTCGATTTTGGCATGGAATCGACCATCCCCACCAAAGAAGTTTTCTACCAGAATAAAGACTAAGCGAGCCTCCATGGTGATCAACGCTGTACCTTTTAACGGACGAAAACGCACCATGTTCAAACTGGTTGGCACGTACAATGTGTTTTGGTATTCGCCAAACTTCATCATCTGCACGCCATTGATCGACACTTCTGCCGTTTTACGCAGCATATTAAACAGACTAATACGCATGTGTCGTGCAAAGCGCTCGTTGATAAGTTCGAGCGTCGGCATTCGACCACGTACAATCCTGTCTTGCGACGAGAAATCAAAATTGACGGCACCTTCGTTGTCGTTTTCTATCGGTTCATCGACGTCATCAACATCGTCAACCCCGTGCAATAGCGCATCAATTTCGTCTTGGCTTAATAGATCGGTCACGTTTTACCTATTGAATAACAAAATCTGTAAACAGTACTTTTTCAATCACTGGCTTACCGACCGCAGCGTTTAGCGCTGCTTTGATATCTTCGGAAGCACGATCGCGCAATTCCACTCGTCCCGTTGGAGAACGCAACTGATCAACCGTCGCCGAAGCAAACGTTGATAACAAAGAGCTCTCAATTAGTGGCGAATGGTACCGCGCCAACTCTTCATTCTCTGCGCCGCGAACCATTAACTGCGCTTTAATTTGTACCAGTCTGTCGCGACGGTCCCCAGTAACGTTAAATACAAATGCCTGAGGAAGATTCACGTAGGCAATGGGCGAGGCATCTGATGCCTTCGCTTGAACCTGTTGAGACGCTTCAGCCTGAGCTGGTTCATCAGAGCCCATGAGAAAGAATGCTGCTGCACCACCGCCAAGTAGCAATACCACAACAGCGATTATGATGATAAGTAACTTACCTTTTCCTTTCGGCGCATCGGCCCCTTGTAGCTGTTCTTCTGCCATTGTTGTCTCTTATTATTCTTTTAGGTTACCGAGATGCTTGAGAAAGTCGTTTGGTAACCTTGTATTATTGCCTTTAAACGGCCTGTTATGCGTAAAAGCTAATTCCATCACGCTTTGAAGCCACATTCAAATCCAGATTGACGTCAGCATCAAAGCTCTCTTCTGGTTGTCCAGAAAAACCGCTGCCTTGAGCGCTTTGACCATGTTGCTCAGCAGTATACCTACCTTGCTGCTGCCCACTGTTTTGTTGCTGAACAGAAGAATCAGCCAATTGCATGCCCTGCTGCGCCAACATCTCTCTCAAGCGAGGAAGCGTCTGTTCAATGATGTCACGCGCTTGCGGGTTGTTCACCGTAAAATGCACATTAGCTACATCGTTGTTCATCGTCATACGAATTTGCATACGACCTAATTCGGGTGGATCAAGACGAATATCGAGGTTTTTTAGGTTCTTCGACATCATCATTTGCACTTTTTCCGCCACTTGCTCATTGGCCAACTCTTTGGTCAGTTGCAACGGAAGCTGAGCTTGCTGCGCAGCATCAATACGCGCTTGTTGCTGCACGTTTGTTCCTTGTTGACCCGCCATCGCCTGAAGCTGCCCTGCTAAACCATGTTGAAGTTCTGGTTTATCTTGCTTATCCGCTGTCGCTTTAAGTGCACCAGCAGTCAATGCGGCATTCACAACTTTCTGGTTAACCTCTCCGTCCTTTACGCCTTGAAGCGCCGTCGGCAAATGAGCGGCGGCCAACGCATCTGGCATCGGAGATAATGCGACTTTATCTGTACTCTGAACAGCTTGTGGCTGAGCTGATTGAGGCGCAAAACTAAGGGCTTGCTGAGACATCCCCATAGGTGTAGCCTGGCGAGCCAAATGATGTTGTACTTGCTGCTCGGCGAGAACCTGTTTAACGTCAGTAGGAAGCGCAACAAACTGGGCAAGATCTTGCTCAGGAATATCGGCAATGACCGTCCCTTTTTTCAACCCTTCTATGATCTCTGTTTCTTGCTGAGTCAGTGGTTTTCCCTGCGCCAGTTTGGTATCTATGAGTTCGAGTTCATCCAAGGAAACACGCTGAAGCGCATCAATTTTAGAGCCATCCAAACCCACCTCCAGTGGCGATAGTTCATTGGCAACGTCACCACTGACCATGCCCTTCTCGGTTGGGTGACTGACTTGTTTAGCCATACCTTGCCAAGTAGCAAACTCAGACGAGAGCTTATCGACATCTATAGGTTGACCATTCTTATCTAAAATTGGCTCTAAGCCTTGCCCAGCCATTGCCTGCACTTGTTCAAGCGATTGAGCTAATGGCATGTCATTCAAAGCAAGTTCATCAATGTCTGTTGTTTGCCCGTTGAACGAGTGTTCTAAACCCGCTCGTTGAGGCAAAACTTTGCCACTATCGATGGATGCATTATTCGCTTTCAAGGTTTGATTCGCTTGTTCAATACGACCAAGCAGCTGTTGTCCTTCACCCATCGCGCTTTTTGCGCCATTAGCAGCTGAAGGGGCGTTCGAGAGTGAACCGACTTTCTCAGTGACATCAGCATCATTTTGCGAGTGCGCGCCTTGTTTGGCTTCCAGTAGGCTTGCTTCATCACTTTGAATGGTGTTCGCATGCTCTGTCAGCATGTCGCCAGAGCGGCTTTGCTCTTGAATAGCAGTGTCTTGGCTTTCTTGCGCCAGCAACTCTTCGGTATCGTTACTGCTCGCTTGAGCCACATCTGTGACCGCTTCTTGGCTATCAGCTTCGCCAGACGAAAGCTTGTTAATCTCGGCACTGTTTTGTTCTTCACCATTTAGTGATTTCGTTGCTACTTTTTCTGACTTTTGTGAACCTGAAAACGCATCCGTCAAGGTTTCTAAAAATCCCTTGTTCTCCGCGTTTTCTGTAGGTGCTTGTGCGGCAGAGTCAGACACTGACGTCTTGCTCGTCGCAGAAACATTGGACAAATTCACATTCATATAGAAATTCTCATTATCAGCAGCTTCGAGCGCTAGGCCGCTGCTAAATTGCACACGGTGGCAAATTTAGGTTATTGGGGTGATCATCTACAAAGATATCTGCAAAAATTACGCCAATAACAAGCTCATTGCTGCAGTGACAAAACGAGCGTCATAAGTGGAAGCAACATCAACTTTTAAACATTAAAAAGGCTTCGCTCGACGGCTGTAAAGCAACGTTGAAAACTCGTCCATTTGCTTTTGTTCCCGTTTGGCTTCAGCAAGCTGTTTCTCTTTCTCACGCTTTTCGATCATCCACTCATAGGATTTGCGTTCTTTGCGTACTGTTAACCAGTACTCTTGACAGTTTTCTACCTGTTCTTTGAAATGACTTTCTGCTTGTTTCTGCTTAGATAACGTTTCGTCTAGCTGAGTGAGAAAGCGATTTAAATGCCCATATTCGCTTGCCGTTAAGCCAACCTGGCCACGGTCGATAAGCTGTTGGCAATAATCAAGGCGATACTTTTCGATTTGCTCAACCTGACGGTAATAATCTTCAAGTTCAGAGCGCGCTTTGTTCAGCGCAAGTACGGCTTGATCTTCACGCTCTTTAGTCTGCTCAAGTAGGAACTCCATCGCATTGTTCATGCGCTATCACCCGCCTAAAATGTTTCTAAGCATGTTGACGCACATATCGTATGGCACCGATTCTTTCATGCTCTGCTGTAAGTATTCGTCTAACTTTGGCTTCAATGTAAACGCGCCATCGATAGCAGGATCGGTGCCCGGCTTGTACGCCCCAATCGAGACCAAATCTTGGTTCTTGCGGCAAATCGACAAGACCTGACGTACCGCTTTCGACATCAGAACATGTTCTTCAGTGGTGATTTGCGGCATAACACGGCTAACCGACTTTTCGACGTCAATCGCAGGATAATGGCCTGCATCCGCCATTTCACGGGACAGCACAATGTGACCATCAAGAATTGCCCGCGATGCATCCGCAATCGGGTCTTGTAAATCATCGCCCTCGGTCAACACGGTAAAGAACGCCGTAATTGAGCCTTGTTCGGCGCTTCCGTTACCCGCACGCTCAACCAAAGCAGGTAGCTTGGCGAACACAGATGGCGGATAGCCTTTTGTCGCTGGCGGCTCACCAACAGAAAGGGCGATTTCACGCTGTGCTTGCGCAAAACGCGTCAAGGAATCCATCAATAACAGAACGTCCAAACCTTGATCGCGAAAGTACTCGGCAATGGTTAAGGCGGTTTGACAGCCTTTCAAACGCATCAATGGTGAAGCATCGGCAGGCGCAGCCACCACAACAGAGCGACGTCGTCCATCCTCACCTAAAATCTCTTCGATAAACTCTTTAACTTCGCGTCCACGCTCACCTATCAGACCAACCACAACAACTTGTGCGGTTGTACCTCGCGTCATCATGCCAAGCGTGACCGATTTACCCACACCAGAGCCGGCAAACAGACCGATACGCTGACCTTTACCTACCGTCAATAATCCGTTAATCGCTTTCAAGCCCACATCAAGTGGCTCTGAAATTGGCTTTCGAGCCAGCGGGTTGATTGGCTCAGCATTAAAAGAGGCGCGATGATCGGTATACAACGGGCCAAGTCCATCAAGCGGATTACCAACCCCGTCAATCACTCGACCAAGCAACTCCATGCCAACAGGCAAGCCAGCGTCACTGGTTAATGGCGTCACTCTAGCGCCAGGCAAAATGCCCGTAATTTGCTCGCTTGGCATCAAAAATAGGTTATCACCTGAAAAACCGACGACCTCGGCTTCCATCTGACCGGACATGGTTTCCACTAAGCATAAACTGCCAATTGGCGCGCGACAGCCTGTCGCTTCCAACGTTAACCCAACCACTCGAACCAGTTTGCCAGAGGCAACTGGGCGCGTCGTTAAGCCTTCAACTTTGTAGTTTCTTAAACGGTCAGCCAATGCTTGCATGGATTATTCACCCTCTTGATGACGGTTTGCACCACAAAAACTGTGCAACACGCTTTTGACGCGCTCTTCCATACGGTAGTTAATGCTTGACTCACCCGCTTCAATTTGGACGTCGCCTCGATTGAGTGATGGCTCAGCAACCAACGTCCAGTTGCGGCAATCAAGGTCTTCTTCGCCGTAGGCTGAACGAATAATCGCAACGTCTTCTGTATTCAGGTGCAAGGTAATAGGGTGACCTGATATTGGCAGCGCTTCAACCGACTGCTTAACCGTGTCTAAAATAATTTGAGGGTTGGTTTGTACTTCGACATGCACGACTTCTTTAACTAAACAAAGCACCATGTCCACCAGCTGCTTTTCAACCTGAGCATTCATTAGCTCTAACGGCTGAGCAAACTGGTTCGCTAAGTTCATAAAGGTTTCAACTTGCTGCTGAATATATTCTTGACCTGCGGTCACGCCTTCGGCTTTTCCAAGCTCCAGCCCTTCAGCATGGCCCGCTTGCAGGCCTTCTTCTTTGCCTTTGTCGTAACCTTGCTTAAAGCCGGCTTCTTGACCTTGATACAAACCTTCCTGATAAGCGCCTTGCTTGATCAGCTCTATCTGCTCTTCGGTTAGCTCAAGTGCTTGCTCTTCTTCTGGTTCTTCAAGATTCGGTACCCAACCAGGATCATAGTTAAATGCGGTTTGTTTTGCTTGCTTGGCTTTGGGCTCGCCGTAATCAGGCAACCCCCAACGTTGTGGTTCGATCATCGAATCATCTTCATCAGGACGGATAAATCCACGTTTTCTTTCGCCAGCCATGGGTTACCTATTATGTATTCGATTAAGAAGTGAGGGCGCTCCGCAATAGGATAATCGCGGAGCAATAGAGATTATAAGAATTCGTCCGCACCGCCAGACAACATGAGTTCGCCTGCATCGGCCATGCGACGAGCGATCGCTAGGATTTCTTTCTGTGCCGCTTCGACATCCGCCACGCGAACTGGCGGCATCGCTTCGATGTCATCACGCATCATCTCAGCCGCTCGTTTCGACATGTTCTTAAATACCTTCTCACGCAGAGAATCGTCGGCACCTTTAAGTGCTTTTTGCAACACGTCTTGTGGTACATCACGCAGCAATTTCTGAATACCTTGATCGTCCACTTCGACTAAGTTTTCGAAGACAAACATCAAGTCTTGAATTTGCGTCGCCATGTCTTCGTCTTGATCGCGAATCTGTTCCATCAATAAACCTTCGACGTTGTTGTCTAGATAGTTCATGATCTCCGCTGCCGCTTTCAGGCCGCCAATCTTGGCGGCTTGAGCGCCAGCTTGACCCGCGAACTGTTTCTCCATGATTTCGTTCAGCTCTGCCAGTGCCGATGGCTGAACTTCTTCAAGGTTGGCAATACGCATCATCAGATCCAAACGCACGCGCTCAGGGAACTGAGACAAAATCTCCGCGGATTGGTCTGCTTCTAAATAAGACAAGACGATGGTTTGGATCTGCGGGTGTTCGTTGACAATGATGCTCGCCACTTGTCGTGGGTCCATCCATTTCAGCGAATCCAAGCCTTTTGAACCCGTACCAAGCAGGATCTGGTCAACCAAGTTGTTGGCTTTGTCTTCACCAAGAGCTGCCACCAGCGCATTACGCATGAAGTCTTCGCTGCCCATGCCGATGTTGGTGTATTTCTGGATGTCCTCCAAAAACGCACGGTGAACGGCTGACACCTTGTCTTGGCTGAGATCTTTCGCCTTAGCCATCGCACTACCCACACGCTGGACCTGTTTTGGCTCTAGGTGACGAATAATGCCAGCGGCATCTTGTTCATTGAGGCTCAGTAGCAAAATTGCTGCTTTTTCTTCGCCAGTAATGGTTGAGACATCCAGCTCAACTGGCATTCCCGCGGCGTTGTCATCTTGAGGTACGATATCGTTAGCCATTGTCATTCATCCAGTTTTTCACTACTTGAGCAGCCAGTTCAGGTTCATTCGCGACCAGAGCGCGAACCGCTTTCAATACATCTTCATCTTTATGAAGGTTTGGCAAATCAATACTTGAGCCAAACTCAAACAGTTCGCTGCTTTCAATGTCGCTGCCAATCAGGCTAGTTTCACCATCCGCACCAATCGGCAAGCCGTCTGGTCCGTACATTTCGTCTTCGTCATCACTGGTAGGGTTAAGCAATTTCTTCATTGCTGGGCGAACCAATACCAATACGACAACGATGATCACCAATGCACTTGCGAACCAACGAACCCAGTCACTGAAGTTAGGGTGCTCCCAAATTGGTGGTTCTTCCAGCTGTTCAGCCTCAGGCTCTGCAAACTTCACACTCAGTACATTCAACAAATCACCACGGCCTTGGTCAAAACCGACCGTACCAATTAAGACTTGGCGAATAGCATTAATTTCCGATTCGGACATAGGGGTATAGGTCACTTCTCCCGTATCTGGGTTGACCTGACGACGGTCCTTAATCGCAACAGAAACTGTCTGACGAGCAACCGTCCCCGTCTGCTTACGCTCATGGCTGATGGTGGTATCAAGCTCAAAGTTACGCGTGGATTCTTTACGCACCGAACCCTGTCCCATGACAGAACCGTCTTTCATCTGAGCCACATCTTGCGGAATAGAGGCATCCGCTGGAGGCTGATTACTTAACGCCCCCGGAATACCCGCTACCATATTGCCGTTATTGTAATCTTCTAATGCGTACTCACTGCGGGTTGCAGGGGTATTGGGATCAAAGCGTTTGCGAGTTTGTTCAACCGCGCTGAAATCCATTTGGATATCGACCTGCGCCGTGTAGTTGCCATAACCTAAAATAGGTAATAGCACTGAATCAATTTTTTCACGCAGCGCTTGTTCCTGGCTACGCTCTAATTCTTGCTCTTTGCGTCGCGCAGCAGAAGCAGGGTCTTGAGAGCCTGAACTGAGCAAACGACCATGCTGATCTGTGACGGTAATGCGGGAAGTTTTCATTCCCGGAACGGCACTCGCCACCATGTCGACAATAGAATCAACTTCTTGCTGTTTGAGGTTCGTACCAGTCGACAGTGTCAAAAATACGGACGCTGATGCTTCTTGGTTATGACGCACAAAAACACTGTGCTTTGGTAGCGCCAATAAGACTCGCGCTTTACGAACTTGCTTCATTTCCTCAATCGCTTGAGCCAACTGACGTTCTCGACTGAGTTTAAGGCGCTCTTGCTCTAAACGTTGTGATACGCCAAAGCCCATATCTTGCAGCAAAATATCATCGCCCGCCTCTGTGGCTTGGTTTACGCCCGAGCGAACCATGCCAAGTTTGATCGAGTTGTATTCGCTCGATTCAACAGAAATGGTATTACCATCAAGCTTGTAATTGATTTTTTGCTGGTCCAGATAATCCAAAACGGGGATCAACTCTTCGGTCTCATACGCTCCAAGCGGGCGCATCTCCGGCTCTTTGACCCAAAAGAACAGCATCACGATCAATGCAACACAGATGGAGATTGACAGCACAAGTACAACTTGACGAAGTAAATCAAGGTCACCCACTGCCATATCAAATTTTGACGCACTGCGCTCCTCTAGATCTGGATTTTGACTCTCCACATCTACGTCGGAACTTGCTACCAGTGCACCATCTGAGCCGCCTTCAGTGACGGTTAAATCTGTAGACTTGTCTGCCACACTTATTACCTAAATTACACTGGCATGTTCATGAGGTCTTTATACGCCTCAACGAGTTTATTGCGAATTTGAACCGTCGCATCAAAAGCGACACTAGACTTGTTACGAGCAATCATAACGTCAGAAAGGGAAACATCGGCATCACCACGATCAAAACGGGTTTGTAAATCACCGGATGCTTTTTGAAGTGTGTTCACGTTATTGATGGCTTTAGTTAGGAGATCATTAAAATCTGCTCCAACTTTCGCCCCACTTGCAGTAGGAGCAGTATTGGTTGCTTCTACCATCATGGCGCGCATTTCTGCCTGAATACCATCAACTTTCATTAGCACCTCTAAGCCAAAAGATTGACTATTAACAAAACTGATTATTAACACAGCAATTAACGTGCCATAAGACATTAGTTAGCGGTTTGCTTACACTTTTTATCTTATGGCGATTGCACATGCTAATTTGGGATATCTATACCAGCATCACGCATTTTGGCAAGTTTGTAGCGCAAGGTTCGTGGGCTTATGCCCAGTTTCTCCGCCATTTCTTTGCGTCGGCCGTTACACTCCACCAAGGTTTCCAAAATAATGGCGTATTCTTGGTCACGCAGCTCGCTGCCCAAGCCCTCCCCGCCAGATACCGGACGGTTCACACTCTCAGGTTGAGCGACTGGCTTAACATTAGGTACCACCATCTCTGCATTTTGCACCACATGCTGCAAGCTGTTGGCATCTTGCCAATCCACCCCTTCTAGCAAAATGTGCTCTGCGTCGATATCACCATTCTCACTTAAGATAAGAGCTCGTTGCACCACGTTATCCAGCTCACGAACGTTACCTGGCCAAGGGTATTGCAGCAGTTTTTCTACCGCAACGGCTGAAAATTGAGGCACTGGCATCCCCATCTTGCTGCAATGACGCTCAGCAAGATGCTTGGCAAGTGGCGCAATATCGCCTTTGCGTTCGTTCAGTGCTGGCCACGCAATTGGGAACACATTCAGGCGGTAGTATAAATCTTCACGGAAGTTGCCTTCTGAGACGTACTGCTTGAGATCACGGTTACTGGTCGCGAGCACGCGTACATCCAGCTTGATACTCTTACGACTGCCAAGGCGCTCAACTTCACGCTCTTGCAAAACACGTAATAGTTTCGCTTGCAGGTTTAAGTCCATTTCGCTGATTTCATCCAGCAAGATTGTGCCGCCTTGCGCTTGTTCAAACTTACCCGGACACGCTTGAACAGCGCCAGTGAACGCGCCTTTCTCATAACCAAATAGTGTCGCTTCAAGCATGTTGTCTGGAATCGCCGCACAGTTGATCGCAACGAATGGACCATCTTTACGGTTTGATGCGTTGTGAATATAACGCGACATCACTTCTTTACCTGAGCCACTCGGACCTAGCACCATAACATTCGCATCTGTACGTGCCACTTTATCGGCCAAAGCAAGTAGACGCAGACTTTTTTCATCTGCCACGACCGCGTCACCATTGTCATCGCTTTTGATCGGTGCATATCGACTGACCATATTTAGCAACACTTCTGGTGCAAATGGTTTCGCCATGTAGTCAATCGCGCCGTCTTTCATTGCCGACACGGCATCTTCAATGTTGGCGTACGCCGTCATTAACAGTACTGGTAAGTTAGGCCAATTCTGCTTGATATTTTTGAGCAGAGCCAACCCACCCATACCTGCCATTTGCACGTCAGAAACGACGATATCGACAGTATTCGATTTGAGTTTTAGTAGTGCGTCTTCCGCACAGTCAGCTTCTAACCACTCATACCCTGCCAGAGCCAGAGTATCCACTAGGGCTTCACGAAGACCTTCATCGTCTTCTACGATCAGCACTTTGCTTTGCGCCATTCTGATTCTCCAGTAATTGTTATTACCAGAAGCTGCTTATTGCGCTTCTGGTTGCACTCGCTCTAGCGGAATGCACATGGTAAAGCAGGCTCCATCACCCTGCTCTGAAATAAGTTCCAATCGACCGTCATGGGCACGGCAAACCATTTGAACAACAGCCAGCCCTAACCCGGTTCCTTGAGAACGCGTGGTAAAAAATGGCTCCATAATTTTGGCTTGTAGTTCTTCAGGTACACCCGGTCCGCTGTCTTGCACTGAAATGCGCAACTCGCCATTTACCGGGCGGAAAAAAATATCGACTTGCGACTCTTTACCAGACATCTGAATCGCATTCATGACAAGGTTGCTCAACGCGGATGCAATCGCATTCGCATTGCCTAGCAACTCAGTTTGTTCTTCTTCCACTTCTAGGCAGTAATCAATACCGTTATTTTTTAGCGCGGTTTCGACCATCGGCTGATATTCCGCCACCAACTGAGCAATCGTAAATGGCTTAATGACTTTATTATCACCACCTTTAGCAAAAAGCAGCATATCATTAACCTGCTTTTCCAAATCGTGCAGTCGATCCATTAATTTGGTTTGAAAGCGATCCCTTGTCGCTGGTGGAAGGTTTGGCGCTCCCAAATTGGATGCATATAGCATGGCGCTCGATAGCGGCGTTCTTACTTGATGAGCAAGCGACGCTACCATACGCCCTAACGACGACAAGCGTTGTAAATCACTCACACGAGCTTGAAGTAAGCGAGTTTCGGTTAAATCGGTAATCAGGATCAATTGACCTGTCGTAGAAGCCGAAATGGCTAATCGAACTTTACGACCATTCCGCAGGGAAACTTCGTGACCATCATCCTCACGAGGATCAAACACCGCCTGAATAATGTTGAACCATTTTTCATTAACCAGTGGAATCTCAAGAATTCGGTGCGCCTCTGGGTTTGCTTCACGCACTATGCCGAACGTGTCGAGCAGAATCACTCCGGCAGGCATCACATCAAGCACCTGCTTATAGCGCTCAACCTGATTTTCTACGGAATCTAAATGGGATTGGTTGGTGTTGTTATCCATTACTGCCTGTCGAAATATCGCCGCTAAAACTAAAATAGCTTGGTAAGCAATTAGCGTACCAAGCTATTTTGTATATTTATCATGACGTTAAGTCATCGACAATAAGTTGACACCCTCAGATAACGGTTTTTGGTGTCAGAAAAACGATGCTAAATAGCCCAAATGATTTAGATATCGTCTTAAATCTCAACGTTGCCTAGCGTTGTAAGTTGTACTTACGCATTTTTTCCACCAACGTTGTGCGTCGCATACCCAGCATATCAGCGGCTCGTGCCACGACCCCACCTTGTGCTTCTAACGCTTGGCTGATCATATTAACCTCTAAATCAGCCAACAGCTCTTTCAGATTTACACCTTCAGGCGGCAGCGCTTGCGGAGCGTTCATGCTGTGGTCAAGATCGTCTTGATCATCAAAGCTAAAGTCTTCTGAGAAGATGTCTTGGAACACATCACGCTCTTGTTCTTCAACCGAAATAAACGGATTACTTTCTGGTTGGAACTCCGGGATATCACTGTAGCGATATTTGGTTGGTAAGTGGTTTACATCGACCAAGCTATTTGGGTACAGAATGATCATTCGCTCAACAAGGTTGGCTAACTCACGCACGTTACCCGGCCAGTTGTGCTCCATCAGTGAATTGATCGCACGAGGGGTAAAACAGATAGGCTGGCCACCCTCCGCTTCCAGACGCGTCATCAACTCTTGCAGCAGCAATGGAATATCTTGTTTGCGCTCTTTCAGCGCAGGCATCTCGATTGGAAACACGTTCAAACGATAGAACAAGTCTTCTCGGAACGTGCCTTCTTCAATCATACTTTCTAGATTACGGTGTGTTGCCGCGACAACTCGAACATTGACCTTGATGGTGCTATTGCCACCCACACGTTCGAAACAGCGCTCTTGTAATACGCGAAGTAGCTTCACTTGCATCGACATCGGCATATCGCCAATCTCATCAAGAAAGATCGTGCCACCGTCTGCGAGCTCAAATCGACCTTTACGTGCCGTTAACGCACCAGTAAACGCGCCTTTTTCGTGGCCAAACAATTCACTTTCTAGAAGCTCCGGTGGAATGGCACCACAGTTAATGGGCACAAAGGCACCACTGCTGTACGACGAATGATAGTGAATGTTACGCGCAACGACTTCTTTACCGGTACCAGATTCACCCAAGATCAACACGTTTGCCTCAGTGTCTGAGACTTGCTCGATCAGGTGACGAACTTCTTGAATACCTCTGCTTTGACCAACTAAGCTGCGAAAAAGCGTGTTTTTTCGTGCACTGGCAACGACATTGACCCCTTTTCGACCCAGAAAATCTTTGCAGTGGCGTAACGCCTCACTAAGCTGTGGGTAATTAAGAGGTAGTTCTAGCTCACCTACAAAATTTGGAAGATCATCCACGGGCAACGGAAATCGGCCCATGACTAAAAGTGGGATGTGGTAGGCGCTGTTTAAATGAGAGATAACCGTATTCGCCGCTTGACCTGCTGGAATGTTACCAACAATACAGCACGACCATACGCTAGACCAATCAACATCGCTGAGCTGATCAGAACTGACCGCTTCGCAATTTTCTCCAACAAATTCCAATATATTGCTTAAATTTAAACGACTTGATGCGTCATCATCAATTACAAGCAGCTTTGCCAAACCTTGCATAAGTAAGAATGATTGCCTTTATTTTAGGTGCGTTGCGGCCAAACCTTGATTTGCGCAATTGGGTGCTAAAAGAAGGCAGAACCACCACACTCAATTTACGATAGACAAAATAGGAAAATCAGCAACAAAAAAAGCCATTAGGGCTACTAATGGCTTCTATTTTATTTGAATATAAAAATAAGGCAACCAAGCAATAAAGAGGTGTGAGCTTGATAGAAACTTTGCTACACAACTCGTTGCGCAATTGACAAATATATTCCTCTAATATCTTAACGCGTTGTTTTGGTTATTAAATACCGACTTCAGCTGCTGTAAGATTATGAAACTCTGTAGGGATTTGGTCCCAAGCGGATTTGATCTCACGGATAATGTCGATAACGTCGTCGATCAGTTGAGGATCATTTTGATGGTTAGCAGCTGAAATTTGCGTGATCATAAACTCATAGAGTGAATCTAAGTTTGAAGCAATATCACCACCGTCATCCATCGATAGACAGCTACGTAGCGCAATAATGATGTCTAGCGCTTTACCTAAACGCTCACCTTTTGCTGGAATGTTGCCTGCTTGCATGGCCGCTTTACCTTGAATAAGGCGCTCAATCGCACCAGCCATAAGCATTTGAATGACTTTGTGCGGAGAAGCCGCGCTTAGCTGGCTGTCGACTGATACCTTTTTGTATGCTTGCAAAGAACCGCGCATAGTAATCCTCTTTTAAATAAATTTTTTGTACTGCTGAAGCGAGCGCTGGCCATAACGAAACTTATGAAGTTCTTTTCCGACCTTTGACGTTTCCGATTGCATCAGCTCGACAATTCTTTTGGTACGAGTAAGCAACGCTTGCCACTCTGCATCCTGCTTAACCAAAGGATTTTGATGAATAATTGGTAACAGGTTTTGCAATAACCGTTCCCTGATATCGACCAAGCGAAGAATTTCTTCAGTACTAAAGTCGACTTTTTCCAATTCTTGCGTAATTAGTTGATCTATATCACTAATATCTATGAGTTCTTTTTGCATTTATTAACCCAACGCACTCATTAAGGCACCTAACTGACCTTGCATTTTGCCAGTCGCATCTTGCATGGCGGTAAACTTCGCGTGAGTGCGTTTTTCTAGGCTTTCCATGCGGCGATCTAATGCCGCTTGATCATCACTCAAACGATAATTTTGTTCTGTGAGACTTTTTTCTCGAGTACGAATGCTGCCTGTAATGCCTGTAATACCATGAATCGCGTCTTCGACTCGTTTAGCAAAACCTGTGTTGCCACCGAAGAACTTTTCTAGCTCGTTGAAGTTGTTGTTCAACTGACGATCCAACATGTCATAGTTGATTTCTAAGGTACCTTGACGCGTGGTAGTAATGCCAAATTCAGTTAATGACTTTAGGTTTTCAGGCGCTTTATCAATTTGAGTGGAAAATACCGATTTTAATCGTGAGTCTGCGCTGCGTACGGTACTGTCACCCGACAACGGTCCTTTTTGACCAGTGACCGGATCCACACTCGCCAACGCTTGAGACGTTTGATAAAACGAGTTATACGCAGCCACAAAGTTTTCGATGTCGTTACGCACACTCTGACGATCGTATTCGACGCCAATTTCAGCAGGTGGCTTGTTCGGTTCTGATTTGCCTTTAAGTGTTAAATCAACACCTTCTATGGCATCTTCAATCACATTGTTGTGACTAGAAAGCTTTGCTACTCCATCAAGCAGAACTTCTGAATCTTGCCCTGCTTGTACCTCTGTCATACCAAGGTATTCTTCAAAAGCAGATTGCGCTTTTGCGATTTTCGCTTCTGCTTCATCAATTTTTTCTAAACGTTCACGCTCTTGAGGATCCAGCTTAGCGCGATGAATTTGTTTCGCTTGCTCTTCGGTCAATTCACCACGTTCAACTTTTGCGTCTAGCGCTTGTTTTTCACTCGCAATTTTTTGCTCAATTTCAGCTTTTTCTTGCTCAAGAAGCTGCTTGGCCTCTTTCGTCGTAACGTAAGAGTCGGTTAATGTGCCTGATGCCGCATTGCTCCAACCCGGTACATCTGGTGCCTTCTCTATTGCTTTCTCGTCGAGTTCAAGCTCTGGTTCTTCATAAGAATCCAGCAAAGTGCCTGACGCAGTTTCTGTCCACCCTGGAATTCGGTCTTCAGGGCGCAAACTCGCGCGTCGGTTGGCTTCATCAATCGCTTCCTGCCCAGCTTTAGCAGCTTCTGCACCCGCAGCATAGATTGGCTCTTGGGAGCCATCATCTTGTCCATTTTCTGCCGCTTTTTGCTCTTCTGGAGGTAGAGGATTGCCGTTTGCATCCAGTTCTACTGGTTGCTCGGGGAATTGAAGAGGACCTAACACTTCTTCCGCCGCTGAACGAGCTTCTTCAAGCGCGTTAACACGGTCTTCAAGTGTTTGATATTCGAAATACTTTAGAGGGTTGCCTTTGTCGGCCTCCACACTGACTCTGATTTGATGATCCTTACCAGAGAGATTTGAGGCAAGGATAAGGCGTGGTCCTTCAACGTCGTTAATGAGAGATGCTCGAACACCGGGATTGTCTTTTGAGCCGTTGATGCCGCGTACGACATCTGCGAGCTTGGAGCTCGAACGAACGTTCACGTTGAAGGTGTCATCACCAAGCGAAATCTGCAGCTTACCAGGGCCAAACTTTGCGTCTTCTGGCAGTACGTCAGAAGCGACTTTGTGGCTCTGGGCAAGCTGCAACACATCGATAGCATATTTGCCAGCGATAGCATCTGTAGTTGCAGTAGCAGATACGATATTGTCGTCTGTCGTTTCAACAGTACGAACGGCAAACGCTTTCTCTTGACGAAAGTTCGCCATGAGATTTTTCATCGTATCCAGTGATTCTCTGAGTCGCCCATAGGCACTGATACTGGCATTAATTGTCGTGCGCTCGTTGTCAATGCGTTGCTGCTTTGGTACGCGTTCGGCATCCACAATTTTGCTGACCATGGAATTGATATCCATGCCGCCAGACATCCCCAAAGGGCCTAAACTCATCAAATCACCTCTAAAAACGACTTACACTTTTTCAGTCAACAACCCGCTGTTGGCTGTGTGCTCAGCTAGGCGACGCAATACCACTAGCATCTCTTCATCAGGAATTTGACGAATCACGTCGCCCGTTTTGGCTTCGTAAATCGTCACCACATCTCTCCCGGATTCCTCATCCACTCGAAACGCGACTCCTTTGTTTATGGACGTCACAAACTCATTCATTTGCGCGACCAATTTTTCACGTTCTTCTTTGTTCAGCTCTTGACGGCTTTCCGCCATCTCGATCGCAGCTTGAACAGAGAAGTCGTATTCGGTGTCTTTCGCTTTTTGCGGCGAAACCTCACCATTTGAATTTGCTGGGCTAGACGTGCCTATATCATTGCCATTTTTATTTGCAAACTTTGTGCCACTTGGCGTGCCGTAAGGCTGGATGTTCGATGCGTAGGAGGATATATCCATTACAATCTCCCTTCCACCTTATGGGCTAACGATAGAACCTATCGCTTTGGTGCCCCAGCACTAAGGTATTTACCTCAGGCTGGGTCAACCACTTAGCCCAACAAGCTTAGCGCTGCAGATGGAGACTGCTTCGCTTGAGCCAGGATTGAAGTACTTGCTTGCTGAAGAATTTGCGACTTAGTCATCGCAGTGGTTTCTTTCGCGTAATCAGTATCTTTAATACGGCTGTTAGACGCATTAACGTTCTCGTTAATGTTGTCTAAGTTGCTGATTGCGTGGTTGAAGCGGTTTTGGAAAGCACCAAGTGACGCACGTTGGCTGTCTACTGACTTCAGGGCACCGTCGATAACAGCCACAGCTTCTTGAGAGCCTGCTACTGTTGTTACGTCGATGTCTTTCACTGTTACGTCTTTCGGGCCGCCAAAGCCGATCTCGTCCGCTAGGTTGCCAGAGAACTCAACATCACCTTGAACTTTTTGAGAAGAAGCAAATACTTGTAGCTTGCCATCTTCACCAACAGACGCTTTTACATCATCGTTTTGACCGTTGATGTACGTTGCTAGCTGCTCAATGTCGTCGCCTTGTTTTGCGCTGATCGATAGCTCTTTCTCTTCACCTTGTTTGTTGGTGTAGCTCATTTTGAACTCAGTTTTCTCACCAACAGTCCAAGATGCATCTTTACCCTCTTCTGCTGCGTAGCTCTTGCCACCCATTGCAGAAGTGTCTGAGCGCAAGCTACCCATAGAAAGCATCACTGCTTCACCTGAGTCTGCACCGATTTGGAAAGATTGCGTACCGTATGTACCGTTCAGCAACTTGTTACCACCGAAAGAGGTAGTTTCAGCAATACGGTTTAGCTCGTCATTTAGCGCTGTTACTTCTTCTTGGATCGCAACACGTTCTGCTTTTGAGTTAGAACCGTTCGCAGATTGAAGCGATAGGTCACGCATACGTTGTAGGATGTTGGTAGATTCATTCATTGCACCTTCAGCAACCTGTGCAATAGAAATACCGTCGTTTGCGTTTTTCACCGCCATGTCTAGGCCACGGCTTTGTGCATTCAAGCGGTTTGAAATCTGTAGACCTGCAGCATCGTCTTTCGCGCTATTGATTTTATAACCCGAAGACAAACGCTCCATTGATTTTTGTTGACCGTCAGCTGCCTGGTTTAGGTAACGCTGTGCAGTCATCGCAGAAACGTTAGTATTAACGTTAATCGCCATAATTGATCTCCTTAAGGCTTTAGTGAATGTACCGTCGTGTCTCTCACCTCACTTAGGTACATCTCATTTCTCTCAGTCCCTTTAACGGCGACCGATGAATATCCTTTAGAAGAAATTTTCAATTTTTTGCGATTATTTTCTTTGGCTTACTGAAATGTGATGAAGCTCTAATGTCGTGATTCGCAGAAATTCTGAGTCTCCAAAAGACAGAAAAAAACCCAGCCGAAGCTGGGTTTACTCGCTCATCTCTCACCACGAGCCAATGAGGTTCTCGTCTTAGGTTTGAAATTAACCTAGCAGACTTAGCGCTGAGTTTGGCGCTTGTTTCGCTTGCGCAAGGATTGAGCTTGACGCTTGCGATAGAATTTGTGACTTAGTCATTTGAGTCGTTTCTTTCGCGAAGTCAGTATCTTTGATACGGCTCTTCGACGCGTTCACGTTCTCGTTGATGTTGTCCAAGTTGCTGATTGCATGGTTGAAACGGTTCTGGAATGCACCCAGCTCTGCGCGGTGGCTGTCGACGTATTTCAGTGCCGCATCGATGATAGCCACAGATTCTTGTGCGCCACCAACTGAGGTTACGTCGATAGTATCTACCGTTACTTTTTTACCTTCGCCCAAACCTAGCTCGCCAGATAGGCCGCCTGAAAACTCGACTTCGCCTTCGACTTTGTTGTTGCCAGCAAAGATTTGCAGTTTACCGTCTTGGTCTACTGAGGCTTTCACTAGGTCAGTTTGACCGTTAATGTAAGTCGCAAGCTCTTCGATATCGTCACCTGCTTTTGCGCTGATGTTGATTTCTTGCTCTTGGCCGTAGCTGTCCGTTAGGTTGATTTTTAGGTCGTTCTTACCTTCAGCAACGTTCCAGTCTTTACCTTTACCACTTTCAGCTTGGTAGCTCACACCGCCCATCATTTTGTTGTCTGAACGCATGTCTTTTAGCTCAAGCATCACTGCTTCACCGTTATCTGCACCGATTTGGAACGATTTCGCACCGTGTGTGCCGTTTAGTAGCTTGTTACCACCGAAAGAAGTGGTTTCTGCGATACGGTTTAGTTCGTCGTTTAGCGCGGTCACTTCTTCTTGAATCGCCACACGCTCTGATTTCGAGTTTGAGCCGTTTGCTGATTGTAGAGACAAGTCACGCATACGTTGAAGAATGTTAGTGGTCTCGTTCATTGCACCTTCAGCGGTTTGTGCAATTGAGATACCGTCGTTCGCGTTGCGAACCGCCACATCCAAACCACGGCTTTGTACGTTCAAACGGTTCGAAATTTGAAGACCCGCAGCGTCATCTTTTGCGCTGTTGATTTTGAACCCCGAAGACAAACGCTCCATAGAAGTTTGTTGAGCTGAGTTTGCGTTGTTTAGGTAACGCTGAGCGGTCATCGCTGATACGTTAGTGTTTACATTCACTGCCATGGTGATTTCTCCAATTGATTTTCCGGTATAGCGGTTTCCGACGTCTCGGAAAACCAAGTAGTTCTCTCAAAGTTACTTTTATTAACGGCGCTCAAACTGATTTCTTTAGGGAATTTTTTGGATTTTTTTGGAAAAAGTTCATTTGGAGAAGGAATCGTGATGAAGCAGATAAAAAAGCAAAAAAACGTCAAATTTTCGCTAAAGCTTCTTTTCGAGCTGTCGATACAGGCAGGTTTTACGTTAAATTCGAGCGAGGTCGATCATTAGCCAAGTAAGGTTAATGCTAGGTTTGGCGCTTGTTTTGCTTGTGCAAGAATAGAAGTACTGACCTGCTGCAAGATCTGCTGCTTCACCATTTGCGTGGTTTCTTTCGCGTAGTCAGTGTCTTGGATACGACTGTTGGAAGCGGCTAAGTTTTCGTGGATGTTATCGAGATTATTGATCGCGTGATTAAAGCGGTTTTGATACGCGCCTAACTCCGCACGATGGCTATCAACGTACTTCATCGCAGTATCTAGGACGGCCACGGCTTGTTGCGCACCACCGACAGACGTAATGTCGATGTTATCAACCGCATCGTAACCTTTTAGCTGTAACCCCAGTTCACTCGCTAAGTCACCTGAAAACGATAAAGTGCCTGAAGTTTCTTCTCCAGCCATAAATAGCTGTAACTGACCTTCTTCATTCACCGATGCCGTGACTTTGTCAGTTTGACCATTGATATAAGTCGCAAGCTCTTCGATATCATCGCCAGCTTTGGCATTAATTTGAATGGTTTCCGTCTCACCAAAACGATTCGTAAATGACATACTAAGATCATTCGCACCGTCTTTTACTTTCCAATCAGAGCTTGCACGTCCGTTTGCAATGTAACTAAAGCCGCCCATATCAATGCCATCACTGCGCATCGACTTTAATTCAACTTGCACAGCTTCACCTGACGCGGCACCGATTTGAAATGCCGACTTACCAAAGCTGCCATTGAGCAGTTTACGCCCACCAAAGGAGGTCGTTTCGGCAATGCGGTTTAGCTCATCGTTAAGTGCCGTCACTTCTTCTTGCAGTGCAGTGCGCTCCGCTTTGCTGTTTGAACCGTTAGCAGATTGAAGCGACAAATCACGCATACGTTGCATGATGTTAGTCACTTCATTCATCGCCCCTTCGGCGGTTTGCATTATAGAAATGCCGTCGTTCGCGTTACGTACCGCGACATCCAAACCACGCATTTGCGATTGCAGACGGTTGGAGATTTGCAGACCCGCAGCGTCATCCTTTGCGCTGTTAATACGCTTCCCTGAAGACAAACGCTCCATGGATTGGTTCAGCATGTCAGTTGCACTGGTCAAATGACGCTGTGCGACAAGTGCTGCAACATTGGTATTAACGGTGATAGCCAAGAGACACAGATTCCAAATAAATTAAGGCTTTGGATACTTATCGACCAAATAATCGAAAGGTTTAGTCTTTTTTGAAAAAGTCTGTGGAATAGAAAAGAAGAAAATAAAAGCCCTCCAATTGGAGGGCTTAAGAAATAAAGTCTGAGAACTTACTTGATGGCTAGCTCTGCTAGCATTTCTTGTGAAGGCGCGAAGAAGTACGCACCAGTTACCGCTTTTGTGAAACGAAGCATTTGGTCTGTTTTACCATCTGTCACGCCGTACATACTTTCTAGCATCACTTTAATGTTATGAAGTGTATTGCAGTAAGAAATAAACAGCAGGCCATGAGGCCCTGTTACCGTCCCGTATGGCAAGCTATGGCGAACAATCTTGAGACCTTTTCCTTCTTCTTTAATATCAACGCGACCAACGTGTGATGCAGCAGGAACGTCTTCTAGCTCGATAGAGTCTGGTTTGGTACGACCAATCACTTTTTCTTGCGCTTTGACATTCAAGCGATTCCAAGCGGCAAGGTTATGTTCAAAGCGTTGAGCCATGACATAACTACCTCCAGCAAATGGGCCCTCTTTTACTAGAGCCACATCAGCGCGAGCCTCCCCTTTCGGGTTTTCTGTCCCATCAATAAAGTCTGTCATATCACGAGCATCAAGGTAACGGTACCCATACGTTTCGTCCACAATGGTGACATCTTGTGCCGTCTCTTCTAGAAACTTACGCAGAACATAAAAGTGCAAGTCGTGACGAGTAGAGTGACAGTGAATCAGCACATCAACATCCGTTGCAGGCGCTACGATGTCTCCTTCGCCAAGTTGAGTAAAATCAATAAGCTCTTCTGGCGCGTCTACATTGAGGTGTTGCCAAAACGATTTTGTGAATGCGATAGAAAGGGTCAGCGCCGCGCCTGGCTGGGTAATATTTAACTCTTCCACTAACTTTGGTAGTGCTTTCAGCTTATCCAATACGTTTTCACGGTTTTGGTTCACTTTAAGTTGAGTGTACAGTGCAAATGGCCCTGCTTCTGGCACGATCGCCGTTTGAGCTTGTGACATTGAGGTTTCCTCTATACTTTGCCCCGGTGTGGGAAGTTATTGTTTTTAATTCTTCGAAGGCTGCTCTTCATTGCGCTCCAATTGTGGCACATGAAAACAGTCTTTTACCCATCTTCCATTTAGAAGATAGATCATAAACCAAGCTAACAAGGTAATGGTAAGGGCGTTTGCCCAGTTGAATACACCATGTTCCAGATACACATGATACATGGTCTGAGCCAGTTGGATACCGCACAAGATCAAAGTGATCTCTCGACCATAGCGAGTAATTCTGTTTACCCATCCTCTATCGGGGTGACGGAGCCCCATCAACCACATGAGAAGCAGGCTTGGAATGCCCATAGCCAAACCCAAATACAGCGTACTTGAGTCTGGATAAACAATAGCGAGTAGCTTACTGCCACTATCACGACTTACGCCTGCCATCGCAAACACAACCCATGAACGTACAAGAAACATCCATCCAAACCATAAAATAATCGGCGCTTTTAAAAATCCATGGGCGTCATATTGGTCAAACGAGTAGCGCACAACATCTTCTTCTTAATGTGATAAAACGCCACTTTAACCTATCATTTCAGAGTTGCAAGCCAGCAAAGATGAGAACTAAAGTTCATTTCATCATCTTACACAGGTAAACTAAACAAAGATTTACAATGACGTTGATGAGAAACATGAAAAAAAGAACTCCAGCTACCCCAGCGCCTTCTCAAGAAACTCAAGCCGAAGCGATGAGAATTGCCAAATCCACACAGAAACCGGGGCAAACCAAAGAGCAAACCAAGCTGATCGCTCAAGGTATCGAAAAAGGCATCGCTCAATATAAGAAGCAGCAAAAAGAGCGCAATCGTCAAGCCGATAAAGCAAAGAAAAAACAGCAACGTGAAAAGCAACGTCAGCATGAAGAAGCTATCGAACAAGACAACATCACCAACGATGCGCCAAACTATGCATCAAGCAAACTGCCTTGGATACTGCTCGCTCTGAGCTGGATTGGCTTTGCTGCTTACATAGTATTGGGGAAATAGCTGATGAGACGCCTGTTACTTGGACTTTTTGTCGTACTTCTCTCTGGTTGCACGATGCCTTCTCACCTTACTCATGCTCAAAGCCAAGATGTTCATATTCGCATTGACGCTCAGTTCAACCCTGATCGATGCGAATACAAAGGCGAAGTCACCGGAAGCGAGGGTCATTGGTATAACTACATTTTTATGACTAATGACGCGATGATGCAAGGCGCGATGAATGATTTAAAAAACAATGCAGCGGCTATCGATGCGGACACCGTTTTTATGGTCTCCCCGCAAGATTTTATCACCTCATTTAGCGTGCTGGGCTCCGCTTACCGCTGCAATGGATGACGCCTGAATATGAAAAAAGCCAGCAATTGCTGGCTTATGCACGAAATCCAAGACTGCTAGCGATATCTCTCTCCCGCTCTAGAACCCATTGGCTATCAAAAGGCCCCCAATCTGAAAGTTGATAATAGCCGTCATTATGACGTCGGCCATCTTGAACGAATATGAGTTCAATGCCGATCCCAGGTAACGCCTTGAGTACATCTTGAATTGTACGACGAGGCCACCCCGTTTTTTCGATCAACTTTGGCACATTCGGCCTTTCTAGGTTTTCCACCAACAAGGCCAAATATAGCCGCCTTGCAAAAACAGGACTCAATTCCATTGACACCTCCTAAAATTGTGCTGATTCATTATTTCGTTTTTGCTCAGCGAGGTGTTGCGTTTGATCAATAACTCGACTTTTCCATTTGATTTAGACGAATTTTTATTCGATTTATAGCGCATTCATCGTAAATAAGTTATGTGACATTAGCTATCTCAATCTATCTGAAAATATTTTCCACCGCATTTTGTCAGTTTGATTGCTTCTTGATAGGATGCTTTAACAGCCCAAATCACTTAAGTGCGTCTTAACCGCGCCAGTGAAAAATAGAACAAAGAAAAAGGAAACACTATGTCGATTACCATGTTTGGTATTCCCAACTGCGATACGATCAAAAAAGCCAAGAAATGGTTAGAAGCTGAGGATATTACTTACGACTTCCATGACTACCGCAAGCAAGGCATTGATGCAGAAATGGTAAGTGAATTTTGTCGCGCTTTAGGTTGGGAACAGGTGCTCAACAAACGTGGCACAACCTACCGCCAATTAGCGCAAGAGCAGAAAGACACACTTAACGAAGAAAACGCGATCGCTCTTTTGGTAGAAAACCCTGCGATGATTAAACGCCCAATTTTAAAAGTGAATGATCAACTTCATATCGGTTTTAAAGCTGATCAATACGCTAGCATTTTCAACTCTTAAATAAAGGAATACTCAAGGATGACAGACAGTCCAGTATTGGCACTTGCTAAAGATCTGATCAGTAGACAGTCCGTAACGCCGGAAGACGCAGGTTGTCAGGATTTGATGATCGAGCGCTTAAAAGCACTCGGGTTTGAAATTGAAGTGATGGTATTTGAAGACACCACGAACTTCTGGGCTCGACGTGGTTCAGAAGCGCCGCTATTTGCGTTTGCTGGCCACACCGATGTGGTACCTGCTGGCAAACTGGAGCACTGGGATACACATCCGTTTGAACCAACTATCATTGATGATTACTTGCATGGCCGCGGCGCAGCTGACATGAAAGGATCACTCGCCGCTATGGTTGTTGCAGTTGAACGCTTTATCGCTGAAAACCCAGACCACAAAGGCTCAATCGGCTTTCTAATTACGTCGGATGAAGAAGGACCATTTATCAATGGTACCGTTCGTGTTGTAGAAACGTTGATGGCACGTGGCGAAAATATCGACATGTGTATCGTCGGTGAACCATCCAGCACCGAAGTGGTTGGCGATGTGGTGAAAAATGGACGTCGCGGTTCTATCACGGGCGATTTAACGGTAAAAGGAACACAAGGCCACGTGGCATATCCTCACCTAGCCAATAACCCTGTGCACGAGTCTCTACTCGCGATTCATGAACTCGCAACAACCGAGTGGGACAAAGGAAATGATTATTTCCCACCAACCAGCTTCCAGATCCCGAACGTATCGGCTGGCACTGGTGCGTCTAACGTCATTCCTGGCGAGTTCCATGTTCAGTTCAACCTACGTTTTAGTACTGAGCTTAACAATGACGCAATTGTTCAGCGTGTTACCGAAACACTAGACAAGCATGAGCTGGACTACGACCTAAAATGGACATTCAACGGCGACCCATTCCTGACCGATACAGGCGCGCTGCTAGATGCAGTTGTTGCTGCTGTTGTCGAAGTGAATGATACGAAGCCAGCACTACTTACAACTGGCGGTACGTCTGATGGTCGCTTTATCGCTCGAATGGGTGGTCAAGTCGTAGAGTTAGGCCCTGTTAATGCTACGATTCATAAAGTGAACGAATGCGTGAAAGTGGACGATCTAGAAAAGTTGACTGACATGTACGAGAACACGTTGAAACACCTGTTAGCGAAGTAATCAGCGAGAACACCATGACACCAGAGCAACTCACCGGCACCACAGATTCTCATCTGCAATCCACTTTAGTGGGTCAAAAAGCGTTTCTACTCCACCCTGAAGTAGCTGACGATCTGCTAAAGATGATTGAAGCGGCAACAGAAGCAGGTTTTAAAATGGAAATCGCCAGTGGTTTTCGTGACTTCAACCGCCAAAAAGCGATCTGGAACGGGAAGTTTTCTGGTGAGTTGCCAATTCTCGACGTCAACTCCCGCCCTTTAAACAAAGCAGAGTTAAATGACGAAGAGAAGTTGATGGCCATTTTGCGCTGGTCGGCACTGCCTGGAGGAAGTCGTCATCATTGGGGTTGTGATTTTGATGTCTATGCGCGCAATTTATTGCCTACTGACACCAAACTCAAGCTGGAACCTTGGGAGTACCTTGAAGGCCACCAGCAAGCGTTCTACCAATGGTTAAAAGCCAACCTTGGTCGATTCGGCTTCTTCTTCCCTTATCAGCAAGATTTAGGTGGCGTTTCGATTGAGCCTTGGCACATTAGCCACCGCACTGTCGGGCAACAGTGCCTCGCGCAATTGACGCCTGATGTGCTCAGAAACCAGCTGATTCAGCAAAATCAGACCGACAACATTGCAGGGATTGACGTCATACTGAATAATTTGGATAACGTCGTTGCCAAATTTATTCACAATATCACGCCGCCGGAGGCTCTATGATAGAAATACTCACCAATCCTTGGGTCATTATCATTGTAGTGTTGAGCGTGGTCATTGGTAACATTGCCGCACTCAAATACACCGCAAAAATGAAGTTTGGTCAGATGGATAAAAGCCGTAAGAACGATTTAGATAAGCTGAACACGTTGGATAAACAGCGCTCCGCTGACGAGGAGAGCAACAAAGACGAGCCTCGTTAGTTAAACACCTACTTTATCCCGACACGCCGAATATAAGCATCAAAAAAGGGACCACTAGGTCCCTTTTCAATTATTGTGTAAACGTCTCGCGTTAAGTTCGCTTTGGTTACTGCTTCACCGTCGCAGCCAATACAGGCGCTAGTGATTTCAAAAACTCTTCTTCTACTGGCTTACCAGAGGAATCCGTAATATTGATAGATGTACGGTTGCCTAAATCACCAAGTAAGAATGTGTACTTACCAGCATCTAACTCCACTGGTTTAACGCCGATATCGTTCCAGAATTCATCATCCGGAGACGCATATTTCGCAGTGATTGTGCCCTGAGACTGGCTACGCTCTTCAATCTTAAAGCCCATCTTAGGTAGAATATTAGGCAGACGTTGCCAAAGCATGTTGTATTGCGCACGCGCGACAATCACAGGAAGCCCGCTGCGGTCTTTACCCATTGTAATTGGGATCTGTTTAACCAACTCTTGCGCTTTACGTTGTGCTTCTTCACGTACTTCTTGATCGTAGCGAGCGGTTACCAAGTTCGTCATGAACACATTGTAGCGCTCACGGTTGGTCGCCGTTACTTCTTTCACTTGATTGCCTTCACGCCAGTCAATAAGACTCACTTTAAAGCCGTGTCGACCATTTGCTTCAGCACGTACGATCTCATATCGGCTACCAATTTCCAGCTCTTCGTCTGGCGAATCCCACGTCACCCAACCTGTCTCGATGCGAGAATCTGTTTGGCTTTCAACTGGAATCTCGTTGGCCGCGACCATGTTTTGTACCGTTTGCCAAACCTTGTCTAGTTCATCTTTACGAAGTAGCCAAAGTGTCACTTCACCATCACTACTGCGGTCCAGACGTGCACCAGGAATAAGCTCTAGGACTTGTTGAGGTGGACGAATGTCGACATTTTTACCTACACCACCAGCATAGTTACCCTGAGGGATCTCATAGTTAGGGTAAAACTGAGGCTGTGCACCCTGTGGGACATTCCACTCACCCAAATTGGGGGAGTTCAAATACTCGAAGTCATCTTTTGCTTGACGACGTTGATTGGCACCACCTGAACAGGCAGTCAATACGAATACAGCTAATGAACTTAACACTAACTGGCTTGAAAGCTTCATCTATACTCCTAAAACACCGAGGGCGCTTTGGCCCCCAGTATGAACTTCAATCCTAGTAACTCAATCTTAATAGCTCAATTTTAATAAATACCGGCGTCGGTTAACGCCTGTTCAACGATCGGCTGCGATTTTTCAGAAAGTGTGGTTAAAGGAAGACGCAAACCACCTTCTTCAATTAAACCAAGCTTTTGCGCTGCCCATTTTACAGGGATAGGGCTTGCTTCAATGAAAAGGTTTTTGTGTAGAGTCATCAAGCGTTGGTTAATCGCCTCTGCTTCTTCATACTTACCTTCACTTGCCAAATGGAACATGTCTGCCATGTCTTTAGCTGCAATATTGTTCGTTACCGAGATAACACCATTGCCGCCAAGTTTCACAAAATCGAGACCCGTCGCATCATCGCCACTTAGTAAGATAAAATCTTCGCCACAAAGTTCACGGTGAATTGCAATTCGGTCCAAATCGCCCGTTGCATCTTTTAAAGCCACGATATTATCAAGCTTTGACAAGCGTGCCACTGTTTCTGGCTGCATATCAACAGCAGTACGGCCTGGTACGTTGTATAAAATTAGAGGCACATCACTCGCTTCAGCAATTGCCTTGTAGTGCAAGAACAAACCTTCTTGAGTTGGTTTGTTGTAATACGGTGTCACACTCAGGAAGCCAGCAATACCAGAATCAGCCAGTAATTTGCTAAATGTTACTGCCTCGTGGGTTGCATTTGCACCCGTGCCAGCAATCACAGGGATGCGACCGTCGGCAAACTCAACAGTTTTATTAACGACCTTTACATGCTCTTCAATGGTCAGTGTCGCTGACTCACCTGTTGTGCCTACTGCCACAATACCGTCTGTACCCGCTTCAACGTGGTACTCTACTAGCTTTTGCAGACTGTCAAAGTCTACTTCGCCATCTGCTTTGAATGGCGTAATCAGCGCTACGATACTTCCTGAAAACATGTTTATCTCCCTCATTTAACTCTTTCTGCATGGTACTGTAATGCGATTGAAAAACACAAGAGCGTAAACTCGCTTACAAAGTACAAATGAATGAATAATTATCAGTTGTTAGAGGTCTAGCAACTTAATTGCTCTATTTGGTTTGATTAGCGGCAATATTGATAATCGTGTTGGGCTTTCGAGTGACTTTAGAATCTATCAGTGATTTGGAAAATACTGAAGTGCACAAGCCAGGAAAATATACTCTTGGGTTGCGCTCACCAAGTCAGACCTGAGTGAATAAAAAGACCAAACAATACGCAAGCACATCATGCAAACGTTTTATTCCCCCGACTCCCTCGTTTACTGCTTGCCCCCAATCGTTCACCTCAAGAGCCAACCTGCTTTTTTGTAAACTAAAAAAGAACTGACTCGATATTTCTCCGCAATATATGTGCTAACATCTCTCTATTGAAGAAAGGACAAGAAGTTCATTTATGAAGCAACATCTGGTACTTACAGCAGTTGGAACGGACCGTCCAGGCATTTGTAACCAAGTCGTACACCTCGTTACTCAAGCCGGTTGTAACATAGTCGATAGCCGTATCGCTATCTTTGGAAGTGAATTTACGCTGATCATGCTCCTAACTGGGAACGCCAGCAGTGTGACTCGAGTAGAAACGCAATTGCCCCTACTTGGCCAAGAGCATGACCTGATTACGATTATGAAGCGTACGTCGGCGCACGAATTGCTCGACAACAGCTACACAATGGAAGTGTTTATTGAGTCTGAAGACCGCCCAGGTCTGACTGAAAAGTTTACTAAGTTCTTCGCGGATCAACAGATTGGTTTGGACTCTCTTAGTGCCCAAACTATCAGTAAGTCGAAAATTCAACTTGATGCCGACCAATTCCACATTGCGATTACCGCATCAGTAAGTGCGGATTGTAACTTAATGCAATTACAAGAAGATTTCGATGAACTTTGTCAGTCGCTCAACGTACAAGGTTCTCTGAATTTCATTAAAAACACACTATAAAGTAAAGGAAATCAAAATGAATACGCTGACAGCAGGCTCGCCAGCGCCAGCCTTCTCTTTGCTCGACCAAGACGGAAATACCGTTTCTCTTGAAGACTTTAAAGGCAAGAAAGTACTTTTCTACTTTTACCCTAAGGCGATGACGCCGGGTTGTACTACACAAGCAAAAGGCCTTCGTGACATCAAAGCTGAACTCGATGCACATAACGTGGTGGTACTCGGCGTAAGCATCGACCCTGTAAAGCGCCTAGGCAAGTTCATCGAGCGCGATGATTTAAACTTCACTCTGCTTTCTGATGAAGATCATGCCGTTGCAGACCAGTTCGGCGTTTGGGGCGAAAAGAAATTCATGGGTAAAGTATACGATGGTCTTCACCGCATTAGCTTCCTGATCAATGAAGAAGGCGTAATTGAACACGTGTTCAACAAGTTCAAAACCAAAGATCACCACGAAGTCGTATTAAATTACCTGAACGAAAACGCATAAGCGCGATCCGTTCTCAAATAACAAAAAGCCCAGCAAACTGCTGGGCTTTCTTTTGAGCATTGTACTTTGGTAACGCCTACTCTTGTTCGACTGGTTCGTTTTCTTCCGTACTTGGTAAGGCATGCCATACGGCTTTAACTAGTGTCGCCAACGGAATGGCGAAGAATACGCCCCAAAAACCCCACAAGCCACCGAAGACTAACACTGCCACAATGATGGCAACGGGGTGTAGATTTACCGCCTCGGAAAACAGAACAGGAACCAACACATTACCATCCAGCGCTTGGATAATACCGTAAGCAAGCAGCAACCAATAAAACGGAGGCGCAAGACCCCATTGGAACAGACCAACGATGGCGACAGGCACAGTTACAGCTGCCGCGCCGATATAAGGAATTAACACCGATAAACCGACAGCTACGGCAAGCAGCGCCGAATAGCGAAGATCTAAAATGGCAAAAGTCACGTAACTCACACCACCCACGATTAAAATCTCTAACACTTTACCGCGAATGTAATTTGATATCTGCTCGTTCATTTCATGCCAAACTTTATTCGCCAATTTACGGTTTTTCGGCAAAACACCACTCGCGATTCTTAGCATCTCTTCTTTGTCTTTCAGTAAGAAGAAGATAAGTAGTGGCACTAAAATCAGGTATACCGCTAGCGTCGCAATACTAACTAATGAAGCAAGTGAACCTTTTACTACACTCTCACCAAGTCCCAACGCTTGGTTTTTGGCATTTGTCACCACGGTTTCTACAATTTCTAAGTTTGCTAACTCAGGATGACGTTCTGGTAGCGTGACAATAAACTTTTGTAACCCGTTGTACATGTTTGGAATATCGTTAATTAGATTACCGACCTGAGTCCAAATCGTCGGAACCAAACCAAACAAAGCGATCAACATCAATCCGACGAACATTAAGATCACGATGATGACCGACAAAGTGCGCGGCACGCCCATGCGACACATTTTTACGACTGGCCATTCAAGTAAATAAGCCAAAACGATCGCGACAAGCAATGGCGCAATCAAATGCCCAAAGAAGTAAATGGTGATAAAACCAAACAGCAAGATCGCGACGAGACTTACTGCATGAGGGTCTGAGAAACGTCGTTTATACCAACGACTAACCATTTCAAACATCTATGCGGATTCCTTAT
Source organism: Vibrio sp. 2-1-2a (assembly GCF_032648565.1). NCBI lineage: Bacteria > Pseudomonadati > Pseudomonadota > Gammaproteobacteria > Vibrionales > Vibrionaceae > Vibrio > Vibrio sp. 2-1-2a. The sequence goes on from NZ_WBOH01000002.1 coordinate 415,848, forward strand.
TGAATACAGTCAATGTGTAGTGCTCTGATGTAGATTGGCAATCCACTAAGTACCCTTGGGCACTGAGATAGTTCACAATGTCTCGTTTAGAGCTGTTATCCACCACTTGAATAACAAGTTGATGATACTGCTGCGTTTCTCCTTGAAAGACTTCAGCAGCGTGACGCTTTGCAAGTAACAGTGCCATAGGGCAACGTTGTTCACGCAAATCAAGTAACATGGATTCCATTGTATTGCTCTGCACTTATGATAGGGTTGTATTGTAACGGCTTTTTGAGCTGGTGCTAGCACTTCTGACATGATTTAACCACATGCTGAAATGACTCGGATATAAAATAATTTACGAAACCAATTCATTTATTTCCGGTCTTATTGCTAGCTTATATCCTCGCGGATAACCAAAACGCATGTGGCGCTGTTGAGAGGTTCTCAGCCTCTAACCACATGCTTATGTATTTTGGAGAACCTTTTAAACGTATGTTAAAACGCACTCGCTCGCTAGTTTGCTTATGTCTTGCAGCTGCAATCAGTTCGCCGACAACTTATGCCAATAGCATTGACTTGCCAGACATTGGCACGGCTGCTGGTGGCACGCTCTCAATAGACCAAGAGTTGATTTACGGCGACGCCTATATGCGTATGCTCAGAGCCAGTAAACCTATCGTTAATGATCCTGTTATCAATGAGTATATTGACGCTCTCGGGCACAGATTAGTAGCCAATGCGAACGATGTAAAAACGCCGTTTCACTTCTTTATGATTCGCGACCGCAATATTAACGCGTTCGCGTTTTTTGGTGGTTACGTAGCGTTGCACTCTGGGTTGTTTCTTCATGCACGTTCAGAAAGCGAGTTAGCCTCTGTTGTTGCTCACGAGATTGCGCACGTCACACAACGCCACCTTGCGCGCAGCATGGAAGAGCAAGCACGTCGCTCTCCGGCCACATTAGCTGCACTCGCTGGCGCATTACTGCTTTCGATTGCCTCACCAGAAGCGGGGATGGCTGCAATTACGGCGGCAACCGCAGGTAACATGCAAAGCCAAATCAACTACACTCGCGCGAATGAAAAAGAAGCGGATCGCTTTGGTATTTCAACACTGGCAAAAGCTGGTTTTGATGTTCAAGCAATGCCACGTTTTTTTGGCCGTCTTGCAGATGAATATCGTTATGCGAGTAAACCGCCGCCAATGCTACTGACTCACCCACTACCTGAAGATCGAATTACCGATAGCCGTGCGCGAGCAAGGACCTATCCACCAATGCGAGTTGTGCCTTCAATAGACTATCACCTAGCGCGTGCGCGCATTGTTGCGCGGTACGCCGGCATTGACGGACAAGCTGCTTTAGGCTGGTTTGAGCGAACTCAAAAGAAAGCCTCTGCGGACATCACACCTGCTTTTGACTATGGGCGAGCACTCATACATTTAGACAGCAAACGCTTGTCTCAAGCGGAACCTATTTTGAAAAAGTTGCTGGAGCAGGACCCAAGTAACCCGTTCTACCTGGATGCTATGACGGATTTATATATCGAGAAGAAGCAGCCAGAAAAAGCAACCGAGATGCTCCGTAAAGCGTTATCTCGGAACCCTCAAAATAAAGTATTGACCATTAACTATGCCAATGCGCTACTTGAGGACAATAAAAACGATCAAGCCACGCGAGTTCTTCAAAGATACACTCATGATTATCCTGAAGATACAAATGGCTGGCACCTAATATCGAAGAGCTACCACGCGCTAGGACGTAGTGATGAAGAGTTGGCTGCGCGAGCGGAAATTTTGGCGTTGCGAGCAAACTGGAATAAAGCGATTCAATATTATAGTGAAGCAAGTAAAATGGCCAAGTTGGGCAGCTTAGAGCAAGCTCGATACGATGCCCGTATTGACCAACTCATGATCCAAAGAGATCGATTCATGGCATTACAATAACGAAATGGAGAAAACCATGTCAGTCGTGATTTATCACAACCCTCGTTGCTCAAAGAGCCGTCAAACACTTGAACTGCTTGAGCAAAATGGTGTTACACCGGAAGTCGTCAAATACCTAGACACACCACTTAACGTAGATGAGCTAAAAGCGCTGTACGCACAACTTGGCTTTTCATCTGTACGTGAAATGATGCGCACCAAAGAAAGCGAATACAAAGAACTTGGCCTAGGCGAAGACTCTGTTAGCGATGAGCAATTGTTCGAAGCAATGGCGAAAAATCCAAAATTATTTGAGCGTCCGGTGGTAGTTGCCAACGGCAAAGCGAAAATTGGTCGACCACCAGAGCAAGTGTTGGATATTCTATAAATGGATTGCCAGATCCTTATTTTGTATTTCAGCCGTCACGGCTCGACAAAACAACTGGCAAGACAGATAGCAAGAGGAGTCGAATCGACTCCTCAATGCCAAGCAATTTTGCGTACAGTTGAAGAATTGTCACCTCACTCACACTCCCCTTCTGATCCAATTGTTACTCTAGAGGAACTGAAAACGTGCGACGGTCTAGCGTTTGGCAGTCCCGTCTGGTTTGGCAACATGGCTGCGCCTTTAAAGCACTTCTGGGATCAGACTACATCTTTATGGGTCAGTGGTGACTTAATCGATAAGCCAGCTTGTGTCTTTACCTCTTCCTCTTCGATGCATGGTGGTCAAGAAACAACGTTACAAAGCATGATGACCCCTTTATTGCATCACGGGATGATGGTTTTGGGCATTCCTTATGCCGAACCAGAGCTACACACTACGCAGTCCGGAGGCACTCCGTATGGCGCCAGCAGTGTAGGCCATGAGGCAACCCTCAGCAGTGAAGAGATTCGTCTGGCACAACAATTAGGCAAAAGGCTGGCAACTGCAGCGTTAAAACTAAAAGTCTGTTAGTAAAATCAAGGATAGTTAATCGATGTCTGACTCTTTAGACCAAACACCACTCGGTACACAGGCTAAAACTTATCGTTACCTGGCTTTATTTGGCAACTTAGCCTTATTGGCCTGGGTCGCTATTTGGCAGCTTGCGTTGTCCCCTCACCCTCACCTCAGCAGCACAACACTTGCTATTGCTTGGTGTATTCCGCTATTACTTCCGTTGCCTGGTATTTTGGCCGGCAAGCCTTACACTCATGCTTGGGCTAACTTTGTTCTTATGCTGTATTTCTTGCATGCGCTGACCATCCTTTATGTGGATGGCGGAGAACGTTGGCTTGCGGCAGTAGAGTTGCTCCTGACTTCACTCGGTTTCGCTGGCAATATTTTGTTTGCTAGAGCGAGAGGCAAAGAGCTAGGTCTTAAGTTGAAACGCCTCTCTCAAGTAGAAAAAGAAGAAAAAGCGAAATTCAATAAATAACGCCAATCGCAGTCAATCACTGATCATTGGTTCGAATACTAATTTAGAAAACAAAAAGAGTCGCTATTGCGACTCTTTTTTACGCTTACCACATTGGTGTTTGATCCTTGCGCTTCACGCCTGGAAAGCTATCAATGCGATTACGATGCCGAGCGCCACTCGTAGATCAAGTCATACTGTTCTCGGACAGGCTCCACAATCATCGGCTGAGTTGGTTGCGTTTCGTCCTTTGCTTCCGCCGCGATATCCGTAGGCACTTCAGACTGCACTTTTTCTACCATAGCTGTATCTTTAGCTTCATTCATCGGAGCAATTGGCTCTGCTTCTTGAGTTAAAGCTGGGGCATCAACTTCACCCAAAGGATCTTCAAAAACCATTAATTGAGAAATAGAAGAAGCTTCTTTCTCAAAAGCTTGTTGAGATGCCAAAAGATGGATGTTGAGCGTCAGCTCATCACCTTGGACACGCTTAATTTCCGTACCCGCAACCGAATTAAGTTGTTTTAACGCATTCTCTAAACGGAAGAAGTCCGTGGCAGACGTTACATTAAGGACTTTCACCGCCAACGCTTTTGAAGATTTTCCAGATACTACTACTGCGCTCTTACTCGCGTAGTAGTCAGCGATGCCATCAACCATCTCAGCAATGGCATTAGCGCCTGATGCGGAACCGTTACGCGGAGAGCGTTGTGCTTCAACAATTCTCATTGGTGATTGATCGTATAACGTCCAGCGAATTTGTTCTCCCTGAGCGCGCACAACTAAAACGGCATCCGCTGGGTATCGCTGGCTGGCTTGGCCAATGGGCTCAATAAAGCCGCCCCAAAGATCAGAAACATTAACACCAGTTACATCATCAAAATCACCAACCGGGATCGTGATCGGCAAGCCTCTCGATTTCGCAGCACTGCGAAGTGCTACAACGTTTGAAGAGTCGGAATGCTCCCAAGCAATATTACGATCGTAGCTCTGCTCTTCCACCATCCAAACCAAAATATTGGCGCGATTTGGCGACCAAGATGGCAATTGTGCTTGTGTTAAAAGCGAGCTGATTTGGTCGCTGTTAAACAACATTTTTAAGCTCGCTTTTCCATCAACCTGCCCATAGCTCAGTTGGGAAATGTAACGCGCACTTGAACCAAGTGCCTTTTTAATCACTGGATTGCTTAAAGAGGATTGAGAACCGGTCGCTCGAACAATCACATCCTGCATACCTTGTTGACGAGCCAGAGACTCACCGTCGTTCTGCTCACTGTCGATAACCACTTCGGCACGATAGATATCCACCTGAGTTAATGCATATACTGGTAGGGACAACCAACCTATCAGTAAGAGAGCTAAATAGCGCATAGTTTTTATAATCCTCTGAACAAGAACCCGAATAATAAGCAACTATCAAATCTTGAGCAAGGTAAGTACTGAGTAAATTGTCTGTATTATGACCAGCTTTGTTAACTCGGGCCTCAACCAGCGCTTCAGTGCTATTTTTTATAATAAACTCATTGCTTATTAAGCTATCTCAACAAGTTAGGCTGTCTATTTTTCACCTTCACGCAAGACACGTAAAAGAGGACAATTTGCAAGCAACTAACTCTCAAAAACGCTATTTATGGGAAAGATTCAATCGAAAGTTTGATCCATGCAACGTTGCAAACGATTGCAGGATGATAGTATTCGCCGGATTTGTCTGCGTATCTTGAAAATAGGGAATTATTATGAAAAACGCGTTACAAGGCGCTCAAATGCTCTTTGTCGCTTTTGGTGCTTTGGTGCTTGTGCCGCTGCTAACTGGCCTTGATCCAAATGTCGCCCTCTTTGGTGCCGGTGTCGGTACTCTCCTCTTCCAATTAATGACTAAACGTTCTGTTCCCATCTTCCTTGCCTCTTCTTTTGCGTTTATTGCTCCTATTATGTTCGGTATCCAAACTTGGGGTATCGGCGCAACGATGGGCGGCTTAATGGCAGCGGGCCTGGTTTATGTGGCTCTAGGGGCGATGATCAAAGTGCGTGGTGTTGGATTTATCCATAAAATTCTCCCGCCTGTTGTCGTTGGCCCTGTGATCATGGTGATTGGTCTTGGCCTTGCTCCAACAGCAGTGAACATGGCGGTAGGTAAAACCGGTGATGGTGCTGCACAGCTTGTTAATGGTGATGCTGCGATCATCATCTCGGCGGTCTCACTGCTCACAACCATTGTACTAAGCGTGTTTGCAAAAGGCTTCTTGAAGCTCGTTCCTATTGTTGGTGGTATTCTTGCTGGTTACTCTGTTTCTCTATTCTACGGGGTGGTTGATTTCACTCCTGTAACACAAGCGGCTTGGCTAGCCATGCCAAACTTCACCGCGCCAGAGTTCAACATAAACGCAATCTTGTTCATGATTCCTGTCGCTATCGCACCTGCGGTAGAGCACGTAGGTGACATGCTTGCTATCTCAAACGTTACAGGTAAAAACTACCTGAAAAAACCTGGCCTTCATCGCACAATCGCAGGTGACGGGGTGGCAACTATCGCAGCCTCGATGGTGGGTGCTCCACCAAACACCACTTACAGTGAAGTTACAGGAGCGGTAATGCTAACCAAAGCATTTAACCCTGTGATCATGACTTGGGCTGCGATCACTGCAATCGTACTTGCATTGGTAGGTAAGCTAGGCGCGGTTCTTCAAACGATTCCAGTACCTGTCATGGGCGGTATCATGATTCTGCTGTTCGGCTCTATCGCCACAGTAGGCCTCAACACACTGATCAAGAATAACGTTGATTTACATAAGTCTCGCAACCTAGTGATCGTTGCCGTAACACTTGTATTTGGTATTGGCGGTATGGCTTTCGGTATTGGCGAGTTCAGCCTACAAGGTGTGAGCCTATGCGGTATCGTGGCAATTATTCTTAACCTTGTGCTACCAAACGATTTAGGTGAAAACCACGTTGTAGATAACGCACAAATGGAAGAAGAGAACGCGAAATAGTGCGTCTGCGCTGCTTTACTGAGTGGCACATTTTATTCTTCTCGTATTATAGATATAAAAAAGGCTTGGTTTTCACCAAGCCTTTGTTTTTTCTGTTCAGTCGTAGTAATACATTAAAGAATTACTTAGTACCGAAGATCTTATCACCTGCATCACCTAGACCCGGTACGATGTAGCCTTTGTCATTTAGCTTCTCATCGATTGCCGCAGTGTATAGCTCCACATCTGGGTGTGCTTTTTCTAGCGCTTCAATACCTTCTGGTGCAGCAACAAGTACCAACACTTTGATTTGGTTACAACCTTTCTCTTTTAGAAGATCAATCGTAGCAATCATAGAACCACCCGTTGCAAGCATTGGGTCAACAACAAGCGCAATACGCTCATCGATGTTAGAAGCAAGCTTGTTGAAGTAAGGAACTGGCTCAAGTGTTTCTTCATCACGGTAAATACCAACAACACTGATACGTGCGCTTGGCATGTGCTCAAGAACTCCGTCCATCATGCCTAGACCTGCACGTAGGATTGGTACTACGGTTACTTTTTTACCTTTAATTTGGTCTACTTCTACCGGACCGTTCCAACCATCAATGGTCACTTTTTCTGTTTCAAAGTCTGACGTTGCTTCGTAAGTAAGTAGGCTACCGACCTCAGTCGCTAACTCACGAAAACGTTTTGTGCTGATGTCACCTTCTCTCATTAGACCAATTTTATGTTTTACTAGAGGGTGCTTTACTTCAACAACTTTCATGTCCATCTCCGGCTATAGTTGGCAATATTTAAACAAACCTTCAGATTATACATGATTTTTACAGGGATATCAGGATAAATCACTAAAGAAAAAAACAGAAGCAAACGTTTGCTATCTGTGTTTAAGCACTGTTAGAATAGCGCCGTTTTCATATCCAACTTAATACCGAGGACTTCCCTGTGAGTGGTAACAACTCTTCTCTTAGCTATAAAGACGCTGGTGTAGATATTGATGCAGGCAACGCGCTTGTGGATCGTATTAAGGGTGCGGTAAAACGTACTCGTCGCCCTGAAGTTATGGGTGGTATCGGTGGTTTTGGCGCGCTATGCGAATTGCCAACCAAATACAAACAACCTGTACTGGTTTCTGGTACTGATGGCGTAGGTACTAAGCTTCGCCTAGCACTGGATATGAACAAGCACGACACTATCGGCATCGACCTTGTTGCGATGTGTGTAAATGATCTTATCGTGCAAGGCGCAGAGCCACTGTTCTTCCTAGATTATTACGCAACAGGCAAACTAGACGTTGATACCGCAGCGGATGTTGTTTCAGGTATCGCTGAAGGGTGTGTTCAAGCAGGTTGCGCCCTAATTGGTGGCGAAACTGCGGAGATGCCTGGCATGTATGAAGGCGAAGACTACGATGTAGCTGGTTTCTGTGTTGGCGTAGTAGAAAAAGAAGACGTGATCGACGGCACGAAAGTCGCTGCTGGTGATGCACTTATCGCTGTTGGCTCAAGCGGCCCACACTCAAACGGTTACTCCCTTATCCGTAAAATACTAGAAGTATCTGGTGCAGATAAGAACGAAGAACTAGCAGGTCGCACTATCGGTGAGCACCTACTAGAACCAACTAAGATTTACATCAAATCAGCACTTAAGATGATTGAGAAACACGACATCCATGCGATTTCTCATATCACTGGTGGTGGTTTCTGGGAAAACATCCCACGTGTGCTGCCTGAAGGCACAAAAGCAGTTATCGATGGTAACAGCTGGGAATGGCCAGTGATCTTCAAGTGGCTACAAGAGAAAGGCAATGTCGACACACACGAAATGTACCGTACGTTCAACTGTGGTGTGGGTCTAATCGTTGCACTACCTAAAGACCAAGCGGAAGCCGCGGTTGCTCTTCTTCAAGAAGAAGGTGAAAACGCGTGGGTGATTGGTCAAATCGCGCAAGCAGACGCGAATGAAGAGCAAGTTGAAATCCAATAATTTGCAAATCGAGCCCACAAGATAAAAAGAATGAGGACACTAGATGACTAGGTCCTCATTTTGCTATCTAGAACAATAAAAACCATTCTATTAGTAGGTAGTTTAGAAGCTACATAACTCCAACCTACAATACCAAGGCACTCTCGACATCATGAAAAACCATACCCTAAAAAACATTGTGGTCCTCATCTCGGGTAACGGAAGTAACCTGCAAGCTATCTTGGAAGCTTGCGAAGACAGCATGCCAAACGCACGAGTAGCAGCCGTGTTCTCTAACAAAGTCGATGCTTTTGGTTTAGAACGTGCAAAAAACTTTGATGTAGACGGTCACTTTATCGACCCTAAAGCATTCGACTCGCGTGAAAGCTTTGATGCAGAGCTAATGAGTCAAATCGATGAATACCAACCAGACGTGATTATTCTGGCGGGCTACATGCGTATTCTGAGCAGCGAGTTTGTTTCTCATTACATGGGTAAGATGATCAATATCCACCCTTCTCTTCTACCAAAATATCCTGGGCTACACACACACCAGAGAGCAACTGATGCTGGCGACAAAGAACATGGTACGAGTGTGCACTTTGTAACGGAAGAGCTTGATGGTGGCCCTGTCATACTGCAAGCAAAAGTTCCGGTGTTCGAAGACGATAATGCTAGTGTACTTGCAGCGCGTGTTCAGGCTCAGGAACACCGAATCTACCCTATGGTGGCTAAGTGGTTAGTAGATGAGCGCTTAATCATGAAGGATGGTAAAGCCTATTTAGATGGCGCAGAGCTTGGCGCACACGGCTACGCCTCCGATGAGTAGTCCTGAATACCAAACTCCAAACACAAAAGAGCAGCCTGAGAGCTGCCTTTTGTTATTTTGAAACATATAAACTTGATTCAAGAAAGCCGCAGTGAGACTAGAAACCTAAAACCCAACATTCTAAAAAATCCCATAACCACTTGAGTAACACGACACTCGGAAAGTAGATTCTGAATCTGGTTCGTTCCTCACCGTTCAGAATGACGTGGTGTTTTATGAGAAATTTCTATCAGTTACGTCTTTCCGGCAAGCCTTAGCGAGACTAGGAACCTAGAAAGTATGAGAGTTCACCAGTATACGCATTCGGTTAAAAAACGTATAAAAATAAAGCTCGCGATTAAGCGAGCTTTACGAGTTGTTCCGAATTAACTGCTATTCTAACGGCTCAGTTGGCGCCTGATTGCCCGGTTTCGCCGCTGCAAACGGCACATTCACCAGTTCAGAGGCATTGTTTTTCACAAGTTCACCTAGGTGAAACAAGCCGTATTCGCCAGGCTTCATCCGCTGCCAAGCTTCATTGCCCGTTAAAGGTTGAGTCGCGATCACAGACACAATGTCGTGTGGCGTTGTTTCTTCTTGGAAGTTAATTTCCACATCTTCATCAAGCAAAGCGGCTTTACCAAACGGTGCGCGTCTCGTGATCCAATACAAGTGATTGGTGCAATACGTCATTACATACTCACCATCACTCAGAAGCATGTTAAATACACCCTTCTCTCTTAGCTCATCACAACATTTAGCAACATATAAGAATACCGATTCCATATCCTTTGGCGGCTCAGGATATCGATCTTCCATTTGCTTCAGTAACCAACAAAAGGCCAGTTCACTATCTGTCTCACCGACAGGTCGGTGTCGACCCGTATGTAAGTCTTGATAGCCTGAGAGCTGACCGTTGTGCGCAAACGTCCAATACCTCCCCCACAGCTCACGTGTAAAAGGGTGAGTATTTTCTAAATTAACGCCGCCACGATTCGCCTGTCGGATATGGCTAACGACAGCGCGACTTTTGATGGGATAATTTTGCACTAACTCTGCAATTTGCGACTCACAACTTGGCTTGGGATCTTTGAAAGTTCGAAAACCTTTCCCTTCGTAGAAGGTAATTCCCCATCCGTCACGGTGTGGGCCAGTTCGACCTCCACGCTGCATGAGCCCGGTAAAACTGAAACAAATATCCGTCGGAACATTAGCGCTCATACCGAGCAATTCACACATGATTTAAAAAACTCCCTAACAACACAGCTCGAAAAGGTGGCTGTGAAACGACTATTCCATCTCTTTTTCAATCAACTGAATGATGATATGAATAATCTTAATATGAATTTCTTGAATACGGTCCGCATAACCAAAGTGTGGCACGCGGATTTCAATATCGGCAAGCCCTGCCATTTTGCCGCCATCTTTGCCTGTTAGCGCAATCGTCTTCATGCCTTTCGCTTGCGCCGCTTCAATCGCTTTCAGGATGTTACCAGAGTTACCTGAAGTCGACAGACCAAACAGTACGTCACCTTTTCGACCAACGGCTTCTACATAACGGGAAAACACGAAGTCATAACCAAAGTCATTACTCACGCAAGAAAGGTGACTTGGATCTGAAATAGCAATACCAGCATAGCCAGGACGGTTTTCTCGGTAACGGCCTGTTAACTCTTCGGCAAAGTGCATCGAATCACAGTGAGAACCACCGTTACCACATGACAGTACTTTACCATCTTGCTTGAATGAGTCAGCAATCATTTTCGCCGCTGCTTCGATTTGCGCAATGTTATGGTCATCGCTTAAAAATTTGTTGAGCACTTCAGCAGCTTCGTTTAATTCACTTCTAATCAGATCATGGTACATAAGACGTTCTCTTTATTATTTCGGCTTCAGTCAGTCCTAGATTCACTGAGCAAATTGTTCTGATACCAATTTGGTATCGGACATTTCATAAACCTGAACTCGGGTTTGATTACTCTGAGTTTACCCACAAACGAGAATTAGTGTCGATAGTGAACCAACAGATTTAGATTGGTGATGGTAATAAACTTGTCAACTTGCTCATGAAACCATCACTCAAATCGCAACTTTAGAACTTTAACTCTACTTAGATCACTTTTTATCCAATCTTATGTTTTACATTTCCTTAATATTTTGATTACACTTAAACCAACTGGTTAGACCTCTTACCTAACATACAGACGTACAACACTTATAAAGTCTGAAAAGGAAAATACATATGGACATCTTGCTCTCAATCATCACGATGACGGTCGTGCTAGGCATTACGCTCTACCACCGCATGTCTCTCGTGAAATCTATTAGTTTACTCACAGCGGCTATGTTAGCGCTCACAGTAATAGGCGCGGTTGGCGTTACTGGTTGGGCTATTTACGTTCTTGCTGCCGCTGTATTCGCGGTTCCTGGCGTACGTCAGTCTTTGATAAGCCGCAAAGCATTAACGCTTTTCAAGAAAGTGCTGCCAGCTATGTCTCAAACCGAAAAAGAAGCGTTAGACGCAGGTACCGTCTGGTGGGAAGCCGAGCTATTTAAAGGCAAACCAGAGTGGCAAAAGCTTCACGCAATTCAAGCACCTAAATTAAGTGCAGAAGAACAAGCCTTTTTAGACGGTCCAGTGAATGAAGTGTGTGCCATGGTGAGCGATTTCCAAGTGACTCACGAACTCGCAGACTTACCGCCAGAAGTATGGCAATACCTGAAAGATCACAAATTCTTCGCCATGATCATTAAGAAAAAGTACGGTGGTCTTGAGTTCTCAGCATACGCTCAATCACTAGTACTACAAAAACTAACGGGTGTTTCTGGCGTTCTATCGTCTACCGTTGGTGTTCCTAACTCTTTGGGCCCTGGTGAGCTACTGCAACACTACGGTACTGAAGATCAGAAAAATCATTACTTACCGCGCCTAGCTGAAGGTAAGGAAATCCCTTGTTTCGCCTTAACGAGTCCAGAAGCAGGCTCTGACGCTGGCTCTATTCCAGATTACGGTGTGGTTTGTAAAGGCGAATGGGAAGGAAAAGAAGTACTGGGTATGCGCCTGACTTGGAACAAGCGCTACATCACTCTAGCGCCAGTCGCAACGGTACTAGGCTTAGCATTTAAACTTCGCGATCCTGAAGGTTTGCTAGGCGACAAAGAAGATCTTGGCATCACTTGTGCGCTTATCCCAACTGATGTCAAAGGTGTTGAGATTGGTAACCGACACTTCCCGCTCAATGTGCCATTCCAAAATGGTCCAACGCGCGGTAAAGACATCTTTGTTCCTATCGATTTCATTATCGGTGGTGAAAAAATGGCGGGCCAAGGTTGGCGTATGCTGGTTGAGTGTCTATCGGTTGGTCGTGGTATCACGCTACCTTCAAACTCAACAGGTGGCATCAAAACTGCGGCAATGGCAACGGGCGCTTACTCACGCATTCGTCGCCAGTTCAAACAACCTATCGGTCACATGGAAGGCGTAGAAGAGCCATTGGCACGTCTTGGTGGTAATGCTTACGTGATGGATGCAGCAAGCAACTTAACCGTGGCAGGTATCGACTTAGGTGAAAAGCCATCAGTAATCTCAGCTATCGTGAAGTACCACTGTACGCACCGTGGACAACAAAGCATCATCGACGCAATGGACATCGTAGGCGGTAAAGGTATCTGTATGGGACCTTCTAACTTCCTAGCGCGTGGTTACCAAGGTGCGCCAATCGCGGTAACGGTTGAGGGTGCAAACATTTTAACACGCTCAATGATCATCTTTGGTCAAGGTGCGATTCGTTGTCACCCTTACGTTCTTGAAGAAATGAACGCAGCATATTCTGACGCTGGCGATGCAGTTGAGAAGTTCGATAAAGCGCTTGCGGGTCACGTGAGCTTTACCATGAGTAACCTCGTACGCAGTATCTGGTTTGGTTTGAGCGACGGTTTAGGTTCTTCATCACCAACCAAAGATGCAACCAAGCGTTACTACCAACAATTGAACCGTTACAGTGCAAACCTTGCTCTGCTATCGGATATCTCAATGGCAGTGCTAGGTGGCTCTTTGAAGCGTAAAGAGCGTCTATCAGCGCGTCTTGGTGACATTCTAAGCCAGCTATATTTAAGCTCTGCGGCGTTGAAACGTTTTGAGCAAGATGGCCGCCCAGTCGAAGATTTACCATTAGTACACTGGGGTCTACAAGACAGTTTGAAACAAGCGGAAGTGGCGGTAGACGAATTCTTAGCAAACTTCCCGAACAAAGTGATTGGTCGTGCACTGCGCGTGTTAATCATGCCATTCGGTCGTGTACGCAAAGCGCCAAGCGATAAACTAGACAGCAAAGTGGCGCGCATTCTACAAACGCCTAGTGCAACGCGCTCACGCATTGGTCGCGGTCAGTACCTTGAACCAACCGAGCACAACGCAGCAGGTAAGATTGAGCTTGCCCTGTCAGTCATTCTTCAAGCTGAGCCAGTGTTCGACAAAGTATGTAAAGCGCAAGGCAAACGTCGTCCATTCCTACGTTTGGATATGATTGCTCAGGAAGGGCTAGAGCAAGGCTTTATCACGCAAGAAGAAGCCGACCTACTAAGAGAAGCGGAACAGCATCGTCTGGATACAATCAACGTTGATGACTTTGAGCCGGAATTGCTAGCCGCAAAGCCGCTATACCCTCAGATGGATAGCGTTGCTTAACTCTCTAATCTGAAACCATACAACGGGAGTGACAACTCCCGTTTTTTATTGCTACCAGAATAGCGTTCATAACACCTCACACCACGAAGAACCTCTGCGCAAGCGCAATAAAATCCACGCACTCCGACCCTTCCCCCCGATTTCCAGTGATAACTAACTCACAGACGTTCCAAGCAAGCGGTGTATACTTTTAAGTAACTCACTCACATATATGGTAAATCCGTTGGCTAAAATATTATTCGCACAGTGGTTCCCTGGGCTTGTTCAGCTTAAGCATTATCAAAAAGAATGGTTTGTTAACGACTTTAGAGCCGCCTTTTCTGTTGTCGCGGTTGCCCTGCCAGTTGCCATAGCTTATGCACAGCTAACCGGTGTATCTGCAATTGTCGGTCTGTACTCGTGTGTACTGCCAATGTTGGTATACGCCATGATGGGCACATCTCGACAACTCATTGTCGGACCTGATGCAGCAACCTGTGCAGTGATTGCCGCCGTTGTTACGCCGCTTGCCGCGGGTGATCCTACAAAACATTGGCAGTTAGTCATGACCATGACAGCGATGACTGGTATTTGGTGTGTACTGGCCAGTCGTTTCAAGTTAGGGGTGTTTGCAGACTTCCTTTCTCGCCCGATTCTTTTGGGTCTACTCAACGGTGTCGCTCTCACAATTATCGTTGGTCAGTTTGCCAAAGTGGTCGGTTTGAAATACGAACAACGTTATTTGCTGGAACGCTTATGGGAGGCTCCACAACGATTAACCGAGCTTCATTGGCCTACCGTAACTCTGAGTATCGTGACGGTTGTCGTTTATTTACTCACCAAACGCTACCGACCAACGTGGCCTGCTGCCATGCTGGCGATACTCGTGACTACCGCGTCAGTTTGGTTTTTCCATTTACAAGAGATGGGCGTATCCGTGGTTGGGCTCACTCAAGGTGGTTTCCCTCAGTTTCAAACGCCGGAGTTTGAGCTAGGTGAAGTTCGTGAGCTAGTGGTCCCGGCGCTCAACCTTGCGATTGTCAGCTTTGTTAGCATGATGCTCACCGCGCGCAGTTTCGCCGCTAAAAACGGTTATGATATTGATGCAAATAAAGAGTTTCAGGCGTTGGGCTTTGCCAACATTGCCTCAGCGTTTTCGCAAGGTTTCGCGATAAGCGGAGCTGACTCACGCACAGCGGTAAATGATGCAAATGGCGGTAAATCTCAATTAGTTTCGATTGTTGCCGCAATCACCATTGCCATTATTGCAGTATTTATTTATGAGCCTTTACAGTTTATTCCCATCGCATCACTTGGTGTCGTGTTGATCATCGCATCCTTGTCTCTGCTCGATCTCAAAGCCATTTGGAAATTAAAATCTCGTGACAAAGATGCGTTCTATCTAGCAATCATCACTTTTATTTCTGTTTTGATCGTAGGCGTAATACCAGGGATCACTTTAGCGGTACTGCTAGGGCTATTTCAATTTTTACGTATTGTCATGCGACCGAGTGATCAGCTACTTGGCTTGGATGAAAAAGGCACCATTCGGACCATCGACGACTCAGGAAAAGCTTCGCCTATTCCTGGAATGGTGATTTACCGCTTTAACTCGCCGCTGACTTACTTCAACGCACCTTACTTTAAACGCCGAGTGTTAGAGCAAGTAGAACATCACAAAGACGCAAGTTGCGTTGTCATCGACGCCGTATCGAGCTTTACTCACTTAGATCTCAGTGTGATGGCAACACTGTCAGATATTCACAATACTTTAAAAAAGAGAGGCGTACGCTTAATCCTCGCAGGAAGGAAACGACGCTTACGTCAATGGTGTGAGCTTACTGGTATCAGCACCAGTGAAGGAGGCATCTTACTGCGAGCCGATATGTACCTTGCCATTAAACTTAGTGGCTGTTACATCAGTGCTGTGGGTGAGGGACAAATTCCTACTGTTCAAAAAGAGCCTGATTTAGAGCAGCCACCCAAACCAATTCCAGAAGTGGCTTAAGTAGAAGTTTAATATAGAAAACAGGAAATTAAACTCCTGTTTTCTATTGCTTATTTGCACAGCTGAATACGTGTTACGCCTTCGGCTTAAACTTTTTTGTCATCCCTTGGCTTTTAGGAGCCACCAGCCTATAACCAAGCTTTTCGTAAAAGACCGGTTCATCAGCAATCATAGAAACGTAAGAGCCTTCAAGTGCAACAGAAGAAAGATAACCGTCAATGTATTCCATGACTTTTCTACCTAAACCGTTACCTTGATAATCAGAATCAACGGCAACGTCGACAATTTCGAAGTTACACGCCCCGTCACCAACAACCCGACCCATTGCAATGAGCTTTCCCTCATCCCGAACAGATACACCATATAACGAATTGGGTAGACCAATTTCAGCAGCTTTCAACGATTTGGGTGATAGCCCGGCTTTGACGCGCATATCACAGTATTCTTTCGGGCTTGGCACGTGCTCTTCATATATTATTGTCATTATGTACGACTCCTTTGTATCACCTTGGAGCTTACATAACCAAACTGTATGAATAAACAGTTAAAATTGGAAAGATGTTCCCATTAAGCACACAAAGTGTCGGGTCTGGAAAAGAAGCCACCGACAACTCTGACGCCATAGATATAAGTCGCTCTGAAGCTAGACATTCCTTTTTCTAAACATGTTTCTCTCAGCAACATATCCGCATGCTTTCGAGCACTTTGTGGCAACACCTCTTCCCTCCGAGTTGGTAAAGAGCATCATGCACTAAAGAAGCTTTCATAATGTTTTTTGTGTCTAACGCTGGCCCACTCGCTCCATCCCATGCATAGCCCTTTTTAATCGTTAACACGCCTTGTTTGGATAAACTAAGAAAAGGGCTGTCATACGCGTTACTCACTGAAATGTGAGTCTCAATCTTTTCTTCAGAATGGAGAGTGTATTTGTACTTCTGACGCTTTTTGTATTTCATAACCTAACCGCCTAACTAACTTGAGTGGGAGGAACGGGGATAACTCTCAAATTAGAGTTTCTCAGAGAGTTTTTTCAAGTAGGACTTTGCAAGATCATGGTTATCTCTGCTCAACCACTTAATACAATCAAAGAGTTCCCAAATCAGGCCTTGATCACCACTGGTATAAACTGGGAAATCTTCATGTTTTGGCGCAGGTTCATCAGTAACCATGCCAGCAGTCACATCAGCTTTATCAAATAAAACCTTAAATGGCTTAGAAAGTTTGAAAGGCTCACAGATATCTAAACAATGAATCTCCGCACTGGTTAGGTCATTAAAAATATATTTTTTGAAGCACGCATTTTCGTTGTGCTCTCCCTCAAGACGATAAAAAATGTCTTTATTTGCTTCAAAGTGGGTAAAGCAAGGCTCTGAGGCTTTATGGAAGTTGTTTTGAGTAAAGACAACAACATCAGCGTCCGAAATACGGTCACCTTTTCCTGATGACAATGAACCAAGCAATACCGCAGCAACAACGTCTTTTTCAGAATAAAAGGCATCATAAGCAGACTCAACCAAGGCCTTTTGTCGTGGTAAATGCTCTAGTTCTAACGCTCCAATTGTCATAACTCACTCCGTCGATACGCACTAAAATCAAGTCGAAACGTAAAGAGTATCATGCGAGCTTTATTATGATTAATCAACGTTAAATCATGGTGTTACTTTAAAATAAAATGATTAATGATCATTAGAAACATCAAATTCTGTCTCAAACTTAAACTGAAAAAAAACGGAGCCGATTGGCTCCGTTTCTAGGTTTATGTGTTACTACTATTTCTTTGGCACTTCTAACTGCATCTCTGGCATGGCATCGCGCTTCACTTTAATTTTGCGCCAGACTATCCATGCAATGATCACAATCAGCAGCATTATCACATTACCCACCGCGATAATAATCATGCTGCGCTTACGCTCAGCCTCCCGCTCAGCGATAATTTGCTTTTCCATTTCAATACGGCGCTGCTCGGCTAATTCAGCTTCTTTTGCAATTCGAGCGGCTTCTAGATCAACGTCATCAACAACACTGAAAGTTTGCTCTGGAATAGGAAACACCAGTGGACGTTGCGTCGCAAAATCAGTGGCAAAGATCTCGCCGCGCCATGCGTATTTACCAAGCTCAGCGTCGTTATTGAGGTTCAGCGTGGTTCTCATTCCATCTTTAGAAACCTGGCCTTGGCTGTAGCTAACAAAGCCATCGGGTGCATCTTGTTCCACCGTGACTGCGATTGAGCCTGGCGCGATCATACCTTGCTCACCACTCACCACCAATTGGTGTGGTTTGTCAGGATTGCGCGCCTGAATAAAAGTACGAGAAATGGGGTTCGGATAAACCAAGATGACTTGCTCTTGCGCTCGTAAGAATACGCCATTACCAGAGGTGATTCGCGCACGGTACTTACCGGGCTCAACGTCTATTGGTAGTTGGACAGTGAACACACCATCCCCTGCTTTTTCATCCAAGCCGCGGCCATCATCAGCAAACTCACCCACAACCATCGGCACTGGACGTGCTTCTTTGATCAACTCATCTTCATTTTCGACAAACTTGGTAAATGTCACGCGCAAATTCACGCGGTCAAGGAAGTCGCGCAGTACAAGAGGTTTGTCGTCGGAGGTTAGGCGAGCTGTAAACTTAAGCGCTTCCCCATTATATAATCGGTTTGGGAACACATCCGTGCTGAGCTTTAAGTGAGAAATTAAGCGGATGTTATTTTTAGGAGTGACTTTCCCCACAGCCTGCCATGGGCCTGGCATAGGGTTGTCAACGGAGATAATATCGAGTGAGGCTTCTTGGTACCAACGTACATTGTCGTAGGCGTCCCAGGCATAGTACTTTTTACCGTCAGGGCGGACTAAAACAACTGGCTGAGAACTTTGCTCACGATAAACTAAAAAAGTGATCTGCTCGATGGTTGGATCCACTCGAAAGCGATTGTCTAACAAAGACATAGCAGATTCACTCGATGCACTCGAGAGACTACTCCATATCGCTAAAAACGCGACCAACAAAGCCCTCAGCATAGCTTCTCCTATTGATGCCAAATACAGTCGTTCACCAACTCTAATCTTTTTTGGTGAGCTTCTAGTTCATCGGCACTTGCGCGCAAAACCTTTAGCGCTTTTCTTCCTTCAATACGGCGAATGGTTTCTACCCCACCCTCTTGTTTATTCGCGTTAAACTCTAGACTCGTTTGACCACCCGTCATAAAGAGGTAAACATCGGCTAGAATCTCCGCATCGAGCAAAGCTCCGTGGAGTGTACGGTGCGAGTTATCAATACCGTAGCGTTCACATAAGATATCAAGGTTGTTTCGCTTGCCAGGGAAGATTTTCTTCGCCATAGCAAGGGTATCGGTCACCTTGCAGTAGTCGTCCGTTTTGCCGATGTTAGGATCGAGCATGCCAAACTCGTAATCCATAAAGCCCGTATCGAAGGGCGCGTTATGGGCAACAAGTTCGGCACCTTTAATAAACTCAAGAAACTCTTGGTGCACGCTCGCGTATTCTGGTTTATCAACCAAGAATTCATCCGTGATACCGTGAACTTCAACCGCTTCTGGTTGGATTTCACGATCGGGTTTTAAATAAACGTGGAAGTGACGACCAGTCAGCTTACGGTTGATGATCTCCACGGCACCGATTTCAATAATGCGGTGTCCCATGTAGTGAGGACCACCCTCGCGGTTCATACCTGTGGTTTCGGTATCGAGAACGACAATGCGGTTATATTCAGAATTGCTGCTGGTATTCATAAGGTTATGTATGTCAGACTATGCTTTATTAAATGTTTCGGCTAATAGTACCAAAAAATATGACCAAACACGTTGAGATTTTCACTGACGGTTCTTGTTTAGGTAACCCAGGACCAGGTGGTTACGGCATTGTATTGCGTTACAAAGACGTAGAAAAGACGCTTTCCAAAGGCTACACGCTAACCACCAACAACCGCATGGAAATGTTGGCGGCTGTCGTCGCGCTGCAGACGTTAAAACAACCTTGCAAAGTCACTTTAACGACTGACAGCCAATATGTGCGCCAAGGTATTACTCAGTGGATCCATAACTGGAAGAAGCGTGGTTGGAAAACTGCGGATAAGAAATCCGTGAAGAATGCCGATCTATGGCAAGCTCTAGACAAAGAAACTGCACGCCATCAAGTTGAATGGCACTGGGTAAAAGGCCACGCTGGTCATCGTGAGAATGAAATTTGTGATGAGCTAGCCCGTACCGCCGCAGAAAACCCAACCGAGGAAGATACTGGTTACCAACCCTCTTAACGAGATTCTTTCCTCATAGTGTTACCCTCTCGATTCATCACCCCTAGTGGTGTGAGCTTTTTCTTCAAACGCCAATGCGGTTTGATAGGCTTGAGAGGGTATGTTCGTTTCCGTGCCACAATGTAATACAAACTCCCTGCAGGTGACGCCCAATCACCGAGACTGTTTTCCAACCATGTCCACATCGTGCGGTAGCGCTTCATCGGAAACAGTGCGTAACGGTCGCAATGAATCACTTGATAATTAAGTAACCCTAACCAGTCGTTGATGCGGTTCGACGTAAACATTCGTCCACTCCAAGGCAAATTATGTTTACGCCATGGAAGCAAACTCGCTAATCCAGTCAAACTTAGTGGGTTAAATCCAGTGATTATCAAATAACCATCATCCATCATCACTCTATCGACTTCCCGTAGCAAACGGTGTGGATCGCTTGCATAGTCGAGCTGATGAGCGAGTATCACAACATCAAAGCTTTTTTCTAAAAAGGGCAATTCGTAACCATCTGCAATCACATTATGCAACGGGTTCTGGATATCTACGTTGACTTGGTGTTGAATGTTACAATTACAGCTGGTTAGCTCACAGCTCAACCCGCCCAGTTTGAGCATATGGTAACCGAAGAGTTTCGGACACCATTCATCAAGTCGGGTCTGGATTGACTCAAGCACCCACGGACCGTTGTTCATTGCTGACCAAGTCGACGGGTGTGGTATAGTTTTGTTGCTGAGTGCTGGTTTCATTAACCACCTGACTAAAATGGGTGACGGAGAACGAATCGTGTTAGAGATCAAAAGCATACCCGCATTTAATGATAATTACATCTGGCTGATACAAAATAGCGATAAGCGTTGCGCAGTCGTTGATCCGGGCGATGCGAAGCCAGTGCTAGAATACTTGCAGGCTAACGAATTAACTTTAGAAGCGATTTTAATTACGCACCACCACAACGATCACATTGGTGGCGTTCCAGACTTAGTGCGTGCCTTTCCTGAAGTCGCCGTTGTGGGCCCGAAATCTGAGCCAATTCCAACCCTAACCACCCCCATGGAAGAAGGCGACAAACTGGAGTTATTTGGCGAAATCTTTTTAGTGCTAGGTTTACCAGGCCATACCTTAGGTCATATCGGTTACGTTGGAGACGGAAAACTGTTTTGTGGTGACGTGTTGTTTTCCGCAGGCTGCGGTCGTATTTTTGAGGGTACGCCAGAGCAAATGTTTGAGTCACTAAACAAGCTAACGTCTCTACCAGAAGAAACTCAAGTCTTCTGCGCGCATGAATACACCGCGAGTAACGTGGCGTTTGCTTTAGCGGTTGAGCCTGATAATGAGCAGCTACGTCAATATCGCGATGATGTAAACCGACTGCGAGCCCTAAACATTCCGACACTTCCAACAACAATACGCAAAGAAAAGTGGATTAATCCGTTCTTGCGAACCACCAACCCTGACGTGGTTCAATCTGTTGCTAGTCGCATTAAAAATAGCGATCCATGCTCGGTTTTTACTGCTTTGCGTGAGTGGAAGAACGAATTTTAACCATTTTCTGCTTGTAAGTTTGCAAGACCCCAGTATTATCAGGGGCTGATTTTTCGAGAAGCGCCACTGGCGCTTCTCTTACGTTTGGGGTTGATATAAATCTATTTGAATTTCTCCCCATTGCATAATTTAGAAGCTCTTTGCCTCTATTAATTAGTTAGTGTTTAAAAGATGTCTATTATCTTGCGACTGCCACGCACATTGTGTTGCGCGACAGGCAGGTGAAGATAAAAAGGCCCTAAATAGGCTGAATCCATGCGTTTGAAGTATACCTGGGCGTTGGCGTTGTTATTATCTGGCTGTCAATTGACTCAGTCAGACTCAACGTCTTCTACACCAGAAACCAATAAATCTGAGCAGACTGCAAAACAAAATGCAGCGAAGGCTCAACCGGGCAACACATCGTCTTTAGCAAAAAAATCCGCTAACGACGCGCCTAAAGTTCTTTCCCCTCAGGAACAAGAAGATGTATGGCAACGTATCGCCATGCAACTTGAAATGGATATCCCAAACCATAAGAAAGTGGACTACTACCGTACGTGGTATCTAAAGCACCCGAATCACCTTTACACGGTGTCTAAGCGTGCGACTCCTTTTCTATACATGATCACAAAACGTATCGAAGAGCGTGGACTTCCAATGGAGCTTGCTTTGCTTCCGGTGGTGGAAAGCTCATTCGATGCCTTTGCATACTCACACGGTAGTGCAGCTGGATTGTGGCAATTTGTCCCTGGCACCGGAAAGATGATGGGACTAGAGCAAAACTACTGGTATGACGGTCGCCGAGATGTGGCAGCAGCAACGGATGCCGCACTGAACTACCTTGTACAACTAAACGAGCGTTTTGATGGTAGCTGGGAGCATGCAATTGCTGCTTACAACAGTGGTGGTGGCCGTGTTTCTAGCGCAATTCGTAAGAATAAAAAGCTCGGTAAACCTATCGATTTCTTCTCATTGGACTTACCAAAAGAGACCAGCAGTTACGTACCTAAGCTGCTAGCCTTGGCTGACGTCATCGCAAACCAAGACAAGTACGGGCTTAATATTCCTGCGATTCCAAACAAGCCTGTTCTAACGCTTGTCGATCCGAAAGAACAGCTTGATCTAGCCATTGCTGCAGATTATGCCGGCATTGGTGTGAAAGAGTTACAAAGTTACAACCCTGCATACAACCAATGGTCAACTGCGCCTGAAGGTCCGCACCAACTTCTGATTCCGGTAGAGAAAAAAGAGACTTTTCTCACTAAGGTGGAGAAAAACCGTGGTAAAGGGATGAAGGTCGCTCGCTACAAGGTGAAGTCTGGTGACTCTTTAAGTGTGCTAGCTAATAAATACGGCACAACCACAAAAGTGATTCGACGTGCAAACGGCCTGTCGAATAACAATATTCGTATTGGCCAATACCTACTGATTCCGACGTCAACAAAAGACGATGCGAAATACGCACTAACGGCACAAAATCGATTAAGCAAGACTCAATCACGTGCTCGTGGACAACTCAAGCTCACTCATGTCGTTCAGTCTGGAGAGAGTTTGTGGTCAATCGCACGTGAAAATAAAGTATCGTATAAATCGTTAGCAAAATGGAATGGCATGGGCCCTAAAGATCCATTGCGCGTTGGTCAAAAGCTCGTGATTTGGAAGGACTCAGACAAAGGTGCTGTGATTCGTACCGTTTTCTACAACGTTCGCTCCGGTGACACCATTAGCGGCATTGCAAGCAAGTTCAAAGTAAAAACGAACGACATCGTGAAATGGAACTCGCTACACAAGAAAAAATACTTACAACCAGGTCAAAAACTTAAGTTGTACGTTGACGTAACGAAGGTAAGTGTATGAACCCATCAAGCAACCCACTTGTGATGCTGTTGGACATTTTTCGTTCTCCAACATCTTGCTTTCTAGCACTTTACCAACGCGGCGGATGGGGATGGCAACCGTTCATCTTCTTGATGCTTAGTCCGTTTTTATTCTGGGGCGCTTACTTTTCGAATGTCGATTTCACGTGGCTTAGTGACCAACTAGCCGCGCAGTTTCAACAAATCGACCCAAAGCAGATTGAGCTATTAGAGCCAAACACGCTAATGGCAAGTGCGATCATCAATGATGTATTCAACCGCTTTGCCACCTTACTGTTGCTTGCGCTTTGGTTCTTTCTTGCAACGAAGGCAAGCAAGCAACAATATGGTTACTGGAAGTGGTTTGCCGCATCGTGTGCTATCTTATTCCCAGCAGTATTGGGCGATATCGCAAGCTATGCGAGCCTGTTACTCAAGCATGGCAAAGTGATGACTTACGCAGCAGATTTAAACAGCCTCAATGGTCTATTAAAACTGCCGCTTACCAGCGAGTGGTCGCATTTTGCCAGCTCACTACCACTACTGCTGCCTTGGTACATTGTATTGGGCTACGGCGTTGTACTGACGTGGACGGAGTTTGAACGTGGCCAAGCCTTGGTGATTGCAAGCCTGCCATGGGTATTCTTCTACGTTATTTGGGTGCTTTATATTGTAGTGACCTAAGCTAGTCATCTAACGTAAATGACAGTAACAATGGGTTATGATCGGAAGCGTCGCTCTGCGGCGCTTTCGCGTATTTGAGGGTCAGTCCTCGGTAAAATACATGATCCAGCGGTAATCCCGTTATAAATTGGACTCGATGATCAGGCGAGAACGCCACTTCTTGCAAGTCCGCGGCTTTTAAGGCCTGTCGCATCGCATTAACGCGAGATTCACTCCAACTATTGAAGTCTCCAGCGAATAGGATCGGCCCTGTATGATGCTTTAAAAGCATTTCAAGAGCCGTTAACTGAGAGACATACTCTTGCGTGCCAACCGTGAAGTTAATCGCATGTACATTCACCACAGCGAGTCTCTCGCCATTGCTTAATTGATATTGGCTGTATAGTGCAGACTTGGGTAAACGCAGCCAAGGCTCTTTAGACGTATAAGCACAAGCTTTTTCTGGTTGCCCTTGAGCGATACTAATCACACCCGCACCGCTGCCCAGCGCCTTAAAGGCACTCACTTGGTTGCTGACCCAGTTGCCATCCACCAACCATTGCTTAAAAGATGGTGTCATGCTGGCTTCTTGCAATAACAGCAGCTGCTTATCAGCAGAGAATTCATTGAGTGCGCTTTGCCAATTAGTCCGGTTCTGTTTGTAGATGTTCCAGACAAGTACATTGATTTCACCGCCCTGATCCAGAGCTTTTGAGCCGCTAAATTCGATACACCTAATATCCTGCGTCAGCTCTGAACCTGTTTGAGTAATGATTTGCGGCTGATCTGGTACGGTGAAAATAACCTGGAAGCCGACCAATACCGCCATAATAAGAAAAACTAACGCCAGAAAAAAACGCTTAAACATACGACAAACCTGAATATACGCACCCTAAAACTGGAACAACCAACCTCGGGTTATTTGATTTCACTGAAAGTAAAAAAACAAAAAAAGGAGCCACTTGGCTCCCTTTTAGCATAATAAATACGAGACAGGTAACAAGAAACCTTAGATCGCGTCTTCGTCTTCTTCACCAGTACGGATACGAACCACACGCTCAACATCAGTAACAAAGATTTTACCATCACCAATTTTGCCAGTTTGCGCGGTTTCAATGATCGTCTCTACGCATTTATCAGCCACATCTTCCGTTACAACGATTTCGAGCTTCACTTTAGGCAGAAAGTCCACCATGTACTCTGCACCACGGTAAAGCTCGGTGTGACCTTTTTGGCGACCAAAGCCTTTCACTTCAGAGACGGTCATCCCTGTAATGCCAACTTCAGCTAGCGCTTCTCGAACATCATCCAATTTAAATGGCTTGATAATCGCTTCAATTTTTTTCATGTTCATCCCTTAAGCTTCAATCGATTGCGCTTATTATCGTTTAGCGTTTCGCAACATTCAATGTTTGTCTCTGATCCACCAGCGAAAATCCAGATTGAGCAAATTAACATAGCGAATATCGTGAGTTGATAAAACCCCAGTGAGGACTGCTCAATGCCCAATCGTCCAAGCTTTTTCAGACTCGCGTTTACTTCAAACTTGCGTAGTAAGCCGCTAGATTTGCGATATCTTCATCAGACAACAGTGAAGCTTGAGCTTGCATAACGGCAGCAAGACCACCTGTTCGCTCTTTGTTTTTATAGGCTTTAATTGAACTGATAATGTATTGCTCGTTTTGCCCTTTCAGGTTTGGGTAACCCGGAATGACAGCAATGCCGTCGGCGCCATGACACGCAGCGCATACTCCTGCCTTTGCTTGACCTGCTGTGGCATCTCCCGCTGCTAGAGCCTGCCCACTGAGCATGGTCAGCGCCACCATTGCGCCCATGATTGTTTTCTTCATTGCTTCACCTAATCAATTATTATTTAAGGATTTTTATATTTTATAATCGACATTGTGGCATGAATTTTCATTACCTGCGCCAAATAAGTTCACAATCTTGACCATTAAACGCCTGATCAACGAACAGATCTGCCACAGCAACGACTCGGTCTTGATACATCAAAATCGGAATTTGACGACGCAGCCAGCTTGGCACATTGTATTCTTGGAACAACTTCTTCAGTTTTCGACTGTGATTACGCGTGGTTGGATGCGCTGATAAGCCTTCCGGATTAAAGGTCACGCGAAGCAATTCTGGCTGACTCGGAAGCGCAATCGTTGCGTTGCTAGAACTCGTCGTTAAGGTCAGCTCCCCTAGCCGCTCAGGAAGCGATAAAACGGTATCGACTTGAATCGTACTTTGCCACTCAGTGACGTCAGCGATTTCCGTTACCCAATAGAGACGATTTCGAAAACGGCGCACTTCACCTTGTTTAAGTTGTAGTTTGGGGTTGGCATCTTGCTGAGCTAATGCGACTTCATTCCAGATAAGATTGAGTTGTACCTGAGTCGGCATACTAGTATTAAGCTTAGCCAGCCACATACGAATCAAGCGCGCACGCGCTAATTCACTGTGCTTAGCCAGTTCTTCAATACTTAAACTTAGATCCGTTTGTAAAGCGTGTTCAAACACCGCGCTCAATAGTTCATCCAATAGCGCTTCTTGTTGAGCACATAAGCTTGCACTGCGCTGAACCGCTTGATGGATACTCGGCCAGCGACCAGACAATTCAGGAATAACACAATGACGAAGAAAGTTACGATCATAACGAGTATCTTGGTTGCTTTCGTCTTCCACCCACTCCAAGCCTAATTTAGTAGCCGCGTCTTCGATACTCTTCCGCTTTATAGTAAGCAATGGTCGAACTAGGGTTCCGCCAGAGAACGGCATACTCTCCGCCATCGAAGATAACCCTTTTGGCCCGCTGCCTCGCTTAAGAGCAAGGAGAAAAGTCTCTAGTTGATCATCAGCATGTTGGCCGGTCAACAGTATATCGCCTTCTTGAATGTACTTAGTTAAGGCTTGATAGCGAGCTTCACGAGCAAGAAGTTCAATACTTTCACCATTGCTGATGTCTAAGCTCACTCGCTCAATCGAGCATGATATCCCCACTTGTTTTGCCCAAAGTAAGCATTTATCGGCCCAATCATCGGCATTCGAGCTCAAACCATGGTGCACATATACGGCGTGGCACTCTATCGAATGCGCTTGTTGATAGCGACTGAGTAATTCGAGTAAAAGACGTGAATCCACTCCTCCGCTAAACGCCAAGACAACCTTAGTGCCTGATTGATAGTAGCGGCCGAGAACTTGAGCAAAATGCGGGTAAAGCGATTCCATAAGCGATCCGATAGGTACAAAAAAGGGCTGGACTCTCATCCAACCCTTTCTATTTTAACTGTTATCACTTGAGATATCAGCTAACGCTTAATAGCAATCACCGAAATTAACAGTAACCGTAGCTCATTAGGCGCTGGTAACGACGTTCACGTAGCGTCTCTTCATCCAATTGTTCTAGATCTTCTAGCTGACGAAGTAGTGTTGCTTTCATATTCGCTGCCATTTGAACATGATCGCGATGAGCGCCGCCTAGTGGCTCTTCAATGATTTCGTCGATCAGTTCAAGCTCTTTAAGACGAGGAGCAGTTAGACCCATCGCTTCTGCAGCTTGCGGTGCTTTGTCAGAATCACGCCATAAGATTGAAGCACAACCTTCAGGAGAGATTACTGAGTATGTAGAGTACTGAAGCATGTTCACGTAGTCGCCTACACCAATTGCTAGTGCGCCGCCTGAACCACCTTCACCAACAACGTTACAGATTACTGGCACTTTAAGACCAGACATCACTTTTAGGTTTTTCGCGATAGCTTCAGATTGACCACGCTCTTCTGCGCCCACACCTGGGTACGCTCCAGCCGTATCGATAAATGTGATGATCGGCATGTTGAAACGCTCAGCCATTTCCATCAAACGTAGCGCTTTACGGTAACCTTCTGGTTTTGGCATACCAAAGTTACGTTTCACTTTCTCTTTGGTTTCACGACCTTTTTGATGACCGATGATCATCACTGGACGGCCTTCAAGGCGAGCCATGCCACCCACAATCGCTTTGTCATCTGCAAACGCGCGGTCACCCGCTAATTCATCAAATTCCTCAAAAGCGTGTTGGATGTAATCCAGTGTGTAAGGACGTAATGGGTGACGAGCCAGTTGAGCTGTTTCCCATGCGCCTAGGTCGCTGAAGGTTTTTTTCTTCAGCTCTAAGCTTTTCTTCTCAAGCTGTTCGATTTCTTTATCCAGGTCAATTGCAGAATCACCACCGTGACGAGAGACATCACGTAGTGCTTCAATTTTCGCTTCTAGTTCTGCAATTGGCTTTTCAAATTCAAGAAAGTTTAGGCTCATCTATGAATCCTTGTTTACTCAGCGTCTAACATATTGCGCTGAATTTTTAGTTAAATTCGAGTTCTACCTGGCTTTTGCCAAGTAACTGTTTTAAATCGTCGAGTAATGTATCACTTGGCGTTACTCGCCACTCGGTGCCCAATGTTAACCGCGCTCTGGCGTCGGCACGCTGGTAGTATACATTGACGGGTACGGTTCCGGCTTTGTGCGGTTCTAAAATACGGCTGAACTGCTCAAAAAACTGATCGTTGATCTGATTTGCATCTATCGATACCGACAAACCACGAGCGTATTTCTCGCGCGCACTGCCGAGATCCATAACTTCACGCGCCGACATTTTAAGGCCACCGTTGAAGTCATCAAAGCTGACCTGTCCAGAAACGACCAAAATTCTGTCTTTTTCGAGAAGTTCAGCGTATCGATCCAGTGCATCTGAGAACAACATCACTTCCATGCGACCACTTCGGTCATCCAGTGTCATAATGCCAATTCGTGTACCACGCTTAGTCGTCATTACACGAGCGGCAATAACCAAACCAGCCACCGTGACAGATTGGTCGCGACGCGTAGGCGTTGCGTCTTTTAGTCGACAACTGGTGTATTTGTTTAGTTCCTTTACGTAGGCGTTAATTGGGTGCCCTGTCAAATATAGGCCTAGGGTATCACGCTCGCCCTCTAACCACACTTTTTCTGGCCAAGGCGGAACTTGCGTATACTTGTGCTCTACTTCTTCAGGCGCATCCGTTAGCACACCAAACATATCCGTTTGACCAAACGCCTCGGCTTGGTGATGTTGACTTGCCGCTTTTACCGCATCATTGAGTGATGCCATCATCGCCGCGCGGTGTGGACCTAGTCGATCTAACGCGCCCGCGTAGATCAGCTTCTCTATCACTCGTTTATTGACGCGTTTTAGATCAACTCGAGCACAGAAATCAAATAGGTCTTTAAAGTGACCACCTTTATTTCTCGCCTCAAGAATCGCATCGATAGGGCCTTCACCTACCCCTTTTATCGCACCAATACCGTAAACAATTGCGCCATTTTCATCAACATTAAAGCGATATAGGCCAGAGTTGATGTCTGGTGGCAGCACGGTGAGCTTCATACGGAAACACTCATCGACCAAGCCAACGACTTTTTCCGTGTTATCCATATCGGCTGTCATTACCGCAGCCATAAATTCGGCAGGATAATGTGTTTTCAGCCAAAGAGTCTGATAAGAAACCAATGCATAAGCAGCAGAGTGCGATTTGTTAAAACCATAACCAGCGAACTTCTCTACCAAGTCGAAGATTTTCATCGCCAACTCGCCATCGATACCGTTCTTTATCGCACCTTCTTCAAAGATAGCACGTTGTTTTGCCATCTCTTCTGGCTTTTTCTTACCCATTGCACGGCGGAGCATGTCCGCACCACCTAGCGTGTAACCTGCTAAGATCTGCGCAATCTGCATTACCTGCTCTTGGTACAGGATGATGCCGTAGGTTGGATCAAGCGTCTCTTTTAGCGACTCGTGTTGCCACTTTTCATCTGGATAAGAGATCGCCTCTCGGCCATGTTTACGGTCGATAAAGTTATCTACCATGCCCGATTGCAAAGGACCCGGACGGAAGAGTGCTACCAACGCGATAATGTCTTCGAAACAGTCTGGCTGAAGTCGTTTGATCAGCTCTTTCATGCCCCGAGATTCAAGCTGGAATACTGCTGTCGTTTCAGAGTTTTGCAACAAACGGAAAGAGGCAGGGTCTTCTAACGGTATGGATTCAATTTGAACCGGTTCTTTACCTTCTCGCTCTAGACGTGGGTTAATCAGTCCTAACGCCCAGTCAATAATGGTTAAGGTACGTAAACCCAAGAAGTCAAACTTAACTAGGCCAGCGGTCTCAACATCGTTTTTATCAAATTGAGTAACCGGAAAGTGACCTTCAGCATCTGCATAAATTGGTGCAAAATCGGTAATTGTTGTAGGTGAAATTACAACGCCACCAGCGTGTTTACCGGCGTTTCGCGTACAACCTTCCAAAATATGACACATGTCGATGAGTTCTTTAACTTCCTCGTCGGCCTCATACAATTCAGGTAGTGCAGGTTCAGCTTTAAACGCCTTATCTAGCGTCATGCCTGGATCGGGCGGGATCAGCTTTGAAATACGATCAACAAAACCAAATGGATGGCCCAATACGCGGCCAACGTCACGGATTACCGCTTTTGCCGCCATGGTACCAAACGTGATGATCTGAGACACCGCGTCGCGACCGTACATTTCTGCAACGTGGTCAATAACCTGGTCACGTTTATCCATACAGAAATCGACGTCGAAATCGGGCATCGAAACACGTTCTGGGTTCAAGAAACGTTCGAACAGCAAGTCGTATTCTAGTGGATCCAGGTCGGTGATTTTTAATGCGTAAGCCACCAAAGAGCCGGCACCGGAACCACGTCCAGGACCTACAGGAATTCCATTATCTTTTGACCACTGGATGAACTCCATTACGATCAAGAAGTAACCAGGAAATCCCATTTGGTTGATAACATCTAGCTCTATCTGAAGACGTTCATCATATTCAGGGCGGCGACGTTTTCTCTCTTCCTCATCTGGAAATAGGAACTCTAACCGCTCTTCCAACCCCTCTCGGGATTTCATGACTAGGAACTCAGTCTCTTTCATCCCTTCGGTTGGGAAGGCTGGTAGGAAGTACTCCCCTAAGCGCACAGTCACGTTACAACGCTTCGCTATCTCGACACTGTTTTCTAACGCTTCAGGAATATCAGCAAACAGCTCGCACATTTCTTCTTCTGTACGAAGATATTGCTGCGGACTGTAGTTTTTTGGCCTGCGCGGATCTTCTAATGTGTAACCATCGTGAATCGCTACGCGTATTTCATGAGCATCAAATAGGTCTGGACTCAGGAATACAACTTCATTGGTCGCCACTACTGGCAAGTCTTGCTGCTCTGCCAATTCAACTGCAAAGTGAAGATAAGTTTCTTCATCTGGACGACCGGTACGAAGTAACTCAAGATAAAAGCGATCTGGAAAATGCTGTTTATAAAAATCAACACACCCTTGCACTATTTGACGGTTGCCTTTCAAAAGGCCGCGACCAATTTCCCCGCTTTTACCGCCGGATAATACAATCAGGCCTTCAGACATTTCAGCCAACCAGGCTTTATCAATCACAGGGTGGTGTTGAACATGTCCACGTAAGTACGCTTTTGATATCAATAACGTCAGGTTCTTATAACCCACATTATCCGCCGCAAGCAAAGTCACTTGAGTCAGCTCTTCACCAAACTCGTCCGACTGCATTTTAAAGTCAGCACCGATGATCGGTTTAACACCACTGCTATGTGCCGTACCGTAAAACTTCACCAAACCACATAGGTTGGTAAAGTCGGTCAACGCCATTGCGGGCATACCGAGTTCAGCAACTTTCTTTACGATTGGCGGAACTTTGTTGAGGCCATCCACCATCGAGAAGTCACTATGAACACGCAGGTGGATGAATTTGGGATCTGACATTAACAGGTACCGTGTAACTCTATTTTGTTGGGGATTCTAACCTAAAGAGGTTAGGTTTATAACACCAATTAGATCGTTTGATTATTCTATGCCTAACGCTTTTTTTACTGGCTTGAAACTCTTGCGGTGTTCACTGATCACTCCGTATTGCTCAATCGCTTCAAAGTGCTCTTTAGTTGGATAACCTTTGTGCTTCGCGAAGCCAAATTGTGGATGAAGTTTATCCAACTCTTCCATCTCTTGGTCACGCACGACTTTGGCAATAATGGAAGCCGCACTGATTTCGGCAACGCGTAGATCGCCTTTTACTACAGCTTGAGCATCCATTGGCAGCTCTGGACAACGGTTACCATCAATCAACACCAAATCAGGTTGAACCTTTAACCCCGCCACTGCACGCTGCATCGCAACCATAGTCGCCTGCAAAATATTCAGTTGATCGATTTCTTCAGGAGAACAGCGCCCGACCGCCCAAGCCAATGCTTTTTCTTTAATTTCAGGAAGCAGCGCCATGCGTTTCTTTTCGGTCAATTTTTTCGAATCGTTCAAACCTTCAATAGGATTGTTAGGATCAAGGATAACCGCAGCGGTGACGACGTCTCCCACCAAAGGGCCACGTCCTACCTCGTCGACTCCGGCCACAAACTGATAACCTTGTGGATATTCAAACGGAGGGAGTTCAACTTTGGTTTTGGTCGCTTTTGGTTTAACAGCCATGATAAATCTCTATTTCTCAATCAATTTTAGAACCGCGTTTGCGGCTTGTTGATCCGCATCTTTACGGATCCAATGATGCATTTCCGTAAACTTATCTAACATCGGTTTATTGTCGCTTTCCAATAAGCGAGAAACCTCAGTAAACAAATTGTCTGGTGTGCACTCATCTTGTAGATATTCTTTGACGAGCTCATCATCCGCCAAGATATTCGGCAATGACACATACTTCGTTTTCAATAGACGTTTAGCTAAGAAAGCGGTAAATGCATTCACACGATAACCCACCACCATTGGACGCTTGAGAAGCATACACTCCAACGCTACGGTACCAGAGGCCAGCATCACGGCATCGGATGCGGTGATGACGTTACGTGCGGTGTCATCAACTAACTTGAAGTCCAACTCTGGTGCGAGTTCTTTCCAGGCTTGTTCAAACTGCTCACGGCGTTTTTGATTAACAAGCGCGACAACAAACCCCAGTTCTGGAAATTTTTTATGGAGTAACTTGCAGGTTTCAATAAATGGCTCAGAGAGCATTTTTAACTCGCTACCACGACTGCCTGGCAGGACAGCAAGCCACTTTTTATCTCGTTCTAAACCAAGCAACTCACGTGCAGGCGCTTGTTCTGATTCTAGTGGGATGGAATCAGCCAAGGTATGACCAATGAACTCGCAAGGTACATTAAATTTGTCGTAGAACGCTTTCTCAAACGGAAGAAATGCTAGCACCAAGTTCGTTGCCGCTTCTATTTTAAAGATGCGCTTCTGACGCCAAGCCCAAACAGACGGACTCACGTAATGAACGGTTTTAATGCCCGCTTGCTTGAGGTCAAGCTCTAGGCGTAAGTTGAAGTCAGGAGCATCGATCCCGATGAAAACATCAGGCGGATTCTGAGTAAAATACTGAACGAGCTCAGCTTTCACTTTAAGAAGTCTCGGTAAGCGGCCTAAAACCTCGACTAACCCCATCACCGCAAGCTCTTCCATATCAAACAGAGACTCGCAACCTTGGGCTATCATTTTCGGACCGCCAATGCCTACGAACTCTGCGTCTGGATATTGCTGCTTTACTGCTTTGATAAAGCCTTCACCTAGCGTATCGCCAGACAATTCTCCGGCAATGATGCCAATACGTAATGGTCTTTCCATATCTACTTCGCTATTTTTCCTGTGCGCTATGGATAACGGTTTGCCTTATCCATAAAACACAAAAAGATCGTAACCTCAAATTCGGTCACGATCTTTTTATTTATTGCTTCATTCGCCAATTAACGAATAATGCCACGTTCCGTCGTTTCCAGAATATCTGAGAAACGCTTCACAGCCGGCCACTCTTGAGCCATTTCAGCCAGAATAGGCTTCACTTCTTCTAGCGTCTTACCTGAACGATAGATTTCTTTATACGCTTTTTGCAGCGCACGAATCTCTGGTTTCTCAAAGCCGTTACGCTTCAAGCCAACAAGGTTCAAGCCGAAAGGAGTCGCGTGGTTGCCTTGCGCGAGTACGTAAGCAGGGACATCTTGCACCACTGCTGAGCAGCCGCCAATGTACGCGTAAGCGCCCACTGTACAAAACGGGTGAATCGCAGACAGTGCCATCACACCAGCATAATCATCAACAGTAACGTGCCCACCAAGAATCGAGTTATTACCGATATGAGTGTGGTTACCAATAACAACATCATGCGCAACGTGTGCATTCACACACAATAAGTTATCATCACCAATGATCGTGGTTGCTTTGTCCTGCACTGTGCCGCGGTGAACTTGGACCGCTTCACGAATGACGTTACGATCACCGATAACCACAGTTGTGTCTTCACCACCGTATTTTTTGTCTTGGTTTTCTTCGCCAATGACAGCATGCGGGAAAATACGGTTATCTTTGCCAATAGTCGTGTGACCTTTGATCACAACGTGAGACATCACTTCTGTGCCTTCACCAATTTCAACCGTAGAGGTGATGTACGTAAAAGGACCTACTGTTACGTTAGCACCAATTTTGGCGCCCTCTTCTACCACCGCTGCCGGGTGGATTTTAGCGGTTTCATGAATCATATTAAAACTCTCGACGAGCACACTTCAGTTCTGCAGAACATACCACTTCGCCGTCAACTTTTGCTACACCGCTAAATGCAGCAATGCCGCGACGTTCTTTCAGAAATTCTACCTCAATAACCAATTGGTCGCCCGGAACCACTGGTTTACGGAATTTCGCGCCGTCTACGCTTGCAAAGTAGTACAGTTCATTTTCTGTTGGTGCACCAAATGATTTAAATGCAAGTAAGCCTGTTGCCTGAGCCATTGCTTCTAAAATCAAAACACCTGGGAATACTGGTAGTTGAGGAAAGTGACCTGTGAACTGAGGTTCGTTAACCGACACGTTTTTAATCGCGTGAAGGTACTTCTCTTCTTGGAAGTCTATCACTCGGTCGATCAATAAGAATGGGTAGCGATGAGGTAGTAGCTCTTGAATTTCAGAGATGTTCATCGTTTTCTTTTCAGTAGTCAAAGTCGTCTTCCTATATCAATTTTTTGCCGCCAAGATGGCAAACGTGGCAACAGGTCGTAAAGCCGAATCGCTTTGCAATATACTAGCAAAATACGCACCATCTTGGAGTTAAATCTACTTAGAGCGCGTCATTATAGAAGAAAAAGACCCGCATTTCGCGAGTCTTCGTACAGAATATGGAACTAGAGCCTGTTAGCTTTCACGTTAAATACAGAGCGAAAGATAACTTGTTCTAAATTTCTTCTTTCTGTTCCAGCTGTTTTTCAACCGCTTTCAGGCGCTTATTCATCTCATCAATACGGTGAACTCGAGTTGCAGTTTTACGCCACTCTCTGTTCGTTTGTAGTGGAATACCTGATGAGTAAAGGCCTTTTTCTTCGATACTGCGCATTACCATGCCCATACCTGTAATCGCCACACCATCTGCGATAGTGATATGGCCATTCAGAACAGACGCGCCGCCAATCTGGCAGTACTTACCAATTTTTGTACTGCCCGCGACAATAGTACCACCAGGCATCACGGTACCATATCCGATCTGCACGTTGTGCGCGATTTGAAGTTGGTTATCCAGAATGACATTGTCTTCAATGATAGTATCTTCGAGTGCACCGCGGTCAATCGTAGTACAAGCACCAATCTCAACGCGGTTACCGATACGCACTGAACCAAGCTGAGGAATTTTAATCCACTCGCCTTTGTCATTCGCATAACCGAAGCCATCAGAGCCAATTACGGTGCCCGATTGAACAAGACAGTCATCACCCAATGACACTTCATGATAGATAGTGACATTAGCCCAAAGCTTGGTGTTATTCCCTAGCTTGGCGTTCTTACCGATAAAACAACCAGCGCCAACGCTTACGTTGTCGCCGAGTTCCACGCCCGTTTCAATCACGGCGTTAGCGCCGATTGTAACGTTCTCACCCATCTTAACGTCAGCGGCAATCACTGCACTTGGTGCAATATCGTCTGCCGGTTTTGGTGTGGTATCCATCGCTTGGACCACACGAGCAAATGCGACATAAGGGTCCGAAACCACTAGCGCGTTTCCAACGCATTGCTCTTTATGCTCAGCCTTTACCATAACAACGGTAGCTTGGCACTCAGAAAGGTGTTTTGCGTATTTTGGGTTAGACAAGAAGGTTACATCACCTTCTTGTGCTTTATCCATTGGGGCAACACGGCTTACAACGAGAGACTCGTCACCAAACAGCTCACCCCCGGTAATTGTCGCCAATTCGGCTAATGTTAATGTCTTCATAACTTCTTATTTTAGAGCTTTAATTACGTCTTCAGAGATATTGTATTCTGGCTTGCCGTACTGCAAAGCAGAGATATCAATCACAAGATCGTAACCATTTTTGTCTGCGACTTTCTTAACTGCATCTTGAATCGTTTTGAAAAGCTTCGCTTTTTCTTCAGCTTCACGACGCGCACTTGCTTTTTCAAGTGCTTGTGCTTTCACTTTGTACTCGCTGTCTAGCTTCGCGATATCGATACGTAGCTTTTCAACTTCGTCTTGACCCAAAAGCTCACCGTCACGTTGTAGCTTTTCGATCTTTGTTTTAGCTTGTGCTTGGATTGACTTCAGTTCATCAGCTTTGCTTTTGAAGTCTTTCTGCATTTTTTGTAGTACAACTTCACGTTGAGGAAGAGCTTGGAAAACTTGAGCTGTATTTACGTAAGCAATTTTCTGTGCAGCTTCTGCCGCATTTGCAAACATTGAAGAGCTCAGTACAAGAAGGCCAATCCCAGCCGCTTTGATCATTTTATTCAAAATATTTTCCTCTTTAGAAAGTTCTACCGATAGTGAATGTGAAGAACTCTTCATCATCGCCATCAAATTTCTTAATTGGTTTCGCTAGTGAGAAGACTAGTGGCCCCATTGGAGACATCCACTGCAACGCCGCACCGTAAGAAGAGCGGTAGTTGGTTGGATCTGAGTAATCGTAGTAGTAACGGTCACCATATTCCGCACCTGAATCGCGGTAGTCAAACTCCGTATCCCAAACACTTGCCATATCAAAGAAGATACTGGTACGAATTTGGTTTTGTACTTCTTCTGATGCAAATGGTGTTGGGACAATCAACTCAACACTTGCTAGCGCTACGGCGTTACCACCAACAGAGTCATCTGTTGCTGTATCTGCGCCATTGTTTGAACCAGATGTATCACGGTAAACCGCTTTAGGACCAACAGAGTTTGAGCCAAAGCCACGAAGCGATGTAAAGCCACCTGCGTAGTAGTTTTCGTAGAATGGGAACAAGTTATCGTTACCATCCGTTTGACCGTAACCATTACCGTAACCTAAGCGGCCACGGAACAAGAGGGTAAACTCGTGCTTTTTAGTCAATGGCACATACTGACGAACATCGTACTGCATTTTGAAATATTGAACGTCAGAGCCAGGTACGGTCATTTTATAGAATGCACGTTGATGGTTACCTGCTGTTGGGAAATAGCCACGGTTTAAGTTATTACGTGTCCAAGAGATATTGAAGTCGAAGTCGTTTGTGTTCAACGCTCCACTAGAATCAATGTTGTCTGCTTGTGCTCGTAAGAACTGCTCTACCTGCAAGTAAGGCGATAAGTTACCGATCTTGTTGTGCGTATAACCGACACCGAATTCAAAACGGTTCAACTCATCGAATGGGAAGCCCCACGTTAAGCTCGCGCCATAGCTTTCGTTGGTATAGTCAACGATATTGGCTTCTTTCGCTTCAAATTCGTTATAGAAAACCTTACCACCCAAGCTTACACCGTCTAAGTTCCAGTACGGATCACGGTAATCAAGACTGATGTTTTTCTGGTAGTCATTCATCATCGCGTTGATACCAACACGGTTACCACTACCAATGAAGTTATCTTGTTGCAGGCCAACCTGGAAGCTCACACCCGATTCTGTGCCGTAGCCAACACCGAAGTTAACGCTACCAGAGTTTGCTTCTTTGACAGAGTAAACTAGGTCAACTTGATCATCACTACCAGGAACTCGAACCGTCTGTACTTCAACATTTTCAAAGTAGCCCAAACGATTTAGACGAGTTTTACCCGTTTCAATCGATTTCGAGTTTAACCAACTGCCTTCCATCTGACGCATTTCACGACGAAGGACTTCATCTTTGGTTGAGTTATTACCCGTGAAGCGAATGTCACGAACATAAATTCGGTTACCCGGATCTACGTTAACGACCAAAGAAACTTCTTGATTCTCGTCGTCAAACTCAGGAATGGTATTCACTTGAGGATAAGCGTAGCCGGACTCACCAAGCACACGTTTAATACCCTCTTCCATTGAAGTGACCAACGAGCCGTTGTACGTCTCATTGTCTTCAAATGGTACAAGTCGTTCGAACGTCGCTTCCTCACCAATCAAATCACCACGGAACTTTACATCCTTGACGGTATAAACCTCGCCCTCTTCTAAGCCAAGAGTAATGTATACCCCTTTCTTGTCAGGAGAGATTGCAACTTGTGTCGAATCAACGTTAAATTTTAAGTAACCGCGGTCCAGATAGAATGATTTGAGCGCTTCAATATCACCTGCAAGCACTTGTTTTTGGTACTTTTCGTCAGACAGGAAATTCCACCACGGCACATCAACATTCAAGTTAAAACGAGAAAGAAGGTCCTCATCGCTGAAAACTTCATTGCCGATAAAATTGATTTGCTGAATTTTTGCCGACACGCCTTCAGTAAAGACAAACTTTAGGTCAGAACGGTTACGTGGCAGTGGAGTCACCACCGCTTTTACTGTGGCGTTGTATTTACCTACGCTGTAGTAAAAGTCTTCTAAGCCTTTTTCAATGTTGCTTAGCGTGGTGCGGTCAAGCGCTTCGCCTTCACGAACGCCAGATGCGTTCAGGTTTTCTTGTAGCTGCTCGTCCTTGATTGCTTTGTTACCAGAAAATGAGATGCTGGCAATGGTAGGACGTTCTTTGACTTGAACCATCAGAACGCCGCCGTCACGTAACACTTTCACATCTTCAAAGTTACCAGATGCATACAGTGCACGGATAATCTCTGCAACATCGCCTTGGCCAATGGTATCACCGACACGTACAGGCATTTTCAACAACGCAGCACCCAGTGCTACACGCTGCAATCCATCGATTTCAATATCTTGAACTACGAAGTTCTCTGCTCCATTTGCAGATACACTGGTCGCCAGTAAACTTGCAAATAGAATTCGCTTAATCGCCATACTTGTTCTAATTATTCCTTGCTACTGCTTTTGTCTCTGAACTATCACAGACGAGTAAAATCATTAAATAGCGCTAACGCCATGAGCGAGAAGATGATCGCACCACCAATTCTAAAACCCATTTCCTGCACTCTCTCAGGAACGGGACGTCGAATGACTGCTTCAATTGCAAAAAACAACAAATGACCGCCATCCAACATTGGTAAAGGAACGAGATTAATAATACCTAGGTTAACACTAATTAGAGCGAGAAAACCTAAAAAGTAGACCAAGCCATAATCAGCCGTCGCACCTGCGCCTTTGGCTATTGATATTGGACCACTCAGATTATTCAGACCAACGTCACCAACAATCAGTTTCTTAAGCATGCTGATTGTCAAGCCAATGACTTGGCCGGTTTTGTCTACCGCCTTACCTACTGACTCCAATACACCAAACTGAAGGTCGAAGCGATAACTTTCTGGCCATTCTGCGACTTTAGGTGCAATACCTGCAAAACCAACGACTTCTTTGTTAGCTAGCTCACGGCTACCAGGCGTCAGCGTTAATGTTTGCTCATAGCCCTGACGCAATACCGTTAATTCAATCGGTGTATCAGGATTAGAGCGAACCGCTTCAACAACTTGCTTCCACTCCGTGATGCGTTGTTCACCAATAGCGACAATCTCATCACCTGGAAGCACACCTGCTTTTTCCGCCGCTCCACCTTGCGAAACCTGTTCGATAACGCGATACACCTCCGGTGTATACGGCGCAAAACCTAATGACTGCATCGCAGACTGAGTTTCAGGGTCGAACTCCCATTCGCGCAGATCGAGCGTTTTCGTTACTTCTGAACCAACTTCATTCGCTGACGTCAGTGTTACTGTCATCAAATCATCGCCAATATGAGAAATCAATCCCATATTTACCGATTCCCAATCCGGAGTTTTGATACCAGATATCGATTTAAGTTCCATTCCTGATTCAATTCCGGCTTCTGCGACGATCGAATTGGGCGTAACTTCACCAATTACTGGCTTAACTGCTGGGATACCAATAAGAAATACGAGCCAATAGGCGAAAATTGCGAAAAGGAAGTTAAAGATAGGGCCTGCCGCAACAATAGAGGTTCGCTTCCATAGCGGCTTCTTATCAAACGCTAAGTGCTTCTCATGTTCTGGCACCTCATCAACACGGCTATCAACCATTTTTACATAGCCGCCGAGAGGGATCATTGAGATGCTGTACTCCGTTCCGTCTTTGCCTACCTTACTCCAGATAGACTTGCCGAAACCGATTGAAAACTTTTCAACTTTCACGCCGCAACGGCGAGCAACCCAAAAGTGCCCAAACTCGTGCACTGCGACAAGAATGCCTAGTGCGACGATAAAAGAAATGAGATTCCACAATATACCAGTCATCAGATACGCTCGCGTATGGTTTCTAGGGCAATAGTTCGTGCCATTCTATCTAGCTCTAACAAGCTTTCCAAGCTATTCGCATTCTCAGCTTTGCAGCTTGCATTGATTTTATTCAACACAGACTCATTGATGCGAGCGATATCCGTAAAACCTAGGCTGTTATTTAAAAATGCATCAACAGCGACTTCATTCGCTGCATTCAGTGCCGTTGTTGCATGTTGACCTTCATAACAAGCGTCAATTGCTAGTTTTAAGCATGGGTAACGAGCAAAATCAGGTTGCAAAAACGTCAATTCGCCAATTTGCGTGAAGTCTAGTGGCTTAACCCCAGCTTCAACCCTTGATGGGTATGACATAGTCAGTGCAATAGGGGTCGCCATATCCGGCTCACCCATTTGTGCCAAAACCGAACCATCGCGGTATTGAACCATTGAATGAATAACAGACTGCGGATGAATAATAACCTTTAGCTGCTCGCGAGCCGCATTAAACAACCATTTAGCTTCGATATACTCCAGGCCTTTGTTCATCATCGTGGCTGAGTCAACGGAAATCTTTGGTCCCATCGACCAGTTTGGATGGGCGATCGCCTGTTCAGGAGTCACCTTTTCCAGTTCTGCGATGTCAGTGTAACGGAAAGGGCCACCAGAACCAGTCAGCAAAATATGAGAAATGCCATGTTCTTGTAAATTACAACGACCTAAATTGGTTTGTACTTGCTGTGGTAAGCACTGGAAAATAGCATTGTGTTCACTATCGACGGGAAGTAGCTCCGCACCAAACTCTTCTACGGCATCAATAAATAACTGGCCTGACATGACCAGTGCTTCTTTATTTGCCAACAATACTCGCTTACCAGCTTTCACAGCAGCCATGGTAGGCAGTAGACCAGCCGCTCCGACAATAGCAGCCATCACACTGTCAACTTCGTCCAATGAAGCAATATGGCATAGAGCATCCACACCACCTAATACTTCGGTGTTTGGCGAAACCAAATGTAACTCAGATTGGAGTTGAACCGCTGCGGCTTTGTCCGCCATGACCGCGTATTTAGGTTGCCACTGACGACATAGCCCGATCATCTTTTCAACGTTGGTGCTTGCCGCTAAGGCAACGACAGAAAACAGCTCTGGGTTTTGTTCGACCACTTTAAGCGTGCTTGCACCAATGGATCCAGTAGCACCAAGAATCGTTAACTTTTGCATGTTGTAAGACCGTTAGAAAGCTCAGGAGCGACAATGCCGCTCCTGATAAATTAGAATACGTAGTAAAGAAGAGCAAAAACTGGGAATGCTGCGGTTAGGCTGTCAATACGATCGAGCACACCGCCATGTCCTGGGATAATGTTGCTGCTGTCTTTAATGCCTGAGACACGCTTGAACATACTTTCCACCAAATCGC
The DNA here is from genome assembly GCF_032648565.1 of Vibrio sp. 2-1-2a. Lineage (NCBI taxonomy): Bacteria > Pseudomonadati > Pseudomonadota > Gammaproteobacteria > Vibrionales > Vibrionaceae > Vibrio > Vibrio sp. 2-1-2a. The sequence continues at coordinate 457,952 of NZ_WBOH01000002.1, forward strand.
CGAGCACTGATATAACAACAGTAACCAACGTAATCAACACCATATGTACAGGACTGGTGAACTGAATATCGAACCAATCAGCAAATGCCCACGCCACGATCAATGCCGTGATAATGCCGCCAATAAGCCCTTCAATGGTTTTATTCGGACTGACATGTGGCGCCATCTTGCGTTTGCCTAAGCTTTTGCCTGCAAAGTAAGCACCGCTATCTGCAGCCCATACCAAGAAACAAACGTATAACACGAGCTTTGCTCCGTGGTATGGATCTACCGTAATGTCATGAGCTCTAAGAATAACTACACTCCAAAGGAATGGAATTAATGTCAGAAAACCAAACACATGGCGTAAAACAAAATTATTTTGCCAAGATTTCGTCGTTTTGGGATAAGTAATCGCCATTAAGCTAGCAATAATCCACCAAACAAAACCAAGGCCCAGCACAACATAATGAGGCGTTGCTAAATGGTTGAGGCTATGTGCGTCAGGCGAAATATATAGAAAACTAAGTCCGGTAACAATGACTGCCGGAACGAGGGCAGCAAAGCGAGAGTTGCTTCCTGTAAATTGAGTCCACTCCCAAAAACCTAATAGGGTAATTGCAGTTAAAGCGGCAATAAAGCCCATTAGGGGTAATTTAAAAATGCCTAAAATAACCAGGGGAGCTAAAATTAGTGCTGTTATTATTCTCTGTTTCAAACTAACTAGTCCTTATTGAGCTGCCATCAATGCCTTTATTTGTTCACCTGTACAGCCAAAACGACGTTCTCGATTGATAAACCAAGTTACAGCTTCAACTAAGCTGTCTTCGTCGAATTCCGGCCAATACTCGGGTGTAAAGTACATTTCTGCATAAGCCATTTGCCACAACATAAAGTTGCTGATGCGACACTCTCCACTGGTACGAATCAAAAGATCCACTTCAGGTAAGTCTGCCATGGTCAAATGCTCAGTGATTAGCTGCTCATTGATATCCTCTACACGAATCTCACCGTTACGTGCTTTTAACGCTAACGTTTTGGCCGCTTCTGTGATGTCCCACTTACCGCCATAATTGGCTGCAATGTTGATCACCATCCCCGTGTTACCTGCCGTTAGATTTTCAGCTTCTACAATCTTCTTTTGTAGACGCTCACTAAATCGACTGGTATCACCGATCACGCGCAACCGTAAATTATTTTTGTGTAGTTTTTTTACTTCACTAGACAGGACCGTGATAAACAGTTCCATCAAAAGACCCACTTCTTCCTCCGGACGACGCCAGTTTTCACTACTAAAAGCAAATAGCGTCATGGCTTTAATGCCAAGCTTTGAAGCAGCAGCCACGGTCTTACGAACGGCATTAACGCCTTTTTTGTGACCAAATACGCGAGGTTTTCCTTTGGACTTAGCCCAACGGCCATTACCGTCCATAATGATGGCAATATGCTTAGGAAGGGAATCAGAGAAGGCTTGAGAATTTTGCATAGGGAGTTAATTGAGTTCCATCAGTTGGATAGACTAACATAAAAAAACGCTGAGCTGTGAGCACAGCGTTTTCCAACAGTGATGTGTGTGGGAGTATTAAACTTCCATCAACTCTTTTTCTTTTGCAGCAAGAACTTCATCGATCTTCTTAACTGCAACGTCAGTTAGTTTTTGAATTTCGTCTTGTGCTTTACGATCTTCATCTTCAGAGATTTCTTTATCTTTTAGAAGCGCTTTTAGATCGTTGTTTGCGTCACGACGGATGTTACGAACAGCAACACGACCACCTTCAGCTTCACCACGAACAATCTTAACTAGGTCTTTACGACGCTCTTCCGTTAGTGGTGGAAGTGGAACACGGATGATAGTACCAGCAGACATAGGATTTAGACCAAGATCAGACGTCATGATCGCTTTTTCTACTTTCGGAGTCAGCTCTTTATCGAAAACCGTGATTGCAAGTGTACGTGCATCTTCAGCAATAACGTTTGCTACTTGGTTTAGAGGTGTTGCTGCACCGTAGTATTCTACAGAAATACCAGATAGTAGGCTTGGGTGTGCACGACCTGTACGAATTTTAGAAAGGTTGTTCTTAAGCGCTTCAACGCTTTTATCCATGCGCTCTTGCGCGTCTTTTTTGATTTCGTTAATCACAGTTTCACCTTAAAAATGTCATCTTTCCTGAAGAAAGCCTAAAACGGTTGAGCAAAGCAAACGCCACCCTAACGCTTTGGGTGGCACCTTGGGACAAGCTTATTCGTTGATTAGCGTGCCTTCTGCTTCGCCCATAACCACGCGACGTAGTGCGCCTGGCTTGTTCATGTTAAATACGCGGATTGGCATTTTGTGGTCACGAGCTAACGTAAACGCCGCCAAGTCCATCACTTTCAGCTCTTTATCCAGAACTTCTGCGTAAGATAGCTTATCATACAGCTCTGCGTCTGGGTTTGCTACAGGGTCAGCAGTAAATACACCATCAACTTTCGTCGCTTTTAGTACAACATCCGCTTCGATTTCAATACCACGTAGGCAAGCAGCAGAATCCGTTGTAAAGAACGGGTTACCCGTACCAGCAGAGAAGATGACAACACGGCCTTGGCGAAGCTCACGGATCGCATCAGCCCAATTATAGTCGTCACATACGCCTTTTAGAGGAATGGCAGACATAACGCGCGCATTCACGTATGCACGGTGAAGAGCATCGCGCATCGCTAGGCCATTCATTACTGTAGCAAGCATACCCATGTGGTCACCAACTACGCGGTTCATACCAGCTTCAGCAAGGCCTGCACCACGGAACAAGTTACCGCCACCGATAACTACACCAACCTGAACACCCAGTTCAACCAGTTCTTTAACTTCTTGTGCCATGCGATCAAGGACCGCAGGATCAATACCAAAACCGTCTTCACCTTGAAGAGCTTCACCACTCAGTTTTAATAGAATACGTTGATACGCTGGTTTAGGGTTCGTAGTCATGGAGTTTACCTTCCAAAGAGAGTTGTTGATTAACAGTCATGAATAGACACAAATTCAGTTATGGCTATTCATCACGGCTAATCGTTCACTGCTCATAAAAAGACCGCAGCCAAGGCTACGGTCTAATCTTTATACAGTCTCTAAGGATTAACCTTTTTGAGCTGCAGCAACTTCTTCAGCGAAGCTCATTTCTTCTTTCTTCTCGATACCTTCACCTACTTCTAGGCGAACGAATGTAGAAACTGAAGCGCCTTTTTCTTTCAGCATTTCACCTACAGTTTTCTTAGGTTCCATGATGAAAGCTTGACCTGTTAGAGAGATCTCGCCAGTGAATTTCTTCATGCGGCCAACAACCATCTTCTCAGCGATTTCAGCAGGCTTGCCTTCGTTCATTGCGATTTCAACTTGAACCGCTTTCTCTTTTTCTACTACGTCAGCTGGTACGTCTTCTGGGTTAACGAACTCAGGCTTAGAAGCAGCAACGTGCATTGCAACGTGCTTAAGAGTTTCTGCGTCGCCTTCACCAGCAACAACAACACCGATTTTCTCACCGTGACGGTAAGAAGCAATTGCAGTGCCTTGAACGTATTCTACGCGACGGATAGTGATGTTTTCACCGATTTTAGCTACAAGAGCTACACGTGCGTCTTCGAATTGTGCTTGTAGCTCTTCAACAGTCGCTTTTGAAGCTAGAGCTGCAGCTGCAACTTCTTCTGCGAATGCAGTGAAGTTACCGTCTTTAGCAACGAAGTCAGTTTGGCAGTTAACTTCAAGAAGAACAGCAACGCCGTTTTCTTCTTTGATGATGATTGCGCCTTCAGCTGCAACGTTACCAGCTTTCTTAGCTGCTTTCGCTGCGCCAGATTTACGCATGTTTTCAATTGCTAGTTCGATGTCAGCGTTTGCTTCTACAAGCGCTTTCTTACATTCCATCATGCCAGCGCCAGTACGCTCGCGAAGTTCTTTAACTAGAGCAGCAGTTACAGTTGCCATTCTGTATTCCTCGTTTGATTCGAAATAAGGTAAAAAACAGGGGCCTAACATTGTCGGCCCCCATTGCTAACTATAACTTAGTTTATGCTACACAAAGGTTTCACATAGACCAAGTGTGACACAGAGCCGCTATTATTCAGCTTCTACGAAACCGTCTTTTTCAGCAACTGCAGCTACGTCTTTGTTACGACCTTCAGATACTGCTGAAGCAGCAGCGTTCAGGTATAGCTGTACAGCGCGGATCGCGTCGTCGTTACCTGGGATTACGTAGTCAACGCCGTCTGGGTTAGAGTTAGTATCTACCACAGCGTATACTGGAATACCTAGGTTGTTAGCTTCTTTAATTGCAATGTGTTCGTGATCAGCGTCGATTACGAATAGAGCGTCTGGTAGGCCGCCCATGTCTTTGATACCACCAAGAGATTTCTCTAGCTTCTCCATTTCGCGAGTACGCATTAGAGCTTCTTTCTTAGTTAGTTTGTCAAAAGTACCGTCTTGAGATTGAGTCTCTAGATCTTTTAGACGCTTGATAGACTGACGAACTGTTTTGTAGTTTGTAAGCATACCGCCTAACCAGCGGTTGTTTACGTAAAACTGGTTGCTTGCGATTGCAGCTTCTTTAACAGCTTCAGATGCAGCGCGCTTAGTACCTACGAATAGAACTTTACCTTTCTTCTCGCCAACTTTAGCTAGTTCAGCTAGAGCGTCGTTGAACATTGGTACAGTTTTTTCTAGGTTGATGATATGAACTTTGTTACGAGCGCCAAAGATGAATGGCTTCATTTTTGGGTTCCAGTAACGAGTCTGGTGACCGAAGTGAACACCAGCTTTTAGCATATCGCGCATTGATACAGTTGCCATTTTAAATTCCTCTATGGGGTTAGGCCTCCACATTCCCCATAACTCCGACCAAGCTTCTGCTCAGCACCCCGGAATATGTGACGGAATGTGTGTGATTTAAAGATAAAAGGTTATTCGGATGAAGCTTGCTTCGCCGCTTAGCTTTGCTAAACGAAGAGAACAGTCCTCTATTCCGGCGCGCTTTATACCATATTTTAGCTCACTGTGGCTAGTAAAAATTATTTCTTCACCGTGCCACTTTCTCCTATTTATAAGCAAAACTTTAAACATACGATCGAATTAAGAATGATGCATATTCCTATCTAACTTGGGTTAACGCCCCGATGTCTGATAGAATGCGGCCATTCGCACGTTTACGTGCTTAGGAATAAGTAGAGAAAGCCAATGTCAATCAAGATTAAAACTGCTGAAGAAATAGAACGCATGCGCATTGCGGGCAAGCTGGCCGCAGAGATTCTAGAAATGATCGAACCACACATCAAAGTTGGTGTGACGACAGAAGAGTTGAACAAAATCTGTCATGAGTACGCTCTAGAAAAAGGCGCATACTCTGCTCCGCTTGATTACCATGGTTTCCCTAAGTCGATTTGTACTTCAATCAACCATATCGTATGCCACGGTATTCCAGCAGAAAAAGACGAAATCGGTAGCAACGGTCAAATGAAGCCGGCGGTACTAAAAGATGGCGACATCTTAAACGTTGATATTACCGTAATCGTTCCAAATGACGAAAATGCGGATCTGAGCGTGCGTCCTCAAGGTTACCATGGTGACACTTCTAAGATGTTCCTAGTCGGTGATGTTTCACCTGCAAACAAACGTCTATGCATGGTTGCTCAAGAAGCACTGTATGTTGGTATGCGTACCGTTAAGCCAGGTTCAACAGTTGGTGACATCGGTACAGCTATCGAGAAATACATCAAAGAGAACAACAAAAACAACCCTCGCAACAAGTTTTCTATTGTGAAAGACTTCTGTGGCCACGGTATCGGAGATGAGTTCCATGAAGAACCACAAGTGGTTCATTACAAGAACAAAGACCGCCGCGTACTAAAAGAAGGCATGTGCTTTACTATTGAGCCGATGATTAACGCAGGTAAATTTGGTTGCTCTGTTGACGCTCAAGACGATTGGACCGTTTACACAGGCGACGGCAAGAACTCTGCGCAATGGGAACATACCATTGTTGTAACAAAAGAAGGTTGTGAAGTACTGACGCTTCGTAGCGACGATACGATTCCTCGCCTAATGAAAAACGCGTAAAGCTTACGACCACTCGTTGTTTACTATATCCCTGCTTCGGCGGGGATATTTTTTATCTGCCACAAATTTGTTAGATTGTAACTAGATTAGCTTGCACGGATGGCAAATATGACACTTCAGTCCCCTCTTACCTTTTCCGATGAACAAATCAATATCGGAGAACTCAAACAAGAGTTAGAGAAATTTAGCTCCGATCAAAACCAAGAGTTTCTCAATCATCATCCGGTAACAAGCTTGGTTTTAGCCAGGGCAGAATACATGGATCTGCTTCTGAATCGTTTGTGGCAACATTTTGGCTTCAAAGATATTTACAACATTTCCCTAGTTGCCGTGGGTGGCTATGGGCGTGGCGAACTACATCCGCTCTCCGATATCGATATTTTGATTCTGTCGAACAATAAGCTGCCGACCGCGCTAGAAGCAAAAATCAGCGAATTCATTACGCTGTTGTGGGATTTAAAACTCGAGGTCGGACACGCTGTTCGCACCGTTAACGAATGTGCGGAAATTGGTAAAGCCGATCTGACCGTCGCGACAAACCTTCAAGAAGCGCGTCTACTGTGTGGCAGCGAGGATACCTTTCAGGCACTGAAGAAAGTCGTATTATCAGACTCCTTTTGGCCAAGTGAAACGTTTTACCGCGCTAAAATTCAAGAGCAGAGAGAACGCCATGCGCGTTACCATGATACGACCTACAACTTAGAACCAGACATTAAGTCGACCCCTGGCGGGCTGCGCGATATTCATACATTAAGCTGGGTCGCCCGACGTCACTTTGGTGCCACGTCATTGCTGGAAATGAGCCGATACGGATTTTTAACTGACGCAGAATACCGAGAATTGGTTGAATGTCAGGACTTCCTTTGGCGAGTGCGTTTCGCTCTGCACATGGAGCTTCGCCGCTATGACAACCGCTTGACCTTTGCCCATCAAGCTCAAGTTGCGGAAAATCTAGGCTACGTCGGTGAAGGCAACCGAGGCGTAGAAATGATGATGAAAGAGTTCTATCGCACACTTCGTCGTGTGGCAGAGCTCAATAAAATGTTACTCAAACTTTTTGATCAAGCGATCATTAATGGTGGTGCGACAGAAAGTGCCGAGATTCTCGATGCCGACTTCCAACGCCGTGGCTCTTTGATTGAAGCGCGGAAACCCGCATTGTTTCAAGCTCGCCCAGAAACTATTCTGGATATGTTCTTACATATCGCGAACGACTCAACCATTGAAGGGGTGAGCCCACCAACACTACGTCAGCTGCGCACCGCGCGCCGTCGACTCAACAAATTTTTGCACACCATTCCTGCTGCGCGTGAAAAGTTCATGGCGTTATGTCGTCACCCTAATGCTCTGCATAAAGCATTCAGCCTAATGCACCGATTAGGGGTTATGGCGGCCTATTTACCACAATGGAGTCAAATTGTTGGTCAAATGCAGTTTGACTTATTCCACGCCTACACCGTTGATGAACACAGTATTCGCTTACTGAAACACATCAACACCTTTAGTGACCCAGACAATCATGCGAAGCACCCTATTTGCTGTGACGTCTACCCTCGGATGCAAAAGAAAGAACTGCTGATTATTGCCGCTATTTTCCACGATATCGGTAAAGGACGTGGCGGCGATCACTCTGTTATAGGCGAAGGTGAGGCTTACGACTTCTGTATTGAGCATGGCTTATCAAAGCCCGAGGCCAAACTTGTCGCTTGGTTGGTAAGGCATCATCTATTAATGTCCGTCACCGCACAGCGCCGAGACATTTATGATCCTGATGTGATTACCGAATTTGCCAAAAAAGTCAGAGACGAAGAATCTCTCGATTATCTTGTGTGCCTGACAGTTGCAGATATTTGTGCAACCAACCCAGAACTTTGGAATGCATGGAAACGAACCTTACTGGCAGAGCTGTATTACTCCACACAACGTGCTTTACGTAGAGGGTTAGAGAATCCTGTCGATGTGCGTGAGCGAATTCGCCACAACCAACAAATGGCCTCTGCAATGCTGCGCAAAGAGGGGTTTGCCGCGCGCGAAATTGAAGTATTGTGGCAACGCTTCAAAGCTGACTATTTCCTTCGTCATACCCATACGCAAATCGCGTGGCACTGCGAACACTTACTTCGCATGGAAGATCCGACTAAGCCTTTGGTCTTGATCAGTAAAAAAGCCACTCGTGGCGGCACTGAGGTGTTTGTATATACGAAAGACCAGCCTGCTTTATTTGCGACGGTCGTGGCGGAGTTAGATAGGCGTAATTTTAATGTACACGACGCACAAATAATGACCAGCAAAGATGGGCACGTGATTGATACCTTTATGGTACTCGATCAACATGGCGAAGCGATCGATGAGTCTCGTCACGCCGCGGTGATTAAGCACCTCACCCATGTACTGGAGGCGGGCCGACCAACCAAGATTAAAACGCGCCGTACTCCGAACAAACTTCAGCACTTTAATGTGAAAACCAAAGTCGACTTCTTACCAACCAAAGGTAAAAAACACACTTTAATGGAGTTTGTCGCGCTAGACACACCGGGGCTGTTGGCCAAAGTAGGCCGTACGTTTGCTGATTTAAATATCAACCTTCACGGTGCCAAAATCACCACCATTGGTGAGCGAGCAGAAGACTTGTTTATTTTAACCAGTGATGCAGGGGGAAGATTAAGTGAAGAACAGCAAGATGAGCTAAGAGAGAGATTGATCGAAAAGTTATCTGATGAGGTCGCAGCTTAGATCAAACCTGCCAATCTTTTCGGTTCAGGGCGAGAGCGATCTTGCCCACAAGTTAAGCATTTTGGCTAAATATCAGCTATCTAGCTCATACATTGGCTGCTACAGTTATATCAATATCAATTCGATGTAATAGAGGTAGCCTATGTATCCCCACCTCACTGGTTTGGGTATTCACGACCCTAAGCAGATTGAACGTTATTCCCTACGCCAAGAAGCACACAAAGACGTGCTCAAGATCTATTTCCACAAGCAAAAAGGCGAGCTGTTCGCCAAAAGCGTTAAATTCAAATACCCGCGCCAAATCAAAAATGTTCTTGTGGACAGTGGCAGTCACAAATATAAAGAAGTAACGGAAATCAACCGTAACCTCACATTGGTCATTGATGAACTGAATAAGATCACTAAGCCAACGAAACAACCTGAGGTTGATGTCAAAGAGAAAATTCTCTCAGACCTTCGTCATTTAGAAAAAGTTGTTTCGAGCAAGATCGCAGAGATCGAGGCGGATCTCGAAAAACTAAAGTAAAACGTTAAGTCTTAAATATTAAAAAAGGGTTAGCATTGATGCTAACCCTTTTTATTTGTACTCAATCATTATCTAGATCTAACTGCGCCGATTATCGGTTGATCATCGATTCATCCCACTCAAATCGAGTAAACAATTGCTGCCAAGTCTCATCAATATTGGCCGTCATGACAATCTCTTGATCGGTAAATGGATGGACGAACCGTAACTCTGAAGCATGCAGTAGCAAACGATGAGAATCAAACTCTGTGCGATACAGCTTGTTGTGCTTTCCATCCCCGTGCGTTGTATCACCCACGATCGGATGGCGTAGATGTGCCATATGACGACGAAGTTGGTGCTTACGCCCCGTTTTAGGTTTCATCTCAACTAAGCAATAACGCGTTGTAGGAAATTTACCCGTCGAATAGGGAACTTCCACCTTAGCCAACGGTTTATATTCCGTCACCGCTTCTTGCGCTTCTTTTTCTTGTGAAGCGAACTTATCCGCAATCTTGTCTAACTCGACTTTGAGCGCGTAATCTAAGACGCCCTCTTCCTCAATCCAACCGCGTACTATTGCGTGGTATGTCTTTTCCATTTTATGTTCAGCAAACATCGGCATGACTTGTGACGCGACTTCACTCGACAAAGCAAACACGAGCACACCAGATGTTGGACGATCCAGACGATGCAATGGGAACACATGCTGACCAATTTGGTCGCGCAAAGTTTGCATGACAAATTGAGTTTCGTGTTTATCTAACCAACTGCGATGCACTAACATGCCGGCAGGCTTGTTGACCGCTACAAAATATTCATCCTGATAAACGATCTCCAGCTCAACTGGTTCTGAAGATCGCGCTATTTCTTGTTCTAGCATTCGTTTACTTACACAGTTCGTCAATGGTTCGGATTGTAACAAGCAGCTCTGCGAACTGCGGTTCCTGCTTCCACGCTTCTGAAAAATAGGGCTCGAGAGAAAACCCTCTTGGCAATGGTTGGTTGTTTTCCACTAGCACGTGCATTCTGTCTATAAAGATCCACTGCAACCACTCATGAGGATGCAACGTATCAATCGCAAATGGCTCCACGCTTTGTAAGGCTTGCTCTGAAGGCCTAGTGTGTTGCCACAACTTATGTTCTTTAAGCTGCGTTTCAAGTTGGTGAAGTAAGTCGACCAATTGAGTATTTGTTACCATTAATTCTATCTCGAACCTTGAATTAGCCGAGAATGATACCATTTCTTGTGAAAAGAACGTTAGGACGTCGTATTTAATGGAAAACATTCAAACCCTCACTCAACTGTTGAACAACAGCCGCTGTGATTATCAAATCTTCGATCTTGGTCGTCGTATCAAAACCATCGCTAAGAAAGAGTTTGCCGATGTAGAAAAAGGTCAAGCACCGTACCCATTCCCAATGCAGCGTAAAGCACACCTTGCCATCGCTTATTGGAATGAACAAAAGCAACCTTGGATTTGGTTTCTAAAGTTTGAATTGGACGAGCGCGGTTTGTTAAAGCAAGCGGATATCGGCAATTTCATAAAATACGTAGTGGAAGCCATGGGAACACGCCTCAATGATGATATCACTGAAGAGCAACAGCAAAAGCTGTCTAATAACCCATATACGTTCAAACCTTCCGAAGACAAAATGGCCGTGTTTCATAGCCAGGTCCGCGCGAATCTCGATCTTCCTACCAGCCAATATTACGAGCACACTCAACATTACTTTTCAGGCGGTTTAGGCTGGGACAATTGGCAAACCGTAGGTCTGCAAGGGATCACCGACATGGCCGCTCGTTTGGACAAAGAGCAAAATGGGGTAATGATACGCAAAGCGTTGAACCACCTACCGAATGAGCCACTTTATGCTCTGTTGGGTGCGCTTGAGCATGTAGAGTTACAAGAGCGTTTAGCAGAACGTATCGCGGAAAAAGCACAACAAGAAATCGCAAGTAGCGAGCCTGATCTCTTCCTACTTTCAGCGCTTATCCGAGCTTTGGCTGGCGCACCAACAGCCATTGCCTCTCCAGTGTTAGAAGCGATATTACAAAGCCCTCGTTTAAGCCATCAGGAAGTACTGATTGGCGTGGCTGGCCGAGCTTGGCACTTACTAGCCAATGAAAAGGTAGCAGAACAGTTTTTGCTGCGTTTAGCTCAAACCGGTAATCAAGCCCTATTTAATCAGTTATTTGCCGATTTAGTGATGCTACCAGAGTTAAGAATGGTGCTATTGCCCTTGCTACATTCAAATCCATCCGAAGAACTAGCAAACGCGCTAGTAAGCTTACAACAAGCAACAAAGGGATAATAAAGGTTCAGGGATGATTGGTGATCTTTTAGCAATTTTAGGGCTATGCTTTTTCTGTTATCTGTTTTGGCAACAACGTCGTCAAGCCGAACTCGCAAAAGTGGCAATCACGCGTAAATGTGAGCAATTGGATCTCCAATTAATCAGCATCGCCTTTGGTGCCCATAAACTAAAAACGCCAGACGGAGCCTGGCGTTGGCATACGGTGTATCAATTTGAGTTTTCATCGCTTGGTGACGATTGCTACCAAGGGGAGCTAACTATGGTCGGTTTCAGGCCGCAGAACTTTCACCTACCACCGCATCGCTTGTAAATTCCATTTCAAAGTAAGGGCCATATAGATCCTTACTTTCTTTTGTTTCAACAAATCCCAGTTTTTTCAGCACCGCCATAGAAGCTTGATGGTTGCTATTCACATTAGCTTTCACCTTATGTAGCCCCAGCTCACGGCACGCCTTTGGGAAAAACGCTTTTAGAGCTTCTGTCGCTAACCCTTTACCCCAATAAGATTTATCAAAAATAAACCCTAACTCAGGCTCGGAATCGAGATGGGAAATGAACACGTGCCCCATATAGTCACGACTGGTGCTTTCTAGCACCGCCATACTATAAATATTTTCATCATCCAGTATTTTCTCAAACATCTGTTTGGCAGACGCGACAGTATACGGACCGTTCATTTCAGCACGGTTTTTCGCACAGCAATTCAGCATGACGAACTCTAGTTGCAACGACTCATTGTAGGGTAGAAGAAGCATTCTTCTGGTTACTATGGCCACATCTGTTCCTTGATTACAACAAACTTTATTTATCCGCAGATCGCAAACTCGATGAGCTTGAATATGCTCAATAACTGCGGGGCATAACACCTTGTAGAGAAGCCGAAAGTTAAACCAACTGATTGGAAAGGATATTGATCTGGATTGTTTTTTATTAAGTGTTATTAGGAATTTATAAATTTTGTGACACTGATATACCCAAGCCACCTCTAGTGCTTAATTCAACGAGAACGACTAGGTATCTTTTTTATATAAGAAAGACCCCGACACATAAGTATCGGGGTCATGGTCTTACTCGCAGCAGTCCGGCTACTAAAAGTGCTCCATGCATCATCCATAATAGTGGCTGATTCCGTCAGCTTATTCCTTACGTCGCCGTCCTAGCGGTGTCCTTATCATCCTGATAGCTAACATTCCCCGTTAGCACACATCACTTGTTCCTTGAGCGGTGTCCCTTGCATCTTCCTGACGCTGTCCATGACCTCTATCCTAGAGGGGTCCATTGTCTATCCTTAGTCATCAACATCCTATTGATGATAGTGTCCTTACAATGTCCTACGCTCCATGCTTGATTAATCATCCTGACCAACCAAATCGTCTTCCTGACGATAACCAAATCCTTGGTGCTTTCCTGTTCCATGTCTGCTTCCTGCTGACAACTCTCAATTTACGCCTTTCCTAAAAATTGACAATCTATCCTAGATAAATATTTATACACCACATTGGTTAAATAGTTGTTAAATCATTATTTATCAATAAGTTGATGATTGTAATTTCTATTTTTCCGCTCACGAAATCGTTTTCTCTCACAACCCATGTAAGAGATCTCTCACACCACACTTTCCAAATTGCTATTCGCCAAATTAGGGGACTCAACGTATGATGATAGATATATCGTTGTTAAGGATTAAAAATGTTAACTCAAGACGTTACTAAAGAATTAGAAGCGGTAATGGAACAACTGCAACAACAAGGAAAAGAGCCAACCGTAGCGTTAGTGAAAGCACGCTTGAAAACGCCCGTCCCAATGCCTGCATTAATCACCGCAATAAAAAGTTGGAAAAGTGCTCAGCGTGTTCCCAAGGTTGAAGTCGCAGCACAAGCGCATACCGATAATGATCGTCTTGCAGCGCTAGAAAGCACGGTGAAAAAACTAGTCGCTCGCATTGAAGAGCTAGAAGCCAAGCTAAGTGAGAAGTCATCATGAAGTTATGGGTAGATGCAGACGCGTGTCCGAAAGTCATCCGCGAAACCATTGTGCGTGCCGCCGAACGCACGGGGATTGAATGTACGTTTGTCGCCAACCACGTTGTCCCGGTGCCCAAAAGAGACAACATCCACTCGCTGCAAGTTCCAGCTGGATTTGACATCGCTGACAACGAAATCGTTAAGCGTGTGGAGGCCAACGATTTGGTGATCACATCAGACATTCCGCTTGCAGATGAGGTCATCTCTAAAGGCGCTCAAGCCCTCAGTTCACGTGGCGAGCTTTATACGAAAGACACCATCAAAGCGCGTCTAAATATCCGCGACTTCATGGAAACCATGCGTTCAAGCGGAATTCAGACTGGTGGTCCCGCTGCGCTTTCCCAAACCGATCGCCGCGAATTTGCGAACCATTTAGATCGTATTTTGGCTAAATTTAGGAAGTAATCCTCACTCTATTCATATTGAGCCAGCAAAAAGCCTGGCTCATTCCTGAAAATTCATTTTCAGCATTGCACCCAAAGCGTGCTCTTACTCCCATTTGTTTTGTTCTGTTTATTTTTCATCTCGCTCGCCATAGCTTCAATATGCAACGTGGTTTATTTTGAACGACGTTTTTAATAAATGTATAGAGAATAATGGGCTTTAACATCGTTTCTAGTGGAAGCTACCTGCCAACGAATCAATGGTCAGATCGAGAGATGGATCGCTTCCTAAAATTGGCGCCAGGGACCTGCCGAAATAAATTCGACGTTGAATATCGTCATGTAGCCAATACAAAAGAGACCGCTATTTACATGGCGGTGCAGGCGATAGAGCAGTGTTTAGGAAGCATACATACCCTGAGCTCCGTTGATCTCCTTATCTACGCCAGCGGCACTCACCACCAGTCTCTGCCCTACGACGCCTCAGCGGTTCTCGCCGCGTTAGACGCTCCAACATGGCTAGAAAGTTTTGATTTGAACAGCACCTGTTTATCATTTCTTTCTGCGCTTGATCTTGCTCAGAGTCTATTCTTCGCAAAACGATACCGTCGGATTCTCATTGTTACCAGTGAGCTCGCCACTGGCATCACACTGAATCGAAATTTTACGCTCAAACCAGAAGTTGCAACCTTATTCGCCGACGGTGCCGCCGCGTTTTTGCTCGAAGAACAAAACGGTGATGGATTACTCACCAGTCACTTTGAAACGCATCATACCGGGTATTCATTTTGTCAAATTAAGGGCGGAGGTAGTCATGTCAACCCTCACACCTCAGAGCATCAAGCTTATTTAAAAAGCTGCCAGTTTGAGATGGAGGGCAAAGCACTCTTTAAACATGTGCGTAAAACCTTACCGGCGTTTCTAAAAAAAGGCTTTGACGCCTCTCCGGTAACACTCAGCGATATTGATTATTTTCTTCCGCATCAAGCCAGTGCGCACGGGTTAAAAAAACTGCCATCACTCACCGGGTTACCAACCGAGAAAACCGTTAATCACTTTTCGACTTTGGGAAACCAAGTCGCAGCCTCACTCCCAATTAACTTACACTGGCTGCGTAATCAGCCAGAAACAGCAGGAAAACATGTGTTATTAGCTGGCACCGCCGCAGGGTTGTCACTAGGGATGGGAGTGCTAAAACTATGAAGATATTGGTCACTGGTGGCAGCGGGATGTTGGGTAGCGCAATTCTGAGAATGTTTCACCAGCAGCATGAACTGCACTTTACAGCACGAAATACAGTCATCGCTAAACAACTCGCCGAGCAATTCGATGTTATCCCACATATAGTCGATTTAAGAGACCACTCAGCAGTTCATGCGGTATGCCAAGGTATGGATGCAATCATCCATTGTGCCGCTCTCTCAAGCCCATGGGGAAAGTGGGAAGCGTTTTATCAAGCCAATGTAGATGCCACCAAAAACCTCGCCAGTGCGGCTAATTCGCATCAAATCTCGCGCTTTATCCATATTTCCTCCACCAGCGTCTATTTTGACCATCAAGACCGTTGGAATATTCGAGAAACCGACGCCATTGCTTCACACTGGTGCAATGATTACGCACACACTAAATACCTATCTGAACTTGAAGCCGTAAAAGGTCAAAGCAAAGCGATCATTTTAAGACCTCGTGGCATTTTTGGCCCCAACGATCGCGCGATTATCCCAAGAGTGCTTAAGGCGATAAAAAACAACACTCTGCTTCTGCCATCGGGTAGAAATCCAGTGGTTGATCTGACCTATGTCGACAACGTTGCCCATGCGGCGATGCTCGCTTGCACTCAGGCAGACCGACTTCAGCATGGTGATGTCTTCAATATATCCAACAACGAACCAATGCCAATTGAGACTGTACTGCAAGCTTTATGTGTGGGGTTGAACCTAAAAGTAACGTTACAATCACTACCATACGGTGTGGTATCACCATTATTAAAGCTCAGTGAGCAAATACGAAGGCGCTTACCACATCAGCCAGAACCAAGGCTCACCTCATACAGCGCAGGATTGTTTAACTACCATCAAACTCTGGATATCAGCAAGGCGAAACAAACACTGAATTACCAACCGCTTTTTTCAATTCAAGAAGGAATACAGCAGTATGCAAACTGGTCTAAAAATAAAAATCTTTGAGGCTGGACACTGCGTACACCCAGGCTTTGTTGTCAAACCAGGCTCTGGTATCAAGCCTAGAGCATTTCCGGCAGCCGTTGCGTTAATTCAACACCCGACACAAGGCAACATCCTGTTTGATACGGGATATCACGAGCACTTTTTTAGCGCGACTCGTCCCTTCCCTGAACGTTTTTATGCTTGGACAACACCTTGCCGCTATCAACAAGAACATGGGATTGTTGCGCAGTTAGCAAAAGAAAATCTCAAACCTCATGATATTGAGCATTTAGTGCTCTCCCACTTCCATGCTGATCACATTGCTGCCGTGTCTGAGTTTTCCCACTCTCAATTGCATTGCCAACAAAAAGGGGTGGATGCAATTACTAAAAGTGGTCGAATTGGAGGCGTAAGAAAAGGATACCTAAAAGCTCTGCTCCCTCCACAACTAGAATCTAACTTCATCATTCATGGTGATTTTTCTGTGCCAATCAGCCAAATTCTTCCTCAGTGCCAAGGGGTTAACTTGCTCTGTAAAGACATGTTCGACGATGGACTTATTTATATGGTTAGCTTGCCAGGCCATGCAGCTGGCCAAGTGGGCTTGCTGGTTAAAAGAGACCAAAGTTGGCTGTTCTTACTCGCCGATGCATGCTGGTTAATCGAGAGCTTGAGTGAAAATATCGATCAGCATTGGCTGGCGAACATGCTTTGCGATGATACAAAAGCCTATAAAAACACCCTCTCCGAATTGAGAAGTTGCTACCAACAAACCCACCACGTTGTTCGCTTCGTGCCTTCACATTGTCAGGAAACTATCCAGCAGCTAATCAAAGAAGGATGGATGAAGTGAGAACGCTTATCTCAGAATTCTGGCGAACCCGCTACCGCCCTTTCGGCTCAAGGGAACAAGTCGAAACGTGGCAGCAACAACATTTAACGCAACATCTGGATTGGGTATGCCGTCATTCACCGTATTACCGCTCTTTTCAAGGTGCACCACTCAGTGATTTCCCTATCATGAATAAGCAAACCATGATGGAGAACCTTTCAGAGTTAAATACGAAAGGCTTAGATGCTGAACAACTAATGCAACAAGCACTCGAAGCAGAACAGTCACGCAACTTCGCCGCTTCGAAAGTTGGCGATGTTACTGTTGGGCTTTCTTCGGGCACATCAGGCATGCGCGGGTTGTTTCTTGCTGACAAGCAGGAAACACAACTGTGGGCTGGCAATATATTGGCTCGCCTGTTGCCCAACCTATGGCAAAAGCACCGAATTGCGCTAGCCTTGCGCGCCAACAGCCCACTGTATAAATCCGTCGCGAAAGGGCCTGTCACATTTTTTTATGCCGATTTAACCAAACCTTACCAAGAATGGATAAAAGAGCTAGATGAGTTCCAACCCACGCTTTTGGTTGGTAGTGCGCAAGCTCTTCAGCTCTGCGCCCAGTTCAGCGGTCAATTTGGTCAACCCGCAATTCAACCACAACGGATCATTTCTGGGGCAGAGGTTCTAACCGAGAGTGACCGTCATTATATTTCTCAACGGTTCGACAGCGAGCTCCATGAAGTCTATCAATGTACTGAAGGTTTTCTTGCATGTACTGATCAGCATGGCCAAATGCGCTGGAATCAAGATGTTGTTTATATCGAAAAACATTGGCTGAACACCGAACGTACTCACTACAGCCCAATCATTACCGATTTTCGTCGTAAAACTCAGCCAATTATTCGTTATCAGCTCGACGATATTATTGAGAATAAACAGGATAATGGCGTATTTGAACCTCTTGGCGCGATTGCCGGACGATGTGGTGATCGCCTCACGCTAAACGCAAACCACGTCCCAGTGACGGTGTTACCAGATCTCATCTACCGCGCTATAACACTATCTGCCAAAGGTCGCGTGGATTACCGAATCACCCAAACAGGGTCACAAACCATTCAAATTGAAGCGGATGTTCACCACCATCGGGTTATACATCAAGTCTTGATACAGTTGTTTGACCAATTACGGCTTGATCCTGTCAGATTTAGTTACCGCCCTACGCCTATTTGGACGCCAATGAATAAACAACGACGTGTGGTGAACATATGCGGGTCTTAATCACCGGAGCCCGAGCACCAGTTGCACTAGAGTGGGCAACCATGTGTATGCATCATGGGCATGAAGTAATTCTCACCGATTCGCTAAAAAAGCCTCTGGGATCATTTTTGCGAGGCATCGAGTCTTATATCCCCACCGCTTCACCTCGATTTGCGTTTCCCACCTACCAACAGCAGATCCTAAAAATCATTACTCAGATGCGTATTGATATGGTGATACCCACTTGTGAAGAAGTTTATTACTTGGCCCATGTTGCCAAGCAATGCCCAGAAGTAGATTTTTTTCTGCCCAATGTGGGACTACTCAATGCCCTGCACAACAAGTTGACCGTTTTTGAACAGCTTCAAGGCTTGCCAGAGATTACACTTCCAAAAACTCGTTTGGTCGCAGATAAAAGTGAGATTGAAATTAATAAGAGAACCGTTCTAAAGCCAGTTTACTCTCGGTTTGGCGGGCAAGTCATACGAGATGTGACTACTCAGTCTATTTCAGCCGCCACGATATCGACCCTTTATCCTTGGGTGCAGCAACAAAAAATCCACGGAACGCCAATGTGTAACTATGCGATTTTTGAACATGGTGACCTTAAAGCACACCAAGCTTATGTGCCGAAATACTGTGTAAACGGATCGGCCGCCAGTGCTTTTCAGCCAATCTCATGCGAACGACTAGATACTTTTATCGCAGCTTTTGGTGAGCGTCATACTTATCATGGGCAGGTGTCGTTTGACTTCATCCAATCACAAAATGATCTCTACGTGATTGAATGCAACCCAAGAGCCACAAGTGGTTTGCACCTACTCTCATCTCGATGCAATCAACTGCTTCCTAATATGGAGTTTACCAGTCCTTCCAAGCAGCGATTGCATCATTTAGGTCCAATAACACTCATCGCTGAAGGTGGATTATCCCTATTTAAGGCTCGAACTTGGCAAGATTGGTGGTCTGGAGTGAATGTAATGCAACAGCATAACTTGCCGGTAGGGAGCCAAATCCGGAGTGTGTTTGAATTACTCCGGTTAGCTAGGCAGAACAAGGCAAAATGGAGCGCCGCTTCTACCGTTGATATTGAGTGGAATGGAGAAGCGTTGCCATCATGACACTTTCCTCTCAAGAATGGCATAAAACCTTTATCACTCTTATGCAATCGAATCCTATTAATGAATGCACAGCAAGCTTTGGTTGCTACTATATCAATGATGTTGCCATTCCCTACTCCGTAACACCAAAAATACCAAACAACTGTTATGCCGTGTCCCCTATGACACTGCTTAGTGGCTACGCCGAAGAAGAGCTTCACAAAGTCAAAAATGTGGCTGTTCGATGGGTATGTAAGCTACTTATTAATATGACTAAACCAATCTTATCATTGGCTGGATTGGATCAAGTCCAAACGCTCAACAATCAGTGCTTGTCCACCAATATGTATAGCGAACAATGGGAATCCTTAAACCTTGATGAGCTGCGCCGCGTGGCACTCGATCAATACCCCACCTTTCCCTTGGTGCTTCGCTCCCTCAACCAACTTCAGCACTCACACTTAATTCAGCGATTAGAACAGCAACAATGGCAAAGCTTGGTAACACGACAAGTGTATTTACTTGAGGATTGGCAAGCATTCAGCTTCAACCGAGATTTAACAAAAGATTTCAAGCTGTTTAATGATAAAGATTGGCAGTTTAAGCCACTGGCTACTGATGAAGAGTTTCAGCGCGCCAAAGTGTTATATGACATGCTTTACCTTGATAAATACAGCCGGAATAACATCCAGTTTTCAACCCAATATTTAAAGCAGGCTAGCCAGAATAACTTAGTGCATTTAGTGGGACTGTTTTATCAAGACGAGATGCTGGCTACGTTAGGCATAGTAGAAATTGATAACGACATGACTTGCCCAATTTTTGGCTACGATACCAATAAGCCGCAGAGTTTTGCGCTGTATAGAAGAATATCTGCTTATACCATCCGCCACGCAATGATATGCCAGCGTCGCTTTAATATGAGCTCAGGGGCACCAGCTTTTAAACGCAACCGAAAAGCCCAGCCAGAAATTGAATTTAGCTATGTTTATATTGCGCACTTACCTTGGTACAAACGCGTAATTTGGCAAAGCTTGTGCTGGCTCACTCAGCACTTTTATCGCCCTTTGTTGATGCGTTTTCAGCTATAAAACGACATCGATAGCCAAGCAAGCCTGCGTGCACACAATCTGGATCGATAAAAAAGCCTGCGACGTTCGCAGGCTTTTTATAATGGAGCTGTGTGAGGTAACCGTTTTTACGGTGTGTAGTATGTTGCTGCGCCAGGGCCTACTGGTAAACCAAATACGAATACCCACAGATAGAACAACACACTCCAACCTACAATGAAGCAGATTGAGTAAGGTAGCATGGTCGCGATCAGCGTACCGATACCTAAGTTCTTCATGTAACGAGTTGCTACCGCTAGGATCAAACCAAAGTAGCTCATCATTGGAGTAATGATGTTTGTCGTCGAGTCACCAATTCGGTAAGCAGCCTGAATCGTTTCCGGTGCATAACCAACAAGCATCAACATAGGAACAAAAATCGGTGCCGTTACTGCCCACTGTGCCGATGCCGAACCAATCATTAGGTTGATAAAGCCACACATCAGAATGAAGGCAAAGAACAACATCGGGCCAGTTAAACCAATTTCTTGCAGGAAGCTTGCACCAGCAACCGCAAATACCTGACCGAAGTTAGTCCATTTAAAGAAAGCAACGAACTGAGCAGCAAAGAAAACCAATACAATGTACATGCCCATAGAAGACATCGATTTCGCCATTGCATCAATCACATCGCGATCCGTCTTCATCGTGCCAACAACTTTACCAAACACAAAGCCTGGGATAGCAAAGAACACAAAGATGAATGCCACGATACTTTTCAGGAATGGAGAGCCTGCAATTGTACCTGCATCAGAACGTAAGATGCCGTCGGCTGGAACAACCGTCCAAGCAAGCAACGCAGAAACAACCAGTACAGCAACACCTGCTAGTTTTAGGCCTTTCTTCTCAATGTCTGTCAAGCCGCCCATTTTGTCGTTAGACAAATCTTCTGAGGCTTCTTCTTCACTATATTTGCCAAGCTTTGGCTCAACAATTTTTTCAGTAACAAACGCACCAGTGATTGCAATGAAGAACGTCGACACAAACATGAAGTACCAGTTAACTTCTGGACCAACAGTGTAAGTTGGGTCAATCATTTGCGCTGCAGTTTCAGTAATACCTGACAGTAGCGGGTCAACCGTACCGATAAGTAGGTTTGCTGAATAACCACCAGATACACCAGCGAATGCCGCAGCAAGGCCTGCAAGTGGGTGACGACCTAGAGAATGGAACAGCATTGCTGCCAGTGGAATAAGTACCACATACCCCAGCTCTGATGCCGTATTTGAAATGATACCAGCGAAAACAACAGTCACTGTTACCATGCGTTGAGATGCGCCCATAACCAAGCCACGCATAGCTGCAGATAGCAAACCAGAGTACTCAGCAATAGCAACACCCAACATCGCAACCAAAACCGTGCCTAAAGGTGCAAAGCCAACAAAGTTTTTCACTAAGTTAGTAACGATAAGTTCGAGTCCATCAGCGTTAAGTAAGCTAACGACATGAATCATGCCATCTGCGGCACGACCTTTTGCGCCCTCAGGACGAGGGTCTACAACGGAAACTTCGAAGTATCCTGCAATGCCCGACATCACCAGAATGGCTAAACAGAAAATGGCAAATAGTGTGATCGGGTGAGGTAATAAGTTCCCCAAATATTCGACAGTATCCAAAAAGCGCGTAAACAGCGGCTTCTTAGGCGAGTTTTGTTTAATTGAATCAGATGAACTCATCTGTTCCCTCCTTGTTTTTATTCCTGTGCAAATGTGACAAAAATGTCAAAAAAGCGAGCGAAGGGTACTTGAGTAGAAGGTTAAAGAAAAGCCCTAAATGTTACAAACTGTGACCATTAGAGAGTTTTATAACCAATAATGAACAAAAACGTAGATATTTCATCCATGTAAAACAGTTAAGTCAAAATTATCAATTAAACAAAACCATAAGCCAGAAATATGCAGAACGATTACTTCTGCACTGCTTTAAACCTCGGATTCGCCTTACAAATGACATATAGACGCCCTCTTCGTTTTACGATCTGGCAATCCGGATGACGACTTTTTGCACTTTTTAATGATTTGACTACCTTCATGATTTATTCCTTTTCGCTCTTAAATTGACCAAAACGACGGTTGAAGTTCGCAATACGACCTTCTGTTTGAACCACTCGCTGTTTACCGGTGTAGTACGGATGGGAGGCTGACGACACATCTAACGTAAAGTAAGGGTAGGTTTTGCCATCTTTCCATTCGATGGTTCTCTCTGTTTTCAACGTAGAACCAACAACGAAGCATTCATCTACGCTGGTGTCGTGGAACACCACTGGACGATATTCAGGGTGGATTCCTGGTTTCATAATACTTTTCCTCTCAATTAAAATGTTATGTTATAACATTTTAATTAATAATCATTATCAACAAGAAAAGCAAGAGAAATTTGTGATACTTTTCATCTCAATGAATTCTTAAAGACGTCCACCATGTATTCCATTGAACCCATCGGTGTCATTGAGACACCGTACAAAGAAAAGTTTGCAGTACCGCGCCAGCCTCGCTTAGTTCCAACTGCGAAAGCACGCGTAAAACTGTTAGGTGCAGCGAATAGCCCCGAAGCAGTACGCGGACTAGAACAGTTCTCTCACGTTTGGCTGTTATTTTTGTTTGATCAGAATTTGGGAGCAGGTTGGAAGCCAACCGTCCGTCCGCCACGACTAGGCGGCAATGAACGAATAGGTGTCTTTGCCTCACGCTCGACTTTCCGCCCAAACGGAATCGGAATGTCAGCCGTTGAAGTAAAAGGAGTCACTAAGCAAGGCGATCAAATCTATCTTGATCTAGGTAGTGTTGATCTCGTGGATGGCACACCGATTGTGGACATTAAGCCCTATATCCCCTATTCGGATTCGATTCCAGAAGCACAAGGTGGATACGCAGACCAAGAACCAGAAAAGTCACAAGTCAACTTTTCTGCTCAAGCATTAGCAACGATAGAAAATCGATCCGATACTGACTATGTAAGGTCAGTCATTGAACAAGTTCTGGCCCAAGATCCTCGTCCTGCATACAAGAAAAGCAAGCCGGACGACAAAGAATATGCGGTAAATTTGTTCGACTTGAACGTAAAGTTCACAGCAACAAGCAACTTAATAACGGTTACCGCTATTGAAAGCTTTTGACAAACGCAATTGGCTGATATTATAGACGGCTAATAAATTTCCCTTTCGGGAACTCCTATACTCCAGCTTATTCAAGCTTGAGTATCTAACTTAAATAAACGGATAAATTTAATGCGTACCAGTAATTATCTTCTTTCTACTCTGAAGGAGACTCCAAACGACGCAGAAGTAGTGAGCCACCAGCTCATGCTACGTGCAGGTATGATCCGTAAGCTGGCTTCAGGTCTATACACCTGGCTACCTACTGGTCTACGTGTACTGCGTAAAGTCGAAAACATCGTTCGTCAAGAAATCGACAATGCAGGCGCAGTCGAAACTTTGATGCCCGTTGTTCAGCCGTTTGAACTATGGGAAGAGACAGGCCGCAGCGAAAAGATGGGTCCTGAGCTACTTCGCTTTACTGACCGTCATGTTCGTCCGTTTGTACTTAGCCCAACCGCTGAAGAAGTGATCACTAGCCTTGTTCGCAATGAAGTGAGCTCTTACAAACAGCTTCCGCTAAACCTGTACCAAATCCAAACCAAATTCCGTGACGAACGTCGTCCACGCTTCGGTGTAATGCGTTCACGTGAATTCTCAATGATGGATGCGTACAGCTTTGACATTGATAAAGACGGCCTACAAAAGTCATACGACGCAATGCACGATGCTTACTGCAAAGCATTCGATCGCATGGGTCTGGATTACCGTCCTGTACTAGCAGATAGCGGTGCTATCGGTGGTAGCGGCTCTCAAGAGTTCCACGTACTGGCTGAAAGTGGCGAAGACATCATCGCATTCTCTACCGAGTCAGATTACGCGGCAAACATCGAAAAAGCAGAAGCACTAGCTCCAGCCTCTGAAGCAGCGGCACCAACGCAAGAAATGACGTTGGTAGATACGCCAAACGCAAAAACAATCGCTGAATTGGTTGAACAGTTCGAGCTGCCAATTGAAAAAACAGTGAAAACTTTGTTTGTGAAAGCGTCTGACGAAGTTGATGCACCAATCATCGCGCTTATCATTCGTGGCGATCATGAACTGAACGAAGTGAAAGCAGAGAACCTTCCTCAAGTTGCAGCTCCACTGGAAATGGCATCTGAAGAAGAAATTCGTGAGCTTATCGGTGCTGGTCCTGGTTCTCTAGGCCCTGTTGGTCTTAAACTGCCGTTCATCGTTGACCGCAGCGTAGCGGTAATGAGTGATTTCGGTGCGGGTGCGAACATCGATGGCAAACACTACTTCGGCATTAACTGGGGTCGTGACGCAGAGCTTGGTCAAGTTGAAGACCTACGCAACGTGGTTGAAGGCGATCCAAGCCCATGTGGTAAAGGCATTATCCAGCTTAAGCGTGGTATCGAAGTTGGCCATATCTTCCAACTTGGCAACGCTTACTCCGCAGCGATGAACTGTGGTGTACTTGGTCCTGATGGTAAGAACGTCATCCTAGAAATGGGCTGTTACGGCATCGGTATCACTCGCGTCGTAGCGGCTGCTATTGAGCAAAACCATGACAAATACGGCATCATCTGGCCAGATGCAATCGCACCATTCCAGGTTGCGATCGTTCCAATGAACATGCACAAGTCAGAAGAAGTAAAAGAAGCCGCTGAGAAGTTGTACGCTGAGCTAACGGCAATGGGCATCGAAGTACTATTTGATGATCGTAAAGAACGCCCAGGCGTAATGTTCTCTGACATGGAGCTTATTGGTGTACCGCATACAATTATTATCGGTGACCGCTCAATGAAAGAAGGCAACTTCGAATACAAGAACCGTGCTACTGGTGAGAAAACGCCAGTCGCAATGACTGATATTATCGAGCACGTAAAGGCTCAACTAAAGTAAGCGCTCGACGGTTCTCATTTGAAGTAATTTCAAAATAATTAGAAAGGGTTGACTTCGGTCAGCCCTTTTTTATTACTGGGCAACCTTACTACTTCCCTTTAGAACTATTCACTTTGTTAATCTTTGGTTCAGCTTCTTGCTATTAAACTGATTTCATCATCTAAAGGAGGTCAGTTATGGATTTAAAAAGTCTTCTAAACCAAGCACTCAAATCAGACTTACTCAAGCAAGGGGCTGATGCGTTAGGTAAACAAACTAACAACATCAAATCCTCATCAAACTCAAGTAGCCTGAAAACGCTAGGAGCAGGCGCCGTTGGCGGAGGCCTTATCGGCATGCTGATGGGCTCGAAGAAAAGTAAAAAAATGACCAAGAAAATAGGCTCGGGCGCATTAAAAGTCGGTGGCGCTGCTGCGCTTGGAGCATTAGCCTACAAAGTTTATAACGACTGGCAAGCCAAACAGTCCGGTCAAGGTGTTCATGAGACCTTTGACCCCGATGACAGCAAACACAGTGTACTAATTTTAAAAGCAATGATTGGAGCCGCAAAAGCCGATGGCCATGTCGATGAAGAGGAAATGGCCCGCATCGAGCAAGCCCTCGCGGATATGGGCGCAGATGAGCACGTACGTCAACTCGTTCAGCAAGAACTAAACAAACCGCTTGATCCTGCTGAAATTGCTAATCAGGCGACCTCTCCTCAACAAGCGTCAGAAATTTATCTCGCGTCTTTGATTGTTGCTGATGAGCAAAACTTCATGGAAAAAGCGTATTTGCAAGAACTGGCAAAACAACTTCAGCTTTCACCAGAAGTCACTCAGCAGTTAGAAGTACAAATGCAGTGATTAAATCTCGCTCAAGCAACTCCTCAACTTGAGCCAAAACAACTCTGCACTTTGAGTTTCAAATCTGCTGTGTGTATATTGAGATAAGTTATCATTTAGTGGAAAGAAAACATGCAAGTATACGGCTGTTGTGAACTGGTTCGTGAGCTTTATGCTCAAATTGGTAGTGGCGATCAAGCTTACATTCCTCAGGCAATTTCATGTGCTGTTAAAGCGCTGAACGATGTTGCGGCGGATGAGTCTTTGCCTAAAGAAGTGCGTGAAAAAGCGGCATTTGCTGCGGCAAACCTACTGATTTCAGATTTTGAGGATAAGTAATGAATCTAGCGAACTTTGAATCCATGGATCCTGTCATGCTCATGAGCATTGTAAATATGAAGCTACGCGACGACTTCGGTGGTGACTTAGATAAACTGGTAGCTTTCTTCGATATCGATCGCACAGCACTAGAAGCAAAACTGGCTTCTGCTGGTTTTGACTTTCTTCCAGAAGCAGGACAATTCCGTTAACCCGCAGCAATAACCGCGGGTAACTGAAACGGGGAATAACCAACATGAAAAAGGGCTTGATGATCACTCATCAAGCCCTTCTCTTTTGTCCAATAGACGTTTCGATTAGCCGAATGAAGCCCATATGACCGTAGCCACAAGAATTGGACATACAAACTTCACATACGCAGGCCATAACTTACCAAACCAACCTTGCGTAAACTCCGGGCAACCTTGCTCAAGCTCTTTGATTTTTGAGTTGCGATTCCATACCCAACCACCAAATAAGCAGAATAAGAGCGCAGCGGTTGGTTGTAGATACTGAGTAGCAACCGTCGCGACCATACCAAACAGAGCGCCAAAGTTATAAACAATCACCACACTGAGCAAGGCGATGAGACCACCTAAAACCCAGCTCGTTGCGCTACGCTTAGTGTTGAAACGCTCACTCACTAACGCCACTGGACACTCTAACATTGAAATTGAAGACGTTAGCGCCGCAATCGTCAGCAATAAAAAGAACACAATAGAGAACAATTGACCAAGCAAACCTAAGCTATCAAACATCAACGGCAATACGGTAAATACCAACGTATCAGAGCTTAATAGAGAGCCATCTTCAGCATAGATTTGAACGCCTTTTTGCATCGCAACAAACATCGCTGGCATCACCACTAACCCTGCAATGAAAGCAACGGCAGTATCTACCATGGTCACGTTCATCGCCATCTTTGGTAGGTTCTCTTTCTTACTCAAGTAAGAGCCATAAATCAGCATTGAACAGCCACCGATCGTAAGCGAGAAGAAGCCCTGCCCCATTGCAGCAAGAATCAACTTGCGGTCCCATACCTTTTCGAAATCCGGTACCAAGTAATGCTTTAGCCCTTCCATCGCACCGTTTTGCGTCATGATGTAAGCAAACAGCAGGGCAAACAGAACAAACAATGCTGGCATCAAGCGTGTTGACCACTTCTCAATACCTTGTTTTACTCCACCTTGTACGATAAGAATTGTTAGCACATAAAAAGTAATAGTTCCGAACAAGTTACGTTCAACGCTAAAGCCCTTTAGCCATTGAGTTGCAGCTTCTAACCCCATTAGATCTGTGATTGCACCCAGTAAAAAGCAGATCAACCAACCACCGACAATAGAGTAAAACGCTAAAACAGCGCTTGGTACGCTTAAACCTATCCAGCCCACAATACCGCCGAGCTTTTTACCTACCGGGTGATTGGTAAGCGAGCGCATACTATCCACCGGGTTGGCTTGACCATGACGACCAATCGCCATTTCAACCACCAGCATAGGAAATGCGACGATAAGAATCATCACCAAATAAACCAACAGGAAAGCACCGCCGCCATTACTGGCAGCTTGGGTTGGAAAGCCCCAAATATTGCCAAGGCCAACTGCGGCACCTGCGGCTGCTAAGATGAATCCGAGACGAGAGCCAAAATGCTCACGAGGCTGAGAAGAGGTTTGCTGTGTCATACTACTCACACAAAATATCATTGAACTAGCTAACTAGTACACTATAGCAATATTCACTATTCAACAAGAGCACTCCGGTCAAATACTCGACAGTTGAAACAATTCACAGTCATTCAGCTTGTAAATTTTAACGTACATCTCACATTCATCATCCTAAGACCTGGCGACTTTTGTCATTTTCACACGCCTAGAATTTATGATTCTCCCATCGTGAAGTGAGCCGAAAAATAATGAGCTTTGGTGTAAGGAACGAATAGTTCCTCGTGATACTGTGTCGAAAAGCAGAATATTGTGCTTCGCTTTTTCCCCCTTATGTCTATTTATCAGCTAGTTATTACTCTGTTCTCATTTATATCCATGACTCAAGGAGAGGAAAATGAAGGTCACTCTACTTCACGGAGCGATGGTTGCAGCACTCAGCGTCAGCTACCAAGCTCAAGCCTATAACTGCCAAAGCTTACCCGACTGGGACAGCACTGCGACTTATACATCGGGCACTTTAGTAAAAACGCAAGGAGCCGCTTACGAGGCCGCGTATTGGACGCAAGGCAATGACCCTGTTACCAATTCAGGGGCTTGGGAGGCATGGAAAGCGTTAGGGCAATGTGATGGTGGAAGCAACAATCTAGAGCCAACAGTGTCATTCTCCTCTCCAACAAACAACGCACAAATTCCCGAAGGCAGTGCGATCACCTTGCTAGCCAACGCAGCCGACGAAGATGGCCAAATCGCACAAGTTGAGTTTGTTGCAGGCAACCAAACGGTTGCTGTGGTAACTCAAGCACCATTCGAAGCATCTTGGACCGCTATTGAAGGTGTCTCGCAATTGACCGCGATTGCAACCGATAATGAGGGAGCCGTTACCACCACGACGATTTCTATCCAAATTCAACCACAAGTCGAGTTGCCGCCACCAAGCATTTCATTGACAAGCCCAGTAGGCACAGAAGTGCTTAATGTAGGCGATAACCTAACCGTAGCCGCTCAAGCTGATGATATTGATGGTGTGGTCACACAAGTTGAGTTCTTCATGAACAATCAATCCGTTGCGATTGATACCAGCGTACCTTACGAATATCAATGGACCGCGAATGCTGGTACACATTCGTTTAAAGCACAAGCGACTGATGACACAAACCTCGCAACCATGAGCCAAGAAGTAACGCTTGTTGTTAGTAATTCAGAAACAGGGACGGGCGGATGTGCAGATGCAGTGCCTTACGCGGCGGGAACGAGTTATCAAGTTGGCGACCTAGTTTCTCACTTCAACCAAAAATATCGTTGTGACGTTGCGGGTTGGTGTTCCTCGGATGCGACATGGGCTTACGAGCCTGGTGAAGGGCTATATTGGCAAGATGCTTGGAGTGGCCTAGGTGCTTGTTCGACGCCACCGCAAGTTACCATTACGGCACCAACGGATGGACAAGTCGTGCTCGCTGGCAGCAATAACGAAATCACGGCTAACGCAAGCGATGCTGATGGCACAGTCACGCAAGTTGAGTTTTTTGCGAACAACACCAGCTTAGGGGTCATCACTCAAGCACCATATTCCGTTACTTGGAACGCCACACTTATTGGCGCTAACCAGCTTAAAGCCGTCGCAACCGATAATGCTAACAACACGTCAGAGTCCTTGGTTGGTGTGGAAGTCAGCGATAAAGATTTGGTCGTCTCACTGACTTCACCAAGTAGCGGTCAAACCGTCGGCTTAGGCAAAAACCTCGCATTAAGTGCCGATGCAACATCTTTAACCTCAGGCATTAAACACGTTGATTTCATGATCAACGGCTCTATTGTTGCAACCGATACCACGGCACCTTACACAGCCAACTGGACACCAACTGCACTTGGTAACTTTACAGTTAGCGCCCAAGCTGTGGATTTGTCAGGAAGCAATGCATTGTCTGACGCAGCAGCAATAACGGTGGTTGAGCAAGCAGAGAAACGTCATAAACTCATCGGTTACTGGCACAATTTTGTAAATGGGGCTGGCTGTCCAATTCGTCTAGCAGATATGGCTGATGCGTGGGATGTGATTGATATTGCCTTTGCCGAAAATGACCGCAACAGTGATGGTACCGTGCACTTTAATCTATATTCAGGCGATATTTACAGCGATTGTCCAGCGCTCGACCCAGCACAGTTCAAACAAGACATGGCAGCGCTTCAAGCTAAAGGTAAAAAGTTTGTTCTCTCTCTTGGCGGCGCAGAAGGCACGATTACGCTGAATACCGATCAAGACGAAGCCAACTTTGTCTCTAGCCTAACAGGTCTTATCGCTGAGTGGGGCTTTGATGGTCTTGATGTGGATTTAGAGAGTGGATCTAACTTGGTTCATGGCTCGCAAATTCAAGCTCGCCTTGGTCGTGCTTTGCTTCAAATAGAGCAAAACATGGGTGGCGACATGTACCTAACCATGGCACCTGAGCATCCTTATGTTCAAGGCGGCTATGTGGCTTACAGCGGTATTTGGGGAGCTTACATTCCTGTGATTAACGAGACACGCAGCACGCTCGACCTACTTCACGTCCAGCTATATAACAACGGTGGTTTGCCAAACCCATATCTGCCAGGCAGTGCACCAGAAGGCTCTGTGGATATGATGGTAGCGCAATCTAAAATGCTTATCGAAGGCTTTGAATTGGCCGACGGCACTCAGTTTGCACCACTACGTGATGATCAAGTCGCAATCGGCTTACCTTCAGGTCCTAGCTCGGCAAATTCAGGCCAGGCTCCGACACAGAATATTATCAGCGCACTAGATTGTTTAACCAAAGGCACTTCATGCGGCACCGTTAAGCCAGCGTTCAATTACCCGAATTATGCAGGGGTAATGACGTGGTCTATCAACTGGGATCAGCATGATGGTTTTAATTTCTCAAAACCTGTCGGCGATAAGCTCACCGAGATGAACGCGCAATAAGCTATCAAAGAACAAGCGGGTAAAACGGAAATATCGTCTTGCTTTCATTAATTGTTCAAGTATGTAAAAACGAAAAGAGAGCACAATTGTGCTCTCTTTCTTTATCGCATCGAGTTTTTACTTTTTAAAGGGTAATTAAATCGTAAATACTCGGTAATCTTTTAACTCAGGGATTTTCTTCAACAAATCGTCTTCTTGCCCTGCCATGTCATCCAACGAGTCGCACAAGTCTTCTGCTTGTTGCTCTACCTCTTTCGAATGCTCAGCCAAACGCTCTTCTACTTTCGCGCTGAGTTCAGCCATACTCTCCGATAATGCAGTGAGGTTTATTCCCCCCTCTTCCTTCATTTTTTTCGATAAAGCATCCAACGAACTCGCTAAAAACTCTTTATTGAAGATCTCTTGTGCTTTTGCAAAGTCTTCAGTCCACCCTTGTGTCATGGACTCAAAACTTTCCGCTGGTAGAATGAAATCGCCATCTTTGTAGTAACGTGATTCAACATCAGCGAAAAAGTCCTGTACTGCGACTTTGACGTTATCAAACGCGCCAGATGCGTCTAGGCTTTCCGCGACATCATCGATGATGTCATTTGCAAGCGCTAAACCATCACTCGCCAACTGCTTTGCTTGTGGAATATACGCGTTCATTTTTTCGCGATAGTCTTCAATTGCCGCTTTTTGGTCGGCATTGAGTTCAATTAGCTCACCTTTGATGAATAGATTGTTATCCTCATCCACGACAGCTTTATCACCTGTCGTTTGGCGAATTTCCAAGCTTTGCCCATCCATACGGACTTCATTATTGATGTCCACACGACACTGCGCTGCATAACCAGTAGCACTGACCATCAGCAATGAGAGTGTAAAAAGCTTTTTCATGTCATTCTCTTTTATTTAACATTACTCGTGTTAAACATAACACTGAGTGATACATGAGATGTCAGCAAATCGTCACGACTTCGTAACAAGTTGTTTTATCTCCTATTTTTACATCAATCTCATCGCCTTCTTCTTTCCCGAATAACGCTCGACCAAGAGGAGATTTTGCTGTTAAGACAAAGACTTCCTGAGCCTGATATTTAACAGTCAGACCACCAGAACAAGGGCCTACAAAGAAGTGCTTTTCAAGCAAATTCTCATCTGCGAGAACGACGTAAGCACCTACACCAACAGGTGCGCCTTTAAAGTCGCGAGTCACTAGAGCGCGATATTGACGCAGCTCGTCTTCACTCTCTTGGATTCGCATTGCTTGTCCATGAGCAAGATACGCGGCTTCAAGTGCTAACGTATCGTACTTATGCTCGGGAACAGTTTCTTCATCTGTCGCGGCATCAATGGCTCGCAGAGCCGATGCATGGGCCACTTGAAGTTTTTCTTCCAGATGTTGGATGATAATTTGGACTAAGTCAGCTTTGTTCATACTTTTAGGACGCGCGTTTGGCACTCAGGGTGTGTTAATGTACCTAAGTTTACCATCAAAGAAAGGTTTCCCTATTATGCAAAGTGACTCGCTGCATCAAACACTTCAATCCGTATTTGGTTTTGACTCATTACGCCAAGGTCAACAACCTGTTATTGAAGCGGTTATGAATGGTTACTCTGCTGCGGCCATCTTTCCTACGGGTTCGGGTAAGTCTCTCTGTTACCAATTGCCAGCAACCGTATTGCCCAATCTTACGTTGGTGATCTCGCCGTTGTTGGCGCTAATGAAAGATCAGCTGAACTTTTTGCAAAGTAAAGGGATCCCAGCCGCTTCTATCGATAGCAGTCAAAGCAGAGAAGAGTCACAACGCGTCATGGCAGGGGTAAAAAATGGACAGATCAAAATATTGATGATTTCTGTTGAGCGCCTAAAGAACGAGCGTTTTCGTGAGTTCATTCGCCAAGTGCCGATCTCTTTGATGGTGGTTGATGAAGCGCACTGTATTTCCGAATGGGGACATAACTTCCGCCCTGATTATCTCAAGCTACCGCAATATCAA
This sequence comes from Vibrio sp. 2-1-2a, assembly GCF_032648565.1. Lineage (NCBI taxonomy): Bacteria > Pseudomonadati > Pseudomonadota > Gammaproteobacteria > Vibrionales > Vibrionaceae > Vibrio > Vibrio sp. 2-1-2a. Next base: position 491,110 of record NZ_WBOH01000002.1, read on the forward strand.
CGTGAACTGAACATTCCACAATCTTTGCTTCTCACTGCAACAGCAACGCCCGCAGTTATTGAAGACATGAAACAAAAGTTCGATATTGCCAGTGAACATATTACCGTTACAGGCTTCTACCGCCCCAATCTGGATATCTCGGTGATCCCGTGCGAGGAAGCAACGAAACAAGAAAAGCTAAGTGAGATCATCGCCTCTTCACCTAAGCTTCCGACTATCGTATACGTGACACAACAGCAGACAGCAGAGCAAGTAGCAAAGTCACTAATCCATATTGGCATTAATGCTCACGCATACCACGCCGGCATGAAAAGCGACGTTCGTGAACAAATCCAACAGCAGTTCATGGATAGCCAAATTGACTGTATTGTTGCAACGATTGCATTTGGTATGGGGGTCGATAAATCTGATATCCGCCGCGTCATTCACTTCGACTTACCCAAATCGATCGAGAACTACGCACAAGAGATTGGGCGTGCAGGCAGGGACGGGCAACGTTCTGAGTGCATTCTGCTAGGCAATACGTCCGGCTTAACGGTGTTGGAAAACTTTGTCTATGGTGACACACCTGAACTAACCTCTATTAACTATGTAGTCGAGCAAGCGAAAGAACATGCTCCACAATGGGAGGTAGTGCCACTGCGTTTATCGCGTGAAAGTAATATCCGCCAATTGCCACTCAAAACCTTGTTGGTTTATTTGGAGCTACATAAACTCATTGAAGCAAAATACAGTTACTTTGCGGAATATCGCTTTAAGTTTTTGCACGATCAGCAATTTATTGTGAATCAATTTCAAGGCGAGCGACGTCAATTCGTGGAAGCTATTTTCTCCTCCTCGCAAAAAGCCAAAGTGTGGTGCCAAGTTGACCTAGAAGCGTTATGGATGAACTATCAATCGGAACGCAGCCGAGTTGTCGCAGCCCTCGACTATTTTCACCAGAATGGTTGGATAGAGCTAGAGAGCAAACAACTGACCGACGTGTACTCTGTTTTGCCAACCACACAAAGTTCTGATGTTTTAATCCAACAACTGTATGAACTGTTCCAATCCAAAGAAAGCAAAGATATCGAAAGAATTCACACCATGCTGCGCTTGTTCCAGTCAGAGCACTGTTTGAGCTCACAATTGGCGAACTACTTTGCTGATCACAATGCACCAGAGCAATGTGGTCACTGCTCCGTGTGTCGTGGTCAAGTCGCTTCGTTCCCAACACCACAAGGTGAGGATATTGAGCCACCTCAAGTAGCAATGTGGGTGCAGGAATTTATTCAGCTCTCCCCTTCAGCTATCAGCAATGATGCTGTCGCCCGCTTCTTGTGTGGAATTAGTACCCCTTTAATTAGCCAGCTAAAAGCTTCAAAACTGGCGGGTTATGGTGCGATGGCCAACACAAGCTTTGAACAAGTATTAGCTCAGGTAGAAGCAGTAAGAGCCTAGAAAAAGCTCAATTGACGCGCTTGGTTCTCGGGCTTGAGCATCACGTTCAAGCCTAAAAGGCGTATTTCCCGTCCGTTTTGGCGCTTAAGAATATCTCTTAGCAAGATCTTGAAGTCCTCAAGCTCTAATTGCGGATGGATATGCTCAATTGTTGTCAGTTGAAAGTCGGCAAATTTGACTTTAATACCTTGTTTAATAATCGATTTATCTGGGCTTGCACGCTCTAAGCGTTTCTCGAGTTCAGGATAAAGTTTATCCTCGATCACTTGCCAACATTCATCATAGCTCGAGATATTCTGGCTGAATGTCCGTTCCACACCGACGGATTTTCTCTCTCGCTCAACGACGACCTCTCGATTATCAATTCCATGACTACGCTGCCATAAAGATGCTCCCTGACGACCAAACTGTCTCAGCAATTCACGATAGTCGCTGTTTTTAATATCCTCACATCGATAAAAGCCCGCTTGATGTAGCTTCTCAAGACTCACCTTCCCAACACCAGGAATGTTTTCCAGCGGAAGTGTATCGATAACTTCCTGGACCTTATCTGGCGGGATAACAAACTGACCGTTGGGTTTATTCATATCAGAGGCAACTTTGGCAAGGAACTTAATCGGTGCAATGCCCGCCGATGCCGTCAGCCCAAGCTCATTCCAAATGTCACGTCGAATAGACTCTGCGATCAACGTTGCGGAGCCACGGCAAGCTGTCGAGTCCGTGACATCGAGGTATGCTTCATCTAATGATAGAGGTTCAATGATAGGCGTATAACGCTCAAAAATAGCACGAATCTGCTGAGAGACTTGTTTGTACACGTGCATTCGACCGGGAACGACTAGTAAATGGGGGCAGAGTTGCAATGCTCGCGCCGTTGACATTGCACTACGAACGCCATATTTGCGCGCCTCATAATTGCAGGTGCTAATCACGCCACGCTGTTTTTCATGACCGCCAACGGCGAGTGCAATGCCACGGTAACTAGGATTATCTCTCATCTCAACGGCAGCATAAAAACAATCCATATCGACGTGAATGATTTTTCTGATTCGGTCTGACATAGCCATTAAATACTGTTCAAAAAAACAGTATAAATTAAATCTGCCTTGATAGAAATGAGAGTTTGTAAACGTGCTTTAATCTCGTAACATCACATCAAGCTGATCGACCAACTCTGCCCAGTCTGCGTCTTCTTCAATGGCTTGTTTGAGAAATGTGGCCTGCGAACTTGTCCAAAAGCTGGCTTCATGCAGAGGGGCTGAAGCTCTTTTGTGCCGATGTTCGTTAATAAAGTCCTTTATCTCTTGAGGAGAGCTGCCGAGGCCTAATTGTTGAAACAATTCAGCCATACCGTGTTGATGCATTTCCATATTTCCTCCTAAGTTAACGCGCTTTAGTTTGAGTATATAACCAAATAACAGTTAAGTACGGTGATTAAAGGGAAATGACGTGGCTGTGAAGTCTGCACCGACTTAAGCCTCCGGTCATCCTAGATTAAACGTAGCAAGCAAAGTATAAACTCTCAGAGAAGTAGAGCGAGAAATATAAAAAACCCAGCTTTAGCTGGGTTATTTTGTATTACTCTTTGGATGACCGATACTTAAGCAATTCGATCTTTTTCCCATGCAGCCAATTTCTCAGCTCGCGCCGCTTCACGTGCTTCACGTTTCTTACGCGCGTCACATGGTTCTGGACAGTTACATACTTTCTCAATACCTACTGCACCAAGACCGCCACAGCTACCCTTCACTACTTTCTTCTGGAAGATGTAGCCAACAGCCATCGCTGCGATTACCGCAACAAAAACTGCAAACGTAATTAGAAATGTACTCATAAGAACATGCTCACTTCTGTTGTTATTTCTTCATGAACGGCTTGTATGCTTCCGAAGCCAGCTCTTTAAAACCATTTTCCGTCTTCACAATCATGAAAACAGGAATATTATTTTCGTTCGCAATTGCCATGCCTTTGTCTTCACCTAGCACCATAAGACCAGTTGCAAGACCATCAGCAGTCATCGACGATTTATCTAATACCGTTACAGACACCACTTTATGATGAATAGGTTTGCCTGTTCTTGGATTAATAATATGAGAGTATCTCACACCATTACTCTCAAAGTAATTACGATAGTCACCACTTGTTGCAATTGCCATGTCCCCTGGCTCAATAATTTCTTGAATTGAGCGCTCATCAATAGTCGGCTTTTCAATCGCTATGCGCCACGGCACGCCTTCACGATTCACGCCTTTGAGGCGCATTTCGCCGCCCACTTCTACCATGAAGTTATGAACCCCTTCTGATTGAAGGTAGTCAGCAACCACGTCAACCCCCCAACCTTTAGCAATAGTTGATAAATCGACATACAAGTTAGGAATATCTTTGGACAATTTATTGCCATCAACAGATAGGTGGTGAATGCCAGTATTGGCTTTGCGTGCCGCTAGCTCTTCATCTGTAGGAACGACATCAGGGCGAGCTTCTGGGCCAAAGCCCCACAGGTTAACTAAAGGACCGACTGTCACATCCAATGCGCCTAAAGTAAGACCGTTGAGACGAATCGCTTCTTTGACTACGGTTGCTGTTTGTGTCGATACAGTAAATGGCTCACTCGTTTGATGCTGGTTAAAGCGACTTAATTCTGAATCATCACGGTAGGTCGACATTTGGTCATTGACTTCTTCCAGTAAGCGATCAATTTCCGTCTGCATCGCTTTTGGCGTAGGAATACCATCTTGCTCGATATATTTGATGTTATAAGAAGTCCCCATGGTAGGGCCACTTAGATGAATTTGATCTGCTGGCTGCTCACAGCCAGCCAAAATCAATAGAGAAGCGAATGCAACAAGCCACGTTTTCACTTGTTAACTCCCAATGTTGTTGAATTGATATGGGGAATGGGACCGATTACTTAAATCCAATTACCTATATCAACTGTTGAATATTATTTTTACTTCTACAAAAAATAATGGCTAGCTCTTAGAGAGCTAGCCATAGATTCAATCACTTGGAGGGATTAACCACCGAAGTCATCTAGTAGGATGTTTTCATCCTCTACACCTAGATCTTTTAGCATGCCGATAACAGCAGCGTTCATCATAGGTGGACCACACATGTAGTATTCACAGTCTTCTGGCGCTTCGTGATCACGTAGATAGTTCTCGTAAAGAACGTTGTGAATAAAGCCAGTGTAACCATCCCAGTTATCTTCTGGAAGTGGATCAGACAGTGCACAGTGCCATACGAAGTTGTCATTCTCAGCTTGTAGCATATCGAAGTCTTCTACGTAGAACATTTCACGCTTAGAACGTGCGCCGTACCAGAAAGACATCTTACGCTTAGAGTGTAGACGCTTAAGTTGGTCGAAGATGTGTGAGCGCATCGGAGCCATACCAGCACCACCACCAACGAATACCATTTCTGCATCTGTATCTTTCGCAAAGAACTCACCAAATGGACCAGAAATAGTACACTTGTCGCCTTCTTTTAGAGACCAGATGTACGAAGACATGATACCTGGTGGTACGTCTGGGTTGTTCGGCGGCGGAGTTGCGATACGAACGTTAAGCATGATGATACCGTGCTCTTCTGGGTAGTTAGCCATTGAGTATGCACGGATTGTCTCTTCGTTAACTTTAGACTCGTAACGGAAAAGGTTGAACTTCTCCCAGTCTTCACGGTATTCCTCAGGAATATCGTAGTCTGCGTATTTCACGTGGTGAGCAGGTGCTTCAATCTGGATGTAACCACCAGCACGGAAAGGTACTGATTCGCCATCTGGAATTTGTAGCTTAAGCTCTTTGATGAATGTCGCTTTGTTATCGTTAGAGATAACGGTACATTCCCACTTCTTAACGCCAAAGATTTCTTCAGGAAGCTCGATGTCCATGTCAGTTTTCATTGCAACCTGACACGCTAGACGCTCACCTTCACGTGCTTCACCTTTAGTAATATGGTCAAGCTCGGTTGGTAGGATGTCGCCACCACCTGATTTAACTTTTACGCGACACTGACCACATGAGCCACCGCCACCACAAGCAGAAGATACGAATACGCCAGCACCGGCTAGAGCACTCAGTAGCTTACCACCTGGTTGTGTAACGATCGCCAGAGAAGGGTCATCGTTCACAGAAATTGTAATGTCACCTGTTGGTACAAGCTTAGACTTAGCGAAAAGAATCACTAGTACTAGTGCAAGTACGATCAGAGTAAACATCACTACACCAAGAATAATGTCCATTGACTATTCCTTAATTGTTGCGGTTTACCCGACTTACAGTTGAACACCAGAGAAAGACATAAAGCCTAACGCCATAAGACCTACAGTGATAAATGTGATACCAAGACCACGTAGACCTGGAGGTACGTCAGAGTACTTCATCTTCTCACGGATACCTGCAAGAGCAACGATTGCTAGCATCCAGCCCACACCAGAGCCGAAACCGTAAACGATAGATTCAGCAAAGTTGTAGTCACGTTGTACCATGAAAGATACACCACCGAAGATTGCACAGTTTACTGTGATCAGCGGTAGGAAGATGCCTAGCGCGTTGTACAAAGGTGGGAAGAAACGGTCTAGAACCATCTCTAGAATCTGTACAAGTGCTGCAATTACACCGATAAAGGTGATGAAGTTTAGGAAGCTAAGGTCCACGCCCTCAACTAACGCGTTCTCTCTCAGAACTAGGTTGTATACTAGGTTGTTCACAGGAACAGCGATAGTCAGTACTACCACAACTGCAACACCTAGGCCGAAAGAGGTCTTAACCTTCTTAGATACGGCAAGGAAAGTACACATACCTAGGAAGAAAGACAGAGCCATGTTTTCGATGAAAATCGATTTAACTAACAGACTAATGTAATGTTCCATGACGTCCTTACTCCTTCGCTTCTACTTGTTCTGGTTTCAGAATACGGATTACCCAGATAAGGAAGCCGATTAGGAAGAATGCTGATGGTGCTAGTAGCATTAGGCCGTTAGGCTGGTACCAACCACCGTTGCTCACTAGAGGTAGAACTTCTAGGCCAAATAGTTTGCCTGAGCCAAATAGCTCACGGAAGAAACCTACAGTGATAAGAACGAAGCCGTAACCTAGACCGTTACCAATACCGTCAATAAGAGATGGTACTGGCGCAGACTTCATTGCGAATGCTTCAGCACGACCCATTACGATACAGTTAGTGATAATCAGACCAACGAATACAGATAGCTGTTTAGAGATATCGTATAGGTAAGCTTTTAGCACCTGGTCTACCACGATTACTAGCGATGCGATAATTGCCATCTGAACGATGATACGCACACTGTTAGGAATGTGGTTACGGATCAATGAAACAGAGAAGTTAGACAACGCAGTTACAAATGTTACCGCTAGCGTCATTACAAAAGCTGTTTCTAGTTTAGTTGTTACTGCAAGAGCAGAACATACACCAAGAACTTGTAGCGCGATTGGGTTGTTATCCAATACTGGCGCTAGAATGCTCTTTTTAACGTTTTGTGCACTAGACATTAGTTAAGTTCTCCGTCACGAACTTTTGCTAGGAAAGGACCAAAGCCCTTGTCACCTAACCAGAAGTCAAATGTGTGTTGAACACCATTACTAGTGAGCGTTGCTCCTGATAGGCCATCAACACCGTGCTCAGAACCTTGCGGTGCGCCGCCTTTCACGACCTTAATCGCTGGCTGATGATCTTCATTGTACAATTTCTTGCCAATGAATTGATCACGCCATGAAGGGTTCTCTACTTCACCACCAAGTCCAGGAGTTTCACCTTGCTCGTAGTAAGTAATAGCAGACACAGTGTTACCATCAGTTTCAACGGCTACAAAGGCATACATCATCGACCATAGTCCTTTACCGTGCATAGGCAAGATAACTTTTTGGACTTCATCTTGGTCTTTTACTAAGTACACCACTGCTGTATTCGCACGACGACGGATATCAGCGACGTCTTCTTCTGGTGTCAATGCGATTGAACGTTCTGCATCTTTTGATGCTTCACGCTGATCGTACGTAGATGCATTACCCTCAGTAAAGTTACCTGTTTCAAGGTCTACCAGACGAGGTTCGATGTACTCAGCAAATAGCTCTGGTACTTTCTTACCGTTCGCGTCAATGCCTGCAACTTCAACGATCTTTGATTGCTTATCTAGGACAGCGTTAGCTTTTTGCTTATCACGCAGACCTACTGCTGCTGTTGATACGATGATTGAACAAACAAGGCTCAACCCGATAACAACACCCAGCGTCTTTTTAATGCTGTCGTTATTACTTGCCATAGCGTGCTAGTCTCCGCTTGATGTTCTTCTCAATCACTACATGGTCGAACAGAGGTGCGAATAGGTTCGCGAATAGAATCGCCAGCATCATACCTTCTGGGTACGCCGGGTTAACTACACGGATCATCACACACATTGCACCAATCAGGATGCCGTACCACCATTTACCTTTGTTAGTAAATGACGCTGATACTGGGTCCGTTGCCATGAAGAACATACCGAATGCAAAACCACCTAGAACTAGGTGCCAGTGCCATGGCATGTTGAACATTGGGTTAGTGTCAGAACCGATCACGTTAAACAGAGTCGATACTGCAATCATACCGATCATTACGCCCGCAATGATGCGCCATGAAGCGATTCGCATGTAAACGATCATCGCTGCACCGATCATTAGAGCTAGAGTCGATACTTCACCAATAGAGCCAGGGATGTTACCGATGAAAGCGTCCATCCAAGTGATAGGAGAACCAGTTACTGTGTTAACTAGAGCACCGTTACCACCTTGAGCCCATTGGCTAAGAGCAGTTGCACCAGAGAAGCCGTCAGCTGCAGTCCATACTACGTCACCCGAGATTTGTGCTGGGTAAGCGAAGAATAGGAATGCACGACCTGCAAGTGCAGGGTTAAGGAAGTTACGACCTGTACCACCGAAGATCTCCTTCGCAACAACAACACCAAATGTGATACCTAGTGCCGCTTGCCATAGAGGTAGCGTTGGTGGAACGATAAGTGCGAACAAGATAGAAGTAACAAAGAAGCCTTCGTTTACTTCGTGCTTACGCACCATACAGAAAAGCACTTCCCAGAAACCACCAACAAGGAATACTGTTGCGTAGATAGGTAGGAAGTAGGTCGCACCTAGTAGCATCTTGCTGCCAACCCCTGCATCAGCGGCAATCGTTCCGCCCAGCATTTCAGTTAGCCAGTAGTGCCAGTTACCAGAGATAACTGTCGCTAGTTGATCACCAGCGTACATGTGGTTAAGCGCTGCAATAGCTTGGCCACCTGCGTTGTACATACCCCAGAACATTGCTGGGAATACCGCAAACCAAACCATGATCATGATACGTTTTAGGTCAACGCTATCACGAACGTGCGAGCTTTTATTTGTTACGATACCTGGAGTGTAAAAAACTGTTGCTACAGCTTCGTACAGGGCAAACCATTTTTCGTGTTTACCACCAGGCTCAAAATGATGCTCGATGTCTTCAAGAAACTTTTTAAGAGCCATGAAAATTACCCTTCCTTCTCGATAGTATCTAGGCATTCACGAAGTAACGTACCGTACTCGTACTTACCTGGACATACAAAGGTACACAATGCTAGATCTTCTTCATCCAGTTCAAGCGCACCCAGTGCTTGAGCACTGTCTGTATCACCTGCACATAGATCACGAAGCAGCAGAGTAGGCTCCATATCTAGAGGCATTACGCGTTCGTAGTTGCCAATTGGAACCATTGAACGATCACTACCATTGGTCGTCGTTGTCATATTGAACAACTGACCTTTGAATACGTGACCAAGGAAAGAGCGAGTTACCGAGAACTTATTCTTACCAGGCATTGCCCAGCCAAATAGTTCTTTCTCACGGCCTTCACGTAATACAGAAACCTGTTGATGGTAGCGGCCAAGGTATGCGTGTGGACCAGTTGCATGTGTACCTGTCAGTACAGAACCAGAAATCACACGAACTTCGCCAGGCATCAGCTCGTTATCTGTTAGGTCATCTAAGCTTGCACCGATTACGGTACGAACTAGACGAGGGTTATTCACAACTGGACCAGCTAGAGACACAACACGATCTGTGTATAGCTCACCAGTTAGGAACAGCTTACCGAACGCGATAACGTCTTGGTAGTTGATGCTCCATGCCACATTTTCTGCATTCACTGGGTATAGGAAATGCATGTGGGTGCCAGCAAGACCTGCTGGGTGAGGGCCATCGAAGACGTGTTCTTCTACGTTAGACTGTGAAGAGCGTGGCAAACTAGTGCCAGATTTACATACGTAAACCTTGCCTTCTGTCAGGGCTGAAAGAATGTCTAGACCAGCAATGAATGCTTCTTGTTGCTCATTAATGATCAACTCAGGCTTAGCTGCTAGTGGATTAGTATCCATTGCAGTTACGAAAATAGCCTTAGTAGAAGACTCGATTGCAGGAACCTTGCTAAACGGACGAGTACGTAAAGCGGTCCATAGGCCAGAGTCAACCAACTGAGTCTTGATCACTTCACGATCTAGACCTGAAAGTTGAGCGGCTTCGAACTTATCAAATGTCACCTGCTCTTCACCTGCCACTTCAATCACTACAGATTGAAGGACACGTTTAGCGCCACGGTTAACTTCGATCACTTTACCGGCTGCTGGTGCAGTAAATTTCACGCCAGGGTTCTTTTTATCTTCAAAAAGAACTTGCGCTTTTTTCACTTCATCACCAACGCGGACATGCATGGTAGGACGCATGCCAACGTACTCTTCGCCAAGCAAGGCGACTTTTTTGATGGTCTTACCATCATTAATCACCTGGGATGGAGTTCCTGCGATAGGAAGATCCAAGCCCTTCTTTATTGTAATCATACGCACTTGCACTACTTTTATCGGGAAAAAGATTCTTTTGATTGCGTAACTTTTAGACACGACATCAGTGTCCGGTTTTGATGTTGTTTTAAACATCAAAATCGCAACATCCTATTAAAAATCTCGTCACAAGGAATACGCGAGATTTATCAGGTGCCGTAGTCTAGCATTTTTTAGGAACTTGATGCCATGACCAATCATTAGAATAGAGGGGTTATTTCGGTAGAATCAGGTCTAAAAGGTCAAAGAATAGTCATAACTTTGACCGATCGCACAAATGCCATATTCCATACATATCTTATGGAAAAGTCATATTCATCGCCTGAAATATCCTGCAATTTCCATTCATTTGTTGAAACACTGTTAACACATTTTTTAACCAGAATTTGCGCCACATCAATGCCCCTAAAGAATGTAAAACAAAAAAAGATGGCCTTAGCCACCTTTTCTCTGCACCTTTATATTTTGCGTCTTTAGTGACCGCCCCCCATACACATAGGGCTATCAGGAGCGCCATCTTGTTCACGCTTCCACTCTTCATCAGTGTATGTATGAATAGCTAGTGCATGAATGTGGTTATCCAGCTCATCTGCCAAAATTTGATGAACTTGGCGATGGCGTCCAATCAAACGCTGTCCCGCGAACGAATCACTCACAACAATCACTTTGAAGTGACTCTCCGAGCCTGGTGGCACATTATGCATGTAGCTCTCATTAATCACTTTGAGATAGCTTGGTTGCAGCTCACTGTGTAGTTTCTTCTCTATGATTTCTTGGATCATATTCGTTCCTCATTGATGCGAATTCCATAAGTATATACCTAAGTAAAGCAGACGTGTATCACTCAAACATCACTCTCATTATTGATGCATTTTCGTTCAACTGATTTCAAAGCGCTTGACGCTATGAACATGCCTAGAGAGCGACCACCACTGAACACGTAAAATTTGACAGCTTTTTGTATCTCGACACGTCATCATTTGCGACAATAACACTTAATTTCTAAATCAACTTACATTTAGCTATGAAAACCGAACTGAATCTTCACGAGCGAAGCTTAACACTTCATCGTTTCCCAAAACGCAGCAATGAAACTCTACAAGCGTGGGATGCCGGTGATGAGTATCTTATTAATCATGTTGAAGAACTTGCTTTGCCAGACAATCAAAACATCCTCGTGATTAATGACAGCTTTGGTGCCCTCTCCTGCTGGTTTTCAGAAAAGCACCATGTGACGCTAATGAGTGATTCTTTCATTTCTCATAAAGGTGTGCAGCAGAACCTTGAGCAAAACCAGTGCAATAAGGTAGCGTTTGCAACCACGATGGATCCCGTACCTTCCAATACTGATCTCGTATTGCTGCAACTGCCAAAAAGTAACCGTCACCTCGTTTGGATACTAAGTCAGTTAAGAAAAGCACTGCCTGCATCCTGCCCCGTCATTGCAGTTAATAAAGCGAAAGACATTCATACTTCAACGCTAAAACTGTTTGAAAAATATTTGGGTGAGACAAAAACCTCTCTGGCCTGGAAAAAGCACCGATTGGTATTTGCTCAAGCAACGGTTGACCCAACAATTGAAGTAAGCCCTTTCACGACTTGGCGCGTTGATGGCGAAGATATCGAACTCAAGAACATGCCAAATGTCTATTCAGGAGAAAGCTTAGATTTAGGTGCGCGTTTTATGCTGCAGCACCTACCTCAAGACCCATTGATAGATAATGTTATCGATCTCGGTTGCGGTAATGGTGTTCTGTCTGTGAAGTTTGGTCAGCTGAATCCGAATGCTCGATTAACATGTGTTGATGAAAGCTTTATGGCGCTTGAGTCCGCGAAGCAGAACCTGCTAGATAACCTTGGTAAAGATAGAGACATACAGTGTGTTGCAAACAATTGTTTGGACGGTTTTAAACACAACAGCTGCTCTATGATTATGTGTAACCCACCCTTTCACCAACAGCAGGCAATCACCGATCATATTGCTTGGCAAATGTTCTGTGATGCAAAGCAAGTATTAAGTGAAGGTGGTAAGTTACTGGTGATTGGAAATCGTCATCTTGGTTACGACGCAAAACTAAAACGGCTGTTTGGCGATAAGAATGTGAAACTTATCGCTTCCAACAATAAGTTTGTGATTTTACAGGCCACAAAAAATCCTGCTAAATTAAGCGCAAAATAAGCTTTAGCAAAATAGTTAAAAGGAATAATAAAATGAGAAAATTGGTACTTGCGGCTTCGGTTGCGTTGCTTGCTGCGTGTTCAGCGCCTCAACAGCCTCAGCTGAATTTGATGCCAGAAAGCACACTGAGCACCAATCCAATTGTTCAAGGCAAGACTTACAGTTTGACCAGCAAAGATGTACGTGCAGCGCAGTACGTGGCGTTGGTGGATAACGGCCGTTCGAACATTCTTCCTCTTCATGCTAAACAGAATTTACGTATTGCGTTAGAAGAAGCATTAGAGAAGCAGTTTTCATCTCAAGGCTTCCATGCCGATCTAAACAGCAACAATGCAATTGAATTAAACGTTCAAGAAGCATTAGTTAACGTAAAACATTCGGTGATGGAAAATGAGATGGATGCGAAAGTCGTGCTTGAAATCACCGCAGAAACACCAGAAGGTAAACTGGTCAAAACTTACACAGGCACTGCGAAGCGTTCTGGCACATTGAGTGCGTCTGATGCCGACATTGAGCAAACACTGAATGATGTAGTGACATTAACACTTAAAGAAATTGCCAATGATCCTGAGCTTCGTCAATACATGCAGGAGCGTTTCTAATGTTACGCAAGGCAATTCTTTCTCTCGCGCTACTCAGCTGCAGCGTTTGGGCCGGACCAAAAGTGGCGTTTGAAACAACGTTAGGTTCATTTACTGTCGAACTGAATGAAGATAAAGCGCCGATTACGGTAGCAAACTTCCTGAAATATGTAGAAGACGGTAGCTATGAAGGCACTATTTTTCACCGCGTTATTCCAGGCTTTATGGCGCAAGGTGGTGGCTTTAACCAAGATATGCAAATGGTGAAGACTTACGCTCCAATCAAAAACGAGGGTAACAACGGTTTAAATAACGACCGTGCGACGATTGCAATGGCACGCACCAACGCGCCTGACTCTGCTACTCGTCAGTTTTTTATCAATTTAGTCGACAATGATTTTCTAAACTACGGCGCTCGTCCACCGGGTTATGCGGTATTTGGCGAGGTCACGGAAGGATTCGACATTATCCAAAAAATGGCAAAACAGCCAACTACGACGACTCGCGGTATGCGTGATGTTCCCGAGACTCAAATCGTCATCACTAAAGCAACACTACTTAAATAGCCAAAACGATAAGCCCTTTGAATAATCGAAGGGCTTTCTCTTTCAACGGCTTCATTTTATTGGATTGATTTATGTCTTCATTACCTTCCATCACTTGGTTGGAAACGGTAAAAAGTTACCTCGATAAACGACTCATGTGGGTTTTCATGTTGGGCTGCTCTAGCGGCTTTCCGTGGGTACTTATCGGTTCAAATATGTCTGGCTGGCTAAAAGACGCTGGTTTGACCCTATCCGCAATAGGCTACTTTGGTAGTGTCTTTGCGGTTTATGCAATTAACTTTCTCTGGGCGCCACTCGTAGACCGGGTGAAGCTACCAGTGCTCTATCGACTACTTGGACAAAGGCGTAGCTGGATTTTCTTCTGTCAAAGTATTGTACTCGTCGCGACGGTATTTATTGCGGGCGTGAATCCAGCAGAGAACTTGGTGTTTGCGTCTCTACTCGCCTTGTGTATTGCAACCGCATCAGCCACACAAGACATCGCGATAGATGCTTTTCGTATTGATACTTTCCCAAAATCAGAAGAATCTAAGCTGCCACAAGCTTCTGCAATGGCGGTCATTGGCTGGTGGACAGGTTATTCACTACCGGGTTATTTAGCGTTTGTTAATGCTGATAGCGTCGGTTGGAATGGCGTGTATTACGGGATGGCGGTGATAGTCGGCATTCTAATGGTCTTTACGATTTTAGTCGGTGAACCGAAGACTCAACGCGAACAACTTCAGTCTGCCGCGGAACAACGCCACAAAGAAGTGGTTGGTTCAAAAGTCGTGGCTTGGTTTACTGTGACTGTTGTAGAACCTTTCCTTGACTTCTTTAATCGCAATGGCGTCCGTGTCGCGATTACTCTTTTGCTGTTCGTTTTCCTATTCAAAATTGGCGAAGCGTTTTTGGGCAGGATGTCGATCGCGTTCTATAAAGATATTGGTTTTAGCAATGAACAAATTGGCTATTACTCCAAACTGATTGGTTGGGGAGCCACTATCTTCTTTACCTTTGTCGGAAGCATGTTCAACGTTAGGTTTGGTATTGTACGTGGATTAATGATCGGCGGTATTGCTATGTCTGCCAGCAACTTGATGTTTGCTTGGATTGCATCGGTAGGCCCAAATGAGCACCTGTATTTAGCAACCATTATTGTCGATAACTTTACGACTGCTTTCTCAACTGTCGCTTTTGTTTCATTTTTGACGATTCTAACCGGACAAGCATTCTCGGCAACTCAGTATGCGTTGCTTGCCTCTTTGGGCAACTTCGGACGAACGACTCTTGCTTCTTTCAGTGGAGAACTGGTGGACTACCTCAATGACTGGAGCACGTTCTTTGTGCTTACCGCTGTTATGGTCGTGCCAAGCTTGATTATGTTGTACTCGCTACGACATTACTTTGATGCTCTATTGGAAAAAGCACGTCACAAGCACTAAGAAGCGCATCAAAAAACCACCGAATTCGGTGGTTTTTGTTTTGCGAGATATAAGATAAGAGGTCTATGGGTATAGCCCTTTGCCAAACATATTAAATATACGTGCCACACCTTGAGTAAAGATCATCGGCTCAGTCAGTACGGTTAAACACAAGCAATCTTCTCCGGCCTTAGTGTAAGGGCTGTGCTTCACTGACGCGTCTCGAATCATCAAGTCGCCCTCTTCATATTGGCCGTCCTCATCACTAAACCCACCATGTAGGATCAATGTAGATTCTAAGCCTTTGTGCGTATGTTGAGGGATTTGCACATCTTCTCCGATGTACATTAAGCTAACACGAGCATCTTCCCCTAGATCAATCTGAGCACTGAAAACCTTGCCTCCGTAACTTCTCCATGACCCTACGAGGTCAGAGAAACGCGCTAAGGTTTTGGGAAGCTCAAAGCTCTTTCCTGCAACATTCACTGCGGCAGGATCTCGGATAACGATGTTATCTGTCGCTGGCTCCGCATTGATAATATCATTGAACATATCGTCGAATTCAGGGACATATTCAGAGGGGATGTCGCTCACGATATTCGCTTGGCTGGCTTCGACTTGGTTCACATAAGCTCGGCACTTGGTGCATGTTTCTAAATGGGTTGCGACCACAAGACCAGAAACTGCATCAATGCTTCCCGAAGCGTATGCTTCTAACAAGCTGTTATCTGGGTGTTTGTTCATAGTTGCTCCGTATGCATTGAATGCCTTAGCTTTTCTACTGCAAGCCTCAGCCTGGATTTTACGGTACCGAGGGGTATATCAAATAATTCAGCGACCTGTTGATGAGGTAGCTCTTCAAGATACACCGCTTGTAAAACGTCTCTCTGATTTTTCGGTAAAATATCTAAAAATTTAACCACCTGTTCTTTCAACATGTCTTGCTCTGGTGAATAGTGATCAACAAGATCTGGTGGATAATATTCTGACGGCCAAATGTCATCAGAATGAATGTGTAACTCCTTACCTTTCTGCTTTCTCAACAGATCAAAGCATAGGTTTCGGATTATGGTGTATATCCAAGTCGATAACGCGCTCTTTTCCCCATCATAGAGGTGCGCTTTCTGCCAAACTGTCGCCATGGTCTCTTGCACCATCTCCATAGCAACTTGCTCATTACCAACATGTTTGTAAGCGAATTGCTTCAGCTTGGGTGCGTAAAAACGGAATACAAAAGCGAACGCGTCTTTATCTCGAGCTTTCACTTTGTCCATGTAATCGTTCCAATCACTGCGCCCCAGTTTTTTTGGGCTATCACTCATCATAATCGGCCTTAATTTTAGGGAGGAGTCATCTCCTCCCATTCGTCCTAATCGGTAACGTCATCAACCAACAAGTTGAAGCCACCGTTGTTCCCATCATCAATGGCAACCACTTGATACACAACACCATTCATCACATTGACTGGTGCTGAATCAATAGCAACCGTACTTGGATCGCCTGCCACTGTCACGGTTACATAATAGGTACCTTCAGCGACATATAATCCCTGAACGCTATCTTTGTACGCAAAATTAGCAATAGTTGGATCACTTCCATCTATTCCAGCACTTGTAGTGAGATAAATATCCACCATTTCCGCTACGGGATTCGCCGCCGCATGTGTCACATTCAGCGTCGCGCTAGTTGCCACTGCACGTCTCATGTCTTCAACAACTAGAGGTTCGATATCAATCGCTGGGCTAACAACACCGACTGCGTAAACACTGTAATCCATTCCGCCCGCAACCATTAATCCGTCAACATCGATAATAGGATTGGTTGTTGTGCCATCCACGTAAACGTCAATATCGTAAGCGCCAGCATCGAGATCCAAATAACCACGAATCTCTTTGAACGCTAAGTCGGCAAGAGGACCGAAGGCCGCCCCGTTAACGTTGACATCGACGATCGGCGCTCCATCGACAAGATGTCCGACTCTGACTTCAGCTTGGCTGCCCATATCCTCGATTATAGAAGATCCTGAACCATCCAATACCAACAACTTAACCGGTGACGTGCTATTTGAATCTCCGGTACTGATAGCGGCAATCGTCAAGTTTGAATTAGCAGCAAGAGATATTGTGCCCGAATCAAAAGCAACGTTATCCCCAACAGCAAGTCGAACTTGGTACTCACCAGCGGGGATGTTCAATACGTCTGTAGATGCTTTATATGCAAGATTCATAAGCGGTGTCGCGCTAGCAAGATCAGCCCCTGGCTCAGTGACGTAGAGATCAACGGCAGGAACGCCAGACGCTGCATGAACAACTTGAACATCTAGACTATTGGCATCAGCCATTGAATCGGCGCTGCGAGTCACAACTAAAGGTTCTACTGGGTTTGGCGAACCATCGGCATCACCAACAACGAACACGTTGTAATTGAGGTCTGAATCAAGGTCTAGTTCTGTTTTAGGTATTACGGTCGCGGTTTCATCGCCTGGAAGTTGAACATCAACTTGAATTGAGTTCATGCCCTCACGTAACTTCATGTAACCAGAACCCATACCATAATCAACACCTGTCAATGATGATTTATCGTTTATCCACACATTTGCAAGCGGCGCATCAGAAGACGCATGTACTGCTTGCAAATTGGAATACTCGATGGTGTCGCTGTCGGAGCCACACGCCGCCAGTCCTAATGCCGCCACCATAGTTAGCGCAGCTCTGCTAAATCCTTTCATATCCTTGCCTCTTTGTTAGTCGGGGCTTCTATGGCTTCTGTCAGAAATTGCAACGCAGGAATGCAGTTCTCTGCGCCAACGAGCTGTTCGAACAGATTGCAGTCTAAAGGAAGTAATTCAAGCCAGCGCTGGGTCACCCAAGCTGAGTCATCGTAAAAACGATGCTGGTAGAGGTTTCCAAGTTGAGGAAACTCTTCATAAACATGGGATAACTGCTGGCTTAAATAGAAGAAATCTGGTGAGTTGTCTGGATGTTGCCAATTGTCTAGCCATTCGACCTCTGCATGGCGTAAGCCGTCCGCATCTGCACGAACTCGTTTGACAACAAAGCGTTTCTCACCAGCGACTGTAATACCAAGAAGACCATCACTGAGTGTTTCAAAATCAACGATCCTGACCAAAGTTCCGATAGATGAAACATTTCCCACGTCTTTAGGGTCACCTTCACTACCTACTAGGCAAACTCCGAAACCCACATTTTGTAGGCTGCATTCCTTTACCATTCGCTTATATCGTGGCTCAAAAATGCGCAGATTCATTTTACCTTCAGGGAGTACAACTGAAGTGAGTGGGAATAACATGACTTCTTTCATTCAAACGTCCTCTTTGATTCACCGATACATACGAATCCCTTATCACTCCGATCACTAACGATTTATGTTGGTTAATCGACTGGCTTAAAAAGTCATAAAATCGCTTACGCAAACGATCCAAATCACATATTTATTGCAATCAAATGCAACAAACAAAAAGTTCCGTAAATAAAGATAATTTCGTGACGCAACTCACCAAAAACGTTCAATTTTGCACCCTTTATCACTTTCATTTGGGATTTTTATCGCTATTATTCCCGCCAATTGGAAAGCGCAGCACAGATTGCGTGTTCTGAATCATTACAAACATAGAGAGTCCCCTTATGCGTAAATCACTTTTAGCTCTTAGCCTTCTAGCGGCTACTTCAGCTCCAGTATTGGCTGCAGATTACTCTGACGGCGATATCCACAAAAACGATTACAAGTGGATGCAATTTAACCTAATGGGTGCATTCAATGAGAAAGGTTATGCTGAATCTTCTCATGATTACCTAGAGATGGAATTTGGCGGTCGCTCTGGTATTTTCGATCTATACGGCTACGTTGACGTATTCAACCTAGCTTCTGATCCAGGCAGCGACAAAGCTGGTGGCGAGAAAATCTTCATGAAATTTGCTCCACGTATGTCTCTAGATGCGGTAACTGGTAAAGACCTATCTTTCGGTCCAGTTCAAGAGCTATACGTTGCAACTCTAATCGAGTGGGGTGGTAACTCTGATGTTAACTCTCAAAAAATCGGTCTAGGTTCTGACGTAATGGTACCTTGGTTCGGCAAAGTTGGCCTAAACCTTTACGGTACATACGATGGCAACAAAAAAGACTGGAACGGTTTCCAAGTTTCTACTAACTGGTTCAAACCATTCTACTTCTTCGAGAACGGCTCATTCATTTCTTACCAAGGTTACATTGATTACCAATTCGGTATGGATGACGACAAAGGCAATAAGTTCAACACTACAGCATCTAACGGCGGTGCTATGTTCAACGGCATCTACTGGCACTCTGACCGCTTTGCTGTTGGCTACGGTCTGAAGCTATACAAAGACGTATACGGCTTTAAAGATGGCGAAGCTCTACCATGGGGTCATAAGCCAGAGTCTTCTGGTGTAGGTCACTATGTAGCTGTAACTTACAAGTTCTAATTGAACCACTAAGTTTCATCAAAAATGGCGCCTTTCGGCGCCATTTTTATTTGCTTTCCTTTTTTCCCTCATTATCCTTGCAGCAAACCTTTTTAATGAGAGCGTTTGGTGAATATCCTTATCCTCGGTCCAGGTGCGGTGGGCTCACTCTGGGCAACAAAATTTCAGCTTGCCGGGCACAATGTTTCATTGTGGGGAAGAAGTTCAGAGAGACAACAATCACTTCAGTTGGATGACACACCCGCAATCGTATTCAGTAATCAAGATATTTCCTCCGTAAATAAAGCAGATCTCATTTTGATCACGGTAAAAGCTTGGCAAATGGAAGACGCCATTCAGCCTTTACTGCCTCATATCAACGCAGACACGATTATCATGCTGATGCACAATGGTATGGGTACCGCCTCTGGCGTGGAGAAGGCTCTGCCAAACAATCCGATCGTGCTCGCCACAACGACGCACGGCGCATACAAACCAGATAACCAACACGTACTGCATACCGGTCACGGAACAACGCAAGTGGGTGGTTATAATGACAAAGGAATGCAGTGCGCTTTTCTGCAAGATGTTATGCATCATGCTCTTCCAGAGGCCATTTGGAATCCACACATCCAATCTGCGTTATGGACTAAGTTAGCAATTAACTGCGCGATTAACCCACTGACTGCGATTCACCAGTGTAAGAATGGTGAGCTTGCGCAGCCCGAGTTTAAGATACAACTCGAAAGCATCACTCAAGAATTGGTTGAAGTAATGAGTAAAGAAGGTATTGCTATAGAGTTTCGCTCTCTTTTCGATACGGTAATGCAAGTGGTGAACGCCACAGCTGAGAACTATTCTTCAATGAGACAAGACGTATTCCATCAGCGTCGAACGGAAATTGATTTTATAACCGGATACTTGTTAAAGGCTGCCGAGAAACATCGCATCAATACGCCTGAGAATTTAAAACTTTACCAACGCATCAAACAAATAGAACAAAGCTGGACAGAACAATGAGTAAGAAAATCTTAGTGCCAATCGCTCCGGGCACCGAAGAAATGGAAGCCGTCACCGTTATCGACATGATGGTTCGCGCGGGTTATGACGTTACGGTAGCGAGTGCTGCTTTTGATGGCTCATTGACGATGAAAGCTTCTCGCGGAGTCACATTAACAGCCGATTGTAAGCTGGTCGATATCGCTGATGATGAGTTTGACGCCATAGCGCTTTCTGGTGGTGTTGGTGGTGCAGAAATTTTTCGTGATAGCACGGTGATGATAGAAATCCTTAAGCAGCACATCTACGAGGGAAAGTTGGTCGCTGCTATCTGCGCAGCACCGGCGTTGGTATTGCAACACCATGATCTTTTCCCACAATCACTGATGACCTGTCACCCGAGCTTTCAGTCACATATCCCGGAAGAGAAGTGGCGCAGCAAACGCGTGACCTTTGATATCAACCACAACCTTATCACCAGTCAAGGTCCGGGCACTGCTTTAGAGTTCGCAATGGAAGTAATCATTCAACTCTCAGGTAAAAAACACGCATGGTCAGTTGCTGAACCAATGATCCCTCTGCCTACTCTGCATTACCATAAGCTTGGTGAAGAATAATGTTTGACGTAAATGCTGTACGTGAGCAATTTCCTGCTCTAAATCAATCCGTCAACGATACGCCCTTAGTGTATCTAGATAGCGCAGCGACAACGCAAAAACCGCAATGTGTGATTGATGTCATCAGTCATTACTACAGTGCGCAAAATGCCAATGTTCACCGTGGCAGTCATAGTTTAACGGCTAATGCCACCAGCCAATTTGAAGCGGCACGAGAACGAGTGGCAAACTTTATTGGTGCAAACAGCTCTAAAGAGATCATTTGGACACGGGGCGCAACCGAAGCACTGAACTTAATTGCTCAGACTTACGCCCGCAGCACGTTACAACCGGGTGATGAGATCTTGATTAGCGAGATGGAGCACCACGCTAACATCGTGCCTTGGCAAATCGTGGCAGAGCAAACGGGTGCCAAAGTCATAAAAGTTCCAATGACATCAGATTGCCAGTTCGACATCAGTGCATTTGAGGCGCTTCTGTCTGACCGCTGTAAAATTGTTGCTTGTGCGCAAATCACCAACGTCACGGGCACACGACAACCTATCGAAAAAATCACTGAACTAGCGCACAGCGTTGGCGCGGTTGTTGTGATTGATGGCGCTCAAGGCATCGTCCATGAGCAGCTTGATTTATCGGTATCAGATATCGATTTCTACGTTTTCTCAGGTCACAAACTTTATGCACCAGCAGGCATTGGGGTTTTATACGGCAAGCTTGAACTTTTGGAAGCCATGCCACCATGGCACGGCGGCGGTAAAATGGTTGAACGCGTTTCGTTCGAGAAAACGACGTTTTCTGCACTTCCTGGTAAATTTGAAGCGGGCACACCAAACGTTGCGGGCGCGATTGCTCTAGCGAAAGCCATTGAGTGGTACCAAGGTTTTGACCATCACGAAGTAGAGGATCATCTCCATGCGCTTCAGGATAAGGCCTACCAAGCACTAAGCGCGTTGGATGACATCCATATTCTAGGCTATCAACCGAATGCCTCTGTACTGACGTTCGTCATGGACGGCGTTCATCACCAAGATATTGCGACGCTGCTCGATCAACAAGGCATTGCGGTACGAGCAGGACACCACTGCGCTCACCCATTGATGGATGCGCTAAACGTTAAAGGCACGGTACGCGTTTCTTTTGGTATTTATAACACGGCTGAAGATGTGGATAGACTCATCGCCGCCGTAGAAAAAGCCGTCGACATGCTATAACCCCAACGGTTTGATTTGGAGTAACCAACAAGGTTACTCCATCTGCCTATCCAGAGTCGCCACGCAATTTCTGCCATTTCTTTTCGCAGCATAAAGTGCTTTATCTGCATGCGCATACAAACGTTTGGTGGTTTCATTTCTGCCTATTTCCACCACGCCTACACTCACCGTGACCGGAATTTCAATCTTTTCAAATTCGAACTGACAATTTTGAATGTGGGAACGTACTTCCTCTCCTACCTCTTTCGCCGCCGACAGAGAAGTTTCTGGCAAAATAATCGCAAACTCCTCCCCTCCGACTCTTGCAAAAATTTCGTCTTTGACGAGTAAGTGAGAAACCAAATCAGCTAACGTCTCTAAGACATAATCCCCCGCATCATGACCACGTTTATCATTGATGACTTTAAAAAAATCTAAATCAAATAATAACAACGCGGAGTGATAATCCGGAGCTTGGGATTTAATAACTTCTTCTGTGAGCTTTTCGAAAAAGACACGTCGATTGTAGATGTTGGTAAGAGCATCAATTTGGCTTTGATGGCGAAGAAGGGTTTCAACTCGGTGGCGATTGGAGATGTTGCGTGTAAGAATAAGGACAACGCGACGACCTCGGTATTTTATAGCGAGTGGGCAGATCTTGCCTTCGTAGTATAGGTCGCCTCTTGGCCCACTGTTAGCATCTATTCCCTGAATGCTGTCGGCGCACATCTTGTACTCGATCGTCACAATACTGTCTTGTTTCAGTGACCGATTTATCTGTTCGATAAACCAGTCAGCTTTATCTTTCTCAAGTACGCTGTGCAGAGTCTCACCTATCAAATTACTTCCATCGTGATAGGCTTTTTTTTATCTGTTCCTCCAAAAACATCAATATAGATACCATCTTCACTCAGAATAAAAGTGGGGTCTGGCATTCCGGATAACACGTCTTGCGCATGTTCCAAGGTGAATTGCATATAGGGAGGTTCCTAGCATTTGTATCTAAGTAACCCAATCGCTTCCAAGTGTGTTTCCACATTGGAGAATAGGAGCGAATGGGGCATATGTCTATTATCTAATATAGACAAATTTTAAATACAATTGAGTTTATAAAAACCAAGTGGGCAATATAATGAACCAGGATCAATAGAATGGTTAATTAACGCTAAAATAGTCGACCATTTGCATACTTTTTATCCATATGCAAAAAATATCTCAACTCAGATACAAAAAACGCCAAACAGCTAGGCTATTCGGCGTTTTTTAAGAATTGGGAAAATGACTCGTTACACGGCGGTTTGCTTAATCTGCTCTACAATAGCTTTCAAGCCATTACCACGTGACGGGCTTAAATGTGCAATAAGCCCCAGTTGATCAAAATAAGCGTCGATGTCAAATGCTTGAATTTGATCGGCCGTTTTTCCGTCATAAGCCGCCATTACCAAGGCAATCAATCCACGGACGATACGCGCATCGGAGTCCGCACAAAAATGCCAAACGCCATCTTGCTCTTGGCTCACTAACCACACCAAGCTTTCACAACCCGAAACGGTAACTTGTTCTGATTTCAGCTCTTCTGGCATTTGTGGCAGCTTTTTACCCCACTGAATAACCTGACGGTAACGATCTTCCCAGCCTTGAAATTGCTGCATAGTCGCTACAATGTCTTCGCTGGTGATATCTGTACCAAATGGAGAAACGGGAAAACCTGTCATGATGCGCTCTTCTTATATTTTGAAATCAACTTCTCAACGATTCGCGATACCGCGACAAAGCCAAACGTTGCAGTTACAACAGTCGCCGCACCAAAACCGCTAGCACAATCCATACGTTTTGGGCCTTCCGCTGTCGACTTCACACCACACACTGAACCGTCTGCTTGAGGGTACTTCAACTGCTCGGTTGAAAACACGCAATCAATACCAAACTTACGAGCCGGATTCTTAGGGAAGTTATGATGACGACGCAAGGTGTCTTTGATTTTCTTCGCTAGAGGATCTTGGATCGTTTTCGTTAAATCAGCGACCATGATCTGCGTTGGGTCAACCTGACCACCAGCACCACCCGTGGTGATCACTTTGATCTTGTTGCTGCGGCAATACGCCAACAAAGACGCCTTCGCTTTTACGCTGTCAATGGCATCCAACACGTAATCAAACTCTTTGCTTAAGTACTCATGTTGATTGTCTGGCGTGATGAAATCATCAATCAGATTAACTTTACACTCTGGGTTGATCAATTTGACACGCTCGGCCATCACTTCAATCTTGCTTTGACCAACGGTGCCCGTCATCGCATGAATTTGGCGGTTAATGTTCGTGACACAAACATCGTCCATATCAATCAGAGTTAGCTCACCGATCCCTGTACGAGCCAGCGCTTCCACCGCCCATGAACCTACGCCACCAATACCAATCACACAAACGTGTGCAGCGCGAAGAATGTCCACTTCGCTGTTGCCATAAAGACGACGAGTGCCGCCAAAGCGTTGATTGTAGCTGTCAGATGCTGGGGTATCGAGTTCACGCATATTGAAGTCCAGATGATCGATAGAAAAACAAAGAGTGCGATTTATACGCACTCTTTGATGAAATGTCTAGATAAGAGAGTGTTCCTCTCTCTTGGACGACTATTGTAGCTTTTCTGGCGGTAAAGCCCAAGGCGCTTGAGTTGGTGAGTTTTCTAACCCAAGTTTCCACACTCGACCAAAATGCTTGTAGTGCCCTGCTTCCGTTCCTGCTCTCGCACCAATGCCATGATACAGATCCAAATGGTTCTGTTTTACCGCACCACCAGTGTCTAAAACGATCAGCATTCGCAGTTGATGCGCACCACTCCACGTACCATCAGCATTCAACAGTGGCACTTCCGCCAAGATTGGCGTACCCATTGGTAAGATAGAACGGTCACCCGCGACAGCGGCCATTGGCAACAACGGAATACCAGCCGAGCCTGTTACTGGCGCTTCTGCTTTTGGCGCAAAGAAAACGTAAGAAGGATTTTGCTCCAACAACTCGCGTACTGTTGCATCGTCGTTGTCCATCACCCACTCTTTGATTGCTTTGAGGGACATTTTTTCACGCGGCACTTCACCACGTTCAATCAAAATGCGGCCAATGCTGACGTAAGCTTTGTTGTTTTTACCCGCGTACGCAAAGTACTCCAACGTATCATCATCTTCAAAATGCACGTAGCCACTGCCTTGTACTTCCATCATAAATGGGTCGATACGATTAGGCGCGTAACCTAGCACCAAACCTTGTCCATCTAGTGCTCCATTGTAGATCTCCGCGCGAGTCGGACAATCTGATGAGCAGTTTGGCTTGCCATAAACTGGGTACTTAAAAATGTCGTTTGGTGTATGACGCAGTTCCATCACGGGAGAAAAGTATCCGGTAAACAGCACATTACCTTTTTTATCACCACCACCCAATTGCGCGGCTTGAATGCCAAACGCACTCAACGCACTGGTATCTCCGCTCTGTTGCGCCCACTCACTTAATCGTTGATATAGCGGTTGGTACATCTTCGCCATGGATGGTGACTTTATCACCACTTGCTCAGCTTGCTTGTTAAATTCAGTAAAATCGCGTGGTTTGTTAGACTCAACCACATCCACTTGATTGAGGATCTGAGGAAACTCACCATCAAGATATTGCTGAGCACGATCATTTTGTTGAGCACAGCCAAAGAGTAGGCTCAAAGAGATAATAGGAAGGAGTTTTTTTAACACGTGTCTTTTCCGTAAAAGAGAATAGCAAAAGAATGGCAAACAAATGCATACGGTGCAATTGAAAAGCAAAGACAAAATGTTTCAACGCTAAGCCAATCCGTTTACTCGTTGTGAATTCATTCAGTTAATGCAACATGATAACAGCGGAAGAATTACGGAATTGTCCGGATTATGTTTGAAAGTAAGATTTACTGATTGAGAGATGAAATTGTGATCATCCATGTGACTCACAGACGCAAGGACTCTCAGCTTAAAAGACAATGATAAAAACGACTATCTTACCGCAATCCTTGCACGCCCCTCTAAACGGAATACAGGTAGATAATGTGCATTGGCATCCAGCTTCATTTCTGCATGCTGCTTACCCACAAAATTGAAGTGCCGCTCATTTGAACCCACTCGATACGAAAACGAATCCCCATCGAATTCAAAACTGGTCGCCACTGTAGAACCATTTACAGTAACACCGCGCTCACTCAACACAAATTCTTCACGAGCATAAGGCGCAACATCTTGCTCAACCCAGCGGCCATAAATAGTCGATTTAGGAATAGGCGGATTAATGGTTCGAGTAATCAAATCACTATACAGCATGCACACGACAACGGTTCCAACTATCGCTATAAGCATAAGAGAACGCTCTAGCCACTTACGAAGCATTGATTTAGATGACGTTTTTGACAGATTTGAAGCAGTGATCGCAGCATTCTTATTAACAGCAGAAGACATGAGGTTCACGTGTTGAGAAAAGACGCGCTCATTGTAACTCTCCCCCTCAACGGGACCAAGAACCTACCTCAATATGTTTGTGCTTTATTCCAAAATTTCACCTTGCCACCAAGTGAATAAAAAGGCATTATTTTAACATAATTAAACAAAGGAATGGCTGTAGTGAAAATTCGTAGTACTGCTCTCGTAAAAGGATTCCGTCAATCAACACCTTATGTCAATGCTCACCGCGGAAAAACCATGGTGATCATGCTGGGCGGAGAAGCCGTCGCACACAAAAATTTTGGCAATATTATTAATGATATCGCACTCATGCACAGCCTCGGAATTAAAGTCGTGGTGGTGTATGGTGCACGTCCTCAAATTAATCAGTTGCTAGAAAAACAAGACCTCACTACGCCTTACCACAAAAATATCCGCATTACGGATGAATCGGCTTTATCTGTTGTTATGCAAGCTGCCGGACAACTTCAACTTGCGATTACTGCGCGCCTATCAATGAGCCTCAACAACACTCCGATGGCAGGCACCCAGCTCAATGTCGTTAGCGGAAACTACATCATTGCTCAGCCACTCGGCGTTGATGATGGTGTGGACTATTGCCATAGTGGACGCATTCGCCGCATTGACACCGACGCGATTAATCGCACGCTCGACCAAGGCTCTATTGTGCTACTTGGCCCCATTGCGAGCTCCGTGACTGGCGAGTGTTTTAACTTACTTTCTGAAGAAGTCGCGACACAACTGGCGATCAAATTAGGCGCAGACAAACTGATTGGTTTCTGTTCAGAACAAGGTGTCATTGATGACAACGGTAATGCTGTCGCCGAGTTGCTGCCAATTGAGGCGGAGCATGTCATCAAAACGCTCTCTGAAAATACGTCTCCTGACCTAGATTACAACACTGGGACACTGCGCTTTCTTAAAGGGTCTATTGCCGCTTGCCGTGCCGGAGTACCTCGCAGCCACTTGATCAGTTATAAAGTAGATGGAGCCCTAATTCAGGAGTTGTTCTCTTTCGACGGTATCGGAACCCAAGTCGTTATGGCGAGCGCTGAACAAGTGAGGCAAGCCAATATTGACGATATTGGCGGTATCTTAGACCTCATTCGTCCTTTAGAAGAGCAAGGTGTACTCGTTAGGCGCTCTCGAGAGCAGCTAGAACAAGAGATTGGAAAATTTACCATCATCGAAAAAGACGGCTTGATTATTGGCTGTGCTGCCCTTTATCCATACCCAGAAGAGCGCAAAGCTGAGATGGCTTGCGTAGCGATTCACCCTGACTATCGTGATGGGAACCGAGGTTTGTTACTGCTCAACTACATGAAACATCGTTCTAAATCCGAAACCATTGATCAAATCTTTGTCCTCACGACACACAGTTTGCATTGGTTCAGAGAGCAAGGTTTTTACGAAGTCAGTGTCGACTATTTACCTGGAGCCAAACAAGGGTTATATAACTTCCAGCGTAAGTCAAAAATCTTAGCGCTAGATTTGTAGCTTAACCTTAAATCACGAAGCAAAATTTAACGTTCCGCTATACCAACATCTCAAGGTGCGGGATTCAGCTCATTGACGCTCAATCCTGCACATCAAGTTTGTTTTGGAGTAAGGCCTCACATAAATCCTGCTTCGAGCTAGCGAGTCATCATATAAACACCAACTTAGAAATACGCAAACCATTGCTTGATTTTCGTTCCAATTTTATCTTTTAAATATACATTTGGTTGGCTATACTCTGCTCGCTAGTGATTGGTTTTTAACCAATACGAATGGATCTAGGTGATGTAATGTAGCCTTCACCCTAAAATACTGGGCAATTAAAAAACTAGTTAGCTCCGTATTGCACACCAAGGACAGTTGTTAATCTGACTTTAAATAAGCCGAGACGAGCACTGTTATGAGAACAATCATTTGTAATTCGCTTCAAAGCTTCTGGGATATGGCTGACAATCAGTTTTTAGAAGGCCTAGACGTCCACTGTGTTTTCCCCGTAAATGACGCTATCCGAGATTTTATTCTTGCTTATCAACAGCAATACAAAATACGCAGCGTGTCTTTTACCAATGCGTTTGCAAAACATGCATAAAAGAAGACCGAGCCATAAGCTCGGTCTTCTTTTACGTACGTAATCAATTCAAAACAAAATCATAGCCAACAAAGATGCAAAAATAGTGACTACGATAAAGATTAAAATAGTCCAGTACACTACCCCAATACTTATGAACCACTTTGGGCAAACTCTACGAATATCTGTTAGCTTTCTTTTTTTGGCCCACTTAGGAAATGCAACTGCGGCAACAAGGGCTAATCCATGTATTAAGGCCCCAAAGTGACATCCAGAAACTAAAGCAAGCTCAATATCTGTATAATGCTCACTAGTGTACGCATAGCGCTTTACTTTTTGCGGCGTGATAACAATAAGCAAAATACCTACTATCAGGTACCAAAAAACTAACAAAGCACCTGCAACAAAAAATGTAATAAAAGAAACTTCTAATAACTGCAAACTTCACCGACCTTCTATTCCAGCTCTCAAGTAATAGACATCCAAACCACCATTGAGCCTAAAGTGATCATAGCTAGCAGCAATAAAACGCTTATATAAATACGGCAAATTCCGATGAATAGACCGGAGCAAACTTGATGAATATCAGCAAAGCCCCTTCTCCTCGCTAAAGTTGGTAAAGCGACCGCCGCAACTAAGCCTACACCATGTACTAAAGCACCAAAGTGAAAACCCGAGACTAAGGCTAACTCTACTTCTGAATAATGTTTCGGATTAAAAGCAAACCGCTTCACCTTTGGCGGTATAAAAAATATAAAAATTGCTCCGATAATAACGAACCATAAAAACGCGACTCCTCCGGCGATAAAGAAGGTTAGAAAGGACGAGTCGAGCAAACTCATATTCAGTTGCCTTTGATATGCGAATGAGAAAGGAGAAATATACCTTTAAGGAAGAATATTACTCAATAGCAATCCATTTTTCATGAAAACGAAATGGCGAATATAAGACCCGCCACAAAGAATCATCTTCGAAAATGTCACAATCACAAGTAAAAATTAATTCGTAAGCCGCTGTACTAATCCACTCGCGCGAGCCGTTTTCACCTTAATGCCTCGCTTCAGAACGTTGAGTTCGGCGTAAAGAGCTAAACGCTTTTTCGCGCGGGTAATGCCTGTGTAAATCAACTCACGAGTTAATATCGGGCTAAAGTCTGGTGGCAAAATCATCAGGGTGTAATCAAATTCACTGCCTTGCGATTTATGGATGGTCATGGCGTAAGCCGTTTCATGTTCAGGCACTCGGCTTGGCAAGACCGATTTCACACTGCCGTCAGGTAACTCGAAAAAGACTTTCAAACGCGGTTCTTCTTCACTGTCATCGAGCATGCAAATACCGATATCACCGTTATACAAACCTAGACCATGATCATTACGCGTAACCATGACAGGTCTGCCGTGATACCAAATTTCATCCTGAACCTGAATTAACTTGCGCGCCGCGAGCGCTTTCTCGATGCGCTGGTTTAGCCCAGCAACACCAAAGTCACCTTCACGGATCGCGCACAGCAGTCGGCATTGGTTGAAGGTATCTAACACCGCTTTGGCTTTGTGCGTTAGTGACTCTGGCTCTCCGGTTTTAGGATCGGTTTCCTGTTGTCCAATGCGTTTGAGGTAACGACCGTATTCCTGCACCAACGTCTGCATCATTTGGTTGTAATGTTGGCTACTTAGCGCGAAATGTTCGATGTCAGAAAAATCTTTCGCCCAGACATTATCTACGCTCGCAGCAGAACCTGAGTTAACCGCTTTTGCCAACTGACCAATGCCTGAGCGAGCATCAAATCGGTAGCTCTTTTGCAGCATACATAAACTATCGGCAATGCTAGATGCACTGTTACCCGTATGGGCTAAAGTATCGAAACCCGTCAGTTTTGCGATGGCTGATGCCTGCTCTTTGCCATAGCCCAATGCATGGAACGAACAAATATCACCCAACACAGCCCCAGCTTCAACTGAAGCAAGTTGGTCTTTATCACCTAGCAAAATCAGCCGCGCATGTTTCGGTAAGGCATCGACCACTTTATACATCATTGGCAAGTCGACCATCGACGCTTCGTCGATAACTAAAATATCCAAATGAAGTGGATTTTGCTTGTTGTGACGGAATTCTGCGCTATTAGGAATCGCGCCCAGCAACCGATGTAAGGTGCTTGATTCAGTCGGAATTTTGGCTTTTAGCTCCAGAGAAACTGGCAGCT
The DNA here is from genome assembly GCF_032648565.1 of Vibrio sp. 2-1-2a. NCBI lineage: Bacteria > Pseudomonadati > Pseudomonadota > Gammaproteobacteria > Vibrionales > Vibrionaceae > Vibrio > Vibrio sp. 2-1-2a. Next base: position 522,117 of record NZ_WBOH01000002.1, read on the forward strand.
CTTGCACCGCTTTACCAATGGACTCGGTTAATCGCGCCGCCGCTTTCCCCGTCGGGGCCACCAGCTTGATGGTTAGATTTTTCTCGTGCGTCGCCTGTTCAATCAAAGCAGCAAGCAGTTTGGTTACTGTCGTCGTTTTACCCGTACCAGGGCCACCAGAAATCACAGCAAATCGACGAGTTAACGCAACCGCCGCCGCGACTTTTTGCCAGTTCACACAAGCTGAGAGTGGTACGAGTTCATCCAGTGTTTGCAAATCTTGAACCTTGCGCGCATTGCTAAGCACGGCATCAATCGCGGGCCAATCCAACGATTCGCTTGCGACCACATCAAGGTGGTCACACACCAATTGCTGACGCAACACTTGATTGCTGCTTCCCGCTTCTACTGCTTTGCCTAACGCGTTAAATAGAAAATGGTATTGGCGCGCAAACAGATGGTTGAGCAACTCGGATAATCGCACAAACTCTTGCGACTGCAAGTTAACTGCGGCGCCCAACTGATTGAGCTTTTCCGCCAGTGTCACTTCATAATGCCAATAGCGGTGCAGATACAGACGCTCACCATCGAACATCAGCGGCAAGGCTTCTCCTTGCGCGCCGACCACGCTGGAATTTTGTAATACTTGAATCCAGTCTATGCCTTGCAACTGTGTGTTGAGCGCCAATGCCGACTCACCAAACAGCCCTAACTTACTGGCTAAATCCGCAGATTGCCCTTGTGCATCGAACAGAGACAGACAAATATGTCCTTTACCAAGCTCACTACTGACAACACCCGCGATAAACGCCAATGCTTGACTGCCCGACCGTTCACCATGCGTTTGAGAATCAATAAAGCAGGCAAATTGGTAGTCGAGCTGTCGAATAGCACCTTTGTGCGCCAAGCGTTCCAACACTACCAATAGGCTATCTTGGTCAGAATGAAGATTGTGATTTGTCGTCATTAAAGTAGCTCCATCTGCCCGGCTTGAGTTGAGCGTGTTTCAAGTGCTTGACCATCAATCAAACGATCCATCTCTTGTAAGAACTCTAAGGTTGGTTTCGCGGCAAAAATGCCGTGGTCACTCTGCCCATCCATGCCGCGCAAGAATAAGTAATACACGCCACCGAAGTGCTGCTCATATTGATAATTCGCCAATCGGCTGCGTAGGAAACGATGCAGTGCTAACGCATAAATCTGATACTGCAAATCGTAGCGGTGATCCGCCATCGCCGATTTCAGAGCCTCACCATGATAATGCGTCACATCGTCGCCAAGATGATTCGATTTCCAGTCAAGCACGTAGTATTTACCTTGATGTTCAAACACCAAGTCGATAAAACCTTTGAGCATGCCTTGCACGGTTTGGAAACCTAAATCCCCCGCTTTCGCCGACAACGGATCGTGACGTTGAATGACTCGGTTTAACGCCGGTGCAGACAAAACTTCAATCGGCAACAAAAATTCCATCTCCACCAAACGTTGCGACGGTGCTTTTTGATTCAGCAGCAAAGATTTACCATCCAACGGCGTAGCGAGTACGGTATCAATCAATTGCTGTAAAATGGGCAACCACTCTTCATCGAGCTGTTCGCTTTCCATCAAGCCAAGGATGATTTGTGTATTCTCTTCCGTCGTGGCTGGCTGAGTAAATTCAATTTCCTCAAACAGGCTGTGCAGGAACGTACCCGGACGCGCACCACGAGGGAAGGTAAAAATAGAACGCTCTGGCTCCACTAAATCCGCTTCATCTTGTTCTTCAGATGAGTCGATATCAAAACCCGTAATCTCAATCGTGGCATCATGCTCAGCGTGATGAGAGCCTTGCTTGACCAAGCCAGAATAACTGGTGATGCGCCAGTTTCTATCGATAGGGTTTTGCAGCTCTTTCGCGCTAAGATCGTATATTTCTTCTTGTGGCGCTACGTACTTCTCTTCGAGTTGCTGCGGCGGATCGGCCACAACGACACAATCAAGCTCGTCTTGTTGCTTTGTTAAACCTTGGTGCAAATCGTTAATGCCACCTTCTTGACCATTTTGAATCAAATAGCCAATTGCACTGCGGTGTACGCCGGTTGGCTCTTTGGTCGAACGGCCATTGCGCAAAGGCGAGGCACCGATAAAACACGCATACACAGCTCGCGTTAGTGCCACGTATATCAAGCGTAAGTCTTCCGCCAAACGCTCTTTATCCGCTTGCTTCATGGACGCATCGTTGCCAGTGATATCCAGTACCGTGCGGTCATTGGCTGCATCGTAATATTTTGCTTCGCTGGCTTCTCGATAGCTGAACACAAACGGCAGAAATACGAGGTCATACTCCAAGCCTTTTGATTTGTGAATAGTCACGATCTGCACTAAGTTACGTTCCGATTCTAAACGTTGGATTTGGTCGTCACTGCCGCCCAAACCGTTTTCCGCATCACTGATAGACTGAGCGAGCCAACGCAGCAGACCGTGGTCGCTATCCAGTTCATTACTGGCTTGTTGAAGCAGTTCACCGATGTGCATTAAATCGGTAAGTACTCGCTCACCATTCTCACCCTGTGAACTCGCACCTTCTTCTAGTAATCGCTCGGCAATATGGCGTTTGCTGATCACCGCGCGTAACATCGGCAGCACACCACGCTGAACCCAAAGTTTGCGATATTCTTTGAATTCGTTTGCGGCATTTTCCCACACCACTTCATCGTTATTAAGCGCATCCAAACTTGCTGCATCGAGGGCAAACAGCTCAGAGGCAAGACTTGCACGCAGAGCACGGTCATTTTCTGGAGTCAGCACTGCTTGTAGCAAACGCTGTAAATCCTGTGCCACCGAACTGGTAAACACACTGTCTCGGTTAGACAGGTACACGCTGGCAATGCCTTGATCAGCCAGCGCTTGTTTGATCATTCGACCTTCGCTACCTGTTCGAACCAACACCGCAATATCGCCCGCTTGAACCGCTTTCTGTTTTTCGCCATTCACCAGACACGCTTGCCCCTGTAGAGCCTGCGTCAAAATGGTTTGGATTTGGCTTGCGGTCGCCTCCGCCATTCGAGTCAAATACTCGCCTTTGGGTAGCGGTTTATCGTCCGCTTCTTGCAACCAATAAGTCAGCGCGGGTTGCTTTTGGCCACCCATAGTCCAAATGCGTTTTTCGGCATTGGGACTGTACTTAACGGGTAAGAACGGAATATCCGAATCATAGATAAATGGACTGTCTGGCAAAGCAAACACTTGGTTTACCGCCTGCACCATATCGGCACTAGAACGCCAGTTGGTTCCTAACGTGTAGTGGGCACTTACTTGGTTACGTGCTTTGATATAAGTGAAAATGTCTGCGCCACGAAAGCCATAAATCGCCTGCTTCGGGTCACCGATCATAAACAAACCACATTCCGGATTATTCAGATAAATACGGCTGAAAATACTGTATTGAAGCGGGTCGGTATCTTGGAACTCGTCAATCATTGCGACAGGATACAAAGTACGAATACGCGCAGCTAAAAGCTCGCTTTCATCCGTATCGATAGAAGCAGAAAGTTGCGTCAGCAAATCATCGAAAGAGAGCCACTGTTTTTGATTTTTCGCGTTAGCCAGCATCACACGACAATGTTCAATCGCATGAGCAAGCAGTGGCGCTTTTAAGCTGATTGGGTTGGCAAGAAATGTTTCAATGGCTTCAAATACCGCATGCTGCGGCGCACTGCCTTTCGGTGTTTTTTCCAACAAGACGTTTTGCGCGAATTTCTCCAACTTGTCTGGATAATCGTAACCAGTGGTTTCCGTTGCCGCCCAAGCATTCACCGCCTCCAACCACGTCGGCAGAGACTTTTTGGTGTAGCTGCGTTTGTTAATATCTGAATCTGAAATCAGCGTTAAGAAGTCATCTTGGCTTTCTCGCCACTGTGCTTTTAATTCATCAATTTTTTTCAAATTTTCAGTATGAAGATCAGCCAAACTACCTTTCATTGCAGGAACAGAAAGGCTCAACGGCGCACCAGTTAAGTAATTGCTGATGTCAGACAGCAACGCAGATGGAGAGCTCCATAGCTGACGAATTTCTCCAGCCAAGGTAAATGGCAACGGGTAAAAGTTGCGGCGCCAGTAATCGGCTACAACTTGCGCTTTTAGGTGGCTTTCATCGGTCACAAACTCATTATTAAATCGGCTGCCAGATTCAAACGCATTTTGCGTTAGCATACGTTGGCAAAAACCGTGAATGGTGTAGACCGCCGCCTCGTCCATCTGACGCTCTGCCTGCAATAAAATTTCTGCGGCTTGCTTGTGATCGTCAAACTCATTAAGCAAAGGTTGGATCACCGGATCGGAACTCTGTCCACGCGCAAAAGCGATTCGCGCATCATGGATTCTTGCCCTGATACGATCGCGCAATTCCGCAGTTGCCGCTTCGGTAAAGGTTACGACCAGAATCTGGTCGACCGTAAGCGGTACGCGATGTCGAGTTTCCGCACTACCATGACCAAGCAAAAGGCGCAGATATAAACCTGCAATAGTGAAGGTTTTACCTGTACCTGCTGATGCCTCGATTAACCTCGCACCATGCAGAGGAAACGTCATCGGTTCTAGTGGCGTTGGTTGAGGCCGCTCTGTGCTGTCTAACGTATGTAGAGGACACTCTGCACCTGACATTTGATCCATAACGCTGAATCTCTCCGGATTATTTACTAGGACGTATCACCTAATAAATGTGATCTATAGTTAAAAATTCTATTAATATGTTTAACAAGTTGGATAATTTAGAGCTTTGTGAGATCTTTCTCACGGTTATCCATAAGACGTACCGTTAGTATGCGCCCCACGAGATAAGCCAAACCCTTTTGGCGGCGCAACTCAAATGAATTAAACAAAAGTATCATGGTCCCTCTGACCTTGTGGCCGTACAGCGAACGCCCTACAAAAAATAATGATTTTCTGGCGGCCACCCTACTCTTCCTTCTCTTTATCCAACTTTCTTTATCACGCTTTTACATCATCAGCGTCTTGAACCGCTAAGCGCGCACCTTGCAGTACTAATGCTGTCAGCAAACGAACTTCTGAGGCCAACTCATCATTCCAAGCAGGCCAAATTCGAGAGATGTACGCATTATTGCCTTCGCCCGGGCTCATGAAGCCATCATTGAATGCGTCAGCCATTTTCTTCAAAGATTTCTCTTCGTCATCGACCCACTGACCACGGCTAAAGCCCGCTTCAACACAAGCCAACGCCGTTTTCGGGAAATAAGGCAAAGGCTTAGTCATGCCTTCGAAGAATAAGCGAACTAATTCAGTCAGTAGCTGTTTGGCATACTGCGCATCGGCAATTTCTGGGTAGATCAAATGCAGCGCGCCTTCTTTACGATCGTAACCAATGATGTGAGTTTTCTTAGCATGACCCGATGCCGACATGGCAAGGTGATCGATCCACGCTGCAAGGTAATCCTGCGATCGAATCTTACCGCTTCGATAGCGAATCAAACCGGATTGGTAGCATTGAGTTAGCCAACCTGTTAGGCGAACGTTTTTCTCTTCGCCTTCATTTCGCTCAAACAAGGAATCAAACGTCAGGTCGATTTCCAAATCGTCTTGAGGCGCACCAGATAAAAACGCCAGTTTATCCACCAGCTCTTCCGCCTGAACTCGGTTGGTTTCAAATTCGATATCACCAAACGCCCCCACCGGCAGTTTGCCTTGCGCGCGCTGTTGACTCATAAAGTGTTTAAGCATTTCTGCTTTTTTCTCTGGCTGTATCAATGTCGTTTCAAGCAAGGTTTCTAGCAGCTCATCACGCATTTGATAGCTTTCCAAACCACCTAAAACAAAGGGTTCGTCGTCTTCCATCACCGGCAGTGGCGGTTCAAAGATTACTTTTAAGCGACGATTGAAAAAATACTGCACCGGTAAGCGCCAGAAACGTTGCAATTCGACTAAGTCGAGCTCAAGTGGGAACGTCGCGCCTAACAGATAGTCGTCTAATGCACGGTTAAAATCACGACGAACATAGCCTTGCGATTGACTACTTTGAGTCAATGCCGCTGGAATCCATTCTTTCGCGTAGCTGGCGTGCATGCCTTGGAACGCACTTGGGCTAAACGGCACCATGGCGTGGGTATTCACCAACGCGTTTAACAAGTTGTCGCCAGACTCATCAACGGGCAACGCTTCATCACCACTTAAACAATAGTTTTGGTGGCAGTATTCCATCAGCTCAGAAACCAGAACCGAAGGCACTCGCTCGGTGTTGTCTTGGATTGAACGGCCAACATAACTGATGTAGAGCGTTTGCTGTGCCGATAGCATTGCTTCGAGGAATAGGTAACGGTCATCATCTCGGCGCGAACGATCGCCCGGTTTGGTTCTTCCCGTCATCAAGTCAAAACCTTCCGGCGGCATGGAACGCGGGTACACGCCGTCATTCATCCCCAGTAGACAAACGGTTCTAAACGGAATAGAGCGCATCGGCATCAGAGTACAAAAGTTCACTTGACCAGCCAGGAAGCGCTGGCTGACTCGTGTGCCAGATAATTTGTCTTGAAGGTATTGGCTGATGATCGACGGCGATAACGCATCATCAAATGCGGCATCAGCTAATTGCTCTTTGAGTTGGCTGAGCGTATCGCGAATGGATTTGAGCGCCATTTCGCCTTCTAACTCAACTGAGAAGAAATCATCCAGCAGTGAAACCAAAGTCTCTCGCCAACCATCAATAGTCTGAACATAAGAAAGTTTGCTGCGATAAGTGCTAATTTGTTGGATAAAGTGTGCCAACTTGCCCGCCAGCTCTGCGCCCATGCCTTGCACTTCGTTGTACGGAGACAAACTGCCTTGCTCGGTTTCAAACAAACCTGCGGATTCTGGCATCGCGTAGCCAAGCAACATTCGTTGAATACCAAATTGCCATGTGTTTTGACGGGTTTCCGGCAGTTCAAATTCGCGCCCGGTATTGGCATCCAACCCCCAGCGAATTCCCGATTCCTCAACCCATTGTTTGGCTTGTAAGAAATCATCTTCGCTGAGTTCAAAACGCTTTAATATCGCTGGAGTTTCCAGAAGTTCGAGTAGTTCTGATGCCAAACAGCGCGTATTGGGTAAGTTCACCAACTGCATAAATGCAGCCAGAATTGGGCTCTCTTGATCGGCAGTTCGGTCAGAAATCGAATATGGAATAAAACGCTCACCCGGCGCGTTACCAAAGACCGCCTGAATCGCAGGGCTGTAAGCGTTGATGTCCGCGACCATCACGATAATATCGCGCGGTTTTAACGTTGGGTCAGCATCGAACATCGCCAACAGTTGATCATGCAGCACTTCCACTTCACGCATCGGGCTGTGACAAGCGTGTAGGCTCAGTGATTTATCACCCAAGCTAACCACTTGTTTGTGATGACTGTTTTCAATCTGTTGGTCATCTTGATGTTCTTCAAGATTGAGAATATCCGCTTGCAATTGATGGAGCAGACTGTCGCGCTCAACATCAACAAAGGCTTCAATTTCATGAGATTCCAGCTGAGACAACAGATACATATTGTCGCGCCCGAGTTTACCCATGGATGCCAACAGACTGTTTCCGACCACATCGGTGTGCAGCTCATCGATCACATTATCTTCCAGTGATCCTTTCAGTTGCTCAGTTTCACCTTGCACTTCCGAGTGATCGTCCTGCCACACAACATGCTGACGATGTTTCGCCGCCAAACGAGCCAGATATTTGCGATCTCGAACTTCACCCCAGTAATAACGACAAGGGTTGGTGAACATCAGATGCACGTCGATGTGTTCACCAATTGCTTTTAGCGCATCCATATAGCGAGGCGGCAACGAAGAAATGCCAAAAACAAACAAACGCTTGGGTAAATGGTCAAAATTGCCGTTAAAACTCGCTAACGTGTCGATAAAGTGCTCATAAAGGTTGGCACGGTGATATGGAGACTGCCCTAATGACACAGTGTGATCGTACAACGCTTGCCATAAGATCGGCTGCCACGGATGCTCATCTTCCAGCTCTGGCACACTCTGCCCAGCTTCCCAACTGGCGATCCATTCCGGACGATACACCAAGTAACCATCGAAAATATCGGCAATTTTCTCAGCCAGCTGATACAGCTTAGAGTGGTCACTGTCATCTTTGAGGTACTGCGCTAACGGCGAAAACACCTCTTGGTTGAGAAGCCCCGGTAGCAGATGCATCAGCTTCCACGTCATCGCTTCTTTGTTAAACGCACTGCGCTTGGGCACGTCTGGCAACACCTGCGTAAACATTTCCCAAATGAAGGTAGCGGGGAGCGGAAAATCAATGTTCGCGGCAACACCAAACTCTTTGGCCAATTCCATTTTTAGCCACTGGGACATGCCCGGACTTTGAACCAGAATTTGTTCTTTTTCGAACGGGTTTTCCAGCGGACTGATTCGAATCAGTTCGACAAGGAGTGATTTAAGAACGTCAACTTGGTTGGAATGATAAACAGTAAACAAATTGGGAATACCGAGCGCCGATTGAAACTGTTAGCTAGCTTAGCACAGCCCCATTTAAACCCGCAGTGATCTCGCGTTCGGAAAAAACAAAAGGTTATATATCACTCAAATAGAGTATGAATCTTCTTAATTTTCACATGTCAATCAAGTCTGACACTTCCATACGAAATGTGACATTCGTCGCAACTATTCCATAATAAAAAACACTGTTTTATACTCCCACTACCCATAATTTATAAACAAACAAAAAGTATGTTTCGCAAACTGTCTTCCAACAGCGCTTGGCTGATTGCTTTTTTTGCTTGCTTTGCAGTGTATCTGTCGATCGCTTGTTATCCTTTTGTGTTGTCTAACAATCAGAATGAACCACTAACCTTGTTGCAAGGTTACTATTTAGTTTCGACTCAATATGGCTGGCTGGGCTTGATCGCTCTTCCATTTATGTTGTTGAGTTTATTGCTCTCTTTTCTACCGACTCGAGCATTCAAAGGCATCGTGATCGCTATCGCGATCTGCCTATTGATCATGTTTAAAGTCGATATCCTCGTTTTTCAGCAATACAAACTTCACATCAACGCCCTATTAATCCGTATGTTTTTCGAAGGTGGTGGTGATGTCTTCGATATTTCGTGGATGAGTTGGCTAATCTTCATCAGTGAAGTTGCCGTTCTGGTGATCGGGCTCGCCTGTACCGTTTGGGTAAGTAATAAATTGGCACAAAGCCGAGCTAAGTTCGTTTTGATCAGCATCTGGTTTGCTGTATTGCTCAGCACACAGATGATTCATGCGTACAAAAACGCGCTTTACGACGATGAAGTCAGTCAGTTTTCGAATAACTGGCCACTTTACTACCCGCTGACGGCTCGTAAATTTATTTACAAACACGACCTAGTGGATGAGAACATTGCATCGAAGAACCGCGTAGAGTTAACCAACATTGAACGTAGCTCACTCAACTACCCGCTTGCGCCCATTCAAGTGCAAAGCAAAGAGAAGCAGCCCAATGTTTTGTTTATCTTGGTTGATGCGTGGCGCTACAGTGATGCGACGCCGGAAGTCATGCCAAATGTCAGCAAGTTCGCCGAAAAGACAGTGAATTTCACACAACATATGAGCGGCGGCAACTCAACTCAAGCGGGTATTTTCAGCCTGTTTTACAGCTTGCCAGCGACCTACTGGGAAAGCTTTTACGCAAGCCAACGATCTCCTGTTTTTATGGATACGCTGCAAGCAAAAGGCTACCGCATGGGCATTTTTGGCTCGGCACCGCTCACCAGCCCGCCACTTTCTCGCACGGTATTCAAAAAAGTGTCGGACTTGACCTTGAAACAAACTGGGGAAACAGCTGTCGAGCGCGATCAGCAGATCACAGACAAGTTCATCGAGTTCCAAAAGCAGGACAGCGACAAACCGTACTTTGGTTTTCTGTTCTACGATGCCGCCCACGGCACGGTGTTTCCTGAACCTGAATTTGCGAAATTCAAACCATACTGGGAACGCGTTGACCACATTTTGCTCAACAACGATTTTGACGCTTCGCTTTACCACAATCGATACAAGAACTCGTTGTACTACATCGATAGCTTGATTGGTGATGTGCTGAAAAACGTCGACTTAGACAATACCATTGTGGTGATTTCATCAGATCATGGTGAAGAGTTTAACGACCATAAGATGAACTATTGGGGCCACACGGGTAACTACAGTGACGTACAAGTGCATGTGCCTCTTTACGTGTACATACCAAATCGTCAACCAGAGCAAATTGATTACCGCACGACCCATTTTGACGTCGTGCCAACCATGATGAATACGCTGTTTGACGTTCAAGGCACAACGAGTTCATACAGCGTTGGTCATAACTTGTTTGATAGCTCTGCCTCTCGCGATTGGTATATTGCAGGCAGCTACTACAACTATGCATTGGTCGGCAAAGAACTGATGCTTGTGGTCAACCCTGGCGGGCACTCTCAGCAACTGAATCGCCAGTTAAAAGTCGAGAAAGAACAGAAAGTTCCTGTCGATATCATTCGTCATTCTCTGGATGAGATGTCGCGATTTTACAAAAAAGGCTAGCGTCCAACATCGACGCCGATTGAAATAAAAAAGCCTCTTGGCAGTAAGACCAAGAGGCTTTTCCCTATCTGCTATTTAAGCGTGATGAGCGTGCATCAAGCGTGGCTGAATCAATAAGTTGTTGATGTATTGTAAAGCCACATAAGAGACAACAAATGTTGCCACAATCAACTCAAGACCAGCTAAGCCTCGCACTTGTTGAACATAGTGCGCAGCCAGTCCTTGCAACTCCATCCAATTCGCCATTTTAAACAGCGCCGTCGCACCGATTACCATCGGGAAAGTGAACGCCGCATAGCCTGGGCTAAATGGCAGTCTAAGCAATTTAAAGAACGCGAGGTATATGATGGCTGTCATCAATACCGCGATACCAAATAGCATAGCGATGATCACTGGTGATGGTGTCGCAGTGACCGTTAAGTACCCTGCCAATGATAGACTTGCTGGCGCCGCCATGATTGCCATTGTTGGTTTCGCTGCATCCGGAATTTCATGGGTGAACATGAAACGGTAAATCATCATCGGCAACATGATCGCGTACGCCACCATACCAAACATCAATGCACCTTGTGCCACTGGTGCTAACATCGGGTTGCCAGAGAAAGACACATCCGCAACGATGATACCCACAGGCGGTACAAACCAACTTGGAACCATGTGGTGTAATTCAAAATCTTTGGCGCGATGGTAAACAAAGCTCACCAAGAACACGATGTGCAGAACCACTGCAATCAGCCAAAGCACATCACCAGCCAATGGGTAAAAATGGCCGAGAGAGTTCGATACCACCATAGTGCCCATCGCAAATGTCGGAACCACGCTACCCACAACCGGATGAGCAAGATCTTCTCTCAATAAATGGTTATGTAGCAAAAACTTGGTTGCCAATATAACCAACAATACGCTCGCAATACCCGCACTAATCCACTGTCCGTAGCCATGTAATTCGGCGAAGTTTTCCCAACTCCAGCCTAAGCTTGCAATACCAAGAGCCAAACCCGCCATCGGAGTTGGTGCTCCCATTACTTTTGCTTTTGTTCTTTGAATCATAATGACCTCAACCAGACTCACTCTTGATGGAGCGTATAATACGCTTGCACTTCGTTCCGATATATCTAATTATTTAAAACAAACGTTCAAAATTACTTAACGGTGGGGTATGGCAAGTCACATTTCTCTTAAACAACTGAAAGTGTTTACGACGATCACGCAGCACAAAACGCTCACAGCGGCTTCTGATAGTCTCTTTTTATCGAAAGCGGCAGTGAGCATGGCACTCTCAGAATTAGAAAAACAGATCGGCCATCACTTGTTTGATCGTGTTAATAACCGACTAATTTTGAACCAAGAAGGTCAAAAACTGCTGCCACTGGCGGATGAATTACTCAACCGAGCCAAAGACATCGAGAGCATTTTCGATGGTGACCAAGCGCTATCGGGACAACTTCGCATTGGTGCCAGCGACACCATTGGCAACCAAGTCGCGCCCTATTTGCTTAGCGAATTTCGTCAGCAAACGAACCATCGTTCCCAAAGCCTGTTCATTTCTAACTCTGCACAAATCTGCGACATGCTGACCGATTACGAGTTAGACATTGCCCTCATTGAAGGCAAAACACTTCATCCTGAATTGCAGTCCACCCAGTTTAGCGAAGATGAAATGTGCGTGATTTGCGCGCCAGATTCCCCAGCCGCGCACGAAGGGCCAGTAAACTTAACCGAGCTAGAAAACAGCGAATGGATATTGCGAGAGGCGGGGTCTGGTTCACGCGAATTCTTTATGCGCGTTGTCGCGCCGCGCTTGGAACATTGGCATGAAGCTTTTCAGCTCAATACCACCGAAGCGTTGATCAACTCAGTATCTGCTGGGCTGGGCTTAGGTTGCTTGTCACGTTTGTCTGCAGAACCTGCTATTCGTGACGGCCGCGTAAAACTGCTCGACATGCCTTTAGATATGAAACGTCGCTTCTGGTTACTGGTTCATAAAGAGAAATACCAAAGCCCACTACTCAGAACGTTTATCGAATTTTGCCAAGATTGGGAACGACCAAATAACCTTTATCTAGAGAATACGCCCTCCAAGTAAAACGGAGATAGTTTAAATGCTGGTCAGTTAGTTGTACGTGTCTCTCATTCTTAGGCTTGTCGCTAGACTTAACTGGTCAAAAACTGTATAAAAAGCCAGTATCAATACACCAAGTTAGGGGACCAACCATGGCTGTAATCGTCAAGTACGTGGTAGAACGCAATGGAGAAGAGAAAATGACTTTTACCTCTAAAGCGGAAGCTGACGCATACGATAAAATGCTAGACATGGCAGACGAACTATTCACGCTGCTAGGTAAAAGTGAACTTCTAGAAGACGAAGGTAAGCAAGAAGATCTTGCGATGTACCTCGCTCAAAACAAAGAAGAAGTGCTTTACGCACTGGGTGCAAAACGCAAACCGGCACCAAAGAAAGCAAAAAAGCTTGAATCTGTAGAAGAAGACAAGCAAGAAGACGCTGCATAAGCCTCTCATTTGTTAAAGAAACGCCGCATCATGTGGCGTTTTTTGTATCTGAAGGCACACATCATCATGGAAAGATCGCCCTTTCTTTCGAGCACAGATACGACAAATCGCCTTCTTTCATTTCAACAAACACCCGCTAATTGACCACCTCACAACCACATTTCTCATCAGACAGATATATCTCCCAAAAGACAAAAGGTATCCATCTACGGACTTTCTCCATTTCCCCTCTTTAAACTCCCTAGCACTCTCATTATGATGACTGACAACTTAATTATTTCTTGTCAGTGAACAGACGAGACACAAGACTCAACACATGGAGATCAACTATGGCTTTCTTTTCTCTAGCCTTTGGTACAGCGACTAAAAACCGCGATGGCAAAATCATTGAAGCGTTTTTTCCAAACCCAGTTCTTAACCCAAGCGACGCACTTGTTAACGCACTAGCAGCAGTAGCAGGTTACGAACAAGGCAACCAAGCTATCGAGATCTCTGCTGCACAAAGCGCAGAACTTGCGGCGGCTTTCGAAGCAAACGGCGATGCAGCAAACGCATCTTTCGCAACCAAAGCAGCAGAATCAGCACAGCCGCTTGTACTGGTTATTCTAGCTACGGATGAACAGCCACAATCTGTTGCTGAAGGCTTCCTAAAACTTCAACTTATCTCCAACCGTCTAGTTAAGCCACACGGCACCGTACTGGATGGCATCTTCGGTCTACTACACAACATCGCATGGACTAACGAAGGTCCAATCGACCTACCTGAACTGGCTGAGCGTCAAATCGAAGCTCGCCTAGCTGGCCGTACGCTAAGCGTAGATTGCGTAGACAAGTTCCCTAAAATGGTGGACTACGTAGTACCAACTGGCGTTCGTATCGCAGACACTTCTCGCGTACGTCTTGGCGCACACGTTGGCGAAGGCACAACCGTTATGCACGAAGGCTTCATCAACTTCAACGCGGGTACTACTGGCGTGAGCATGGTTGAAGGTCGTATCTCTGCGGGTGTGGTTGTTGGTAACGGTTCAGACATCGGTGGCGGCGCATCGATCATGGGTACGCTATCTGGCGGCGGTAAAGTGGTGGTTTCTATTGGTGAAAACTCACTACTAGGCGCGAACGCTGGCCTTGGTTTCCCAATGGGTGACCGTTGTACTATCGAGTCAGGTTTGTACGTGACTGCTGGTTCTAAAGTGCGCATGCTAGATTCTGCAGGTCAAGAAGTCGAAGTGGTGAAAGCACGCGACCTTGCTGGTGTTTCTGACCTACTGTTCCGTCGTAACTCTGTGACAGGTCAAATCGAGTGTCTTGCAAACAAGAGCGCGGTTGAACTGAACAGCGAACTGCATAAAAACAACTAATAAATAGTTAAGAAAAATCCCCCAACAGGAAACTGTTGGGGGATTTTTTAGCTTAAAGCAAAATTCGTGAGTGCTGGTTACTGATTTAAAAAGCTGACCGCTTTATCTGGGAAGTCAGTAAACAAACCATCCACCTTCACTTGGTTGTAGTACACATCCATCATGCCTTCAAAACTGTCCGTGTACGCGGGAATGCGTCCTGGATCGGCACGGAACGTGTATGGATGCACTTGCAAGCCAGCGTCTTTTGCAGCCTTCATCAACGGCTTGATGATGATATTGTCTTTGGTTGACTTATCATCCACCAGCATCGGCTTCCAAGGTCCAATTCCTTCCGCGTAACTCGCTACTTTCTTCATGCCGTCGGCTTCGAACATCCAGTCATAACTGTATGGTGTTGCCTTGTCGCCTTTGTACACCATAGTTTCGTTCCAATCGGTGTAAGCCATAAGCTGAACGAGCTTTAAGTCCATATCCATTGCAGGCATGAGTTCACTGTTGATGCGTTGAAGTTCATTCGCATCAAAACACTGAAGGTAGACTTTGTCGTCTTGAGAGCCGTAACCGTACTGCTTCAAGACTTTAAGTACTGCTTTAGAAATGTCCTTACCTTCATGACGATGGAACCAAGGCGCTTTAATTTCTGGGTAAATACCGATGTCATAACCCAGCGTTTTGTTAAGTCCTTGGATCAGCTCAATCTCTTCAGCAAACGTCGGCACGGTAAAATCCGATTTCCACATTGGGAATCGTGTTGGATAACCAGCGACCTTATTACCTTTGTCATCGATATTAAAGCCTTCAGTTACTCGCAGCGATTTGATTTCCGCCAGTGTGAAATCAATCGCGTAATAACGGCCGTCTTTGCGTGCGCGATCAGGAAAACGCTCCGCAACATCCGTTACACGATCGAGATAATGGTCATGCAACACGACCAACTGGTCGTCTTTCGTCATTACCACATCTTGCTCTATGTAGTCAGGTTTCATTGCGTAAGCAAGCGCTTTGGCTTCTAGCGTGTGCTCAGGCAAGTAACCCGATGCGCCACGGTGTGCAATTACAAGCGGTTTCGCAATCGCACCAACTGAGAGGCTAAGTGCTAAAAAAGTAAGACATACTGACTTTGTTTTCATTGTTATTTCCTTGATAAAGCGAAGAGGCAGTATTCCACTGCCTCTTTAAATAAATATTACGCTAGCGCTTCCTTTTCGCGCTCTTTTTGCTCGTGGTGCGCACGCTCACCTAAGAAGGCGTACATCAAACACACAATAGAAGTAATACAAGAACCCACTAAGATGATAAAGCCACCATCCCAGCCAAAGTGGTCTACCGTATAGCCAAGAATCGCGTTTGCAGCCACCGCACCACCTAAGTATCCAAATAAACCAGTAAGACCAGCAGCAGTACCGGCGGCTTTCTTCGGAGCGAGTTCAAGTGCGTACAAGCCAATCAGCATAACCGGACCATAGATTAGGAAGCCAATTGCAATCAGCGCCATCATGTCCACCATTGGGTTACCAGCAGGGTTAAACCAGTAAACCATCACTGCAACGGTCACTAACACCATAAATAAGATGCCAGCAGGTGCACGACGACCTTTGAACAATTTGTCTGAAATCCAACCACACAATAATGTGCCTGGAATGCCGGCCCATTCGTATAAGAAGTAAGCCCATGACGATTTATCTACCGAGAAATCCTTCGCTTCTTTTAGATAAACAGGTGCCCAGTCCAGTACGCCGTAGCGAATTAGGTAAACAAATGCGTTTGCAATTGCAATCGACCAAAGCAGCTTGTTGTTGAATACATACTTAAAGAAGATTTCCTTGGCTGTCATTTCTTGTTCGTGCGACTTGTCATAGTCATCAGGATAATCGTCTTTATACTCTTCGATCGGTGGCAAACCACAAGATTGAGGCGTATCGCGAACCGTCATCCAAACAAACACAGCAACCAACGTGGCGAAAAATGCAGGAACATAAAATGCAGTGCGCCAATCATCGTTAAATGCCCACAGGCCAAGAATAAATAGTGGACCAATCAAACCGCCACCCACGTTGTGTGCCACGTTCCAAACCGAAACGATCTCACCACGCTCTTTACGTGACCACCAGTGCACCATGGTTCGTCCACATGCGGGCCACCCCATGCCTTGGAACCAACCGTTCAAGAAAAGCAAAATGAACATCGCAGTGACGCTGCCAGTCGCCCATGGCATAAAGCCAAAGCAAAACATCACTAATGCAGACATCAGTAGGCCGCCACTAAGGAAATAGCGAGGGTTGGAACGGTCAGATACGCTGCCCATTAGAAATTTAGAGAGACCATATGCAATGGAAACAGCTGCCAGCGCGACACCTAAGTCACCGCGGCTAAAGCCTTGCTCGATAAGATAAGGCATCGCCAAACTGAAGTTTTTACGAACCAGATAGTAACCGGCGTAGCCAACAAATATACCGATAAAGAGTTGCCAACGGAGGCGAGAGTAGGTGCTATCGATACTGCCTGGGGACAGACGATCAATGTGCGCCTTAGGTTTGAATATTCCAAACATAGGAACCTCATTATTTTGTATGCGATGGTAAAAAACACAAAAGGAGCGAACGAAACAAATAAAATCTTCGTTCGAAAGTTCATGAATTGTATTGAGTTAGGATTTTATTTCTGTGACAAATGTTGCACATGAATTAAATATAAGTAAATACAGTAAATTAGAGCGCATTAATTAGACCATCGTTCAACTTTACTCATAATTAGTTAATATGAAACTGATGTTTCAACCTCTCATTTGAGCATTCCAATTCGAAACCAATGAAACAAAGGCTCGAATAAGAACACAAATTAACCGTAAAAAGGGTGTTTCACATCCATCCTTGTTACGCGACACAACTAAATAACTAAAAAGATGAAAAATGTTCGCGCTTAGTATCAAACGAAATAACAAAACTAATGTTATCTGAACTCAAACCTAGACAGTGATTCACGAACACAAGACATAAACCGCGTTTATTTTCCTCTCCATTTTCATAATTAACACTAATTTGGATAACAAGTTCCTCTCGAGATATAAACATAGCAACGCATTTTCTTATATCACCGCTAGTCCTTGATGTACTTGACCTCGCCTTACCTCTTTAGGGTTAATTACTACGCAAAATCTGAGTAATAAATCCCCAAGCACGTAGCAGCTTCACAAAACTCCTCTTACCAGTTGTGCATTCTTTTTCACATCGGTAATTTGATCGCTTCCAAAACACACTTCGTA
This sequence comes from Vibrio sp. 2-1-2a, assembly GCF_032648565.1. NCBI lineage: Bacteria > Pseudomonadati > Pseudomonadota > Gammaproteobacteria > Vibrionales > Vibrionaceae > Vibrio > Vibrio sp. 2-1-2a. The sequence continues at coordinate 539,769 of NZ_WBOH01000002.1, forward strand.
GCAAAGAAGTTCTTTTCGTTGTTTTCTTTTTCGATTAAAAGATGCGCCATTTAACAAAAACGAAGACTTTGATTAACAATTTTATGCTCAAACGCTCATTTTTAACGCGCGTTTGTTTTCGCAAACGTTTATATGTGCACAATAGTATCGTGCTAGACAGGCAAAAATGATCAAAGGACTTTTAACATGACAACGAACAAACACCCCTCTCTGCTCGGAGAATGTTTGGCCGAGTTTATCGGTACAGGACTACTTATCTTCTTCGGCGTAGGCTGTGTCGCAGCCTTAGTTCTAACAGGCGCATCATTTGGACAATGGGAAATCAGTATTGTATGGGGCCTAGGTGTCGCCATCGCTATTTACTGTACTGCCGGCGTTTCAGGCGCGCACATCAACCCAGCGGTAACCATCGCACTCGCTATGTTCCATGGTTTTGATAAGGCGAAAGTGGTGCCATACATCATCGCCCAAATGCTTGGCGCATTCTGCTCTGCTGCGTTGGTTTACAGCTTATACAGCAACCTTTTCACCGACTACGAAATCGCACATAACTTCGTCCGCAGTAGCCAAGATGCACTAGCAACCGCTGGTATCTTCTCAACCTATCCACATGCTTCCCTCTCTTTCTTTGGCGCTTTTGCTGTGGAATTCGTTATCACTGCCGTGCTGATGTTTGCGATTTTGGCTTTGGGCGATGAAAATAACGGCGCTGCACGAGGTGCAATGAACCCACTGTTAATCGGTATTTTGATTGCCGTGATCGGTGGTTCTCTTGGTCCACTAACTGGCTTCGCGATGAACCCTGCGCGCGACTTTGGACCGAAACTGTTCGCTTACTTCGCTGGCTGGGATTACGCTCTGACAGGTGCTAAAGACATTCCTTACTTTATCGTGCCTTTACTTGCTCCGATTGCAGGTGCGTGTTTTGGTGGTTGGTTGTATCCAAAAGCGATTGCGGCTTACCTTCCACAACAAGGCCACGGCTGTACAATTCCAAACCAATGTGAGACGGAAGAAGAAACAGAAGAAGCTAGAGCTTAAAACTGACGCAACTCGAACATTTACTAAAATATAAATAACGAAACAAAAGGATTCTTACCATGACTGAGCAAAAATACATTGTTGCCCTAGACCAAGGTACGACAAGCTCTCGCGCAGTAATTCTTGATCATGACGCGAACATCGTAAGCGTCGCACAGCGCGAATTTACTCAGATTTATCCAGAGGCAGGTTGGGTAGAACATGACCCAATGGAAATCTGGGCAACACAAAGCTCTACGTTGGTAGAAGCTCTAGCTAAGTCTGGCATCCGTAGCGACCAATTGGCGGCTATCGGTATTACTAACCAGCGTGAAACTACCATCGTCTGGAATAAAGAAACAGGAAAACCCGTTTACAATGCGATCGTATGGCAATGTCGCCGTACTGCTGACATCTGTGAAGATTTAAAAGCGCGTGGTCTAGAAAACTACGTACGTGACAACACAGGTTTGGTGCTTGACCCTTACTTCTCAGGTACCAAAGTGAAATGGATTCTGGACAATGTTGAAGGCGCGCGCGAAGACGCAGAAGCAGGCAAGCTGTTGTTCGGTACCGTCGATACTTGGTTAGTTTGGAAGATGACTCAAGGCCGCGTTCACGTGACCGACTACACCAACGCATCGCGTACAATGCTATTTAACATCAACGATCTATGTTGGGATCAGAAAATGTTAGATGAGCTTGGTATCCCAGCATCTATGATGCCAGAAGTAAAACGTTCATCGGAAGTTTACGGTAAGACCAACATTGGTGGTAAAGGCGGTACTCGTATTCCTATTTCTGGTATTGCTGGTGACCAACAAGCTGCGCTTTACGGCCAAATGTGTGTTGAAGCGGGTCAGGCGAAAAACACTTACGGCACGGGTTGTTTCTTGCTAATGAATACGGGCCAAGAAAAAGTCACTTCGACGCACGGCCTACTGACAACTTTGGCTTGTGGTCCGAAAGGTGAGCCTGCTTATGCGCTTGAAGGTGCCGTATTCATGGGTGGTGCTTCTATCCAATGGCTACGTGATGAATTAAAAATCCTGAACGGTGCAGAAGACTCTGAATATTTCGCAACCAAAGTGGATACCTCAAACGGCGTTTATGTCGTGCCTGCCTTTACTGGTTTAGGCGCACCATACTGGGATGCCTACGCACGTGGCACGATTGTCGGCCTTACTCGCGGCGTGAACTCAAACCACATTATCCGTGCGACTTTGGAAGGCATCGCTTACCAAACTCGTGACGTACTGGATGCGATGCAAGCCGACTCAGGAATTAAACTTGCGAATCTTCGCGTCGATGGCGGTGCGGTAGCGAACAACTTCCTAATGCAGTTCCAATCCGATGTATTGAATACAGAAGTACACCGCCCTCAAGTAACAGAGGTTACCGCTCTTGGTGCAGCATACCTTGCAGGCCTTGCCGTGGGTTACTGGGACAGCATTGACGAGTTGCAGAATAAAGCGGTGCTTGATCGCACCTTTGAGCCGCACGATGATGAAGAAAAACGCAATCGTCGTTACAAGGGTTGGAAACGCGCAGTGAAATGTGCGCAAACCTGGTCTGAGCTTCACGACGAAGAAGATTAATCTCACCTCCATACGAAAAAAGAGCGCCATTTGTGCGCTCTTTTTTGCGCTTTGCCCCTGATTCCTGAACTCGCTTACTTCTCACAACGCGCAAATTCGAGCACAATAGAGCTTCGAATTTGAAGCATTGGCCGTTACCAATGCACAAGGGAGTGGTAAGTGAAGCAAATACCTCGACACCAACAGATTGTTGAGTTGGTGAAAAAACAAGGCTATGTCAGCACGGATGAGTTGGTAGAAAGATTCAATGTCAGCCCACAAACCATCCGACGCGATCTTAATGAACTCGCCGACGACAACAAAATTCGTCGTTATCACGGTGGTGCAACCATCCCTCTCAGTTCTGAAAACACATCTTACAACACGCGTAAAGCGCTCAACTTCAATGAAAAAGATGTCATTGCAGACGAGGTGGTCAAGCACATTCCTGATGGCGCGACTCTATTTATTGATATCGGCACCACACCAGAAGCGGTTGCGCGAGCGCTCAATAAAAACCATAAACAGCTACGCGTGGTTACCAACAATATCAACGTGGCAACCATTCTCTTCCCCAACCCAGAGATCAAAGTCATCTTAGCTGGCGGTGAAGTTCGAAGTCGCGATGGCGGCATTGTTGGAGAAGCCACTCTCGACTTCGTTAAACAGTTCCGTCTCGACTTTGGCATTCTTGGCATCAGTGGTATCGACTTTGATGGTTCACTGCTGGATTTTGATTATCACGAAGTAAGAGTCAAACAAGCGATCATCGACAACAGCCGCAGTGTATTTCTTGCCGTCGACCACACCAAGTTCGGGCGCAATGCCATGGTGAAGCTAGGCAATATCGCTCAGCTCAACATGATCTTTACCAACAAGCAGCCACCAGAAGAAATCTTGTCGATTTTAAAAGAAGCTTCAATTCCACTTGAAGTCGTTGAAGCGAACGAGACAAACTTCGAAAACGAGTAGTTTCAATCATTAATTTGCCTCTCAAATGACCTCTGTCTTAATTAGGCAGAGGTTTTTTTGTGCCTAAATCACACAAAACGCTCACAAACGAAAATAATAGATGATCACAAACGAAACCTAAGCTAGGATTAGATCATGTTCTAAAATGCTCGTTCGCTCACCAAGAGGTCAAATTTATGAGTATACAAAAAAATGCTTCCACTACTAGCTCATCCACTACCTTAGACTTGATCGTAATTGGTGGCGGCATTAACGGGGCTGGTATTGCGGCAGACGCAGCTGGCCGCGGTTTGAGTGTTGGCTTATACGAAGCAAGTGACTTTGCGTCCGCTACTTCTTCGGCAAGTTCTAAACTGATCCACGGCGGTTTACGCTACCTTGAACACTACGAGTTTCGTTTGGTTTCGGAAGCGCTCGCAGAGCGTGAAGTTATTCTTCGCAAAGCGCCTCACGTTGCCCTACCAATGCGTTTCCGTTTGCCTCATCGCCCATTCCTACGTCCAGCTTGGATGATTCGCTGTGGTCTGTTCCTTTACGATAACTTGGGTAAACGTACGACTCTGCCAGGCAGCAAAACAGTCAACTTAGCGAAATCGGGCTTGCTAAAACCAGAAATGAAAACCGGTTTCGAATACTCTGACTGTTGGGTTGATGACGCGCGTTTAGTATTACTTAACGTTCTGGCTGCTCGTGAAAACCATGCAGAAGTACGTAACTACTGCCGCGTAGAAAAAGCACACCGTGAAGGTGGTATCTGGCATGTCACAATTCATGACGTGATGACAGACCAACGTTTCGAACGCAAAGCAAAAGCACTAGTAAACGCAGCTGGCCCTTGGGTAAAACAGTTCTTTGATGATGGATTAGAGCAAGCCTCTCCTCGTAACATTCGCTTAATCAAAGGCTCGCACATCGTTGTTCCTCGTATCCACAACGAACCGCAAGCCTACATTCTTCAAAACAAAGACAACCGCATCGTATTTATGATTCCTTACTTAGATAAGTTCTCAATCATTGGTACAACAGATGTGGAATACAAAGGTGACCCACGCGAAGTGGCAATCTCAGATGACGAAGTCGATTACCTCATCGACATCGTAAACCAACACTTTGTCCACCAGCTGACTCGCGAAGATGTGGTTTGGACATACAGCGGTGTTCGTCCTTTATGTGACGATGAATCTGACTCTCCGCAAGCGATCACACGAGACTACACGCTAGAACTCGATGCGGAATACGACCATGCACCTCTGCTTTCTGTCTTTGGTGGTAAGCTGACGACCTACCGTAAGCTGGGTGAAGCGGCAATGAAAAAGCTGGCTCCTTTCCTACCAGAGATGGGAAGCGACTGGACGGCAAATCAAACCCTACCTGGTGGTAACTTCAGCTGTAGTCGTGAACAATTAGCGAAACAAATTCATGCTAAATACGCTTGGGCGCCAGAAGCATTGATTCTTCGTTACGTGACACAATTTGGTACCCAAACTTGGAACTTAATGGAAGGCACAGCAAGCGAAGCTGACCTTGGACACGCGTTCTCATCGCAAGCCGGCGGTGTTTACCAACGTGAGATCGACTACTTAATGAACCATGAAATGGCAATGACCGATGAAGACATTTTGTGGCGTCGTACCAAACTTGGTCTGTACATGAACGATGAAGAAAAGCAGGCTTTATCGGACTATTTAAAAGAAAAGCTACAACAGAAAGTGGTTAATCTTTCTCAAGTTGGCTAACTGCTCCTCCCCCCCCCCCCACTAGAAAGCCTGCCTCGCTGCAGGCTTTTTTATTTTGCTGTTTTTACACCACACTTTGGCTTGCTTCACTTGATTACAAATAAGAGCAACTATTCATAGACATTTAGCGTTAAATGCAATCATACTCATTTAAATAATTATCCCTGAATAACTTCATGGAGCTAGGTTCAGAACGTTATCACTGATGCATTTCACGGAAAATAATACAGCGGAAGAGCACAGGCTCTTTCCGAGTTATTTGGGGAAAGGCTCAGACAAGGAAAAGAAAATGGGTTTTATGATTGAACATTGGGATTTTTCAACCCCAGAAGCAACTCAGCAATCCACAACGGCGGAGCAGATTCAAGCCAAACATTGGTACCATTGTGAACGGCTGCATCCCGATATTCGTGGCTGGCTAGAGCAAAACCAAGTACCACGTGCCACTGTTGATCACCTGTTAGCCGACGAGAGCCGACCGTCTTTCCACCCTTTGGATGACGAGAACTTCATGTTGATTTTACGAGGCGTCAATATGAATGGCGATGCTTCACCAGAAGACATGCTCAGTATTCGAATTCTCTATTTTCAAGGCGCACTGATTTCAACACGTAAGATCCCATCGCGTGCCATCATGGAAATTCGTCAAGCATTGGCGGAACACAAAGGTCCGAAAAGCCTTGCTGGTTTACTTCATCAGATTATTGAAGGATTAAATAGCAAAATAGACGTTTACCTCGATACGATTGAAGAGACGTTAAACCAGTTTGATGTGAATGATGAATCGACGTACAAGCATATGGCGACTCAAAAAGCGCTTATCTCCATCAAACGTTTTATTCGCCCTCAGCAATATGCTATTCGTGATCTCGTTGAATCAGAGTCCGAGTTGGTGGCTTTAAGGCCCCATCAATATCGCTTCGCCCACAATAATATTACGCGCATAAATGAAACACTTGAGTTTTATCTTGGAGAAGTCGCTCTCTTTCAAGAAGAAATCAAACATCATCGTGACGAGAAAACTAATAAAAATAGTTATCTATTTACCTTGGTGGCGACTATTTTCTTGCCAACCAGCTTCCTAACAGGTTTGCTTGGCATCAACATTGGCGGTATGCCAGGCGTGGAATCCGCCATGGCGTTCACCTGGTTCTGTATCGCTTTAATTGTCATCTTTGCTCTAGAGTGGTGGCTATTCAAACGTTTGGGGTTCACGAATAAAACGGACGACGAAGACGAATAAGCGCTAATCCTATAAAGAACAAAAATCAAAAGAGGAGCGCGCGGCTCCTCTTTCTCTACTCACATTAGAGCCCTATCCGGGATGACCATCAACGCGAGGTGTAATAAGCATCACGCCAAAGCGCCACACAAACAGGCCAAATGCGACAATCCATAACCCGCCGCTGATATCAATCCACAACATCATATTGGCAGGATCAAATATCACGGCAAAACTGCGAACCAAAGCTGCCGCGGTAATCGCCGCAAACGCAAAGCTCATGTTCGGACCTTTGTAGATCATGCGACCAGTATGTCCCATCGTCACGCGCGCGATCATCGCCAAAATCAAACCGCCTAATGCACCTATCGCAAACAGGTGAATCAGGTTATGGCTAGCAAATGCGTCTCCCCAAGCACCTCGTAAAATTAAGCTTAGTGGCAAACACAAATACGCAGCATGCAGCGACCACACTAAAGGCTCGCTCAGGGTTAACCAAGGTTTCCAGCGAACAAAACGCACCAACTGAGCAACTCCTGCAAACAGCATCAACGGATTGCCTAATTCTGCAAACGTCACAGGGAAAAAGCTCAGCACAAATAGCATTACCAACGGCAAGTTCGCGAACCATTCTAACCAAGCCAGTGGTTGCGCTTTTTCGAAATTAAATCGACGCGCAGTAAAGAATGGAATCACACGTCCGCCCATGACCGACAATAACAGCGTAAACCACCACAACATCGCCTGCCATACAGCAGAAGAGCTAAACGGCGGCATGCCTTTTATTGTTGCGTAGCTTGCAAAGTTAGCAAAAATGGCCAAAAGAAACAGCGGCACAAAAAACAGATTACGCCAACCTTTGGCTCGATAAACACGAATGCCTACCTCATAGGCAACAAACAACAAAAATACCGCTTCAATGCTGCTGGTTAACCATAACGGCGCTGACGTCCAAAGCAATATTCGGGGCGCGAGCCATAAGCCAAATAAGACCAAAAGCGTGTAATGCTTGGTGCCATTAATGCCAGTCCAGTTTTGTACCGCGGTCAGTACAAAACCAACCACAATCGCCATCGAAAAGCCGAACAACATTTCATGTACGTGCCACCATAATGCCGGTACAGCTAATGCGTTTGGCTGTCCGCTCTGGAACATCCACACCCACAACGCGATCGCAACAATGGCGTAAATCGACCCAAACAGGAAAAACGGCCGAAAGCCTAATCGCAGCCATGCGGGGATTTTTTCTTCCACTTTTTTATCGGTGATATTCAGCATTATCTTGCCCTCAAGCGTCTCTCGATGCTGGTTAACTCAACTACAATATTGATGCTACCATAAACATGCATGAAAAATACATGTTAATAGTTAAGATTATACTTAAGAGGTAAAGTTGTGCTTCAGAGGCGGGTTAGGTATAAACGGTGAGAGACACAACCATCAGTTAAGGGATGCAACGAAGATGTACATATTTGGCTATGGCAGTTTGATTAATTCTGCGTCACGTAAGTTAACCGGACAAACGGGAGAAGCCATTCCCGTCATTGCTCATGGACTAGTGCGCTACTGGGGAAAGATTGATGACAGCTACACTCTGTCTCCTCTGGTTGTAAACCAAGGCGATGGGCAGGTCAACGGCGTTTTACTCGAAGTGAATGAAGAAGCTCTCGCAGAATTCGATCGCCGTGAGCGTGGTTATCATCGTATTCAAATTCAGCCAGAGCAAATCGAAACGGACGCGAACTTTAACCAAGAACATAGCATCTGGGTTTACGTAAAAGACGAGCCATTACCACCGTGCGTAAAAAGCCCAATCATGCAAAGCTATGTCGATACCGTGCTAGCAGGTTGCTTGGAAGTATCTCATGCGTTTGCAGAGCATTTTGTGCGTCACACCATTGGCTGGCAACACGCAAAAGAAAATGACCGCCACCAACCTAAATATGGCAACCTTGCAGGCGTGCAAGAGCATCATTACGAGTTGATTGATAATCTAATCAAAAAAGGAGCCTAACGGCTCCTTTTTAGTATCTATGTTTTGCTTATGCGAGCTTAAAACTTGTAATCAACGCCAACGTACAGGCTGTCAAAATCAAATTCAAGATCGCCACCACCTTCAACATCGATGGTTACTGTAGAAGCACGGTAGCCACCAGAAACAACCAGACCTGAAGCAAATTCATAACCCACTTCAGCACCATAGTTAAAACCAGCATCGCTACCATCAGTCTTACCAGTGAGACCAGAAAGGTTTGATTTTGCCTCTAAATCAACCCCCGTTACACCTAGACCAACAACAGCACCAACATAAAAACCAGTGCCAGAGAATTGGTACTTAGGTTTAGCATTAAGGTTGAATGAATAACCTTCAACAGTAGCTTCTAACCAATTACCCGCGCCCGATGCTTTTTCTTCGAAGCTACCGTAGTAAATGTACTCACCTTCTAAAGCCAATTTGAAGTTTTCTGAATATTGCAGCTCTTTACCTACCGCAATACCCAAACCTGTAGCTGAAGAGCTGTAAGAGTGACCTTCAACTTCAAGATCAGAGTTAAGAATATCTGCGCCAACATACCAGTTACCTTTTGCTTGAACTGACGCTGAAGCAACCACTGCACCTAAAGCCAATAATGGCAATACTTTTTTCATTATAATTTCCTATTTTTTTCATACTGTTAAACAGTTTTTAAAGCGCGGAGATTATAAATAGAGTTGAATATATTCCTATTGATTTATTTATAAAATGAGACACAAAACATAAACACGAACAATAAAACGTTTGCTTGATTAAACTCTAAACAATTCTCACCCCAGTCGGCATCGCTCTTTCTGGCGTAAGCAACACACTTTCGGATTCATCATCCGTTTCTGCGCACAACAACATACATTCTGAGGTTTCGCCGCGCATTTTGGCTTTGGCAAGATTACACAACACGACCACTTGTTTGCCCATCAACTCTTCCTCGGTGTAATAAGGTACTAAGCTGGTTACGGTTTGCAGTGTTTTTTCACCAATATCAATTTGCACAATATACAGCTTGTCTGCATTTTGATGACGAGCCACTTCAATGATTTTTCCGGTACGAATTTCTAATTTGGCAAAATCAGAGTAAGCGATAGTTTCCATAATTAAAACCCCAGTAAAGTTTTACTAAAAAGATAACGTTTACACTATCAGTAAGCTTAATAAATACAAGTGGTAAAGATCTCATTTCCGAAAGCAAATCTTCTATCAAATTGCACTTATTACACAATGGGTGTTTAATACTTTCAGTCAAAATTTTTAGCCACTAAAGGTTCTATATGGCAACGATCAAGGATGTCGCGAAAGAAGCAGGTGTTTCGGTCGCAACGGTTTCTCGCGTGATCAACAAGTCCCCAAAAGCCAGTCAATCATCGGTAGAGTCGGTCACCAAAGCAATGAGCAAATTGGGTTACAGACCCAATGCCGCAGCTCGCGCACTGGTGAGTCAAAGCACAAATACCATGGGTGTGTTGGTGAGTGATGTGTCCGATCCTTTCTTCGGCACGCTGGTCAAATCCGTCGATAATGTCGCGCGCGAAAATGGCAAACATATCTTGATTGGCAACGGTTACCATAATCCAGAAGATGAGCGTCAAGCCCTAGAATTACTGATCAACAGCCGTTGCGATGCAATAGTCATCCACTCGAAAGGCTTATCTGATGAGGAGCTAATTGGCTACGCCCAAGAAGTGAAAGGTATGGTGCTTATCAATCGTCATATCCCAGAACTGGCCGAACGCTGTATTTCCCTTGATAACCGCAAAGGAGCATTCCTCGCAACAGAATATTTGATTCGTCACGGGCATCGCAAAATCGCTTGCATTGCCTCATCCCACGATATCGAAGATACCGATGAGCGCTTGCAAGGTTACCAAGCCGCATTGAAAGAACATGGTATTGAACTCTCCAAAAGCTACATCGAATACGGTGAGCCCAACAGTGATGGTGGCGAAGTTGCGATGACCAACCTGTTAACCAAATCTTTGGAGATTACTGGAGTGGTGGCCTACAACGACTACATGGCCGCTGGCGCACTGGCAGTGTTGGATCAAAATGGCATTGACGTACCAAGTAAGGTATCTATGGTCGGGTTCGATGATGGCTTGATCGCCCGCTTTGTTCACCCTAGCCTGACCACTATTCGCTACCCAATCGAGATGATGGCAGAACGCGCCGCCCGTTTGGCTTTGGCGCTATCTCGTGACGAAAAAGTTGAAGACGAAACCATTATTTTTAGCCCAACTTTAGTACGAAGAAATTCTGTTGAGCGTTGTTGATGGTGGATAACCTGTAAATTGAAAACGAAAAGCCCGCTCAGGTTATTGAGCGGGCTTTTTCTTTGAGCACTTGTCGAGACGATATGGATTCTAGCTCAAGGCTTCGTTCGGTTTTGCAGACTTCACGTCAACGCCTTCCGCAAACTCACCACGATGTAATTTTTCTCGTAAAATCGCATGTTGGTCTTCGGTAAATGTGTAGCGAGACATAATAAAGATGCGCACTAAAGCTCCCAATGCGGGTAGCAACGCAATACAGAAGAACATGCCACTGAGCGCGGTTTCCGTTTGCGCCGCATTTGGTACATAGCCAATCATCGTCAAGATTACCCCCGTTAAGCCGCCCGCTACCGCAACAGAAAGTTTGCCTGTAAAGGTTTGTCCCGAGAACGTGATCGCCGCGGTACGTTTGCCACTGTGGTAGTACGAGTACTCTACTGTGTCTGCAATCATGGCCGAGATAAGAGGGTTGGTCATCATAAAGATGCCTGTAATCACCGCTAACCACGCCATCACGACCGTTGGATTATCATAGCCAGTAAAATAGAACCCAATGCGAGCGATGATCTCTAAAACACACAGCGCAATAAAGATGTCACGTTTTTTGAAACGCTTTGTCAGCACAGGCGTAGCCAAACACGCAATCGCACTTACCAAAGTGATGGTACCAATCAGAGAGACTAACCCTGCGTCACCCATGTTGTATGTGAAGAAGAAAATGTATAAGCCATTCACCAGATTGAAGAACACATTCATGAAAAACGCTGCCAGAATAAAAAACAACGGCTTGTTTTTACGAACGGCTTGAAAGGTTTGTTTTAGCGTGACTTTTTCACAGCTCTTCGTCGAGATGCGTTCTTTGGTGTTATAAAAACCGTTCAGCATGAAGAACAAACCCGCGATCATCAACACAATCACAGCTGGTAAGTAACCCTGATCTGCTCGGCCATCAGCGAAGTAAGCGCTCAGTTTCGGGAACACAACCAAAGTTGCACCAATACCTGCATTCACCCCTAACATGGCACAAGTTGCCGCTTTTGCTCGCTCTTGCGGTTCATCCGTCATAACAGAAGACATAGACCAAAACGGCACATCAGAAATTGTGTAAAGCGTACCCCAAAGAATGTAAGTGATACCGGCATACATCACTTTTGTCGATGTATCAGCATCGATGTTATAGAAAGCGGCAACCGTGACCAGAACAATCAGAACCGGCGTAAACAGCATGTAAGGGCGGAATTTACCAAAGCGAGAGTCTAACGTGTCCATGTATCCGGCAATGAGCGGATCATTCACCGCATCCCACACACGAGCAATCAAAAAAATCGTACTCGCCGCAATTGGAGAAATGCCCAAAATATCGGTATAGAAATAAAGAATAAAAGAGCCGACTAGACCAAAGCTAAAGCACTGGCCTATCCCATAGCCGAAGTAAGACATCAGCTCCTTATTAGTGAGTTTGTTTTGTAGAGTAGTCATTGTTCACGTCTCAATTGATTTTATTGTAAATAAGAAACCGACCCATTTCTCAGAGTCGGCTCACAGGCAATTAATCCACTTCTGCGAGTGTTTTGATCAATTGCACTTCGCTTGCGTCATACGGCTGTCCTTGCTCATCAAGCAGATCGTGGAACCATTGACTCGCATAGTTAGCATCGCTACGTTTTATCTCTGGCCAAGGCAGATGCGTTTGTGTTTTTCCTTTCACTAATCCCCACTGGTAGCAACCAATGTTTTTCTGTTTAAAGACAGGAAGCTGTTCGTGCATGTACGATTGCGCATGACGAGCAAGCCACTCAGTACACATCATTGGTCGGTTGTAGCTTTCTACAATTTCAACGGCTTTATGGAACAGATCGAGTGGTAAGTAAGCGTGGAAAGTAATGATGTCCGATAGCTCCATCGCTTTGCGATCGGTTGGGTGTTCATAAATCGGTAGGCTTCGGTCAAGAATGCTTGGCGCATGCCAAGCGCCAACGGTGAGAGGCTGAGTTGGGTTTTCTTCACGTGCCCACTCAAACGCTTTTTCCATCAGCTCATGGCTAAAGATTTCCATTTCTTCGTCATAAGCGATCTCACCCGTGGTGGTGAAAATCATTCGGTTGGTTGGCTCGTTATAGAGATCCCAAATAACGATTCGAGGGTCATTTTTGTAGGTAGAGATGATGTCGCGAATATACGCTTCGACCTCACCCCACATAGATTTGTCCATCACCACATTGCGACCAGGACTTGCTGCTGCTTGGCTGTTGTGCAAATCCGGTACGGGCGCTTTTTGTTCACCAAGATAAGGATGGTCGCCCGAAAAACCGCAGTCATCCATCGGCGTGAGCATCACTTTGATTTGATTGCGTTCGCAAATATCCAGAAAGCGCTCAATTCGCACATGTAAACCATCGCGATCCGCTTGCCAAACTATAAATGGTAAGTTGGTACGTAAAGTGTTGTAACCCACATCATGCGCCCAAGCTAACTCTTGCTCCATCACCTCAGGTGCAAAGGATTCCGCTTGCCACATCTCATTCCAGTTAACCGCTGTGCGCGGTAAATAGTTAAAGCCACGTAGCCAGCCATGCTCTTTTTGCCATTGCCACGCTTTCTCTTCCGACCATCTTTTCATCTTACTCACCTTAAAACTAAATTATTAACTAATAACATTAACTAATAATATTAGCTAATATATTAATTAATAATTTAATGACTAGATGTTCAAAGAATAAACGTGGTGAAAATCACAGCTTTTAAGTTGCTCTGACTTACTTTTGTGATCTTAATCTTTAAAGGATGATCCGAGCTTAATCTTTAGCTAATATCTTTAGCTAACGAAATTAAGTAAAAGAGCAGAATGGCTAAAAAAATCACCATGAGTGACATTGCGGCGGCGGCTGGCGTCTCTCAGTCGACCGTATCACTGGTATTGAATGGCTCAACTTCCGTAAAAATCGCGGAAGCGACCAAACGTAAAGTGCTCGAAACCGCAGAATCACTTGGCTACAAAAACAAAAAGGTTGCCCATGCTTTGGGACGCCCTAAAAAGATCGCATTGGTGATCAACGGCTTAACCAGTTATGACCCATTTATCGATGCCATCAATGCAGCGAGAGAAGAAGCGTGGTCGAACGACTACGTATTGGTGACGTTCAATTACAGCCATGATGAAGTGTTGGCAAGCAAGATTGAGTCGGAGATCAACGGCGGTGATTACGCAGGCTTGGTTTACGCATCTAGTATGACGCGAGAGTTGGGGCAGCAACGCGTCACAACTTCCTTACCGACTGTGCTGCTGAACTGCACCAACGAAGAACACACCGAAACGCCAAGTATTTTGCCGGCCGATATGATTGGAGCTTACAAAGCAGTTTCACACCTCACGACGCAAGGTTATCGTCGCATTGCCATGCTGTCTGGTGAAAGTTGGATGCTAGCCAGTAAGCAACGTGCCGATGGTTATCGTCAGGCTCTCATTGATGCAGACATCATTCCTAACTCAGAGTATTTAGTCGATGCAAACTGGTCGCTAAAAAAAGCGCACCAGCAAACACTCGCACTACTGAATATGGAGCAGCCGCCAGAAGCGATTTTCTGTGGCAGCGACTATATGGCAATGGGGTGCTACCAAGCGATAGCAGAGTTGGGGTTGAAGATTCCTCACGATGTTGCCGTTGTCGGTTACGATAATCAGCAAATCGCCTCTGAAAGCTTTCCAGCATTAACGTCGGTTGAACTGCCCTACTCAGACATGGGTAAACTCGCAATCGAATCGTTGATGGCACTGATTGAAGGGCAACCGTTGCTTTCTAACAAACGCAAAGTAGAGGGTGAGCTCATCGTTCGAACCTCTTCGACAAAAACAAAAAAGGTGGGCATGTAGCCCACCATAACACCCAAAGTCGTTGGAGTTGCATCGCTGCCGCTGCAAGTTCAAAGGGCAGAAGTGCTATCTAAAATTCAAACTGATAAGTAGTTTGATGCTGATAGCAATCCCCAGAGCTCAACACCCCATTGTTGAGTCCCCATTCTGGTTTGTTTGGCCCGTCTGGAAAGTACTGCGTTTCCAATGCTAGGCCGTCATAGCGTTCGTAAGTTTTACTTGCGCCGGGCGTACCGGCTAAGAAATTACCTGAATAGAACTGGATGGCAGGTTTGGTGGTTTTCACCTTCATCACCACATCTTCTTTTGGTGCAATTAAAACCGCAGTGACAGACACGCCATCGGTCACTCCAGGCGTGAATACAAAGGCGTGATCGTAGCCACCAGCAATTTTCTGATCTTGCTCGGCAAGAAATTCTTGGCCAATCGATTTTGGCTCGGTGAAGTCGAAACTGGTGCCTGAAACTGGCTTTTGTTCACCGGTAGGAATTAACCCCGCATCCGTTGGCAAGTAATGCCCAACATTGAGCTGTAAAGTATGATCCAAACTTTTCGCGCGGCTCGCCTCACCAGCCAAGTTAAAGTAAGCATGATTGGTTAAATTCACTGGCGATGTTTTGTCGGTCTTAGCATCATAGGCGATAGCTAGTTCATTCTCGTCAGTGAGCGTGTACGTCACCTTCACATCGAGGTTTCCCGGATAGCCTTGGTCACCGTCCGGGGAGCGAAGTGAAAAAGTGACCTGTTGATCATTTTGCTTTTCAACCTTCCAGCGGCGTTTATCAAACCCTTCCAGCCCACCGTGCAGTGAGTTTTCACCGTTATTGATACCAAGTTGATACTTCTCTCCGTCTATCTCAAAGTGCCCTTTCGCAATTCGGTTAGCAAAGCGGCCAACAATGGAACCAAAGTAAGCGTCTTGCTTCATGTGTTCAGCCATATTTGGTGAGCGCAACAACACTTCACGGTTTTCACCATTTACCGGTAATGTGCAACTCAACCACGTCGCACCGATATCCATAAACGACGCTGTCATACCATTCGCGTTAGTCAAATGAATCAGATTCGCAGTTTGGCCATCAAACGACGGCGTTTGCGCCATCGCTTGTTCTAGTTGTTGAAAATAGGCTTTCATCATCATTCCTTACAGCACTTCAACCAAGCCAGCACCATTTTTGGGTTGGCAGACATAAATCGACTCTTTTAAGCCCGTAGCCGCTTGGTACTTCGCTTCAACTGCCGCTTTCACGTCATCAACCAGTGCTGGCGGTACAAGTGCCACGATGCAGCCACCAAAGCCACCGCCAGTCATGCGCACGCCGCCTTGATCGCCGATCACCTCTTTGACTATCTCCACCAGCGTATCGATTTCTTTTACCGTGATTTCGAAATCATCGCGCATCGAGGCATGAGACTCGGCCATCAGCTCGCCCATACGCTTCATGTCGTGTGCTCGTAGCGCTTGCGCCGCTTCCACAGTACGATCGTTTTCTGTGATGACATGACGGGCACGTTTTGCCACCATTTCATCCAGCTCAGCGACTTTCTCGTTGAACTGATCAATCGTCACATCACGCAAAGCTTTCACTCCGAAAATACGCGCCGCTTCTTCACATTGCTGACGACGAGTGTTGTATTCGCTGTCGACCAAACCACGTTTTTTGTTCGAGTTGATGATCACGACGGCCATGTCTTCTGGCATAGAGACTGCTTCAGTTTCAAGGCTACGGCAATCTAATAGCATCGCATGATTTTCACGCCCTTCCGCTGAAATCATTTGATCCATGATGCCGCAGTTGCAACCGACGAATTCGTTCTCGGCTTGCTGACCGTTTAACGCGATTTCGGCTTGGCTGATTTCAAGGTTAAACAGCACTTTAAAGGTTTGACCGATCACCACTTCCAATGCCGCCGATGAGCTCAAACCCGCGCCTTGAGGTACGTTGCCGCTGACTGAAATATCCGCCCCAGTAAACTGGTAGCCGCGCGCCAGAAGACACTTCACCACGCCGCGAATGTAGTTCGCCCACATTTTGTCTTGCTGGAAGGTAATGGCTTGCGTGATATCGAATTCGTCCACTGCGTTGCCGTAATCGACCGCAACCACACGCACGATATTGTCTTCACGCTTTGCCGCCGCCACGACCGTTTGGTAGTTAATGGCACACGGTAGGACAAAACCATCGTTGTAATCGGTGTGCTCACCAATCAAGTTCACACGACCAGGCGCTTGAATAATATGGCTAGGTGCGTAGCCCAACACTTGCTCAAATGACGCTTTCACATTTTGGATAAGTTCAGACATAGGGACGTTCTCTTAAAATAGTAATTTGTGTGGGATAGCGCGTTGAGCCTAACTTTCTATCTGTAAAGTCGCGCTATCCCGTTATTCGTAATCAGTCCAATTTAAAGACTTAGCATTCTTTGTAGTGGACATCACTCACATCACGCAGACGCTGCGCCGCTTGCTCTGCGGTAAGGTCACGTTGGCTTTCTGCCAGCATTTCGTAGCCCACCATGAACTTACGAACCGTGGCACTGCGCAGCAGTGGCGGATAAAAAAGTGCATGAAGCTGCCAATGGTCGATGTCTGTGCCCTGGTCAAAAAACGGCGCGTAGTGCCAGCCCATCGAGTAAGGGAAAGAGCATTGGAATAAATTATCGTAACGGCTGGTCAGCTTCTTAATCGCTAGCGCTAAATCGTCTCGTTGCTCATCGCTGAGTTCGCTCATGCGACGAATGTGCGTTTTCGGCAACAACATGGTTTCGAACGGCCAAGCAGCCCAGTAAGGCACCACCGCCAGCCAGTGTTCGGTTTCCACCACGATGCGTGAGCCGTCTTTGAGTTCCGCTTGTACGTAATCCACCAGCAAGTTGCTGCCGTGCTCTTGGTAGTAGGCTTTTAGGTTGTGCTCTTTACGCTCGATTTCATTTGGTAAGAAGCTGTTCGCCCAGATTTGACCGTGTGGATGCGGCTGAGAACAGCCCATGGTTTCGCCTTTGTTTTCGAACGCCTGAACCCAAACGTACTCTTTGCCTAGCTCTTCAATTTGCTCATTCCATGTATCAATCACGCCACGAATTTTATCCACTGGCAGCTCCGGTAAGGTTTTGCTGTGATCTGGCGAGAAGCAAATCACTCGGCTCAAACCACGCACGCCTTGCGTTTTGAATAGCGGGTTGTTTGACTCCGGTGCATCTGGTGAATCCACCATCAGCGCAGCAAAATCGTTATTGAACACATAGGTGCCTTGGTAATCTGGATTAACATCGCCAGAGATACGTTCGTTGGTTGGACAAAGGAAACATTTACCGTCATAGCTTGGTAGCTCATCCAATGCGGGCTTTTCATCTGCGCCGCTCCAAGGGCGTTTTGCACGGTGAGGTGAAACCAAAATCCATTGCCCAGTCAGAGGGTTGTAACGGCGGTGTGGATGATCCACTGGGTTAAATTCGACATTCGACATGTTACTTACTCAACTCTTTAAAATTCTTCAAACTCAGCTTCCCAAAACCGTGAGAAGCGCAGATGGCAACGCGCGACTGCAATTACTCCGGGGAATAGCCACTAGGGTTATTTGACTGCCAGTGCCACGTATCGGCGGTCATTTCAGCCACCGTGCGTGTTGCTTTCCAACCTAGTTCACGCTCTGCTTTTTCCGTGCTTGCCCAACATTCAGCAATATCCCCAGGACGACGCGGGCATAACTCGTAAGGCACAGGTTTACCGCAAGCGGCCGCGAACGCATCCACCATCTCAAGTACGCTCGAGCCTTTACCCGTACCTAAGTTGTAAATGTGCAAACCCGATGTTTCCCCCACCGTTTTCAATGCCGCAATATGGCCGTCGGCCAAATCCATCACATGGATGTAATCGCGCACGCCAGTGCCATCAGGTGTTGGGTAGTCGCTACCGAATACCGCGAGTTTTTCTCGGCGGCCAACAGCGACTTGGGCGATAAATGGCATCAAGTTATTGGGAATGCCTTGTGGGTCTTCCCCCATACAGCCCGATGGGTGCGCGCCAACTGGGTTGAAGTAACGCAGTAAGGTGATGCTCCAGTCGTTTTCAGCATGGAACAGATCGCTTAAGTATTGCTCCACCATATATTTGCTACGTCCGTATGGGTTGGTGGTTGCGCCTGTTGGTGAATCTTCCGTAATCGGCACTATTTCTGGGTCACCGTAAACCGTTGCCGATGAACTGAATACGATGCTTTTCACGCCCGCTTTACGCATGCTGCGCGCCAACACCAATGAGCCATTGACGTTGTTGTCGTAGTACTCAAGTGGTTTTGCCACCGATTCGCCAACCGCTTTGAGGCCAGCAAAGTGGATCACAGCTTGGATGTCGTGCTGCGCGAATACCGTATCCAAAAAGGCTTCGTCACGGATGTCACCTTGGTGGAACGCAGGCTGCTTGCCTGTCAGCGCTTCAATACGGTTTAACACTTCCAGTTTGGCGTTACACAAGTTGTCGACGATGATAGGTTCTATTCCCGCTTCAATCATCTGAACGCAAGTGTGACTACCGATATATCCCATACCGCCTGTGACAAGAACTTTCACTTTTGCTTCTCCACGTTTGCTGCTTTCTGTTCACACCTCACTCTGATGCGCTAAAAGCCAATCGCCATTGCATCGAATCGGTACGCCCATTTCTTAACTGGCTAAAAGTCTAGCAACCAATCTCGATCCAGATCCGTGATCGAATTCAAATTGTGTAAACGCTTCCACAAAATTACACAAAAGCCTTATTTTAGATGCTGACTTTAGTTAAATTAAACCAGGAGGATGATGAGCAGTGAAGATGAGTCGAGCAGATACCGCTCTCTTGCGTGGATCGCACGATTTTACTAAAAGTTTGTGCATCCCTAAGTAGCTGTTTACAATAGCCAGATTATTGAGTTCTCACTTGGACTGTGAGCAATGCCAACGGGAAATGTACATGGCAACACTAAAAGATATCGCCACTGAAGCGGGCGTCTCACTTGCAACTGTATCGCGAGTTTTGAATGACGATCCGACGTTGAGCGTTAAAGAAGAGACCAAACGCCGCATTTTAGAAATCGCAGAAAAGCTGGAGTACCGCACCAGCAGCTCGAAGAAAGCCACCAAAGAAGCCAAGCAAAAACATCACTTTTTGGCCTTGTACAATTACAAACAAGAAGCAGAAGTGAATGACCCGTACTACCTGTCGATTCGTCATGGGATTGAAACTCAGTGCGACAAACTCGGCATTACGCTAACCAATTGCTACAACAGCGAAGTTGATGTTGAAACGCAAAAGATCACGGGTGTCCTTTTAGTCGGGAAAGTCGACCAAAAGGTGGTCAATAAGTTACCTAAACGCCTAGCCGATAGCATCTGTTACATTGACTTTTCAGATCCAACTAGTCCTTACGATTGCGTTGATATCGACCTTGTAAGAATCAGCAAGCAAGTGGTTGATTTCTTTGTACAACAAGGCTATGAACGCATCGGCTTTATTGGTGGACAAGACGAACCCAACACCGCAGACATTCGTGAAAATGCGTTTGTGGACTACGGCAGTCTAAAAGGTGTGGTTTCTGAAGACGACATTTATCGTGGCGATTTCTCTAGCTTGTCCGGTTATGACTTAGCGAAAGAGATGCTGACCAAAGGCGATTTCCCAAAAGCGATGTTCATTGCTTCGGACTCCATTGCGATTGGTGTGTTACGAGCAGTGCATGAGTTTGGTTTAAACATTCCTGATGATATTGCGCTGATCAGCGTGAACGACATTCCTACCGCGCGCTTTACCTTCCCTCCTCTATCTACCGTTCGTATTCATTCTGAAATGATGGGGATTCAAGGCGTGAACTTGTTAGTAGAAAAATACCGTGACGGACGCGCACTGCCCCTTCAAGTGTATGTTCCAAGCAAGCTCAAGCTACGCGGCACAACTCGATAAAAACACCCTCAAAACTGTTCAAATAAGGCACTGAATTTTCAGTGCTTTTTTATTTCTTCTTTTATTTTCTACCGAATTTTTACTGTTTTTACTTTCCCAAACAATCTAGAACGCATTCCTTTACGCTGATCACATCTTGCTCAACATTGGTCATTTAAAACGTGATCAAGTTAGAGTAAAACGTTTTCACTAATTTATTTTAGTAAAACTTTTACTAATATCTTTCTCAGATTATTCATAAGCATTTTTCACAATACATCGGCCGTTGTTTTTGCACTGATGTTGAGCCGGATGAAACCAATTCGCATTCCAACATAAGCGCACCAAGCCGAGGGGAGATCAAAACGTGAACAATTGGGAAAACTTCCAACACTTACACGAGAATCGTATGGCACCGCGTGCGTACTTTTTCTCCTACGACTCTGTTCAAAGCGCACAAACCTTTCAACGTGAACTGAGTCGCCGCTTTATGTTACTCAGCGGCCAATGGACATTCCGTTATTTCACCAACCCAATGTTGGTACCTGATGAGTTTTACTCACAAACAATGAACGACTGGGGACACATTACCGTCCCAAACATGTGGCAAATGGAAGGCCACGGCGATCTGCAATACACCGATGAGGGCTTCCCATTCCCGATCGACGTCCCGTTTGTACCAACCGACAACCCAACGGGCGCTTATCAACGCACATTTACACTTGGTCCACAGTGGGATAACCAACAAACCATCATCAAGTTCGACGGCGTGGAAACCTACTTTGAAGTGTACGTAAACGGCGAGTACGTCGGCTTTAGTAAAGGCAGCCGACTCACAGCGGAATTCGACATTTCCAAGTTCGTCCAACAAGGCGAAAACTTACTCTCTGTACGAGTGATGCAGTGGGCCGATTCCACTTACATTGAAGACCAAGACATGTGGTGGACGGCGGGGATCTTCCGCGATGTTTATCTTATGGGCAAAGAGCAGATTCACGTCCAAGATCTCACCATTCGCACCGATTTCGCCGACGATTACCAAAGTGCGATGCTCAGTGCTCAAGTCGAATTAGAAAACCTTTCCACCGCTATCGCGTCAGGCTATACGCTGGAATACGCGCTGCATGACAAAGGCACTGTCGTAGCCAGTGGTCAATGCGATTCACTGACTATCCAAAACCACCACTCAACAAGCTTTGCGATTGATATGGTGAGCCCAACGCATTGGACGGCTGAAAACCCTTACCTTTACCACTTGTTCATCACCTTAAAAGATCACCAAGGCAACGTAGTGGAAGTGATCCCACAACGCGTGGGTTTCCGTGATATCAAAGTGCGTGATGGCCTTTTCTACATCAACAATCAATACGTGATGCTGCATGGTGTAAACCGTCATGACAACGACCACCTAAAAGGTCGCGCAGTGGGTATGGATCGCGTGGAAAAAGATCTGATTTTGATGAAGCAACACAACATCAACTCAGTTCGCACCGCACACTACCCGAACGACCCACGCTTCTACGAGTTATGTGATATTTACGGCCTGTTTGTGATGGCAGAAACCGATGTGGAAACCCACGGCTTTGCCAACGTTGGCGACCTGAGCCGTATCACCAATGATCCTGCTTGGGAAGCGGTGTTTGTCGATCGCGCAGTGCGCCATGTGCACGCACAGAAAAACCACCCATCGATCATCATGTGGTCACTCGGTAACGAATCGGGTTATGGCTGTAACATCCGTGCGATGTATACCGCGACCAAAGCAATTGATGACACCCGTTTGGTTCACTACGAAGAAGACCGCGATGCTGAAGTGGTGGATGTGATTTCCACTATGTACTCACGCGCTCAACTGATGAATTACTTTGGCGAACACCCACACGAGAAGCCACGCATTATCTGCGAATACGCACACGCGATGGGTAACGGGCCGGGTGGTTTAACCGAATACCAAAACGTGTTCTATGCGCACGACCACATTCAAGGTCACTACGTTTGGGAATGGTGTGATCACGGCATTCTAGCGCGTGATGAACACGGCCAAGAGTTCTACAAATACGGCGGCGATTACGGCGACTACCCAAACAACTACAACTTCTGTATGGATGGTCTGATTTACCCAGTTCAAACCCCGGGCCCAGGCCTGAAAGAGTACAAACAAGTCATTGCACCGGTGAAAATCCGCGCCGTTGAAGGTTGCCATGACCGCTTCATCGTTGAGAACAAATTGTGGTTCACCAACCTCGATGATTACACCATTACTGCTGACATGCGTGCCGAAGGTGAAACCCTGCATAGCGTGCAATTCAAAGTCAAAGCTTTGGTCGCCAACAGCGAACGTGAAGTGACCATCGACTTGCCAGAATTGGATGAACGCGAAGCCTTTGTTAACTTCACCGTACGCAAAGACAGTCGCACGCTTTACAGCGAAGCCAACCATGAAATTGCGGTGTATCAGTTCCAACTGAAAGAAAACACCGCGACGTTGCCTGCACTGGTCAACCACAATATTCAACCCTTGGTGCTTGAAGAAAGCCGCCTAGAGCACGTGATCACAGGTCATAACTTCACGCTTACCTTCTCCAAAGTAAACGGCAAGCTGACTTCTTGGCGCGTAAATGGCGAAGAGATCATTCAATCTGAGCCGAGACTGAACTTCTTCAAACCGATGATTGATAACCACAAACAAGAGTATGAAGGTTTGTGGCACCCAGCGCATCTGCAAATCATGCAGGAGCACTTCCGCACACTTGCTGTGGAAGCAACTGATGATTCCGTCTTGATTACAACCACCAGCATCATTGCGCCGCCGGTCTTTGATTTTGGCATGCGTTGTACCTATCGCTATCAAATCAATGCTCAAGGCCATTTGAACGTGGAACTGAGTGGCGAGCGCTACGGCGACTACCCTCACGTGATTCCGGTCATCGGCTTGGATTTGGGCATCAACGGCAGCTTTGACCAAGTGAGCTACTACGGTCGCGGCCCAGAAGAAAACTACCAAGACAGTCGCCAAGCTAACCTCATTGATGTTTACCACAGCACCGTCGAGGACATGTTCGAGAACTACCCGTTCCCGCAAAACAACGGCAACCGCCAACACGTGCGCTGGGCATCGCTCACGAACCGTCATGGCACAGGGTTATTGGTGAAACCTCAGCAAGAAATCAACTTCAGCGCGTGGTTCTACACCAACCAAAATCTGCATGAAGCGCAACATACGATCGAGCTAGAAAAGAGTGGCTACATCACCCTTAACCTTGACCATCAAGTGATGGGGTTAGGCTCGAACTCATGGGGCAGCGAAGTGCTCGACTCTTACCGCGTGTACATGGACGAGTTCCGTTACGGCTTGACGCTGATGCCACTGCAAGCAGGCGATTGCAACGCACACGTGATGGCAAACCATGATTTCGACAACGCGTTTTTCACTCAAACCAATACTCAATCAGTCAACGAGGCTTAACCCATGATCGTGTTAGACAGCTTAGAGCAATTCAAACAGGTATATCGCAACGGTCGTAAATGGAACCGCTGTGTGGAAGCCATTGGCAACATCGGCAACATCAAAGATGGCGTGATGCACTCGATTGGCGATTCACTGGTTTACATGGTTGAAGATGGCATCGCGAAACAAACCGAAACGTTCATCGGTAACCGTCGTTACTTCGATGTGCATTACTACCTCGAAGGCCGAGAAAGCGTTGAGTTCGCGGATAAAACCACGTTAACCCTAGAACAAGCTTATCGTGATGAAACTGACCGCGAATTTTTTTCTGGTCAGGGTGAAACACGTGAGCTTTGCGAAGGCCAAGTGGCGATTTTTGAAAACAGTGAAGCGTACCGCTTCCACGGAGACAACCGCGTAAGAAAAGTGGTGCTCAAAGTGACCATCGAAGATGGCTACTTCCTAAATAAATAAAACAAGAGAAGGGCTGTGGTCACAGCATTACAAGCCCTTCCTCCCTACAATTCCAACGTGATTCACCGGAGATAGAACATGTCTGAATCCAAACGTAATACGATAGGCAAATTCGGGTTGTTGTCCCTCACCTTTGCCGCAGTATTTAGCTTTAATAACGTAATCAATAACAATATCGAGATCGGTCTAGCGTCTGCGCCAATGTTCTTTCTGGCGACCATTTTTTATTTCATCCCTTTCTGTTTGATCATCGCAGAATTCGTATCTCTGAATAAAGATTCTGAAGCGGGTGTCTACGCATGGGTAAAAAGCTCACTCGGCGGTCGCTGGGCGTTTATCTCTGCCTACACTTATTGGTTCGTTAACCTATTCTTCTTCACGTCTTTGCTACCGCGCGTTATCGCTTATGCGTCTTACGCGTTCTTAGGCTATGAATACATTCTGACGCCATTCACCACTACCGTGCTCAGTATGATTTTGTTTGCGTTTGCGACCTACGTATCGACAAACGGCGCGAAAATGTTGGGGCCAATTACGTCGGTGACCTCCTCCCTCATGCTGCTACTGACAATGTCGTACATTTTACTGGCTGGCGCAGCGTTGATCGGCGGCGTAGAACCGGCTGACCCAATTACTGTAGAAGCGATGATCCCTGATTTCAGCTGGACATTTTTAGGCATTACTACATGGATCTTTATGGCGGCAGGCGGTGCGGAATCGGTCGCGGTTTACGTAAACGATGTGAAAGGCGGCTCGAAATCGTTTGTTAAAGTCATCATCATCGCAGGTATCTTTATCGGTGTGCTTTACTCAGTCGCGTCTGTTTTGATTAACGTGTTTGTTCCTAGCGAAACCCTAAAATACACGGGTGGCTCGGTACAAGTATTTGAAGGTTTGGCTGCGTACTTTGGTTTGCCAGAAGTATTGATGAACCGCTTCGTAGGCTTGGTATCCTTTACCGCTATGTTTGGCTCTCTACTGATGTGGACAGCAACGCCAGTGAAAATCTTCTTCTCTGAGATTCCAGAAGGCATTTTTGGTAAGAAAACCGTAGAGCTGAACGAAAACGGCGTACCAGCTCGCGCAGCTTGGTATCAGTTCCTTATCGTCATTCCATTGATGATCATCCCAACATTAGGTTCTAACACCGCTCAAGATTTGATGAATACCGTGATCAACATGACCGCTGCCGCCTCGATGCTGCCACCACTGTTCATCATGCTGGCGTACCTGAATCTGCGCTTGAAACTGGATCACGTCGAGCGTGATTTCAAAATGGGCTCACGCAAAATGGGCATCGCTACCGTATCGGTACTGATCGCTATCTTTACGGTTGGTTTCTTAGCATCGACCTTCCCTACTGGGGCCGACATCATGACCATCATTTTCTACAACGTTGGCGGTATCGTGATTTTCCTTGGCTTTGCTTGGTGGAAGTACAGCCAATACGAAAAATCATTGAATCAGGAAGAGCGTATAAAAGAAGCCGCGCCAGCTTCGCAAGCGGTATAACACAGGCTCTCAATGACAAACATTCTGGGCACCCTTTGGTGCCCTTTTTATATGTGAGAGGTAATGGTCGAAGAAACTAATTCGCGTAGCCAAATCCCTTTATCTTCATTGTTTCGGCTGGAATGCCACAGCATGGCAATATCAAAATCCGCAACGGCGATCGGCGGCTTAACGGTAATGAGATCGTCCGAAAAGCCCTCCGCCAAAGCCATTTTTTCTGGCACGATGGCAATGAGATCGCGCTTTTTCAATAGATGCCGAATAGTGAGAAAGTTGCGCGACGCCACGGTGACTTTACGGCTTAAGCCATGTTCTGCGAGCTTTTGGTCTACTTGTGTCTTTAAGCTCCCATCGGGACTTACCAGAGCTTGCTTTATGTTAGCGAACGCTTCTAGAGACAGCTGTGTTTCCCCTTGCAATACCTGTTTATCACACATACACACGTGTTTTTCCGTGTACAAGTACAAGCTCTCAAAGTTGTCATCCAACACTGGCATGCTGCCAATAATGACATCGAGCTTTTCATGCTCAGTTAATGCCACGTAGTTGCTACGATTGACGTTAATAAAACTGATCTGCGCCTCTGGTGCGCGCTGGCGTATTTCGTCATAAAGCCGAGGAGCAAAAATAAACTCGGCATAATCCGTTAACCCAATGCGACATACACCCGCGTAATTTTCAGGTTGGAAGGCAGACTTAGTGAGCAAGTCTTTGGCGATAGAATCCAACAAGTGATGCACAGTTGGCGCGATGTGGTGAGCGTGCTCGGTGGGCTCCATCTTGTGTCCTTTTCGCTCAAAAAGCGGGTCGTCAAACAACAACCTTAAACGAGACAAACTATGACTCATCGCCGACTGGCTAACGTAACTTTTCTCTGCCGCGACGCTAACGCTTCGATAGCGATACAAGTAGGAAAACGTCACCAATAAGTTCAAGTCAATGTTGCGCCACTGAATGTCCTCTTTCACCTCAACATCCTCATCCCATTTCATTCATAAATGAAATTAAATCTATCAATTTGAGTCATTTTAGAGCATCCGATAAATTAGCAGCAATGCTTTTTAGATAAACAGGCTCGACATGTTCACCATCTTCAAAACTTTTTTCTGGCTGGGTTGGTTCAGCTTCGGCGGCCCTGCGGCTCATATTGGTTATTTTCGCCAAACCTTTGTTGAGAAACTGAAATGGCTTGATGACAGCGAGTACGCACAAATCGTCGCACTCAGTCAGTTTTTGCCGGGACCGGGATCAAGCCAAGTCGGCTTTGCATTGGGTTATAAGCGCGGCGGTTTAAGTGGCTCATGCGCAGCATTTGTCGGATTCACGCTTCCTTCGGTGATCATCATGTTGGCACTGGCAATGGTGAGCAGCCAAATCACCGACACCGCGGTGTTCCAAAACATAGTCCACGGCCTAAAACTGCTCGCAGTCGTCGTCGTGGCGGATGCGACTTGGGGCATGTACAAAAACTTCTGTCAAAGCAAACTGACCGCGGGTTTGTGCGTCGCGACTGCGATTGCGTTGCTGGTGGCACCAAGCATCATGACGCAAATGTTCGTGTTGCTCGTAGCAGGTTTTGTCGGCATGCGATATCTGAAGAAAGACTCCGCGCCATCAGCCGAGCCGTTTAAACCGTCTATCACGCCATTGGCTCTATTTGCGGTGCTTTTACTCGGCTTACCGTTAGTAGCTCATACGTTGCCTTTGCTTGGGCTGTTTAGTGATTTTTTCCAAGCTGGTAGTTTAGTGTTTGGTGGCGGTCATGTGGTGCTACCGCTTCTGCAAAACATTGTTGGTGACCAGCTTAGCCAAGATGCATTTTTAACAGGCTACGCCGCTGCACAAGCTGTACCGGGGCCAATGTTCACCTTTGCGACTTTTATCGGCTATGAGCTTTCGGATACGCCAATTTTAGGCGCGCTGATCGCAACGCTTGGCGTATTCCTCCCAGGGTTTCTTTTACTGCTTGGCGTTCTTAAAAACTGGCAAGCACTGGCAGGCAAACCGCTGGTCTCCGGCGCCATCAACGGTGTAAATGCCTCGGTAGTAGGGTTGCTACTCGCGGCACTTTACCAGCCAGTATTTAGCAGCGCAGTTGTTGCTCCCATCGACATGGCGTTAGTGGTTGCGGGTTTCTATCTACACAAAAAGCTCAACCTTTCGGTGCTGTGGATGATCGTGTTTTTTGTGGCGGCAGGCCTTGTCACGGGCATAATGTAAAAATCTTAAACGACAAACTCTTAGCGGGCACTTAAATACAAGTGCCCGTTTTCTCAACTAAGCTTAATGACATTGGAAGGATAGAGATGACGGATCATCGATGGAACAAGACAACAATTACCAGATCAACGTAAGTTGGCAGCAAAAAGCAGCGACTTGGCTCCAGTCTGTGAAGAACGAGTTATTGATCGATAAGATTTTCTACACCTATTGCTTTATCTCGACTGCTGTCATTTATCTTTGTTCTTTATATCTCGATTTCCCTATTGATTACTCTTTTACCACTTACCTTGAAACGCTCATGCAAGCTTTGTATGTCACAGGTTTAAGCTGGTGTATCTATTATTATTTCTATCTCATACTGCGCAAAGAAAAACAGCCAGCAAAGCGCTTCATACGAAAACTGAAACATCTTATTTTTCCACTGTACCGCCCTGTATCAGTGTTTGTTTCGATGATGGCACTTAACCTGATTTTCTCTAACCACACGTTTTTGAAATCGCTTATTCCAATCATCAACCCTTTTAAATGGGATCTAACCTTTGCGAATATTGATACGCTGTTGCACTTCGGCGCCGCACCTTGGGAATTGACCCACGCATTATTCTCCAATGCTTGGGCCTCACTGGCGCTAAACGTTGCCTACAACGCATGGTTTTTTTGTATGTGGGGTATACTCATCTTTTTCCTTATCTACAAAAAATACCCGTTGGTAAGGCAACAGTTTTTACTCACGTTCGCATTGTCTTGGATGATTCTTGGTGTCTTCTTCGCCACGTTACTTTCTTCAGCAGGTCCTTGCTACGTGGAGCTTGTTACTGGAGATGAACAGTTTGTTCCTCTGATGAAAACGCTCGAAGCCCAAAGCCAATACCTTACCAATGTAGACGCTGGGCAATTGTGGGCATTGCCTACACAGCAATATCTTTGGGATGAGTACATCGCGAATGCCAATGGTATTGGCTCTGGCATTTCGGCAATGCCGAGTTTGCACGTTTCCATTGCTGTTTTGATGGCGCTATCAATTTATAGACTCAACAAAACCATCGGCTACTTTGCTTACGCTTTCGCCGTCATCATTCAAATCGGTTCGGTACATTTAGCCTGGCATTATGCGATTGATGGTTACCTCGCAACACTCTTAACGGTGATGTTATGGAAGATAGTTGGTTGGGCTTTGCGGCGCTATGCTTCTTACCCTGAAAGAAGCGAATGAACGGCTAATTGAACAAACAACTGTGCAACGGCACTACTCCCCATAAATGAAAAAGTCCCTAAAAATGAAAAGCCACTCCATCTTGCTGAGTGGCTTTCTTTTTAAATATACTGTGAAGTTATTGGAGAAGCGCGGTAGAGGTATCCCCTCGCTCTCTTACCATTGCTAATGCTCGCTCTAAGTTTTTATTTGCCAGTTCATAGTAGGCAGGGTTCTTATCAATAGCCTGTTGTAGATAAGGAATCGCCTCGCCTGGTTTGCCTTGAAGGATCAAGAAGTAACCAACATTATTGAGTGCTTCCGGCTCTGTCATGTGTCGACTAAAAATACTCAGCGCTTGTCGTGGTTGATCTTTTGCCAGTGCAATGAGCCCCAAATTATTGATTCCCTTTTCATCCCCCGGCTTAATGCTCAGCGCAGCTTGAGTAAAGTGCGCCGCTTTTGAATAAGCTTTTTCCATGTAGTAGGAATAGCCTAGGCTGACTAAAGCGTTGACGTTTCTTGAATCAATATCCAACGCTTTTCGAATTAATGCCTGCGCAATATCGTGGTCGCCACGAATGTCGTAAAGTACACCTAGACCAGAGTAAGCAGAAACCGGTGATTTATCATCATAGCGATACGTTGCAACGCTCTCAGCTGTAATGTTGTCTTTGGTGATAATAGGATCGCCATCCATACGAATTTGGTCAGCGTTCAAAGCGCGGATGTAGTAACTCTTCCCGACGTCCTTTTCGCCACGTTTCGTATACAGAGTGCCAAGTTCTGTGAGGGAACCAATGTGATCAGGGTTCTCTGCTAAAGATGCTCGAAATGATTTATCCGCAAGTTCTGAATTCTCTCTTGCCAAATGGATACGCCCCACGGTGTATAAGGTTTTGTCTTTATGGACCGCGTTAGGAAAAGAGAGCGAGCGAATGTATTCATACAACGCTAAGTCGACATTTTTATTGCTTAATGCAATATCCCCTCGAGAGATTGCCTCCTCCTCTGTTTTTGGAGGTTCATCATTGGTGAGTGACTCAACGGGCTTACCTGAGTACAGCGTTGAATCGAAGTCTGATGACTGTTCAGTTGTTGAACATGCGGTAAGCACCAACAACGAGATGATGACGTATTTCTTAATCCACATAACGATCCCTATTTTGCTTTTTAATTAGAAAATGCCTCAGCCAATGAAATTAACGCAGGTCCAATAGCCACGATGAAAAAACATGGCCAAATAAACAGCACCATTGGAAACATCATTTTGACTGGGATTTTTGCAGCAATTTCTTCTGCTGCTTGTTGACGCTTATCCCTATAGTCTTCGGTATACTCACGCAAGGAGTTGACTAAGCTCCCACCTATTCGAGAGGCGTGGCTAAGCATGCTCACCAGCCCCATCAATTCTTCTAACCCTGTCCTTAATACTAGCTCCCTTAAGGCTTCAGGCATTGGTTTACCCGCTTTAATTTTATTGCACACCGTGTCTATTTCATCGGCAAGTTCTGGGTGAGAGATAACCAGCTCATCTGCAACGCGACGCAAAGCCGCATTAAAGCCAAGCCCTGACTCGGTACAAACCACCAGCAAATCGAGCATGTCGGGCACACCTGCACGAATCGCTTGCTGACGCTTGTTGACCATTCGGCGCAAAATAAAATCAGGAATCAGAAGCCCAATAAATACGGATAACGCCATGTAGGTGTACAGATATTTAGATTCCGGAATCGAGAAATACACCAGTGCTGCCACCATCACACCTAGTATTGTTGTGACCGATTTAATGGCATAGAACATCGACAATGCATTGCTTTCATGAAACCCAGCATGCATCAGTTTATTGCGTGTCGTTTGGCGCTCTTTTTCACTGGTTGGCGAAGTTAAAGGCGCTAACGACTCCAATGTGTCAGTCATTTTTTTGTTGTGGTGAGAGACTTCTTTTTTGTCGCCAGACAGTTCGGCTAACTTTCTTTTAATTGGCGAATTAACCCCAATAATTATCGAGCCTAGCGTCATCACCACCAACACGGTGGTGATGAGGATCAACCCCATGAGTAACGTCTCTTGGCCGACAGCAAAACCGTTTAACCATCCTTGAATGCTTTCCATAGCTACACCTCAATATTGACGATTTTACGAATCCACAGCGTCCCGATAAATAAGGCCACCATCCCACCAATCACCATTTTGATCCCCATTGGGTGCGTATGAAGCAGCTCAATATACTCAGGCCGAACGAGTGAAATGATGACGTACAACCCAAAAGGCGCTAATACTAATACCCATGCCGACATTCGAGATTCCGCAGAAATGGTTTTGATTTTTCGAGCGAGTTTGAAACGAGCACGTAGGATATGAGAGAGCTTTTCAATGTTTTCGACTAAGTTACCACCCGTTTCTTTTTGCAGTAACACCGCACTCGAGAAAGCAAGCATGGATACCGTAGGTGTTCTTTCCGACATTTGCATAATCGCCAAGCGGAGGTCATAACCATAGTTGAGTAAGTTAAAGGTATTCATGAACTCAGGGCCAAGCGGCGCACTGACCTCTCTGCCTACTTCCCCAAACGCTTGTGTAATTGGCTGACCGGCCTGTAGTACTCGCTTAATGATATCGAGCGCCTCTGGCAGTTGCTCTTCGAACTTCATTAAACGATCTGCAATTCTTTTCTGTAGGTAGAAGTAAACCGACACCCAACAAGCGACAGCAACACCGGCACAGAGGTACCAGACTTGCCCGAATAAGAACAGAAATAGCCCAACCGCAACCCCACCGAGGAAGGTGAGAAAAATAAACCGACTGAACCCCATGTGTATCCCAGCCAATTCCAATTTCTTCTTAAAGTTATCGAATAGGCTGAACCTCACAAGCCATCGCTCTAATGGAGAAAGGTTTTTGAGCGAGTTTTCCCTTAGTAGGGAAATACTCTCTTGATCGATGTGTTTATGGCTTTCGTGTATCCGCTTAATTAACTGCTTATGCTTAACCTTTTTACCCGCAGAAGGCAGAATTAACGCCTGGCTAATAAAGAATACGGACAAAAAAAGCAGCACAAGAAAAAGGGGGAATTGACTATCCATAGCAATCTCCTAACGGGCTTTTTCATTGAATATTTCAAATGGTACGTCTAAGCCTCGTTTTACTAATTGGTCATGACAGCTTGGTACAATCCCTGTTGCCATGTAATCACCTAACACATTACCTTCTTGATCGACCCCTCTTCTTTGGAAGGTGAAGATCTCCGACATGGTGATAACGTCGCCTTCCATGCCATTGATTTCTTGTACGCTGACCATGCGGCGTTTACCGTCTTCTTGGCGATCCATTTGCACGACAATATTGATGGCGGAGGCAATCTGCGCTCTCAAGTTTTTGGTCGACACATTCCAACCCGCCATCGAGAACATATTCTCAATACGGCTCAACGCATCCCTTGGTGTGTTCGCGTGAATGGTGGCCAGCGACCCATCATGACCCGTGTTCATTGCCGATAACATATCCACCGCTTCTGAGCCACGAACCTCACCAACAACTATCCGGTCAGGACGCATACGTAGCGAGTTTTTCACTAAATCGCGCTGAGATATTTCGCCTTTACCCTCGATGTTAGAAGGACGTGTTTCTAAGCGAATAATATGTGGTTGTTGGAGTTGTAACTCTGCCGAATCCTCAATGGTCACAATACGTTGATCACTTGGAATGAAGCCCGACAAAATATTCAGCGTGGTTGTTTTACCAGAGCCTGTACCACCAGATATCAGGATATTCATTTCCCCCACGACCGCAGCATTGAGAAACTTCGCCATCTCTGGAGATAACGAACCAAGCTCTAATAGGTTATCCATATTCAAACGTTCAACCGCAAAACGTCGAATAGAAACGGAAGGGCCATCAATGGCAAGAGGAGGAATAATCGCATTGAAACGCGAACCGTCTTTGAGTCGAGCATCCACCATTGGTGATGCTTCATCGATTCTTCGTCCAACCTGGCTAACAATGCGATCAATGATGTTGCGCAGATGGCGCTCATCTAAGAAGGTATGTGGCGTTTTCTCGAGCTTACCAAAACGTTCGACAAAGATATTTTTCGGACCATTGACCAAGATATCTGAAATCGTTGGGTCTTCAAGCAGCGGTTCCAGCGGCCCTAGACCAAACACTTCATCTTCAATTTGATGTATCACGCGATTGCGAGCTTCAGAGCTCAACGGGTGTGTTTGATCTTCAGCAATGAGCTGAACGACCGCTTCGCGTAACTCCTCTTTCGCACGATCTTCTTGCAAGTGCGATAGAAGCCCGAGATCCAAGGTATCCAGTAGCTTTTTGTGATAGTAGTGTTTGATCGAGAGATCTTGTTCTAGCTGTTTTTTCTGCTCCTCGATCGCTTTCATCTTGGCTTCAACGGGCGATAAAGCCCTTTGCTCATCTGACGTATCTTCGTCAGATTTTGCCAACTCGACATTCACAACTTTGGATTCTTTTGTTTCATCTACGGAATTGAAAGAACTCCCGACGCCTTTCCGTTTGAAAAACATAACTCCCCCTTACTAAGAAAATAGTTTTTTGATCCAACTTTGATTCTCTTTGGTCGGACTTTCTAATAAGTGCGATATTTCAGCCAAAGAAGCTTTCAGCGCACTATTTTTCTTAGATTGAACAATTGGGTTACCCAAATTAGCGCTCTCGATAGCAATAGCAAAATTATTAGGTACTAAATGTATCGCATGTCCACTAACTGCATTTTCAATGTCTTTCAAAGATATTGTTGATTTCTTTTCAAAACGATTAACAATCAGTTCAACCTGATGACTACTTAAACCATAGTCTAATTCTAAAGAACGTATGTAGCTGACCGCATGCTTAACCGAAGTAACATTCTGCTGCATAATTAAAAAGATATGCGTAGCCGGAGAAACAATTTGTTGATAAACATGCTCAACACCATGAGACAAATCCACAATAATATGTGAGTAAAACTGTCTCAGAATAGGTAATAACTTACTGACTTGAACTGCGTGTTTATGATTATCCTTGGTATCATTTTGGTTAAAACATAAATAATTCAAACCTGAAGGATGTTGATATACGAGACCTTCTAGTGATAACTCATCCAAATCATTAACAGAATCAATCACATCATTAATATTGTATTTTGGCTTACAGTTTAAATAATCGGCCGCATCACTAAACTGCATATCTAAGTCAATGAGCAATACTTTACTCTTCGCGTAACTTGACAGTTCTATCGCGGTGTTGATCGCCAGTGTTGTTGCACCCGAACCACCTTTTGTATTGATAAATAAAGTTAAATCGCCCATTTGTTTATTGGCAATCTTTTCATCCGCGGTCGATTTTAATAGCGGATAAAGCTCACCAAGATCAACAGAACGCGACAAATAGTCTGTTGCACCAAGCCTCAATGCCATTTTGAGAGATGCCGTATCGTTTTCATCACCAAAGACAATCAAAGCGGTGTGATTATGCTGTAAGCTACTGTCACTAGAGTACACATGAGCCACTTTCTGCGCCCAACTTTCACCGGTTTCAATATAAATAAGATCGGGAATTTGCTTATTTTTAACAAAGTCTAAATTAAAAGACTCTAGCTCTATCCAATCAATATTTAGATTGACACATTCGGATAATTCATCAGCAATATGAATTTTAAAGTTTGACGTAGAATAAACTATCCAAACTATCAAGTTAGTTTTTAAACTTTTATATGTTTCTTCATTTATTTTAACTGGTTTCAACATAAAGCTACTCCATTAGCAATCCGTAATGACATTGGTCCCTTCGGGTCTAAGTATTCCTAAACTCTCTGCAGGCAATATAGTTTCAAAAGCTGGAGTACTCCCTACTGCATTAATTAAAGCAGCTAAAACAAAAAACTGAAAAGTATAATTCACCGCTCTTGCTCGAACATATTTAATTTGAGAAAACTGCGCATTTAATACGTCATTAGACGCTGGAGGGGTAGAAAGAAAGCCTGATACATCAACACTTGCACCAGCTTCATCAAGATAATCTATCTGTAAATTACTCGCAGAAAAGCCTGATGGATAGAGATCTGATACAGCTGGTAAGTTAGCAATGTCATCCCTATCAGCGATATAGCACACGGTAGCAAGCCTCGCAGCTCTTCGTGTTACCTCATTGACCATTTGCACCGAAAAGAAATAGATCGCAAACTCGATGATCAAAAACAGGACTAATATAACGGCCAAAGCGATGACCGAGAACTCAAGCTGAGTCACTCCTTTTTGTTTCGTTATCAATCGTTTCATGGGCCTGTCCTCATAGACGTGGTCGCCCCAATGCTAAATTGCAAAGAAGTGCTCGAAAAAGGTAAAGTCGAGAATATCGGCACGTAATTGTAAGTCGCCGATAGAGTGACCACCTTATTGGTACTCGTTGGTTGGGTAATGACAATATCATCCACACTGATATGGTCTATCACAGGTGTAGTAGAGGCAATTGGGCTTCCATACACAACGACATTCTTGATACTGATTTCGTCAGCAATTGACTCAAAGTTCAACGTGCCGTACGTATCAACGACCGCATACCTTGCCCCATTCTGCAGCGCTTTATTGACCTCGGTATACTGAATAAAAGCTCGGCTCACATCGATCACTAAAACGGTTAGCATCAATAGCACTGGCAAGGCGAGAATAAACTCTATGATTGCCAGCCCTTGTTGACTGCAAATATTTGGCCTTTGATGCTTTCTATTTGAATACAACATATCAAGAGGCCCCGCTAAACGGATCTTTGTATAGATGGATACGGTAGAAGCCTTTATCTGTCGGATCCGTGCCAGTAGAACCGTTATTAATTAAACAATCATAAAGAAATTGCCCAAATACTGATGATTGACCTGAGTTACTGACTTTTTGTAGTAAAAAGAAGCAACCAAAGCCCAAAACATCAAAATCAGACTTACCTGTCGAGGCCGTACAATCTACGATAGGGATACGCAAAATCCGGCGTCCGTTCAGACCACCATCACCGGTATAACTACTGCCATCACAAGCACCACCGCTTTCACAAGAGCTTAGCTCCTGACGATAGTTGGCGTAATACAGGTCACCTGCGTACTCCGCATCGGTCTCAGCCAAAACATCGGGCTCTCTCACGTATTTGTCTGGTAAAACCGTTCCGTCATTTTTAATCGGTCCCGAAAAGTCGTTGAGCCTCACATTCAGTCCCTGTGCAACTGGACCTGCACTATTACCTGGTTTAGTCGTAACGGTATCGCCAATTGAGGCGCAACCGTTGTAAGCACCAGACAATGCATCACGAACTAAGGCTGCACCACTATTACCCGTTTCTTGCCCAAAATCGAGTAACTGAAAGTTCCCGGGCCCCATATCGGTGTTATTCTGATCCCCGACTTTCAGCTCATGCACTAGAGAAGGATCCATATCTACATTAGGGTCGTAACCCGGCGGACGATACCCCCATGCATCACTCACATCACCAGCAGGATCACCACACATGGCGATTGGCGTTAAATTACACGTATATGCAATAGCCGCACTCCGCCCTGCAACCGCACTCGCAGAGACCTCTTTATCAATCCCAAACAAACCACTCAGATACTGCGTTAGGCTAATATCGGTGACCGCTACGCGGACATAAATATCGTACTCCCCCAATGGCGGTGTAAAACTTGCTGCACTTACAAACGTCTGCATATCATGCGAGAATGTCACCGCTGTATTACTGTCACTAAACGTCAGCTCAGAATTTCCAGGCTCGGTTGATATTCCACTAAGCGTTGTTCTCACTGCTGTTTCAGCCTGATTCACATCCTCTGTCTTATCGGCAACGACAGCACCTGCAAGGGCCGCAGTATCGACCGCATTCTGTAAACGTGTTTTATTAAGAACTTGGTGGTTTAAATCAATACCAAACGCCGCAACGCCTAGCAGAATCAACAAAACCAAGCTTATCAACACTAAGGTAATCCCTTTCTGGGTTCGCCTTGGTGCTATATGCATATTCCTTCGCATAGCCCCTCCTAAGTGAACATATCACTTACTCATCTTTGGCTACCCCGTTGTTGTTATATACCTCTAAGCTAACTTGTGTACGCTCACCACTACCTTCCGGTAAATAACCCAAATTCTCATACCACGCTTCTGGATTAAGAGTTTGTTCAGCGCGCAACTGGCTAACCGAGATACCAAGCTCGGGGTCATTCGCACAGCCAAACAAGCCGAATGATGTGAAACAAATGGTCATTATCATTATGCTTTTCATCTTGCTCTCCCACTTATAGACTGTGCCCAAACTTGCCCTCAGAGCCACCTTCTGACGAACCGTATTGAATAAAGTTGTTGTTAGTATCTTCTTCGCTGATGTCGTTTAGCTGGTATCTATCAAAATCCAACTCAGCACCTTTACCAAGCAAATAGAACTCCACATCGTTCGGAGCCACAAAGCCATCCGTTGGCAGTGTGATTCGACGTCGATCGATTGGGGTTGCTAATCGAGGGGTGACCAGAATGACAAGTTCTGTTTCCCCTGAGGTAAACTCTTCACTCTTGAACAAGCGCCCCAAAACAGGTAAATCACTCGCTCCAGGTATGCCATCCGCGACATTGCGTGCGTTTTCACTCAATAAGCCTGCAATACCAATGGTTTGGCCATCAGCCAGCTCAATCGTGGTGCCAGCACTTCGTTTGGTGATTGGCGGAATAAAGAACGTGGCATTCACTTCGTTTGGATTAAACGTCAGCACACCTGAGTTGGAGATTTCACTCACATTGACGTTCAATTTGAGGTTGATTCTCTTATCACTCAAAATAAACGGAACGAAGTCGAGTTGAACACCGTACTCTTTATAATCGATGGTAATACCATCTTCATTTGGCACTGGAATTGGGAATTCACCACCAGCGACAAACTCGGCTTGCGTACCACTTAATGCGGTAAGGCTAGGCTCTGCCAACACTTTCGCCACGCCATTTTGTTTCGCCACATCAAGTGCGAAGGTAAACAAGGTATTGCTGTCGATAAACGACCCAAGAAAACCGAAATCTTCGACTGTTGGGACGTTCAAAATCGGTCCAATGCCATCAATACCGCCACCAGCAGTCGTACCGCCCCAGGTAAAGTCTCCACTTCTTTGGAAAAAGTGGAAATTTGAGTCAAAGCGTCTTACTAGTGTGCGCTGCACTTCGGCAACGGTCACTTCTAGCGTCACCTGTTGAGCCCCGCCAATAGAAAGTAGATTGATCACCATGCTGTCATCATCTTTAGAGCTGTCATCTTCTTCATCTGCCGCTTCACCTAAAGCGAAGGTTTCAGCAATTTTGACCGCAGTGTCCATGTTTTGCTGACTGCTGACCAAGCCTCTAAGTACCACTTTTTCTTGCGCACTGTGCACTTCGATATTTTCATCCGGCAAGAACTGATAAAGCTTCGACTTAAGCGTGTTTAGATCATGCGTGACTTCCACGTTAAACTGCTCAATTAACCGGCCTCGGCGATCCCACACCGACACATTCGTGGTACCTAACTTCTTACCAATAAGAAACAGCTCGTTCGATCTGAGCACTAAAATATCCAAGACTTCTGGATCCCCTAACGTCACTTTCTTCGCTTGGCCGGATATCATCAATTGGGTTGATTGGTGATGCGCAACGGTCACGACTTTTCCTGACTGCACCGTGGCTGCGTTAACAGACAAGCTGACAAAAAGTAACTGGCTAACGAGTAATATTATTGTTTTCATAATTCACCTAATTGCTGACTCGGACACTGGATGCCTGAGATCCCTTAATAATGGTCACACTAGGTCGTGGCGTGTATTTTCTTGCTACAACAGGTTTATCCACTTCATGAGGGTTGCGTAGAGCAAGTTGAATGTCGCCTTTGCTGTTCGCCGATAGGAGCTTTTCTGCCTCTTTCGGTGTTACTTCTAAAGTCACCGCACGCACAATAACGGGTTTGTTATCATTGGTTTTGGCTGTTTGGTCGACCGCAAGGACGTTGATGTTTTTAAGCACCGTTTTTGTTGTGGCGTTTTTACCTTGTCCATAACTCACGGTATTCAATACATCGACCTTATTGCCCGGTAACAAGAACCCAGCCACACCGATAACGTCATTAACACGAATGGTGATTGCTCGTTTGTTTTCAGGGATTAAAGCAGCAAGTGTCGCGCCCTCACCGGGCAATGCAAGACGATTCGAATTAACCAGCTCGCCCGCATAAATGGTATTGGCAACAATTCTTCCCAATGCCTGTTCTTGTACTTTTAGCGTTTCATCGTCTATCCAATCCACTTCCATGAGCTTAGTAGACAAATGTTTCTCAGATAGAATGGTCCCTGGCTCTAGTTCCATGGCGGCAACTAAAACTGGGTGTCTTTCGACCTCTTCTAACTCGACAGTTGGTTGGTTTCTGCCATCCATCCATTGTTTAGCGATCAACACGGCGGCAAGGCCGAAAACAATGGAGAGCAACAGCAACATGATGACTTGAGTCCGACTCATAATTTAGATCTCCCTATTCATCCACTGTGAAGTACAGTCCCCAGGCACGGGTTAAAATGTCTGATGAGACG
The DNA here is from genome assembly GCF_032648565.1 of Vibrio sp. 2-1-2a. NCBI lineage: Bacteria > Pseudomonadati > Pseudomonadota > Gammaproteobacteria > Vibrionales > Vibrionaceae > Vibrio > Vibrio sp. 2-1-2a. Next base: position 579,817 of record NZ_WBOH01000002.1, read on the forward strand.
ACCTTCTCTTTCCCTTCGAACACCAAAATATCGCGGCTAATACCGAGTAAGTCTTTTGGTAAACAAGGGTAGTTGGCGACATCATTGTCGCGATGTAACTGACTTAACGTATCGAAAAACTCAGGCACAAGCGTCATTTGGTAATCTTTAGCAAGCGAAACCCAAAGCGCTTGATAATCTGTCAAACCAAGCGGTGTAAACTCGATCTTGTAACCCAAACGACGTAAAAAAGCGGGGTCTGCAATTTTGCTTGGTGCAAAGTTGGAGGAGAATGCCAGAGTGAGCATAAACGGCACCGTGACTTGTTGACCATTTGGCAAAGCTAGGTGGTCAAATAAGTACTCCATTGGAACGATCCATCTGTTTAGCAGGGCATCAACAGGCATTGACTGACGACCAAGGTCATCAATCACCAAGATTCCGTTGTTAGCCATCATTTGCAGTGGCGCAATCCATACACGATTATGCTCGCTGTGGTTTACCTCAAGCATATCCAATGTCAGCTCACCGCCCACTTGAATGTTTGGTCTTTCACAAAGAACCCAGCGTTTGTCGTAATGCGTTTCCAACTTAACGAAAACCTGAGAATGGGAGTTGTCTAAACGACGGTGATGATGCTCTGAGAACACTTTGATGATGTTGCCATCGGCATATACGGCATAAGGAATGAATACCGAAGTGTTCATTGCATTGAGCACTCTTGATGCGACGTAGCTTTTACCGGTACCCGCATGACCATACAGCAACAAAGCCCGCCCCGAGTTAATGGCTGGTCCTAAAACGGGTATCAAATGATCCGAACCAAACACGTCAGACAGCGCTCGCTCAACATCATTGCGATTAATAGGATGCTTGCGAAGATCTTGTCCCTCAACAACCGTCCAATATTCTTCCAAAGAGACGGGAACAGGACCGATATACGGATCTTTTCTATACGCAATGTCTGCTTCTGCAAGCCCAAGCTCAGTTAAACTGTAGCGCACGTTGGAATACGATGTACTCAACTTGTCTGATGCTGGCTGATAAACTTCTACCCAACTTCGCTTTCTTAACTGCGCCAAAGCAAGCTCGACAATATTCGAAACAATACAAAGCCGTTGCGTTAATTCGATTAAGTCACATTTGGGATAGGCAGACAGATGTTTCAACACTAGGTTTTCAACAACTGAAGACGGCACGCCAAGACCCTCGACAGACGAAGGCACCTTTGGTGGATTTATTTGTGGCACGAGTTTTTCCCAATACACAGAGCCCATCACACTTCCCCTCTTGAAGTTGCCTAGTCAACTGATGCTGCATGCCATTTTTTATTATTATTTAATGGGTGTAGGAGAAATAAGCTAATCCAATTACGATTATCGGCGCGAAAGGAATGACTAGCGGCTTATTAGACCTAAAGCCTGGTGTTACTTTTTCTAAGCAATACCCTTTTATCTGGTGTGATAGAGCAACACTAGTCGATGACACGTGTAACATTAGATAAAAAATGCCCACGATGCCTCCAGCAAGTATTATTCCAGTAGACGCTTCCCCAAGGTTACTCAGACCCAGCCATGCCCCTATGACGGCGAGCAACTTAACGTCTCCTCCAGCCATTACTTTGAACAGATACAGCGCGAAACACACTGCAAACGCAACCAACCCACCATATAAATGATCCAAGCCACTTGTTGCTGGGTTGTAAATTACGTTTGCAGTAACAGCAACCAAAAGCATAAGCACCGCTTTGTTTGGTATTCTGTGTTTCTGAGCGTCTGATACTCCAATCGCAATAAGCAATGACCAAATAACTAACTCGCTAACCATTACGAAGTGCTAATACGACCAGCTACTGAAGTGAACTTGTCAGACAAAGTCGTCCAGAAGCCTGAGCTCAAGAAAGCGGTAACAATCAATGCTGCACCTAGAATGTACTCCAAAAGTGTTAGCCCCTCTTCATCTTCCATGAAGTCCTTGATTAGATTGCGAAAGTTATCCATAAGATTATCCCCTTTATTTAACCAAATCTCGCTTGTCCATGACGCAGGTATCATATACACCCGAATCATGCTTAAACATTAGTCACCGAGAATTAGGGGGGTTAGGACTTTTTTGCCAAAGGTTGGTACTTTCTTGCCCACCTGTGCTTCAGAGCTAAAATGTATCAATAGTGAGACACTTTACTAAGATCTATGTGACACACTTCACACTTGCAGTATGACTATATAAGCCTAAGCTTAATAAACGAAAGGGTGAGGTCTGAAGCTCAAGGAATGAGGCTCGACTGACCTCAATACATACTAACGTTGGTGTAGTACGTACTGAGCGGGATTCATATGGATAGACTGACCAAAGCTTATTGGATTGGAGAGACTCTTTGCTCGCTGCCGGAATCACTTCGCTGTGAGTTTGATAAGAGCTTTGAGATTATGGACTGTAGCAAAGATATCTCTGTGCTTAGCGATAAAGAACACAGCTATTTCTTCTACTACATGACTTGCGATCATCGAGAGCACCTGAAAGGCGTCATCACGCTCTGTGAAAATCTCGACAAAAAACTGATCGTTATACATCCAACCGATATCGAGCCTCACTTACCGCCAAAGCATATTTGTGCGGAATATTATACGTTGAATGAAATCACCCTCCCGATTTGGCTATCACAGATAAAATTGAAATACTTTTTGCACAGCAAGGTCGACGAAGAACAAATTTCGGTCGATAAACTCTTTTCTCGAAGCGGAAAGTCGAATTTTTCTGACGTGGTTCATTACATCGCCAATAATGTCCATAAAGACCTAAGGGAAGAGGAAGCTGCTGCGCTTTGTCACTACTCACCGAACTACTTTTCCAAAGTATTCCATCGCAAAGTTGGTATGTGCTTTCGTGATTATGTCACTGCGAAACGCATTTCATTAGCAAAGAAAATGCTCGTTGAAAATGAATCCATGAAAATTGCCTACATCGCTTATCAGTGTGGATACCGAGATGTCTCTTACTTTTCTCGAATTTTTAAGAAAAAAACAGGCCTGTCCCCAGCGAATTATCGGCAACAGTTTTAGGCGCTATTAGTACCGACTTTAGGGGTAACTAACGCTATCCTCCCCACATATTTCATCAAAATGCATTCCCGTGTCGTTATTTAACATGCTAAAGTTAACAATGCGTTAACAATTATAAATACAACGAGAAGACATGGAGTCACTAAAAATGAATCAGCCGAATCTAAACAGCGCTGCTGGTTGCGCTCTCCCACCACCAAATGAAATGATTCTCAAATGGGCTCAAGAGCGTCCAAATGAGGTCTATCTAAAACAAATTATTAACCGACAATTTGTTGAATACACGTTCGCTGATGTTGCCGATCAAGCCTTAAAACTCGTCAGTGCACTACGCAACCTCGGAGTACAGCCTGGCGACAAAGTGGCGTTAGTGTCTAAAAACTGTGCAGAGTGGTTTATTTGCGATCTTGCGATGATGCTTGGCGATTATGTCAGTGTGCCAATCTTTCCTACCGCGGGCGCGGACACCATCGAATACTGTGTGACTCATAGTGAAAGTAAAGCGCTCATTGGCGGAAAACTTGATGATCCTAAAGCAACCCAGCAAGTCATTGATGCAATGCCGGAACTCATTAGTATCGCGCTCCCCTACGATACTGCGCCAAAATGTCAGTACGAATACCAAGCACTCATTGCCGATGCAATGCCAAGTGAAGAGCGTCCACAGCACTACGACGATAAGCTAATGTCTTTGGTGTATACCTCAGGTACGTCAGGATTACCGAAAGGTGCGATGCTGACCTACGGAGCGTTTAACTGGTCAGTACAACAACTGATAAACCATATCGGTATTCAAGAAAATGATCGTCTATTTTCTTACTTACCTTTGGCTCATATTACAGAGCGCGTCTACATTTTTGGCTCATCCATCATGGGTGGTGTACCAACAGCATTTCCAGAATCATTGGATACCTTTATCGAAGATGTAAAAATGCACCGCCCGACTCTGTTTATCTCAGTCCCGCGATTATGGACGCTATTCCAACAACGTATTCAAGACAAACTTCCACAGAAGAAGCTCAACATTCTGTTGAAAATCCCATTCGTCAATTCTCTGATCAAGAAAAAGCTCGCAGAGGGATTGGGGTTGGATCAGGCTCGAGTATTAGGCTGTGGCTCTGCCCCGGTATCACCAGCACTGCTGGAATGGTACCACTCTGTAGGGCTCAATATTACTGAAGCTTGGGGCATGACAGAATCATTTGCTTATAGCACGCTCAACTACCCATTTAGAGCTGACAAAATTGGTAGTGTCGGTAATGCTGGACCAGGTATTGAGTTAAAAATCGCTGACGATGATGAAATCATGGTGCGTGGCAAAGGGCTATTTTCTGGCTACTACAAAAATGACATTGCCACCCAAGAGTCTTTTGATTCAGAGGGCTGGCTACACACAGGCGATATCGGCTCTATCGACTCAGATGGTTACCTAACCATTCAAGGCCGTAAAAAAGATAACTTTAAAACCGCCAAAGGTAAGTTTGTCTCTCCAGTTCCTATCGAGAAAAAACTTTTCGAATACAGTCGCGTAGAGATGATGTGCCTCATCGGTTTAGGGCTACCAGCCCCGATTCTTTTGGTTGTGCCACATGATTTTCCTAACTTTGATCGGGAGCGGTACGCACGAACCACCCGCAAAGTCATTGCAAAAATGAATCAAGAACTCGCCTCTCATGAGCAAATCAAAGGCGTATTAATGATTAAAGAGCCTTGGAGCATTGAAAATGGCGTATTGACGCCAACACTCAAAATTAAACGTCATGTGCTTGAGCAAAAGTATCATGAAATTGGTCACAACTGGCCGAAAGGTGAATTGGTTGTGTGGGAAGAAGACTTATAGCCTTGTCTGCACTCCTCAATATCATTGGGGAGTGCAGTTTAATTCTGAGCTTGAATCAAACTCATAAACTACTCTCTCCAAAACGGCTTCCTCACTTCACTATTAATCTCCTTTTCATCTAATCCTATATCGTCCCAAAGATGTTCTGGTAACTCTCTCAAGTGACGACGTGTCTTGTAGTTTCTTCTCCAACTAGCAAGTTTAGAATAAATTAACTGTAATCCGGTCTGATGGTCAGCTGGTAAAGTGCGCTCACAAGTGTGTGTCATGTTTTCCATGTAACCAACTCCTATAACAATGTTGACCAGTTAATAATCGGAGACTACGCTGATATCCTCAAACGATAGAATCTGCCATTGAGTTAAGGAAAACTAATGTGAAAGATCGAATGCCTCCTTTACAGGGCTTGTATTACTTCTTCGTTGCAGCAAAGGAAGGAAGCTTTAAAACAGCGGCAAAAGAATTGTTTGTTACACCAGCTGCCATTAGTCAGCAAATTCGTCATCTTGAAGAGTTTTTAGGAACGGACTTATTTGTTCGCCAGCACAGAAAAATCGTGCTCACACCAGAGGGAGAGCTGCTGTTTACTCAGGCAGAAAGAGGGTTTGCACATTTGCAGCAAGGGGTTAGATTGGTTAATCAAGATCCTAATCCTAACCACCTTTCGATATCAACACTCCCCTCTTTCGCTCACCATTGGTTGGTGCCGAAAATTACGGCTTTTCGTCAGCGTCATCCTGATATTGCCCTATTACTAGAGCCCACAAATGATCTCGTCTCTTTTCAAGATAGTCAGATAGATTTGTGCGTTCGCTACGGATTAGGAAAATACCCAAATTTAGAATCGCAGTGGCTGATGGACGAAGCCTTTTACCCAGCATGTCATCCGATGTATCAGAAGGAACATGGCATCTATAGCATCGAAGATTTAAGCAAAGCAGAGCTCATCGAAGACGTGTGGCCCGATCTCGACTGGAACATGTGGTTAGCAAGACTTGGACACTCTGCGGCAAAGCCCGCTTTAAAATACAGTGGCTCACACTTAGTGTTAGAAGCTGCGTTATCACTACAAGGCGTAGCGCTCGTCAAACACAGTTTAGCTCATCAATATTTCCGTTCAGGCAAACTGGTCCGAATTGGTGATATAGCCATTAAACCCAAATTTGCGTATTACCTGTGCGCTCCAAAAGGCTACTTAAAGCGACCTAAAGCCCAATTGTTCGCACAATGGTTGAGAGAAGAAATAGAAACATTTGAAAAGTCAGTGATACCAGATTTTAAAACCATCGACCTCAATGTTAGTAATACTGGCTCAGCTTCAGAATAGTCGGTAAACAACACCAAAGACGTATATCAGCGAAACACAAACGCGCTGTGTATAAGCGGTTAGATACAAAAAGCCCCGCACTAGGCGGGGCTTTCAAGTTATAGAGTTAACTTAAGAATTACTTCTTAGCGTTACGCTCTTTAACGTCAGCAATTACTTGCTCAGCAACGTTTGCTGGACATGGTGCGTAGTGTGAGAACTCCATAGAGAACTGACCACGACCAGAAGTCATTGTACGTAGAGTACCGATGTAACCAAACATTTCTGATAGAGGTACATCACCCTTGATACGTACGCCAGTAGACGCAGCTTGTTGGTCTTTGATCATACCACGACGACGGTTAAGGTCACCGATTACGTCACCAACGTGATCTTCTGGAGTGAACACGTCAACTTTCATGATTGGTTCAAGAAGTTGCGCGCCAGCTTTAGGCATAGACTGACGGAATGCGCCTTTAGCAGCGATTTCGTAAGCGATTGCTGAAGAGTCAACTGCGTGGAAACCACCGTCGAATAGTTCAACTTCAACGTCTAGAGTAGGGAAGCCAGCTAGAACACCGTGCTCCATCATTGACGCAAAGCCTTTCTCAACTGCAGGCCAGAATTCTTTAGGTACGTTACCACCAACAACTGTTGACTTGAACGTGAAGCCAGAGTTTGGCTCACCTGGTTTGATACGGTAATCGATCTTACCGAACTGACCAGAACCACCAGACTGTTTCTTGTGCGTGTAGCTGTCTTCGATTGCTTGAGTGATAGTTTCACGGTAAGCAACCTGTGGAGCACCAACTTCTAGCTCAACGCCGTAAGTACGCTTAAGGATATCTACCTTGATGTCTAGGTGAAGTTCACCCATACCTTTCAGGATAGTTTCGCCTGAATCTTCATCAGTCTCAACTTGGAATGATGGATCTTCTGCAACCATTTTACCGATCGCGATACCCATCTTCTCAGAACCGCCTTTATCTTTAGGCTTAACTGCGATAGAGATTACTGGATCTGGGAAGATCATTGGCTCAAGAGTACATTCGTGCTTAGGATCACATAGAGTGTGACCAGTTTGAACGTTCTTCATACCAACTACAGCGATGATGTCACCAGCTTGTGCTGAATCGATCTCGTTACGCTCGTCTGCGTGCATCTCAACCATACGGCCGATACGCTCTGTTTTACCAGTTGCAGAGTTAAGTACTGTGTCACCTTTCTTCATCTTACCAGAGTAGATGCGGATAAAGGTTAGAGCACCAAAACGGTCGTCCATGATCTTAAATGCAAGCGCACGTAGTGGCTCGTCTGCAGATACAGTCGCAACTTCACCAGTTGGCTCACCAGTCTCTGAATCAGTTAGAGGCTGTGGATCAACTTCTGTTGGAGATGGTAGGTAATCAATTACCGCGTCAAGAATAAGTTGGATACCTTTGTTCTTGTACGCTGAACCACAGTAAGTTGGGAAGAATGCTAGATCACGAGTACCTTTACGGATACAACGTTTGATGTCTTCTAGAGATGGCTCTTCGCCTTCTTCTAGGTAAGCCATCATTAGATCTTCGTCTTGCTCTAGAGCAGTTTCGATTAGCATTTCACGGTATTCAGCAGCTTTTTCTACCATGTCTGCTGGAATATCTTGAACTTCGTAGTTCTCTGGCTGGCCAGACTCATCCCATACGTAAGCTTGTTGGCTTAGTACGTCTACAACACCTACGAAATCTTCTTCGATACCGATAGGTAGAGTCATAACTAGAGGTGTAGCACCTAGTACGTTTTGTACTTGATCTACAACTTTGTAGAAATCTGCGCCCATACGGTCTAGTTTGTTAACGAAGATCAGACGTGATACGTGTGATTCGTCAGCGTAACGCCAGTTAGTTTCTGACTGAGGCTCAACACCACCAGAACCACAGAATACACCGATACCACCGTCAAGTACTTTTAGAGAACGGTAAACTTCGATAGTGAAGTCAACGTGTCCAGGAGTATCGATGATGTTTAGACGGTGATCGTTCCAGAAACAAGTTGTTGCTGCAGACTGGATTGTGATACCACGTTCAGCTTCCTGCTCCATGAAGTCAGTTGTAGTTGAACCGTCGTGTGTATCACCGATCTTATGGATCTTACCAGTTAGCTTTAGGATACGCTCTGTAGAGGTAGTTTTACCCGCGTCTACGTGAGCAAAAATACCAATGTTTCTGTATTTTGATAAATCAGTCATTGTCTTACTCTGTTAATAAGGTATAAAGTGCGCGCAGAGTATATCACATTCTGTCAATACTGATACCCTTGCGTGCGGATGGAAGAAAAAAAATTTTAACGTGAAATTTCCGTCCCCAAAGCATAGTCAAACACAGCAATTTATGTACTTTATTCGCATTTTATTGAGGACGGATAGAACAGTTTGTGATTACACAAATACCATTCTTATGAGCATTACAGCTCGTCAAAAGCCTCTATAGCTTCCGACAATTTCTTAACGCCGTGAATTTGCATGCCAGGAATGCCGCCTTTCGGCATGTTTGCTGCAGGCACAATGGCTTTCTTGAAACCATGTTTGAACGCTTCATTCAAACGTTCTTGCCCACTTGGCACAGGACGGATTTCGCCTGCAAGCCCGACCTCACCAAAAATAACCACATCTTTGGGTAGTGGACGGTCACGAAAACTCGATAAAAGCGCCATAACTAACGCAAGATCGGCACTCGTCTCCGTCACCTTAACACCGCCAACCACATTAACAAAGACATCTTGGTCTGCCATTTGTAAGCCACCATGCTTATGCAACACAGCGAGCAAAAGTGATAAGCGGTTCTGCTCCAAACCGACCGCAACACGGCGAGGGTTTGCCAATTGCGAGTAATCCACCAACGCTTGAATCTCTACTAATAGAGGACGCGTACCTTCCCAAACCACCATAACAGAAGAACCTGATGTTTCTTCTTCACCACGAGAAAGGAAAATCGCGGATGGGTTACTCACTTCTTTCAACCCTTGGCCTGTCATTGCAAAAACACCGAGCTCATTCACAGCGCCAAAGCGGTTTTTATGACTACGCAATGTGCGAAAGCGGCTATCAGTACCACCATCAAGCAGCACTGAACAGTCTATAATGTGCTCAAGAACTTTAGGGCCCGCAAGGGTACCATCTTTTGTTACGTGACCAACAATAAATACCGCGACGTTATTCTGTTTTGCGTATCGTGTCAGAGCTGTCGCAGATTCACGTACTTGAGCAACACTGCCCGGTGACGATTGAACATCTGAAACGTGCATTACCTGAATCGAGTCAATCACCATAATGCGAGGTTGCTCTTTTTCGGCGATTTGGCAAATTTTGTCGACGTTCGTTTCCGATAGCATTTTTAAATGATCTTTCGGCAAGCCTAGTCGAGAAGCACGCATCGCCACCTGCTGCAACGATTCTTCACCTGTTACATAGAGCGTTGGCATTTGCGCAGACAAACTACACATGGTTTGCAGCAGCAAGGTGGATTTACCCGCGCCAGGGTTACCACCAATCAAAATAGCGGCGCCGGGTACAACGCCCCCACCTAATACGCGGTCAAGTTCTTTAAACCCACTGGTGAAGCGTGGCACTTCCTGCAGATCAATTTCGGATAACGTTTGAACTGTTGCTTCTGTTGCGGAACCAGCGTAGCCGGATAAACGTTCATTACGAGCAACCGTTGGCGATGCAGCGATACGGACTTCTGTTATCGTATTCCACGAACCACATGCGTTACACTGCCCCTGCCAACGGGGAAAGTCCGCGCCACAATCATTACAAACATACGCTCGTTTTGCTTTCGCCATGATGCCTCGATTTTTTCTACAAATGTGACTAAGCACAGCCAAGTCAGACCTTAACTGAAATGAACTATTGATATACTTAAGTTTTACTTCGCTTAGCCGATACAATTTAAAGTAACGACATACTCTAACAGAAATAATGCAGCAATCTGAAATTCTCTCGATCGCAGAACGACTCATTCCCGTTTACGGTTCGGATGACTTTGACTTTGTCCTTGGCCAATTGACCGAGGAAGAGCCGCCTTCGGCCAAAATCTTAGTGAAGATGGAACTTAATCGCTTGATGGCTCCGTGCAAAAAAAGCATCGATCTGCGCGGTCGCGTCCAAGGTGAATGTCGCGAGTATATTTTGGATGGTATTCCACATTGGTTAGATGACGTTGCTTTCAACGCTTACCATAAAAACATCAAAAAGTTTGGCGGCTACACTGAGGGAATGTGGGAAGCTTTGGTCAACACACGGAATAACTTTCGCGTAATGAGCAAACGTCTTACTCAACAAAAAACGCAATCGTTAACGGATCCTAAAAGCCCTTTCTTAGCGGAGCCCGTTCACCTCGGCTATGACTTAAAGCGCCAAGAAAAGCGCTTGAAAGTCCAATCTCAAGTCGAGATTTGCCGCTCTAAAGGGCAACTTCTGCATGGGTTAAGCATTGACTTATCCTGCTCTGGCGCAAAGTTCAAAGTCCCAAGTGCGTTTAAATATAACCTTGGGGAGATTATTCAGGTCACGTTTACTGAATTTGCCAGCAAATCTCAGGTTGCCGGTATAGAGAAACCGCTGGCGTACCGCATACTTGCGGTTGATGACTGTTACGAGAATGACTCAGTTCGATACCTCAGAACCATACGTTTAACTGAAACCAATGTCGTTACTCGAGTGATCGATGAAGCGCTCAACAGCGCAGCTAAAAGAGCTCGTCACGATAATCAAGATAAGATCATTCGAGCTCGAACTCGTGGTTATGAGCACATCGCGCTTAAGCACACCAGCAGCTTACCTCTATTCTTTGATGGCAGTGAGCTGAAACTCGCTATGTTGACGCCAAACAATCAAAAGCTTTGGCAGTACTGGCATGATGAAAGGAACCAGCAAATGTTTGGATCCTTATTTAATGAGAAGCGAGTCGCGTCACTCATTAAACCTGGCGTTAAAGGCACCACAAACGTCCTTTATTCATTTACTCACGAGCACGAAAACCGAACCTATTTCTATTCGATGCTTCGTCCTGAGGCCACTCGTGAACAACGCCAGCTATTTTGGCATTTAGGTGCTAAACGTGAAAGTTGGCGCGCGTTTAGAATTTCGATATTTGAACTGTCAGAGCAAGAACAGGAAGACTTAGCCGCTTTCTCTCCGGAGTTGGCTGAAACGTCCCAATCATTGACTCATATTGGCATCTTGCAAGAAATTGCTGACGAAAAATCAGGGCAGGATTATCTGCTCACTGAAAAGCCGCGCTTACCCGCGAATACGTTAAATGCATTTCGCCATCCGAGAAGAATTATAGGCAACCCGAAAGGCATTTATTTTGATGCCAAGTCTCGTCGTAAAGAGCCACGTTACCGATTTAAGACCCCAATAGAACTGCGCTCTGGACCCGTCACAGCGAGCGGCAGCACCGTCGATATTTCAAAGCGAGGGCTCGGCATTAAACTGGACGAACCTACCATGTTGCGCTCTGGGCAAGAGGTTCAGGTCAACTTCCGAGAGTTACAACTCTACGACAAAAAGCTGCCTTTAACGTCGGTGCCATACCGGGTAATTCGTGTTAGCCCAGATGGCTGTAGCGTACAGCTAGTTATTGATGAAAGCAGCCACACCATTAAAGTGATCGCCTTTTTCAACAGCATTATCGAGCACAATCAAGATAAGTTGATCCCGCAAAAAGAGATGCTACCGAGTAATGCGTTACTTGAAAGACTGCATAGCATGTTGCTCTCTCGAACTCTGAGCACACCCATTTTTATCAGTAAAACTACGTCGTCTTCAATCAAAACCCCCGTTATTGGGGTGAATTTGCCGCTACCTAAGCACATTGAGCTTTTTGCACGCCTTGGGCACGATCAATTGTTGTCACTTGAACCTATCTTTAAAGGTCGAACAAGCACATTAATCGCAGAGCCGATAAAGCGTGTAGAGGGAGCTCAAGCAAGGCATCAGGATATCTACATTAGCGCAGCCAAAGTCGGCAATAAAATTACAGGCATTGAGTCTAAGCTTCATCAAGAGTTCAACAGCGTAAAAGAACGGATTCAATTTATAAAGAAAGCGCGAATGATGGGTGACTTCTACGTGATTCGCTTATCTACAGCCCCAATTTTCGATCCGATGACATCGTTGCTGCAACAAGATTTAAGTGACTTAACCCAATTTGGTGTACATCAAGCGAGCAAATTAGAAAAGGAGCTGACCGCTTTGGTCGGTTACAGTGAGTTTGAAGACATTACGGAAGAAGTTGTAATTAGATTGGAGTTAACCGAGTAAGTTTAGAGCCATACTAAGTCAACGAAAAACACCGCCAGAAAGGCGGTGTTTTTGAATGGATAAATTAAGGTTTTGCTTTCCAGCTGACCTTTTGCTGCTTCACCAGTGCACCAGATAAAATACAGAGCACACCGCCTAAGCCTGCAAAGCGAATCGCAGATTGCGCTTGAGCTTCCACTTTAGGTTTTGCGTGGTACGCGATACCTAAGCCCGCCACCGACATCATCACAAGATCGTTAGCGCCATCACCGACAGCAACCGTGTTGTGCTGCTCAATTTCATATTCATCCGCCAATTCCACCAGGATGTCTGACTTCATCTGCGCGGTAACCACATCGCCAAGTACGTTCCCGGTGAGCTTACCATCAATGATTTCTAACTGATTAGAGCGAGCAAAATCTAAATCGACTTTATCTTTGATGTAATCCGAGAAGTAAGTAAAACCACCGGAAGCAATCGCTGTTTTCCAACCTAGTGCTTTTAACGTTGCGATTAACGCTTCAAAGTCCGGCATAAATGGCAATTGGGAACGAACTTGTTCAAGAATTGACTCATCAGCTCCTTTGAGCTTGCCTACGCGTTGACGCAAGCTTTGCTCAAAATCCAGTTCACCTTGCATCGCACGTTCAGTAACTTCTGCCACCTCATCCCCGACTCCGGCCAGTTTTGCGATTTCATCAATACACTCTATCTGGATTGCCGTTGAGTCCATGTCAAATACAATCAAACCTTGGGTTGAGAGATCTGGAACTTCATTAAGCGAGGCGTAATCCAAGTTGAGGCTTTGTAAGATCGTTTCGTGTTGAGGGGTCAACTCTCCTGCCATCAAGGCGACTTCATATTGGCCAACTTTCCACGTTTCTAACACGGGGTTGTAGACACCTGTGAAGAAATCAATGTCTTCAAAATGACGTGGCGAAAGGTATTCTGCAAACACTATCCAGTTTGCTTTTGCTTTATCTAGTTGGGAGGCAAATCGAGTCTCGGGTAATCGTTTTAAAAGTGTCGTATGTTTTCTGATAGGCAAGCTTTTTGACGCGTCCATGTATATAATCCCTTATGACTTTGCTAAAACGTTACCTCAACAAACTAAAAAGGCAAGTCTTTGTTTTATTTTAAATGGATGAGTAAAGAGCATGAGTGAATCCTTGTTCTCAGTAAGGAATGCCCTAAGAATTCTGGCACTAATCCTACTGTGTGTGATGTTGTTTATCACGATCAAAAACAGTGTTGTGATCAGTAAGGGCAACGAGAAAATTCAAGCACAGCAGCTTGAGACACTCACCAAAGTTTTGATTTCACAGGCGTCTCTTTCTGCCAGTGAAATGATTTTGACCAAAGATCAAGAACGCTTACTTAAGCTGACAAACCAGCTAGCACAAGACCGTTTGGTGTTTGATGCGACAATATATGATGCACAAGGCGTACGTTTAGCGTCTAGTGAAGATGCGCTATCGGTACGCGAAGTTTTAGGCTTAGACACGCCTTTGGCAACAGCTTCCATTGGCCGCCAGCAGTTGGTTGAACCAGTATTTGCCGATGAAGCACTCATCGGTTTTGTTCGCGTCACCTTTGAGACAGGTCGTGTAACCGCGATTTCTGACCACCACTATCGTAAGAGTGATCGCTACATGTACATGATGGTGCTAATGAGTTTTGTTTGCGGCATGTTATTCATTATGATTTTACGTAGACAGCCTATCCGCCGTAAAAAAGCGCAAAATCTACTGCTAACCAAATAGTCAGTCGGTAATCGCATCTAATACAAAAACAGCCCGCATTGTGCGGGCTGTTCTTTTAGTTCTTAATGTCAAGAAACTAAGATGACTCTTTGTCGCTTATTCTGCGTCGCCTAGCAATACTGAATCTAGTGCGATTAGCATCATGTCGTTGAATGTTGTTTGACGCTCATCAGAAGTTGTTTGCTCACCCGTTTTGATGTGATCTGATACTGTACAGATTGTCAGAGCTTTTGCACCGTATTCTGCCGCTACGCCGTAAATACCCGCCGCTTCCATTTCAACACCAACAATGCCGTACTTGTCCATTACGTCGAACATTTCTGGATCTGGCGTGTAGAAAAGCTCCGCTGAAAATAGGTTCCCGACTTTCACATCAATGCCACGTGCTTTTGCTGCGTCTTCTGCCGCGCGAACCATTTTATAGTCTGCGATTGCTGCAAAGTCATGACCTTTAAAACGGATACGGTTCACTTTAGAATCCGTACACGCGCCCATGCCGATCACAACATCACGCACTTTGATGTCTTCGTTTACTGCGCCACAGCTACCAACACGGATGATTTTCTTCACGCCGAAGTCTTTAATTAGCTCCGTTGCGTAAATCGAGCATGATGGGATACCCATACCGTGGCCCATAACCGAGATCTTACGGCCTTTGTATGTGCCTGTGTAACCGAACATATTACGCACATCACACACTTGCACAACGTCTTCAAGGAAAGTTTCTGCGATGTATTTTGCACGTAGCGGGTCACCCGGCATCAGTACGACGTCTGCGAATGCGCCCATTTCAGCATTGATATGTGGAGTTGCCATTTTCTTTTCCTTAACCTTTCTCTAGCGCTCCGCGCTTAAGGCGATATAAGCCAGAGTATTCTCATTTCCGACAAGCAGTACTTGCATACTGCAAACATAAAACTAGGAGCATTCAGCTCCTAGTTTTCAATATCCTAATTATAGGAAATTCTTACCGTAATCCATTGGAGAAGTACCGAAGTAGCTCGCCAATGTTTGGCCAATGTCTGCGAATGTTTCGCGGCGGCCAAGAGAGCCTGCTGGCACTTTTTGACCGTAAACCAATACTGGGATGTGCTCACGAGTATGGTCAGTACCTGGCCATGTTGGGTCACAGCCGTGATCTGCTGTTAGGATAAGCACGTCATCTTCACCCATCAGTTCTAGCACTTCATTGATGCGACCATCAAAGTACTCAAGCGCTGCAGCGTAACCCGCCACATCACGACGGTGACCGTAAGCAGAATCGAAGTCGACGAAGTTAGTGAATACGATGGTGTTATCACCCGCTTCTTTTATCGCTTCTTTCGTTGCTTCAAATAGTGCTGGAATGCCTGTTGCTTTGGTTTTCTTAGTGATCCCACAACCTGCATAAATATCTGAAATCTTACCGATGGAATGAACCTGACCGCCCTTCTCATCAACTAACTTTTGTAAGATAGTCGCTGATGGTGGCTCTACAGATAGGTCACGACGGTTACCCGTACGCTCAAATTGACCTTTACCCGGGCCAATGAATGGGCGCGCGATTACACGGCCGATGTTGTAATCTTCTAGTTCTTCACGCGCAATTTGGCAAAGCTCTAGTAGACGGTCTAGACCGAATGTCTCTTCGTGACAGGCGATTTGGAATACAGAGTCCGCAGAGGTGTAGAAGATTGGCTGCCCAGTCTTCATATGCTCTTCACCCAAGTCATCAAGAACTTGAGTACCAGATGCGTGGCAGTTACCTAGGAAACCGTCAAGACCCGCGCGCTCAAGGATGCGATCCGTCAGATCTTTAGGGAAGCTGTTTGCTTTGTCTGTGAAGTAACCCCAGTCAAACAGAACAGGAACACCTGCGATTTCCCAGTGACCAGACGGCGTGTCTTTACCAGAAGAAAGCTCTGCTGCGTGACCGTACGCACCAATGATTTCTGCATCTGCGTCTAGGCCAGGTGCAAAGCGTCCTGTTGACTCTTTATGTGCCATTGCCAAACCAAGTTTGGATAGGTTTGGCAGGCGAAGTGCGCCTTGACGTTGGTCGTTATCTGCTAAGCCTTTTTCACATTGTTCTGCGATGTGGCCTAGTGTGTCTGAACCTACATCACCAAATTTCTCAGCGTCAGCGGTTGCACCAATACCGAATGAGTCTAGTACTAAAATAAATGCTCTTTTCATTGCTCGTTCCTTAGGCCCACTCGGCTTTTTATTATGGTTGAGTAGGCCTTGTGTAATTACTTGTTCTATTAAATATCTTCTGCACGAATTTGGCGGTAAACCTCTGGAGTTGGTGTGTACTCACCACCTACTTTGATTGCACTGCGCAGTGCTTTTGCCGCTTCTTCCCACTGCTCTTCACTGCGAGCGTGGATAACGGCAAGAGGTTTATCGCTATCTGCAACTTCACCCAAGCGGATGAACTCGTCGAAACCTACGGCATAGTCGATTTCATCAGTAGCAACACGGCGACCACCACCCATAGCAACGACAGCCATGCCAATCTCACGCGTGTCCATTGCTGAAACAATGCCCGTTTCCGTCGCGTAAACAGGCTTGATGATTTCCGCTTTTTCTAGGTAGTTATCGTAGCTTTCTACGAAGTCTGCTGGGCCGCCAAGACCCGCAACCATCTTGCCGAAGCATGCTGCTGCTTTACCGTTGTCTAGTGCTTCCATCAACTTCGCACGTGCATCTTCTGTGTTCTCAGCCAGTTTGCCAAGTACCAGCATTTCTGCACAAGAAGCCATAGTGACTTCAAGTAGGCGTGGGTTACGGTATTCACCCGTTAGGAAACGAACCGCTTCACGAACTTCCACCGCATTACCTGCCGAAGAGGCCAATACTTGGTTCATGTCTGTCAGGATTGCAGTGGTCTTAGTACCCGCACCGTTTGCTACTGCAACGATTGATTTCGCTAGCTCTTCTGACGCTTCGTAAGTTGGCATGAATGCACCAGAGCCGACTTTAACGTCCATCACTAGCGACTCCAGACCCGCTGCCAATTTCTTAGAAAGAATGGAAGCAGTGATCAGAGAAATGTTGTCTACGGTTGCGGTAATATCACGAGTCGCGTAAACACGCTTATCCGCTGGAGCTAGGTCACCGGTTTGACCGATGATCGCCACACCAGCGTCTTTAGTTACTTGCCCAAACACATCGTTGCTTGGTATGATGTTGTAGCCTGGAATAGACTCAAGCTTATCTAGCGTACCGCCTGTGTGGCCAAGACCACGGCCAGAGATCATTGGTACGAAACCGCCACATGCTGCCACCATAGGGCCAAGCATCAAAGACGTTACGTCACCCACACCGCCAGTAGAGTGTTTGTCGACAATTGGGCCACCAAAGTTCATGTGGCTCCAGTCGATAACCATGCCCGAATCACGCATTGCACACGTTAGGGCGATGCGCTCATCCATGGTCATTTCATTGAAGAAAATCGTCATAGCAAACGCCGCGATCTGACCTTCAGATACGGTATTATTTGCTACGCCTTGAATAAAGAAGTTGATTTCGTCTGCGGTAAGTACTTCACCGTCACGTTTTTTACGAATGATTTCTTGTGGTAAATACATTAGTGCCTCCCATGCTCTCAGTGAGCCATGGTTAAGTAGGATAGAAGAGGTTTGGTAGCACCCGTTTAGGTGCTACCGTTCAGACATATTATTGGGATTAGTACGCTGCTGGATCAGCAGTTTCGTCTGTCACTTCTAATGTATTTAGTAGGTTAGTTAGCAGGCTAGACGCACCGAAACGGTAGTGACGGGCATCAACCCAGTTGTCACCTAGGATTTCGTCAGCCATTGCTAGGTATGCAGCTGCGTCTTCAGCAGTGCGCACACCACCTGCTGGTTTGAAACCAACAGTTTCTGCAACACCCATGTCGCGAATCACTTCAAGCATCATGCGTGCGTATTCTGGTGTTGCGTTTACTGGCACTTTACCAGTTGAAGTTTTAATGAAGTCAGCACCTGCTTCAATACAGATTTGAGATGCTTTCTTGATTAGTGCTTCTTCTTTTAGTTCACCCGTTTCGATGATGACTTTAAGAAGAATATCACCACAAGCCTCTTTACATTGCTTAACTAGTTCGAAGCCTACTTTCTCATCACCTGCCATTAGCGCGCGGTAAGGGAAAACTACGTCAACTTCGTCTGCACCGTAAGCAACCGCCGCTTTTGTTTCAGCAACAGCGATTTCGATGTCGTCGTTACCGTGTGGGAAGTTCGTTACTGTTGCAATGCGAACCTCTGGTGTACCTTGCTCACGAAGTGTCTTCTTAGCAATAGGAATAAAGCGAGGGTAAATACAAATTGCAGCTGTGTTGCCTACTGCTGTTTTCGCGTCATGACATAATGAAATCACTTTTGCATCAGTGTCATCGTCATTCAACGTAGTTAGGTCCATAAGTTTAAGTGCACGTAGCGCTGCTGCTTTTAAATCGCTCATTTCTATCTCCGATCAATATTCAAAAAATTCACTACTCAGCCTTACATCACGTCTCTAACTATAATCAACAAGTCGAGACAATGTGAGTAAATGGCTAAACAGTCTATTAATGAACGGACTTGGTTCCCTGAAGACTCGGCATATACAGCGAAAATTTCATATGCCAATTGCTATCCTTGTCACCGCACAGTACCAGTTTGGCCTATGGCACAACAATCTATGATTGCGGTGTCTTTAATATCACATCACACAGCAAAACGCCTATTAGATCTGATATTGCTGGGCAAGTCATTTGCCCATCGATTATGTAATATTCATTACGTGATTAAGTATCAACCTTAACCACTATCCTGTGATTAATACATTATAGAGTTTCACCGCAAAACTGTAGCACCAAATAGAGCGCAAACGGTTTGTATCTCAAAATTTCCTAGCCCCTATTCCATCGGCTGCGTAACTCATAGACTGAGTCCGGCACCCGGTGAAATTTTAGAGCCCGAAAAACGAAAAATGCCCCGCAGCAATCTCTTGCTACAGGGCATGATGTAAAACGGCGTCTATATATTAAGAACCGATTCTAATTATAGTGCTGCAAGGCTTAAGCAGAAGCCTGCAATTGTCGCTGCCATAAGGTTAGACAACGTACCTGCAAGAACAGCTTTAACACCCATGCGAGCGATGTCACTACGACGGTTTGGTGCAAGGCTACCTAGACCACCAAGTAGAATCGCGATAGAAGAAAGGTTCGCGAAACCACATAGTGCGAATGAGATGATAGCTGTTGTCTTCTCAGACATTACTTCACCAGTTGCCGCGATTACTTGAGCGTTTTCACCTAGGTATGGTGTGAAGTTCAAGTAAGCAACGAATTCGTTCACTACGATTTTCTGACCAATGAATGAACCAGCAGTTACTGCTTCAGCCCATGGAACACCGATTAGGAATGCTAGTGGAGAGAATGCGTAACCTAGGATTAGCTCTAGCGTTAGTTCTGGCATGCCGAACCAACCACCGATGCCACCTAGCATACCGTTGATCAGCGCGATTAGACCAACGAATGCGATTAGCATTGCACCTACGTTAAGCGCAAGTTGTAGACCAGAAGCCGCACCGCCCGCTGCTGCGTCGATTACGTTTACTGGTTTGTCGTCGCCGCCGTCCATCGCTTCTTCGATACTTTCGTGAGGCTGGTCAGTCTCTGGGTGAAGGATTTTAGCGAATAGTAGACCACCTGGTGCCGCCATGAATGATGCTGCTACTAGGTACTCTAGTGGAACACCCATTGAAGCGTAGCCCGCTAGTACACCACCAGCAACAGAAGCTAGGCCACCACACATTACCGCGAATAGCTCTGATTGAGTCATTTTTGGAACGAATGGACGAACAACTAGAGGTGCTTCTGTTTGACCTACGAAAATGTTTGCTGCTGCTGACATTGATTCCGCACGTGAAGTGCCCAGCGCTTTTTGTAGTGCGCCACCAAGAATCTTGATAACCCATTGCATAACGCCAATGTAGTAAAGAACTGAAATCAGTGCAGAGAAGAAGATCAGTGTAGGAAGAACACGGAATGCGAAGATGAAACCGCCGCCGCCGAATACTTCGAACATCTTGTCAGAAACAAGACCACCGAACAGGAATGATGAACCATCGTTACCGTAGTTGATAACGTTAGAAACACCTGAAGAGAAACCGTTTAGTAGATCACGGCCCCAAGGTACATACAGAACAAATGCACCTAATGCGAATTGGATAGCGAATGCGCCACCCACAGTTCTTAGATTGATAGCTTTTCGGTTATTAGAAAATGCCACTGCAATCGCAAGAAGCACTACCATACCGATTAGGCTCATAAACAGGCTCATAGTTTATGACTTCCTTATAAGTTATTTATTGGCGTGTTACAAAATGGAGCTATAAAGCGGGAGCAATTATACTCATGCAGAATCAATTAAAGTAATGCCAGCCTCACACTTTCCTATAAGATTCATGATTGATTCAGCCAGCTTTGTGAGTTAATTCACAATAAACAGGAAAACGTTTTCTATTTCAAACCACATCTTTAGATTTTATTCACATATCGAGAAAGCAAAATTGCTATTTTTCCATAACTGAGAGGCAATCGATTGCTTTGAGCCGTTATGCAACTCTACGAGCTCATTAAAGACGTGAATGAGTTTGGCTGGGTGATTCGACTCCCCTTGATATCCAAGTATAGGCATATCCGGTGCATCTGTTTCGATCACGAGATGTTTGAGTGGTAATTTTTGAATTGCGTCGCGCGTTTTTTTCGCTCTTGGGTAGGTGATGGTTCCTCCTACACCGATAAAAAAACCTAATTTGACCCACTCCATTGCTTGCTGATAACTCCCAGAGAAAGCATGTAGCACGCCTCCCCGAGGGAGCTTCGCCGCTTTAACCATTTGAATAAGGCGATTGTGCGCTTTTCGGCTATGTAAAATAACTGGGAGTTCGAAGCGTCTAGCCAGTTCAAATTGAACTTCAAGTGTCTTTTCTTGCAACTGTGGGTCAACATCAATGGCAAAATCTAGCCCACACTCTCCTATTGCCACGCACTGGGGAACATTTTGTTTTAGATAATGTTCCAATTCAGCAAAGTGCTGCTCGACGTTATCTTCAAGAAAATACGGATGAAACCCAAGGGCGTAATACAAATTGGCATGTTGATCTGCCAAGGTTTGAATACGAGCCCAGTTTTGAGGTCCCACTGAAGGAATCAGAATTCTTGTCACACCTTGCGTTTGAGCTAGCTGAAGTTGATGTGCAAAGTCACCTTGGAATACATCAAAGTCAAAGTGACAATGGGTATCAAAGAGCTTCATCTTGAGACTTTTTATCTGTACCGACAAACTGAGAATCAGAAAATAGCAGAGCTTCACTGTTCTCTTCATTTTGATGGGCAGGATCTTTTCGATACGGAACGCAGCTGCGTTTTTGATCGGGGGTTAGCCCCATCTCCTTGCACCAGTCGTCGTAACGCTTCAATCCTCGTTTAAACCAGTTCATATCTCATCCTTATAAAAAACGCCCTTGGCTAAGTTTATAGCCAAGGGCGTTTTAAAATCTAGTTTGCGTTAAAGCTTACCCAAACCGCTTTTTGATTAGTGCTCACGCGTCGCACGGAAATCAATATCAGGGAAACGCTCTTTCGCCAAGTTTAAGTTAACCATTGTTGGAGCAATATACGTTAGGTTATCACCACCATCCAATGCTAAGTTTGCTTGGTTCTTACGTTGGAACTCATCCAGTTTCTTCGCATCATCACACTCAACCCAACGCGCAGTTGCAACGTTGATGCCTTCATAAATCGCTTCAACGTTATATTCAGACTTCAAACGAGCCACAACAACATCGAACTGAAGTACACCAACGGCACCAACGATCAGATCGTTGTTTTGTAGTGGACGGAATACCTGTACCGCACCTTCTTCTGATAGTTGCACCAAGCCTTTTAGTAGCTGTTTCTGCTTTAGTGGATCTTTCAGGCGAATACGACGGAACAGTTCCGGGGCAAAGTTCGGAATACCAGAGAACTTCAGTGACTCACCTTGAGTAAAGGTATCACCAATCTGGATAGTTCCGTGGTTGTGCAGACCAATGATATCACCCGCGTAAGCGTGTTCTGCACGTGAACGGTCACCCGCCATAAAGGTTACTGCATCAGAGATACTCACCTGCTTGCCAAGACGAACGTGGTTCATCTTCATACCCTGCGTGTAAGTACCCGATACAATACGCATGAATGCGATACGGTCACGGTGTTTCGGGTCCATGTTTGCTTGGATCTTGAATACGAAACCAGAGAACTTCTCTTCTGTCGCTTCAACTTCACGCTCAACCGCTTGACGCGTTTTCGGTGCTGGTGCCCACTCTGTTAGACCGTCTAGCATGTGGTCTACACCGAAGTTACCTAATGCGGTACCGAAGTAAACTGGCGTCAGGTCACCTGTTAAGAACATTTCCAAATCAAACTCAGGGCAAGCCCCCATAACAAGCTCAAGCTCTTCTCGAACACTTTCCGCAAGGCCTGCACCGACTTTTTCATCAAGCTCTGGGTTATCTAGACCTTTGATGATTCGAACTTCTTGAATCTCATGACCGTGACCAGATTCGTATAAAATCGTTTCATCACGGTGAATGTGGTACACACCTTTAAACTCTTTACCACAGCCGATTGGCCACGTGATAGGCGCACACATCATGCCCAATTCGTTTTCTACTTCGTCCAATACTTCCATTGGATCACGAACGTCACGGTCAAGTTTGTTCATAAAGGTCACGATTGGCGTATCACGTAGACGGGTTACTTCCATCAACTTACGAGTACGATCCTCGACACCTTTCGCAGCATCGATAACCATCAAACACGAGTCGACTGCCGTTAGAGTACGATATGTATCTTCCGAGAAGTCTTCGTGTCCAGGAGTATCAAGTAGGTTTACCAGGCAATCATTGTAAGGGAACTGCATCACAGACGTGGTTACCGAGATACCACGTTCCTTTTCCATTTCCATCCAGTCTGATTTTGCGTGCTGTGCATTACCACGACCTTTAACCGTACCTGCTTTTTGAATCGCGTTTCCGAATAAAAGGACTTTTTCAGTAATGGTGGTTTTACCCGCATCCGGGTGAGAAATAATAGCGAACGTTCTACGTTTAGACACTTCGCTTAGAAAAGGTGTATTTGACATGAAACTGGTCTTCTTTGATGTCTGAATGCTTGCTCGAAAAGCAAACACGCTTTTTAGATTCAATATTGCGCGGTATTCTCGCTTATTATTGCCTCAGGGGCAACTGATCGCTTTAGGGACGACTTCCCTAATGGGATGCGTTAACGTTAGTGAAAGAAGAGATAACTCATGATGATCGCATCTTCTTTTCCCGTGCCAGTTTTAGCAGGGTAATAGTTATGACGTCGATCAACTTCATTGAATCCAGCTTGTTCATAAATATAAATAGCAGGCTTATTACTCTCTCGCACCTCAAGCCAAGCACTCTCCGCTTTTGATTGCTCACAATGTTCTAAGAACGCATCCAACAGTTTTTGACCATAGCCTTTACCCTGAAGATGCGGCGCGATAGCAATATTCAGCAACGTAACTTCACCGACAATATTCTGCGCATAGAAGTAGCCAATCACCATCTCGCCATCGAGCATCACATGATGACATGCTCCACGGCTGGATAAATCACGTACCAAAGACTCTGCCCACGGATGCGAGTGTGCTTGCTGCTCAATTTGCCAAACTTGATCTAAGTGCTCAGCGCACATTGGTAAGATTTTAGTTGTCATTATTTACCTAGGGGTTCATGTGCAATACCAATTGCAGTAAAACGGGGATTAATGCTTATTTGCTCGAATTGTTGTAAGAACAAATCTGTTGCCAAAGTGCACGTTTTTGTTGGGTATTCCCATCCACATCTTGCAACAATGGCGATGTCAGTTGTTTAGTGTCAGGCAATACTTCGGCTTCACACCCTGTAAACCAAACCCACTCAAGCTCGTGCTGGCCAAGTAATGGAAATCGCTCTGGCTCAATATGTAACGCTTGGTCAAGCGTTAACTTCATACTCTTTAGGATGTTTTCAAACAAAACCGCCGTCTCATTCTCTGGACATACCGGAGAGATCAACAGGAGTTTGCAAGAACTTTGCAAATCGATTTTTGGCGATTGGTAACCTGCCAATCTATCTGGGTGTACCAGCTCCCATGTGCTGATGCCCATTTCGTGTAAATACTGTTTCTCGTTAATTGACATTTTCCGTCACCTATTTGAACGAGGGCAATCCTAACAAATAATCGTGATTATACCTAAAGGACTTCAAGGAACACCTCAATACATTGGAATGATTGAACTGTTCTGCCTATGACAATGGCCACACCGTAGGTATAACATATGAGGTACATTATGAAATTCTTACCTACACTGCTGCTTTGCGCACTGGTAGCCACCACCAGCATGAGTATTTTTGCTAATAGCAGCGATGAGTGGGAGCTGCTTGCAACGAAAACCGTCAAATTCCAAACAGAAACGGATACCGTGACACCAAATAGCCTATTCCGAAATCGCAGCTTCAGTAAAATTAAACTGAAATGTGTGCAGGGCACGGTAGACATTAACGACTTAAAAGTCGTGATGACGGACGGTAGTGAGAAAAAGCTAACCTCTATGGGTGTGCTAACAAGTGGATTATCGACTCGTGCATGGAGCCTTCCCGACTCAAGAGAAGCGAAGCTAAAACAGATTGAAATGACTTACAGTAGTTGGGGCAGCAGAAAACTCAATGTTTTAGGGCTAAGTAAGAAAGCAAAAATAGAGGTTTGGGGTAAGAAGAAAAGTGACCAATCGTCTTAATCTCCCTATCTCAGTTTTCAATGAACTAAGAAAGAAGCCCACTGAGTTAGTGGGCTTCTTTCATTTACAGTTCAGAGAACTCTGGCGCGTAATCTATGCGTCCGGAGCGTCCGGCACATTGACCTTCGACCAACTCTGCGATACGAAATGCACCTTTAGGAACATCCCAAGCGCATTCGAATCCCATCTCGTCGCATGATTGAAAGCCCTGGCGCGCGTAATAATCAGGATAGCCCAACACCACACACACTGGATAGCCAAAATCACGCAGTGAATCAAAACCTTCTTTGATCAACTCTGCAGCGATGCCTTGGCGACGGTAATCTTCATGAACAGCCAATGGCGCCAGCCCTTGCCACGACAAATCTTCACCATTTAAGGTCACTGGGCTAAATAAAGCATGGCCTATCACCTCTCCCTCATCTGTACACGCGACTAAGGAAAGTGTGAATTTGCTGTTTTCGCGCAAACGCATCACAAGCTTAGCTTCAGCTTCCGTCGGGAAGGCGTGTTTCAATAAGCGGTCAATGGTAAGAATGTCCGCAGGGGCTTCAGTTCGAATAAGCATTCGCTACTCCGGTTGGTTGTGCTGGCGCTTGAACCCCTTTCTGAACAAAATCAGCCAATTGATTCAAAGCGACTTGCATTGCTTTCGGTAACTGCTCTAAGTCGACACTGTCCATTAAGTTTTTCACTTCTAAGCCAAGCTCAGTATCGCCTTCAATTGAAAGGCGACGTTGGAAGAACAGTGTGTCAGGGTCTTCTTTACGACCAGCAATCAGTACTAGGTCGTTTAGATTACCACTAAAACTCACATCTTCCTGAACTGGTTTTTCAGCTACCACTAATTTTTCGTCTTGATAGCTGATGTACCATGCTAAGTTCAAGTCTTTAATCGCAACTTTTAACCACTTGTCTTCAAGGAACTCAAAGTCACCATCTTCCAAGGCTTCTTTAAACACCATTTTTAGCCCCTCCAGCAATGCTTTTTGCTGAATTGGCTGTGGTAATAACTGGACTGGAGAACGCAAAATGTTAGCTGCGTTCTTTACTAGTTGACTGCGAATCTTGTTTAACACGTTCATTATCCGTTACTTTGTCATTAGGTTGCCTATATTAAGCAATCGTGGCAATGAGATTACTGTTATGTATCAATAAAGTGCTTATTTTAGATTGGTGGATTATTGTTCACTAACGCTTCTTTTTTTGAAGTTACGTGTATTATTGATGCGAACAGGTGGATAAACACTTTTACAACCGTATTTTCAAAGTTATAGTTATCTGAGCGTATCCATGTGATTGTCAACTGTAAAGTTAAAACCGCGAGCCCTTTAATGGCAAGCGATACTGTGACTTGATAGTAGACCGCCGCAGGCTTATCAGGGTGTCGCTTTTTATACACGGACGAATAATCTGGCTCATTGGAGATCGGTAATACCCTAATGCCTTCCCAGCAATTAAAACATTGGTTTGCCACGCTAACCTCAAATAGCCCTTTCTTCTTTGCCATTCTTGATAAAAAACACAATTATCGAATGGTAAGTGACCGTTACTGCGATATCGCAGGTTTAAGTCATGAGGAAATCATCGGCTTAAACGATTGCCAGGTACTGGGCGAGCAGTTTTATAAAAAGCTGGCGCCCTACTATCAGCGTGCATTCAAAGGAACGCATGTCGAAGCCGAAATCACCCTCGATGAAACCGACCTTGAAACCAGCCTGCACTTTAGTCTGTCACCGGTTTTTGAAGGTAACGAAATTCGCTTTGTCGTTTTTCACGCTGTGGATACTTCAGAAAAGCAGATCCTCGTACGCTCCTTGGAGGAGTCCGAAAGTAAATTTGCTAAATTGACACAACTACTGCCTGACGGTCTGCTGCTTATCGAAGATGACATTATCATCTCTGCCAACCCTGCATCAGCACGCCTTCTGGGACTGAACTCTCCCCATGAGTTGCTAGGCGAGGAGCTCAGCCGTCTATTCATCGATGAAAACAGCAAGAAAGTGTTTAGTCATCGTTTGAGTGCATTAATTTCTGACAAGCCTTTTGTTTGCTTAACCAGCGCGAGATGTGGCTTTGAACGAAAAGTTCAGTTACACGCTGATTCCACGGCGATATTAGGTAGCGAGTCTCAAATCATCCTGATCCAAGACGCTGACGATACACCCAAGAATTTGTCTTCTGCATCGAATGAAGACATACACATTGATTCGCTCACCAAACTCTACAACCGCTTTGGCTTCACCAAACGTTTGGAACAGCTGATCAAAAAGCAAACACCGCTTCTGGTGTTCTATTTGGATATCGATAACTTCAAAAATATTAATGACTCACTTGGTCACCACATTGGCGATAAAGTGATTCAAGAGGTATCGGCCCGTCTTAAACGATTACTGCCAAATCAAGCGATTATTGGTCATTTGGGTGGCGATGAGTTTGGCGTCATTCTGCCAGAACCAGAAAATACCCGCATGGCTGAAATTTTGTCAGATCGCATTATCTCGTTGATCAACCAGCCTTTCGATTTACACCACTTCAGCAAACGCCTTGCGTGCTCAATTGGTAGCGTTCGTTACCCTGAAGACGGGCAAGATGCGCGAATCCTGCTACAAAATGCCGATACTGCGATGTATGAAGCCAAAGATCGTGGCCGAAATCGCCTGATCAAATTTAACGACCAGATGAACAAAGAAGCGCGCATGCGTTTGTGGCTTGAAATCGAACTGCAAAAAGCATTGCAGCAGAACGGTTTGGAGGTGTGGTATCAACCAAAGGTTAACGCGCGTGACTTCAGCATTAACGGTGCCGAAGCGCTCGTTCGTTGGAAACACCCTGTCGAAGGTTACATTAGCCCAGGTTCATTCATTCCTGTCGCCGAGCGTGCAGGGTTAATCGAACACCTTGGACGCGTCGTGATGCGTGATGTTTTCAATACGGTAAAACGTTGGAAACAACAAGGCATACTGCCAGGTCGTGTCGCTATCAACCTCTCTCCCGAGCAATTTGGTAACCCACAGCTGATCGACTTTATGGAAAAGTTACTTCGCACTACCGAGCTTGACCCAAGCTGCATTACCTTCGAGCTAACCGAAAGTGCCGTGATGAGTGATAGCGAACATACACTGCAAATGCTGAATGCGATTAAGAAGCTGGGCTTCGCCCTCTCTATCGATGACTTTGGTACTGGTTACTCTTCCCTTTCCTACTTAGCGCGCTTCCCTATCGACGAGCTGAAAATCGACCGCGCGTTTATTAACGATATCGACACGCTACCCAAACAGGTCACTGTGATTGAAAACATCATTAATCTGGGTAAATCACTCGACTTGACGGTCGTTGCCGAGGGGGTGGAAACCCACCAGCAAGCTACTTTGCTCTCTAACCTTCAATGTAATGCGATTCAAGGATTCCATTTTTATCGCCCACAGCCAAAACATGAAATTGAAGAGCTGTTTGTACAGAATCGTCGTCACAAGAACTAACCCCGACTCGATACCCTTACTCTCAAGGGGTAAATATCGACTTTATTGAGCTAAACCTAACTTAGGTCAATTTCGCTATTCATAATTCTTCATAAAATGCGGACACCTTTTTATTCTCAATGATTGTGAGCATATGGAACTCTTGTGTCCCGCGGGTAACCTGCCTGCGTTAAAAACTGCGATTGATTGCGGTGCCGATGCCGTCTACATTGGCTTCAAAGATGATACCAACGCCCGTCACTTTGCTGGCCTCAACTTTAACGGCAAAAAGTTAGAAAAAGCGGTGCAATACGTTCACGACCGCGACAAAAAAATTCATGTCGCGTTGAATACCTTCGCTCATCCCAATGGCTTCGAGCGCTGGACGAACGCGGTAGACAATGCAGCGGCACTGGGTGTGGACGCGTTGATTGTTGCAGACATTGCCGTGCTGGAGTATGCAGCTCGCAAATATCCCGATCTGGAGCTACACCTTTCAGTGCAAGCATCAGCGACCAACGTCGCAGCCATTGATTTTTATAAACAGAACTTCAACGTAAAACGTGTGGTACTACCTCGCGTCTTATCGATTCATCAGGTCAAACAGCTTTCGCGCAACATCACTAGCGATGTCGAATTAGAAGTCTTTGCTTTTGGTAGCCTTTGTATTATGTCCGAAGGCCGTTGTTATTTGTCATCATACATGACGGGTGAGTCACCAAACACTGTGGGTGCCTGTTCTCCTGCCAAATACGTTCGTTGGCAAGAAACTGATCAAGGCCTTGAGTCTCGTCTGAACAACATCCTAATTGACCGCTACTGCGCAGGAGAAAACGCAGGCTACCCCACGCTCTGTAAAGGTCGTTTTGAAACAGAAATTGATGGTGAGAAAAAACGCTATCATGCTCTGGAAGAGCCAACCAGTTTGAACACCCTTTCGATGCTGCCAGAACTGTTTGCCGCTAATGTCGCATCTGTAAAAATTGAAGGGCGCCAACGCAGCCCAGCTTACGTAGAGCAAGTCACTCGAACATGGCGAGCCGCGATCGATCGCTACCAAGCCAACCCAGAAGCTTACCAAGTTGAAGCCGCATGGGATGCGACGCTCGCAAATGTGTCGGAAGGAACGCAAACCACCCTAGGTGCTTACCACCGTAAATGGCAGTAGAGGTTAAGATGGATAACTCAATGAAATACGCACTTGGCCCACTACTCTATTTTTGGCCAAAACAAGATGTAGAAGCCTTCTACCAACAAGCAAAACAAAGCTCTGCAGACATTATTTACTTGGGTGAATCGGTTTGCTCTAAACGCAGAGAAATGAAACCAGCCCACTGGTTGGAAATCGCCAAAGACTTATCTGCCTCTGGCAAGCAAGTCGTTATCTCTACGATGGCGCTACTGGAAGCACCTAGTGAAGTAAACATCATGAAGAAGTACATCAATAACGGTGACTTCGCCATTGAGGCTAATGACGTATCGGCGGTTCAATTAGCATCAGAGCATAAAGTGCCTTTCGTCGTTGGTCCTGCAATCAATACTTATAACGCACACACGCTCAACTTATTTTTGAAGCAAGGTATGATGCGTTGGTGCATGCCTGTCGAGCTCTCTCGCGAATGGTTAAACGATACTTTAGTTCAGTGTGACGAGCTTGGTATTCGTAACAAGTTTGAAGTTGAGGTATTTAGCCACGGTTATTTACCTTTAGCGTATTCCGCTCGCTGTTTCACAGCCCGAGCTGAAAACCGAGCGAAAGACGATTGCGAAACCTGCTGTATCAAATACCCAACAGGAATCCAGGTCAGTAGCCAAGAAGGGCAAGAAGTCTTTAACCTTAACGGTATTCAAACGCAATCAGGGTATTGTTATAACCTGATCAATGACTTACCAAGCATGCAAGGGCTGGTTGATGTGGTCCGCTTAAGCCCTCTCGGTGTGAGTACACTTTCTGAGTTAGAGCATTTTCGCTCAAACGAGCACGGCGACAACCCTGAAAAACTCGAAAGCCGCCAATGCAATGGCTATTGGCATCAGCTAGCTGGCTTAGAAGTAAAAAACATTTAGCTTCCCAAAAAAGAAAAGCGAGGCCCAACCTCGCTTTCTCTATCAGCCATTGTTAACAGGCTTGCACTGTTGGCTCAGCCGAAGTTTCGTTTAGCAGCTTTTTCACGTCCCGCCACAACATACTGACCACGACTAAACTCAGCGCAATATTAGACAATGGGAAAGCCAGCCAAATGCCTGTCACGCCAAACAGTTTCGGCATAACGAACAAAAACGGCAGTTGAACCAACATGTTGCCTAGTGTCACAAACATGGCTTTGCTGCCTTTGTTTACCGATTGGTAGTACGCAGCCGCCACAACTAAAAAGCCATCTAGGAACAACGCAAACATGTGTAAACGAATCCCTATCACCGTGCTATCAATCAACTGTTGATCAGCATTGTTAAACACCGAGACCAACTCGTACGGGAAAAGGTTCATCAAACCCACAAACGCTACACCACCAAGCACAGATGTCCCCATTGCGACTTGCAGTAATTTTCTGACGTTCGCCTGGTTGCGCGCCCCGTGATTGAAACTCACTAGAGGTTGCATACCGTTCGCGATTCCCTCTGCAATCAGATAGTAAACCGTCACGATATATCCCAAAATAGCATACGCCCCTATTAACATTGCACTTCCGTACTGAGCAAATAATGCGTTGTGCATTGCCACCATCACAGAGCCGTACGCGTACATAAAGAAGCTAGATGTACCGATCATTATAATCTTTGGTGCAACATCAACTTGAACCTTAAAGTCACAGATTCGAAGGCGTAAGGTCGCTTTTGAAGTAAAGAAGTAACCGATACCAAGCACGGTTACCACCAATTGTGCCAGCGCTGTAGCAATGGCCGCTCCGGTTAACTCCCACCCCAACCAAGCAATAAATACGTAGTCTAATACAATATTAATGACGGCACCGATGACCATCAGCATCGTTGCTAAGTTCGGGCTGTCGTCATTGCGTAAAAGAAATGGAACCGCGATAGAGCCTAGCGTAAATACGCACGCGACAATCAGAATATGCAGATATTGCAGCGCGAGTTCAAACACTCGCCCTTCCGCCCCCTGCCAGCGAATAAATTCATCGGCAAAATAGAACAATATGGTAGCAACGACCGGCATCAATATCGCTAACAACCCCAATCCGGTCGTTAAAATACGCTTCGCACCTTCATGATCGTTTTCTCCTTGCTTAATCGACGTTAGCGCACCAGTCCCCACCCCAATCATCATCCCTATACCGAGGATAGAACCGATGATCGGCCACGCCACATTGATCCCTGCTAATCCGTCAGCACCAACATAACGGCCAATAAAAATGCCATCAACTATTTGATATAAACCGTTCACGAGCATTGCTGCGACGGTTGGAATCGTATATTTCCAAAACTGTCTATAAATTGAGTTTTGCATGACTGCCACCAGTAGTTAGCAAAGCTAACCATTTAATTAGCAAGACTAACTAAATGGTTAAATTAAATAAAAGAAAAATGAAACACCAAAGGCTAATGCGTACAGCGGAGGCCTTTGGTTTAGTTTAAAATGACTTATTGCTCAATGCTTTATTCAGTAAAGCTTGTAACTGCTCAGCTTCTTGCTGATTTAATTGTTGCATCATTTGTTCAGAGATATCTTTGTAAACCACCTGCTCCAAAGACATTTTTTCTGCGACTTCTTCTGTCAGCAATACACGCTTAGCACGGGCATCCTCATTACATGCGATGCGTTTCACCAAACCCTTTTTTTCCAAACGAACAACCATTGTCGATGCGGAAGGCTTAGTCACTTGCAACTCTTCTGCAAGATCGGTTATTCGTACACCCTCAGGGTAAACCTGAATCACACGTAAATAATCGAACTCATTAAAGCTTAGATGTGATAACGGATCTTCTTTGGCATAAACACGCCAAGCTTTGGCGCAAAAACGCTCTAAATCAATCAAGCTTTCTTCTAGTGCCATAAAATCCACCACCACTTAGTTAGCAAGGCTAACTATTTTAAATGAGTCACTCATCAAGTTCAATCATAAAAAAAGCCGCTCTCATCGAGCGGCTCTAAATCATTCAATTTCCTGCTTCTTAGCGGCCTTTAGCTTGGCTAATCTGTCTTGCTGTAATTGATCGTAGATTTGTGCCAGTTCCAAGAAGGAATACCGGTGCTCAACATAATCATAAACATTGAACGAAATCGCGAGCTTATAAAGTGAGATGGCACTTGCGATGTCACCTTCAAGCTGATTACGCTTTCCAAGGTAGAAATACGTTTCCGTCAATCGTTCAGCTAGGCGATAGTTCTCTCTCGTTCCATCCATAATAGCTTTAAGCGCGTCTTCGTCCGAGACGTCTCGTAGCATGATAGCAACAAGAACCCATCCCCACTCTTCACTACGATCTCGTAAATAACGCAGTTGAAGATTGGCTTTTGCTTGCTCTGGATTTTGCTCAGCTTCGATGATGTACAGCCATAATGAACGAAAAGGATCCGTTGGCATTTCTTGATAGTGCTTGGTCATATCTTCTAAAGCGAGATCGATTCGGCCACCATAATACAGTGCAATCGCACGGTTGCGCTCAGCATAGGTATTATCCGGAGCCAACTCTATGGTCGAGTCAAACGCTTCATAAGCCGCGTCAAACTCCCCCACTTGGGTGAAATACACCCCCAAAAGATTGAAGATATCCGGTTGAGCAGGATTCAACTGCAAAGACTGGTTAAAGTCCAAACGGGCAAGATCACGCAAACCAACGCTATCGTAGTAGCTACCGCGCTCATAATGCATTTTAGCGCGTACTTCATCACTGAGATCAGGACGTTGTAGCAACTGCGATAAACGCGCGATTTGTACTTCTTGTTGAACGCTAGGCTGAAGTGGCACCGCCATCGGTGGATATAGCCACTTTTGTGCTGATTGCTGAGAAGTATTTGCACAACCGGTCAGCGCGATAGCAACACATAAACTTGCGGTTTGAAACCATTTCACTAATTGATACTCCTGTTTGGACCGCTCAAAATTTATTTCTCTTAATGCAATATAGGCGATAACCTTGTTTGAGGTTAATGCGTCGAAATAAACCAAAAAAAGGGGAGCGAAAATGCTCCCCTTTTATAACATGCTTTCAGGCCCTTAATCTAATAAAAGGCTGAAAGTCTCATTTTGTCTTACTCGTCTTTCGCAGCTGGTGCTTCAGCAGCAGCTTCTTCAGCTGGCTTTTCTACCGCTTCTTTCATGCTTAGACGTACACGGCCTTGGCGGTCGATTTCAAGAACTTTAACTTGAACTTCTTGGCCTTCAGCTAGGTAGTCAGACACTTTCTCAACACGTTTTTCGGCGATTTGAGAAATGTGTACGAGACCATCTTTGCCTGGAAGAACCGTTACGAATGCACCGAAGTCAGCTAGACGTGCAACTTTACCCGTGTAGATACGGCCAACTTCAACTTCAGCAGTGATCTCTTCGATACGGCGGATAGCTTCTTTCGCAGCAGTGCCTTCAGTTGCAGCAATCTTGATAGTACCGTCGTCTTCGATTTCAATAGTTGTACCAGTCTCTTCAGTTAGAGCACGGATAACTGCACCACCTTTACCGATAACGTCTTTGATCTTCTCTGCGCTGATCTTCATCGTATGAATACGAGGAGCAAATTCAGAGATGTCTTCACGAGCACCAGAGATTGCTTCATCCATTACAGATAGGATGTGCTTACGTGCGCCTTGAGCTTGGTTAAGCGCAATTTGCATGATTTCTTTAGTGATGCCTTCGATCTTGATGTCCATTTGAAGAGCAGTGATACCAGTGTTAGTACCTGCTACTTTAAAGTCCATATCACCTAGATGGTCTTCGTCACCAAGGATGTCAGAAAGAACAACGAAGTCGTCGCCTTCTTTAACAAGGCCCATTGCGATACCCGCAACAGAAGACTTGATTGGCACACCTGCGTCCATAAGCGCAAGAGACGTACCACATACAGAAGCCATTGAAGATGAACCGTTAGATTCAGTGATTTCCGATACAACACGTACTGTGTATGGGAACTCATCTACTGATGGCATTACTGCTGCGATACCACGTTTAGCCAGTTTACCGTGGCCGATTTCACGACGCTTAGGAGAACCTACAAAACCAGTCTCACCTACACAGTATGGAGGGAAGTTGTAGTGCAGTAGGAAGTGATCTTTACGCTCGCCTGTTAACTCATCAATGATTTGAGCATCACGCTGAGTACCTAGAGTTGCCGTCACGATAGCCTGAGTTTCACCACGAGTGAATAGCGCGCTACCGTGTGTGCGAGGAAGAACACCAGTGCGTACATCTAGTGCACGAACCATGTCTTTTTCACGGCCATCAATACGAGGGTTACCCGCGATGATGCTACGACGTACGACTGTTTTCTCTAGATCATGGAAGATAGTGTGAATTTCTTTTGTATCCGCTTCAGGATCTTCAGCAAGAAGAACTTCATTTACTTCCGCAGCGATCCCATTGATACGGTCGTAACGAGCCATCTTCTCAGTGATTTTGTAAGCCTCAACAAGCTTCGCTTCTGCTAGCTCAGCAATCTTATCTTTAAGTGCTGTGTTTTCTTCAGGAGCAACCCAATCCCAAGCAGGAGTTGCTACTTCTGCTTTGAATTCGTTGATAGCTTTGATAGCAACTTGTTGTTGATCATGACCGTAAACAACCGCTGCTAGCATTTCTTCTTCAGTTAGGTTGTCCGCTTCTGATTCAACCATCAGTACGGCTGACTCTGTACCTGCAACAACAAGGTCAAGCTTAGAAGTTTCTAGTTCAGTTTGGCTAGGGTTAAGTACAAGCTGACCATCGATATGACCAACACGCGCCGCACCGATAGGGCCGTTGAATGGAATGCCAGAGATAGCAAGAGCAGCAGAAGTACCGATCATTGTAACGATATCTGGCTGAACATCTGGGTTTACAGACATTACTGTCGCGATAACCTGAACTTCGTTTTTAAACGCGTCTGGGAATAGCGGACGGATTGGACGGTCGATTAGACGAGCTGTTAGCGTTTCGCCTTCAGAAGGACGACCTTCACGCTTGAAGAAACCGCCTGGGATTTTACCCGCAGCGTAAGTACGCTCTTGGTAGTTAACCGTTAGTGGGAAGAAGTCTTGACCTGCAACGGCTTCTTTTTTACCTACAACAGATACGAATACAGACGTATCATCCATTGTGACCATAACTGCTGCTGTAGCTTGACGTGCAATAACGCCAGTTTCTAAAGTAACTGTGTGGTTACCGTACTGGAACGTTTTAACAACTGGTTTTTCGAACATTGTTATTCCTTGTTTCTAATCTTCCTTTAGTGCTTAAAGAAATCTTAGATGTGTTAATTGACACTCAAGGCATTACGAATCGCGACTAGTAAAAAGAAACTCGGAAATTCCTTTTGAATAGTCGCGACCTTTTGGTCGACGTGGTTGACTGTAATGCTATGAGCTTTTGAGAAAACCTCTTACGAGGTTTAGCCGCCAGTATTATAACGGCATAAGTCTAATTTGGCTAAATTTAGGCAACAAAAAAGGGGCATAAAGCCCCTTTTTAGACAAACTGCTATGCAGTCGCTGATTAGCGACGTAGGCCTAGACGTTTGATTAGGTCTTGGTAGCGAGCTAGGTTTTTACCTTTTAGGTAATCTAGAAGCTTACGACGACGAGAAACCATGCGTAGAAGACCACGACGGCTGTGGTGATCGCCTTTGTGCGCTTTGAAGTGACCTTGTAGGTGGTTGATAGAAGCTGTAAGTAGAGCTACTTGAACTTCTGGTGAACCAGTGTCGCCTTCGCCTTGTGCGTATTCTGCAACGATTGCTGCTTTAGTTTCTGCATTCAGAGACATAATTCTCTCCTAATAAGAGTAGGTTTAAAGTTGTAGCAGCCAATCTCTGATTCAGCCGCTACGCGAAGCGCGGATTATAGGGAAATTTCCTATCTCGTGCAATATAAAAATACCGACACTCAGGTCGGTATTTTCAATCATTTACTTGGATGCGACGTCATCTCGGAACACGACCAATCGCTTAGGAGCGATTTTACCATCTTCGTTCATTTCGCCAACGCCAATAAACAAACGCTCTTCACCCATGGTAAGGCGAAGTGAGCCTTCGGTAGGCGCACCAAATACTTGAACAGGTTGCCCATGCTGAACCATATCCGCCAGTTCAGGCACGAAGTTGACTTCTGGTAAGTCTTCTACCGCTGTATCCATTGGTAACAGCAATGGGTCCAGTAGTTCTCGAGGAGCGCGTTCTTCACGGTGTGCTTGCTCTAGTAACTCATTCAGTTGCTCAAGTGTCACCATCTTCTCGTAAGGGTATTTTGCAACACCAGTGCGTCGAAGCATAGTTACGTGCGCACCACAACCTAACATTTCGCCTAGGTCATCCACGATGGTACGAATGTAGGTGCCTTTTGAGCAATGAACTTCCATCTCGACTTCATCGCCTTCAAAACGGTGAAGAACAATCTCGTATACCGTGATCTTACGAGATTCACGCGGAACTTCGATGCCTTTGCGAGCGTATTCATACAAGGGTTTCCCTTGATATTTCAACGCTGAAAACATGGAAGGTACTTGATCAGATTCGCCACGGAACTTCTCAATGCACGCTTCTAGCTTGTCTAACGTAACATCGATTGGACGTGTCTCTACGACTTCACCATCCGAGTCAGACGTGTTGGTACGTTCACCAAGCTTTGCGATCACACGGTAACGTTTATCAGAATCTAGAAGAAACTGAGAAAACTTCGTCGCTTCACCCAAGCAAATTGGCAGCATGCCTGTCGCTAATGGGTCCAAGGCGCCAGTGTGGCCCGCTTTCTCAGCAAAGTAGATTCGCTTTACTTTTTGCAGTGCATCATTGGAAGAGATGCCTGTTGGTTTGTCCAACAGTATAACGCCATTAATTGGACGACCTTTACGACGACGAGCCATTATTCTTCGTCCTCACGACCAGAATCTTTTTGCTTTTGTTTGTCTGAACTAACGACTTCAGACACTAGGTTAGACATACGCATACCTTCAACAAGCGTATTGTCATAGTGGAAGCGGATTTCTGGCGTTAAACGTAGACGAATGCGCTTACCTAACATCATGCGAATGTGCACTTCGTGCTCGCGTAGTGCTGCTAGACATGATTCTGGTGTTTGCTCGCCCACACATAGGAAGGTCACAAATACTTTTGCGTAAGCTAGGTCACGAGAGACTTCTACGTCTGAGATCGTCACCATGCCAAGGCGAGAGTCACGAACTTCACGTTGAAGGATCATCGCTAGTTCTTTTTGCAGCTGCTGTGCAACGCGCTGCGTGCGGCTAAATTCTTTTGACATATCTTTACTCTTATATAGAAAGAATGGGGGGTTGGTCAAAGCCAGCCCCCCATGGTGTATTCAACAACCAATTACTACTTATCTTTCAAAGACAATATTAGTAATTTTAGTCAATTAGTCTAGAGTACGTTTAATTTCAACGATTTCGAAGACTTCGATTTGGTCACCAACGCGAACATCATTGTAGTTCTTAACGCCGATACCACATTCGTAGCCATTCTTAACTTCTTGAACGTCATCTTTGAAACGACGTAGTGACTCTAGTTCACCTTCGTAAATAACAACGTTATCACGTAGTACACGGATTGGGTTGTTACGCTTGATCACACCTTCTGTAACCATACAACCAGCGATAGCACCCAGTTTCGGTGACTTAAACACGTCACGAACTTCAGCAAGACCAATGATCTCTTGCTTGAATTCTGGAGCAAGCATACCACCCATTGCTTGTTTCACTTCGTCAATCAATTGGTAAATGATTGAGTAGTAACGTAAGTCAACAGCTGCGGCTTCAACAGCACGGCGAGCAGAAGCATCTGCACGAACGTTAAAGCCAAGGATGATAGCGTTTGAAGCTTCCGCTAGTACTACGTCAGTTTCCGTAATACCACCAACACCAGAACCAACGATGTTCACTTTAACTTCGTCAGTAGATAGCTTAACTAGTGAGTCTGCGATTGCTTCTACAGAACCTTGAACGTCTGCTTTAAGTACAACGTTAAGTTCAGCAACTTCACCAGCAGTCATGTTAGAGAACATGTTCTCTAGTTTAGATTTCTGCTGACGAGCAAGTTTCACTTCACGGAACTTACCAGCACGGTAGTTAGCTACTTCACGCGCTTTACGCTCGTCACGAACTACTGTTGCTTCATCACCTGAAGATGGTACACCTGAAAGACCTAGGATCTCTACAGGGATAGATGGGCCAGCCGAAGTGATTTCTTTACCTAGCTCATCACGCATTGCACGAACACGGCCGTATTCTTGACCACAAAGAACGATGTCGCCTTTGTTTAGTGTACCTGATTGAACAAGTACTGTTGCAACTGGACCACGACCTTTATCTAGGCGAGATTCAACAACAACACCAGATGCCATGCCTTCAGCTACAGCTGTAAGTTCAAGAACTTCAGACTGAAGAAGGATTGCTTCTAGAAGACCATCGATGTTTGTACCCTGTTTAGCAGAGATGTGAACGAACATGTTCTCACCGCCCCACTCTTCAGGAATAACGTCGTATTGAGCAAGCTCGTTCTTAACGTTATCAGGGTTCGCGTCTTCTTTATCGATCTTGTTCACAGCAACAATTAGAGGAACGCCTGCCGCTTTCGCGTGCTGAATCGCTTCTACTGTTTGTGGCATTACGCCATCGTCTGCTGCAACTACAAGAACAACGATATCTGTCGCTTGAGCACCACGAGCACGCATTGCAGTAAACGCTGCGTGTCCAGGAGTATCAAGGAACGTGATCATGCCGTTGTCTGTTTCAACGTGGTACGCACCAATGTGCTGAGTAATACCACCCGCTTCGCCAGAAGCAACGTGTGTGCGACGGATGTAGTCAAGTGTTGACGTTTTACCGTGGTCAACGTGACCCATGATAGTAACAACTGGAGCACGTGGAACTGCTTCCGCGTTAGTGTCACGGTCAGATAGTACCGCTTCTTCCAGTTCGTTCTCTTTACGAAGAACTACTTTATGGCCCATTTCTTCAGCAACAAGTTGTGCTGTTTCTTGGTCGATCACTTGGTTGATAGTCGCCATAGCGCCCATCTTCATCATTACTTTGATAACTTCTGTCGCTTTAACCGACATCTTGTTAGCAAGTTCTGATAGAACGATCGTTTCGCCAATTACAACGTCTTGCTTAGCTACCGTTGCTGACTTATCAAAGCCATGCTGCATTGAAGTCGGTTTAGCAAGTTTGCCTTTACGACCTCTACCGCCACGTTGGTTGTTACGGCCACCGCGAGCTTGGTCGTCTTTACCTGAAGCTTTTTTCTTCTTACGACGACCGCTCTCTACTTTGCGATCTGCTTCATCTTCGGCTTCACGTGCGTATTGTGAAGTCGTTACATGGTAATCTGTATCTTCCATATCACCCTTTTTCTCTTCTGCAGCAGACCAACGCTCTTTATTCTTTTCAGCCAATTCGCGAGCTTCTTCAAGCTTGCGCTGACTTTCCTCTTCAGCCTTACGCTTAGCTTCTTCTTCCTGACGACGTTTAAGCTCGTCGGCCTCTTTTCGCGCTGCTTCTTGCTTAATTTTCTCTTCAGCATCACGCTTTGCTTTTTCTTCAGCATTACGTTGTGCATTCGTATCTACGTCTCGCTTCGCTTTTTCTTCAGCTTCACGTTTCGCTTTTTCTTCCGCTTCACGTTTTGCAGCTTCTTCAGCTTCACGTTTTGCAGCTTCTTCAGCTTCACGTTTTGCAGCTTCTTCTGCTGCACGTTTTGCTGCTTCTTCTGCTTCACGTTGTGCTGCTTCTTCAGCTTCACGTTTCGCTTCATCTTCAATTGTGCTGCGCTTCACGTATGTACGTTTTTTGCGCACCTCAACCTGAACATTCTTACTCTTGCCACCACCCGCGTTCACACTAAGTGTACTACGAGTTTTACGCTGAAGCGTAAGGCGAGTCGGCTCTGAATCACCTGATTTATCACCGTGTTCTTTCTTTAAATGAGAGAGAAGCTTCTGCTTCTCTTCATCAGTAACATTGTCAGAGCTCGCCTTTTTAATGCCAGCGTCAGCAAGTTGTTCAATCAAGCGGTCGACTGGCGTACCAATCTCATCACTCAGTGCTTTAACTGTTAATTGTGTCATGCCGCTTCCTCCTTGCCGAAATTATGCTTCTTCGC
Source organism: Vibrio sp. 2-1-2a (assembly GCF_032648565.1). Lineage (NCBI taxonomy): Bacteria > Pseudomonadati > Pseudomonadota > Gammaproteobacteria > Vibrionales > Vibrionaceae > Vibrio > Vibrio sp. 2-1-2a. The sequence goes on from NZ_WBOH01000002.1 coordinate 620,598, forward strand.
CGAACCAACAGATGTTACGTGCGGCCATAATTAGCTCACCTGCACGTTCTTCGGTCAGGCCTTCGATACCTTCTAAATCGTCAATACCTTGGTCAGCAAGATCTTCCAGTGTCGCTACACCTTTCGCTGCCAATTTAAATGCCATCTCACGCTCAAGACCTTCAAGTGCAAGCAGATCTTCAGTTGGTTCTAGACCTTCAAAAGACTCTTCTTGTGCTAGTGCGATCGTCGTTAGTGCATCTTTTGCACGTCCACGAAGCTCTTCGATTAGTTCTTCATTCAAACCATCGATTTCTAGTAGCTCGTTAACAGGCACGTATGCGATTTCTTCTAGCGTTGAGAAACCTTCTTCAACAAGAAGTTGAGCGAAGTCTTCTTCAATATCTAGGTACTTCATGAAGTTTTCAATAGATGCTTGTGATTCTTCAGCGTGTTTCTTCTGAAGATCAGCAACTGTCATAACATTCAGTTCCCAACCTGTTAGTTGAGATGCTAGACGCACGTTTTGACCGTTACGACCGATAGCTTGCGCTAGGTTGTCAGCTTCAACTGCGATGTCCATTGAGTGTGCATCCTCATCAACGATGATAGAAGCAACATCAGCTGGCGCCATTGCGTTGATAACGAATTGAGCTGGGTTATCATCCCAAAGCACAATATCGATACGCTCACCACCAAGTTCGCCAGAAACAGCTTGTACACGAGCACCACGCATACCAACACACGCACCTACAGGGTCGATACGTTTGTCATTTGTTTTGACAGCGATCTTAGCGCGAGAACCAGGATCACGTGCCGCGCCTTTCAACTCGATAATATCTTCAGCGATTTCAGGCACTTCAACACGGAATAGTTCTGCCAGCATTTCAGGCTTAGAACGAGTGATGAACAGTTGGAAACCACGTGCTTCTGGCGCGACTTTGTAAAGAAGACCACGAACGCGGTCGCCTGGACGGAAGTTTTCACGAGGAAGTTGGTCATCACGTAGGATTACCGCTTCAGCGTTGTTACCAAGGTCAAGTACGATTGTGTCGCGGTTTACTTTTTTCACAACGCCAGTGATTAGATCACCTTCATTGTCGATGAACTGCTCAACGATTTGTGCACGTTCAGCTTCACGAACTTTTTGTACGATAACTTGCTTAGCCGTTTGAGTCGTAATACGGTCAAACGTTACTGATTCGATTTCGTCTTCTACGTAGTCGCCAAGCTCGATTGAGTCATCTTCGTACTGTGCTGCTTCTAGTGAGATCTCTTTTGTAGGGTTCTCAACATCATCAACAACTAACCAACGACGGTAAGTCACAAACTCACCAGTTTTACGGTCAATGGCAACACGTACGTCGATTTCGATTTCGTATTTTTTCTTTGTAGAAGTTGCTAGAGCAATCTCAAGAGCCTCAAAGATACGCTCACGAGGTACCGCTTTTTCGTTCGATACCGCTTCTGCTACCGCTAAAATTTCTTTACTCATTGTATTTAGCCTCTAAGCTTAAACTTTTTTAGGGAACTAAAATTTAGGGATCAGGTTAGCTTTGGAAATGTTACTTAGAGCAAACTCTTCTTGCTGACCGTCTACAGTAATTGTCACTGTTTCGCCATCAACGCCGTGGATAATACCTTTCCACTTACGACGGTTTGCTACAGCCATTTTCAATACGATGCTGACCTCGTGACCAATAAATTGCTCGTAATGTGCTGCTTTAAAAAGTGGTCTTTCTAAACCTGGAGAAGACACTTCTAGGCTGTAAGCAACAGAAATTGGATCTTCAACGTCTAAAACCGCACTAACTTGGTGGCTAACTTCTGCACAGTCGTCCACGTTAATACCATTTTCATGGTCAATGTAGATGCGTAACGTTGAGTGCGCGCCTGCACGAATGAATTCTAATCCAACCAACTCATAGCCTGATGCCTCTACTGGTGCTTCAAGCATTTCAGTAAGTTGTCTTTCTAAACCAGTCATTTAACCACTCCAGAAACAAAAAAAGGGCTCAGAGCCCAATCAAAAAACCAAGCAGTCTCTGAGCTATTTCAAAAAGCTCAGATAACAAAAAACCCCGATAGTCGGGGTTTTATGCTGCTGGACCCTGATACGTTAAGAATAGCCAACAAATGCTTCTCTTAACTCGCAGTGTGGTTAGCACTACGCAAACTTGCCAATCTACGATTTCTTCTTAAAGAAAGAGATTGGTTGCGGGGGCCGGATTTGAACCGACGACCTTCGGGTTATGAGCCCGACGAGCTACCAAGCTGCTCCACCCCGCGTCCGACTTGCTGAGCATTATACTCGCAAACAAGTGATTTACAAGTTTGTAAATACATGGTGCCGAGAGAGGGACTCGAACCCTCACACCTAAGGCACTAGCACCTCATGCTAGCGTGTCTACCAATTTCACCATCTCGGCATCAAAACCTTACAGCTTATTGAGGAATTTCATCACCCGCAGGGGCTGGAACTTCACTCGCTGCATCCTTAACTTGTTCAACAACTGGTTGACCTAATGTTGGGTCTACCCATTGTGATTCAATCTTGTGCGTAGACATACGACCAAGCAACAAGCTAACGATAAAGAATACGGTTGCTAAAATAGCAGTTGTTCGGGTTAAGAAATTACCTGAGCCGCCAGCACCAAACACTGTGTTTGAAGCACCAGCACCGAACGAGGCTCCCATATCTGCGCCTTTACCTTGTTGAATCAACACAAGGCCAATCACACCAAGCGCTGCCAACAGGTAAATCACAAGTAGAACTGAAAACATTTTTTCCACCTATGTTCCAAATTGTTGAGCCAGCGCCGTTCAAGAGAATAAATCATAATTGAACAAGGCTAGCGACCTCCTAACGGGAGGCGGAGCAATACTAGCGAAAGCCGGTAACGCTGACAAGGGAAAATTAGTAAAAAATCAATGCCAATGCGCTAAGCGCTCAAAAAAAGGGCAAAAGATGCCCTTTTCATTCACCGCACACTTTAACGCAATGATTAACAACTTGCTTTTACAGCTTCGGCAATTTTCAATGCAGAGCTTTGAACTAGCTCGCCATCCTCACCTTCCACCATAACGCGAATCAAAGGCTCTGTGCCAGATTTACGCAGCAATACACGTCCTTTATCACCCAGCGTCGCTTCTACTTCGGCGACGGCGTTTAGTACTGCTTGAGCTTCAAGAGGATTACTTTCCCCTGCAAAGCGGACATTTTCTAGAACCTGAGGATACAACGTCATGCCTTGCGATAGCTCATGCAAAGACATATCACTGCCAACTACAGAAGCAAGTACTTGCAGTGCTGCAACAATCGCATCGCCCGTGGTGACTTTATCTAATAAGATCACATGGCCTGAGTTTTCAGCACCAATTTTCCAGCCTTTTTCTAGCAGTTGTTCCATGACATAACGGTCACCAACTGCGGCACGTACGAATGGAATGCCTAGCTGCTTTAAGCCATTTTCCATGCCCAAGTTAGTCATCAACGTACCAACTACACCACCCTTTAGCTCACCACGACGAAGAGCATCACGAGCAATAATGTAAGCAATTTGGTCGCCATCGACTTTGTTGCCAAGGTGGTCGACCATAATGATACGGTCACCATCACCATCAAATGCTAAACCAAGGTGCGCTTGCTCTTCAACGACACGCTTTTGAAGCGCACGAACATCTGTTGCGCCCACTTCTTCATTGATGTTGATGCCGTTAGGCTCTACGCCCATTGCAATAACTTCTGCGCCAAGCTCTTTGAAGACATTTGGAGCAATGTGGTACGTTGCACCGTGCGCACAATCTACCACGATTTTAAAGTTTGCAAGACTCAATTCAGATGGGAAAGTACTCTTACAGAATTCGATGTAACGGCCAGCAGCGTCATTTAGACGAGTGGCTTTACCAAGTTCTGCAGACTCAACACATTCAATGTCTTTATCCAGTTCAGCTTCAATCGCCAACTCTATATCGTCAGGTAGCTTAGTACCTTCAGAAGAAAAGAATTTAATGCCGTTGTCGTAATATGGGTTATGCGATGCAGAAATCACAATCCCCGCCTCTGCGCGGAAAGTTTGAGTTAAATATGCCACTGCTGGAGTTGGCATTGGACCAGTAAATGTTGCTTTAAGTCCCGCTGCCGCAAGGCCTGCTTCTAATGCAGATTCAAGCATATAACCGGAGATACGCGTATCTTTACCTATAATAACTTTCTTTGTGCCTTGTTTTGCTAGTACACGACCAGCAGCCCAGCCAAGCTTAAGTACGAAGTCCGGAGTGATTGGGTATTGTCCTACTTTACCGCGCACACCGTCAGTACCAAAGTAACGTCTTTTATTCGACATAAACTTTCCTTTATTATTTTTAAATATTGTTTTTCGTCATCTCAACAACTTTCATTGCTTCGATTGTCTCTTCAAAGTCATGCACACGAATGATCTGCGCGCCTTTCATTGCTGCAATCGTAGCGCAAACGACACTCGCATTTGTACATTCAGCCGCTGGCTTATCCAACAATTTAAAAATCATTGACTTACGAGACATGCCAGCCAAAATTGGCAGGCCGAATTCATGAAACTTTTCAAGATGAGCGAGCATATGATAATTGTGTTCTATCGTTTTGCCAAAGCCAAACCCAGGATCGAGAATCAGTTGAGATTTATCAATCCCTGCTGCTTCACATGCCGCGATACGTTCTTCTAGAAAGGCAGATACGTCGCTCATCAAATCATCATAATGAGGTGCAACTTGCATGGTTCTAGGTTGACCTTTCATATGCATCAGACAAATTGGAAGCTTTGCTTCTGCTGCGACTTCGAGAGCACCAGGTTCTTGCAAAGATCGAATGTCATTGATCAAATCTGCACCAGCATCAATAGCTTGACGCATAACTTCCGCTTTACTGGTATCGACCGAAATCCACACATCGTACTTTTCACGAATGGCCTTGATTACTGGGACAACACGTCGAAGTTCTTCTTCTAAAGACACATCTGGCGCGCCAGGCCTTGTCGACTCCCCACCAACATCAACAATGCTTACACCAGCCTTTATCATTTTATCAACTTGAGCAAGGGCGAGTTCAATCGAGTTGTATTTACCACCATCCGAAAAGGAATCCGGAGTCACATTTAGAATGGCCATAACATGTGGACGGGAAAGATCTAAAGATTTGTTATTTGCTGTAATCATCATCATAAACACAAAAACCCCGAGATAACTCGGGGTTTATTATTATCAACACTCTTTATTCAGAGTCTTTCTTTTCAGGCGCTTCGCTAGAAGTCGCTTCTGAAGAGCTAGACTTTTCTGCATCTTTCGCAGCGTCCGTTGCTTCTTCTTTAACTTCTGGCTTTGCTTGAGGCTTCTCGCTGTCTTCAGGTTTGCTAGTTGAGTTATCACTCCAACCCGCAGGCTCACGAATTTCAGCTTTGCGCTCCATTAAATCATCAATTTGACGAGCATCAATGGTTTCATACTTCATCAGCGCATCTTTCATCGCATGCATGATATCCATGTTTTCTTGAAGAATCTTCTTCGCACGGTCATAGTTGCGGTCAATGATCTGACGAACTTCATCATCAATCAACTTCGCCGTATCGTCAGATACATGCTTAGTCTGAGTCACGCTACGACCAAGGAACACCTCACCTTCATCTTCTGCATACAGTAGAGGACCAAGCTTTTCAGAGAAACCCCATTGAGTAACCATCTTACGAGCAATATCAGTTGCACGTTCAATATCGTTTGACGCGCCTGTTGAGACTTTATCAGCACCGTAGATGAGTTCTTCCGCTAGACGACCACCGTACAAGCTAGAGATCATAGACTCTAGATGCTGGCGAGACATGCTGACACGGTCTTGCTCCGGTAGGTACATAGTCACACCCAACGCGCGACCGCGTGGAATGATCGACACTTTGTACACTGGATCGTGCTCAGGTACTAAACGACCAACAATTGCGTGACCTGCTTCGTGATAAGCCGTTGACTCTTTTGTCTCTTCAGACATCACCATTGAACGGCGCTCGGCACCCATCATGATTTTGTCTTTCGCTAATTCGAATTCAACCATAGAAACGTTACGCTTGTTACCGCGCGCAGCAAATAGCGCCGCTTCGTTGACTAGGTTTGCTAAATCAGCACCAGAGAAGCCTGGTGTACCACGAGCGATTAGAGAAGGCTCTACGTCACCTGCTAGAGGAACTTTACGCATGTGTACTTTTAGAATCTGCTCACGACCACGTACATCTGGCAATCCAACCACCACTTGGCGGTCAAAACGACCAGGACGTAGCAATGCTGGGTCAAGAACGTCTGGACGGTTAGTAGCAGCGATTACGATGATACCTTCGTTACCTTCGAAACCATCCATCTCTACTAGCATTTGGTTTAGTGTTTGTTCACGTTCATCGTGACCACCACCAACACCAGCACCACGCTGACGACCTACCGCATCGATTTCATCGATGAAGATAATACAAGGCGCTGCTTTCTTAGCTTGTTCGAACATGTCACGTACACGAGATGCACCGACACCCACAAACATTTCTACGAAATCTGAACCCGAGATGGTAAAAAACGGTACTTTTGCTTCACCAGCAATGGCTTTCGCTAAAAGCGTTTTACCAGTACCGGGAGGACCTACCATTAACACACCAGTAGGAATCTTACCGCCCAGTTTTTGGAAGCGGCTTGGATCACGCAAGTAGTCCACCAGCTCTTTCACGTCTTCTTTTGCTTCGTCACAACCTGCAACGTCAGCAAAGGTGGTCTTGATTTGCTCTTCGCTCATCATTCGAGCTTTACTCTTACCAAAAGACATGGCGCCTTTACCGCCGCCGCCCTGCATTTGACGCATGAAGAAAATCCATACACCAATCAGTAAGATCATTGGGAACCAAGAAATGAAAATAGTACCAAGCAAGCTCTGCTCTTCTGGAGGCGTGCCCTGTACTTTCACGTTTTGGTTAATTAGGTCATCTAGAAGCTTTTGGTCATACACTGGCATGTAAGTGACCATTTTGGCACCGCCGCCACGACGAACAAAGCTAATTTCACCGTCTTTAAAAGTTGCTTCTTGAATCTGGCCTTGGCCAACTTCCTGTACAAACGTGGTGTAATCCACGGTTCTGCCATTGCTTTCTCCAGGGCCAAAGCTCTGGAATACCGACATCAATACGACGGCGATAACAAGCCACAGAATTAAATTTTTTGCCATGTCACTCAAGGTGTAAGCCTCTCGATAACTAATTGTAATTAAAGGTAGGGTACTACAGTTCATTCACTGTAGCTATAGTGTTAACTCGCTCTCAAGAGAGCAAAATGGTTAACCTTTGTAACCAGTGGCTACAACAAAGACTTCTCGAGAGCGAGCTCGCGATGAGTCTGGTTTTCTAATTTTTACGGCTTTAAACATGTCTCGGACTTCTTTCACATACTGATCGAAGCCTTCCCCCTGGAAAACCTTTACGACAAAGCTACCATTAGGCGCTAGAACTTGTCGACACATATCTAAAGCCAATTCAACTAAATACATAGCACGAGGTTGGTCAACAGAGTTATTTCCCGCAATATTAGGTGCCATGTCAGACATTACTACGTCTACCATTGAAGGTTGGATTCTTTCTAGCAAAGCTTCCAATACAGCATCATCGCGAAAGTCGCCTTGTAAAAAGCTGACACCCGCAATCGGGTCCATAGGAAGCAAATCACACGCAATGATCTGACCACTGTCTCCTACTATCTTAGCAGCATATTGAGACCACCCGCCCGGTGCCGCACCCAAATCGACGACTGTCATCCCAGGCTTTAACAATTTATCTTTCGTTTGAATCTCATCGATCTTGAAATAAGCACGTGAGCGATAGCCTTTTTTACGAGCCTCATTCGCGTATTTATCATCAAAGTGTTCTTTCAACCAACGACCAGAACTAGCCGAATGTTTTTGTTTACTCATTTTAATCCCAACAAGGCGCAAATTGGAGCTATTGTTTTAATAGGCGCTACCTATTACTCAATAAATTATAGTCTTCAGCAATAGATGGCGTTAAAATAGCTTTTTTCAACCCTTATTTTAAAGAAAATTGGCCGCGTAATGAACCTAAGCACCAAACAAAAGCAGCACCTTAAAGGCCTAGCTCACAGTTTAAAACCTGTCGTGCTAATGGGCGCAAATGGACTTACAGAAGCCGTGCTAGCAGAAATTGAAATCGCTCTTAACCATCACGAACTGATCAAAGTAAAAGTTGCTTCAGAAGATCGTGAAACAAAACAGCTAATCATCGACGCTATCGTACGTGAGACGGGCGCAGAAAAAGTTCAGACTATTGGTAAAGTGCTTGTGCTGTACCGCCAGTCTGAAGAGCGTAAAATCGAAATCCCTCGTAAGTAATTCTACTTACGTTGCTGAAGAAAAAAGGTCGCCATTGGCGACCTTTTTGCGTTTTATTGGAGTAACAAAATTACTCTCAACGACTTAGATGTATTCTACTCGATCGATTTCGAAGTCTTTCGCGCCACCCGGAGTTTGAATAGCAACCTCATCGCCTTCCATCTTACCGATCAAGCCACGAGCAATTGGTGAGCTTACTGAAATACGGCCAGCTTTAATGTCTGCTTCGTCATCACCAACAATTTGGTATGTTTTTTCTTCTTCGGTGTCGATGTCAATCAAGGTTACGGTTGAACCAAAAATAACTTTACCCGTGTTCTCCATCTTCGTTACATCAATTACTTGAGCAACTGACAGTTTGTATTCAATGTCACGGATTTGTGCTTCACAGATACCCTGCTCTTCTCGAGCGGCGTGATATTCTGCGTTCTCTTTTAAATCACCTAACTCACGAGCTTCAGCGATTGCCTCTGAAATTTGAGGACGTAGTTTAAGTAGACGATCGAGTTCTGCACGTAGCTTTTGCTCGCCACGTAGTGTCATTGGAACTTTTTCCATTTTATAACCTCAAGCCCAAATGGGTCTTTGGACAAAAAAAGCCCACCCTGCCATAGGGCTGGGTAGTGCGCTTAAAGATGTATTTCATTTAGTGTAAACAAACTCCCGGACGAAATCATCTTAATTCGAAACGCTGTAAGACTATGCCCTTTCGGCATAATGATATAAGTCACTTTTAGAACGATTCTAGAGTGCATCACTGTCGCAATTTGTTGAAAAACAACACTGTTCATTACACCAAAAACATCAAAAAAGATAAAAACTAATCAATGTCAGACGAATGTTATAACCACAAAATCCCATTTAAAACAAAAAGTTAAATCAAAAACCAGACCAATCGAACAGTGTTCATCGATACGATTTATATCATTTTACTAACTCATACGGAAACTTTAGCAGTAAAACATGTCCAGCGAGTTGTTAGATCAAAGGCTTACAAGGGCGAATTATACCGCTCATTGGCCGATTATAGACCAACAACTTGTGAGAGATTACCTCTCCCCCATACAACAATGATTATGGACAGCTAACTAGGACAAATAAGATGAAAAAGACTCTAATTGCTCTTTCTGTATCTGCAGCAGCTATGGCAACTGGCGTAAACGCAGCTGAACTTTACAACCAAGACGGCACTTCTCTAGAAATGGGCGGCCGTGCTGAAGCACGTCTATCTATGAAAGATGGCGACGCTCAAGACAAATCTCGCATCCGTCTAAACTTCCTTGGTAAACAAGAGATCAATGACAACCTATACGGTGTTGGTTTCTGGGAAGGTGAATTTGAGACTGCTCAAAACGGTACTGTAGACGGCGACGACAAGAGCGATCTAGAAACTCGTCTTGCTTACGCTGGTCTTGGCGGTGCTTACGGTGAGTTCGCATACGGTAAAACTGAAGGTGCACTAGGCGTTATCACTGACTTCACAGATATCATGGCTTACCACGGTAACTCTGCAGCAGACAAACTAGCTGTAGCAGACCGTACAGACAACATGATGGCTTACAAAGGTCAATTCGAAAACCTAAGTGTTAAAGCAAGCTACCGCTTCGCTGATCGTATGGAAAACAAAAACACTGGTGAGTACTACGACAACAAACAAGACGGTTACTCTCTATCTGCAATCTACGCTCTAGCTGACACTGGTCTTGAGCTAGGTGCTGGTTACGCAGATCAAGACGAAGCAAACGAGTACATGCTAGCTGCATCTTACACAATGTCTGATCTTTACTTCGCTGGTATCTTCACTGACGGCGAGAAAATGGAAGACTCAAACAACCGTAACACAGTTGATTACACTGGTTACGAGCTAGCGGGTGCTTACACTCTAGGCCAAACGGTATTTACAACAACGTACAACAATGCAGAAACTAACAACGAAACTTCTGCAAACAACTTCGCTGTTGATGCTTCTTACTACTTCAAGCCTAACTTCCGTGGTTACATTTCTTACAACTTCAACCTGATTGACGCAGGTGACAAGTTTGGTTCAACTGACACGAACAAAACAGTTGCAACTAAGATCGATGCTGAAGACGAGCTAGCTCTAGGTCTACGTTACGACTTCTAATTCCGGTCTTTGACTAGAATATCGAATGCCCGCTTCAAGCGGGCATTTTTTATACTCCATTTTAAGCCGCGCGCCTTTCTCTCATGTCTCATTCCTGATGACATATAAAGCATTTCTTTAGTTACCTAGCATATTGAAAGGACTTGCGTATACTCAATCACATAACTCACCTTAGAAAGTATCATTATGCGTTTACGTTGGCCCTTGCTCATATTCTCTTCATTACTTTCTGCTTTTTCACAAGCGTACCCTCATCAAGAAGTGTTGCCGGAAGGCTCTCGCATCAGTTTAGTCGCGGAAAAACTCAGTGAGAATGCTGAACTTGACGGTGTTCATCCTACCGAACAACTGTTCCCACCAGCCAGTACATTAAAAATCGTCACAGCATTAGCGGCAAAGTTAGAGCTGGGTGATAACTTCCGCTTTCGAACCAAGCTAGAAGCGTCAAGCTCAGACGCAGTGATTTACTTTGTCGGCGATCCAACGCTCCAAACCAACGATTTAAAATCACTTCTTACCCTAGCCAAGAAAAATGGCTTAAAACGTATTGACGGTGACTTATGGCTCGATAACAGCGCATTCACTGGTTACAACCGTGCAGTGGGCTGGCCGTGGGATATCTTGGGAGTTTGCTACAGCGCTCCGGCATCGACCATCACACTCAATAACAACTGTGTGCAGGCTTCTATCTATACGCAAAAAGACGGTGGGACTCGAGTCTACGTACCTGAGCATCAACCTATTCGTGTAACAAGTACTGTCGAGACCGTTTCTAAAACGATTAAGAAAAGTCGTCATTGCGATTTAGGCTTAGTCGCAAACCCTGATAACAACTACAAGCTAACTGGATGCTTAGTTGAGAGGGAGAAACCATTGCCACTTAAATTTGCCATTCAAGATCCTGAACTTTATACCAGCCATAGATTGGCAGCTTTGCTTAAGCAGCTCAATATTGAGTTATCAGGAAAGATTAGGATCGGTTCGGCTCCGGAAAAACAGCGCAAGCTAATCGCCATGCATCAATCAGAGGCATTACCAGACATTCTGGAAGAGATGCTTAAAAACTCTGATAACTTGATTGCAGATACATTAACCAAAACACTTGGCGCTAAGTTTTTTGTTCAGTCAGGTAGCTTTGCCAACGGTACAGAGGCGATCAAGCAGATCATTTTCGCCAACACTGGTATTGATATTCGTAATGCGCGCCTGGAAGACGGCTCAGGACTTTCGCGAAACAACCGTATTTCCGCCACCAAAATGGCGGAAATTCTTCGTTATATTTGGAAGCACGAAGACGAGCTTAAACTGATCGCCATCATGCCGAAGTCAGGTGAGTCAGGCACACTAAAGTACCGACAAAGTATGCGAAAGTTGCCAATTAAAGGACAATTGATCGCCAAAAGCGGCTCCCTCTACGGAACTTACAACATGGCCGGATATGGCTTGGATAAAAATGGTCAACCTAATACCGTTTTTGTTCAGTTTGTTTCTGACTACTTCCCAGAAAAAAGGGACGATAACAAACCTGTCATCGCCCCTATTACACATTTTGAGCAGCTTTTTTATAGTGATATTGTGAACTTTAGTCAGGCGATACCTAAGAAATAGTTCACCACATTAAAGTATATCCACATCCCTGAAATATCGACGATAGATGCAAGCACTGGACTCACCAATACCGCTGGGTCCATCTTGCAAGCTCGTGCAATAATTGGTAGCAGCCCACCTAATGTTGTAGAAATTGTTACTTGGATGAATAACGCAACCGCTATTGCCAATGCGATATCGGTAAGTTCAAAGCCCCCAGTTGATTGACCGGCACTAAATAACATAATGCGTCCAATCATCACGATAGCGATAGCTAACGCAATAAATAGAGCAACGCGGCTCTCTTTCCACAAAACTTCTAGCCATTGGCGTTTCTTTAGCTCCCCAGTTGCAAGAGCACGAATCACCAAAGTTGCAGCTTGTGTTCCTGTATTACCACCAGCCGCAGCGATCACAGGCATGTACACCGCAAGCAAAACGAGCTGGCTAAGGGTGTCCTCATACTGAGCAATGATCAAACCCGACACAATCCCTAAAAGGGCCAGTGCAATGATCCACCCAATACGCTGCTTCACGTGCCCCAAAACACTAGTCGATAAATAACCATCAGGTGTATCAACTTCAGACATATGCAAACCCAATTGGTGAGCATAATGACGTGCGCGTTTGTCATGGCCTGCTTGCTCAAGTTGAGCAATAAGACTATTAACATAACCGACAGAGCAATGCTGCAAAATACCTACCGCCTCATCGATCGGCATGATCGTAAGCAAATGGACTTGTTGCTCTTGCTCATACTGCAAAAATGCATTGCGAGCTGCACCAATTTCTACTTCAGAAAAGTTTGGTGTTGTTTCAATAAAAGTGTTGTTCATTACCGTCATGGCGAATCTCCCGATTGGCATTGGTAACGACCATCGACAAGGCACGCAAAGTCACTCTTGCATACTTAAAGTCACACAACAATTAAGATGCACAGAGAAAACCAATGCGGACGCACTGTCTATTCAGAATGTATGAAGGAAATAACGAGAAGAAAATTAGAAAAGATGCCTCACCACTTAGGTAAGGTGGAGATCGCCAATACCGAAGCGGGTTATTTCGCTCCCTTGCTCTTACTCACCCAACGACTGGGAGGATGGTCGGTATTGTTCATGTAAATCTCCGATAACGCTGCCATTATTGGCAGCGAGAGTATAGTAGCAAAGTTAAACATGTTTGGAAGTTTTACTTTGTCTTTTTCGCTAAATTTTTATACAAAAAAAGCGCCCATCAGGCGCTTTCATTTGCAGCGATTATTGATTACTGAATAGTAATACGTGCAAATTTACGTTTGCCTACTTGGAACACGTAAGTACCCGCTGCTGGAGCAAATTTGCTGTCCGCAATTTTTTCACCATCTATCTTCACAGCGCCCTGCTTAACCATACGCATCGCATCTGACGATGATGGGCATAAGCCAGCTTCTTTCAACAGATTGCTCACTGGGCGACCTGCATCAAAATCAAATTCTGGCATTTCATCAGGAATTTGGTTCTTCGCAAAACGGTTTACGAATTCTTGCTCTGCCGCATCTGCATCAGCTTCACTGTGGAAACGAGCAATAATTTCTTTTGCTAGCAATACTTTGATGTCACGAGGGTTTTTGCCCGCTTCTACATCAGCTTTGAATTGAGCAATCTCTTCCAGAGGACGGAAAGATAGCAGCTCATAGTAGCTCCACATTAGGTCATCAGAAATAGACATGATTTTACCAAACATTTCGCTTGGCGCTTCGCTGATACCGATGTAGTTGTTTGCTGACTTAGACATCTTCTTCTCGCCATCAAGGCCCACTAGGAGAGGCATCATCAGTACAACCTGTGGTTTTTGACCGTGAGACTTTTGCAGTTCACGACCCATTAGCAGGTTGAACTTCTGGTCAGTACCACCAAGCTCAACGTCAGTTTCCATTGCTACTGAGTCCCAACCTTGTAGAAGTGGGTACATGAACTCATGAATAGCAATTGGCTGACCACCCGCGTAACGCTTTTTAAAGTCATCACGCTCTAGCATACGAGCAACGGTTTGGTTTGCAGCAAGACGAATCATACCTTCTGCACCAAGCTCAGATAACCACTCAGAGTTGAACTGAATCTTAGTTTTTGCAGGGTCTAGAATTTTGAATACCTGCTCTTTGTAAGTTTCTGCATTACGCAATACATCTTCGCGGCTTAGCGGTGGACGTGTTGTGTTTTTACCTGTTGGGTCACCAACCATTGCAGTGAAGTCACCAATTAGGAACGTCACCTCATGACCTAGCTCTTGGAACAAGCGAAGCTTATTGAAAATAACCGTATGACCTAGGTGAATATCTGGAGCCGTAGGATCCGCACCCAATTTAATACGTAGAGGACGGTCTTCTTTTAGTTTTGCGATAAGCTCTTCTTCTGGAATCAGCTCTTCAACACCGCGCTTAATCTCGGCTAGTGCAGCTTCAATGCTCGCCATTCTTGTTCACTCCCACAGATTTGGCAAAAATATAATAGCTGAACATATTACTTGAATAGCGATGCATTTTGAAACACGTTAGACTAGGTAGTTGTGAATTTTTCCGTTTAATTTAGCAATCAAGTACCTCATGCATTCGATTTTTGTCCGACTTCCACTCTTGCACAAAGTATTGATCGGTTTTTTTAGTGCGCTGATTATCTTCGCGCTCTTCTTTTTACCTGATCCGCAAGACCTAGACCCACAGCAGAGCCGATTAAAAGTTGGTCAACATTATCCTGTGCCAGTTTCCCTAGAACTCAGTGCACTAAACAGTTCGTCTCCAGCGTCCCCCGCTGTACTGCGTTGGGAAACGTACAAAGTGAAAAATGGTGAGAGTGCAGCCATCTTGTTTAGTCGCGTGGGGCTTTCTGCCCGTCTATTGCATGAGCTTGTCTCATCAGACAAAGAAGTGGAAAAGCAATTAACCCGACTTCGACCTGGCGATCGATTGCAATTCGGTTTTGATGAAAACAACGACTTAGTACAGTTAAGAAGAACATTAAGCGCATTCGAAACTTTTCGTATCACGTTAAAAGACGGCAAATACGTCTCAGAAGTCGATAAAAAAGAAGTCGACTTCCAGTACAACTACGCTGAAGCCACCATCAAATCAAACTTTTGGAATGCGGGAATCTCTTCAGGATTAAATGGTAACCAAATCATGGAACTGGCTGGCATATTTGGTTGGGACATCGACTTTGCTTTAGATATTCGTAAAAACGACAGCTTCCGAGTGCTTTACCAAGAGGAAGTGGTAGAAGGTGAAGTAATCGGTCGTGGAAAAATCATTGCTGCGATCTTTAAAAACCAAGGCGATACCTTCACCGCAATACTGGATCAGAAAAGTGGCAAGTATTACGACGAAAATGGACGAGCAATGAAAAAAGCGTTCTTGCGCGCGCCGTTGGATTTCCGTCGAGTTTCGTCTAACTTCAACCCACGCCGCTTACACCCTGTAACGGGACGCGTTCGTCCTCATAGAGGCACGGACTATGCTGCACCAGTGGGCACCCCGATTTGGGCGGCTGGCGATGGTGTCGTTCAAAAATCGTCTTACAACAAATTTAATGGTAACTACGTTTTCATTAAACACAGCAATACTTACATTACCAAGTACCTGCACTTAACCAAACGTACGGTACGAGCTGGTCAACGCGTTAAACAAGGCCAAACCATTGGTACGCTTGGCGGAACTGGCCGTGTAACTGGCCCTCACCTGCACTACGAGTTCCTTGTGAATGGTGTCCATAAAAACCCGCGCACGGTGAATTTGCCACAATCTAAATCCCTAACAGGAAAAGCGAGACAAACTTTCATGGCAAACGCGAAAATTAGCATGGACAAACTTGAGCGCTACAGCAAACTGCTAGCAATGAAGTAAGCCAGGTATTGAAAAGGGCAGCTCAGCTGCCCTTTTTGTTTCTTTGATATCATCACGATGAAGCTTACTTTTCGGAGTGATGCTCTCTCCCGAGCATAAGCAAACACGGTGTCAGAACTAACGTTAGCAAAGTCGCAAACGCCAAACCACCCGCGACAGCAGTCGCAAGCTGAGACCACCATTGAGTGCTTGGTGCGCCAAACTCCACTTTCTGGTTAACTAAGTCGATGTTCATTTCTAACACCATTGGCAATAAGCCTAATATGGTGGTCACCGTCGTGAGTAAAACGGGTCTTAAACGCTGCACACCTGTGCGCAAAATAGCCTCAGATTTATCTAAGCCACGTTTACGCATCTGATTATAAGTATCGATTAATACGATGTTGTTATTCACAACAATACCTGCAAGCGCAATCACCCCTATTCCCGACATGATGATGCCAAATGGCTTTTGGAAAATAAGCAATCCAGCAAAGACCCCAACGGTAGAAAACAACACAGCACTGAGGATTAAGAAAGCTTGATAAAAGCTATTAAACTGCGTAATTAAAATCAGAGCCATCACACCAAGCGCGACAATAAAAGCATTTTGTAAGAATGCTGATGAGTTTTCCTGCTCTTCATTTTGACCCCGAATCTTATATTCAATGCCTTCCGGTAAGTCGAGCTGTTCCATTCCAACGGCAATCTTCGGTAGCTCAAGCGCCAAATTGTAACCTTCCACCATATCTGCTTTGATATTGATAACTCGATGGCCGTCTACACGACGAATGGTATCTTGCTTATGATCTGGCTTAATTTGAGCAAAGTTCGTGATTGGCACCAAACCAGCTGCCGTTTTCACTCTCAGTTGGTCAAATCGACCAATATCGCGCTTATCTTGTGGATAGCGCACCAAAATATCGACTTCTTCATCCGCATCATCGGGCAAATAATCGCCTATTTTCAAACCGTTCGTAACAAACTGGACGGTATTCCCGACTAAGGTAGCATCCGCTGCAAAGCGAGAAGCGTCATCTCGCTGGATATCAATTTGCCAATCAATCCCTTCCTTATTAGTGGTATCACTCAAATTGGTCAGTGCAGGATTACCATCAGCCCAGTGTCGGACTTGTTTGGCCGCTTCATCTAACGCACTAACACTCAAGTTTCGTGATGACACTTCAATCACGAGATCATGCTCGACAGGCGGTCCTGCGTCCGGGAATTTATATTCAAGTTCAACACCATAAAAGCGATCTGTGGTCTCTTTTAGTTCCTCAATAATGGTTTTCACTTTGCGTCGATACTGCCAGTCCACAGGAGTTATTTGAATCTGGCCAATCTCGTCCCCATTATCGCTCGACCCCGTGCGCGTGTAGACACTTTCAAACTCGTCATGACCGAGCATCACCTTCTCGATTTCGCGCATAACAACATCTTTTTCGTGAATAGACAGGTCACCATAAGAACGAACTTTAACGGTAAAAAAGGCAGGGTCCACTTCAGGGAAAAACTCTGCACCCAAGCCAGCTTTGTTGTAAGTGAAGCCGACACCTGCCGCTAGCAGTATCGCGCTGAGTAAGACTTTCCATGGATGACGAATCGCTACCGACAGAGTCTGGTAATAAAGCTTGGAAATGCCTGTCGCTTTTTCAAAGTTGCCGTTATGCAGCTCAACCATTTCTCGCTGAGCTTTCTGATTGACTATTTGAGGCTTGCCAATGATCCCACCGATGACAGGAACGAACAGTAGAGCCATCATCAGCGAAGCGGCCAAAGTAGCAATTAAAGTAAGTGGTAAGTACTTCATGAACTCACCAGTAATGTCTGGCCAGAAAAGTAACGGAGCAAACGCAGCCAATGTGGTTGCTGTGGATGCGGTAATAGGCCAGGCCATTCGCTTTGCTGCATCTCGATAGGCTTCTTTACGAGGTGTACCCTCTTGCATGCGCCTATCCGCAAACTCTGTCACCACAATGGCACCATCCACCAACATGCCCACCGCCATAATTAAAGCAAACAGTACGACGATATTGACCGTAAGCCCAAATACCGATAACACCAACAACCCAGTCAAGAACGATCCCGGAATAGAAATCCCTACGAGAAGCGCGGTCCTAACCCCCAATATGGCAATAATCACGATCACTACGAGGATAATTGCGGATAAGATATTGTTTTGTAGATCACTGAGCATCAATTTGACATCGTCGGATTGATCCCAAGTGTATTTGACTTGCAAATTGTCGGGCCACTCGGCGCGCTTCTGACCCTGAGCCAGTACTTCTTTGACCAGCTCAACCGTTTCAATGATGTTTTCCCCTGCCCGTTTTTTTACGTCCAAAACGATGGCAGATTCACCATCTAAACGAGCAAAACTTTCAGGGTCGCGAAATGCACGTCGTACTGTCGCCACATCGCCAAAAGTGATCACCTCTTTGCCATTCACCTTGATCGGTAGTTCAAGCACATCTTTCAGTGAATCAAAAACCGATGGGACTTTTACCGAAAAGCGTCCATACCCAGTATCGACAAACCCCGCTGCCACAACCCGGTTATTCAAGGCGATTAAATTATAGATATCCGCTTGATCGAGACCGTAGCTTTCCATCAATAGCGGATCGACAACTATCTCCACGATGTCTTCACGATCCCCAGCGATTTCAACCTCAAGAACCTGACGGAAACTCTCCAAACGATCACGTAGCGTTCTGGCAATCTGTACAATGGTCCGCTCTGGTACGGTGCCATATAGAACAACAGTCAAAACAGGCTCTTCAGATGCAAACGTGACTTCATTTACCGTTGGCTCATCACTGTCCTCTGGTAATTTTGGCTTCGCAAGATCAACGGCGTCTCGGACATCTGCCATCGCTTTATCAAGATCCACTCCAACACTAAATTCCAGCGTCACCGAAGCATGACCTTCTGATGCCACAGAGGTCATCTCTTTTACGCCTTCAATAGAGCGCAACTCTTGCTCTATTGGCCGAACTAATAAACGTTCGGCATCAACGGGAGAAATGCCTTGATGCCCAACAGAAACGTAGATAATAGGAATGGTAATATCTGGGCTCGATTCCTTGGGGATAGTGACGTAAGTAATGACACCGGCAATTAAGATCATCACCAGTAATGTCAGCATGGTGCGAGCGCGGGATAACGCAGCATCAATCAGAGTGTACATAAGTGCTCCTTACTGCTCACTAGCCGCTTCAACAACTGCGTCATCAACTTTGTTGGCCAGTACTTGATCGCCATCGCGTACAAACCCTTGCCCCAGCACGATAATATCGGCTCGCTCTCCTAACCCAGAGAGCCAAACACCATCATCTTCGGCCTTAACGAGCTGAATCGGAACAAATTCAACATGCTCATTACGCAGTGTTTTAACACCTAAATTACCTTCTTCATCGAGTGCTAGCATTGCAGCCGTAATCTTTACCGCCAACACTTCACTCAACGGCAGCTGTACTTCAGCGCTCATACCGGCCGGAATTCTTGCATCTTGGTTATCAATTTCGATTTCAATTGGAAAGGTGTTAGTAGAAGCAGAAGAAACATGCCCAATGTAGCGTACCCGACCTTGATAATGCTGTTGGTTAATGGTTTTTACATCGGCTTGTAGGCCTTCCTTAAGGTATTGTATATGCCGCTCACTGACATCGGCTTCAATCACCAAAGTGTCCAAATCAATGACCGTCGCAATAGGATCGCCAATCCCTACAAAGTCGCCTAACTCAACAAAGTGGTGATCAACAATGCCATCGAATGGTGCTTTCACCTCGGTATTTCTTAATGCCGTTTGCACGTTGCTCAAATTCGCTCGAGCATCCACCAATGCCGCTTGTGCTGTCGCAAACGCAACTTCGCCCTGTAGTCCGCGACTTTTTAGCGATTTAGCTGCATTAAACTCTTTCTCTTTAACCAACAGCATCGCCTGAGCCCGCTTGAGCTGAATACCAAGATCGCGCTTGTCGATGCTTGCGATCACTTGCCCCTGCTTGACTGTTTGACCTTTTTCTATAGTGAGGCTGACTATTTTACCCGCGACTTCAGCGCCAAGGCGCGCTTGACGATTGGGGGCAGTCCGTCCATACAGTTCGATGGTTTTACTTGTGGGTTCAGCAATAAAGGTGTCGAACATTACCTTTGCAAGTGGCGTGGTGTTCGTTGAAGAGGATGAAGAATTGAGATTATCATCTTGTGCTTTCAGTTGACCGATTGCCAGCCATGCAACAAGAAGCAATATGAGGATAAGAGATACTAGCCACGGGCGCTCGACAATGCGACGTCCGAAAGACGATCCAGACATATAAAGTCCTTTTTATTATTTCTCTGCATATTCTGCGAGAGCGACTTTACGTGACATCCTTCTACGTAAAGTTCAGGCAGCCACTGGCTGCCTGATTGGTGTTAATTACACACTAAACGATGCACCACAACCACATGTTGTCGTTGCATTTGGGTTGTTTACAAAGAAGCGCGCTCCTTCTAACCCTTCTGTGTAGTCAACAATGCCGCCAACGAGATATTGCAGACTCATCGGGTCTACAACCAGTGTTACACCACTGTTTACGATTGTCGTATCGCCTTCGTTTACATTTTCATCAAAAGTAAAGCCGTATTGGAAGCCGCTACAGCCGCCACCAGTAATGTATACGCGCAGTTTCAATGCTGGGTTTTCTTCTTCAGCAATCAATGCTTTAACGCGAGATGCTGCTGCGTCAGAAAAAGATAATGGTACGTTTACTTCGCTCACGAAGACCTCTCTCACTCGTGTAATGCGTCAAGCCTGAAGCAAGACGTCAAATTTGTGCTAATTGAGACGATTATCCAATACCTGACAAACTCGTTCAAGTATTCACCGCCGATTCTTTATAACAGATGCGGATATATAAGATTACACTGCGAAACAACACATAAATTAAGCAAAACGTTTCTAACTTGATTATAGCTAGGTACAATGCGCTCCACTTGGTCCGAGCAATCAAAAGAGGATAACCCCATGACCAAATCATCAGAGCTGTATCAAAAAGCTCAGCAAACCATCCCTGGCGGTGTCAATTCACCAGTTCGTGCATTCAACGGCGTTGGCGGCTCTCCGCTATTTATCGAACGAGCAGACGGTCCACTGATTTTTGATGCCGATGGTAAAGCGTACATTGATTACGTTGGCTCTTGGGGTCCAATGATTCTTGGCCATAACCACGCGGTTATCCGCGAAGCCGTCATTGACGCAGCGCAACGTGGCCTTAGCTTCGGCGCACCAACTGAACTTGAAATCGCGATGGCAGAGTTAGTGTCTGAACTTGTTCCATCAATGGAGCAAATCCGCATGGTAAGTTCTGGTACCGAAGCGACTATGAGCGCGATTCGCCTTGCACGTGGCTTCACTGGTCGCGACAAGATCATGAAGTTTGAAGGTTGTTACCATGGTCACGCAGACAGCTTACTAGTAAAAGCGGGCTCTGGTGCACTGACCCTTGGTCAACCAAGCTCTCCTGGCGTTCCTGCAGATTTTGCTAAGCACACGCTAACAGCAACATTCAACGACCTAGATTCTGTACGCGAGCTATTTGCTGCTAACAAAGGCGAAATTGCTTGTATCATCGTTGAGCCAGTAGCAGGCAACATGAACTGTATTCCACCAGTGGAAGGCTTCCACGAAGGGCTACGTGAAATCTGTGATCAAGAAGGCGCGCTACTAATTTTTGATGAAGTAATGACAGGCTTCCGTGTTGCTCTAGGCGGCGCGCAAGCACACTACAACATCAAACCCGACCTAACGACACTGGGTAAAGTGATCGGTGGTGGTATGCCAGTGGGTGCTTTCGGTGGTCGTAAAGAAGTAATGCAATATGTTGCGCCAACGGGTCCGGTTTACCAAGCGGGTACGCTTTCTGGCAACCCTGTCGCAATGGCTGCAGGCTATGCATGTTTGAACCTTCTTAAAGAAGAAGGCAACGAAAAACGTCTAGCTTCAAAAACCAAACAACTAGCAGATGGCTTTAAGTCTCTAGCAGAGAAACACGGTATTCCTCTGGTTGTGAACCAAGTCGGTGGCATGTTCGGCTTCTTCTTCACTGACCAAGAAAAAGTGACTTGCTACGAAGACGTAACGAAGTGCGATGTGGAACGCTTCAAGCGCTTCTTCCACTTAATGCTCAAACACGGTGTCTACCTAGCGCCTTCAGCGTTCGAAGCGAGCTTTACTTCCCTTGCTCATGGTTCAAAAGAAATCGATGCCACGCTAGAAGCAGCTGACCGCTGTTTTGCAACTCTTGCAGAAGAAGCAAAATAATCGCTTAAAAGCTGCGATAACTAATTTAAAAAAGGACCATCACGGTCCTTTTTTATTGCCAATTCAATATAACCAATACTGCTAAAACACCAATAACAATGCCAAACCACGGTATTCGTTTGGCTTTTTTCTCGGTTTGACACTTTTTATCACCGTTGCAACAACCCATACTTCATCTCTTGATTGATAACCGACTGATTTGTGGTCATTATAACAAGGTATATTGCTCTGCTCTAATTCGGCATTGTCATAAGCTTGAAAGAGTTAAGAGTGCAAAGTAATAAAGGTTCAACGCCATCTTTGAAGGCGCAAACCGTAAACGTCACCTGTAAGTTGGACTAATCTCATGCCAAATAATGTAAAAATAACGTCGAGTCACCGAGTGCTAATGGTCGCTTTACTCGCCGCTGCTTTTGCTTGCTACTTATTGGTTGAGCCATACATCAATTCCATTGTGATGGCTTTTATCATTTCTTTGCTCATGTTTCCGGTACACGAATGGTTTGAGCGAAAAATCCCCAAGCACCCCAATATGGCCGCACTGCTGTCATGTGTCGTCTTGACGTTTATTATCGTTATCCCACTGCTATTTGTGTTTGCAGCCATTGTTCAACAAGGCTCTGTTTTTTCACAAAATACGTACAACTGGGTCACTAATGGTGGAATCCAAGATATATTCCAACATCCTTTTGTTATCAAAGGCTTAGCCATAATTAATGAGTACTTACCTTTCGATAAAATCGAGCCAAAAGCCATTGCGGAAAAAATTGGTCAATTTGCCACATCGTTTGGCTCTAACCTAGTTGCTATCAGTGCCAAAATTTTAGGAGACGCCACCAACTTCCTAATGAATTTTTTCCTGATGCTGTTTGTGCTGTTTTTTCTACTTCGTGATCACGACAAAATTATCTCTGCGATTCGTCATATTCTGCCACTCTCACGTAGCCAGGAAGACCGTATATTGACAGAGATAGAGCAGGTTTCTAAATCAGCCGTGATGGGCTCATTCCTAACGGCTATTGCTCAGGGTCTGGCTGGCGGTATCGGTATGTGGCTCGCTGGCTTCCCTGGGTTATTTTGGGGAACGATGATGGGCTTTGCATCATTCATTCCAGTGGTCGGAACCGCACTAATCTGGATTCCTGCAGCGGCGTACTTGTTCTTAACAGGCGATATGACTTGGGCTATCTTCTTGACGGTGTGGAGTGTGGTCGTCGTTGGTTCTATTGATAACCTATTGCGTCCGCTGCTAATGCAAGGCAGCGCAGGCATGAACACCCTAATGATTTTCTTCTCGTTACTGGGTGGTCTACACCTGTTTGGATTGATCGGCCTGATTTACGGTCCACTGATTTTTGCCGTGACAATGGTACTGTTTAATATCTACGAAGAAGAATTCAAAGACTTCCTCAACCAGCAAGACAACAGCTAGTCACAGCTTAATCACTTCAAGCTTGGGGCAGATTGTGCGAAAATCTGCCCCAATTATTTCTGATGAACCCAATTTATGTCTGCTTATATCGCTCCTAGCCAAATAGCTCAGCGTCAGCTCGAGTACTTCAACGGAAAACATGTTTTAGTTGCAGGTGAAGTCGAAGATCTCTTTCCACTTGAACTGACCAAACACTGTGAATCTGTGGAAGTCTTCACTTCAAACTACAGCTTCTACCGTCAAATTCGCACTCATAACAAGGTTAAAAGCCATTTTGGTTCTGAGTTTAATACTGAGACACAAGCAGACATGGTGCTTTTGTACTGGCCTAAAGCCAAAGCCGAAGCCGAATACCTTCTGGCGATGTTGATGGCGAAACTAGGCGTGAACACTGAAATTGTAGTGGTTGGCGAAAACCGCTCAGGTGTTAAAAGCATCGAGAAGATGTTCAAAGAGTATGGCCCGGTCAATAAATACGATTCCGCTCGTCGTTGTTCATTTTACTGGGGCACTTGCCTCAATGAACCAAAGCCGTTCAATCAAGCAGACTGGTTTAAAACCTATACGGTCACACTTGGTGAGCAATCACTGACTGTTAAGAGTTTGCCTGGAGTATTCAGTCATGGCGAATTCGATTTAGGTAGCCGCCTATTACTCGAAACCTTACCTACTCTATCAGGTAAAGTCCTCGACTTTGGATGTGGTGCTGGGGTGTTAGGTGCTTTCATGGCAAAAGCCAATCCAGAAATTGCGATTGAGATGTGTGACATTAACGCGTATGCCATCACATCGAGTCAAGCCACACTAAAAGCCAATGGATTAACCGGCCATGTATTCGCCTCTGATATTTACTCAGACACTGCCGACGATTATCGTTTTATCATCAGTAACCCACCTTTCCACAGTGGTTTAGATACGAACTACAACGCAGCAGAAACACTCTTGGGTCAGGCTCCAAAGTATCTCGATAACCATGGTGAAATGATCATTGTCGCGAATAGCTTCTTAAAATATCCACCAATTATTGAGCGAGCGTTTAATAATTGCGAGACGCTAAATAAGACCAATAAGTTTTCTATCTACTACGCGAAAAAGTCATAATCTTCCCTCGCGCAGGTACAAACCTGCGCGATTTTTTCTCAAAAACTCAACACTCATAAGAAAAACTGCGTCACCCTGCACGCTTTACAACTAACTTTCTTGTCAAAGAAAAAAAACTCGTTAATTTTGTTAATTCTATCTAGTTGAACTTCTTATCCGTTTTTAACGAGAACCTCGGCAGCGAAGTACATTTTAGAACTGCCCTTTATGAGTTGTAATCTTATCCATGTTTAAATTCTACAAAAAACAGAAATTTAAGCGCCTTCAGAGTACACTGATGACCGCATTTCTGGTGCTCAGTATCACACCTCTTACCATTACTGCGATCTTTTTCCTACAGTCCCACAGTAAAGATCTGCAAGAACAAAGCACCTCACACTTGTTGTCTGTTCGAGATACAAAACAACAGCAAATTATCGACTACTTTGAGGCACGGGAAACCGAAGTCATGGGCTTTGTGCGCTCTGAACTGGCTTACGCCAGTGGTGGTCGATTCTACGGTCTCGTCAATGCTTTTAGTCGTTTAGGCAATGACATTGAAGAATCTCGTAAAAATGCCCAACAGCGCTACATTGAAGGCAGCGGAGATCAAATCAAAACGTCAACGTTACCCGAGTCTTCCAACTATGTCGGAAGTGAACGTTACCGACTCTTACATAAACGTTACCACTGGGCCTACTTGGAGCTCCTCAAGCGCTCTGATTTTAATGATATTTTGCTGGTCGATATCAACGGTAATGTCACCTACTCGATCAACAAAGACGATAACTACGGAACAAACTTATTATCAGGCCCCTACAAAGACTCAGCACTTGGCAAAACCTTCAAGCGTCTAGCTGATGACGTCACTGAACGCCGTAAGGTGAATGAAGACTACACCCCTGTGATTGTGTCTGATTTCGAACTGGAAGGTGGTAAACAAGTCGCTTGGTTAGGTGCTCCAATTGTTCAGCAAGGCTACCTACACAGCTATGCTATGTTCCGCTTACCAAATAATGGCATCACGAAGTTAGCCGCAGACGCCAACCGAGAGTCATCCATTAACACCTTACTGGTTGGAAATGATCACCAACCTCGCACAATTAACACCAAGCAAGATGACATTAAGAACAGCTTAGAAGTGATCGATAAAGCACTCTCTGGTGCATTTGGCGTCGGCACTTACACGAACGGTTTAGGTGAAGAGATCATCGCTGCTTATGCACCGATTGAAACGCGTGGTGTTATTTGGGCACTCGTCGTGCAATTACCAGAAAACGAAGCTTTCGCTCGTATTCATCAACTAGAAAAACTGTTTGTTATCGCCATGCTGATCGCCATCATTCTAGTGGTAATCGCTTCCCATTATTTATCAAACTTTATTACTTCTCCGTTGCTGAAGTTAACTTGGGCTGCCGAAAAAGTGTCTGCCGGAGATCTTGATGACACCACCTTTAATACGGTTCGCAAAGATGAAATTGGCCGTCTTGCGCTGAGTTTTGAACGAATGCAGCGCTCTATTCGAGAGAAAATTCAAACCATTAAGAAGCAAAATGAAGAGCTCGAGAGCAACATCCAGATCATTCAAAAACAAAATGATGAACTGCAATTGGCCGATAAACTTAAAGATGAGTTCTTAGCCACCACTTCTCATGAACTCCGCACACCATTGCACGGCATGGTCGGAATCGCTGAGACCTTAGCGTCCGGCGCTAACGGTGCTATCCCTGCTAGCCAAAAATATCAGCTTGATATCATCATTAAAAGTGGGCAACGTCTCGCAAACCTTGTTGATGACTTATTGGATTATCATAAAATGCGTTACGGAAGCATGGATATCCAGAAGTCAGCGGTGAGTTTAGCCAGTGCAACGCGACTGGTACTAGAGCTTTCCAGCCATTTACTCGGAAATAAAACCATCCGTATCATCAACCAAGTACCAGCGGATTTGAAAGCGGTGTCTGCCGATCCTCAACGCCTTGAACAAGTGTTATATAACCTGATCGGTAATGCGATTAAGTACACCTCTGAAGGTAAAATCGTTATCTCCGCCAATGTAGTTGATGATCATGTTCGTGTGCAAGTTGTGGATACTGGGCAAGGTATTCCCGCAGAACATCTTGAACATATTTTCGAACCACTTATCCAAGCGGGACAAGACGCAAGTCGCTATCGTCAAGGTGCGGGGCTCGGGCTTTCGATTAGCCGTCAATTGATTGAGTTGATGGGTGGCTCGTTATACGTCAGCAGCCAGCCTATGGTCGGCACCACCTTCAGTTTCACGTTACCACTTGCCAGTGAAGAAGAGATCCAAACAACTCAAACCCTTGCAGCGCACGGACACTTCCAGATTCCTGAAATCGATGTAGAGAACAATGAAGACTTATCACTGCCAGAGAATCCAGACGGCCCGTTACTGTATGTCGCTGACGATGAGCCAGTAAACCTGCGTGTGCTTGAGAGCTTCTTACGTTTAGAGGGCTACCGCGTACGTACCGTCTCTGATGGACCAGAAACATTAGCACTCGTTGAGCAGGAAAAACCGGAACTCCTGTTATTGGATATCATGATGCCAGGCATGAGCGGCTATCAAGTCTGCAGTGAATTACGTGAAACTTATGACCATGCCGAGCTACCTATCATTATGCTCACCGCGCTGAGTCAAACAGAAGATCGTGTACGAGGCTTTGAAGCAGGAGCCAACGACTATTTATCTAAGCCATTCAATAAACAAGAGCTAGCTGCGCGCATCCAAGCGCACTTAACGGCAAGCCAAGCTGAAATGCGCCACATGGAGAATAAGATACTTGAATCTGAACTTCGCCAACGAGCGGCTGTAGAGGCAAGCTTATTAGAAACTCAAGGGCGATTGTTGGAACAACTGGAATCGGCTCCTGAAGCGATTATCTGTTTGCGTGAAGATAAACGTATCCGGTTTGCTAATGAAGCTGCTTGCAAGCTATTCAAGCGTAACTTAGAACAATTAAAACGTTCATCTGCCGATGAGTTGATTGCACCTAAGTATCTGACCGTCAAACAACCTCATTACTGTGGCAAGATTGATATCTATATTGAAGATATTCGTCAAAACATCGAAGCAGACATTCTTAAACTACCTGAAGGCTCAGGCTTAGATGTCATGTATATCTTTAATGTTGGCGGAGGAGCCAATGCCGCTCGCATACACAACCTAGAAACCGCAGTAGAGGTGCTTTCAAGTTATGCTTTTGATGGCGATAAAGACCAGCTGCAGAAGCTGAAAGAACTCGGTGGAGAGTTTACACGCCTTGCAGACAAAGCGCTTGGTAACAAAAAAGACAAACAAGAGCTAATGCGAGAAATTCTGGTCGACGCAATGACACATGCCTTAGAGTATTGGGAGTCAGTCACTGGTGAAAGTAAATTCGCATTTGCCGAACAAAGTGGCTTATGGCGCGTTTATCTTGACCGTAGCACTCTGCAAACACGCACTTTGGATAAATACATGCGTATAGAAACGCTGCCAAAAACGCCACGTTGGAGAACGGTATTGAGCTCGATAGAATTCATCCTTGAACACTGTAAAGAACAGAGTCCTGAGCGTGCGTACATCGAAGCTCAACGAGATAAACTACAGCGACTGTTGACCAGCTAATACCTATCAAAAACTAGCCCAGCGCATACGCTGGGCTTTTTATTATCCAAGCCTTCTCTTTCTCTAAAGACGAACAATACAGCGACTCTCTACCGTTACCACATTAAAATGCCGAATAAGCCTCTGGACAAAGTTGTTCATGGTAGGCATTCCAAACATACGCTTCTATCGATATAACTTACCCAAACTAGGTTGAGTCGAGCGAATAAAACACTTCATTTTCACAATAAAAAAAGAGCAATAAATGAGAGAAAACTGTCGATAAAAGAGACTATTTTTCAGATAACAAACGGTTTTTAACCAACAATTGACAGAGATTGCGAACTCAATCACAACAGAACGGCAGATTAATTTTTAGCTAATTAATTAACACATTTTCTGCATGTGAGCGAGATCTCCGAACCAGGAAAAGAATCAGAAGGCTTTTATTTTAAATAGATTATAGGTTAGCAATTACTAACACTCACTATTAACAAGGATATAAACTGCGACGCATATCAACGTTTATTTTTTGGTCTATCTCTAGTCAAAATTAGCCAAAATAACGTTTATAACGGAGAGTGACGATATTTTAACGTTTTTAACGAGAATCGAGTTTGATTATTTTATGGATAAGGTGTTTTCTTACTCCTGCCTAAGGCCTACAGGCCACTCTTGGCGAAACTCAATGTTGTAATGAGTAATGCATAAACAAGAGGTAGGTCTTAGAGAGTGTTTATCAATTGATGACATTCAATTCCATTTAGTGAAATGAAAGCAAATAGTAAGGAACAGCTATGCTTGCCAATATTAAAAAAACAGCACTAGCAACAGCAATTATTGCAACGGCTACTACAGGTTTTGCATCGGTAGCTACTGCGGCTGAACGCAGTGAACTGACTATCCACCCTAAAGAGTTTACAACTTTCGTTCGTAACTTTAACCCTTTCTTGGGTGCAACTAACCTGCACACAACAACCGACTTTATTTACGAGCCGCTCGTTGTTTTTAACGAAATGCACGGTAACACGCCAGTATTTCGTCTAGCAGAAAACTTTACCATGGCTGATGACCTAATGAGCGTGACCTTCGATATTCGTAAGGGCGTAAAATGGTCTGACGGCAAAGCGTTTACCGCTGATGACGTAGTTTATTCTTTCAACCTAGTTAAAGAGAAACCAGAGCTAGACCAGTCTGGTATCAACTCTTGGGTAACTGGCGTAGAGAAAGTTAACGACTACAAAGTTAAATTCCGTCTAAGCGAAGCAAACTCAAACGTTCCTTACGAAATTGCGAAAGTACCAGTTGTACCTAAGCACGTATGGAGCAAAGTGAAAGATCCAGCAACATTCACAAACGAAAATCCTGTAGGTAGTGGTCCATTTACCGAAATCGACACTTTTACACCGCAACTATACATTCAGTGTGAGAACCCGAATTACTGGGATGCTGATAACCTAGATGTAGACTGTCTACGAGTGCCACAAATCGCGAACAACGACCAATTCTTGGGCAAAATCGTTAACGGCGAAATGGACTGGACATCTTCATTCGTACCAGACATCGACCGCACTTACGCTGCAGCAAGTCCGAATCACCACTACTGGTACCCACCAGCGGGTACTCAAGCGTTTGTAGTGAACTTCAAAAACCCAGACGCGGCTAAAAACGAAGCACTTACTAACGTTGACTTCCGTCGTGCGTTCTCTATGGCGCTAGACCGTCAAACGATTATCGACATTGCATTCTACGGTGGCGGTACAGTAAATGACTTCGCTTCAGGTCTAGGCTACGCATTCGAAGCTTGGTCTGACGAAGAGACGCACAACAAGTACAAAGGTTACAACACATACAACGCCGAAGGTGCGAAAAAGCTTCTTGCTAAAGCAGGCTTCAAAGATGTAAACAAAGATGGCTTTGTAGATACACCATCTGGCAAGTCTTTCGAGCTTCTCATTCAATCGCCAAACGGTTGGACTGACTTTAATAACACTGTACAACTAGCTGTTGAGCAACTAGCAGAAGTAGGCATTAAAGCACGTGCTCGTACTCCAGATTTCTCGGTATACAACCAAGCAATGCTAGAAGGTACATACGACGTTGCTTACACCAACTACTTCCACGGTGCGGATCCACACTTGTACTGGGACAGCGGCTACAACTCGAAGCTACAGTCTGGTGACGGTATGCCTCGCTTTGCAATGCACTTCTACAAGAACGATAAGTTAGACGGTCTTCTTAACAGCTTCTACAAAACCGCTGATAAGCAAGAACAGCTAGAAATCGCTCATGGTATCCAGAAGATCATTGCTCAGGACCAAGTAACCATTCCTGTGCTATCTGGCGCGTACATGTATCAATACAACACAACTCGCTTCACTGGTTGGTGGAACGAAGAAAATCCTAAGGGCCGTCCAAACATTTGGGCTGGTATCCCAGAGCGTCTACTTCACATACTGGACCTAAAACCAGTTAAATAAGTAGAAGTTCATTTCAAGCGGCATACATCCCGTGTGCCGCCTATAAAAATCCCTTGTTAACGAAACCAATATGTGGCGCTCGTCGTCAGGGGATTTTTCGCTCTAAATTTCGCTAGGAGCGACCTGAAACCAGAAACAGGGAAAAAATCTGGGTGAGTAAGGTGTGAGTTATGGGTTATTTTTTAAGACGTTTGTCGTTCTATCTTGTCGCGCTCTTAGTTGCAGCGACGTTAAACTTTATTATTCCGCGAGCAATGCCTGGTGACCCAGTTACCATGATGTTTGCTAACGCTTCTGTACAGGTGACGCCAGAACGAATCGCAGCAATGAAAGAACTGCTCGGTTTCGTTGATGGGCCGATTTACATTCAGTACTTTTCGTACATTAAAAACATTCTAAGTTGGGAGCTAGGTACATCAATCCAGTTCTACCCTCTTTCAGTTAACTCTTTACTAGGTAGTGCATTTGGCTGGTCTCTCTTCCTAGCTGGTACTGCGGTTGTACTTTCTTTCTCAATCGCTTCTGTACTCGGTATTTTTGCCGCATGGAAGCGTGGTAGTAAATACGATGCATTCGTAACACCTGGTACATTGATCATTCAAGCTATCCCACAGATGGTTATCGCAATGTTAGCGCTGTTTACCTTTGCGATTGGCCTAAAATGGTTCCCATCTGGCTATGCTTACACGCCAGGTACTATCCCTGATTGGTCAAGCTGGGAGTTCATCAAAAACGTGGGTTACCACGCAGTACTGCCTCTATTCTGTGCAACCATCGTTCAGATCGGTGGCTTCCTCGTCAATATGCGTAACAACATGATCAACCTTCTCGCCGAAGACTACATCACGATGGCGAAAGGCAAAGGGCTGAGCGAGAACCGTGTCGTCTTCAATTACGCCGCACGTAACGCGCTACTTCCAAGTGTAACCGCGCTATCTATGTCTTTGGGTATGGCCATTGGTGGCCAATTGATCATCGAGATGATTTTCAACTACCCAGGCCTAGGTACTGTTCTATTGAACGCAATTCACGCTCGTGACTACCAAGTACTTCAAGGTCAGTTAATTATCATGACGATGTTCATGCTGTGCTTCAACTTAATGGCTGACATGCTGTACATGATTCTAGACCCTCGCCTACGTACGGGAGGCAAATAATCATGAAAGAACTATTCAAACTTATTTTAGGTAACTCATTCGCTCGAATCGGTCTTGGTATTGTTACCGTATTCGTATTCGTTGCGATCGCAGCTCCTTTACTTACGAAACATGCGCCAGACAAGCGAACCGGTAATCCACACGAATACCCTAGCTTTGTCGTAAAACAAGCACAAAATAATCCTGATGGCTGGGTAGCTAAAAATCTAGCAGATGATCGTCGTACGCTGATTATGTCGAAAAAGGCTGATCACGTTCTGGGAACTTCACGTATGGGTCGTGATATTTGGTCACAAGTGGCTTACGGTGCACGCGTATCGCTAGGTGTCGGCTTTGGTGCTGGCATCATCGTATGTTTCCTAGCGACGGTCATTGGTATCTCGGCAGGTTACTTCGGCGGCAAAGTGGATGACATATTAAGTGCAGCGATGAACATCATGCTGGTAATCCCTCAATACCCATTACTCTTTGTACTGGCAGCCTTTATTGGCGAAGCAGGTCCACTCACCATTGCCTTGATTATCGCTGGTACCTCTTGGGCGTGGGGCGCGCGTGTTGTCCGTTCTCAAACCATGGCTCTACGCGAGAAAGAGTTTGTGAAAGCCGCTGAAGTATTGGGCGAGTCTTCATTCCGCATCATCTTCGTTGAAATTTTACCAAACCTAATCCCGATTGTCGGTGCAAGCTTCATCGGCTCAGTAATGCTCGCTATCAATACTGAGGCTGTAATCTCGTTCTTGGGCCTGGGCGATGCCAACACCATCAGTTGGGGCATCATGCTTTACAACGTGCAAACCTCATCAGCAATGTTGATTGGCGCATGGTGGGAAGTATTAGCACCTTGTATCGCCTTAACTCTTTTGGTGACTGGTCTTGCTCTACTTAACTTTGCCGTTGATGAAATTGCTAACCCACAGCTTCGTTCTCACAAAGGCATGAAACGCTGGAAGAAACTGGCAGAGAAAGACAAGAAAGAGCGCGCGCCTGAAATGGCACCACAAAATGCACTATGGAGCGGAGATAAATAATCATGACTGCACCACTAATTTCTATCCGTAACCTATGCGTAGATTACATCACAGATGCGGGTGATGTCCGCGCCTGTAACAACGTTAGTTTTGACATTGCGCCTGGAGAAGTCTTTGGCCTGGCTGGTGAATCTGGCTGTGGTAAATCCACAGTTGCTTTCTCGCTCATGCGTCTTCATAAGCCGCCAGCATTCATCACTGGTGGTGAGGTCATCTTCAACGGTGAAGACATCATTAAGTACAGCGATGAACGTATGCAATCATTCCGCTGGAGCGAGATGTCGATGGTGTTCCAAAGTGCTATGAACGCATTAAATCCGGTGCTTACGATGGAAGAGCAGTTTTGCGATGTCATCATGCGCCACACCAACATGACACGTGAACAAGCGAAAAAGCGCGCCGAAGGATTGTTGGAAATCGTTGATATTCATCCAAGCCGCTTGAATGACTACCCACACCAATTTTCTGGTGGTATGCGCCAGCGCTTAGTCATTGCGATTGCTCTGGCTCTCAATCCAAAAATGATCATCATGGATGAGCCAACGACGGCACTCGATGTTGTGGTTCAGCGTGAAATCTTACAAAAAATCTATGCTCTGAAAGAAGAGTTCGGCTTCTCGATCCTTTTCATCACTCACGACCTGTCACTCATGGTCGAGTTCTCGGATCGAATCGGCATTATGTACTCCGGTGAGTTGATTGAAGTTGCCCCTTCTAAGCAAATTCTGGAAAGTCCTTACCACCCTTACACCAAAGGTTTGGGTAGCTCTTTCCCTCCACTAACTGGCCCTAAAACCAAATTAACTGGTATTCCAGGCAACCCTTTGAACCTATTAGAGATTCCTCAAGGCTGCCGATTCCAAGCTCGCTGCGACCGCGTCCACGAAGCTTGTACACGAGTACCAACTCAGCTGCGTCAAATTGAACCTGGTCGTTTTTCAAATTGCCACTTATACGGCGACACGATTGCTCAAGCTAAGGTTTAACAACAAAAAATAACGCTAGCTAAGAACAAAATTACACTGGAGAGAATTATGAGCAAACAACTCGGCGAACTGCTGATTGAGGGTAAACATGTCGTTAAGGACTTCCCTTTAAATAGTAACTCAATCAAGCAGTCAAAAATGCGCGCGATCAACGACGTGTCATTCAAGATGTACAAGAGCCGCGGTTTGTCAGTAGTAGGTGAATCAGGCTCTGGTAAATCTACTACCGCTAAAATGATAGCTAAAATGTACGCCCCTACCGAGGGTGTAATCGAATACAGAGGTCGTGATATCCAAGATATTACCTCTCGACATGACTTGATGACATACCGTGAAGGCGTACAAATGGTATGGCAGGACCCATTTGGCTCACTAAACCCTACACACAATATCTTTCACCATATTGCTCGCCCGTTGCTGATCCATAAAAAGATTGCACCAGGCAACAAAAAGGAACTGGAAGAGCGTGTGTATGACCTACTAGAACAAGTTGGTCTGATTCCGCCAAAAGAAACCGCGCAAAAGTTCCCGCACCAGCTATCTGGCGGTCAGCGTCAACGTGTAAACCTAGCTCGTAACATCGCTGTAGGTGCAGAAGTGGTATTGGCAGATGAGCCAACATCAATGCTGGACGTGTCAATTCGTGCTGGTGTTCTTAACTTGATGGAAGAGATGAAGTTCGAGAAACAAATGTCTCTGCTTTACATCACTCACGACATCGCAACGGCGCGTTACATTGCTGAAGATCTCGCGGTTATGTACGTAGGTCACATGGTTGAATGGGGGGATACTGAGGAAATCATTCACGATCCTCAGCACCCATATACGCAACTCTTGGTATCTGCTGTGCCTGATCCATCGAAGTCTATCCACGAGAAGCTGAAAGGCAACAAAGGGGAAATCCCACTTTGGACACCGGATTCAGTCGGCTGCCCATTTGCAGGACGCTGCGTACACGCAACCGATAAATGTCGCGAACGACTACCAGGCGTCACTCAGCTTTCTGAGAACCACTTTGTTCGCTGTTACTTATTTGAAGATTAATTATAACGAGGGTCAGGTTCAGCCTGACCCATTCCTGTTTTTATCGTTTCCCGGAGACATTGAATGCTGCTACTGACTAACCACATTGGTTATGAAAATCTGGGCCCAAAGAAAGCCATTGTCCAGACCGAACAACCACACTTGTCTTCTTACACTGCTCAATTGATTTGTGCCACTACCGAGAAAACCGTGGCAACTTTTGCGGTTGAAGAACAAGGTAAAGTGGCGAACTGGCATCAGGGCTACTTCTACCTCATCGACTTTTCATCTTTCACAGATTCAGGCGACTATTTCCTGCAAGTGGAAGATTCGCGTTCTTCTTATTTCACTGTTGGCGAACATATTCTGTTAAATCAAACCCTGTCAGATGTGATCCACTACCTCAAATCACAACGTTGCGGTGGGGTTTTCGATCAACAAGATCGACAAGTGCCAGTGCTCAACGCCAATCAAACAGTTGATGTTCACGGTGGCTGGTACGACGCATCTGGAGACGTTAGTAAGTATTTAAGTCATCTTTCATACGCTAATTATTTGAACCCTCAACAAACCCCAATGGTGGTTTGGAACATCCTAAAAGGGCTTTCATTGCTTGAAGGAAGCGAAGACATTGCAGCCTTCACACGTACACGTCTTATTGAAGAAGCCCTGTTCGGTGCAGACTTCCTTGTTCGTATGCAAAACGAAAAAGGCTTCTTCTACATGACGGTCTTTGATAAGTGGAGCAAAGATACTGCGCAACGAGAAATCTGTGCCTACGAAACGCAACTTGGTCACAAATTTGACGACTACCAAGCAGGCTTTCGACAAGGTGGCGGTGTCGCCATCGCAGCGCTGGCCGCGGCGTCGCGTTTAAGTGTTCACGGCGAATACGATCAACAGAAATACCGCAACGCTGCTGAAAATGGTTACTGGCACTTAAAAGAGCACAATACGCAGTACCTCAATGATGGTGAAGAAAACATTATCGACGAATATTGTGCGCTACTAGCCAGTGTAGAACTGTTTACAGCCACCAAAGAAACTCGCTACTTGGAAGAGAGCCGTTTGTGGGCACAACGCTTAGTTGCTCGCCAAATGAGCGACGAACAGATTCAACACTTCTGGTCAGCAAACCAAGACGGCAGTCGTCCATACTTTCACGCTGCCGAAGCAGGTCTACCCGTTATTGCCCTATGCGAATACCTAGCAATTGAAGACGACTCCGTACAGACAGAATCGGTAAAACACATCGTTAACCGAGCGTGTGAGTTTGAGATCAAAATATCGAATAAAGTGACCAACCCATTCGGTTACCCTCGCCAGTATGTTAAAGGCGTAAATGAGTCAAAACGCGATGCATTTTTTGTCGCACACAACAATGAATCCGGCTATTGGTGGCAAGGCGAGAATGCTCGATTGGGCTCACTCGCAACCATGGCGTATCTTGCTCAACCGCATATAGCATCGCAAGAAATACAGCAACAACTTTCCGTATTTGCTCAAGATGCATTGAACTGGATTGTAGGCTTAAACCCATACGACATGTGCATGCTTGATGGCCATGGTCGTAACAACCCTGATTACCTTCCTCAACATGGTTTCTTCAACGCTAAAGGCGGTGTGTGTAACGGAATCACTGGCGGCTTTGAAGACGAGGAAGACATCGCATTTAACCCACCAGCACAAAAAGACGACATGTTACAAAACTGGCGCTGGGGCGAACAATGGATCCCGCATGGCGCTTGGTACTTACTCGCGATAATGAGTCAAGCTCAGCATATTTCTCAGTTGGCAACCTCTAAAAATATTAAGGAACAATAATCATGGGGATGTATTTTGTCGGTATCGATGGTGGCGGCACGTCATGTCGAGCCAGGATTAAAGATTCACAAGGTAATTTTCTTGGCGAGGCCAAAAGCGGCAGCGCCAACATCATGCTAGGCGCTGAAATTGCAATGGCTTCGATTCTTGAATCCATCACTTCGGCGGCCGAACAAGGCGGTCTGACACAACAAGATTTCGCATCGATGCACGTCGGCTTAGCCCTTGCAGGTGCTGAGCACAAAGCATCTTGGCAAGCCTTCATGTCTCTTCCTCATCCGTTTGCCAGTATGACTCTTAATACTGATGCTTACGGCGCGTGCGTTGGTGCACACAATGGCGAAGATGGCGCAATCATGATCGCAGGAACGGGTTCTTGTGGCATCTATCTTAAAGGATTGGAGCAGCACGTTGTCGGTGGTCGTGAATTCCCGATTTCGGATCAAGGTGGCGGCGCAGTCATGGGGCTTCGTCTAGTTCAACAAGTTTTGTTAGCAGAAGATGGCATCAGAGAGAAAACGCCTCTAGCACAACACGTCATGGCACATTTCGAAAATGACGTTGATAACGTGGTGGCTTGGTCTAAACAAGCGCTTCCTCGTGATTATGGGCAGTTTTCTCCTGCAATTTTCCAACATGCAGAACAAGGTGATGCACTGGCAATTGAGATGCTGAAGCAAACTGTAGCTGATATAGAAATGTTTCTCGTGGCATTAAACAAGCGCGGCGCAACGCGTATTTGTTTAATGGGCAGCATTGCTGAACGTATTTTACGTTGGCTTTCGCCACCCGTTCAGCAATGGGTTGTTGAACCACAGTTTGACGCGATTGAAGGCGCAATTATGTTTGCAGGTAAACCTGAACATAACCTTTACTCGCTCAATGCGGCGTAGGAGTAGGTATGGAATATCGTGTTGATCTCGTCGTCCTATCAGAACAAAAGCAAAACTGCCGTTTCGGACTGACTTTCCATAACTTGAGCGATCAAGATCTCCATAATTGGAGCCTGATTTTTGCTTTTGATCGCTACATTCTGCCGGATAGTATTTCGAATGGTCAGCTCAAGCAAATTGGCAGCTACTGCACCCTCAAACCAGAAGGGTTGGTGCTGGCAGCTAACCATCATTTTTACTGCGAGTTCAGTATTGGTTCGAACCCATTCCGTTACTATTCTGATGGATTCAATGAAGCCTTGGTCAACTTTGAAGTCAACGGCAACCTTCAGCGAGCTCAAGTCGATGTCACGCCGATCGTATTGGCTTCACCGTACCGTGAACGTAGTGAGATCCCTTCCAGCTTGACGCATGCGCAGCCTTTATTGCCAAAACCAAACCATATAGAAGTCAGCGATCACTGCTTTAGCTTTAATCATCAAGCTGGCGTTGCGGTTTATTCAAACCTAGCCAATTCAGCTAAAGAGTGGTTACTTGAAGAGCTTAAGCGCATTCATCAATTTGAGTTCGTATCAGACAATGGCAGTCAGATCATCTTCAAAGGCAACCCAACCTTGGATGAAGGCGCTTACAAGCTGAAGGTAGCAGAAGAGTCGATCAAAATTGAAGCAGGCTCTTCGTCTGGTTTTACCCATGCTTGTGCAACGTTATTGCAACTGATCAAAGTTGGCGATCAACCAGCCTCAATGGAAGTGGTTTGCTGTTCAATCAAAGACCGACCACGTTTTCGTTACCGCGGTATGATGCTAGATTGTGCTCGCCATTTTCACTCCGTTGAGCAAGTCAAACGTTTGATCAACCAGTTGGCTCACTACAAGTTCAATACGTTCCATTGGCACCTTACCGATGATGAAGGTTGGCGAATTGAGATCAAATCATTGCCTCAACTAACCGATATTGGCGCATGGCGTGGGTTGGATGAAACCAATGAGCCACAGTACACGCACCTTGCTGAGCGTTACGGCGGTTTTTACACTCAAGAAGACATCAAAG
Source organism: Vibrio sp. 2-1-2a (assembly GCF_032648565.1). Taxonomy (NCBI): domain Bacteria; kingdom Pseudomonadati; phylum Pseudomonadota; class Gammaproteobacteria; order Vibrionales; family Vibrionaceae; genus Vibrio; species Vibrio sp. 2-1-2a. The sequence continues at coordinate 659,413 of NZ_WBOH01000002.1, forward strand.
ACGTGGTTGCATTTGCTTCGAAACGAGGCATCACTGTTATCCCTGAAATAGATGTACCAGGCCACTGCCGAGCTGCCATAAAGTCGTTACCACACCTATTGGTAGAAGCAGAAGACACCACCGAATACCGCAGCATTCAGCATTACAACGACAACGTCATTAACCCAGCTCTGCCGGGGAGCTACGAGTTTATCGATAAAGTGTTGGAAGAAGTCTCCGCGTTGTTCCCTGCCCCTTATGTTCATATCGGTGCGGATGAAGTACCTAACGGCGTATGGTCAAAAAGCCCAGCGTGCCAAGCACTAATGGAACAACTGGGTTACAGCGACTACAAAGAGTTACAAGGGCACTTCTTGCGTCATGCCGAAGACAAACTGCGCAAACTTGGCAAGCGCATGCTGGGTTGGGAAGAAGCACAGCATGGCGACAAAGTCAGCAAAGACACAGTGATCTATTCGTGGTTAAGCGAAGAAGCGGCGTTGAACTGCGCGCGCCAAGGTTTCGATGTGGTGCTACAACCTGCACAAACAACCTACCTAGATATGACCCAAGATTACGCACCAGAAGAACCGGGCGTGGATTGGGCTAACCCGTTGCCGCTAGAAAAAGCTTACAACTATGAACCACTCGCTGAAGTGCCAGCCGACGATCCAATACGTAAACGCATTTGGGGCATTCAAACCGCATTGTGGTGCGAAATCATCAACAACCAGTCTCGTATGGACTACATGGTCTTCCCGCGCTTAACCGCAATGGCAGAAGCATGTTGGACAGACAAACAACACCGAGACTGGACCGACTATTTATCACGTTTGAAAGGACACCTACCGCTGCTTGATTTGCAGGGAGTGAATTACCGTAAACCGTGGAAGTAATACAGAGCTGATGTAGAAGCATCACGCTTGAAGAGTTTTTAAATTTTGGCTGCAGACGCAGCTTTGTAAAAAGGAAAGACACAAATGAAATACGGCTATTTCGATAACGAGAATCGTGAATACGTCATTACTCGCCCTGATGTACCTGCTCCTTGGACCAACTACCTAGGTACAGAAAAATTCTGTACCGTTATCTCGCATAACGCAGGTGGCTATTCGTTCTACAACTCTCCAGAATACAACCGTGTTACTAAGTTCCGTCCAAATGCGACATTCGATCGCCCAGGACACTACGTTTACCTACGTGATGATGAGACGGGAGATTACTGGTCAATCTCTTGGCAACCAGTTGCCAAAAGCCTAGACGAAGCGAACTACGAAGTTCGTCATGGTTTGTCGTACTCTAAATTCAAGTGTGAATACAGCGGCATTAGCGCAACCAAAACGCTCTTTGTACCAAAAGGCGAAGATGCAGAAATTTGGGATGTGGTCATCAAGAACACCTCTGACAAACCGCGTACGATCAGCGCATTCTCATTTGTTGAGTTCTCATTCAGCCACATTCAATCTGATAACCAAAACCATCAGATGTCTCTCTACTCTGCGGGTACGTCATACAACGAAGGCGTGATTGAATACGACCTGTACTACAACACCAACGACTTCGAAGGTTTCTACTACCTAGCGTCAACGTTTGATCCAGATTCATACGACGGCCAACGTGATAGCTTCCTAGGTCTATACCGCGACGAAGCAAACCCACTAGCAGTAGAGCAAGGTAAGTGTTTTAACACCGCGCAAACGTGTTACAACCACTGTGGCTCTCTGCACAAGCAGTTTACTATCCAACCAGGTGAAGAAGTTCGCTTTGCTTACATTCTGGGTATCGGTAAAGGTAACGGTGAACGTTTGCGTGCTAAGTACCAAGACCTTGCAGAAGTCGACAATGCATTTGCTGGCATCAAAGCACACTGGGATGAGCGTTGTGGCAAGTTCCAAGTGAAATCGCCAAACGAAGGCCTAGACACCATGATCAATGCTTGGACGCTATACCAAGCAGAAACGTGTGTAGTTTGGTCTCGCTTTGCTTCGTTCATTGAGGTCGGCGGGCGTACTGGTCTTGGTTACCGTGACACCGCGCAGGACGCGATTTCCGTACCACATGCAAACCCAGCGATGACACGCAAGCGCATTGTGGACCTACTACGCGGCCAAGTAAAAGCGGGTTACGGCCTACACCTATTCGATCCTGATTGGTTCGATCCTGAAAAAGCAGATGTTAAACCATCTAAGTCTCCAACAGTTGTTCCTACTCCGTCCGATGAAGATAAGATCCACGGTATTGAAGACACTTGCTCTGATGATCACCTATGGCTAGTACCAACCATCTGTAAATACGTGATGGAAACCGGTGAGCACAGCTTCTTCGACGAAGTGATTCCTTACGCGGATGGCGGTGATGCAACCGTGTATGACCACATGAAAGCAGCGCTAGACTTCTCTGCGGAGTACGTGGGTCAAACCGGTATCTGTAAAGGTCTGCGTGCAGACTGGAACGACTGTCTAAACCTAGGTGGTGGTGAATCTTCAATGGTGTCGTTCCTACACTTCTGGGCACTGCAAGAGTTCATCGACCTAGCGAAATACCTAGGTAAAGCAGCCGACGTTGAAAAATACACGGAAATGGCAGCAAACGTTCGTGAAGCGTGTGAAACACACCTTTGGGATGATGAAGGCGGTTGGTACATCCGTGGTCTGACGAAAAATGGCGACAAGATCGGTACAGCGCAACAAGCAGAAGGCCGAGTGCACCTAGAGTCAAACACGCTTGCAGTACTTTCTGGTGCGGTATCTCAAGAGCGCGGCGAAAAAGCGATGGACGCGGTCGACGAGAACCTGTTCTCTGAATACGGCCTTCACCTAAACTCACCATCTTTTGCAACACCAAATGATGACATCGGCTTCGTAACTCGCGTTTACCAAGGCGTAAAAGAGAACGGTGCAATCTTCTCGCATCCAAACCCATGGGCTTGGGTAGCTGAAGCGAAATTAGGTCGTGGTGACCGTGCGATGAAGTTCTACGATGCACTCAACCCATACAACCAAAACGACATCATCGAAAAACGTATAGCAGAACCGTACTCATACGTTCAGTTCATTATGGGTCGTGACCACCAAGACCACGGTCGTGCAAACCACCCATGGTTAACAGGTACATCTGGCTGGGCTTACTTCGCTGTTACCAACTTTATCCTTGGTGTGCGTACAGGCTTCGATGGCCTAACTATCGATCCATGTATTCCAACTAACTGGCCTGGATTTGAAGTGACTCGTCAGTGGCTAGGCGCGACTTACAACATCAAAGTTGTTAACCCTGATTCAGTCAGCAAAGGCGTGAAATCTATCACTCTGAATGGTGAAGCTATCACTGGCGCATCAGTACCAGTGCAAGCGGAAGGTTCCGTCAACGAAGTGATCGTAACACTAGGTTAATCGCTTCAATACGTCCCAATGCACTTTTGCTTTTTAGCTTGTGCATTGGGTTCGCTAGCAAAATTTTAAGGCGCGGCACCTTGCTGCCCTTATTGAGGTTCGAATCATGATCAAATTTGGTACAGGCGGCTGGCGCGCATTCATCGGTGAAGAATTCACCAAAGATAATGTACGTTTGGTGGCTCAAGCAGTCGCAAACATTACGAATAACGAATCTGTTGCTGATCGCGGCTTTGTCATTGGCTATGACCGACGTTTTCTGTCTGATAAAGCGGGCCGTTGGTTTGCCGAAGTTTTAGCAGCAAACGGCATCGTCGTTAGCTTTATCGATAAGTTTGTTCCAACGCCAATCGTAATGTTTAAAGCGAAGGAAATGGACTGCGCTTACTCGGCATGTATTACGGCATCGCACAACCCGGCCGATTACAACGGCATTAAAGTCTTCATTGAAGGCGGTCGTGATGCAGATGAAATCATCACCCAAAAAATCGAATCACAAATCGATACGCTCACTGCACAAGATGTAAAAAGTGTCGATTTTGAACAAGCGGTTGAAGATAAGCTGATTCAAATTATCAACCCGATGAACGAATTCGTAGATTCGATAATTAACTTTATTGATATCGAGTCGATCAAAAAAGCCAACCTACGCGTTTTGATTGACCCGATGTTCGGTGTCGCAAAAAATGCACTGCAAACCGTATTAATCAACGGCCGCTGTGACGTTGATGTGATTAACGATGGAAAAAACCCAGACTTCGGTGGGTTAATGCCTTCGCCAAGTGCTGCAACACTCTACCGTTTGATGCACCTAGTAAAAGAGCAAGGTTACGATATTGGCATCGGTACCGATGGCGATGCGGACCGTCTTGGTATTATTGACGAAAAAGGTAACTTCATTCATCCAAATGAAGTCCTGATTCTACTTTATTATTACTTATTGGAGTACAAAGGTTGGACAGGTTCCGTGGTACGTAACATCGCGACGACTCATCTTCTCGATAAAATTGCTGAAGACCACGGTGAAAAATGCTTTGAGGTACCAGTAGGCTTTAAGCACATCAGTTCTCAAATGGAAGCGGATGACTCACTGATTGGTGGGGAAAGCTCTGGCGGCCTAACCATTCGCGGCCACATCAAAGGTAAAGATGGCGTCTTCGCGTCTAGCTTGTTAGTTGAAATGATTTCAGTAACCGGCAAGAAGCTGTCTGAGTTGCTAGATGAAATCTACGGTAAGTACGGCTATGCCTACATGGCAGAAGGCGATTGCAAATTCAAACCAGCGCAAAAAGAGGTACTGTTCAACAAAATTTATGTTGAAAAGCTGTTGCCTGAGTTTGAATTTGAGATCGAAAAAGTCAGCTATGAAGATGGTGCGAAAGTGTATTTCAAGAATGGTGGTTGGATCATCGCCCGCTTCTCTGGTACTGAGCCGTTACTACGTATTTTTGCAGAAATGCAAGATAAGGACACTGCGGAACGTGTTCTTCAACAGTTTAAAGACTTCTTATCTTTATAACTGACCTTGTGCCCGCTTCGAGCACAATGATGAGAGTCGACGCTGTCTGAAAAGGCGCTCATCAACAGGAGAAGAGCACTTGCCCGGCATCACTGCCGGGCTTTTTTGTATCAACAAATCGAGAATGGATTCACAATCCCGTATGCAGAGACATTAAGCGAATGCCAGCACGCCCTGTGTTTCAATTTTCACAGCAACAGACTCACCAATATTTAATGCCTGCGATGCTGTAGCCAACAAACGGTCGCCATTCGCATCAATCACGTAACGGCAATGGTCGCCCATAAAGTGCTGCTCCAGCACCGTTACTGAGCTCTCTTCATCAGATTGAATTTGCACATGTTGCGGCCTTAGCAACAAAGAGCATTCAGACTGCACTGGGATCTCTTGTTGGGCTGTGGCTTCAACCACACCCAAGTGGGTTTCATATTCTGAATCCGAAACTCGTTTAGCGGCAAGATAGCTACCACCACCCAAGAAATCCGCAACAAACTTACTTGAAGGCTGGTAGTAAAGCTCAGATGCCGTGCCATATTGCTCGATAACACCATTGTTCATCACTGCCATTTTATCAGCGAAGGCAAAAGCCTCTTCACGGCTATGCGTAACAAAAATGGCAGTCACGCCTTGCGCCTTAAAAATCTTACGGATCTCACTTATCAACTCATGGCGAACTTGCGTATCAATATTAGAGAACGGCTCATCCAGCAACAATAAGTCTGGGCTGTAAGCTAATGAGCGAGCAATCGCAACGCGCTGCTGCTGTCCACCAGACAATTGATGAGGATAACGATCGCCATAGCCTTGCAAATGCACGAGCTCGAGCATCTCTTGGACTTTGCCATTTTTCTCTTTTGTCGAGTAATGCTTTAAGCCAAAGGCAATATTTTGCTCCACCGTCAGGTGAGGAAAAAGCGCATAATCTTGGAAAATCATCCCGATATTACGCTGTTCTGGTGGCAACCAGTTCTCCCCATCATCAATCGTGACGCAATTTAAGCTCATTTCGCCTGACGTTAATGGCAATAGCCCTGCAACGGCTTTTAATAGTGTTGTTTTTCCGCAACCACTTGCACCGAGTAGACAGACAATTTGCCCTTGTTCCACCTCAAGAGACAATGATTCGAGTACGGTTTGATCATCATATTGGCAAGTTAGGTTTTTAATTGATAATGCGCAGCTCATCAGTGATTTTGCTCCAGTGAACGGTTAACAACAACAAGCGGGATCAACCCAACAAGAACCAACAAAACCGCAGGCAAAGCGGCCAATTCCAAATGCTCATCCGAGGCGAAGTTATAAACGTATGTGGCTAGTGTTTCAAAGTTAAACGGACGAAGTAATAGGGCCGCATTGAGCTCTTTCATCGACTCGATAAACACTAACAGAGCCGCAATCAGTGCACCACGTTTAACCAGCGGAAAGTGCACACGCCACAGCATGGCATTAGGCTTACAACCCATGGTGCGAGACGCCATATCTAACGAAGGCGAAATTTTATTTAAGTTACTTTCGATACTACCAATCGCCACCGCTGAAAAGCGCACAACCATGGCAAAAACCAGGGCGAACATGGAGCCAGAAAAAATAAGTCCCGGTCTGCCCCACTCCATGGCTTTAGCAAGGTCGTTGACGCGGTGATCCATAAACAGTACTGCGACCATCACACCAATCGCTAATACGGTTCCTGGCACTGCATACCCCATCGAAGAAAGACGCATAAATGCCAAGCTTTCGCGCTTGCCATTGACGCGATGGGTAAAGTTAACGATCAGTGCGACAGCAACACCAATAATGGCGGCAATAACCGACACGACCAAACTATTCCATGCGTATTCACGAAACTCGGGGGTCCAACTCTGCGCAAAGTAAGTTATCGCATAATCAATCAGCTGTAGTAATGGCAAAATAAACGCGACCGAAACCAAGCCCCAACACCAAACCAGCGCGGTCCACTTTTTCCAGCCCGTCAACTCATAACGAAAATCTTCGTGACTGTTAAATTGGCTTTGAAAAAGCTTTTGTTTACGACGACTGTAGCGTTCGGCACTGAGGAGCAGTACTACAATGACGAGCATCATGGCTGAAATCTTGGCTGCTGCATTAAGATTAGAGTATCCCAACCAAGTATCGTAGACCGCTGTGGTTAACGTATTCACAGCGAAGTAACTTACAGTACCAAAGTCACCGATGGTCTCCATTGCGACCAATGATAACCCCACTGCGATAGAAGGTCTTACTAACGGCATCGAGATGCGCCAAAAGCTTTCCCATGGAGAGCATTTGAGCAAACGCGCGCTTTGCAACAAAGAGACATTTTGCTCCATAAATGCAGCTCGACACAGCAAATACACATAAGGGTACAGCACTAAAGCCAACACAAAGGTCGCGCCAGGCAAGGTGCGAATATCAGGGAACCAATACTCGCCAGGTCCCCATCCGGTTACATCACGCAAAAAGATCTGAATCGGTCCTGCAAAATCAAACCAATCAGTAAAAATATAACCAATGATATAACCTGGCATCGCAAGAGGTAGCACCAATGCCCACTGCAACCATTTTTCGGTCGGCAGTTTACACATGGCCATTATCCAAGCGCTTGGTATACCAAGAATTAAGGACAACACCATTACGCCAATAGTGAGCGCAACCGTGTTAAAAATATAAGTCGGCATGACTGTCGCCATTAAATGGGCAAACAAATCATCCGTTTCACCAATTGCGGTGTAGAAGATCGCTAAGATCGGCAAAACCAGTAACAGAGTTATTACCCCACTACTGGTTTTCCATAAAGAGTGTTTATCTTTCATCGCCTAATTACTGCAAGGCTGTATGAAATACAAATGCTGTTGCAAATACATCTCATATCCTTTAATCAAATGGGGGTACTGTTATACCCCCACAAGGAATTAAAGGTCAAATTTCACTTCGTCTAATAGCTTAATTGCCGCTTCGTGGTTGGCTGCAATATCGTCTAGAGAAAGCTTGTCTGCTTTAAAGTCACCCCAAGATTCCACAAGTTCAGAACGCTTCACGCCTTCTTTAACAGGGTACTCGTAGTTAACTTCTGCGTACATCTGCTGCGCTTTGTCACCCGTTAGGAATTCCATTAGCTTCACAGCATTGTCTTTGTTTGGAGAGTACTTCGCCATCGCCATACCAGAGATGTTTACGTGAGTACCTGTAGTCTCTTGGTTAGGGAAGTTGATGTAAACTGCATCTGCCCAAGCTTTTTGCTCTTTGTCATTAACCATTTTACCTAGGTAGTAGCTGTTACCTAGAGAAACATCACATAGACCTTCTTTGATCGCTTTAACTTGTGCACGATCGTTGCCTTGTGGTTTGCGAGCAAGGTTTGCTTTCACGCCTTCCAACCACTCTTTGGTTTCTGCTTCGCCATTGTGAGCAATCATTGCTGAAACTAGAGAAACGTTGTACGGGTGCTTACCGCTACGAGTACAAATTTTACCTTTGAACTCTGGCTTAGCTAGATCTGCATAGTTGAAATCTGCGCCTAGTTTACCTACGCGATCACGTGAAGAGTAAACACTACGTGAGCGTAGAGTTAGGGCAAACCACTCATTCTCTTTATCTTGGTATTGAGCTGGTACGTTTTCTTCAATGATTTTGCTATCTACTTTCTGAACTAAACCTTTGTTTGTCAGTTCAGCTAGACGACTGATGTCTGTCGTAAGGATAACGTCAGCTGGGCTGTACTCGCCTTCTTGAGCTAGCTTTTCTGCTAAGCCTTTTTTAGCAAATTTTACGTTTACTTTGATGCCAGTTTCTTTAGTGAACTCGTTGAACATAGGTTCAACTAGGAAAGGTTGACGGTAAGAGTAGACGTTCACTTCTTCAGCAGCCATTGCTGTTGGAGCTAAGGTTGCGCAAGTTAATGCTGAAAGAGTTAGCAGTTTTTTCATTGTTTAATCCTTTACCATGCTAATGATAACGTTTATCAGTTGCGTTATTATATGTATGTTCAATAAGAAGACAATGACAAATATTAAAAAACCTGCTCATCGGAGCAGGTTTTTTAATGTTGAGAGTGTAACTATTTATTACAGGCTATTGATTACTTCACAGTGACAAATTCTGGGTACGCACCGACGCCACAATCATGCATGTCCATACCTTCCATTTCTTCATCTTCCGTGACGCGAATTCCAACGGTTGCTTTCAAGATAGCCCACACCACTAGACTGGCACCAAATACCCAAGCAAAGATAACGACAGCACCTAAAAGCTGTGCACCGAATGTAGCATCGCCGTTACTTAGTGGTACGACCATCAAACCAAAGAAGCCACAAACACCGTGCACTGAAATCGCACCGACTGGGTCATCAATTTTTAGTTTATCTAGGCCAATGATGCTGAATACGACTAGCGCGCCAGATACTGCACCGATAGCAACTGCATATAATGGCGATGGTGATAGAGGATCTGCGGTGATAGCAACCAAGCCAGCTAGCGCACCATTGAGAATCATCGTTAAATCCGCTTTGCCCCAAGTCGTTTTACATACAAATAGCGCCGCAATAGCACCTGCAGCAGCTGCTGCGTTGGTGTTTAGGAAGATCTGACCTACCGCTGTTGCGTTCTCAAAGTCTGAAACCATCAACTGAGAACCACCGTTAAACCCAAACCAACCAAACCAAAGGATGAAAGTACCTAATGTTGCCAAAGGCATGTTTGAACCTGGAATCGGGTAGATTTCACCGTTTTTGCCATATTTACCTTTACGAGCACCAAGCAATAACACACCTGCGAGAGCTGCAGAAGCACCAGCCATATGTACGATACCTGAACCCGCAAAGTCGCTAAATCCAGCTTCTGCTAGGAAACCACCGCCCCATGTCCAATAACCTTCCATTGGGTAGATAAATGCGGTCAAAATCGCAGAGAAAACCAAGAAAGACCAAAGCTTCATACGTTCAGCCACCGCACCAGAAACGACGGACATTGCGGTTGCAACGAAGACGACTTGGAAGAAGAAGTCAGACTCTAGAGAGTGATCAGCCCCTTCTCCTTGGGTACCAATCAGCGCACCAAATGAAGGTAACCAGCCTCCTTCCCCGTTGTCGACATACATGATGTTGTAACCAACGATCAGAAACATCGTACATGCAATTGCGTACAAACAGATGTTCTTCGTAAGAATTTCTGTTGTGTTCTTAGATCGCACAAGACCCGCTTCTAGCATCGCAAAACCAGCTGCCATCCACATTACCAACGCACCGGAAATGAGGAAGAAAAAGGTGTCAAGTGCGTAACGTAACTCGGTTACTGTTGTTGTTAATTCCATAATAAGTTTCTCCAATCCCTTGAATTCTTAAAGTGCTTCTGCGTCCATTTCGCCCGTTCGGATACGCACCGCTTGGTTCAGGTCGTAGACAAAAATTTTACCGTCACCAATCTTTCCTGTTTGCGCAGCTTTTGTAATCGCTTCAACCACTCGCTCAACATTATCCGCGTGAGTAGCGATTTCAATTTTCACTTTTGGTAGGAAATCGACCTGATACTCAGCGCCGCGATACAGTTCCGTGTGGCCTTTTTGACGACCAAACCCTTTAACTTCTGATACCGTCATCCCTTCGATACCGACGTTAGCCAATGCTTCTCGCACATCGTCTAATTTAAACGGCTTAATAATGGCATTGATTATTTTCATTCAATTCTCTCCGAAGCTTTCATCCTGAAACACTTCTAATAATCCAATCTACGTGCCAAGTTTTTAAGTCATTGAATAATAAAAACTAACGTCAATTTACATATCTATAAACAAAAAGGGCGCACCATATCGGTGCGCCCTTTTCACAAATTTAAAGCAACAGAAGGAAAGTTACCCAAAACTGTGCACTAAATGTTCAAAAAGTCTTTCCATCGCTCGATAAGAATCATGAAGTCCTCTATTCCACAGCTTGCTGTACTTTCTGCATTGTAGAAATCGAATTCACTTTCCATCTCAACATCATGGTCATGGGCCAATGCGTTTTCTTGCACTAGGACTTCATCACCCAGAATCATCAAGCTAATTTCTGTACCTGTTAGGTTATGCTCTTGAGAAGGCGCTGAAAATGACTGCTCAATTAACTTTTCAACCTGAGCAATCTTCATAGGATCTTTGCCAATTTCTTCTTGCAGCCAGCGCCCAACAATCTCATGCCCCATGCTGCATTTTACGTAGTACTCGCCCATTAACGTGTTACGGATGAATTCAAATTCCATCGAGATTGCCTTTTCGTATCAATTTGGTGCGGAGTATAGCGAATTGCACCCATAAAAAAAGCACCTCGTTTGAGGTGCTTTTTAATTGTGCAGTTAAGCTTATGCAGGCTCTTGGAAGATCACTTCATCCGCTTTCTTGGTGTACTGATCCATTTTATGGAAGTTCAAGTAGCGGTAAGTATCTGTAGCGGTTGCATCAATTTGCTTCGCATACTCCAAGTACTCTTCTTTAGTTGGAATCTTACCAAGGATTGCACCTACGGCAGCTAGTTCCGCAGACGACAGGTAAACATTCGCACCAGTACCTAGACGGTTCGGGAAGTTACGCGTTGAGGTAGACATCACTGTTGATTTGTCTGCAACACGCGCTTGGTTACCCATACACAGTGAACATCCTGGTGTTTCGATTCGAACCCCAGCACGGCCAAAGATACCGTAATAACCCTCTTCCGTTAGCTGATCCTTGTCCATCTTCGTTGGCGGAGCGATCCATAGACGAGTTGCAAGCTGTCCGTTGAACTTATCTAGCAGCTTACCAGCAGCGCGGAAGTGACCGATATTAGTCATACAAGAACCGATGAACACTTCGTCAATCGCTGTGCCTTGTACTTCAGACAACAAGCGAGCGTCATCCGGATCATTCGGTGCACATAGTACTGGCTCATTGATTTCAGCCATATCGATTTCAATAACATGTGCGTATTCAGCGTCTTTATCCGCTTGCATCAGCTCAGGATTTGCTAACCACTCTTCCATCGCTGTAATACGACGTTCGATAGTACGGCGGTCACCGTAACCTTCAGAGATCATCCACTTCAGCATTACAATGTTAGAGTTTAGGTACTCTTCGATCGACTCTTGCGACAGTTTCACAGTACAACCTGCCGCAGAACGCTCAGCAGAAGCATCAGAAAGCTCAAATGCTTGCTCAACTGTTAGCGTTTCTAGGCCTTCAATCTCAAGGATACGGCCAGAGAATTCGTTGATCTTGCCCGCTTTTTCTACCGTTAGTAGACCTTGCTGAATCGCGTAGTAAGGGATGGCATGAACAAGGTCACGTAGTGTGATACCCGGTTGCATTTCACCTTTAAAGCGAACCAAGATTGACTCAGGCATATCTAGTGGCATAACGCCTGTCGCAGCAGCAAAGGCAACCAAACCCGAACCTGCTGGGAATGAAATACCTAGCGGGAAACGAGTATGTGAGTCACCACCAGTACCAACTGTATCCGGTAGTAGCATACGGTTTAGCCATGAGTGGATAATACCGTCACCCGGGCGAAGAGATACGCCACCGCGGTTCATGATAAAGTCCGGAAGTGTGTGGTGCGTGTTTACGTCTACTGGTTTTGGGTACGCAGAGGTGTGACAGAAAGACTGCATGACAAGATCAGCAGAGAAGCCCAAACACGCCAAGTCTTTAAGTTCATCACGAGTCATAGGGCCGGTAGTATCTTGCGAGCCTACTGTCGTCATCTTCGGCTCACAGTAGGTACCAGGGCGAATGCCTTCTACGCCACACGCTTTACCAACCATTTTCTGTGCAAGCGTGTAACCCTTGCCAGAATCTGCAATTTCACCAGGTTTACGGAATACATCCGAAGGCTCAAGACCTAGCGATTGACGCGCTTTGTCTGTCAAACCACGACCGATGATCAATGGGATACGACCGCCAGCACGAACTTCATCAATCAGTACTTCCGTTTTCAGCGAGAACTCAGCTAAAACTTCACCTGTTTCGTGATTACAAACTTTACCTTCATATGGGTAAACATCGATAACATCGCCCATGTTGAGCTTAGTCACGTCGACTTCGATTGGTAGTGCGCCCGCATCTTCCATTGTGTTGAAGAAGATAGGTGCAATTTTACCACCAAGCACATAACCACCAGCACGTTTGTTTGGAACGTAAGGGATATCATCTCCCATAAACCAAAGTACTGAGTTGGTTGCAGATTTACGTGAAGAACCAGTACCAACAACATCACCAACGTAAACCAATTGGTGACCTTTTTCTTTCAATTCTTCAATTTGCTTGATCGGACCAATATTGCCCGGTTGATCAGGATTGATGCCTTCACGCTCGTTCTTCAGCATCGCAAGTGCGTGCACTGGGATATCAGGACGAGACCAAGCATCAGGTGCAGGTGAAAGGTCATCCGTGTTCGTTTCACCTGTTACTTTAAATACAGTTAGAGTGACTTTTTCTTCAAGCTTAGGCTTAGAAAGGAACCACTCAGCATCAGCCCATGACTGAAGTACTTTCTGTGCATGCTCATTGCCTGCTTTTGCTTTCTCTTCTACATCATAGAAAGCATCAAACATCAGAAGTGTATGAGACAGCGCTTCTACAGCAATCTCTGCCAGTGCTTCGTCATCCAATAGCTCAACTAGCGGTGCGATGTTGTAACCACCTTGCATAGTGCCTAGCAGTTCAGCAGCTTTTTCACGACTCACTAATGGTGATTTAACTTCACCTGTTGCTACAGCGGTTAGGAAACCCGCTTTAACATAAGCGGCTTCATCTACACCTGGTGGGATGCGGTTTTCAAGTAGGTCAAGAATGACTTCTTCTTCACCTTGCGGGGGATTTTTCAGAAGTTCTACAAGTCCAGCAACTTGTTCTGCGTCTAGCGGTTTAGGAACAACTCCTTCAGCAGCACGCTCTTCGACGTGTTTACGGTAGGCTTCAAGCACGACTTTTTCCTCTCATTGCGGTTCCTCCTCTATTATTACTATTGTTAAAGTAAAGGAGTGAACATCCTTGGAAACTTGGCTCTCCATTGCCCTTGTTTTCATTCAATTATGATTGAGAAACAGCGCCGTAGAGGCCAAACTGTGGGCAAAATAATAGCAAATTTAACCTTAAATTAAAATCTTATCATTTTGACCAACATAGCAACTTACGACTAAAGTTCTGCTAATTTCGACCAAATATGCCAAGTTTTTGCTTTCTTATACCCGGTTAATTAAACGACGTTCCTACGATCAAATACACAGCATCCATATCCTGCTCAGTACGACCATAAGCCAACATAATTGGCCCGATTGGTGAGTCAACACCAAAGAAAATAGAGCCAGCATTGTAAAGCGGCGCTTCATTCAGCTTCAGATCATTATCTGACCACACTCCACCGTATTCCACTGATGCACCTAGGTAGACTGGCGCTTCAAATAGTCCAAAGTCATTGTCGAACCATTTGTATCGGTACACCAAGCTACTAAAAAACAGGTTCTGTCCAATCAAGCTATTTCTTGGGATACCAGATAGGTTTAAAAAGCCGCCTAACTCTCTCGGGTCAAGCGGAACCGATGAATTTTTACTTTCTACAAAGCTATATTCTGCATGTCCGACTAAAGTATGACGCTGATGACTGACCGCACCTTTGAATCGCGCGGAGATTTCATACACGGTATCTTCAATCATCTTTTCCGTGTCGAGTAGAGTGATGCCTTCCGGACTCTTGTCATGAGATACGAAATATTCAAGATCGACCAGCAGTCCGCGAGTAGGAAATGCAAAATCATCAAGCGTATCGAGTCGATAGCTCGCAAATATACCTTTGCGCTCGAAGTCTAGCTGCCCTGCCGAGGCCAAGGTAGACAGCTCAATATCTCCTGTAGAGTAACGAGCACCAAGGCGCAACTCTTGCCATAACGTAGGTTGAATGCCAATAGCCAGTTCAGAAGCAAAGTCATTATAGGAAACGGGTAAGAAGTCGTTAACTGAGCTGAGGTCCGGATTTTCAAATTCGCTAAAAGGTAAGTTTCTATCTTCACTGCTGTATCCAACACGGCCAGCAACAAAAAGCGTTTGACGAGATAAAACAGGCGAATACAACTCAGCTTCTATCAGCTTATCCGTGCCCATTTCTACGTTGAACGCCAACTCTGCACCATGCGAGTTTAAATTAGTAAAATTGGTCGACATACCGATGCCGTATTGGCTATCCGTATCGAAGTCATCTTCAAGGAAAAATCGAAAGTTAACGTAATTCGGCCCCCACGACTTTTCGTTAACATCAAAAACCAACAATGTCTTACCATCAACATCTTCAAAGTGATAAGTGATTAACTCAAAACGATCCAGCGCATAGAGATTTTCAACGGCTTTTTCTATTTCAGCCGTTGGAATACGACGACCTGTTTTCAATTGAATACGGTTAGTAAGTAATACATCACTGTAGTGGGTGTTATTCACTATCACAATGTCATCAACAATGCGTTTATCACCGTAAACCAGCGTCTTACGTACCTCTTGCTTGTGATCAATGTACTTTTGGTATTCTGCGTTCGATAAACTTAGACCTTGCAGCTTATCTTCAAGCTGCTTGGTAATATCGTAGCCCGCTTGAAAAGCCCAAGGCATTTTGTCGAACTCGACCGTTTCCATGGTGCCTACATTGGGACGAATATAAATATCTTGTGGTTCAAGCTCGTCCACTTGCTGTTGCGTACTGCGACGGACTAGGTAATTAGAAAGTTGATCCGCTACAGTAAACAGCCCGGTAAACTCATCTTCGGTTTTGTAGTCGGTGCTAATATCAACAGCAATAACAACATCTGCCCCCATGGCGCGAGCCACATCGACAGGCATGTTATTAACAACGCCACCATCGACAAGCATATGGCCATTGAGCTTATAGGGAGGAAGCGCTCCTGGTACAGACATACTGGCCATCATGGCGTCCACTAGGTAGCCATTGCCAAGAACCACTTCCTCTAGCGCAAGAATATCTGTCGCCACAGAGCGGTAAGGAATGGCAAGATCATCAAAAGAATCGAATCGTCCCAAATTCCCAGTAGTCTCACGCAATACGCGCAACATGTTCTGGCCTTGCACGACCCCCGTTGGGGCACGAACCTCACCAAATCTTAAGCCGAGGTCAGTGTTAATTTGATAGCGGTCTTCATACTCTTTATCACGAACTCGGCGTTGACTACGGTCGACACGATCTCGATAACCACTGCTCCAATCGACGGTGTAGATAAAACTTTCAATTTCATCAGCGCTCATCCCCGTTGCATAGAGACCACCAACATAAGCGCCCATACTGGTGCCCGTTACGATATCGACCGGGATCTGCATCTCTTCTAACGCTTTGAGGACGCCGATATGCGCAGCGCCTTTTGCTCCGCCACCGGCGAGCACAACTGCCACCTTTGGACGAGGCTCCACGTCATCCATTTTTGCTAGAGAGTTGGCGAGGGAAACTGAAGGAGTGGTGATCAAAAAGGCACTAACCCAAAGCGCGAAATGGCGAGTCGACGGGCTTGATAACAGCTTTTTGAACATTCACTTCTTCCTTTGTTGAATTTCTTATCAAGTAGGGCGTGCTAGCAGCACCGCACTAACACGCCCTAATATGTACTAAGAATTGACCAGAGAGACAAGCTAATGTTGTTGATTTGGCGATGCTACCAATCAAATAAGCTGTTAAGCCAGTTTGATTTCTTCTCACACTGCTGCTTTATTTGACCCGTTTTATCCCAAACTGGCAGTTTATAATCACTACGACAGTTCATTTCTAAACCACCATCTGATGTCGGCTTAAATCCTAACGTGGTGATCTCTCTTGGCCATGGAAGCTCTAAACGCTCAGGAATGCGTTGCTTCAAATACTCTGCGTACACTCGTAATGCACCGCTCGATCCCGTTAGATGAACCGGTTTGTTATCGTCGCGGCCTAGCCAAATTGTCGTCACTTCACGGCCATCAACACCGACAAACCAGCTATCGCGGTTATCGTTACTGGTACCCGTTTTTCCTGCCAGTGCAGCCCAACCAAACTGGCTTTGTAAGAAGCGGCCTGTACCTTGAGCAACCCCCTGTTTCATCGCGTAGGTCGTTAGCCATGCTGCTTGCTCATCCACGGCTCTTGATGAACGAGGCAAGGATTGATAAAGCACATTACCTTCCATATCCATCACTGAACGCAGAGCGGTCAGTTTCGCACGTTTGCCTGAGTTCGTCAGTGTCTGATACATCTGCGCGACTTCAAACGGCGTCAAAGAAAACGAGCCCAAAAACATCGAAGGCACTGGGCGGATTTCGTCTTTGTTCACGCCCAAACGTTCTAAAGTATCGGATACTTCGGGGATACCAAGCGCCATGCCTAAGCGCACGGTTGGCACGTTGAGCGACTTCGCTAAAGCAATATAAAGTGGCACATCACCACGGTATTTTCGGTCGTAGTTGCGCGGTGTCCATACATTACCTTTACTGCTTTTCAGGCTTAGCGGCGTGTCGTGCAGCGTCGTGCCTAGGTTATATTTTTCCGGTTGTTCTAGAGCCGTCAAGTAAATCGCTGGTTTAACTAAAGAGCCAATTGGACGACTGGCATTGAGCGCGCGGTTAAAACCTTCATAACCAACACGTTTACCGCCAACCATGGCTCGGATTTCACCACTATGACGATCAACCGCAACTGCGGCAGCTTCTAATTCTTTACCGCCTCGTTTAGCTAGCTCCGGGATCTTTTTCGCGATGGCTTGCTCCATTTTGCTTTGCGATACCGGATCCAGAGACGTAAACACGCGCAGTCCGGTTTCCGCTTTAAATCGCTCCCCCACTTTTTCTTTCAATTCAATGCTCAATTGTTGGAAATAAGCGGGCTGACGGCTCGCGATACGTGGTTTGCTCTGCGTATCAAGCGAACGACTGACGGCTTGCTCATACTGCTCAGATGTCAGCATGTTTTGCTGCATCAACAAACGTAATACAAGATCGCGGCGCTCTTTAGTGCGCTCAGGATAACGAATTGGATTGTAGTAAGACGGTCCTTTTACCATCCCAACTAACATCGCCAGTTGATCGATTCGCAGCTCTTGGATCGGTTGTCCAAAGTAATAACGCGATGCCAAGCCAAACCCGTGGATCGCTTCACCACCACTTTGCCCTAGATACACTTCGTTAAGGTAGGCTTCCAAAATACGATCTTTGCTGTAACGGTAATCCAAAATTAACGCAATATACGCTTCTCTAACTTTGCGCCACAGCGTCTTATCACGGGTCAAAAACAGGTTTTTCGCCAACTGCTGAGTTAGCGTACTACCGCCTTGAACAGTACGACCCGCTTTAATGTTTGCAACCATTGCTCGTGCAATCGCGAGTGGAGACACCCCATCGTGTTGATAAAAATCCCGGTCTTCGGTCGCAAGCAGTGCATCAACTAAAATTTCTGGGAACTGATCACGACGCAAGAACAGACGCTGCTCATCTTGATCTTTCTCCAGCATACCCAACATCTTAGGCTCTAAGCGTAAGTAACCAAGATCGCCTCGGGACTCTAAAGACTGAATACGCTGTAAGCCAGAATCTGAAAAATGGAGCATCACGTGACGATCCGGTTCAGGACCATCGGCAAATTCAAATGGACGACGGATCAGCTCAATACGAGTGGAAGAAGAAGAGTACTCACCAGGATAGCGAGGCTGACTTACCTTACGGTAATTCAGTACATCCAGCTCGTTACGAAGTTCTTGAATGGTGATATTTTCACCCGGATTTAAGTTCAAGATGCGAGCATAAACCACCGTTGGCAGTTCAAACAGCTGGCCTTCAAAGCGCTCTTTCACAACACTATCTAAGTAAATCCCAACAAACAGCAAAACAGCGGCAAGCGCAACACCGGCTTTCCAGCTAAATGACCACAAAACTTTCAGCCACGAACGTTTCTCGTTAGCCGGCTTTTTACTCGGTGTGCGTCGAGTCTGTTTTGTCGTTCCTTTATTGGTTGTACTTTTCTTCGCTGGCGCTTTTTTCGCGCTAGGCTTCTTGCTGTTAGTCATTATTCAATTGTCTTTTTGTTTTCGTAGTTGCTACATGATTGGCAGGGTCATCTGGCCAAACGTGTTTTGGGTAGCGCCCTTTCATCTCTTTTTGAACGTCTTTATAGCTTCCGTTCCAGAAAGCCGCCAAGTCAGACGTCACTTGCAGCGGACGTTGTGCCGGCGAAAGCAGTTCAAGCACCAAACGCTTACGACCAAGTGCTACCGTAGGAGAGCCACTCTCACCAAATACCTCTTGCATACGCACCGATAGTTTCGGCTCATGGCCATACTGGTAACGGATACGCTTCTTTGAACCTGTCGGCAGTTGGTAATGCTCTGGTAACCATTCATCCAGCTGTTGATTGAGTGGCCAACCTAATCGAGCGTTCAGCGCCTCGACCAAGTTTATCTTGCTCAAATCGTTAACCGAACTGACGGACGTCATGTACGGCTCTAACCACTCTTCTAATGAATCCAACAAACTGGCTTCATCAAACATTGGCCATGATTGCTCGGGTAACCATTCCACCGCACAACGAACCCGAGCCAACAAGCTCTCCGCTGCCGGTGTCCAGTTTAGACTCTGTAAGCCCTGGCGGCGGACATACGTGAGTAAAGCTTGTGTCATTTTTTCTTTGCCAGGGCTTGGCAAAGGCTCGCGTTCAACCACCAACTGACCGAGTTTTGTTTGTCGCTCAGCCATTAGACGCCCTCTTTTTTCATCCCAGTCTACAACTTCTTCAGACGAAAATAGCGCTTCAAAGGTCGCTCGCAATATATTGACATCCAATTCACATGCCGAATGAATTTGACTGGAGTTAGAATGAGAACGCATTAAGTCAACGGCAACCAAATAGTCACAGCCACCTAGCATGTCTTCCTGACGACATTCTGCACCATGACCATTAGCCAAAGTAAATCGCCCAAATTGATTTGTGCGCTGCTGCGCAATGCGATCTGGAAATGCCAAACTTAACACCAGCGGTAATGCTTCTTCATCCACACCTTTCAGGTCAAATACCGTATCCAATTTGTACGCTAGAGATTGAGCACGCTTGAACAACAGCGACTTTTTTGGATGAGTACCAACAAGCCAACGATGCAAGCTATGAGCGATATTGGTAACGTTTCTCTCTGGCTCTTCAATCAGTGCGACCGCCGCCAAAGCAGCATTTAACATCTTATCACTGTAAGATTGCGCTTTAATTAGCATCGCAGCCGCACGAGGCTCAACGCCTAGTTCATGCGCCTGTTTTCCTTCGGACGTTAATTGCTCTTTTTCCGTCAGTAGTCCCAATGACACCAATAGCTGCTTAGCTTGTTCCAATGACGCATTAGCGGGAACATCAAGCCACTTGAGATCGTGGATATCACTCGCTCCCCAAAATGCGAGCTCCATAACTAAACTCGCCAAATCGGAATGCAAAATTTCAGGTTGGGGAACCAGCGGTTGCTGCTTGAACTGACTTTCAGAATAAAGACGAACACAAATGCCCTCTTCGATCCGCCCTGCTCGTCCTGCACGCTGAATCGCTGAAGACTGTGCAATACGTGTTTGCTCTAAGCGTGTTAAACCGTTTTTCAAATCAAACCGGGCAATACGCTCTAACCCAGAATCAACCACAAGGCGAATGCCTTCAATCGTCAGTGAAGTTTCTGCGATGTTGGTCGCGAGTACGACTTTACGCTTGCCGTGTTCTGCCGGCGTGATGGCTTTTTGTTGCTCAGTAAAGCTCAGTTGCCCATAAAGCGGACACACTTCAATATCATCCGCCAAATGAGATAAACGTTCTTCGACTTGTTTAATGGCCCCAACGCCCGGTAGGAAAGCCAACAAAGAGCCGGACTCTTTGTTCATAAGACTTTCTATTGTTTTTGCCATACTCGTCGGTAAATGATCATTCACACCTAACGGTTGGTAACGCATTTCTACGTCGAAACTGCGTCCTTCTGATTCAATGTAACTGGCTTCAGGCAACAACGACTGTAAGGCTTGTTGATCAAGCGTTGCCGACATCACCACCAGCTTGAGATCGTCTCGCAATGCCTCTTGAACTTCTAAACTGAATGCCAAAGCGGTATCGGCATGAATGCTGCGTTCATGAAACTCATCAAAGATCAGCAGATCAACACCATCCAGTTCAGGGTCAGTTTGAATCATCCGAGTCATGATCCCTTCAGTCACGATCTCCAACTGCGTTGCAGAACTTACCTTTGCCTCGCCACGAACTCGATAACCCACGCGTTGCCCTACTTGCTCTCCCAATTGCTCAGCAAGATAACGGGCAATGTTACGCGCCGCGAGTCGTCTTGGCTCAAGCATGATGATTTTTCCAGCAACCGAATGATTTAAGAGTAACTGCAAAGGGAAGTAAGTCGACTTACCGGCACCAGGCGCCGCTTTTAAGATCACTTGATGTTGATTTTTGACCGCCGTCAGCAACTCAGGCATCACGGCTTCAATCGGCAATTGTGACAAAGGAAATACCTTGTGGTGTAATGGTGGCAACATTGTACATAAAAAAATTTTTGTCTAAATAAGCAAATGCATTTCACACCCGCTTTAGAGTCCGCCACTCTACTCAAACGCTATAAACGCTTTCTTGCCGATATCGAACTCGATACCGGTGAAGTTCGTACTATCCACTGCGCAAACACTGGCGCTATGACAGGTTGTGCGACACCGGGAAACAAAGTTTGGTTTTCCACTTCCGACAACCCGAAACGAAAATACCCCAATAGTTGGGAGTTGAGTGAAACCGAACAAGGACACCGTATTTGTATCAATACCGCGCGCGCCAACCAATTAGCCGTTGAGGCTATTGAAAATAATGTCATTTCAGAGCTTTGTGGTTATGACACACTTCAAACTGAGGTGAAATACGGTAATGAAAATAGCCGAATTGATATCTTGCTCAGCGCAGACAACAAGCCAAAGTGCTATATAGAAGTGAAAAGCGTCACTCTTCTTGATGAGACCGACTCTATTGGACAAGGATACTTCCCAGATGCGGTCACGACTCGGGGACAAAAGCACCTGAGAGAGCTCACAGAAATGGCACAAAATGGAAGTAGAGCCATACTTTTATTCACTGTTTTACATTCAGGTATTGAAAAAGTATCCGCGGCGCACCATATAGACGCGAAATATTCACTATTACTCAAACAAGCACAAGACGCTGGAGTGGAAGTTCTCTGCTACAAAGCTGAACTGAGCGATACTGGAATGAAGCTGATTTCCGCTATTGATTTTATCAATTAAGAGAAAAAATGATGTCGTCTTCACATTGACGATAACTTTGCGATTCAGTATTTGCTTGCACCGCCTCTTTTTGCTATAGATACCCGCCTTAAATTGACTGCGTAGCAGTTGACTAGGTGTAAGTAGGAGATGCTGTATGCCAGAATCAAAGAAGAAAACGATAGGCATCCTAGCCATTGCCGGCGTGGAGCCATATCAGGAAAAACCTGGTGAAGAGTACATGTCACCAGAGCAGGTTGAACACTTTACGAAAATCTTAACAGCTTGGCGCGACCAGCTGAGAGCTGAAGTGGATCGTACCGTTCACCACATGCAGGACGAAGCAGCAAACTTCCCAGATCCAGTTGACCGCGCCTCTCAAGAGGAAGAGTTCAGCCTAGAACTGCGTAACCGCGACCGCGAACGCCGTTTGATCAAGAAGATTGAAAAGACTTTGGATAAAATCAAAGAAGACGATTTTGGCTTCTGTGAGTCTTGTGGCGTAGAGATTGGCGTTCGCCGTCTTGAAGCACGTCCAACCGCTGACCTATGTATTGACTGTAAAACACTTGCAGAAATCAAAGAGAAGCAAATGCAAGGTTAATCAACCAAGCATTATGATTATTGAAGGGAGCTCAGGCTCCCTTTTTGTTTTGACTACCTTTTCATCCCATTTGTTTACTAAATTCGAGATACACGCATGACACGCTATGTAGGTCGATTCGCCCCATCTCCTTCTGGTCCTTTACATTTTGGTTCACTGATTGCCGCTCTTGGCAGCTATTTTCAAGCGAAAGCACACAACGGAACCTGGTTAGTACGTATTGAGGACTTGGACCCACCAAGAGAAATGCCAGGTGCGGCGCAACTTATCCTAGATGCGCTCAAAGCCTACCAGCTGTATTGGGATGGAGAGGTGGTATACCAGAGTGAACGTCATGACCTTTACCAAGCCCAAATAAACACATGGCTCGAAAATGGTGAGGCCTATTATTGCCAATGTACTCGAAAGCAAATTAAAGAGCATGGCGGGTTTTATCCTGGCACTTGCCGCGATAAAAACTTGAAAGACGGCGCGATTCGCCTAAAAATGACCAAGCCTGTCGCTCATTTCTTCGATCAGAAGCGTGGAACAATTAAGATTCCAGAGCAACTCGTTAATGAAGATTTCATTATTAAACGTCGAGATGGATTATTTGCTTATAATCTTGCGGTAGTA
Organism: Vibrio sp. 2-1-2a; assembly: GCF_032648565.1. Classification (NCBI taxonomy): domain Bacteria; kingdom Pseudomonadati; phylum Pseudomonadota; class Gammaproteobacteria; order Vibrionales; family Vibrionaceae; genus Vibrio; species Vibrio sp. 2-1-2a. The sequence continues at coordinate 682,761 of NZ_WBOH01000002.1, forward strand.
TTGGACGACATCGACCAAGGCGTCACCGAAGTCGTGCGTGGTGCAGACTTAATCGAGCCAACAGGGCGTCAAATCAGTCTGTACCAGATACTTGGGCAGCCTGAAGTCAGCTACTTGCATTTACCATTGGCGATGGACAACAACGGCAATAAACTGTCGAAACAAAATCACGCGACGGCTATTGATATAGAGACACCAAAGCCTACTCTATTACGCGCCATGACATTTTTGGGCTTCGAGATACCGGAAGCCATAAAAGCGGCCAACATAGAAGAGATTCTTCGTTGGGGCTGCGAAAACTGGCGCTTGGAACAGCTTCCAACAGAGATCGAGATCACACCGTGATTCTCAAATGGCATTGTGTAGGCTATCATTAGCCGCAAATTAGGCCCTAGAGGCGCAAAAACTAACCAAAGCAAGATTGGACTAAACCCAGTTATTGCCAGATGCACATGAATACAAACGACTATACACCAAGCGAACCTGCCACTATTCCAGAGCTCGCTCTCAATGTAATAACTCGTGAAGAGCACAACATTTCGCGTAAGCAGATCAGTGATAATGCACTGAAGGTACTGTACCGCCTAAATGGTGCTGGTTTCGATGCTTTTCTTGTGGGTGGCGGGGTTCGAGACTTACTGCTTGGACAGAAACCAAAAGATTTTGACATTGCGACCAACGCAACGCCGGAACAGATCAAACAGCTATTTCGTAACTGCCGTTTGATTGGTCGCCGCTTCCGCTTGGCTCACATTATGTTTGGCCGAGATATCATTGAAGTAGCGACATTCCGCGGTCACCACCAAGAGCAAAAGAATAAGAGCATCTCTCAGCAATCGAAAGAAGGAATGCTGCTGCGTGATAATGTCTACGGCACCATCGATGAAGATGCTGAGCGCCGTGATTTCACGATTAACTCGATGTACTACAACATCGCGGATTACTCGATTCACGACTACGCACGTGGTATTGAGGATTTAGAAGATCGCCTCATTCGACTGATTGGCGATCCAGAAACACGCTACCGTGAAGACCCAGTACGTATGTTGCGTGCGGTTCGCTTCGCAGTAAAACTGGACTTTGATATTGAAGAAGACACCGCGGCGCCAATCGAACACATGGCACCGTTGCTCGGTGACATTCCGTCAGCGCGTCTTTTTGAAGAGTCACTCAAGTTATTGCAATCCGGTCATGGCTTAGAAACCTACCACCTACTGCGTGAGTACAACTTATTCCAACAGCTCTTCCCGACGATTGCAGCGCACTTCACGGAAGATTACTCCTCTTACACAGAGCAAATGTTGGATCTCGTGTTGGATTCTACTGACATGCGCATCGAAGATGGGAAACGCATCAATCCAGCATTTATGTTTGCTGCAATGCTGTGGTACCCACTGTGTGCGAAAGCCGATGAACTGATGGAAGAGCGCAACCTAGGCCATTACGACGCTATTATGGAAGCGAGTAACATCATTCTTGATGAACAAGTTCGTACAATTGCCATTCCAAGACGCCACACCGCAACCATTCGCGAGATTTGGCAGCTGCAGCTGCGCCTTCCTCGACGCAACGGTAAACGTGCATTCCGCCTGATGGAGCTCAATAAATTTAGAGCTGGCTTTGATTTTCTTGAAATGCGCGGTGAAATTGAAGGTGGTGATACTCAGAAGCTTGCCAAGTGGTGGGAAACTTTCCAAAATGCAGGCCGAGAAATGCGTCAAGCAATGGCTGCCGACCTAGACGGTCAATCACCGAAGAGTGGTCAGCGCCGCCGTAAAACCTATCGCAAGAAAAAGAGTAAGCCTAAGTCATGATCACAGCGTACATTGCGGTAGGCAGTAACTTGGCTGATCCTGTCAGCCAAGCGAAGCAAGCGATTGAAGCGTTAAAAACGCTGCCTAAATCAGAATTTGTTCAGGCTTCTTCGCTATACAGCAGCACGCCAATGGGACCACAAAACCAACCGGATTACATCAATGCGGTTGTGTCGATTAACACCAGTTTGACGCCTCTTGAGTTGCTCGATTGCACACAAGCCATTGAGCAAGAACAAGGGCGTGTCCGTAAAGACGAACGTTGGGGACCAAGAACCTTGGACCTCGACATTGTTCTTTATGGCAATGAGGTGATTAATTCCGAGAGGCTGATCGTTCCTCATTATGGAATGAAAGAGCGTGAATTCGTACTCTACCCTCTTGCGGAAATTGCACCAAGTTTACAACTCCCCGATGGGACCGAGGTCTCTAAACTACTGGAACAAGTAGATAGAAACGGCCTCAGTATCTGGCAGTCATAGCCAACTCCTAGTAAGGATAAAACCATGAAAAAAATGACCATCAACGACCTAATCAAGTGGAAGCAAGAAGGTCGTAAATTTGCTACTTCAACCGCTTATGATGCGAGCTTTGCCCAACTGTTTGAAAGCCAAGAAATGCCAGTACTTCTTGTTGGTGATTCTCTAGGTATGGTTTTGCAAGGTCACAACGATACTCTGCCAGTAACGGTCGATGATATCGCTTACCATACTCGTTGCGTACGCGCAGGTAGCCCAAATTGTTTGTTGATGGCTGACATGCCATTCATGAGCTACACCACGCCAGAGCAAGCTTGCGAAAATGCGGCTACACTGATGCGTGCGGGTGCCAATATGGTGAAAATTGAAGGTGGTGACTGGCTAGTAGACACTGTAAAAATGCTCACTGAACGCTCGGTTCCAGTTTGTGCTCACCTTGGTTTAACTCCTCAAGCCGTGAATATTTTTGGTGGTTACAAAGTCCAAGGTCGCGATCAAGAAAAAGCGGACCGCATGGTGAAAGATGCGTTAGCACTGCAAGAAGCAGGCGCTCAAATCGTCTTACTAGAGTGCGTGCCTGCTGAGCTTGCTGAGCGTATTACGCAAGTGCTCGACGTGCCTGTTATCGGTATTGGAGTTGGTAACGTGACAGATGGTCAAATTCTCGTGATGCATGATATGTTCGGTATCTCTGCCAACTACATGCCGAAATTCTCCAAAAACTTTCTTGCTGAAACAGGTGATATGCGCAAAGCCGTTGCTAAATACATTGAAGATGTAGCCAACGGTGTATTCCCAGACGACGCTCATACCATTGCCTAGAGGATAAATGCATGCAAACTTTTGCGGAAATCTCAGCAGTTCGTGAACACCTTAAAACCTTTAAACGTGAAGGTCGTAAAATTGCGTTTGTCCCAACCATGGGCAACCTTCACGAAGGTCACTTAACTTTAGTGCGTAAAGCACGCGAATACGCTGATATCGTTGTCGTAAGCATCTTTGTTAATCCGATGCAGTTTGATCGTGCAGACGATTTAAATAATTACCCGCGTACGCTAGAGGAAGACTTAAGCAAGTTAACCTCTGAAGGGGTCGATGTGGTATTTACGCCGACACCAGAAGTTATCTATCCTGAAGGGCTTGATAAACAAACGTTTGTTGATGTTCCGGGTCTATCGACTATTTTAGAAGGGGCTTCACGCCCTGGTCATTTCCGTGGCGTCACAACCATCGTAAACAAGCTATTTAACATCGTTCAGCCAGATGTGGCCTGTTTTGGTGAGAAAGATTTCCAACAACTTGCGGTTATCCGCAAGATGGTTGTCGATCTTGCGATGGACATTGAAATCATTGGTGTACCAACCGTACGTGAAATGGACGGTTTAGCTATGAGCTCTCGCAATGGCTTACTCACGCTAGATGAGCGCCAGCGTGCGCCAGTGCTTGCTCGTACAATGCGTTGGATCAGCAGTGCCATTCGCGGTGGCCGAGATGACTACGCATCGATCATCGAAGATGCGAGCGACCAACTTCGAGCTGCAGGTTTGCACCCTGATGAGATCTTCATTCGTGATGCTCGTACTTTACAAGTGATCACGCCAGAAACGACACAAGCCGTCATTCTGATGTCTGCGTTCTTAGGCAAAGCTCGTCTTATCGATAACCAAACGGTAGATATGGTTGTCGAAGCGAAGGAAGAAGCAGAGTCTAGTAATACAAACTCAGAGAGCTCAGAGTAAGCTCTGAGCCATCAAGACGTAAAAAGGTCGACTCTTAGTCGACCTTTTTTTATGTTCTACGTATAGACGCAATCTAACCCTTCAGGGCGTGTTTTAAACCGCTTGTGCAGCCACATCCACGCTGGAATATCACGTTTTATCATTTTCTCGAGTTCTTGATTCAAGATACTTGCCGCTTTAATCGCATTACGCCTCTCGAAACGCTCACTGATATCTTTTCCAATATACAACGTGTAATGGTGATTCTTGCTCACTGTGACGCCAGATATGACCGCACACTTTGTTGCGTCTATAAGCACACTAGAGCCCACGGTACTCGCGGCTTGTTCAACAGCAAAGAACGGCGCAAAAACAGAATGGCTAACGCCATAATCATGGTCGGGCAAATACCAAAGTCGATGACCATTTTTCAGAACTTTGAGCATTGATTTCACGTCTTTTCGATCAATCATTTGATGCCCAAAACGAGTTCGACCTCGATGTTGAATAAACTCATAAGCCGGATTCGAATTTGGGCGATACACACCGTAACCTTTGGCAAACTGGCTAAAAATACGAGCGGTTATCTCCAAGTTTAAATGGTGACTGCACACCACCAACACACCACGCCCATTCTTTTCCTCAGCGAGTAAACGACCTTTCCCAACAGTAGAGGTTATCCGACGTATCCGCCAATCTGGCCAAAACCAGGCGATCCCCGTTTCGATGATCGCCATTCCCGTATATTGAAAGTTTTTTCGTACTACGTCCTTATATTGCCAATCCGTAAAATCAGGGAAACACAGCTGGAGATTACGCAGAGCGATCTTGTGTCGGCGCTTCATTACATGCATCGCAACACAGCCGATACTTCTACCTAAGATTCGCAATACTATGTATGGCAGTACATTAACAAGAATCGCTAAAGATCCAAATGCCAGCCAAACAGACCAATATTTGGGCTTAAGTAACTGATAGGAGAAAGGCGGCGGCGGGACAATATTCATAGGATCACTCATTTATTACAAATGATTGAAACCTATCATGATAAAAACTGAATGATTGTATGGGTATGTATTGTTATGCACAACAAAGAGCAGCATGATTCGCTGCTCTTTGTTGTGTGGGAGAGTCTTAGCTTCTTAGCCCAATACCTTTCGTTACTAAGTAATGAGCAACGGCATACAGCGCTATCACAAACACCGCAAGCACACTGAATGAGGTGACAATACCTACATCCGATACGCCTAAAAAACCATAACGGAACGCATTCACCATGTAGACGATTGGGTTAATCTTAGAGACACCTTGCCAAAATTCAGGCAGTAAGCTGATGGAATAAAAAACACCACCCAAGTAGGTTAACGGGGTCAACACAAATGTAGGAATGATCGAAATATCATCAAACGTTTTTGCATAGACCGCATTGATCAGTCCGCCTAGAGCAAATACAACGGATGTCATGAAGACGGTCGCAACAATAATGCCCCAGTGTTCAACTTGCAGATCCACAAACAATAGAGACACACAGGTAACAATAGCGCCTACTAACAAACCTCGAGTCACACCGCCCATTACGTATCCAGCAATAATCACGTAATTTGGCACCGGTGCCACCAGCAGCTCTTCAATGTTCTTCTGTAGTTTTGCACTAAAGAACGAAGACGCCACATTCGAGTATGAATTGGTGATCACCGACATCATGATCAAACCTGGAACTATGTACTCCATGTAGCTAAAGCCGCTCATCTCACCGATTCGAGAGCCAATAAGATTACCGAAAATGATGAAATACAGTGTCATTGTGATAGCTGGCGGTACTAAAGTTTGCACCCAAATACGCGTAAAACGGGTGATCTCTTTGCTCAGCAAGCTACGAAATGCCGTCCAATATAAACCGTACATTTACTTACTCCCTTCTCTTACAATGCTGACAAACAACTCTTCCAGTCGGTTGGCTTTGTTACGCATTGAAAGAACTCTAATACCATGCTCTGTTAACTGACTGAACACTGAGTTCAATCCTTGGCTTTTATCTAGCTCTATCTCTAAAGAGCCATCAACAATACTTTGTCGATTGACGCCTTCAAGCTCAGGCACCTCGCCTTCAGATTCAATGTCTAGGATAAATGTCTCGACGCTTAACTTACCTAGCAACGCCTTCATGGTGGTGTTTTCAATCAACTCACCCCGGTTGATAATGCCGATATTTCGACACAGCATCTCCGCTTCTTCTAGGTAGTGCGTCGTCAAAATAATCGTAATCCCTTGCTCTTGGTTGATCTCTCTCAGAAATTCCCACATTGAGCGGCGTAGTTCAATGTCCACCCCAGCCGTTGGTTCATCCAAAATGAGCAACTGCGGCTCGTGCATCAAAGCTCGGGCGATCATCAAACGACGCTTCATTCCGCCAGATAAATTACGGGCACGCTCTTTACGTTTTTCCCATAAATCGAGTTTTTTCAGGTACTTTTCAGCTCGTTCTTTGGCTAATACTTTAGACACACCGTAATAGCCCGCTTGCTGCATCACAATTTGCTCAACGGTTTCAAACTGATTGAAGTTGAACTCTTGTGGCACCAAGCCTAAATTCTGTTTGGCCAACTCAAGGTCGGTATCAATGTCATAACCGAAAACTTTCGTCGTTCCAGAAGTTTTGTTCACTAAGGAGGAGATGATGCCGATCGTGGTCGATTTTCCTGCACCATTGGGACCCAGAAGCGCGTAGAAGTCACCTTTTTTCACTTGGAGACTAATACCTTTTAACGCCTCAAAGCCACCTGCATACGTCTTGCGCAGCTGTTCAATTTCTAATGCGTACATAAGGTCTTGATTGCCGTTTGTTTGTGATTACTAATACCGACTCGATGTTTATCAGCGGTTTACTACGAAATCGCCTTGGGTATTGTACTGGAGGTCCATCAGTTTATCGTTGAATAACGATGATTACAATTAAACCTTTCGATAATGTTGGAAATATAGTCCCTATCAACGTAAAGGTTATCTGCAAGTAAGGAAAAGTTAGGGAATAAAAAACGCAACAGAACGCTGTTGCGTTTTTAACGATCAGAGTGATTACGCCGTTATACGCTGATACTGGTCCGCCTCGACATGTGCTACCGCCGCATTTAATGCTTCATAACGGAATTGGTACATATTGTCATTTGGGACAAGATCAATGACGTGGAACTTTTCTAGCTGTTCTCGCGTGCGCTCATTTGGACACAACAAATACACGGCACAATTAGCATCAAGCGCATCTTTAATCGCGTTTTCTAACGCTAAACCGACGGTGACATCAATCATAGGTACATCGGTAAGATCGAGAATCATCACATCATAATCCGAAATACTGGAGTGCTGGCGTGAAATTGCCTTAGAAACACTGAAGATCATTGGACCCGAAAGATAAAAGAACAGTACTTTGCCATTGGCGCGATCAAGCAAGCCACGCTCGCTGTCAGTTAGCGGCACATCGTCTTCATCCGCGTCGCTGATCGCTTTCACTTGTCTCGCCTGTTCTCGGCTCAGACGCTCAATGATAATAATGTTGGAAATAAAGACGCCCAAGCCCACGGCAACGATAAGGTCAACGAACACTGTGAGCAACATAACGCCATACATTACCGCCATTCCGGAAAAGCTAACCTTGTGTGCTCGTTGAATAAAACTCCAATCCAAAATGTTAAAGCCGACATATACTGCAATGCCAGCCAACACAGCCATTGGGATCGGCTCCGTTAATCCACCCGCAACCAATACGACCAATGCAAGCATAAGTGCACGAATCACACCGGACAATGGCGAACGAGCCCCAACTTGAATGTTAGTCACCGTGCCCATCGTTGCGCCCGCGCCAGGTAGTGCACCGAACAAGCCTGAGATCATGTTGGCAAGGCCTTGGCCTCGCAGTTCTTTGTCTGAGTCGTGCTCTTTACGAGTCAAGGAGTCACCGATAACCGCCGTTAACAAAGTATCGATACAACCTAAGGTGCCGAGCACCAATGCATCAATAACCATCTCAACAAACATATCTGGATCAATATGAGGTGCAACGAGAGAAGGCAATCCTGCCGGGATTTCACCGATACGACGAATGTCTTCCGTATCGAAGAACATCACAGACAATAAAGTCACCGCAACCAACGCCACGAGTTGCGCTGGTATATATTTTCGATATTGCTTAGGGAAGAAAAAGAGAATCCCCAAAGTCAGTAGACCTAAAAACAGTTCACTGAACTTGAGGTTAGAAATGGTCTCCGGCAAAGCAGATAATGTTCCGAGCACTCCTCCAGAAGGCGCGGCATGCCCCATCAAAGGTGATAGCTGCAAAATGATAAGAATCACGCCAATCCCTGACATAAAGCCCGAAATCACGCTATAAGGCATCAAGGTAACGTATTTACCCAGTTTTAACGTCCCTAATAGGATTTGGAACGCGCCAGCCATCATAACAACCGTGAAGGTCATGGCCATGCCCGTTTCTGGATACTTCGCCATCATACTGGTTAACACAGCGGTCATGATTACCGTCATTGGCCCTGTTGGTTCTGATATTAACGTATTAGAACCACCAAACAACGAAGCAAACAGACCGACCATTATTGCGCCCCAGAGGCCTGCTTCTGCCCCTGCACCGGATGCAACACCGAACGCTAACGCCAAAGGAAGAGAGATAATCGCCGTGGTTACCCCGCCAAATACATCCCCTTTGAAATTAATATCTTCAAAACGACTACCGAACACTGCTGATTTCCCTGCATTCAATTTTAAAAAGTAAAATGTCATTACTTTAACGAGCCAGGCGAAAATTTAAACCATAAATAGATTAAGGCTAAATTCACACCACAAATAATTAGGCCTAATTTTACGTTTTTATTGATGAAAACTAGTCAGATGAGTCCTGTCTGACGAATATTTAACGGGATCGAAATTGTAACATTGTGTATAGTTACAACACTGATCGCTTGCATGTTCATATAAGCGGCAGCGCTTTTGTCTTTTAAGGGAAGTAGTTTGCAAGATGCCGGAAATTAAACAGTTATTTGAAAACAATTCAAAATGGTCTCAAGAGATCAAATCTGATCGACCTGAATACTTCGCAAAACTCGCAGAGGGTCAAAAGCCCGATTTTCTTTGGATTGGCTGTTCTGATAGCCGTGTCCCTGCCGAGCGACTAACCGGACTATACTCGGGTGAACTATTCGTTCATCGGAATGTTGCAAACCAAGTCATCCATACTGATCTCAACTGTCTGTCCGTCGTTCAATACGCCGTAGACGTTCTTAAGGTTAAGCACATCATTGTCTGTGGACACTATGGCTGTGGTGGCGTGAACGCAGCCATTGATAACCCTAAGCTAGGTCTTATTAATAATTGGCTGTTACATATCAGAGATATCTATTTCAAACACCGCACTTACCTAGATCAAATGCCGCAGCAAGATCGAGCAGATAAACTAGGCGAGCTTAATGTCGCAGAGCAAGTGTACAACTTGGGTAACTCAACCATCCTGCAAAACGCTTGGGAGCGTGGGCAAGATGTTGAAATTCATGGCGTGGTATACGGCATTGAAGATGGTCGTTTAGAGTACTTAGGCATTCGTTCTAACTCTAAGGAAACCGTAGAAGCGTCTTATCAGAAAGCCCTTTCGACGATTCTAAATACAGACAACAAGCTGCTTTGTCGCTAAGCTACATCTAAGAGTTGAACAAAAAACGCCCATCTGAGATGGGCGTTTTTTTATATTTTTAATGCTGCTCTCAATGATTATTCTTGAGGTACAACTTTACCGATGTATGGTAAGTGGCGGTATTTCTGCGCGTAATCAATACCCACACCAACGACAAACTCATCTGGGATTTCGAAACCAATCCAATCCACAGGAACATTCACTTCACGACGAGATGGTTTATCTAAGAGCGTACAAATCGCGATAGACTTCGGCTCACGCAGCGATAAGATCTCACGGATTTTATTTAGTGTGTTACCTGTATCAATGATGTCTTCAACAAGCAAAATGTCTTTGCCTTTGATGTCATCATCCAAATCTTTCAAGATACGAACGTCACGTGAACTTTCCATTGTGTTGCCGTAGCTTGACGCTGTCATAAAATCAACTTGGTGAGTCAGTTCGATAGCACGTGCCAAGTCTGCCATAAATACAAATGAGCCACGCAATAAGCCTACCAACACAAGATCTTCACTACCTTGATAACGCTCTGTAATTTGTTTGCCTAATTCACGAACTCGTTCCTGAACTTCTTGCTCAGAAATCATGACTTCTATTGTATGTTTCATACTGTGCTCAATCTAATTTGTGGGTTGAGGTAAGTCGCACGCAAACGATCACCTAATCTTACGGCGTGTAGTGTATCACCACGTTCACTGGGTTGAAAGTCACATCCTGTTGCCAAAAAATCTTGGAAGAAGGTCTTAGTTTTATAAAGTTCATAGCTAATTTTATCAATAATAATGACATTACTGTATATAAATTGTTCTACAGATGTTGACCTTGTTGATATGCACCATTACACTCATCACTGCTTTAAGCAACTATTAAAATAATCAATTAGGGGGTTACCCCCAATATCAACTCAAATGGCAAGGAAAATGGATATGGACTCAATTGCAAAGAGACCTAGAACTAGGCTTTCCCCGATTAAGCGTAAGCAACAGTTAATGGAAATCGCATTGGAAGTGTTTGCGCGCCGCGGCATCGGTCGTGGTGGTCACGCAGATATCGCAGAAATTGCTCAAGTTTCTGTGGCGACCGTTTTTAACTACTTCCCGACTCGTGAAGACTTAGTGGATGAAGTACTCAACCACGTCGTACGTCAGTTCTCGAACTTCCTATCGGATAACATTGACTTAGACTTACACGCACGTGAAAACATCGCCAATATTACTAATGCAATGATCGAGCTTGTCAGTCAAGACTGTCACTGGCTAAAAGTTTGGTTCGAGTGGAGTGCTTCAACACGTGACGAAGTATGGCCATTGTTTGTTTCAACTAACCGTACTAACCAGTTGCTAGTACAAAACATGTTCATTAAAGCGATTGAACGTGGCGAAGTGTGTGACCAGCACGATTCAGAACACTTGGCAAACTTGTTCCACGGTATTTGTTACTCACTGTTTGTCCAAGCGAACCGTGCAAAAAGTGAAGCGGAACTTAAGCACCTTGTTAGTTCATACTTAGACATGCTTTGCATTTACAACCGTGAACACTAAAGCTTAACTCGCAATATATGTCAGCCCACCGTTTGGTGGGCTTTTTATTGTCTGCTGTCAGCCGAGCACAAGTTTATATTCCTACCTAACAAACATAAAAAAACCGCTGCAATGCAGCGGTTTCTATCATTAAGTCAGAAAAAGCTTACTTCTTCTTAACTGCTTTTTTGTTTGGCAGGTCAGTGATTGAACCTTCAAATACTTCAGCAGCTAGACCTACAGACTCGTGTAGAGTTGGGTGAGCGTGGATAGTCAGAGCGATATCTTCTGCATCACAGCCCATCTCAATTGCAAGGCCGATTTCACCAAGTAGTTCACCACCGTTAGTACCAACGATAGCACCACCGATTACGCGATGAGTTTCTTTGTCGAAGATTAGCTTAGTCATACCATCCGCACAGTCAGATGCGATTGCACGACCTGATGCTGCCCAAGGGAATGTTGCCACTTCGTACTTGATGCCTTCTTCTTTCGCTTCTTTCTCAGTCTTACCAACCCAAGCCACTTCTGGCTCAGTGTACGCGATTGAAGGGATAACTTTAGGGTCGAAGTAGTGCTTCTTACCAGAGATAACTTCAGCTGCTACGTGACCTTCATGCACACCTTTGTGAGCAAGCATTGGTTGACCAACGATATCACCGATCGCGAAGATGTGAGGAACGTTAGTACGCATTTGCTTATCAACGTTGATGAAGCCACGCTCGTCAATTTCTAGACCCGCTTTTTCACCGTCGATTAGCTTACCATTTGGTACACGACCGATAGCAACTAGAACCGCATCGTAACGCTCAGCTTCAGCTGGCGCTTTCTTGCCTTCCATTGAAACGTAGATACCGTCTTCTTTTGCTTCAACTGCTGTTACTTTCGTTTCTAGCATTAGCTTGAACTTGTCTTTGATACGCTTAGTAAATACTTTCACGATATCTTTGTCTGCTGCAGGAATTACCTGGTCAAACATTTCAACAACTTCAACTTTAGAACCTAGAGAGTGGTAAACCGTACCCATTTCTAGACCGATGATACCACCACCCATGATAAGCAGTTTTTCTGGCACTTCTTTTAGTTCAAGAGCGTCAGTAGAGTCCCAAATACGTGGGTCTTCATGCGGGATAAATGGCAGTTTGATTGGACGAGAACCAGCCGCAACGATTGCGTTGTCAAAGTTAACAACTGTTGGCTCACCTTCGCCTTCTACAAGGATAGAGTTAGGGCCAGTGAACTTACCGTAACCGTTAACTACTGTTACGTTACGCATCTTAGCCATACCGCTTAGGCCGCCAGTTAGTTGGTTAACAACTTTTTCTTTCCAGATGCGGATTTTGCTGATGTCTGTTTGAGGCTCACCGAACACAACGCCGTGGTCAGCCATCGCTTTCGCTTCTTCAATTACTTTAGAAACGTGAAGCAGTGCTTTAGATGGGATACAACCCACGTTCAGACATACACCGCCAAGCGTACTGTAACGTTCAACTAGTACAGTTTCAAGACCTAAATCCGCACAACGGAATGCAGCGGAGTAACCAGCAGGACCAGAACCAAGTACAACAACTTGGGCTTTAATTTCTTTGCTCATTTTGACCTCTTGTAGTCATTATCCCTAACAGGCTGAGTGGGTATCGATTTTTTATGTTTAAGAGAGATTTGTTTTAAACAGTTATTTTCAGACCGCTAACAGTTTACAGAGATGTTAATGGTGTGAAAAGTAAATCAATTTAGCCTGTGAGCTAGACAACAATTCGATTGTGAAAACCCTGAACGAAGCAAGGCTGATAACCAAATTGTCGGTAATTATGATTAGCAGAGGCGGCTAAATTGCCGCCTCTCATTCATCTAATTTCTATTACAGAACTAGACGACGAATGTCAGATAGACATGAGTTTAGGTAAGTGATGAAGCGCGCACCTTCAGCACCATCGATCACACGGTGGTCGTATGATAGAGATAGTGGAAGTTGTAGACGCGGTTCAAACTCTTTACCGTTCCATACCGGTTTCATTTCTGACTTAGACACACCTAGGATACCAACTTCTGGCGCGTTTACGATTGGAGTAAACGCCGTACCGCCGATACCGCCTAGGCTAGAGATAGTGAAACAGCCACCTTGCATGTCAGCAGCAGTTAGCTTGCCTGCACGTGCTTTCTTAGAAACCGCCATTAGCTCTTCAGATAGCTCGTAGATGCCTTTCTTGTTCACGTCTTTAAATACAGGAACAACTAGACCATTTGGTGTATCTACCGCGATACCAACATTCACGTATTTCTTCAGAATTAGGCTCTCACCGTCTTCTGATAGAGAAGAGTTGAACGCAGGGAACGCTTCAAGCGCTTTAGCTACCGCTTTCATGATGAACACAAGTGGTGTGATCTTCATGCCAGTGTCTTTCTTCGCTTCAATCGCGTTTTGCTCTTTACGGAATGCTTCAAGAGCCGTGATGTCTGCGTTATCCCACTGTGTAACGTGCGGGATCATTACCCAGTTACGGTGTAGGTTTGCACCAGAGATCTTCTTAATGCGAGATAGCGGTTGAACTTCTGTCTCACCAAACTTGCTGAAGTCCACTTTTGGCCATGGTAGTAGACCAAGAGCCGCGCCGTCACCTTTGCCAGATGCTGCTGCACCTGCGCCAGACTCAAGACGCTTAAGCGCATCTTTCACGTAAGCTTGAACGTCTTCTTTTAGGATACGGCTCTTACGACCAGAACCTTTAACCTTAGAAAGGTTAACGCCAAATTCACGCGCTAGACGACGAACAACTGGAGACGCGTGAGCATACTCATCGTTTTCTTTGAAGTCGCCAGTCGCTGCTGGAGCTGCTGCCGCTGGAGCTTCTGCTTTAGGAGCCGGAGCCGCAGGTGCTGCTGCTTGAGCTGGAGCCGCTGCAGGAGCTGGAGCTGCGCCCGCCACTTCGAATACCATGATTAGTGAGCCAGTAGACACTTTGTCGCCAGCTGCAATCTTGATTTCTTTAACTGTGCCAGCGAATGGTGCAGGAACTTCCATAGAAGCTTTGTCACCTTCAACAGTGATTAGAGATTGCTCTTCTTCCACTGTGTCGCCAACCGCAACCATGATCTCAGTAACTTCAACTTCGTCGCCGCCGATATCTGGAACGTTCACTTCTTTTGCCGCAGACGCTGCTGGAGCTGCTGCCGCAGGAGTTTCAGCTGCCGCTGGTGCTGCTGGAACGCCTGAACCTGCTGTTTCGAATACCATGATAAGTGAGCCAGTCGATACTTTATCGCCAGCTGCAACTTTGATCTCTTTTAGCGTACCTGCGAATGGCGCTGGAACTTCCATAGAAGCTTTGTCGCCTTCAACAGTTAGAAGAGATTGCTCTTCTTCGATGCTGTCGCCAACGGCAACCATGATTTCAGTAACTTCAACTTCATCACCACCGATGTCTGGTACGTGAACTTCTTTTAGTTCTGCCGCTGCTGCTGGAGCTGGAGCTGCTGCTGGAGCTGCTTCTGCCGCAGGAGCAGGTGCAGCAGCAGCTGCACCCTCGGCTTCGAAAATCATGATTAGAGAACCAGTAGAAACCTTGTCGCCTTCTGCAACTTTGATTTCTTTAACGATACCCGCTTGAGAAGCAGGAACTTCCATAGAAGCTTTATCGCCTTCAACTGTGATCAGAGACTGCTCTTCTTCAACCTTGTCGCCAACGCTTACAAGAATCTCAGTAACTTCAACCTCATCCGCACCGATGTCTGGTACATTAATTTCGATTGCCATTTCTTATCTACCTTCTTAATTAAGCGTATAGCGGGTTTGTTTTCTCTGTGTCGATGTCGAATTTCTTAATTGCTTCTGCAACTACAGATTTCTCAACTTCGCCACGTTTCGCTAGTTCAGTTAGCGCTGCTACTACTACGTAACCTGCGTTCACTTCGAAGTGACGACGTAGGTTTTCACGGCTGTCTGAACGACCGAAGCCATCAGTACCAAGAACTTTGAAAGACTCAGCAGGAATGTATGCACGAACCTGCTCTGCGTAGTTCTTCATGTAGTCAGTTGCTGCGATAGCAGGTTCAGTACCCATTACTGTTTGGATGTAAGGTACTTTCGCTTCCGCTTCTGGGTGAAGCATGTTGAAACGCTCTGCATCTTGGCCATCGCGAGTTAGTTCGTTGAATGACGTTACAGAGTAAACATCAGAAGCAACACCGTAATCTTCGCTTAGGATTTGAGCTGCTTTACGTACTTCATTCATGATAGTACCAGAGCTCATCAGCTGAACTTTCGCTTTGTTGCCAGTGTAAGTTTCTAGCTTGTAGATACCTTTACGAATGCCTTCTTCAGCGCCTTCTGGCATTGCTGGCATTGCGTAGTTTTCGTTCATTAGCGTTAGGTAGTAGAACACGTTTTCTTGTTCTGGACCGTACATGCGACGGATACCGTCTTGCATGATTACTGCTACTTCGTACGCGAATGTTGGGTCGTAAGAAATACAGTTAGGAACCGTACCCGCTAAAATGTGCGAGTGACCGTCTTCGTGCTGTAGACCTTCACCGTTCAACGTTGTACGACCCGCAGTTGCACCTAGTAGGAAACCACGTGCTTGTTGGTCACCAGCCATCCACGCCATGTCGCCAACACGTTGGAAGCCGAACATTGAGTAGTAGATGTAGAACGGGATCATTGGTAGGTCGTTTGTCGAGTATGAAGTCGCAGCAGCAACCCATGAAGACATAGCACCTAGCTCGTTGATACCTTCTTGTAGAACCTGACCTGAAGTCGCTTCTTTGTAGTAAGAAACAACGCCACGGTCTTCTGGTGTGTAAGTTTGGCCGTGCGGGTTGTAGATACCGATTTGACGGAACAGACCTTCCATACCGAATGTACGTGCTTCGTCAGCAATGATAGGAACGATGTTCTTACCAATGTTCTTGTTCTTAAGTAGAACGTTTAGTGCACGTACGAATGCCATAGTAGAAGAGATATCACGCTTCTGTTCTTCTAGTAGTGGCTTGAATTCTTCTAGCTCAGGAACGATGAATTCTTGAGTGAATTTTGGTAGACGCTGTGGTGTGTAGCCGTGTAGCGCTTTACGACGAGCGTGTAGGTATTCGTACTCTTTTGAACCTTCTTCAAGTTTCAGGTACGGAAGTTCTTTCACAGCTTCGTCAGTTAGGATGTCTTGAAGACCTAGACGATCACGTAGGTGTAGTACGTGAGTCATGTCCATCTTCTTAACTTGGTGCGCGATGTTCTTACCTTCAGCCGCTTCACCCATGCCGTAACCTTTAACAGTCTTAGCTAGGATTACTGTTGGACGACCTTTAGTTTCTGCCGCGTTTTTGTATGCCGCGTATAGCTTAGAAGACTCGTGACCACCACGCTTAAGTGCGAAGATTTCGTCATCAGTCATGTCAGCAACAAGTGCAGCTGTCTCTGGGTACTTACCAAAGAAGTGCTCACGTACGTACGCGCCATCTTTTGATTTGAATGTTTGGTAGTCGCCATCGATCGTTTCGTTCATAAGCTGTAGAAGCTTACCAGAAGTATCTTTAGCTAGTAGTGAATCCCAGTTGTTACCCCAGATTACCTTCACTACGTTCCAACCAGCACCTTTGAACAGACCTTCAAGTTCTTGAATGATCTTACCGTTACCCATTACAGGGCCATCTAGACGCTGTAGGTTACAGTTGATTAGGAAACATAGGTTATCTAGCTTCTCACGCGCAGCGAAAGAGATAGCACCACGTGATTCTGGCTCATCCATCTCACCGTCACCTAGGAACGCGTAAACGCGCTGCTCTGAAGTGTCTTTTAGACCACGGCCTTCTAGGTACTTAAGGAAACGAGCTTGGTAGATAGAAGCGATTGGACCTAGGCCCATCGATACTGTCGGGAATTGCCAGAATTCAGGCATCAGTTTAGGGTGCGGGTATGAAGGAATACCTTTGCCGTCTACTTCTTGACGGAAGTTGTCTAGCTGCTCTTCAGTTAGACGACCTTCAACGAATGCACGTGAGTAGATACCTGGTGAAATGTGACCTTGGTAGTAAACTAGGTCGCCACCGTCCTTCTCGTTTGGCGCACGGAAGAAGTGGTTGAAACATGTCTCGTAGAACGCAGCAGAAGACTGGAAAGACGCCATGTGGCCGCCTAGCTCTAGGTCTTTCTTAGATGCACGTAGAACGATCATGATAGCGTTCCAACGAATAATTGAGCGAATACGACGCTCAAGTGTTGTGTCACCTGGGTATGCTGGTTCTTGGTCTGCAGGAATCGTGTTGATGTAGTTAGTTGTGATACCTGTTGGCATATCAACACCGTCTAGACGTGCTTTATCTAGAACTTGCTCTAATAGGAATTGAGCACGCTCTAGACCTTCTTCACGTACAACTGACTCAAGCGCTTGTAGCCATTCTTGAGTTTCCAGTGCATCTACGTCATGCTTCATATCAGACATGGCGATCTATCCTTCTGTTGGTTGGATCTACTTATTTAAGTAACGCTCTTACGAGTCATTACCCTGCTGAATTCGACGTAGAGAACGCTCTCGTCGAGACTCTTCTCGAGTCAAATCCAACAATGTTTCTTCGATGTAAGCCAAGTGCGAGTGGGACATTTCTCGCGCCTTTTCAGGCTGACCAGAAACAATCGCATCCACGATATTGGCTCGGTGTTTACTGACTTTCTCGACCGCTTCTGGGCGGCGACGTAGTAATTTAAAATTTTGTAGAATATTTTGCTCAAGCAAAGGTGCTAAGCTTCGAACAATGTGCAACAAAACCACGTTGTGCGCGGCTTCTGTCAAAGCGATCAAAAATTGCATCACTTCCGCAGATTCAGCTTCGATATCGTTGTTTGCTTGCTCTTGGCTAATGCGCTCAAGGCAACCTTGAATACGCGCAAAATCTTCTTCGGTACCACGTAAAGCTGCAAAGTAAGCTGAAATTCCTTCCATTGCATGACGAGACTCAAGCACATCAAGCTGGGTTTCAGAATGACTAGACAACAAATTCAACAAGGGATCTGAAAAGCTCTTCCAGATATTCTCACTTACGAATGTTCCGCCACCTTGGCGACGAGTTAACAAACGCTTCGCTTCTAAGCGTTGAATGGCTTCTCGGACTGAAGGACGAGACACATCGAACTGTCTTGCCAGTTCACGCTCTGGAGGCAGTTGTTGCCCCGGAGACAATGTTCCTTCCACTATCAACCTTTCTAACTCTTGTTCTATAACATCAGAGAGTTTTGGCTGACGAATCCTTTGATAAGCCATAATTTATTGTTCTTCTACTCTTGCAGATAATTGGTAATACCAATTTTAAGTTGGTGCAGAAATTAACATAATTAAAACGCCACTGTCCAGCCGAAAATTGACCTAAATCATAGAACGAGCTTACTTCCAACACTCTGATAACAATCGACTGTTAAAACAGCAATAGAATTGGTATGACCAATTACATAAAGCATACAAATGGGAAGTCGACGTGCTAGCAATTTTGGAAAAGAAATACAGAAAATGACAAAATTATCAGTCTATTTCTTCACCAAAACGGCGTATACGAGCGTAAAAATGTAGTTAACTTTTAACAATCATTAATATTTCTGGTATCAAAAAAAGGCATACCTGATCGTATGCCTTATTTATTTCGCTTTTTTGAATTTACACTTTCGCTACAAATCAACGCTGTATAAGCTGTCTATATTTCACCCAATCAAAGCTTAGACCAGGATCGCTTTTTCTCAAGGGCGCAATATATTGATGACCGGTAATTCGTGGCAGGGTGATGTGGGGATAAGACTGCATAATTACCTCAGTGATCTCTGCAAGTGATTGATATTGCGCTTCTGTGTAGGCAGTAAATTCTGTCCCTTCAAGCTCGATACCAATGGAATAGTCATTACAACGCTCCCTGCCCGCGAAACTGGATTGACCGGCATGCCATGCTCTATCGAGAAAAGAAACAAATTGAACGACCTCGCCGTTTCTCTTAATCAAGCAATGTGCAGAAACGCCCATTTTGTGAATAACTTCAAAAAATGGATGTGCGTTTGGGTCTAGCTTGCCAGTGAAGAAGTCCTCTATATATGGTCCACCAAACTGCCCAGGAGGCAAACTGATGTTGTGTACTACCAGCAGAGAGATGTCGTTTATATCAGAGCGGACATCAAAAAATGGTGACGGAACATGCTTTGCCTGTGTCAGCCAGCCATTCTCGATAATTGGGCGCATATCAACCTCTCTACTTTGCAAATTAACTGCTGAAATTATTGACACCGGAGAGTATCATTCGTTGCCATCTCCCTTTCAAGACAAGATTTGCGATGAAGAACACACACAACATTCAAGAACGCCTAGAATACCTTAAACAACAACTCCCTTTAGAGATCACTCGCTCTGTCGCTGATACCTTAAAAGAAGATCTAGGTGGCAATGTCGACGCAGATAACGACATTACTGCATCTTTGATCCCTGCCGAGGCGGTTAATACCGCAACGATTATTACTCGTGAGCATGGTGTGTTCTGTGGTCAAGCATGGGCTGATGAAGTTTTTAAACAGCTCGGTGGTAAGGTCAGCATTGAATGGCACGTAAAGGACGGCGATAAAGTCGAACCCAACCAAACCCTTTGCACGCTGACAGGCCCAGCTCGTGACTTGTTGACTGGTGAACGTAACGCAATGAACTTCATCCAAACGCTGTCTGGCTGCGCAACAGTTACCGCAGAGTACGCTGAAAAAATCGCGCATACTGAGTGTCGTCTACTAGACACACGCAAAACCATTCCTGGTCTGCGTAGCGCACTAAAATACGCCGTGACGTGCGGTGGTGGCTTTAACCATCGCATCGGTGTGTTCGATGCTTACCTCATTAAAGAAAACCACATTATTGCTTGTGGTGGCATCACTCAAGCCATCCAAAAAGCGAAAGAGCTTAACCCGGGCAAGCCAATAGAAGTAGAAACGGAAAGCTTAGAAGAGTTGAAACAAGCGATAGATGCTGGTGCCGACATCATCATGCTAGATAACTTCACAAAAGAAATGATGCGTGAAGCCGTAGCGATTAACGCAGGTCGTGCCGCTTTAGAGAACTCAGGCAACATTACGCTAGAGACCATCGCAGAATACGCAGAAACCGGTGTCGATTACATTTCGGTAGGCGCGTTGACTAAGCATCTAAAAGCGATGGATCTTTCGATGCGCTTCAAATAATAAAAGCAACACAATCTAAATTACTTCAACTAACTCAGTGAGTTGTGAGTGATTCATCATTAAAAAGGGCCAATAGGCCCTTTCTTTTTATCCATTAAAAAAATAGTACTACTCGCAAAACTCTGCATGCAATATGCAACTTTCTACCAAAGAGTTTTATCTCACTCGAGAGCCCATCTCTTCCCCATTTTCAACCCACCTTAACTCTCCATAATCTTTCGCTAATGCAAGAGCATTATTAATTTTTAGGAAAGGGTTAAAAATGAAAAACAGTAAACAGAAAAAACAACAGGGTTTTACTCTGATTGAATTAATGATTGTGGTGGCAGTAATTGGTGTCTTGGCGGCGATTGCAATGCCACAATACCAGAAGTACGTTGCTAAAAGTGAAGTAGCCTCAGCATTGGCAACGCTAACCGGAGCAAAAACGAACGTTGAGGCATACACTGTTGAAAACGGACTTTTCCCAGATGGCTCTAGTCAGGATCAAACAACTGCTGATCTAGGTATTCCAACAATGCCTCTTGGAAGCGTTGCGTTTACTCCTAGCGGCACAGGCGATGGTGGAACAATGGCATTTACATTTTTCACGACAGCAAGCGCTGGCGTAAGTAGCCTTGTTTCAGGTAAAGGTTTTACCCTTACACGAGCTGATACTTCAGGGCAGTGGACGTGTGCAACAGCCACAACTAGCGGCGTTGAGTCAGAACTCCTTCCAAAGTCTTGCAAGTAAATGCATACAAAACTCTCAACAGTTCTTCGTCAAGCAGGAATACTGACATATTCCCAAGAAGAACTGTTACTTGAGCAAGCTAAAGCTTCTGGTATATCAATGCCGGAGGCTTTGCTCAATTCTGGCTTTTTCCAATCTCATGAATTAACGGAGCACCTAAGCTCTGTTTTTGGGCTTTCTTGCACTTCTCTCAATCAATACGAATACGCTTCGTTATGCCAAACGCTAGGTTTGCGAGATTTGATCACTCGGCACAACGCTCTGCCGCTTAATCGCACCTCTTCAACTTTGATTCTTGCTGTTGCCGACCCCACCAACCAACAAGCAGAAGATGATTTTCGCTTTGCCACTGGTTTACAGGTTGAATTGGTCTTGGCGGATTTTCGTCAACTCAGCGCGGCAATCCGACGATTATATGGTCGTTCATTGAGTCACGAGAAGTCTGGATTAAAAGAGATCAACCAAGAAGAATTAGCCAACCTGGTTGATGTGGGCGCAGATGAAATCGACAACATTGAAGACTTGAGCCAAGATGAGTCTCCTGTTAGCCGTTACATCAACCAAATTCTGTTGGACGCTGTGCGCAAAGGCGCATCCGATATCCACTTTGAGCCTTATGAAAAGATGTACCGCGTTCGTCTACGCTGTGATGGCATCTTAATTGAAACACAGCAGCCACCAAGCCACTTAAGTCGCCGCTTATCCGCTCGTATCAAAATCCTCTCTAAGCTTGATATTGCAGAGCGACGTTTACCGCAAGACGGACGTATTAAGCTCAAGTTGAATCAAGACACCGCAATTGATATGCGTGTATCCACGCTACCTACTCTATTCGGAGAGAAAATTGTATTACGACTGCTCGACAGCAGCTCTGCGTCACTGGATATCGACAAGCTTGGTTATAGCGAACAACAAAAACAATTGTACTTGGATGCGCTGCGTCGCCCACAAGGCATGATTCTGATGACAGGCCCAACTGGGAGCGGGAAAACCGTTTCTCTGTACGCTGGGCTGAGTATTCTCAATAAACCAGAAATCAACATTTCCACGGCAGAAGACCCAGTAGAAATTAACTTATCGGGCATTAACCAAGTTCAAGTTCAGCCTAAGATTGGTTTTGGTTTTGCCGAAGCCCTGCGCTCTTTCTTACGTCAAGACCCCGATGTAGTAATGGTCGGTGAGATTCGTGACTTAGATACCGCAGAAATAGCCATAAAAGCATCGCAAACCGGTCACTTAGTACTTTCAACCTTACATACCAATTCTGCGGCTGAAACGGTGATTCGTTTATCAAACATGGGTGTAGAAAGCTTTAACTTGGCCTCCTCTCTTAGTTTGATTATTGCCCAGCGCTTGGCCCGTAAACTGTGCTCGCACTGCAAACAATCACAAGAACTTACCGTTCAGCTACAACATCTCGGAATTCAAGAAAGCGACAACATTTTTAAAGCCAATCCCGATGGATGCAATGAGTGTACCCATGGTTATTCCGGCCGAACGGGGGTTTATGAAGTGATGCGCTTTGATGAATTTCTTTCCGAAGCGCTTATTAAAGGCGCCTCGGTACATGAACTAGAAAAACTCGCCATCGCAAATGGTATGAGCACGTTACAAATGTCGGGCATAGAAAAACTCAAACAAGGGATCACAAGTTTTAGTGAACTACAGCGCGTACTTTATTTTTAATCCTTTAATCAGCAATCACCTCTATGAAAAGCACTACACCACAACTTAAAAACTTCCGCTGGAAAGGCATCAACAGTTCAGGCAAAAAGACGTCTGGACAAACTCTCGCGATGACAGAAATTGAAGTACGCGAGCGTCTAGACGCACAACACATCAAGATCAAGAAGTTAAAGAAAAGCAGTATCTCGTTTCTCACTAAACTCAGCCATCGCGTGAAAGGCAGAGACATCACGGTGTTTACCCGTCAGATTTCGACGATGTTGATAACCGGTGTGCCCTTAGTTCAGGCTTTAAAATTGGTCTCAGAAAACCATAAAAAAGCAGAGATGAAATCCATTTTGATGAGCGTGACACGCGCCGTTGAGGCAGGTACACCCATGTCAAAAGCCATGCGCACTGCAAGTGAACACTTTGACCCACTCTATACCGACCTTATCGCAACAGGTGAGCAATCCGGTAACTTAGCGGAAGTGTTCGAGCGCTTAGCCACCTACCGAGAAAAAAATGAGCAGCTTCGTGCGAAAGTGATCAAAGCACTGATTTACCCAGCCATGGTAGTGCTAGTAGCGTTAGGCGTGTCGTTTATCATGCTCACCAAAGTCATTCCCGAGTTCGAAAAAATGTTTGTTGGTTTTGGTGCTGACTTACCTTGGTTTACCAGGCAAGTGTTAGATCTTTCCGCCTGGACACAAAACTGGAGCCCCTTTATAGCACTAGGCTCTATCAGTCTATTCATCTCAGCAAGAATCCTCTCTAAGCGTTCAGATTCTTTTCGCTTAATGCTCAATCGCTCTGTGCTTAAATTTCCTGTCCTCGGGCCCGTATTATCAAAAGCCGCTATCGCCAAATTTAGTCGAACACTCGCCACGAGCTTTACAGCGGGCATTCCAATTCTAACCAGTTTAAAAACCACATCAAAAACCTCAGGAAACTTACACTATCAACTCGCCATAGAAGAAGTTTACCGTGATACCGCGGCAGGTATGCCAGTGTATGTTGCCATGCGTAATTGTAATGTGTTCCCTGAATTGGTGTTACAAATGGTTATGATCGGTGAAGAGTCTGGTCGACTTGACGATATGCTCAATAAAGTTGCAACGATCTACGAGTTTGAAGTCGACAACACCGTCGACAACCTTAGTAAAATCCTAGAGCCGCTAATTATCGTTTTTTTAGGCATCGTTGTTGGCGGATTAGTGACAGCAATGTACTTGCCAATCTTTAACTTAATGAGTGTATTGGGCTAGAATGAGCTGTTAACTCCTTTAAAACACTTGCTGATTTCACTCATCGCTCAAGAGACAAATATGGAAGTATTCCAGTACTACCCTTGGCTATTCGTTGTGTTTGCCACCATCTTCGGTCTGATCGTGGGTAGCTTCCTCAATGTGGTTATTTATCGACTACCTAAAATCATGGAACTAGAATGGCGACGCGAATGTGCCGAGTCATTTCCTGAATACAAAATAGAACCTCCTAAAGAAGTGCTGACCTTGAGCGTCCCACGCTCCTCCTGTCAGAAGTGCGCAACGCCGATACGTATTCGAGACAACATCCCTGTGATTAGCTGGCTGCTTTTAAAAGGCAAATGCCACAACTGTCAGACAGCCATTAGCGCACGCTATCCACTGATTGAACTGCTCACTGCGTTCTGCTCAGGCTTTGTCGCTTACCACTTTGGTTTTAGTTACTTTACCGTTGCCCTACTCTTTTTCACTTTTATCTTAATCGCCGCAACATTTATCGATCTCGATACTATGTTGTTACCTGACCAATTAACATTACCATTAACTTGGGCTGGCATTGCCTTAGCATTAGTCGAAATAAGTCCTGTTACTCTACAAGATTCTGTCATTGGGGCTATTGCTGGTTACCTATGTCTCTGGTCCGTTTACTGGGGCTTTAAGCTACTTACTGGTAAAGAAGGAATGGGATATGGTGATTTTAAATTACTAGCAGCACTAGGGGCTTGGCTGGGCTGGCAGTCACTGCCGATGATCATTCTACTTTCTTCTGTGGTTGGCATCATATTTGGCATCATTCAACTACGCTTGCAAAAACAGGGAATTGAAAAAGCTTTTCCTTTCGGTCCTTACTTAGCAATTGCTGGTTGGATAAGCTTAATTTGGGGCGACCAGATTTTAAACTGGTACTTTACTTCAGTTCTAGGAGTGTAAATGGCTTTGGTTATTGGTTTAACAGGTGGTATCGCTAGCGGTAAAACAACCGTCGCGAATCTGTTCAAACAACAATTTAAAATCGATATCGTCGATGCCGACATTGTAGCAAGAGAAGTTGTCGAGCCAGGTACTCCCGGACTAAACGCGATTATTGAACATTTTGGTCACGATATCGTTCGTGAAGACCAAACTTTAGATCGCGCAAAGCTGAGAGAGAAAATCTTTTCAAACTCAGATGAAAAAGCATGGCTCAACGCACTGTTGCACCCGATAATTCGTGAAAAGATGATCGAAGATTTGCAGCAAGTCACCTCAGAGTATGCGTTACTTGTGGTGCCGTTGCTCGTAGAAAACAAGCTAGACAGTTTGTGTGATCGAGTTCTTGTCGTCGATGTAGAACCGAATACACAGATATCTCGCACGATGAGACGAGACAATGTGAGTGAAGAACAAGCTCGCGCTATCCTTGCCTCTCAAGCATCAAGAGAGCAAAGACTCACGCTTGCAGACGATGTGGTTAAGAATAATCCAAGTGACCCAGATCTTTTGCTTCAAATCACAGATTTGCACGAAAAGTACCTAGCCATGTGTAAGAAAAATCTGCGAAAATAGGAACGAAACTCACAAAGGCTTATGTCGATGACCACGCACAAATTTGAACATCCGTTAAATGAGAAAACTCGTATTTATCTAAGAGTGGAGTCTCTGCTGCGTCAGGCTCACTTGGCCTCTGGGTTTAGCGAAAATCACCAGTACCAACTGTTTTTCCGTGCGTTATTCGATATGGTTGAAATCTTCGAACAGATCCAGCTGAAAAGTGAACTGGCCAAAGATTTAGAGAAACAACGACTGTCGTACCGCCATTGGCTAAATGTTGATGGCGTCGATCAAGACGCATTAAATACCCTACTACAAGAGATAGATGTCGTTCATAGCCAACTGATGGGTGCAGAGCGTTTTGGTCAAGCACTAAAAGAAGATCGCTTCTTAAGCTCTATCCGCCAACGCTTTAATCTGCCGGGTGGTTCATGTTGTTTTGATTTGCCAGCGTTACATTACTGGCTTCACCTACCCATTGAACGTAAAAAGCATGATGCACAGCAGTGGCAAGTAAGCTTAAAGCCCTTATCTGATGCGCTTTCGTTATGGTTGAAACTCACCAGAGAGACCGGACATTTCAAAGCTCAAATCGGTCGTGCGGGTTTCTTCCAAAGTGACGCTGATGAAGCCAATATTCTAAGGCTCCACATCCCAATGGAATATGGCGTTTATCCTATGATTTCTGGCCATAAAAACCGCTTTGCGATCAAGTTTATGTCGTTTGAAAACGGTCAAGCGTGCACACAAGATATTGAGTTTGAACTTGCTGTGTGCAGCTAAGACGACACTAAGCCTCCCCCACAATCTAAAATTCAACGCTTTATTACGCTTATATTGGATAAAATTTCGTAGCAGCAATAGCGCGTTGAATAAGCCATCTTGAATTCATTTAGGTATACTACCCTTTAACACCAATTAGTAATGGGACGCTCAACTATGTCTAAAATTACCATCGTTCAATGCCCACAATGTGGCGCCGATGTAGAATGGGGAGAACAAAGTCCTCATCGCCCTTTCTGCAGTAAACAATGCCAAATGATTGATTTTGGTGAATGGGCAGATGAAGAAAACACCATCCCAGGCGCCCCTGATATGTCCGACAGTGATGGCTGGTCTGAAGACCAGTATTAATTGAAGCTCTAGGGTAAAGGAATATCCTAGGCTCCTTCTTGGGGAATCTGAATCACGCTCCTTCGTCGCTGTCCAGAATGACGAATTTTAACCACGGTACTCTATAATCTTTGACCATCATTTCCTGTCATTCCGAGGAGCCATAGCGGCATCAGGAATCTACTCATAGCAAGGATGAAGCTAACAACTTAAACAATTGCATGCTCGACTAGTAGATTCTGAATCACGCTCCTTCGTCGCTGTCCAGAATGACGAATTTTAACCACGGTACTCTATAATCTTTGACCATCATTTCCTGTCATTCCGAGGGGCCATAGCGGCATCAGGAATCTACTCACAGCAGAGCTGAGGCGCGGAGTGTACGTCAGTGCATGAGCATCGACAGTGCAGGTCGGGTGAAAAGAAACGAGCAAGCTAATTACACAAATAAAAAAACGGAGCCCTAAAAGGACTCCGTTTAAGATGAGAACGCTAGTTATAGCATTACTTCTTAGCAAGTTTCTCTTTGATACGAGCAGACTTACCAGAACGCTCACGTAGGTAGTACAACTTGGCACGACGTACTGCACCACGGCGTTTAACTTCGATGCTATCAACGATTGGAGAGTGTGTTTGGAACGTACGCTCAACACCTTCACCGTTAGAGATTTTACGTACAGTGAAAGCAGAGTGTAGACCACGGTTACGGATTGCGATTACAACGCCTTCGAAAGCCTGTAGACGCTCACGGTCACCTTCTTTTACCTTAACTTGAACTACAACAGTGTCACCTGGTGCAAATTTAGGTAGGTCTGATTTCATTTGCTCTTCTTCAAGAGCTTTGATGATGTTACTCATTTTTTAAATTCCTAGAATAAACTGATACTAAATAAATTAGGTTACTTTGCGTTATGTTCACTAATGAACTCAGCAAGTAATTGTTCCTGTTCGTCAGTCAGAGCTAGGTTTTCCAGGAGCTCTGGTCTTCTAAGCCAAGTTCGGCCCAGCGACTGTTTTAGTCGCCATTGACGAATGTCCTTGTGATTGCCTGACATCAGTACCGCTGGTACCTCTTTGTCATCCAACACTTCTGGACGCGTATAGTGAGGGCAATCTAACAAGCCATTTGCAAAAGAGTCTTCTTCTGCTGACGCGAAATCCCCTAGTACACCCGGAACAAACCGAGAGACAGAATCGATTAACGTCATGGCTGGTATCTCACCACCCGTCATCACAAAATCACCAATCGACCATTCTTCGTCGACTTCAGATTGAATGATGCGCTCATCTATCCCTTCGTAACGACCACAAATCAGAAGCAAGTTCTCATTTGTTGCCAGTTCTTCTACTCCTTTCTGGTCGAGCTTGCGACCTTGAGGAGAAAGGTAGATGACTTTCGTCTTGCCCGGTGAGGCTGCTTTCGCGGTATGAATGGCATCGCGCAAAGGCTGAACCATCATTAACATACCAGGGCCACCACCGTAAGGTCGGTCATCGACTGTGCGATGTTTGTCGTGAGTGAAATCTCTAGGATTCCAAGTCTCAATCGACAAAAGACCTTTTTTAACCGCTTGACCTGTTACTCCAAAATCAGTAACAGAACGGAACATTTCTGGAAAAAGGCTAATAACGCCAACCCACATGTTTATCTCGCTCTGTAATTTTGGAGATTAGAATCCAGGATCCCAGTCAACTTCGATCCGTTGAGCTTCGCGATCAACATTAATGATCACTTGCTCTTCAAGGAACGGGATTAATCGTTCCTTCTGCCCGAAAGCATCTTTAAGATTTGCTTTAACAACCAGAACATCGTTTGAGCCAGTTTCTAGCATGTCAGTAACGACACCTAGATCGTAACCTTTAGTAGTTACAACTTGCATCCCAAACAATTCGCGCCAGTAGAACTCATCTTCTGACAATTCAGGCAGTACCGCAGGGTCAATAGCAATTTCAAAGTTCGTCATTAGATGCGCGTCTTCACGAACATCCATGCCTTCCAGCTTAGCCACCATACCTTTGTTATGGCGCTTCCAGCTTTCTACTTTGTACTCAACCCACTTACCCTTTTGGTTAATGTACCAAGGGCTGTAATCGAAAATGCTTTCAGCATTGTCTGTGTAGGAAAAAACCTTAAGCCAACCTCGAATGCCGTAAGTAGCACCAAACTTGCCTACAACAATCTTTTCGTTGCTCATTGTTTCTTTACCTTTCATCGACATAAACTAGTTTCTACTTTTCAAGTAAAAAAATTAAGCCGCTTTTTGAGCGTCTTTAACTAGCTTAGCAACGCGGTCAGATACAGACGCGCCTTGACCAACCCAGTGGTTAACGCGGTCTAGGTCTAGACGTAGACCTTCTTCTTGACCTTTAGCAGTTGGGTTAAAGAAACCAACTTTCTCGATGAAACGGCCAGTTGCAGCGTTGCGGCTGTCCGCTACTACGATTTGATAAAATGGACGCTTTTTAGCGCCGTGACGTGCCAAACGAATGGTTACCATGTCGTCCTCTTTGCTTTCTCAAAAATAAAATTAACCCCAAAAACCATTCAAGAAATTAAATAGTTTGGGGTCTCGTGCCAAAATAAAGCTCCGGAATTTTACTCTTCTCCCGGAGCAATGCAAGGAGTTTAGTTACTTTTTCACCAACATAAATTGAATTTAAAGTTTGTGACGTACCTAACACCCTGAATCTATGCGTGATCGATTAATTAACGACCAAATGGGTTGAAGCCACCGCCTCCACCCATGCCGCCCATCATGCCTTGCATGTTGCGCATCATGCCTTTCATGCCACCTTTTTGCATCTTTTTCATCATCTTCTGCATTTGGGTGAACTGTTTTAGTAAGCGGTTTACGTCTTGAACCTGCACACCAGAACCAGCCGCAATACGCTTCTTGCGCGAGCCTTTGATAATCTCTGGGCGTTGACGTTCTTTCATTGTCATGGAGCTGATGATCGCTTCCATCTGTTTGAACATCTTGTCATCGACTTTGTCTTTCACATTGTCTGGTAGCTGAGACATGCCTGGAAGCTTATCCATCATGCCCATCATGCCGCCCATGTTTTGCATCTGGCCTAGCTGTTCACGGAAATCTTCAAGGTCGAAACCTTTCTTCTCTTTGAACTTCTTCGCCAGCTTTTCTGCTTTTTCTTGGTCAACGTTGCGTTGTAGGTCTTCAATTAAAGACAGAACGTCACCCATACCAAGAATACGTGAAGCAACACGATCTGGATGGAACGGTTCTAGCGCGTCAGTTTTTTCACCGACACCCAAGAATTTGATTGGTTTGCCCGTTACATGGCGTACTGACAGTGCCGCACCACCACGAGCATCACCATCAACCTTAGTTAGAACCACACCAGTAAGAGGTAGCGCATCGCCAAAGGCTTTTGCTGTATTTGCTGCGTCTTGACCCGTCATAGCGTCAACAACAAATAGCGTTTCTACTGGGTTGATAGCTGCGTGAAGATCTTTGATCTCCCCCATCATCTCTTCATCAATCGCCAAGCGACCTGCGGTATCGACAATCAATACGTCGTAGAATTTTTTCTTCGCATGGTCAATCGCTGCATTGGCGATATCAATAGGCTTCTGGTCTGGAGATGATGGGAAGAAGTCAACACCGATGTCTGATGCCAGCGTTTCAAGCTGCTTGATTGCCGCAGGGCGGTAAACGTCGGCAGACACAACCAAGACTTTCTTCTTGTCACGTTCTTTTAAAAGCTTAGATAGCTTACCTACCGATGTGGTTTTACCCGCACCTTGTAGACCCGCCATAAGAAGCACAGCAGGTGGTTGAGCGGCAAGGTTTAGCGCCTCATTCGACTCACCCATTACGGCTTCAAGTTCTGTTTGAACGATCTTGATAAATTCCTGACCTGGAGTCAGAGATTTAGAAACTTCTACACCTACCGCTTTTTCTTTAACGCGGTTAACAAATTCACGAACAACCGGAAGCGCAACGTCAGCTTCAAGTAAGGCCATTCGTACTTCACGTAGGGTCTCTTTAATGTTGTCTTCGGTCAGACGACCTTTGCCACTGATATTTTTCAGCGTTTTGGATAATCGATCCGTTAAATTCTCAAACATCTTTGTCTCTTCGCTAAAATGGCGATTAATTAGTGTGAGTATACATTAGCCAAGGTCTGAGTCATACCCGTACCGCTGCTCTATTCTTGTCTCTATTTCTATATGGTGCGGTAACTTATTAATTTCAATATCTCATCTCTCACGATTGATGTCGGATATAACGTAGCCCCAAAGTGTAATGCAAGGTATAATTTCCTCATTGTGCACAATAATATTTAGGATTCATGGATAGCTTAATAGCCATCGCGGCCGCCATACTTTATGTTTTGGCGATTGCGACCATCATACCCGGACTCTCACAGCAGTCAGGAATCAAAGCAAAAACAGTGTTTGCTAGTGCTGCCTGTGCGCTTGTTTTTCATGCGTGGATTTTGAGTGATCTGATTTTTGATGGTGCAGGTCAAAACCTTAGTATTCTCAACGTAGCCTCTTTGATCAGTTTTATTATTTCTCTGGTCATGAGCCTTGCTATGTTGAAAAATCGGTTGTGGTTTTTATTGCCTGTCGTTTATAGCTTTGCTGCCATCAATTTATCTGCTGCCACATTTTTGCCAAGCACGTTTATCAAGCACCTAGAGAATGACCCTAAGCTACTCATTCACATTTCTTTTGCGCTGTTCTCATACGCAACTTTAACTATCGGTGCACTCTACGCACTTCAACTGGCTTGGTTGGATCACAAACTGAAAACAAAAAAATCTTTGGCGATTAACCCAAACCTGCCGCCTTTATTAATGGTAGAGCGTCAGCTATTCAAAATCATTTTGATCGGTAACTTATTGTTAACTGGCACGCTCATTACTGGCTTTGTCTTTGTGCAGGATATGTTTGCTCAAGGTAAAGCGCATAAAGGCATTCTTTCTTTCATCGCTTGGATTGTGTACTCAATACTGCTTTGGGGTCATTATCAAAAAGGTTGGCGTGGTAGAAAAGTTACTTGGTTCGCTGTCGCAGGGGCAACGCTGTTAACTCTGGCGTATTTTGGCAGTCGCTTTGTGAAAGAAATCATCTTGAATTAAGGAGCTCTAGGGCTCCTATCCTTTATATTTTAGGCTAGATAAAATACAGTACGCCTTAACCCTTTGACTTAACGGACTTACTCAACCGTTATATAACCCAATACTTACAAGGAACAGCAACGTTTTGGACGACATCTCTACGGGTATCTTGTTTGCGCTACTCGCGTGTCTTATCGTCATATCAGGTTACTTTTCCGGCTCAGAAACAGGGATGATGTCTCTGAACCGTTATCGCTTAAAGCACTTAGCCAAAAATGGGCATAAAGGCGCTAAGCGAGTCGAAAGGCTATTAGACCGTCCAGATCGTTTGATTGGTCTTATTCTTATCGGCAACAACCTCGTTAATATTCTCGCGTCCGCCATCGCGACCATTATTGGTATGCGTTTGTATGGTGATTTAGGTGTCGCTATCGCAACCGGTGCACTGACTATGGTTGTATTGGTTTTTGCTGAAGTTACCCCAAAAACAATTGCAGCGCTGTACCCTGAACGCGTGTCTTACGCGAGCAGTATCCTACTGACCATATTGATGAAGTTACTATCGCCTTTGGTGATGCTCGTTAACTTTATTACGAATGGCTTTATTCGTTTACTTGGCGTAAAAGCAGATCACTCAGTAGAAGACCATCTTAGTTCCGATGAGCTGCGTACCGTAGTAAACGAAGCTGGCGGATTGATCCCTCGGCGACACCAAGACATGTTGGTATCTATTTTGGATCTTGAGCACGTCACTGTGAACGACATCATGGTGCCACGCAATGAGATTACCGGTATCGATATTAATGATGACTGGAAATCCATCGTTCGTCAGCTTACCCACTCACCACATGGACGCATTGTTTTTTATCGTGACCAAATTGATGAAGTGGTTGGCATGCTGCGCCTGCGTGAAGCTTACCGCCTGATGCTGGAAAAAAACGAGTTCAATAAAGAGACGCTATTACGTGCCGCGGATGAAGTCTATTACATCCCGGAAGGTACGCCACTGAACGTGCAAATGTTAAAGTTTCAACGCAATAAACAGCGCATTGGTCTAATTGTTGATGAATATGGCGACATTATTGGCTTGGTGACATTGGAAGATATTCTGGAAGAGATCATTGGCGAATTCACGACCTCGATTTCTCCAAGCCTTTCTGATGAAATCAGTCCTCAAGGTGACGGAAGCTTCCTCATTGAAGGCAGCACCAATATCCGAGATATCAACAAAGGCCTGAAATGGGATTTACCAACGGATGGCCCAAGAACGTTAAACGGTCTTATTTTGGAGCACCTGGAAGATATTCCAGAGAGCCATTTAAGCGTGAGAGTGGCTGGTCATCCAATGGAGCTTGTTGAGATTGAAGAAAACCGCATCAAGCTCGTTCGTGTTTATCCTAAAAAGAAAAAATAGCCCCTATCTACAAATCACGATGAGAAAAACTCACGATAAGAAATAAAAAGAAAAGAGCCTGATCATGTCAGGCTCTTTTTAGTTCTGGATAAATATGCTTCTTGATAAGTTTTTAGCAACTAGTCGATGCGCAGCTCTTTTAGCATCGATTCAGGCAAAGCAAGTTCATCATTTTTGTTCACCGATACACCAGCATCCAAAATGCTCTTCGCGATCTGTTGTGCTTCTTCTAAAGAGTGCATCGCTGCCGTGCCACATTGGTATTCGTTGAGTTCAGGGATCTTGTTCTGGCTTTCTACCTTTAGTACGTCTTCCATGGCCGCAATCCAAGCATCCGCTACTTGCTGCTCTGATGGAGTGCCAATCAGGCTCATGTAAAAGCCGGTGCGGCAACCCATAGGCGAAATATCGATGATCTCAACAGAATCGCTGTTTAGGTGATTGCGCATAAAGCCTGCATAAAGGTGCTCTAGTGTATGAATACCTTTTTCAGAAAGGATGTCTTTGTTTGGCGCGGTAAAGCGTAAATCGAAGACAGTAATCGTGTCCCCTTTTGGGGTCTGCATGGTCTTCGCCACTCGCACTGCTGGTGCATTCATGCGAGTGTGGTCCACGGTAAAACTATCGAGTAAAGGCATTACATCTCTCCTGATTGTAACTCCAATACCTCTCGGTACTGGATAAATGTCATTCATCCCTTCAGCACATAAACAGGCTGTGGGTTAAAAGAACCAGCTGCTGTTGTCTTCTAATTCCTGACGACATTGCTTCAGCTGCCAGCCATAAGTTTTTGCAGTTTGTTCAACACGTCGAGCGACTTTGAGCAAACTGGGCTTTCGCTTATAAGTACCTCGCTTGTACCCACCTCGACCTTCATGATAAGCCAGATATTGACTGTATGGGTCCCATAACGAAATCCCTAGTTGGCGCCTCGTTTCGTGAGTATACCAACCGACAAACATCATTGAATCATCAAAGTTGGTACGAGAACCGCCCTGACCCGTCGCATCTTGGAAATCTTCCCAAGCAGGATCTTGAGCTTGAGCGTAACCATACGCACTGCTGACTCGTCCCCAAGGGATAAATCCCAATAAATAGTCTTTGGGTGGTTTCGCATCGTGCCGAAAGCTGCTTTCTTGTTTAATAATAGCCATAGCGACATGAATGGGAGTTCCCCACTTTTCTTCCATATCTTTGGCATCATCATACCAGCCGGATTTCTCTCGAAATATCTCACATAAATTATTCTGCTGCTTTGGCGGTGCCGTGGCACAACCTGCAAGTAACATGCTTCCGAGTACCGATACTACTAACGGTTTAATGTTCAATCCCACCCAACCTTTACCTATTCACTACTGCTTCAGATAAGCAAAGTAATCTTCCAAAAAATCATCAAAAGATAGCGTGTCACTTTGTTCCGCTTGCTTTTGCTTTTCTACTGACGACGCCACTTCCGTTTCCATCGTATCTTGCGAGTAGTACTGATAACCGTGAGCTAGATTTTCCTCGCGGTACTTCATGCCAAGCGCACAGCCGACTTTACCTAACCCACCAAGCTCTTTCGTCAGCTCTAATAGTTGACCTGAAATCGTTAGTTCTGGGTTATCAATCCATGTCTCGAGTTTATTACACACATCTTGGTATGCACTGCCACCAGCAGCCATATCCATTTGCTGTGCTATCTGACGCAGCTCGACAAACACGCGATGCGCCCAATCTTGCAGAGATAGACGTTCACCTTGGCAACCAATTTGCAGCATTAGCCCTTTTTCACGACCAGAAACAATGACTTTGTTCCAGTTGTCGCGCCAACACTCTAATTCACAGTTGTCCATTGGATCCGAGTCTGACAAGGCCGCCCAAGTCAGGAAGAGATCAAGGAATCGTACTTGCTCTTCATCCAACCCCACTGCGCTGAATGGGTTAACGTCTAGAGAGCGAACTTCAATGTACTCAACCCCACCGCGTCGTAACGCATCTGAAGGCTTCTCACCACTTTTCGACACGCGTTTCGGACGAATTGGAGCGTATAGCTCGTTCTCAATTTGTAAAATATTGGAATTAAGCTGGCGGTATTCACCGTCCACTTTGACGCCTATTTTCGCAAACTCTTCTGATGGGTGACGAATCGCATCGCTCAAACCATCCAGATACTGATCAATGCTGTTAAAGCCAATTTTCAGCACACTTTGCGCACTATTGGTGTAGCCCAGATCGCTCAAACGCAAAGACGTCGATTTCGGCAAATACAAAGTGCCGCCAATTTTTTCGAATGGCAGATCGGTTTCACGACCTTGAATAAAAGAGCCGCATAACGCTGGCGATGCACCGAAGAAATACGGAATCATCCAACCAAAACGGTAATAGTTACGGATCAGCGCAAAGTAGGCATCAGACTTAGCATCTTGGCGGGCTTGTTCATCTTGCTCGCCGTATAGCGCATCCCAAAATATCTCAGGGAACGAGAAGTTAAAATGCACACCTGAGATGATTTGCATCAGGCTGCCATAACGGCGTTTTAGGCCTTCTCGGTACAGGGTTTTCATTTTTGCTGCATTCGAAGAGCCGTACTGAGCAAGCTGAATATCCTCTTCCGAGCCAACATAACATGGCATAGAAAGAGGCCACATCTTTTCTTCACCCATTTTTGTCTGCGTGAAGTGATGGATATCTTTCAGTTGTGCCATCAGTTCTGGAATTTCATGTGACACAGGAGTAATGAACTCTAACAATGATTCAGAAAAATCAGTCGTGATCCATTGGTTTGTGAACGCTGAGCCTAACCCCTCTGGATGAGGTGTTGTTGCTAGATGTCCATCCTGACGATAGCGCAAAGTTTCTCGCTCAACACCGCGTCCAAACTGCTTAAATACTTCGGGGTTTGATGCAACTTTTTTTAGTCGCGCAGCAAAATCAGTCAAAATGAGGTTCGCTTATATTGGGAGCAGGACACTTATCACAAAGGACAAGCGTAAGCTAAGTTATTGATATTTAATGCATCTAGATAAATAACCCACGAAAAGTCGCTTATCTAGATGAATAGCGGAGAAACGTTTCTCCGCTATTAAATGTGTACTCTATCGAATGATTTCAAGCTCTTCTACGTCTTTCCCCAACTTTTCTAATTGAGGACGCAGTGATTTAGCATCACCAACGACGATAATTTGATAGTCATTTGGATCAAACCACTTTTGAGCCAGTGCATTCAAAGTCTGCTTATCGACTTTTTCTACGATAGCGTTTCTTTGCTGCAAGTAATCTTGATCGAGGTTGTACTTAAGAATATCACTGATGAGTTCCGCTTTTTGTGTTGGCGTTTCATATTTCAGTGCATCTTTTTGACCGACCGCTTGACGCATAAATTTCATCTCTTCATCAGTAATTCCTGACTGCGAGTATTCATTTAGCTCATTTTCCATCTCAATGATAGAAGCAACCGTTGCATCCGCTCGTACTTGCGCGGTGAAAACAACCGAGCCAGTTTCTGGATTTCCAGAGAAGTAGCCGTAAGCGCCGTATGTGTAACCCTTGTCTTCACGTAGGTTTTGGTTAATGCGGCTATTGAAGTTTCCAGCTAAGTTGAAGTTTGCCAGTTGGCTTAGGTAAAAATCGCCCGTTGCATCGTAAGGCATACCCTGACGAACCATCATGACCACACTTTGTGGTGCACCTGGTTTATCAACAAGATGGATCTTTTGCTCACCTAATGCAGCGATGCTTTGCGGTGCATACAATGGTGCAGCTTCATCCTGCCAGTTTTTCCAGAACGTCAGTTGCTGTTCAATTTCCTGTTGATCAATGTCACCAACAACGACGATTTGCGCACTTTGTGGCGTGTAATGCTTCGAGTAGAATTCACGGACATCATCCAACGTTAGTGCACTGACACCTGCTTGCGTGCCGTCTTTTGGTCGAGCAAAGACAGAGTCCCCATAAAGCACCTGGCGAGTCGCTTGTGATGCCATCCAACTTGGGTTTTGATGCTCATACACAAGACCTTCTAGCGCTTGCATCTTCACACGCTCGAAGTCTGCTTGCTTGAATGCAGGAGACAGCAACATCTCTTCGACAATTTTCAACGTCGGCTCTAAATTCTTTTCTAAAGCAGAAACGCTGATGTTTGTTGTGTAGCCCGTTGCATTCACGGAGATGACACTACCTAGTTTATCGAGCTCAGCTTGAATCTCTTCGACACTACGTTTCGTTGTGCCTTCTTGCAACATTGCTGCGGTCAACTGGGCAAGACCTTCTTTGCCCTTTTCAACAAAACGTGTTCCCGCAGGTAAACTAAACTGCATCATGACCGTTGGTGTTTCATCGCTAACCGCACCAAGCAATTCCGAGCCATTATTGAAATGAAGCTCGTACAACTCAGGCATCGTCGCTTTCACTGGCTCCCCTACAGGCGGTTGCACAGAGCGATCGAAGTTATCGGTCGCACGACGATACGCCAATTGATCATCAGTGATCTTCTCGTATTCTGGTAGCGTACGCTTTGGCGTCACAAAGGTCGCTGGTTTTACGACAAGGTCAGTTTTTCCTTTTGGTACCACGCTTAGGGTCACTTTGTTCTTACCTTGGATAAAATCCGTATACGCTTTTTCTACCGATGCAGGCGTGACTGCGCGGATCTGCTCAAGCTGTTGCTCAAGACGGTCTGGATCGCCGAAGAATGTCTCGTTGGATGCCAACTGCGTTACTTTGCCTTTAACACTTTCTAATGCAAAAATAGCATCCGCTTCCGCCTTACCCTTCAATTGTTCAAGGCGATCTTCTGTCACGCCTTTTTCAGCAAACTGATTGAGTGACTGTAAAAGCTCGTCGTACAGTTTTGATAGATCGCCTTTGTCCCCAGAGTCACCCATTGCATAAACGTAAAAGTTACACGCCAGTTCTGCACAGTCATGGAATGAGCCCGCATCGACGGCTTTTTGAGTCTTGACTAAGTCTTGGTAGAGCACGCTGTTTGTACCGCCACCTAGCACTTCAGATAGCGTATCGAGAGACGCTTGGCTTTCTTCGCCGTTGTAAGTTGTTGGCCACGCGATCATCACCATCGGTTGTTGAATGCGATCTTCTAGCGTGATGTATTTGTCTTCTTGCAGTTTTGCAGGTTGTTTCGGCGCATTTTCAACCTCTGGCCCACGAGGAATCGAACCGAAGTACTTATTTACCCACTCAAGAGTTTGTTCAACGTCTAAGTCCCCACCGATAGTGATAGTCGCATTGTTTGGGCCATACCAACGTAAGAAAAACGCTTTGAGATCGTTCACATCAACACGATCAAGATCTTCAACATAACCAATAGTTTGCCACGAATACGGATGACCTTCAGGATATAACGCTTCAGACATACGCTCCCAAATTAAGCCATAAGGACGATTATCGTAACGCTGAGCTCGCTCATTTTTTACAGTT
This sequence comes from Vibrio sp. 2-1-2a, assembly GCF_032648565.1. Taxonomy (NCBI): domain Bacteria; kingdom Pseudomonadati; phylum Pseudomonadota; class Gammaproteobacteria; order Vibrionales; family Vibrionaceae; genus Vibrio; species Vibrio sp. 2-1-2a. The sequence continues at coordinate 721,403 of NZ_WBOH01000002.1, forward strand.
GAACGCTGAATTTCAAATTTGCGTTGAGAAACCGCATCCAGCAAAAAGCCCATACGGTCAGACTCTAACCACAGCATTTTCTCTAGCTGGTTAGCCGGGACAGTTTCAAAGTAGTTAGTACGATCACGGTTTGTCGTACCATTTAACGTACCGCCAGCCTCTGTGATGATTCTGAAGTGCTCTTGGTCACCAACGTTCTCTGAACCTTGGAACATCATGTGCTCAAAGAAATGCGCAAAACCAGACTTACCCACCTCTTCACGAGCCGAACCAACATGGTAAGTCACATCCACATGGACCAATGGGTCGGAATCTTCAGGAGCTAAGATCACCGTTAAGCCATTATCGAGTTTATACTTTTGGTATGGAATCTTAACTTTGCCTTCTTCCGCTTTCGATGACTCGACGAAAGTTACCCCTTTCGGCAGTGATGAAACTGGCGTATTTGATGCACAGCCCGTGATCACCAAAAGTGAACACGCGCCAACCCAAAACATCTTCATGTACTTTCCTTAAAATAATCCGAGATAGATGGCCGCAAGTAAGCTATACCTAGCAGCCTTTCCTAAAAATATTAAAATCACGCAAGGCAGAAACTTCATTCTCAGCCACCCTGCGGCTAAACACAGCGGGTCTCCAATCACAGGTAACCAGCTAAAAAACAATCCCCAATAGCCATACTTTGACAGCCACTTTAATGCGGTATGACCGTGCTTTTCTTCTTGCGCTTTGTTGGGAATCCACAAGCCAAGCCAATAATTTGTTAAGCCACCAAGCGTATTGCCGATAGTGGCGACCATAATAATTGACGAAACGGAATATTGATTTAATGAGAGAGTGGCAACTAAGCCCGCCTCAGAGCCACCAGGTAACAAAGTGGCACTGAGAAAACCGGTCATGAAAAGCACCCATAATGCTGAATCTGAAAACCAAAGCGCTAAACTTTCAAAGCTCGTATTAAATGCTTCTAGCATGTCATATCAAGCAACACCTTGCCTCTGGTTCTTCCTGATTCAACTTGCTGGTGAGCAGCAATCACATCGCTCATCGGATAAACCTGTTGAATTTCAGTCTTCAGCAAACCAACGCCAACCATGTACAACAAGGTATCTAATTGCGCTGGATCTGGCTCAACCAACATGCCGTTAGCCTCAAAGCCTAGGAGTTTGGCTTTTTCACAAATCAGCTCAGCCGTGATGGTTGGAACGGTTATGACTCTCGCACCGTCTTTCAGGCATTTAAGCGCATCTAACGCGGCATCTCCACCTACTAAATCAATCAAAACATCAACGTCTTCAACACGTTCTGACACTGGTGCAAATTGATAGTTCACTGCGTGAGCGCCAAGGGTAGCCAGGTAGTCTAAATTTCGTTCACTGCAGGTTGTAAAGACTTCTGCTTTAGTCGCGACCGCGATTTGTACCGCTAGGTGTCCAACGCCACCGGCTCCTGCGAGGATAAGTACGCGATCGTTTTCTGTCACATTGGCTTTGCTGAGTGCTTGTGCCGCAGTTTGGCCAGCCAACGGTAATGCTGCGGCAGCCTCTAAAGTAACTGAACTGGGAACATGACTTAACTCAGCTTCTGGAACACATACGTACTGACTGTACCCACCGCCTCGGACTGGGAAACCGATAAATCCAGCCACCTCATCACCATCATCAAAACGCGACGCCCCGTCTCCACAGGACACGACTTTTCCTGAGATGTCGTAACCTGGTACCCAAGGTAAATTATCCTTGTTCTGCGCAGCTGCCCAACCGAGTCCGGCTCGAGTTTTAACATCAATAGGATTTACGCCTGAAAAAGCGACTTTTACTAAGACTTCACCAGGCTGTGGTGATGGTGTAGAAGCATGTTGAATCGCGAGTACGTTGGCATCACCAAATTCAGTGATAACGATCTGTTTGTGTTCCATAAACCATTCCCTGCAAGAAAACAAAAAGGGATGCGAAAGCATCCCTTTGACTATAAACCATTTTGTTAACCGAAGTTAATCGTGATTTTGTAAATTGGTTGATCATTCCATTTTCGGTAATGACTAGCCGACAAGTGCTAGCAAGATACCAGCGGCCACTGCTGAGCCCAATACACCTGCAACGTTTGGTCCCATCGCATGCATCAACAAGAAGTTTTGCGGGTTAGCTTGTAAGCCGACCTTGTTCACCACACGCGCGGCCATTGGTACCGCAGAAACGCCAGCCGCACCAATAAGTGGGTTGATGTCTTCTTTTGAGAACTTGTTCAGCAACTTAGCCATTAGCACACCAGCCCCCGTACCAATACTAAACGCAACCGCACCAAGCCCTAGAATGCCTAATGTTTCTAAGTTCAGGAATTGATCCGCTTGCAGCTTCGAGCCAACCCCTAAGCCCAAGAAGATCGTCACGATGTTGATCAGCTCATTTTGTGCGGTTTTCGATAGACGATCGACCACACCCGCTTCACGCATTAAGTTACCAAGACAGAACATACCGACAAGAGGCGTTGCTGAAGGTAGGAAAAGAATCGTCATGAGTAATACTGCCATCGGGAACAATACCTTTTCCCATTTACCCACGTGACGCAGTTGCGCCATTTGAATCTCACGTTCTTCCTTAGTGGTTAGCGCCTTCATGATTGGCGGCTGAATGATTGGCACTAAAGCCATGTAGCTGTACGCGGCTACAGCAATCGCACCAAGCAGGTCTGGTGATAACTTACTTGCTAAGAAAATCGCCGTTGGGCCATCCGCACCACCGATGATGGCGATAGACGATGCATCCGCCATGGAGAACTCCATACCAGGTACATAGTTGAGCAAAATAGCGCCAAACAGTGTCGCAAAAATACCAAACTGAGCTGCCGCACCTAGCCACAACGTTTTTGGGTTTGCGATCAAAGCACCAAAGTCGGTCATCGCACCCACACCCATGAAGATCAACAACGGGAACACACCCGATTCAATCCCAATGTAGTAAACGTAGTAGAGCAAGCCGCCAGGCTCAGTAAAGCCAGCATTTGGAATATTCGCCAAGATAGCACCAAAACCAATCGGCAATAACAGTAAAGGCTCAAAGCCTTTTTTGATTGCCAAAAACAGCAAGGTACAACCAACCAGCATCATACAGATTTGGCCGAACTCGAAGTTAGCGATCCCTGTTTCTGCCCAAAGGGTTAACAATCCGTCCATGATACTCCCTTACGCTAGGCTCAACAGAGGCGCACCTACTGTGACAGCATCGCCTTCTTTAACGTTCAACTCTTGGACAACACCACCACGCGCCGCACGCACTTCTGTTTCCATCTTCATTGCTTCAAGAATCAGTAGTACATCGCCTTCAGCCACTTCAGCACCAGGCTGAACATTCACTTTAAAGATGTTACCGGCAAGAGGAGCAGGCACCGCTTCAGCAGAAGCGCTAGAAGGTGCGCTAGGTGCCGTCGATTTTGCAGGCGCCGCAGAAGGAGCGACAGAGGTTAGCTCGCCTTGAGGACCGACTTCCACCTCATACACATGTCCGTCAACACGTACGCTATAAGTTTCTACGCCGCCAGTTGCTGTTTGCGCCGCAGGTACAGCAGGCTTCGCGGCTTCTAGCGTTGGTGCAGGTTCAAATGCTTCTGGGTTTTCACGATTCTTAAGGAACTTGAGACCAACTTGAGGGAAAAGCGCATAAGTAAGTACATCATCAACACGCTCGCTTGCTAGCTTAATACCCTCTGATTTCGCTTTCTCCATCAGATCAACAGTAAGCGTCTCCATTTCAGGCTCAAGCAAATCGGCAGGACGACAAGTAATAGGCTCTTTGCCATCAAGTACTTTAGCTTGCAGCTCTGCATTTAACTCGGCTGGCGCTTGACCGTATTCGCCTTTCAATAGACCAGCGGTTTCCTTAGTAATGCTCTTATAGCGTTCGCCAGTAAGCACGTTAATCACCGCTTGCGTTCCGACGATCTGCGAAGTTGGAGTCACCAATGGAATGAAACCAAGATCTTCGCGAACACGAGGGATCTCTTCTAAGACTTCATCAATGCGATCCGCCGCGCCCTGTTCTTTCAGTTGGCCTTCCATGTTGGTCAGCATGCCGCCAGGCACTTGAGCAATCAGGATGCGAGAGTCTACACCTTTCAACTGACCTTCCCACTTCGCGTACTTCTTACGTACTTCACGGAAATACGCGGCGATAGGTTCTAGTTGCTCGAGCTTCAAATTCGTATCTCGCTCGGTTCCTTCTAGCATCGCGACTACCGTTTCCGTCGGTGTGTGACCATAGGTACAACTCATTGAAGAAATCGCTGTATCGAGAATATCAATACCAGCTTCAACTGCTTTTACCGCTGTCGCAGTAGACAAGCCTGTCGTCGCGTGACAATGAAGTGCTAATGGCACATCACAAGACGCTTTGATACGCGTGATAAGCTCTTCCGCTTCATAAGGCTTGAGTAAGCCAGACATATCTTTAATACACAGTGAATGACAACCTAAATCCTCTAGACGTTTTGCCAAGTCAACCCAAGTGTCTGCGTTATGCACAGGGCTTGTTGTGTAAGACAGCGTACCTTGAGCATGTGCGCCAACATCGACCGTTGCTTTAACAGCCTTCTGGAAGTTTCGCACGTCATTCATTGCATCAAAGATACGGAACACGTCCATACCGTTAGCATGTGCGCGTTCAACGAACTTCTCTACTACGTCGTCGGCATAATGGCGGTATCCTAAAAGGTTTTGACCACGCAGTAGCATTTGCATTGGCGTATTAGGCATCGCTTTTTTCAACTCACGTAAACGCTCCCAAGGATCTTCCCCTAAGAATCGAATACAAGAATCAAACGTTGCGCCACCCCAAGTCTCTAGAGACCAGTAACCAACCTTATCCAACTCAGCTGCGATAGGCAGCATATCCTCAATACGCATACGCGTAGCAAATAGTGATTGATGGGCATCACGAAGGACCACATCTGTAATAGCTAGTGGTTTAGACATGCTCTTAAACTCCTTTTTAATCCTGGTTCGGCTACTTCGCGAATGAGGCGCGATGTTTATGAATCGCAGCCGAGATCGCCGCCACTACTTGTGGACTAACAGCTGAAGAGGTTGATTGAATATTAGTATTTGTTTTTGGTGCTGCGATCGGCTCTGGTACTTCTTCTGGTACCAATTTCGACATTAGCCGAACGAGATAAACAAGAATAGTGAGGAAAATAAATACGACCGCCATCCCCGTTAGCATCAGGGTGGCCGCATCTACTAGCAGGCTTCCTATATTAGTCATGTTGCTTCCTTTCTTTGTCATCCTGACAACGTGCAGGACTTTAATAGCGTCAAATCCCGACCAATGGATTATCTCGATTGGTTAAATTTTGTCAATTTTGTTTAAGGAAGGTTTGTAATAATCCTGATAAATGATTATTTATTCACTACCCAGATCACAGTTCATGACAAAATAATTACTGCGAATCTGCTATCTCCTTACGAACAGAGTAAAGGAGGACATAAATAAAAACTGCGATTTGGATTTCAAAACCAAATCGAGATTTACACATAAAAGCTAATAGAAACAAAAGGATGCCATTAAATAACAATTAATAAACAAATAAAAAACAAAGAAGTTACATTTAAACAATTGAAGTGAAAGAAACGGAAATCAATATACAGGAGAGATAGTAAGGATAGATTCACAAACTACAGCAGAAACTTTATTCCAAATTGCTTAGATAAGCACATATTCGCTTTTGGAAAAGAAGGACCTCGCCTCTAACAACTCTAGGCCATAGTTCCTGATGTCCAGATACAAAAAAGCCTCGCAATTGCGAGGCTTTTTTTGTATCTGGCGCGTCCTGGAGGATTCGAACCTCCGACCGCCTGGTTCGTAGCCAGGTACTCTATCCAGCTGAGCTAAGGACGCGCAGTTTTCGATATCAACTTTCATCAATATCAGGGCAATACCCTTTAATAAGTGGCGCGTCCTGGAGGATTCGAACCTCCGACCGCCTGGTTCGTAGCCAGGTACTCTATCCAGCTGAGCTAAGGACGCGCAGTTTTCGATATCAACTTTCGTCAACATCAGGGCATTACCCTTTAATAAGTGGCGCGTCCTGGAGGATTCGAACCTCCGACCGCCTGGTTCGTAGCCAGGTACTCTATCCAGCTGAGCTAAGGACGCGCAGTTTTCGATATCAACTTTCATCAATATCAGGGCAATACCCTTCAATAAGTGGCGCGTCCTGGAGGATTCGAACCTCCGACCGCCTGGTTCGTAGCCAGGTACTCTATCCAGCTGAGCTAAGGACGCGCAATAATCTTATTTTACTTTGTATAACCCGTTTATCAAACGAATTATTAAATAGTGGCGCGTCCTGGAGGATTCGAACCTCCGACCGCCTGGTTCGTAGCCAGGTACTCTATCCAGCTGAGCTAAGGACGCGCAGATCTTCTTGCTAGGAAGTTGTGAAGCAAATCACATTCATTTCTTACGAAACAAAAAAAAGGCCATCGGGCCAGTCAATGAATGGCGGTGAAGGAGGGATTCGAACCCTCGATACGGGATAAACCGTATACTCCCTTAGCAGGGGAGCGCCTTCAGCCTCTCGGCCACCTCACCGTTTTCATTGTTATATCTCAGAAGAGATATGGCGCGTCCTGGAGGATTCGAACCTCCGACCGCCTGGTTCGTAGCCAGGTACTCTATCCAGCTGAGCTAAGGACGCACTTTTTTGTTGATTTCTCAACGTTGCAAGAATGGCGGTGAGGGAGGGATTCGAACCCTCGATACGGGATAAACCGTATACTCCCTTAGCAGGGGAGCGCCTTCAGCCTCTCGGCCACCTCACCGTCTTGCGGAGGCACATATTACGTTTTACCGAAAATATGTCAAACACTTTCTTTGAAAAAATCCACGAAACTGACTTAACCGTTGCTGATTTAATCAAAGTGACTATTAAACGAACTTTACCACTCTATTATGATGAAAAAAAGAGAGTCTTCTCTGAAAAAAAGACATTTATTTTCAAACGACTTCCTGGTGTTCGATTCAACAATATTGACGGATTCACAGCCACACTCAACACAATGGTTTCCGCAAATCTTCAAAAACATTAAAGACTAAAAAGGCCAACCCTTCGGTTAGCCTTTTTCATTCAAACTAAGCTCTGTAAACAGGAGCGACTTAGTAGTTACCTGAAGCAACGTTGCCATTGCCTTTTTCAGCTTGAATGCGCATGTAGATTTCTTCACGGTGAACTGAAACCTCTTTCGGAGCGTTAACGCCGATACGTACTTGGTTACCTTTCACACCTAGTACAGTTACAGTCACTTCATCACCAATCATCAGTGTTTCGCCTACGCGGCGAGTCAAAATTAGCATTCTTTGCTCCTTGAGTAATCTCTAAATTTTCTTGCTACAAAGCTATTATCCAACAAAAGTTATATTTTCGTAAACTACCTTGTTAGCGAAAATCAGCCTAAAAAGGCATGTTTTTGTTGAATGTTTAATGCTTCACTAGACGTAATGTAAGCATCATGCAGAATGTTTGCTGCTGTATCCACACATTCGGGTGCTAAAACTAGCATCATAGTGAGTGCATTCGTTGCGCTGAAATTGATCTCAATATCTCGCTTTGCCAACAAATCGCATGCGTGCTCTACCATTCCATTGGCCTCAAGCCCCACTGCGGTCAACAGGCTTACCACTTCACTATTACGGATTTTGTCGCTGAACACCAGATCGAACTTGGCACATGCATCTTGTTTTATCATGATACCTGCCCGTTCTGCTTCCTCGATCACATTCCAAATGTCTATACCCAACATCTGACATTGTTTTGTAGCACTAGATAAATGTTCTTTATCGACTTCAATAATGGCAAGGTCACGTTGAATGGCTATACCAGAGACGGCTTGATGGCCTGACTCCCCCTTTACCAAACTGCCTTCATTAACATCAAATGTCGAAAGCACGCGTAGTGGCACATTATTCTTCCATGCAAATTGCACTGAAGGTAAATGTAATACTTTTGCGCCTCGGCTTGCCATCGCTTCCATTGAAGGAAAATCGATAACCGCCAATTTGCGCGCATTTTTCACTACACGTGGGTCACAAGTATAAATACCATCAACGTCGGTAAAGATTTGACACTCGTCAGCGCGCAATGCGCCCGCCAGTGCCACAGCGCTCGTATCTGAGCCACCTCGACCTAATGTGGTGATATCCCCGTTCTCATTCACACCTTGAAATCCCGCAACAATCACGATTTGGTCTTGCTCAAGCAATCCCATAATTGTCGTGGTATCAATGTGTTTAATCGTTGCGTCATTGTGTTGATTATCCGTCACAATATTCGCCTGTGCTCCGGTAAGCGAGCGCGCAGCATGACCCATTTTATTCAAAGTCATGGCTAACAGTGCCATTGACACTTGCTCACCAGCAGAGAGCAAAACATCAAGTTCTCGAGCTGTAGGTACGCTATCTATCTGTTTAGCGAGATCCATCAGTCTGTTTGTTTCGCCTGACATTGCAGACACGACAACAACAACTTGATTGCCATCATTTTTCGCCTTAATGATGTGTTCAGCGACTTGGTGGATTCTTTCAATTGAACCCACAGAGGTTCCGCCAAACTTTTGCACGATAAGGGGCTTTTTCACCAGTCTTCACCTTCCCAAGACCGAAGTCTCTTTAGAACTGCTTACATCTTAAATATTTCCTTTGAGAAAAATTATATAAGCAGTAGTTACAACAAAAACCAAGCAGCTTAAATGACTCGGTTAACTTTTGGTCAATTAAACCACTTGGTTGCTAAAAAAAATTACGCTCAATCAAAGAAACTTGATTGAGCGTAATTTTATTAGTTAAGAGCTTATAAACGCTCTTCTAGCCAAGGCTGAACTGTTTTGATTGCCTCTGGTAGTGCTGAAACATCAGTACCACCGGCTTGAGCCATGTCTGGACGACCACCGCCCTTACCACCGACTTGCTCTGCAACCATTTTAACCAGATCACCTGCTTTTACTTTACCAGTGAGATCTTTAGTCACACCAGCAATCAAGCCAACCTTGTCACCCGTTACGTTTGCAAGCAGTACAACACCAGAGCCCATTTGATTCTTGATGTCATCAACCATGGTACGTAGGTTCTTGCTATCAGCACCGTCAAGGGCCGCAACTAGAACTTTTGTGCCATTTACTTCAACCGCTTTGCCCATGATGTTAGCGCTTTCTGCGGCCGCCATCTTATCTTTTAGCTTCTGCACTTCTTTTTCTAGTGCTTTGGCTTTTTGAGCCGATTCCGCCAGTTTTTCTTCGTACTTCGCGTTTTGAGCTTCAATAGCGTCTAATGCCGCCTCGCCTGTTACCGCTTCAATACGACGAATACCAGCTGCAATACCGCTTTCTGATGTGATTTTGAATAGACCAATATCACCCGTGCTTGATGCGTGAATACCACCACAAAGCTCAGTAGAGAAGTCACCCATAGACAACACGCGAACTTCGTCATCGTACTTCTCACCAAACAATGCCATTGCGCCTTTCTTCTTAGCAGACTCAATATCCATCACATTGGTTTCAATCGTGTGGTTACGACGAATTTGTGCGTTTACTAGACGCTCAACTTCTTTCAGTTCTGCTGCAGTTACTGCCTCTAGGTGTGAGAAGTCGAAACGTAGGCTGTCAGCTTTCACTAGTGAGCCTTTCTGCGTTACGTGCTCACCAAGAACTTGGCGTAGTGCTGCGTGTAGCAAGTGCGTCGCTGAGTGGTTAAGAGAGATAGCTGCGCGACGCTCTGCGTCAACGATAGTTGCCACTTCGTCACCTTTCGCTAGCACGCCTTCTGCCATTACACCGTGGTGTGCGATTGCGTTACCGAGTTTTTGAGTGTCTTCAACGCGGAATACACCAGACTCAGTACGGATTTCACCCGCGTCACCACACTGACCGCCTGACTCTGCGTAGAATGGCGTTTCACCAAGCACGATGATGGCTTTATCGCCTGCAGATAGTGAATCTACTTCGTTGCCTTCAACAAACATCGCAGCGACTGAACTAGAACCTTTAGTACCTGTGTAACCACAGAATTCTGTTTGCGTATCAACTTTGATTGCTGCGTTATAATCTGTACCGAATTGACCAGCTTCACGCGCACGTTGACGCTGCTCTTCCATCGCTTTTTCGAAACCCTCTTCGTCGATCGCGAACTCACGCTCACGTGCAACGTCGTTAGTGAGGTCTGCTGGGAAGCCGTAAGTATCGTAAAGCTTGAATACCGTTTCGCCGTCTAGCACTTTGCCATCTAGGTTATCTAATGCTTCGTTAAGAATTACCATACCGCGCTCAAGTGTACGACCGAAGTTTTCTTCTTCGATACGCAGCACTTTTTCAACCACTGCTTGTTGACGCTTCAGCTCTTCGCCTGCTGTACCCATTACTTCTGCTAATACGCCAACAAGCTTATAGAAGAATGCACCTTGTGCACCTAGCTTGTTACCATGACGTACGGCACGACGAATGATACGACGTAGTACGTAACCACGACCTTCGTTTGAAGGCATCACACCATCAACAATCAAGAATGAACATGAACGGATGTGGTCAGCAATAACGCGTAGCGATTGGTTCGATAGATCTTCATAACCAATGACTTCAGCCGCTGCTTTGATAAGAGTTTGGAATACATCGATTTCGTAGTTTGAGTGAACGCCTTGCATGATTGCAGAGATACGCTCGATACCCATACCAGTATCTACCGATGGTTTTGGTAGCGGTTCCATAGTGCCGTCTGCGTGACGGTTGAACTGCATGAATACGTTGTTCCAGATCTCGATGAAACGGTCACCATCTTCTTCAGGCGTGCCAGGACGACCACCCCAGATGTGTTCACCGTGATCGTAGAAGATTTCAGTACATGGACCACAAGGACCAGTGTCGCCCATTTGCCAGAAGTTATCAGACTCGTAAGGCTTGCCACCTTCTTTGTCACCAATGCGCACGATACGATCAGCAGGCACGCCAACTTTTTTGTTCCAGATGTCGAATGCTTCGTCGTCGGTTTCGTAAACGGTTACCAATAGACGATCCGCAGGCAGTTTAAGAACTTCGGTTAGGAATTCCCAAGCAAATGAAATCGCATCTTCTTTGAAATAGTCGCCAAAGCTGAAGTTGCCTAGCATTTCAAAGAATGTGTGGTGACGAGCGGTAAAGCCAACATTTTCCAGGTCGTTGTGTTTACCACCAGCACGTACACAACGTTGAGCCGTAGTCGCTCGAGTATAGGCTCGTTTTTCCAAGCCTAAGAAACAATCTTTAAATTGGTTCATACCTGCGTTTGTGAACAGCAGGGTTGGGTCGTTATGTGGAACTAACGATGAACTTTCTACGATTTGGTGTCCTTTGCTTTCAAAGAACTTGAGGAACGCGTTACGAACCTCGTCAGTGCTCATGTACATGCAGCTCTTCCTGAAAATAGTCGAGTTAGAATTTTGCCGTATTGTAGATCATGCAAACAGCTGAGACTAGTTTTCTTGAGGAAAAGAGGGAGCAGAAGAAAAAATTTGAAGCAAAACAAAAATCAGCGCAATTGGATCAACGCTAATCTTGGTCTTCAAAGGCAAGCGCATAGCTAATTTGGTCGAAACTGTAGCCTCGGTATTGTAGAAAACGGACTTGTTTTGCGTATTCTTTTTGGTCCTTGGCTTTGACGCCTTTGAATTTCTTTTCTGCCGCCTGCTTAGCAAGTTCAAACCAGTCTTGCGGTTCTTCAGCCATGGCTTGCTCAATCACCGATTCCGCAACACGTTTCTGGTTTAACTCTTGGCGAATTCGACGCTCTCCATGTCCTTTGTATACATGCTGCCGAATTTGGCTCTTCGCATAACGTAAATCATCTAAATAGTTATGGTCTAAGCAAAAATTAATCGCGATTTCGATGTCAGATGCTTCATAGCCTTTCATCGACAGTTTTTGGTACAGCTCATACTGACCATGATCGCGACGGCTAAGCAGTTGGATAGCCGCCTCTTTGCTCGATAATGTTGGTGTCTGGCGCTTTTGGTACATGGTGATCCTAAAGGTATTTTTGCTGTACAGACTCTCAATGGCCTTTGTGATGATTCGATTTTTGATGTCAATAGATACAACAAAGCCCCGCATTGCAGGGCTTTATCACTTTTTAATCTGTGAAGGGATTAAAACTCTTCAGCTTGCTCAGGCGCCTCGCCTGCTTCAGGAGCTTCCGCAAGGGCTGGCGCTAACAACATTTCACGCAATTTAGTATCGATGGTTTTAGCCACTTCAGGATGCTCACGTAGGTAGTTGCACGCGTTCGCTTTACCTTGACCAATCTTATCGCCTTGATAGCTGTACCAAGCACCAGCCTTTTCAACCAGCTTGTGCTTCACGCCTAGATCTACCAGCTCACCTTCGCGGTTAAAGCCTTGACCGTACATGATTTGCGTATTGGCTTCTTTAAACGGTGCAGCAATCTTGTTCTTAACCACTTTGATGCGCGTTTCGTTACCAACGACTTCGTCACCTTCTTTGATTGCGCCAGTACGACGAATATCAAGACGAACAGAAGCGTAGAATTTAAGTGCGTTACCACCCGTGGTCGTTTCTGGGTTACCGAACATCACACCAATCTTCATACGGATTTGGTTGATGAAGATACACATACAGTTAGACTGTTTTAGGTTACCAGTTAGCTTACGCATCGCTTGAGAAAGCATACGAGCCTGAAGACCCATGTGGCTGTCGCCCATTTCGCCTTCAATTTCTGCTTTTGGTGTTAGCGCCGCAACTGAGTCAACAACCATTACGTCGATAGCGCCAGAGCGAGCTAGTGCATCACAAATCTCCAGTGCTTGCTCACCAGTGTCTGGCTGAGAAACCAAGAGCGCATCGATATCAACACCAAGTTTCTTCGCGTAGACAGGGTCCAAAGCGTGCTCTGCATCAATAAACGCACAAGTTTTACCTTCACGTTGCGCAGCAGCGATAAGCTCAAGCGTTAGTGTTGTTTTACCTGAAGATTCTGGACCGTAGACTTCTACGATACGCCCCATTGGCAGGCCACCAGCACCCAAAGCGATATCAAGAGAAAGAGAGCCTGTTGAAATCGTTTCTACGTCCATTGCGCGGTTATCACCAAGGCGCATGATAGAGCCTTTACCGAATTGCTTTTCAATTTGACCTAGCGCAGCGGCGAGCGCTTTCTGTTTGTTCTCGTCCATTACTTTCTCCGATTTATTCATCTTCTTTGGGCGACGAATAGTAATTCATTTTTCTTAAGCAGCTAACCTGCTCAGCAATGAAAGTTATTATACTGTTGATTCATACAGTGTCTATACCTGTATAGAAAAAATTTAGTTCACTGCTTCTAAGGATTTGCTCTAGCCCTTATCAATTCTGGGCTAAGACGGTGTAAGAAATTCTAAATTAAATGTTGATGCAATCGAGTCAATGCATGCATCACCGCTTGTTGACGAACTTCCGCCCTGTCACCAGAAAAATGCATGGTCTCAACAAAGAGCCAGTCGTGCTTATCCGCAAAAGCAAAGCAGACGGTTCCAACCGGCTTTTCATCAGTGCCTCCCCCCGGTCCAGCAACACCACTGATGGAAACCCCAATAGTGGCATTCGAGTGTTGAAGCGCACCTTGCACCATTTCAAGCACAACAGGCTCACTCACGGCACCATGTTCCTCTAAGGTTTCCACTCTCACACCCAGCATTTCCATTTTGGCTTCGTTGCTGTAAGTGACAAAAGCTCTATCTAACCAACCTGAGCTGCCTGCAATATCAGTAATAGCGGTCGCAACACCGCCACCCGTGCACGATTCTGCCGTCGTTAAAACATGACCATGCTTTGCCAATAATGCGCCTAAATCTGCGCTCAATTTTGTTGTTTTTTCCATAGCCAAAATGCCCTTTGTCTCTTTTTACTTGATAGGGATTCACGTATCCTAAGCCGCTACGGAAATAAACAAAAGAACTTACCTGTGAAAGCTGAACAAAAACACACTCCGATGATGCAGCAATACCTCAAGCTAAAAGCTGAGAACCCTGAGATTTTGCTGTTCTACCGCATGGGCGATTTCTACGAACTCTTTTACGATGATGCAAAGCGAGCGTCCCAACTGCTTGATATTTCGCTAACTAAGCGCGGTTCGTCAGCTGGAGAGCCTATTCCTATGGCGGGAGTGCCATTTCACGCAGTAGAAGGCTATCTAGCAAAACTTGTTCAGCTTGGTGAATCAGTCGCAATCTGCGAACAAATTGGCGATCCAGCCACCAGCAAAGGTCCGGTAGAACGTAAAGTTGTACGTATCGTGACACCAGGTACTGTGACGGATGAAGCACTGCTTTCTGAGCGTGTCGATAACTTAATCGCAGCCATTTACCATCACAACGGTAAGTTCGGTTATGCGACGCTGGATGTCACTTCTGGTCGCTTCCAACTGACAGAACCAGAAACCGAAGAAGCGATGACAGCCGAGCTTCAGCGTACCGCACCACGTGAGCTACTATTCCCAGAAGATTTTGAACCTGTACATTTAATGGCAAGCCGCAACGGTAACCGTCGTCGCCCAGTATGGGAGTTTGAGCTTGATACGGCTAAGCAACAACTCAATCAACAGTTTGGTACTAAAGATCTGGTTGGTTTTGGCGTAGAACATGCGTCCTTAGGGTTATGTGCTGCTGGTTGTTTGATCCAGTATGTGAAAGATACGCAACGCACTGCTTTGCCTCATATTCGCTCTTTAACGTTTGATCATCAGGACCAATCCGTCATCCTTGATGCCGCTACCCGACGCAACCTGGAAATTACTCAAAATCTAGCAGGTGGAACCGATAACACACTCGCTGCGGTACTCGACCATTGTGCGACGCCGATGGGCAGCCGAATGCTGAAGCGTTGGTTACATCAGCCTATGCGTTGCATTGAAACGTTAAACAATCGTCTTGATGCGATTGGTGAGATTAAAGAACAAGCGCTGTTTGCCGATCTTCAACCAACGTTAAAACAAATTGGTGATATTGAACGTATCTTAGCACGCCTTGCACTGCGCTCTGCTCGCCCTCGCGATATGGCTAGACTTCGCAATGCCATGCAGCAGCTACCAGAGCTAGAATCTGTAACCGCTTCTTTGACCCATCCATACCTAGCAAAACTGGCGCAATACGCAGCTCCGATTGACGAAGTATGTGATCTGTTAGAGCGTGCAATTAAAGAAAATCCGCCAGTTGTTATTCGTGATGGTGGTGTGATCGCAGAAGGCTATAATGCCGAGCTCGATGAATGGCGCAAATTAGCAGACGGTGCAACAGAATACCTTGAGCAGCTTGAGCGAGATGAGCGTGAACGACACGGCATCGATACGCTTAAAGTCGGCTACAACAACGTACATGGCTTCTTTATTCAAGTGAGCCGTGGCCAGAGCCATTTGGTTCCACCGCACTATGTGCGTCGCCAAACACTCAAAAATGCCGAACGCTATATCATCCCAGAGCTCAAAGAGCACGAAGACAAAGTACTTAATTCGAAATCGAAAGCGCTGGCACTTGAAAAGCAGCTGTGGGAAGAACTGTTTGATCTATTGATGCCAAATCTGGAGAAGCTGCAGAATTTAGCTTCTGCTCTGTCTCAACTCGATGTACTACAAAACCTAGCAGAGCGTGCAGATTCGTTGGATTACTGCCGACCAACGCTTGTGAAAGACGCTGGCATTCACATTCAAGCGGGTCGTCACCCAGTCGTAGAGCAAGTAACAACAGAACCGTTCATCGCGAACCCAATAGAGCTTAACCCAGCACGTAAAATGTTAATCATCACCGGTCCAAACATGGGTGGTAAATCCACTTACATGCGTCAAACTGCGCTGATTGCATTGATGGCACATATCGGCTCTTATGTACCTGCAGAATCTGCACAAATTGGTTCTTTAGATCGTATATTTACTCGTATTGGAGCGTCAGATGATCTTGCATCTGGTCGTTCGACCTTCATGGTAGAAATGACGGAAACCGCTAATATTCTGCACAATGCAACTAAAAACAGTTTAGTGCTAATGGATGAAATCGGTCGCGGTACCAGTACTTACGATGGCCTATCTTTAGCTTGGGCAAGTGCGGAATGGCTCGCAACACAAATTGGTGCGATGACACTATTTGCAACTCACTACTTCGAATTGACAGAGTTGCCAAACCAACTGCCAAACTTAGCGAACGTTCACTTGGATGCCGTAGAACATGGTGACAGCATTGCCTTTATGCACGCAGTTCAAGAAGGTGCGGCAAGTAAGTCTTACGGCCTAGCTGTTGCGGGCTTAGCCGGCGTACCAAAAACGGTCATCAAAAATGCGCGTAACAAACTATCTCAGCTAGAGCAACTAGGGCAAAACAGTGACGCACCACGTCCAAGTGCAGTAGATGTGGCCAACCAATTGAGTCTAATTCCAGAACCTAGCGAGATCGAACAAGCCTTATCTGGTATTGATCCTGATGATTTGACTCCACGCCAAGCACTTGAAGAGTTGTATCGTTTGAAGAAGATGCTTTAAATCGATTCACTTAAGCGAGCACAAAAGAAAAAAGGCTATGGATAACCATAGCCTTTTGCATATCTACTGAAGTACGGATTATTTAATCATCTTCGACGTTAAATAAGTTTTCCATATTCAAACCTTGCTTGATTAAAACCTCACGAAGACGACGTAAACCTTCTACTTGGATTTGACGTACACGCTCACGTGTCAAACCAATCTCTCGACCAACTTCTTCAAGCGTCGAAGGCTCATAGCCTAGAAGACCAAAACGTCGTGCAAGTACTTCTTTCTGTTTTGGATTCAACTCTTCTAACCAATGAATCAGCGATGATTTGATATCGTCATCTTGAGTCGAGACTTCTGGATCGGAGTTGTTTGCGTCGGGAATAATATCCAACAGCGCTTTTTCACCGTCACCACCGATTGGTGTGTCGACAGAGCTAATACGCTCGTTAAGGCGTAGCATTTTACTTACGTCTTCGACTGGAATATCTAACTGAGCAGCAATTTCTTCTGCGGTAGGTTCGTGATCGAGCTTCTGAGAAAGTTCACGCGCAGTACGCAGATAAATGTTCAGCTCTTTCACGACATGAATAGGTAGACGGATCGTACGAGTTTGGTTCATCAACGCACGTTCAATCGTTTGTCGGATCCACCAGGTCGCATAAGTAGAGAAGCGGAAACCACGCTCTGGATCGAACTTCTCGACCGCACGGATCAAACCAAGGTTACCTTCTTCAATCAGATCGAGTAGTGCTAGGCCGCGATTACTGTATCGACGAGAGATCTTGACCACCAAACGTAGGTTACTTTCGATCATACGTTTACGTGCCGCTTCGTCGCCACGCAGAGCTCGTCGAGCATAAAGCACTTCTTCTTCGGCAGTAAGTAGAGGTGAGAAGCCAATTTCACCTAGATACAACTGAGTTGCGTCTAAGCTTTTACTGCTCGCGTCAAATTCTTCACGTGCCGCCGTTTTGCTTTCTGTGGATGATGATTTTTCGAGTTCGTTATCAATGGTCTTCACTGACGCATTGTCAAATGCAAACTCTTCAACTTTGGTTACTGTGTTGCTGATACTCATAACGCCTCCCCCTGGCGAGTTAGCAAGACATGACAACTCAATATGTCGCTAAATGATGTCGCAAGTTGTTTTTCAAAGTTTTAAGGCAAATAGCGTTTTGGATTCACCGATTTACCTTGATAGCGAATTTCAAAGTGTAGCTTGACTGATTTTGCACCTGAACTACCCATGGTGGCGATTTTCTGTCCGCTTTTTACACTTTGTCCTTCTGATACCAGCAGTTTGTCATTATGTGCATAGGCGCTTAAATAATTGTCGTTATGCTTTACTATAATTAAGTTGCCATAACCTCGTAGCGCATTGCCTGAATAAACAACGGTGCCGGCTGCGGTTGAAACGATAGGTTGACCACGCTGTCCTGCGATGTCGATACCTTTATTTCCCTGTTCTCCCGCCGAAAAGTTCTTGATTACTCTCCCTTTTGTTGGCCACAACCACTTAGAAACTTTATCACTCTTCGCCGTGGTAACTGGCGCTTTTTGCTTCACTTTTTGGTTATCTTTTGAACCAACATACTCCTTTGTTTTCGATTGTTCAACCTTCTTTGGAGGCTGTTTTTGTACGACTTTAGGCTTAGTGTCTGTAGGTTTTTGACTAGAGTTTTTACTTGAAGTTTTCGGTTTAGAGGCTGTTGATGTTTTCGTCACTGGGGCTGGTGGCGTCGTAACAACAGGAACCACAACGGGTTCAACTTTTTGGCCATATTTAGGGGCGACATATTTCGGAGCCCAAAGTTTTAGCCTCTGTCCAGGGTAGATGGTGTAAGGCTGAGTTAACTCATTGTAACGGACAAGATCATTTACATCTTTATCTGTGACATAAGCTATGAAGTAAAGTGTATCGCCTTTTTTTACCTCATAATAACTCCCTCTGTAACTTCCTCTTTCAAGGCTTGAATAGTCTTTCTTTAAGCTAGAGACAGGTGCAGGAGAATGCGCTGCACAACCAACTAGTCCTGCAGCAAACACAAAGCTAATACCAATATGACGTAATAACTTACTCACCTATCCCTAACCCTTAAGCTAAATCACCCGCAACCAGAGGTACAAATCGAACCATTTCCACAACAGTAGAGAGATATTCATCTCCCTTACGTTCAATTTTTAGTAACTGTTGCTCCTTATCTCCAACAGGAATCACCATCTTACCGCCATCTTTTAATTGTGCGAGAAGTGCTTGGGGGATCACTTCTGCAGCTGCAGTAACAATGATGGCATCGAAAGGACCACGAGCTTCCCAGCCTTGCCACCCATCAGCATGCTTGGTTGAAACATTGTAGATATCCAATTGTTTCAGACGGCGTTTTGCTTCCCATTGCAACGATTTAATTCGCTCAACGGAGTATACATGGTCAACAATTTTCGCCAGTACTGCGGTTTGATAACCGGAACCCGTTCCGATTTCCAGTACGTGACTCGTTGGCTCTAGTTCGAGTAACTCGGTCATACGAGCAACAATATAAGGTTGAGAAATAGTTTGTCCCTGACCAATCGGTAACGCATTGTTATCGTAGGCTTGGTGCATCATCGCTTGAGAGACAAAGCTTTCTCGTGGTAAGCGTTGGATAGCATCCAGAACTCTTTGGTCTTTGATGCCACTGGAGATAAGAAACGCTATCAACCTGTCAGCATGTGGGTTACTCATTACTTCTCTTCCTTTAACCAACTATCCATTGCACGCAGCGACTCATGAGCAGTGAGATCAACTTGCAGAGGCGTCATTGAAACTCGACCATGTTCAATCGCATAAAAGTCAGTGCCCTCCCCCGCATCTTGCTCTTTTCCTGGAGGCCCTAGCCAATAAATATCATGACCTCTCGGATCTTTCTGCTTAATCATATTCTCTGCGTGATGACGCGCACCTAAACGCGTGACTTCGATTTCGCCCAGGTTTTCTGCTGGTAAGTCAGGCACGTTTACGTTCAATAACCGATTCGTTGGAATCGGAGACGCTAAATGCTGTTGCACAATTTGACGTGCAATTTTTGCGGCAGATTCGAAATGACGCTTACCCACCAGCGAAAAAGCAACCGACTGAACACCAAGGAAATGCCCTTCCATTGCTGCAGCTACTGTTCCTGAGTAAAGAACGTCATCACCCAAATTTGCACCATGGTTGATGCCTGATAAAACAAGATCGGGCAAATCATCTTTCATCAGCTCATTCAGCGCGAAATGTACACAATCTGTAGGCGTTCCTTGCACTGAATAGATATTTGGGGCAATTTCAGTTACGCGTAATGGTTGCTCTAGTGTCAGTGAGTTCGAAGCACCTGAACGATTTCGGTCAGGTGCGACAATGGTCACTTCAGCGATATCTCGCAACTCATCAGCAAGTGCATGAATCCCTTGCGCATGTACGCCATCGTCGTTGCTGATTAAGACTCTTAGGGGCTTCGCGTTTAGTGAATCCTGTTCCATTAGTATTCTCTTTCTACTTCAACCTCATTAACTAACTCACGAACGATAGAGGTTGCAAAAGATCCCGCATCCAATGAGAAAGTCAGCGTAATGTTGTTACCTTCAACCGTCCAAGCTAAATCTTTTGGCTTCAGCGCAATATCGCGACGGTCATGGCGCATGCGATTACCACGAATCAGCGCCATGAGATCAGGCTCTTCATCTAAGAACGGTTGTTCTAAAGTAAGCGCATCCGCTTGAGTTGGAAGCGCATTATCACCTGCTAGGGCCGCGGTAATTGCCACTTCACCTGCAGCAAATTGTGCTTGTAGATCTGCGATATTGCTTGCATCAATCAACTGAGTGCCAGAACTTGTCTGTGCAATATCACCATCGATGAATTTATCAAACACGCCACTTTCTAGACGAGCAGAAACGATACGGTTGAAGATCCACGAACGCGCCGCTGATAAATACATGCTGCGCTTATTTTGATTACGGGTACGAACGTTTTCACGTCCCCATCGACGTGCTTCTTCAAGGTTGTTGCCATCATTGCCAAAACGCTGACTACCAAAGTAGTTTGGCACACCAACTTGTTTCACTTTTTCAAGGCGTTGCTCTACATCTTCAACGTCAGTCACTTCAGACAAAGTGACAACAAACTCGTTCCCTATTAAGTCTCCTGGACGCAGTTTTTTGTTGTGTCGATCAGTCGCTAAGATTTCAATACTCGGATATTGAGCTAGGAATGCCGAGAAATCCGGCGTTTCCCCTTTCGGTAAATGGACACTCAGCCACTGTTCCGTCACCGCATGGCGGTCTTTAAGGCCTGCCCAGCTAACGTCTTTCGACTTTACGCCACAAGCTTTCGCCAACTCATTCGCAACAAAACTGGTATTTTCTCCAGTTTTTCGAATACGCACCATTAGGTGCTCGCCTTCGCCGGTAAAGGCAAAACCTAAATCCTCACGAACCTGAAAATGTTCTGGTTGCGCTTTGATTTTTGCCGATGCAACAGGCTTACCCGTTAGATAAGCCAATGAAGATAAAATATCTGACATGATGTTTTTCCGCTGTTTACACAGCATTAAGGAGCAAGTTGGTTAATTATTGCTTGAACAGAAGCACCACGGCTTCCGTTGCAATGCCTTCTTTGCGTCCAGTAAAACCGAGACGCTCTGTCGTCGTCGCTTTTACGTTAATGTTACTAATATCGGTTTCTAGGTCTTCCGCAATCGCCGCACACATCGCGTCAATATGAGGTGCCATCTTAGGTGCTTGTGCCATGATGGTGACATCGGCATTACCAAGGCGGTAGCCTTGCTCTTTGACACGACGATAAACGTCTTTCAACAATTCGCGGCTATTTGCCCCTTTCCATTTATCGTCGGTATCCGGGAAGTGACGACCAATATCACCCGCAGCAATCGCCCCGAGTAGCGCATCAGTCAAAGCATGAAGTGCAACATCACCATCTGAGTGGGCTACTAAGCCCTGCTCGTAAGGGATAGCAACACCACCAATAATGACCGGGCCTTCACCACCAAATTTATGCACGTCAAAACCGTGACCAATTCGAATCATTTTTTATCCTTTCTTTTTTAGCCGCGCTCACGGCTCAGATAAAACTCCGCTAACGCGAGATCTTCTGGCTGAGTAATTTTTATGTTATTCGCATTACCCTGGACTAAAGCAGGCGTTTCGCCCAACCACTCTAAAGCCGATGCTTCATCCGTGATGGCTACGCCTTGTTCTAATGCGTCAACCAGTGCTCGAGTCAGTTGTTGAGTTTTAAACATTTGTGGAGTTAATGCATGCCACAATGCTTCTCTATCTACCGTATGATCGATATCTTGTGCTACGTTTGCTCGCTTCATTGTGTCTCTCACAGGAGATGCAAGGATGCCACCGGTTAGGTGAGCGCAGCAAACATCAATCAAGCGGTCAATGTCGGATGTTAATACACATGGCCTTGCGGCGTCGTGGACCAATACCCACTCGCTTTCCAGATGTTCATTGACATAGTTTAGCCCTGAAAGTACGGAATCAGCGCGCTCTTTGCCACCCGCGACTTGAATTACATCGGGATGGTTCGCGATGGTTAACTCAGGGAAATAAGGGTCACCTTCGGTAATGGCGACAACCACTTTCGAAATTCGTGGGTGCGACAGCAACTTTTCTACAGTGTGTTCCAGCACCGGTTTTCCGTCGATCAATAAATATTGCTTAGGGCGGTCAGCCTTCATTCGACTACCGACACCGGCAGCAGGAACAATTGCGACATGCGATGAGTTCACATCCAACATTTTAATGATTTTCCTCACCTATAATGCGGTAGAAAGTCTCGCCATCTTTAACTAAACCAAGCTCATGACGCGCACGTTCTTCAATCGCATCAAGACCTTGCCTTAAGTCATCAATCTCAGCAAACATTTCATTATTGCGAGCTTGTAGCTTGCTGTTCACTTGTTGCTGAACTTCAATTTCATCTTTTACTGTGTAGTAGTCAGACACTCCGTTTTTACCAAACCATAGAGTGTATTGAAGCAAGCCAAACAGTAGCGTAAGGGCTATAACAAAGATTCGCATATCGCTGCTAACATTCTGTACCGGAAGGAATTAGATAAGGTGACATATATAGCATAAATGCGAGGTTGCCTCTAGGGGAGAAAGGGAGACTCACACGCTCCTTACAAGAAATAAGCAGCAAAATGAAACAAAGACATATGAAGCTATTCTTAGCACTCACCAAAGTAAGACCAAGAAATACAAGCCTATAGATACAAAAACACCCCCGCAAAATCAGGGTATTTTCAAAGCTTCAACCTAAGCGGTTAATCCAATGAAGAACTAAGCTTGAGCTTCTTTAAGACCGCTTCTTTGAAACATGGAGGAGCGTGCTCACCTAGAGCTTCCTCGATGCAGATAAATGGGTTGCTTTCTTTAGGTATGGCAGCAACACGGCCAGAACGGCTCATCGCTCTTAAATAAAAAACGCCCCACCGAAGTGGAGCGTTTCTAGAAAGCTATTTAGCTAAACTTATTCAACTAAGAATTAAGCTTGACCTTTAACTTCTTTAAGACCGTTGAAAGGAGCGCGCTCACCTAGAGCTTCCTCGATACGGATTAGTTGGTTGTACTTAGCAACACGGTCAGAACGGCTCATAGAACCAGTTTTGATTTGACCTGCAGCAGTACCTACCGCTAGATCAGCAATAGTTGCATCTTCAGTTTCGCCAGAACGGTGAGAGATTACAGCTGTGTAACCTGCGTCTTTAGCCATCTTGATTGCAGCTAGAGTCTCAGTTAGAGAACCGATTTGGTTGAACTTGATAAGGATAGAGTTAGCTACGCCTTTCTCGATACCTTCAGCAAGGATCTTAGTGTTAGTAACGAATAGATCGTCACCTACTAGTTGAAGTTTGTCACCTAGTAGTTCAGTTTGGTGCTTGAAGCCATCCCAGTCAGACTCGTCTAGACCGTCTTCGATAGAAACGATTGGGAATTGGTTAGCTAGCTCAGCTAGGTAGTGGTTGAACTCTTCAGAAGTGAAAGTTTTACCTTCGCCTTTCATGTTGTAGATGCCAGCTTCTTTGTCGAAGAACTCAGATGCTGCACAGTCCATAGCTAGAGTAACGTCTTTACCTAGTTCGTAACCAGCAGCTGCAACAGCTTCTGCGATAACTTCTAGAGCTTCAGCGTTAGATTTAAGGTTAGGAGCGAAACCACCTTCGTCACCAACTGCAGTGCTGTAGCCTTTAGACTTAAGAACTTTAGCTAGGTTGTGGAATACTTCTGCACCGATACGTAGACCTTCTTTAAGAGTCTTAGCACCAACTGGTTGGATCATGAACTCTTGGATGTCAACGTTGTTGTCTGCGTGCTCACCACCGTTGATGATGTTCATCATTGGTAGAGGCATAGAGAACTGACCAGCTGTACCGTTTAGTTCAGCGATGTGCTCGTATAGAGGCATGCCTTTAGCTGCAGCAGCAGCTTTAGCGTTTGCTAGAGAAACAGCTAGGATAGCGTTAGCACCGAATTTAGATTTGTTTTCAGTGCCGTCTAGTTCGATCATTACTGCGTCGATTGCAGCTTGGTCTTTAGCGTCTTTGCCAACTAGAGCTTCAGCGATTGGGCCGTTTACAGCTTCAACTGCTTTAAGAACACCTTTACCTAGGAAACGTGCTTTGTCACCGTCACGTAGCTCAAGAGCTTCGCGAGAACCAGTAGATGCGCCAGATGGAGCTGCCGCCATACCTACGAAACCGCCTTCTAGGTGTACTTCAGCTTCTACAGTTGGGTTACCACGTGAGTCGATGATTTCACGACCTAGAACTTTAACGATCTTAGACATTAATGTTTCCTCTCGTTTCAAATATAAATGTCAATTTTAAAGGGCAGCAGCACAACCTTCGCCGCCGCCCGTATCCTTTTACTTCTCGAATTCGCCGCGTGCGTTTTGGCCCGCAGCTTTAACGAAACCTGCAAACAATGGGTGGCCATCGCGAGGAGTCGATGTGAATTCTGGGTGGAACTGAGCCGCTACAAACCATGGGTGAGCTGGGTTCTCAATCATTTCCACTAGCTTCTTGTCCGCTGATAGGCCAGAAACTTTCAGACCTGCTTTTTCGATTTGCGGACGAAGCACATTATTCACTTCGTAACGGTGACGGTGACGTTCATGGATCGTCGCGCTACCGTAAAGTTCACGAGCTTTCGTCCCTTTCTCTAGGTGACATAGCTGTGAACCAAGACGCATCGTACCACCTAGGTCAGACTTTTCAGTACGCTCTTCTACGTTACCTGACTCGTCTACCCACTCTGTGATCAAACCTACCACAGGGTACTTAGTCTCTTTGTTAAATTCTGTTGAATGTGCACCTTCCATACCCGCAACGTTACGCGCGTATTCAATTAGTGCAACTTGCATACCCAAACAAATACCTAGGTAAGGCACATTGTTTTCACGTGCATATTGAGCCGCACGGATCTTGCCTTCAATACCACGATCGCCGAAGCCACCTGGAACTAGGATCGCGTCTAAGCCTTCTAGCAGCTCAACGCCTTTTGTTTCGATATCTTGTGAGTCTACATACTTAATTGTGACACTTAGACGGTTTTTCAAGCCAGCGTGTTTAAGCGCTTCGTTCACAGACTTGTATGCATCTGGCAATTCAGTGTATTTACCAACCATACCGATGGTTACTTCACCAGTAGGATTTGCTTCTTCGTAAATAACCTGTTCCCACTCAGAAAGATCAGCTTCAGGAGCTGTGATGCCAAAGCGAGCACACACAAGATCATCTAGACCTTGAGACTTGATCAATTGAGGAATCTTGTAGATAGAATCTACGTCCTTCATTGAAATTACTGCTTTTTCTGGAACATTACAGAATAGTGCGATTTTCTTACGTTCATTCGCTGGAATAACGCGGTCGCTACGGCAAACTAGGATATCTGGCTGAATACCGATAGATAGAAGTTCTTTTACAGAGTGTTGAGTTGGCTTAGTTTTCACTTCGCCCGCTGCCGCTAGGTAAGGAACAAGTGTTAGGTGCATGAACATTGCGCGCTCACGGCCTAGTTCAACGGCTAGCTGACGAATCGCTTCCATAAATGGTAGTGATTCGATATCACCAACGGTACCGCCAACTTCAACGATAGCCACATCATGGCCTTCAGAGCCAGCAATTACACGGTCTTTGATCGCGTTAGTGATGTGAGGGATAACTTGAATAGTTGCGCCTAGGTAGTCACCACGACGTTCTTTACGAAGTACGTCGGCATAAACACGACCTGCAGTGAAGTTGTTACGCTTGGTCATCTTGGTACGGATGAAACGCTCGTAGTGACCAAGGTCAAGGTCAGTCTCTGCGCCATCTTCTGTAACGAACACTTCACCGTGCTGAGTAGGGCTCATAGTGCCCGGGTCAACGTTGATGTAAGGGTCAAGCTTCATCATAGTCACTTTAAGACCACGAGCTTCTAGAATAGCCGCAAGAGATGCTGCTGCAATACCTTTACCTAGAGAGGATACAACCCCGCCAGTAACAAAAATGTAATTTGTCGTCATGTTTAACCTGAAATTGGTTGAATGAGGGAAATGGAGTGCTTCTGGACGGGAGATAAATATACCAGAAGCTCCTTACCGCCACAACGTGAAATCTATCACACCGTAATTTTTTATTTTTTGCTTCAAATCAAAGTGAGCAAAGACAAACCAAAGTCCGTTTTCGTGTTAAGAGGAAAACTGGCCTCATATTGTATATTCCGCCTATTTCCCCTATCTCGACTCTTCTCGCTTTACTTCATCCCAGAAATCGTCGAGCTCTGATAAAGAACAATCTGTAAGCGCTTTGCCTGACTGCTGGACCTTTCCTTCAACTTGCTTAAAACGTCTCGCAAACTTTAAGTTTGCTTTACCTAGTGCGACTTCTGGATTTTTATCAAGATGGCGTGCCAAATTGACGGTCGCAAATAGCAAATCGCCGAGTTCCAACTCCACTTTTTCTTCATCAGGCTGGACTTGTAGTGCTTCTTCCATGACTTCATCAATTTCTTCTCGCACCTTATCGACAACCGGGCCAAGAGAGTCCCAGTCAAATCCATATTTCGCACATTTTTTCTGTATCTTTGTAGCACGAGAAAGTGCAGGCAAAGAGTTTGGTATTGAGTCTAGGATACTTTCTTCCGCTTTGCCCACCTGCGCTTTTTCTTTTGCTTTTTCGGCTTCCCAGTTGGCGTTGATTTCCTCGTCCGATTCAAATTCAACATCTGAAAAAACATGCGGATGACGGCGAGTCAGTTTTTCATTCACAGTTTCGACAACATCCGAAAATTCGAACAACCCTTGCTCTTTCGCTAATTGGCTATAAAAAATCACCTGGAACAACAAATCACCCAACTCTTCTTGCAAGTTCGGCCAATCACGGTTTTGAATCGCATCCACCACTTCGTAAGTTTCTTCGATGGTGTGCGGAACGATGGTGTCAAAGGTTTGTTTTAAGTCCCAAGGGCAACCCTTTTCTGGGTCACGCAACTTCGCCATGATTTGTTCTAATTGTTCAATTGGATGACTCATTTTTTGTTCCTTTAAACCTTTCTATTAAAGAAAAAGGTGAGCGGCCAAAACCACTCACCTTCTACATTATATTTTCTCAGCAGCTTTCACTAAGTAATTGTTACTTTGACAAGGCAACAAGTTTTCGCGACTCCTGAGCATAGCTCGCCTATGTGATGGAGCAAGAAAACGCAGTTAACGCAGTAAAAGTGACAAGTACGACGTGAAAGTTAGCCGAGGCGTTTCACCGTCATGACATCCTTTATTTGTTCTACCCGTTTCGAAACACGAGAAAGCACCTCAATATTGGTGACTTCTAGATCAAAGTCCATGATGGCAAGTTGACGTCTGTAATCGACTCGGTTCTTCATACTGGTCACTTTGATCTTTTCGTTGGCGAACAGTGTCGTAATGTCTTTGAGTAGACCACCTCGCTCCATCGCTTCAACACGGACGGTGAGGATGTATGACCCGACGAAGCCGCTGCCCCAGACAGTATCAATGATACGCTCTGGCGCATGATGGCGCAGTTCTTCTAACTGTTCACAGTCACTACGGTGTACTGAAATGCCGCGACCTTGCGTGATGTAACCACAGATATCATCACCTGGAATCGGCTGACAGCAACGCGCTAGGTGCGTCATTAGATTATCGACACCTTCTACAACGACGGCGTCTTTTTTCGGTCGGCTTTGCGCTGGTGATTTGTGCTCTGCTTCTTGCAGTTTTTCCAGTGCTTGCTGGTCTTCTTCTTCTGCCGTTGGCTTGTTAACGAGCGCATTAATATGGTTAATGATTTGGTTGATACGCAAATCACCGCTCCCAACACCAACGTAAAGCTCATCTGGTGTTTTGACGTTAAACCGTTTGAGAGCGTAATGCTCAGCATCTTTTAACGTTGCGCCAATTTTTGCTAACTCATGTTCAAGAATTTCACGACCCGCTTCGAGGTTCTTCTCACGGCTTTGCTTTCGGAACCAGGCGTTAATTTTGGCACGCGCGCGGCCAGAATGAACAAAGCCTAATGATGGGTTTAACCAGTCTCGCGATGGGTTAGGCTCTTTCTGAGTGATAATTTCAACCTGATCACCCATATGTAGTTTATGAGTAAACGGTACTATGCGGCCTCCGACTTTGGCGCCGATACAACGGTGTCCCACTTCGGAGTGAATATGGTAGGCAAAATCTAGCGGCGTTGCCCCCATAGGTAAATCGACAACATCGCCGCGAGGTGTAAAGGCATAGACGCGATCATCAAAGACTTGGCTACGTAGCTCATCAAGCATTTCGCCAGAATCTGACATTTCTTCTTGCCAATCCAGTAGCTTACGCAGCCACGTAATCTTCTCATCATAACCGCTTCGGCTGCTTGCCCCTTCTTTATATTTCCAGTGCGCTGCAACACCCAGCTCCGACTCTTCATGCATTTGCTTAGTTCGAATCTGGATCTCGATGGTTTTGCCTTCTGGCCCTAGAATTACGGTGTGGATCGATTGATAACCGTTTGGTTTAGGGTTAGCAACGTAGTCATCAAACTCGCTCGGTAGGTGCTTGTATTTGGTGTGAACTACGCCCAAAGCCGCGTAACAGTCTTGCAGTTTGTCTGCGATGATACGTACTGCTCGCACATCAAACAGCTCATCGAATGCCAAACTCTTCTTCTGCATTTTTCGCCAAATGCTGTAGATGTGCTTAGGTCGACCACTCACTTCGGCGTTAATACCTGACACTTCCATTTCGTGCGAGAGGTCTTCAACAAAGTCTTTGATGTACTGTTCACGAACAATACGTCGCTCAGAAAGCTGCTTGGCAATTTGTTTGTAAGTTTCCGGTTGTTGGTAGCGGAAAGCGTAATCTTCAATTTCCCATTTCAGCTGACCGATGCCTAATCGGTTTGCTAGCGGCGCATAGATGTTGGCACACTCTTTTGCCGCCGCACGTCGAACCTCATCAGGCGCTTTTTTAACTTCAATAAGATTACAAATTCGCTCCGCAAGCTTGATAACCACGCAGCGGAAGTCATCCACCATGGCAAGCAGCATGCGGCGTACGTTATCTACCTGAGATGACGCCGCACTGCCTTCCATGTTGACATTGAGTTGGCCAATAGCCGCCATCTCTTCAACGCCATCGATTAATTTTATGATTTCTTTGCTGTATTTCTCTTCCAGAATTTCTCTGTTAAAAGCACCACTTGAAACCAAAGGAAACAGTTGTGCAGCCACTAAGGTGGCCTGATCCATAGACAAGGTGATCAAAATTTCGATCATTTCTCGTCCACGCCACAACAACAGTTCCGCTTGCTCGTTATCGGCTAATACCGTCTGGCAATCTCGATATACTTCGATTAAGCGTGAGGCTGTGTTTTTCTCTTGTCCTAGGCTAGCCACCCAGTTTTCGAGTTCAAACTGTTCATCTTGGTTTAAATGCGCGCTTCTTACCGCAACCATCTCATCATCCTAATTATTATATTCGTGTGGTTTGACTAACACCGTCCAGGTTAGTTCTTTTACCTGCGCGTAAACGCTGGCTTTATGACCACCCACCACAAATAAGGGGCCAAAGTCCTAAAGTTAGGACTTTTCAAACAATGCCATCGATTCTAGATGACTGGTATGAGGGAACATGTCCAGCATACCTAATTTAGTTAATTTATAGCCTTGCTCCATCAAGCTTTGGCTGTCCCTAGCAAGGGTAGCAGGATTACAAGAAACATAAACTACACGCTGTGCGCCAAGCTCAGAAACTTGATCGATGATCCCACTTGCCCCCGCGCGTGCTGGGTCTAACAGCACTTTATCAAACCGTTCTGCCGCCCAGACCTGCCCTTCAAAGTCTTGCTCAAGGTTAGCGTGATAAAATTGCGCATTATTGATTTGGTTCAAGGATGCATTATTTGTAGCTTTTTCGACCATCTCTGCAACACCCTCGACACCAACCACGTGCTTAGCTAACTTCGCAATCGGTAAACTGAAGTTGCCTACGCCGCAGAACAAATCTAACACTCTGTCACTCTTTTGCGGGTCTAACCACTCAACCGCTTGCTTGACCATTTGTTGATTTACGGCTTGGTTCACTTGAATGAAATTATTTGGCGCAAAAGGAATTTTCACGCCAACCTCTTGATAAAAAGGCATATCACCTTCAACAAGGTTTAGCTGATCTGTTGCTGGCATTAAGTACAGCGATGCATTACGACGTTTTGCCAGCTCCGTTAGAGATTGAGTTTCACTCGCTGTCAGAGCACTCAAGTGACGCAACGTAATACACGGCCCATTATCACCAAGTACCAGCTCTACATGGCCCAATTGTTCCGGCTTTTTAAACGCTTTTAGTACTGAATAAATCTCTGGAAGCAGAACGTTCAGTTCCGGCGCCAGCACTGGGCAGTCGGTCACTTGCACGATTTGCTTACTCTGCTTTTTACGGAAACCAAAGTGCAATTGACGTGTTTTTTTATCGACAAATAAGCTCACTCGCGCACGACGACGATAGGCCAGTGAATCCCCTAATAATGGCGCATCAAGCTCAATATCATTGCCTGAAAATTTTCGCATCAGCTGACGCAGTGTTTGCTGTTTGTGCGTCAATTGTTGGTCATAATCTAGGTGTTGCAAGTCACAGCCACCACACTCGTGGTAATGCGGACAAAATGGCTCCACGCGAGTGTCACTCGGCTTAAGAATCTTAATCAGTTTGCCGCGAGCAAATTTACTTTTTTCTTCCACTAACTGCGTGACGATTTCTTCTCCCGGCAATGCGCCATCAATAAAAAGCGGTTTTTTCTTTAGGTAAGCAATACCTGCGCCGTGGTGATCTAAACGCTCCACTTGCACCGCTTGATGACGAGTATTGAGTTGGGTTTTCTTTTTCGGTTGAAAGATGCGTGCCATGCTCTATGCCTGATTTATGTCTAATTGCTCTTCGGCTTCACTATTCTTGATTGCAGCCGTTGTGTGATTCGAGTGACTTGATTATGCTTACCGTTTATTAGGTGACGTCACTTCTTTGCTCAACGCCTTATCGTGCGCTTGAGAAATAATGCGTTATTTTCCCATATCCAGACTCCGATGTAATTAGATAACATGACCAGATATGGCTTACGAGCACGTGTAATTACACTGACTCTCGCTCCCACTCTCATCATTGGTTTATTACTGAGCGGTTTTTTCTCATTTAATCGCTACCAAGACCTTGAGAAACAAGTTATCACCACTGGTAACAGCATCATTGAGCCGTTAGCAATTGCCAGTGAAACTCATCTACTATCAGAAAGCCGAGAGGCGGTACGTCGCTTGATAAGCTACGCCCATCGCAAAAACTCTAAACTGGTTCGTAGTATCGCGGTGTTTGATGAACATCATGAGCTCTTCGTGACATCTAACTTTCACCCTAATTTCGAAGCCTTGATGTTCCCTAAAGATAAACCGATCCCGCAACTGGGCAATTCGGAAATCTACGAAAACTCACTGATATTGCGCGTACCTATTTTATCCGAGGGTCACTATTTAGCGGAGTTGTCGAACGAAAGCCAAGGAACTAAAGCAATTGGTTATATTGCCGTTGAGTTAGATCTCTCCTCTTTAAGGCTGCAACAGTATCAAGAAGTTTTCTCTGCTTTTTTAGTTCTTATACTCGGTCTTGGCTTGGCAAGTGTGTTTGCTTCACGTCTGATGCACGATGTTACCCAGCCTATCACCCACATGAAGAATGTCGTTGACCGCATTCGCCGTGGTCACCTAGACGTGCGTATCGAAGGTAAAATGCACGGTGAGTTAGACCAACTGAAAAACGGTATTAACGCCATGGCGGTATCGCTATCGGAATATCACGTGGAGATGCAGCACAGTATAGACCAAGCCACATCAGACTTGCGTGAAACGCTTGAGCAGCTAGAGATTCAGAACGTTGAGTTAGATATCGCGAAGAAACGCGCGCAAGAAGCGGCCAGGGTTAAATCTGAGTTCTTGGCGAACATGTCGCACGAACTGCGTACTCCGCTCAATGGGGTTATTGGCTTTACTCGTCAAATGCTTAAAACGCAGCTTTCTAACAGCCAAACTGATTACCTACAGACGATTGAGAAGTCAGCGAACAATCTACTGAACATCATCAATGACATTCTCGACTTCTCGAAACTTGAGGCGGGTAAGTTAGCGCTGGAAAACATTCCGTTTGATTTCCGAGAAAGTTTAGAAGAAGTGATTAACCTACAAGCCACGAGTGCACATGAGAAAGGGTTAGAAATCACCCTAAAAGTGGACCCTAAAATTCCACCGGGTTTAGTTGGGGACCCACTACGTATCCAGCAAATTTTGACGAACTTGGTCGGTAACTCCATCAAGTTTACCGAGCGAGGCAACATTGATGTTAGTGTTGAAATGCGCTCTCAATCTGGGGACTCCGTCGAACTGCAATTCATGGTGCGCGATACTGGTATTGGTATTTCTGAACGTCAGCAAGCGCAATTATTCCAAGCGTTCAGCCAAGCGGATGCCAGCATTTCACGTCGCTACGGCGGCACTGGGTTAGGTTTGGTTATCACGCAGAAATTGGTAAGCCAGATGGGTGGCGAGATCAGCTTAACCAGCCGCCTACACCAAGGTTCGACGTTCTGGTTTACGGTGCGCTTGCACTCAACAGAAATGCCAATGAGCGAACTGATTGAAGTGGAGCTTCTAACGGGCAAACAGTTGCTGTTGATTGAACCAAACATGCAAGCCGCATCCGTAACCCAACAGATTCTAAGTCAAGAAGGTATCTTAGTAACCTACCGCTCTTCGCTACCGAAAAACGAAGAACAATATGACTATGTATTACTGAATTTAGCGGCGAATCAAACGCATGATGCAGACGTCATTACACCTTGGATAGAACAAGCGAAACGCATGGCTCCGAGTGTGATCCTAGGGACGCCGAGTACCGAACTGGCACTTGCCGACCAAATTATGACAGAGCATCACGTCCAATGCCTGACGAAGCCGTTGTCTCGCCGTAAACTGCTACAAAGCCTGATTAGCGAACATGTCGAATCACCACCAACATTGAGTGCTCCAATTACGCCAAGCGAAGGGGAGCGTTTACCTCTGACGGTGTTAGCGGTGGATGATAACCCAGCGAACTTGAAGCTGATTTCCGCTCTGCTTCGCGAACGAGTAGAAACCGTCACCGCCTGTAGCAATGGCCAGCAAGCGGTGAACCTTGCGACGGAGAAAAAGTACGACTTAATCTTCATGGATATCCAAATGCCACAAATGGATGGTGTGACCGCTTGTCAGCACATTAAAAAGTTGGAGTTAAATAAAGACACGCCAGTGATTGCGGTAACTGCGCATGCCATGGCGGGTGAAAGAGATCGCTTGCTCTCGGCAGGAATGGATGACTACTTGACCAAACCTATTGAAGAGCATGTGCTACAACAGGTTTTGGTTCATTGGAACCCAAATGCTTGTACAGAGAGCATTGGCAAAGTCGCCCCTTCATACGTTGATGAGCCTGAAGGGAGCGCGCCACAATCCGTTTCTTCGCCTCAACAGGATGTGATTATTGATTGGCAAGCTGCCTTAAAACAGAGCGCGAATAAAGAGGATCTCGCCAAAGACATGCTGCGCATGTTGATTGAGTTCATCCCTGAAGTAGAAGCAGTCGTTGACCAAGCTCTGGAGCAAGAAGATATCTCCCGTGATGACCTAATTCATGTCATCCATAAGCTGCACGGCAGTAGCTCATATTGCGGAGTGCCTAGGCTGAAATCACTCTGTGCGACGCTTGAGCAAGCACTGCGCTCAGGGATCAGTCTTGAGGAGGTTGAGCCTGAAATGTTCGAGCTGCAAGATGAAATGATTAAAGTCACAACGACTGCAAAATTATACCTTAAACAGTAATCTGCTCGAGAGACAAGAAAGCCAGAGCATCTGCTCTGGCTTTTTAGTATTTTGTTTAAGACTTACAAGCTAGGATTCAAAAATGACCGTCGCCACAGCGTAATGACGCTCATCGGAAATGGACAGGTGAATGTGGTTAACGCCCATCGCATCCGCTATTTGCTTTGCTGTGCCCGTCAATGCGAGCACTGGTTTTCCAAGCGCATCGTTCGAGATGGAAAAATCGTGAAACGTGACCCCTTTCGCGATCCCTGTCCCCAATGCTTTTGAGGCCGCTTCTTTGACCGCAAAGCGCTTAGCAAGATAACGGCCTTGCAGCTTAAGCTGTGAAAATTTAGCCATTTCTTCTTCTGAAAGAATACGCTGAGCAAAAGGCTCACCACTACGAGCTAACGCTTTTTCAATACGCTCAATTTCTGCAATGTCGGTCCCTAACCCTATAATCGCCATCTAGATAGCCCTATTACTGGCGTGCCTCAATCATCAGTGCTTTCATGTCCGCAACCGCTTTATTCAAACCATCAAATACCGCGCGACCAATGATTGAGTGACCAATGTTGAGTTCGTAAATTTCTGGTAATGCAGCAATTGGCGCGACATTGTGATAAGTCAGGCCATGCCCGGCATTAACAATAATACCTAGGTCATGTGCATAACTCGCACCAGCCGCAATCTTCTTCAGTTCTGCTTGCTGTTCGTCTTCTGTCGTCGCATCAGCATAATGACCCGTGTGCAGCTCAATAAACGGAGCACCACACTTTTTCGCCGCTTCAATCTGTTGACGATCAGCATCAATAAAGAGTGAAACTTTAATGCCAGCATCTGTCAGCTTTTTCGTCGCAGCTTTAATTTTTTCAAGCTGCCCCACAACGTCCAAGCCACCTTCCGTCGTCAGTTCTTCACGTTTTTCAGGCACTAAGCACACAAACTCTGGTTTAGTTTGCAGCGCAATCTCAACCATTTCGTCCGTCACAGCCATCTCTAGATTCATGCGCGTTTGAATGGTTTCACGCAGAATACGTACATCACGGTCCAAAATATGGCGACGGTCTTCACGTAAGTGAATTGTGATACCATCCGCGCCTGCACGCTCAGCAATTTCTGCAGCGTGAACAGGATCAGGGTATTTTGTACCACGTGCATTACGTAGAGTGGCAATATGGTCGATATTGACGCCTAAATAAATTGAGCTCATTTTCCGTTACTCCGTGCTCTGGGGGTCTGAATGAAAAATTCACGACTTTTTAAAGGTTTGCCGCCAAGAT
This sequence comes from Vibrio sp. 2-1-2a, assembly GCF_032648565.1. Taxonomy (NCBI): domain Bacteria; kingdom Pseudomonadati; phylum Pseudomonadota; class Gammaproteobacteria; order Vibrionales; family Vibrionaceae; genus Vibrio; species Vibrio sp. 2-1-2a. Next base: position 756,618 of record NZ_WBOH01000002.1, read on the forward strand.
ACGGCTTTAAGGCTATACGTGTAAAGCGTTTTGCCGCTTTTAGCTGCTCTTTAGTGACGAACCGCCGCTCACTGATAGCAATCAGTTCATTCCCTAAAAACGTGAGGTTATCGCGCCTAACCGAAGCTATGAAGCCTTTTTGTTCCCGGTAACGATACGTCATCTCTGGGTCGACGGGCTCGCCAGTACCTGCACAGTGCAAGAAATCTACGCCATACCCCATCGCAGATAGCAATGCTAACTCAAAACGACGCAGTGCTGGCTCAGGGTTCTCGTTGTGTGCCAACTCTGTTAGCGCATGCAAATAATCATGAAATAGCGCTGGCATCGGTACTTCAGCCATCAATATCCGACCAATCAGTTCATTGACGTACATGGCAGAGTAGAGATTAATGCCCGTTAGCGGTAAGCCTAGGCTTATCGGCTCGGCTTGACGCAAAGTCTTCATCGAACCTTTCCCCGACCATTTAAGTAACAGCGGAGTAAAAGGTTGCAATGCGCCTTTTAAGTTCGAACGCTTACTGCGCGCGCCTTTGGCCATTAAAGTCATTCGACCATATTCCTCACTGAATACATCAAGGATTAAGCTCGATTCACTGTAAGGGCGGCGATGTAAAACAAAGCAGCGCTGTAAACCTTCAGAAGACAGATTACTCATCTAAGTCATTGTGCCTAAAAAGTGTGAAATAAAAAATAAGGAGCCAAGCGGCTCCTTATTTTAATCGATGTTGGAGCGAAGCATCTTCGCAGCCAAGATTATAAGTCGTCGATATAGCCCAACGAGCGCAGTGCTCGTTCGTCGTCTGCCCAGCCAGATTTCACTTTTACCCATGTTTCCAGGTAAACCTTACGACCGAACAACTCTTCCATATCTAAACGCGCTTCACGACCAATGGTCTTGATCTTCTCGCCACCTTTACCAATCACCATTTTCTTCTGGCCATTACGCTCCACAAGAATCAAGGCATTGATATGGAAACCGTCGGTTTCTGGGTTGTAATCAAAACGTTCAATCTCGACCGTTACCGAGTATGGCAATTCTTCACCCGTGAAACGCATTAACTTTTCACGCACAATTTCAGATGCCATAAAGCGCTGGGAGCGATCAGTCACGTATTCTTCTGGGAAGTGGTGCGTTGCTTTAGGTAAGTGATTACGCACGTGCTTACGCAGTACATCAATGTTCTTCCCTTGCCTCGCAGAGATTGGCACAACGTCCACGAAATCCATCTTCTTAGACATCTCAGCCATGTGTAGCATCACTTCGTTACGATCTTGCACGTTGTCGACTTTATTGACACAAAGCACAACTGGGAAGTTCGATTTTTGAAGCTTAGTTAGCACCATCTCATCGTCTTTGGTCCAATGCGTACCATCGACTAAGAAGAACACTAGGTTTACATCACTTAGAGATGAGTTAGCCGCACGGTTCATCAGGCGGTTAATCGCACGCTTTTCTTCAATGTGAAGTCCTGGCGTGTCGACGTAAATCGCTTGGTAATCGCCATCCGTGTCCACACCCATAATGCGGTGGCGTGTTGTTTGCGGCTTACGTGAGGTGATCGAAATCTTCTGACCCAAGATTTTGTTCAGAAGTGTCGACTTACCTACGTTTGGGCGACCAACAATAGCAATGAAGCCACAGTGCTGGTTTTCTGGCGAGCTTGGCTCACCTTGTGATGCGAAAAACGCATCGATATCGAATTCGTTATCAGCCATTTGTTAATTGCTCAAGTGCTGTTTCAGCAGCCGCTTGTTCTGCCTTGCGGCGGCTGGTGCCTTTCCCGATTACAGGCTTGTCCACACCTGCTACTTCACACTCAACCGTAAACTCTTGGTTGTGCGCTTCACCTTTAATATTAGTCACTGTGTACACAGGCAGCGGTTTTCTTCTGCCTTGTAGGAACTCTTGTAGGCGAGTTTTCGGATCTTTTTGTGAGACGCCAGGTTTAATGGCTTCAAGGCGTGAGTTGTACCAACTCAGTACAATGCCTCGCACGACTTCAAGATCGCTGTCTAGGTAAATTGCGCCAATAATGGCTTCAACCGCATCGGCTAAAATAGAGTCTCGGCGGAAACCGCCACTCTTCAATTCACCTGGACCTAATTTTAAATAATCTCCTAGATCGAATTCACGACCCAGTTCCGCCAATGTATGTCCACGAACCAAAGTAGCACGCATACGGCTCATGTCACCCTCGTTCACTTTCGGGAAACGATGGTACAGATCATCAGCGATGACAAAACTTAAAATTGAATCGCCCAGAAACTCAAGACGTTCATTATGCTTACTGTTGGCGCTGCGGTGAGTCAGCGCCAAGTTGATAAGCCCGGCATCTTGAAACTGGTAGCCGAGCTTTCTCTCTAGTTTATCAATTGGAGAATTCATACTCTCTCGATATAAAATGGTTAGTGAATACCACCGATGCGGTTAAAACGCACACCAGTTGGAATCCATGAAGGTAGAACGCTATCTGCGCCACGATCAAACTCGAAGCTGATCCAAATGGCGACAGCTTTGCCGACTAAGTTTGCTTCAGGAACGAAGCCCCAGTAACGGCTGTCAGCACTGTTGTCACGGTTATCACCCATCACAAAGTACTGACCTTGTGGTACAACCCACTCTGTCGTGCCGCTACGTGGGAAGTATTGCTCCACACGGTTACGAACAAGAGGGTTAACCAAAATATTGTGCTCCACGTTACCCAATTTTTCATCCAGTTGGATCATTGGAATACCGTTCGAGCTAAACTGACTTTCTTCAACATTGCTCAGTTTAACTGGTTTACACGCCGATTCACCTTGGCTTTGCACGCAAAGCTGCTTATCACTTGAATAACGCACGATATCACCAGGCAAACCAACAACACGCTTAATGTAATCCACACTTGGTTGTGGCGGGTATTTGAATACCACGATATCACCACGCTCAGGTTTACCTGTTTCAACTAACTGCGTGCGCCATACCGGATCTTTCAAGCCATAGGCGTATTTTTCTACCAAGATAAAGTCACCCACCAACAAAGTCGGCATCATTGAGCCTGATGGGATTTGAAATGGTTCGTAGATAAAAGAACGCAATACTAAAACGAACGCAATCACAGGAAAAATTGAGACGCTATTTTCAACCCACCAAGGCTGACGCTCAACTTTTTGCAAAGTCACTGCATCCAAACCATTAGACGTCTGAGCTTGAATCTCAGCCAGTTTTTCCTGACGCTTTTTCGCGAAAACCAGCTTTTCCAGTAGCCAAACCACGCCAGTTACCAAAGTCGCAATAACCAGCATCAGTGAGAATGTATTCGCCATTAAATTCCCTTATCTAAAAATACGAAAGTGAAAGAGCCGAAACCCTTTCACTTATTTTAATATCTAACGTCTTAAGACCGACAAGTGTGAGACAAAGTTCAACTTTAGTCTTTACCTACGTGAAGGATGGCTAGGAACGCTTCTTGAGGCAGCTCAACGTTACCGATCTGCTTCATGCGCTTCTTACCTTCTTTCTGTTTCTTCAGAAGTTTCTTCTTACGACTTACGTCACCGCCGTAACATTTCGCGATTACGTTCTTACGCAGCTGTTTTACAGTTGAACGTGCGATAATGTGGTTACCAATCGCTGCTTGGATTGCGATATCAAACATTTGGCGAGGGATAAATTCTTTCATCTTCTCTACCAGCTGACGACCGCGAGTCTGAGACTGGTCTTTGTGTGTGATCATCGCCAGTGCATCAACGGTGTCACCGTTCAGAAGAACGTCTACACGCACCATGTTCGACGCTTCAAAGCGCTGGAAGTTGTAATCCAAAGACGCATAACCACGAGAGGTCGATTTCAGACGGTCGAAGAAATCCAGTACCACTTCGGCCATTGGAATATCGTAAGTCACGGCGACTTGGTTACCGTGGTAAACCATATCGACCTGAGTACCACGCTTTTCAACACACAGCGTGATGACGTTACCTAGATACTCTGAAGGTACCAGGATATTACAACGAGCGATCGGTTCACGAATTTCTTCAATATCATTGATCGCTGGTAGTTTGGCAGGACTATCAACGTACAGCAGTTCACCATCCGTTTTTTCAACTTCGTAAACTACGGTTGGTGCCGTGGTGATGAGATCTAAGTCGTATTCACGCTCTAGACGCTCTTGGATGATTTCCATGTGCAGCATGCCAAGGAAACCACAACGGAAACCAAAGCCAAGTGCCGCTGAGTTTTCTGGCTCGTAGAATAGCGATGCGTCGTTTAGGCTTAATTTGCCCAGCGCATCACGGAAGTTCTCGTAATCGTCAGAAGATACCGGGAACAGACCTGCGTAAACCTGAGGTTTTACTTTCTTAAAACCTGGTAGCGGTTTTTCACAGCCATTCTTAGCCATAGTCAGCGTATCACCAACTGGTGCACCAAGGATGTCTTTAATACCACAAACCACCCAACCTACTTCACCAGTACGAAGGATGTCGGTATCTACTTGTTTTGGTGTAAAAATACCAAGACGGTCTACACCCCAAACTTGACCCGTGCTCATCACTTTGATCTTGTCGTTCTTCTTCAGTTCGCCGTTTTTAATACGTACTAGAGAAACAACGCCAAGGTAGTTATCAAACCATGAGTCAATGATCAGCGCTTGTAGTGGCGCATCTGGATCACCTTCCGGTGCTGGAATCGCTGACACAATGTTCTCTAGAACGTCATCAACACCGATGCCTGTCTTCGCAGAACAGCGGGTTGCTTCCATTGCATCGATACCAACGATTTCTTCAATTTCTTCTGCCACGCGCTCAGGATCGGCTGCTGGTAGGTCAATCTTGTTCAAGATTGGCACAACCTCTAGATCCATTTCGATCGCGGTGTAACAGTTAGCCAGTGTTTGAGCCTCAACACCTTGACCCGCATCTACAACCAATAACGCACCTTCACAAGCCGCTAGAGAACGTGATACTTCATATGCAAAGTCAACGTGCCCCGGAGTATCGATGAAGTTCAGCTGATACGTTTCACCGTCTTTAGCGGTGTAGTTTAGCGTCACACTCTGAGATTTAATGGTGATACCACGCTCACGTTCAAGATCCATAGAATCCAGAACCTGTGCGGCCATTTCACGATCGGTTAACCCGCCACAAACTTGGATTAGACGGTCTGATAGGGTCGACTTACCATGGTCGATGTGGGCGATAATCGAAAAGTTACGAATGTGCTTCATAGATTTAGGGTGACTAACTCTTTACAAATAGGGACAGTAAGAAACGCCATCTACTGACGGCATTTCAATCAAGTTGGCAGATTCTACCGAATTTCGTTAACGGGCGCACGTAATTTAAAGTACATACCCAAATAACCTTTAGTGGAGGGGGACAACACTTACTGGATTGGCTCTCCAAGTACCCGAACGAGGGTAACTTGGCGCTTGGATTCATCCTCTAACGGACGAGAAACACGTTTTGCGATCCACATTCCACCAGCTGCAAATAGTACTGATGCCAATATGATGATACCTTCCCCGCCCGCGGTCAGCGGCGCTAATAGGAAGTGACCAAACATCGCACCGATAATCAAACCAAACAACGGCAGTAAATAAACCGCCATTGCTGATTTTATCAGGCTCGACTCAGGAAAGCCTATCTCGACGACTTGACCTATCTTCACTGATTTATCCGTGCGCAGGTGCCAAGATAAACTCTTGTTACCAATGGCTTTAGTCACAACGCCCGTTCCACAGCTTTTCTGTGAAGAGCAACTACTGCAACTGGTCTGCTGTTCGCAGCTTAAACCAATTTCGTATTGTTTACCGCGACGATGTACGTCTGTCACAGTAGCCAACGCGGTCATCATTGTTGTTTACTCTTTGTTACATTAAATGTGACAGATTGGGCGATACGTTGTGCTGTGGTCGGCGGAATGTCTCCAACTACGGAGATTTCATGTTGACCGCTCACAAAACTATGCAACGTTCTTCGGCCTTGGCGAACCAACTGCCCTTTTAACGAATGCTCATCTTTGTTTGCTACGTAAACAGAGAAGCTAAACAGACCATCAGAATACAGCTGGCTCTCCACCATTTGATTAGTAACGGCCATACGATAGCGGTTGAGCTCGTTCGGCTCGAAACCTTCAGGGATCCAACCTACCTGCCAATTACTGGTCCCAATATCGCCTTTTGGCATGGTGAGAACAGCTGGTAATTGAACATCTTGTAGGCCACTCATTAACTCTGCGATTTTTGGATTCACCGTGTAAGAAATAGTGCGATATTGTTCAAGCATCTCACCATCACGGTCCACAAGGTCGGCACGTAACGGCAATTTACTCTTTTCATCGATCCATAGTACGTATGAATAGCGCAGACCGTCTTTAGGGACGACACGCAGCACTTGTGTTGCTACACCTGCTTCACGAGCTCTACCCACTTTTACATAGTCGTAATACAAGTTTAGCTCATCGATATTGGTGTTGAGCATAGGCATAGTCGGAGCGACCATTTTACCTGACTCGATGGTGAATGGTTCTAAACCCGTTTCGATATAGCTTACTTCTGTGCCGCGACGAATCACTTCGCGTACAGGGCCACTTAAATAGACAAGATGAGCATATTGATCGTCACCATGCGTGGCATGACGATACAGCAACGGCTCAATGCTGTTCTTTTTGATAAGGATATAAGAGAGTTCGTAACTTAAATTCTTACTCGCCTCGCTCATTTGATGCAATAAAGCCTCCGCTGGCTTATCACCAGCAAAGGCTTGAAAAGACATCATACTGAACAGAGCGCAAGCGCTGATCAGAAATTTTTTCATTCAATATCCGGATTCAGATTTGCATCTTGTTGAGATGCATCACTGTTAATTCGTAACTGCAATTCGTAGTCCCGCAGCATAGCATGAACACGCTTACGTTGCTCTTGCATATTTGCTTCACCTACAGAACGCTCAACAGACTCACGAGTTAAACTCACAGGCTCTGCGCTGCCAGCAAACGGAACTGTCTGCAACACAGGTAATTGATCTGTTTGCGGCGACATTGAATCGCTACCACCGTACTGCTGTACACCTAAAATAACGACAAGCGATACACATGCAGCAACAGCAACTTGACCAAACTGTGTCAACCAACCTGGCAACTGACGTTTTGCTTTTTGCGGTTCTGGTTGCGACTCTTTTGGCGTATCAGCAATTGAGATAACATTTGCACCGTGCGAATCAAACGCACGATGTGCAGGTTCATCTTCTAACGCTAACGCCACGCTTTCAGCAATATTCCACTCAGGTTTTGCTGGCGCTTCGCCTCGCATCACATCACCAATCAGGTGATAGTTCTGCCAAGCATCACGGCTCTCTTGGTCTTGCTCTAACTCTTGAATTAAAGCCTTATCGACCAATTCTCCATCCATGAGAGCTGAAAGTTTTTCTTTGTCAGCCATTATTTTCACCATAGTTATTACTTGTACTAGCGTTGCAAAAGAGGTCTGATTTTCTTTTCCACCGCCTCACGAGCACGGAAGATACGCGATCGTACCGTTCCTACCGGGCAATCCATCACTTCTGCAATTTCTTCATAACTCAAGCCATCGAGCTCTCGTAATGTCATTGCGGTTTTTAAATCTTCAGGTAAAGCTTCGATTGCACTGAACACCACCCGTTGCAATTCTTTGGACAACGTTAAGTTCTCAGGGTTCGATATTTCTTTAAGTGCACTACCTGTTTCGTAAAATTCAGCATCTTCAGCATCGACATCTGTCGCTGGAGGTCTACGCCCTTGAGCAACAATGTGATTTTTCGCAGTATTCACTGCAATGCGATACAGCCACGTATAAAACGCACTTTCCCCACGAAAGCTGGGAATAGCTCGGTAAGCTTTAATAAACGCTTCTTGTGCTACATCTGGTACATCGCCAGGATTACTAACGTATCTGGAAATAAGATTACATACTTTGTTCTGGTACTTCGTTACCAGCAGGTTGAATGCTTGCTTATCGCCATTCTGAACTCGCTCAATCAATACTTGATCGGTCAGCTGCTCGTTCATTCGAGCGGATACTCCTATTTGTTATGCCCCTACTCTTCTCAGATATGGGTACTAATTATGCAAAACGTAGTATTGACACCACTGCTTACTTGAGCACTATTGTGACCCTAACGTGAATGAGAAAGTTCCATGGTTTCTCAAGTTTTTTGTCATTGTTTTTTCACAGTGTGATGTCTATACCCAAATGACCACCGTTGCCTGACTTTAGTCTAAGTTTGACAAGCGAGCATCTTGAGGGGAAATGGGTATAATGAATGATCTCTGTCCCAGATTGTGCTGGGTCGAGCATGGAAAAGCAATGGCATTGACAAACTATTACTTTTCATTTGCATGGCTAATGGCTATCTGAACACCGCGTTACAAATATAACTTAGGAAGCATGCTCATGCTCTGCATGAAAAAGAAGAGTGGCTCAGTCACCGCAGTAACACGGATGTCGATAGGTCTCCCAACTTAGCCCTTAGCGACAGGTGTCGCGATAATGGAATGCACATGGTGTGCAAATAATACACAAGGTGACTTTGTTACCTTAGCTTGGGATTATAAAAGTTATATGAACACAAATCGTGAACATGAGTGTGATGTGTTAGTGGTAGGGAGTGGCGCGGCTGGTTTGTCGTTGGCTTTGCGCGTTGCTAACCACTGTAAAGTGATGGTGCTGAGTAAAGGGCCACGCAGCGAAGGGGCGACCTATTATGCCCAGGGTGGTATTGCTGCCGTATTTGATGAGTCAGACACCATTGATTCACACGTTGAAGACACGCAAATCGCCGGCGATGGTATTTGTGACGAAGATACCGTGAGGTTCATTGCTGAACACTCAAAAGAGTGCGTACAGTGGTTGATCGACGGTGGTGTCCCATTTGATCGTGAAGAGGATGACTCTGACGATGAGCCTCGTTATCACTTAACTCGTGAAGGTGGCCATAGCCGTCGTCGTATTCTTCACGCGGCAGATGCAACAGGTATGGCGATGCAAACCTCTCTGCAAGATAACGCTCACAACCATCCAAACATTCATGTTCTCGAACGTCACAATGCTCTGGACTTAATCACCGAAGACAAAATTGGCGGTGATAAAAACAAAGTTATCGGTGCTTATATTTGGAACCGCAACGAAGAGCATGTCGAAACCGTGCGAGCCAAATTTGTGGTTCTCGCTACAGGTGGCGCTTCAAAAGTTTATCAATACACCTCTAACCCAGATGTTTCGTCTGGTGATGGTATTGCCATTGCTTGGCGTGCAGGGTGTCGTGTGGCAAATATGGAGTTTAACCAGTTCCACCCGACGTGTTTATACCACCCCGAGGCGCGTAACTTCTTGTTGACCGAAGCGTTACGTGGTGAAGGTGCTTACCTGCGTCGTCCCGATGGTTCTCGCTTTATGCCAGATTTCGATGAACGTAAAGAGCTTGCTCCGCGTGACGTCGTGGCTCGTGCTATCGACTTCGAAATGAAGCGTTTGGGTGCCGACTGTATGTATCTCGACATCAGCCATAAGCCTGCGGACTTTATTACGAAACACTTCCCAACCATTTACTCACGCTTGATGGACTTGGGCATTGATATGACCAAAGAGCCAATCCCAATCGTACCTGCTGCGCACTACACTTGTGGCGGTGTCATGGTGGATAGAAATGGCTGCACCGATCTGAAAAATTTGTATGCGATTGGTGAAGTTAGCTATACAGGGCTGCATGGTGCTAACCGCATGGCATCAAATTCACTTCTCGAATGCGTGGTTTATGCTTGGTCTGCGGCGAAAGATATTCTAAAACATCACACTAACGTGGAGCTTCCTTCACAGGTGCCATGTTGGGATGAAAGTAAAGTGACCAACAGTGATGAAGAAGTGATCATTCAGCACAACTGGCACGAGCTTCGTCTGTTTATGTGGGACTACATGGGCATTGTACGAACTGACAAGCGTTTAGAGCGCGCATTACGCCGTATCCAGCTGTTGCAACAAGAAACGCATGAGTACTACAGCAATTTCCGCGTGTCGAACAACTTATTAGAACTGCGTAACCTTTTACAAGTAGCAGAGCTGATGGTTCGTTGTGCGATGCAGCGTAAAGAGAGTCGAGGTTTGCACTACACGCTTGATTATCCGAACCAACTGGAAAACAGCGGACCAACGATTTTGATTCCAGCTAAACAGCTTTAATTCGACAAAATAAACTATTACATCAACAGGGAGCATTGGCTCCCTGTTTCATTTCCCACTGGCGTAATACCAAAGATAATTGACGGTAATGCTGATCGTCACAGCTATCACGCCAAATCGTGACGCTACGGCCAGACTGCAATCGAAATGTTATCTTGAATGGCAATGTCGATGTATCGATTCGTTGTAACTGATCCTTTTCAGACTCAAGAGCCGCCGAGCATTCACTATACTCAAGGGCCTCAAACCTAACCGAGCCATCGCAATGCACATACCAATAACCCTGACTTGTCGGTTTAACAAAGCCTTGGCTCAATAGTGCCTTAACAATCATTAATAACAAATAAATCGATAATACGAGAGGGATGCTAGAGAGGGTAACGGCCCAAGTCATCAGTAAGAAAAGTATTACATTGAGAACTCGGGCAGTCAGAGAGGGAGAAGCGGTAAAATTAACGAACTTTGCTGAGGTTATGGGCGACAATTTTATCAACCATTGCAGCATGACCTAAGTTTTCGCTGCGGCCATGCCCCATTATCCAAGTAAACAGATCAGGATCATCGCATTCAAGTAAAGAAACAAAGTCACGCTGCTCTTGTTCACTCAGAGTATCAAAGCACTCTTCAAAAAACGGCATAATTACTACGTCAAGCTCAAGCATGCCTCGACGGCAAGCCCATTTAATACGCGCTTTTTCTTCCGGAGTGTACATTCACTATTCCTTCATAGATGTCTTGTTGTTAGTGCGGAGTGTAACAAGGGATGTGCTACGTCACTAGTGTGCGGGTCACAATACGATAGTGAAAGCAGACAAATGTTGATTCGTAAATCGCTCCCCTAGTATCTCAAGGTTATTTGGGTATAACATAGCGGAAAAATATCTTCAAAAGGCATTGTAATTATGGAATGGCAAACTCGTTTTTCAGCACTACCTCTCTCAACTCAAGACGCACTTCCAGAGTTATCTATCTCGCTGCTGGACAATTTCGGCATGATCACCATGGTCGGTGACGATAAAAAATCATACTTACAAGGTCAGGTTACCTGCGATGTCGTTTCTTTAGAACAAGACCAATCAACATTAGGCGCACATTGTGATGCGAAAGGTAAAGTGTGGAGTGTGTTCCGCCTTTTCCATCACCACGATGGCTACGGCATGATCCAACCAAAATCGGCGATTGACGTAGAACTTAGCGAAATAAAAAAATACGCCATTTTCTCTAAAGTAACGATTGAAGCTTCTGATGAAGTTATCTTAGGTGTTGCAGGCGTCAAAGCCGACGAGCTTATTTCTTCAATGAGCAAAACGACTGGCAGCGTTCGCCCTGTTGAAGGCGGCACCGCGGTACAAGTTTCACAAAGCCGCTGGCTACTGATATTAAGTGCGTCAGCTGCGCAACAATTCATTGAAAATACAGATGCTGCCCTTACGACAAATGAGCTTTGGAATCGTTTCGACATTGAAGCTGGTTTACCATTTGTCTCTGCATCCGCGCAGAATGCTCACATTCCACAAGCACTCAACGTGCAAGCTTTAGGAGGCATTAGCTTCACAAAGGGCTGCTACACAGGACAAGAAACGGTAGCACGAGCTAAGTATCGCGGTACAAATAAACGTGCGATGTACATCGTAAAAGGGGCAACTTCTGCTCCATTCAGTGACGAGCCAATTGAGCTCGAACGCAGCGTGGGTGAAAACTGGCGTTCAGTGGGTGCTTTATTAAACCACTACCAGTTCAGCGACAATCAAGCGATTGGCCTGATCGTACTGCCCAATAATCTCGATGAAGACACTCGTCTTCGTTTGGTTGCTCAACCAGAATGTGAGTGGACAATCGAATCACTGCCTTACAGTCTTGATGATGAGTAATACAATCAATACTCCTTTGATGCAATTTCTCACAGACCAACACATTCCGTTTCGTCTGTTACCGCATCAAAGACCAGCAACGACTATTGAGGATGCCGCGCAACAACGCGGCATTCGCCCTTCTCAAATGGTGAAAGCGATCTTGCTACGAGACATGGGAAATCAATACGCACTCGCCTGTGCGCCTGGTGATCGTAGTGTCGATCCCAAAAAAGTGCGATCGTTACTGCAATGCCGCCGGATGACTTGCGTTGATCAAGCCGACGTTGAGGCCATCACGGGTTACAAAATTGGTACTGTCACTCCACTATTACTCAAACGACACATGCCGATCGTGTTCGATCCTAGTTTACTAGAAGAACAGGAAGTCACGATCAGCAGTGGCGATCGCATGGCTGGACTGGCGCTTTCTATCAAAGATCTTATCCAATTGTGTCAGCCGACCGTAGCTGAGATCTGTCGTTAATCGTCTAAAAATAATGTAATAGCACGTAGTGTTTCTATCATCACGTGATCTCGCTCATATCTACAAAAATAGACGATGGAATTTTTAATCACATATGAAACATAAATAGTCACAAAGATAAAACTCGTATATGCTGAATTTGTTGGTTAAGTTTCAAACAAGCACTTAGCCAACATAAAGTGAATCAGCTGACTGAATGACAGTATTCATGCCGTCAGCTGTCCACTTTTGTGTAATGCATCTGTGACTATTCGCCCGCTGAAGCGGGCTTTTTTTTGTGCGGAACTTTTTTCTCTTCCTCTTTCTCTAACCGTTAGGACGTAAAGCTTGTTCTATCGGATACCACCTTAATAGAAACAATTAGCAAACAATCATTTTCGTTCTATTCTTAATTCTGTAACAAAACTATTGCTTAATGCGTCACGTAAAAAGGAGTGTATTGTCGTAAGGGTTCCTTGAACGGTGATTTTTTGGGGTAATCCTCACGCTATTTAAGAGATGACACTGTCAAATTGTCTAAGACAACACAAATCTCTGACGCAACACCCTACATCTGTATTTAATACTATGGCTGTCACAATAATTTTCGCGTCCAAAACGTAGAATACCTAGGCTAGGTTAGATAAAAGGAAAGTAAATATGAGACTGTTTAAGCGCTATACACCAAGTATGATAGCTAAACATATAAGTCGTCTTTTTAAAGGAAGAATTTATATTTACGGGGTCGGTAGATTCGAGTTTGATAACGGCAAGTTAATACTGCCGGAGAAAGCAGAGCAACGCCATTTCCGAGCGGTCAAAGAGATCAACCAAGAAATAATGAAACTCCGATGCGCATATGCTTAGCAAAACGTTGATAAAACAAAGGCTGGATTAACCAGCCTTTTGTGTATTTGAAGTTCACTTTACACCTACTGACGTGCTAGATCCGGCAGATAACCTTTTAGACCAAGCGCACGCTTCATGATCTCATCTTTCGCTCCCGGCAGTTGACCCGCTAAACTCAAACCAATGCCACGAACCAGCTTCTTAGCAGGATTCTCTCCAGAGAACAGGTCTCGGAATCCTTGCATTGCAGCGATCATCTTTGCTGCTTCCGCTTTGCGCCAACGCTCATAACCTCTTAGATTGCGTTTGCTGCCAATATCTTGGCCTTGCTTCCATAGCGCTAACACCTCTTGAGCGAGGCCGGCTGCATCTAATAAACCTAAATTCACACCTTGCCCCGCTAGTGGGTGAATGGTATGGGCTGCATCGCCAACCAGCGCGACTCGCTCTACAACAAAATCTCGCGCATAGCGCATTTTCAAAGGAAACGCGGCACGCTCTCCCACGACTTCACATAGACCAAGTCGTGTATCAAATTCGCTCGTCAATGCTTTGTTGAAATCATGCTCACTCATTGCCAATAGCTGCTCTGCACGATTTGGCTCAGTGGACCAAACAATAGAGCACATATCTGGTTGCGACATTGGCAAAAACGCCAATGGCCCTTGAGGAGTAAAAATCTGTCGTGCAATGCTATTGTGCGGAGCAGCGGTTTTAACATTCGCGACCAGAGCATGATGTCCATAATCCCAATGCGTTAACGGAATATCCATTTGATGACGAAGCCACGAGTTTGCTCCATCGGCTCCGACCACTAACTTAGCCGTCATGGCTTGACCATTGTCGAGCGTCAACCAACTTTCTTGTTCGCCCACCGCTAAGGTCGCGCAACGTGCAGGCATAAACATAGTGACGTTATCGAGCTTTTGGACTTGTTCGAGCAGTGCGAGTTGAATCACTCGATTCTCAACAATATGCCCTAAATCAGGTTGTGCCATGCTTTGTGCATTGAACTCAATACTAGCGAAGCTATCTTGCTCCCATACTTCCATACCGTAGTATGGTGAAGCTCGACGTTGCTCTATCCCCTGCCAAGCGCCAAGCTTACGCAAGATCGTCTCACTAGAACGGCTCAACGCAGACACACGCACATCAGGTAACTCTTTCAACGACTCATCTGGCACCTTGCCTTCTATTACGGCGACACGCAGATCGCTGTCCTTGAACGCGGCAGCAAGTGCCAACCCAACCATCCCTCCGCCGATGATGGCGATATCTACACTTTGCATCATTGCTTTTTATTACCTAATTCAGTGCGGCCGTTCATCGTTTTACCAAACCAAGCGTATGGCGCAGTAGCGGCTGCTTAAAAATAGAAAGGTTATCCATCGCTGCTAAGGCTGTATTTCGCCCAATTCGCATCGCGGGTAAATCATTTGAAAAAATATGCACTAAGGCACTGGTTAGCCAGATCGTTTCGCTTCGGTCTGCCTCTCTACGCTGACTAAAGCGCATCAAGCCTTGATAAAGACCAACATCATCGCTTTGCTGCACGATTTCTTCTGCTAGCGAGACAACGTCGCGAATACCAAGATTAAAACCTTGTCCAGCTATCGGATGCAGCGTTTGCGCCGCATTCCCAACAATCGCAAAACGATGAGAGATATTTTGCTTTCGATGGCGAAGAAGCAATGGGTAACTCGCACGTCGTCCCACTTTTTTCATCGCGCCCAAACGCCAGCCAAAATCTTGTTGTAAACGTTGGAGAAATGCTTGGTCAGATAACTCAAGAACTGCTTGGGCTTCCTCAGGGTGCAGACACCAAACTAAGGACATTCTATTGTCACTCATTGGCAATAAAGCAACAGGGCCATTTTCAGTAAAACGTTCAAAGGCTCGACCTTGATGAGGTTCTTGAGTCACAATATTGGCTATGACAGCCACTTGTTCAAAATCTTGCTCAGAAAGCTCTAAACCAATTTTCTGACAACAAGTCGAAACAGCACCATCGGCTGCCACCAGCAGTTTTGCTTCAAGCTTCCCACCGCTTTTCAACGTAATATGGGTACAGTGTTGCTCGCGCTCGATATCGGTAACAGAGTCAGGGCAAAACAGCGTAATAGATGCGCTGCTATCTAATAATTCTTGATATACGCGACCAACATCGGCTAATTCGACAACATACCCTAGTGCTTCAACGCCAATCTCTTGCTTGGTAATT
Source organism: Vibrio sp. 2-1-2a (assembly GCF_032648565.1). Classification (NCBI taxonomy): domain Bacteria; kingdom Pseudomonadati; phylum Pseudomonadota; class Gammaproteobacteria; order Vibrionales; family Vibrionaceae; genus Vibrio; species Vibrio sp. 2-1-2a. The sequence goes on from NZ_WBOH01000002.1 coordinate 772,197, forward strand.
TCCGTCATCCCAGCATGAGAGCGGTCAGAAACGTGGATATGTTCAATGGGTGTGACAAACGGCTCTATCGAGGTCCAGAGCTGTAGTTGACGCAACAGATTGACAGTACCGTAAGACAATGCGATTGAGCGAGAGTCAAAACCAGGGTGCATATCTGACTGCGCTTTAAAAGGCTCAACGACGGCAATGCGGAGCTTTCCCTGAGACAAATGGTCAATTGCTAATGCCAACGTTGCCCCTGCCATGGCACCACCAGCAATGACTACATCATATTGCTTCATGCTAACCTCTGGACCATCTACGATTAATGAATAGTAGGCTTTTTATCGCTACTTTCAGGGCGAACACCAAACTCAGCATGAATCGTTAGTACGCAAGCTTTGATGTGTTCAATCACTTGTTCTAGCAATTGCGCTTGTTCACCGAGGTCATCATCTTCATCAATGCCTAATTTGGCAATCTCTTCTAAGTCAGCCAATGCTTCTTTAGCGTCATCTGACGCTTTATTTAGCGCAACACCTGCTAGACCTAAACCAGAAATAAAGTGGTTTACGAAATCGGACACGCTGTCAGCCAACGCGAATAAGCCTTCTTCTCCCGGCTCATCTGGCAATAATAAAGACAGCTCCATCGACGTGCCCGTGAGTTCATTGACAGTAACAGTGAATACGCTTTGAGCAAAAGCTAGCGCAGTAGAAGGCCAACCCATACCATCATTGGTGTAGTCAAACAGAATAGGCTGCCAAGTTTGATCATTAATCGCCAATCCACCACTTAACATGCCGACAAATAAGCCATGTAATTCCGCAGGTGTTACTGCTAGGCTTGCAGATTGCAGTTCAGCAGCAATAGATTGGTATTCAGGAAGGGTGATTTCACTCATAACTTGGCTCATTCTTGCATAATAATGTATTGGTATATCCTACCATCAAGGTTAGTGGTCTGAAACGGCTATCAAATTCAATTTTGAACAGCATTTGCTCAATTTGCCCAATTCCTGTGTGATCTCGTCATCATTTCTCTTTCTGTGATGGGAAATGCTTGAATCTTAATAGCGGTTTTCCTATAGTTTGCTCCTCGGTAGTTGTATGAAGCAACACCTTAGATAGCGCGAATATAGAGTTTATTCATCATGAGCAATCAAGCGATCGACGTTGAAATATTAGGCAAAGTTACACGAGTGAATTGTCCGACAGGACAAGAAGAGTCTCTTGTTGCAGCGGCAAAAGATCTGGATCGCCGATTGAAAGAAATGAGCGAACGTACTAAGGTAACCAATGAAATCCAACTGCTGACCTTCGCTGCATTGAATATTTGTTATGAGTTGCACACCAAGTCATACGAATCAAACGGTCAACAGCAAGAAATTACTGAGCGAATGGAAAAGCTCACTGCGTCTCTTGAGAACGCACTAAGCAAAGTTACGCAAGGACAGCAGTAAATACAAAATTTACCCTGGGGTGTGCGTCAGCAGGATTTAAGTCCCTGAGCCGATAAGCAATACCTAAGGGTTAGTATTTGGTAACTATTGAGCAAGCTCGGCATGCACCGAGAAGCCTACGGTTATCATTGCTGATCCGCCTTGAACCAGCTGGTTCAAGGGCCACAATCCTCAACGGCACCCTGGGGTATTCTCTCTATGTCAGACCTCTCTCGACAAGACTTCCGCAAACTGATTCGTGAAAAGCGCAACGCATTGTGTAGCGATACGCAATTCCAAGCGGGGATCGACCTTGTCACTCAGTTCTCTCAACTTCCTGAAATCCAGCAAGCACAGCATATTGCTATTTATCTTTCTGCTGACGGTGAACTTGATACCAAGCCGCTCATTGAGTGGTTGTGGCAACAGGGAAAATCGGTTTATCTACCTGTCATCCATCCGTTTTCCAAAGGTCAGTTACTGTTTCTTCTGTACGTAAGTGATGATCAATTGGTCTACAACAAATACGGCATCTTAGAGCCCAAACTGGACATCCGCCATCTCAAGCCCGTTCGTCAAATTGATATCATTTGTACACCTTTGGTTGGATTCGACAGCATCGGCCACCGCTTAGGCATGGGCGGAGGGTATTATGACCGTACCCTGTCTCATTGGTTTATAACCGGAGAAGGTGCCAAGCCTGTTGGTATCGCTCACGACTGCCAACATGTAGAACGCTTACCAATCGAAAGCTGGGACATTCCATTACCTAAGATCGTGACCCCAAGCCGAATATGGCAATGGGAAAGTGGCAAGTAAGCCGCTATAATCACGCCCGCAAACGTTAACGAACATCTATTCAGGAGATTGGCATGACTCAAGATGAAATGAAAAAAGCGGCTGGTTGGGCAGCACTAAAATATGTTGAGAAAGGCAGCATTGTCGGTGTTGGTACTGGCTCTACCGTGAATCACTTCATCGATGCACTAGGCACTATCAAAGACGATATTAAAGGTGCAGTGTCTAGCTCTGTCGCTTCAACTGAGCGCCTTAAAGAGCTTGGTATTGAAGTATACGAGTGTAACGACGTAATGAAGCTGGATGTGTATGTTGATGGCGCAGACGAAATTAACCCAGCACGTGAAATGATCAAAGGCGGCGGCGCGGCTCTGACTCGTGAGAAAATTGTCGCAGCAATCTCTGATAAGTTTGTATGTATTGTTGACGGCACCAAAGCAGTTGACGTACTAGGTCAGTTCCCACTACCTGTAGAAGTGATCCCAATGGCACGCTCTTACGTTGCGCGCGAATTAGTAAAACTGGGTGGTGACCCGGCTTACCGTGAAGGCGTTGTGACTGACAACGGCAACGTAATTTTGGATGTACACAACATGCAGATTACTAACCCGAAAGAAATGGAAGACAAGATCAACGGTATCGCGGGTGTGGTGACTGTGGGTCTTTTTGCTCACCGTGGTGCTGACGTCGTAATCACAGGCACACCAGAAGGCGCAAAAATTGAAGAATAAATAACAGCTCAAATCGACCTATCTGGTTCACTTTTCTGTTATTTCATTACATACGGTGCTGCAAGGCACCGTTTTTTATTCCTTTCTCTAAGAAAATTATCTCTTATTCCGTAATTTTCTTACCCAAAGCAATTTTTTTTTGTTACTTTATTGAACAGAAGACGCACAAGGAAACGTTTGTCCTCCTACAAAACTATCAATTATCCCCTTTTTAATAGTTTTGCCCAATGTGCGCCACGTTAGCCCACCTTTCCATTTTAAGGACGAGAAAAAATGGCCAAAGTTTCACTGGAAAAAGAAAAGATTAAGATCCTCTTGTTAGAGGGACTACACCCTTCTTCAGTTGAAGTTCTTCAAGCAGCTGGTTATACCAACATTGAGTACCATAAAGGTTCCCTTCCGGAAGAAGAATTGATTGAAGCGGTTAAAGACGTGCACTTCATCGGTATTCGCTCCCGTACGAACCTATCCGAAGAGGTAATCAATGCGGCGAATAAACTGGTTGCAATTGGCTGTTTTTGTATCGGTACTAACCAAGTAAACCTAGACGCAGCAGCAAAACGCGGCATTCCTGTGTTTAATGCACCGTTCTCTAACACACGCAGTGTGGCTGAGCTAGTGCTTGGTCAAATCCTACTACTTTTGCGTGGCATTCCTGAAAAGAATGCGCTTGCACATCGCGGTATTTGGAAGAAAAGTGCTGACAACTCTTACGAAGCACGTGGCAAACGTCTTGGCATTATCGGATACGGCCACATTGGTACGCAGCTAGGTATTATTGCCGAAAACTTAGGTATGCGCGTTTACTACTACGACATCGAGAACAAATTGTCCCTTGGTAATGCGACGCAAGTACATACCATGAGTGAACTACTAAACAAGTGTGACGTAATTTCTCTGCACGTTCCTGAAACGCCAGAAACAAAAAATATGATGGGTGAAGCTGAGTTTGCTCGCATGAAGCCAGGCTCAATCTTTATTAATGCAGCACGCGGCACTGTCGTGGATATTCCAGCACTTTGCCATAGTTTAGAAGCGGGTCACATTGCGGGCGCTGCGATTGATGTGTTCCCGACAGAACCGAAAACGAATGCCGACCCGTTCGAATCTCCTTTGCAGAAGTTCGATAATGTCATCCTCACTCCACACGTTGGTGGTTCAACGCAAGAAGCACAAGAGAACATCGGTGTTGAGGTCGCAGGAAAACTGGCGAAGTACTCTGACAACGGCTCTACGCTTTCAAGCGTAAACTTCCCAGAGGTGTCACTGCCAGAGCACGGTGGTGAATGCTCTCGCTTGCTTCACATCCATAAAAACCGTCCTGGTATTCTTACTCAGATCAACACCATCTTCGCGGAAGACGGTATTAACATTGCTGCACAGTACCTACAAACAGCCGCTGAAATCGGCTACGTAGTGATCGATGTTGAAACCGAGCGCTCAGAAGAAGCGCTAGCGAAACTGAAAAGTATTGAAGGCACTATCCGTGCTCGTATCCTTCACTAATTTGTGAAGCAGAAATAACAAAGGCAGGGAATACCCTGCCTTTTCTTTTTGCACCCAGTATTACTTCAGCTTGTAAATCACGTCAACTTGATCGCGAATAATCATGGTAGAATCTTGGTAGCTGTTTGCCCCTTCTTTACTGTCCATCGCCATCGAGCGCATTAGAACTGGCTGAACGTGCATCTGTCTGTAATTGATCTGCCAAACATCACCCAATTTTTTCTCAAAGCCAGTAGCCAGTGACGCTGCTTTTTCTCGCGCATCCTGGATAGCCGCCATGCGTGCCTTTTGCTGATACTCAGCCTGGTTGCTTACCTTAAGTTGAATATTATCAACCTGATTAATCCCTGCTTCTAACGCCATATCTAGGTACTGGTTTAGGTTTTTTAGATCCGTAACCGTCACATCAATGCTACGAGAAGCGCGATAACCAACGAGCTCTGCTTTACCAGATTTAGGGTAGTGGTATTGAGGCGCAAGGTATAAATTCGAGCTGGTAACATTGTCTTTTGATAAGCCAGCATCGGACAGATTTTTCAGAAATTGCTCAACGGTTTTGTCTACTGACTGCTTGGCCTGTTCAGCAGTCATTGTCGTGTCTACCACTTTTACAGAAAACGTCGCCATATCTGGTGTAGCAATAACTTCACCATAACCTGTCGTCGTTACGTGAGCAAATTCAGGCGAGTTCGCCAACACTGAAGCACTAGTAAGGCTGAGTGCAGAAGCCAGCAAAAATGAATACAGTCTCATTCAATAAATCCATCCATACAAAAATAAAGTACTTACTCTCAGCAGAAAGGCTCAAAATTCAGACAAAACTATCACTACTGAGAAAGTGTATGGTTTCATAATAGAAACTTCTGTCGATTATCCAAGCACTCAGAATGACTTCTAACACAACTTTGACTATGTAACATTGGCGTAATTTTTCAACGAAACACTCTGTCGGCAATGAACCCATCGATGCGACAATGAACTTATTGAGGTAAGTGTCGCTGAGCATACCCGACTATCGCGTGTGAGATTTCTTGTAGAACCCCCGTTTCCAGTTGCCAATGATGCCAATAAATCCGATGGGACATTAAAAAACCGGGAGTAACATCAACCAACGCGCCACGCTCTAGCTCGTCGGTAATTTGCAAACGAGGGATTAAGCAATAGGCTACACCAGCTAACGCCACTTTTAGAAACGCTTCAGAGCTGCTGATGTTATGGTGAATGACGCTATCAGGGCTGACATTGAAATGCTCGGTAAGAAAGGTTTTATGTAGGTCATCATATTGATCATACGAAACGGCCGGCGCCTTGGCCAACGTCTGGTTATTAACGCCTTGAGCAAAGTAACGCTGATAAAACTCCGGGCTCGCGACACAAACGTAATCAACACGTCCCAAGTAATCCGCTCTACAGCCAGGTATCGGCTGGGATTCTAAGCTGATCGCCCCCGTCACTTCGCCACTTTTTAGCTTTTCGATGGAACGAGATTCACCGTAGATAGTGAGTTTGAGTTCAACCTGACGCTGCTTCATGACATCTTGCAGTGCAGGCAGTAGCCAAGTAGCAAGGCTATCAGCATTGGTCGCCAAAGAGAGTTGTACAGGTCGAGTACTGGTATCATTCTTGAGTTCGGGCAGAATTTCATGCTCGAGTAAGCGCACTCGACGATAAAGGCCTAATAACTTTTTACCAATCGGCGTTGGCTTGGGTGGTTGACTACGAACCAAAACGGGTTGTGCGAGAAACTTTTCTAATTGTTTAATACGTTGAGAAATAGCTGATTGCGAGACAAATAAATGTTCGGCTGCACGCTCAAAGCTCCCCTGATAAACCACGGCATCTAATGCCTCAATCCATTTATAGTCCAACCCTCTCATCCTGATCTTCCTCTCCTGATAAAACATCAACCCTTAAATTAGCTTGGCTAATATAATATTAAAATCATTAATTATACTTATTTAGATAAACTCTTTATCTTTCACTCTTCTGAGAATTTATTGGTTATTTTGAAGTGAGGTGAAGTGTGAGCTTGTGGGTTCTATTGCAAGGGTTTGGTTTAGGGGCATCAATGATCATTCCGATCGGCGCACAAAATGCGTATGTCTTAAATCAAGGCATAAAGCGCAATCATCACCTGACGACTGCCACTATTTGTAGCATCCTAGATATGATCTTCATTTCTCTAGGTATCTTTGGTGGTGGTGCGATTCTGTCTCAAAACGAAATCTTACTAACATCGGTGACGCTTGGTGGTATTGCCTTCCTGAGCTTTTATGGATTACTGTCACTTAAGAGTGCGTTTAAGTCAGGCAGTGAGTCAGAATCAAAAGGTGAAGTCGTCGCTCGTGGTCGTCGAACGGTCATATTAGGTGCTTTAGCCGTCACAGTACTTAACCCACACTTGTACTTAGATACAGTCGTTATTCTGGGCTCTATTGGTGGGCAGTTTGAAGGCCATGACCGAATTGCTTTTGCACTAGGTACGATGATGGCTTCCTTTGTTTGGTTCTATACCTTGTCGATAGGAGCCGCAAAACTAGGTCCTACCCTATCAAAGCCAAGAGTGAAAAAAGGCATCGACATCGCGGTCGCAGTAATGATGTTCACGATTGCGTATGTTTTAGCTAGCGAACTTATTGAAAAGTACTGGTAATCAACAGGACAACAAAGACATGGAGTCACTAAAGCGTATCTATGATATCAATAGAGAGCGACTCAACGCGCTCTCTATTCCTTTTCGGGAATGGCAGCATGAAGCCATCTTAGACTTTGACACGGATATAAGAGTTGCGTCCGAGCTTGGATGGACAGGCACACACACCAAAAGCCTCTTCTTAAAACTTAAAGGACAAGGCTACGCAATTTATCTAACAGAAAAAGACTCTCGCCTCGATGCCAAACAAATAAAGGCCGTCACAGGTAAACGCCCCTCAATTTGTGACGACGGTGAAATGGTCGAAGTGTTAGGTTGTTTGCCTGGAGCGGTATGTCCGATTGGCTTACCTGAATATGTCACGCTCATTGTTGATACAACCCTGTATCAACACGAAGAGTTGCTCTATACGCCAGGATTGCCTGAATTCACCTTTGGCTTTGCAGGTAAACATCTAAAACGTCTATTGCTTGCCGGTAATCACATTCTTTATGAGATATAAAAAAGCGAGGCCAATTGGCCTCGCTTTCGAATATCTACCGCTTGTATTAAGCGTCGATTTTGTTCAGATGAACATCCATTTGTGGGAATGGAATTTCGATACCATTTTCATCCAATGCTTCTTTAATACCTTGCATTGCATCAAAGTATACGCCCCAGTAATCTGCAGTTTTCACCCATGGGCGAACCACAAAGTTTACTGAAGAGTCTGCCAGCGTAAGTACGCCGATTGTGATATCAGGATCTTTCAAGATACGCGGATCTTTTTCTAGCGTCTCGCGAATTACTTTCTTCGTTAGTTTAAGATCCGCTTTGTATGACACACCAATCACTAAGTCGACACGTCGCGTTGCATGACGAGAGTAGTTAGTAATTGCACCACCGATTACTGACGAGTTAGGCACAACAACCATCTTGTTGTCTGGTGTTTTTAGAACAGTTTGGAAGATTTGAATTGCTTCAACACTACCCGCTACACCGCCAATTTCTACGTAGTCGCCAGATTTGAATGGACGGAACGCAACAATGAGTACACCAGCTGCAAAGTTTGATAGTGAACCTTGTAGCGCAAGACCAACAGCAAGACCTGCCGCACCGATTACAGCCACGACTGAAGCGGTTTGAACGCCTAATCGACCAAGAGCGGCGATAAGTACGATTACAAATAGCAAGTAACGAACAAGACCGTGAATAAATTCAACGACAGCCTTATCCATGTTTTTCTTTTCTAGTACTTTAGAAACACTACCAGCGACTGCTTTAACGATAATATTACCGATAAACAGAATAAGCAGCGCAGAGATAATGTTCACACCGTACTGAACCAGTAGATCTGAGTTGTTTGTCAGCCAAGTTTCAGCCTGAGTTAGACCATCCGTTAAAGTGGTATCGATACCCACCGATTCACCTGCCATAATTCTTATCCTCAAAAATAAAGATATATAAATCCAATTGCCGTTAATTTATGAACCTTGTTTTTTAAAGGCTCTTTTCTAAAACAACATCCCTATTGCCCCACTGAACAGTGTCAGATTTTTGGCACAATATCCCAACTTTGACTTTTTTCAAAGTCAGAGTTTCGCAAAGATATGCAAAACAAGACTTTATCAGAGTTTTCTGATATTGGCTTGTTACAGGTTACGCAATGCACTCTTATTTCGCCACTCCTATGACTGATATTCCTATGTTTTTATTTAAAAACGTTAAAGGGGGAACATCCCACCAGAAAATACAACCTGACGCATAAAGATATCAATAGGAAAACAGGGAAAGAAACATAGGGGCAAAATGATAGACATAAAAAAACCCGCTCAAAAAGCGGGTTTTTAAGTAACTTAATCAGTAACGATTATAGTACGTCAACTGCGTTTAGGTCAGCAAATGCTTGCTCTAGACGAGCTACCATTGAAGCTTGACCAGCACGTAGCCATACGCGTGGATCGTAGTACTTCTTGTTTGGTGCATCTTCACCAGTTGGGTTACCGATTTGACCTTGTAGGTAATCGTGGTTTTCAGCTTCGAACTTACGGATACCATCCCAAGTTGCCCACTGTGTATCAGTATCGATGTTCATTTTGATAACACCGTAACCGATAGACTCACGGATTTCTTCTAGAGAAGAACCTGAACCACCGTGGAATACGAAGTTTAGAGAGTTCGCTGGAAGACCGAATTTCTCAGAAACGTGCGCTTGAGAATCACGTAGGATAGTTGGAGTTAGAACAACGTTACCTGGCTTGTACACGCCGTGTACGTTACCGAAAGATGCTGCGATAGTGAAACGGTGGCTGATTGCGCTTAGTTTCTCGTATGCGTATGCAACGTCTTCTGGAGAAGTGTATAGCTCAGACGCATCCATATCAGAGTTGTCAACGCCGTCTTCTTCACCACCAGTACAACCTAGTTCGATTTCTAGAGTCATGTTCATTTTAGCCATGCGCTCTAGGTACTTAGCAGAAATCTCGATGTTCTCTTCTAGAGACTCTTCAGAAAGGTCGATCATGTGAGAAGAGAATAGTGGCTTACCAGTTTGCGCGAAGTACTCTTCACCAGCGTCTAGTAGACCGTCGATCCAAGGAAGTAGTTTCTTAGCAGCGTGGTCAGTGTGTAGGATTACTGGAACACCGTAAGCTTCAGCTACAGCGTGAACGTATTTCGCACCAGCAACAGCACCTAGGATTTGAGCCTCTTGACCTTCAAGTTTTAGACCTTTACCAGCAAAGAAAGCAGCGCCACCGTTAGAGAATTGAACGATAACTGGAGCTTTAACTTTTGCAGCTGCTTCAAGTACTGCGTTTACAGAGTCAGTACCCACACAGTTTACTGCTGGAAGTGCAAAGCTGTTTTCTTTTGCAACTTCAAATACTTTCTGAACGTCATCGCCAGAGATAACACCTGGTTTTACGAAGTCGAAGATCTTAGACATGGATGTAATCCTATTTATCTGTCGTTTTTAAACAAAACTTGTTAAGTTGAAAATCTTGCAAACGTTTGCTCACAACTGAGGCTATTCTAGCAGAGTTCCTCACACGTTGCAGCAAACAAGAAAGCGGGAGAATCACTCCCCCGCTTTGCTTTAATTACTTAGCGCGTGCTTCTAGCATTTCTACTGCTGGAAGAACTTTACCTTCTACGAACTCAAGGAAAGCGCCGCCACCTGTAGAGATGTAAGAAACGTCAGCTTTGATACCGAACTTGTCGATAGCTGCTAGCGTGTCACCACCACCAGCAACAGAGAAGCCTTCAGATGCTGCGATAGCTTCTGAGATACCTTTAGTACCTGCTTCGAAGTTCTTGAATTCGAATACGCCTACTGGACCGTTCCATAGGATAGTCTTCGCGTTCTTAAGGATTTCTGCTAGTTCAGCTGTTGAATCTGGGCCAAGGTCGAAGATCATGTCGTCGTCTTGTACTTCAGAAACGTGCTTAATTTCTGCTTCTGCGTTTTCGTCGAATGCTTTCGCACATGCAACATCAGTTGCTACTGGAATTGCACACTCATCCATTAGCTTCTTAGCAGTGTCTACTAGATCCGCTTCGTATAGAGACTTACCAACGTTGTGGCCAGCAGCTGCGATAAATGTGTTAGCAATACCACCACCAACAACTAGTTGGTCAGCGATTTTAGATAGAGACTCAAGTACAGTTAGCTTAGTAGAAACTTTTGAACCACCTACGATAGCAACCATTGGGCGAGCTGGGTTGTCCATTGCTTTACCTAGCGCTTCAAGCTCGTTTGCTAGAAGAGGGCCAGCACAAGCGATAGGTGCGTGCATACCAACACCATGAGTTGACGCTTGAGCGCGGTGAGCCGTACCGAATGCATCCATTACGAATACGTCACATAGTGCTGCGTATTTCTTAGATAGCTCTTCGTCGTTTTTCTTTTCGCCTTTGTTAAAGCGAACGTTTTCTAGAACAACAAGTTCACCAGCGTTTAGCTCTAGGCCATCTAGGTAGTCTTTTGCTAGCTTAACTTCACAATCTAGTGCGTCGTTTAGGTAGTTAACAACTGGTTGTAGAGAGAACTCTTCAGCGTATTCACCTTCAGTTGGGCGACCTAGGTGAGACGTAACCATTACTTTAGCCCCTGCCTCTAGGCAGTGCTTAATAGTTGGAAGAGATGCGATGATACGTGCATCTGAAGTTACTTTACCGTCTTTTACTGGCACGTTTAGGTCAGCACGGATAAATACACGTTTACCTGCAAGATCCAGGTCAGTCATCTTGATTACAGACATGATGTGTCCTCTCAAATATTGATAATTAAAGTTTTTGAAAACTCGGCAACCCTGCCAAGCCTGTTAATTCTTCAAACTGGTTATAGATGATATGGAGATATCATGGATTTATTTCAAGGCTTGAAATAAAAATTCTCCATCACTTCTTCGTCATTACTGATCCACTTGAGAAGAAGCTTGCATTGCTAAGGCAGTATCCAGCATCCGGTTAGCAAAGCCCCATTCATTGTCGCACCAAACGAGCATTTTTACGAGTTGCCCGTTACTCACTCTAGTCTGGCTTCCATCTACAATCGCACTATGGGGATCGTGGTTAAAGTCGATGGAAACGAGTGGCGATTCAGTATAGTCAACAATGTTACGTAATGTACACTGAGATGCGTTAACAATGGTTTGATTTACGTCATTAACTTTCACATTTGTATTAATTGTGACACTTAAATCCATTGCAGTGACGTTAACGGTTGGGACACGAACAGAAATTGCTTCGAATTTGTTGGAAAATTTCGGGAAGATTCTTTCAATCCCCTTATGCAACTTGGTGTCAACCGGAATAATAGATTGGCTCGCAGCGCGGGTACGGCGTAGATCGTTATGGTACGCATCGATTACTTGCTGATCGTTCATGGAAGAGTGAATCGTGGTAATGGTACCGGACTCAATACCGAAGGCTTCGTCTAACACTTTAATGATGGGAACGATACAGTTGGTGGTGCAAGAGCCATTGGAGACAACACGGTGTTCGTCTTTCAGAGTTTCGTGGTTCACACCATAGATAATCGTATTATCTATGTCGTTTGCGCCCGGGTGTGAAAACAGCACTTTCTTCGCGCCAGCTTCTATATGCGCTTGCCCATCGGCTTGTGAACCAAACACGCCAGTGCAATCCAAGACAATATCGACTTCTAAATCACGCCAAGGAAGTAGTTCGAGTTCAGAGAGGTGAAGAATGCGAATAGAGTCATATTCGCCGCTGTCATGATGAACATGCAAGTGTTCTTGGTCGTGGGAGATTTTTTTACCGAAGCGACCATGACTAGTGTCATATTGCAGTAGGTGCGCCATCGCTTCTGGCTGCGCTAATTCGTTAACCGCCACAACCTTGATCTGCTGATGTTTTCCGCTTTCATATACGGCTCGCAGAACATTACGACCTATACGTCCAAATCCATTGATCGCAACCTTTAGCATTTATCCTTCGCCCTACCAAAAATTTCGTGTCACAGATACTACCTGATCAGGCTGAAAAACGCACCTGTTGAATCATAGTAAAGCAGGATTAAAAAAGGCCGAGACAATGCTCGGCCTTATTACAACAATAATTAAAATGCGACGTCTAAACCTAACCAGTAGCGACGACCATCTTCGACATATCCGTATTCTTCGTAACTGATTTCCTCATCCAGCAAGTTATAGATCGCGCCTTTAATACGAGTATTATCGGTTAACTGGTATGTCACACCAGCGTCCACAAAGGTATAAGCAGGCTCTACAATACTGTTTCTTGATGGGCCAGTAACCGGATCCATTTCTTTACCTCGGTAAGTGACTTTAGCCCAGCTTTCTAGATCTGTTGTTGTTTGCCAAGTTACATACACATTAAACAGATGCTTTGGTAACTGTTGCAGCGGCATGCCTTTGTATTCACCTGTTTTTTGCTCTGAGTCGGTAAATGTGTAGCTCGAGCTGAGGTAAATGGTTTCCGTTAATGGCGATGCTAAGGTCGCTTCAATACCTTGTGTGACCGCTTCGTCCACGTTAATGCGGTACGTTGGATCTGCCCCCCATTGGTTTGGTCCATCTGTACAGATGGTATCTGGACAAACAACACGTGTGATCTTGTCTTTGAACTCATTATGGAACGCAGTCAAAGAGACATCTAAACCAGAGTCACCTTGATACAAGACACTGATTTCTTTGTTTAGCGACGTTTCAGGGTCAAGGTCTGGGTTACCGTAGATATTACCGCCGCCACTGACTTGCGCCCAACCAGGAGTAATTTCACGTAATTGCGGAGAACGGAAACCTGTTGCCACGCCACCTTTCACAGTCCAAGATGGGTCAACTCGCCATACACCATAGACACGCGGACTAAAGTGCGCACCATAGTTTTCGTCATGATCTAGACGACCACCAAGCGTAACGCTAAACGGATCGGCGATTCTCCACTCATCTTCAATGAAAACAGCCCACTGCGTATTCGATGTTTCGGTCTTCGATGACGCTTTATTGGAAGTAAAATCTTCAAGCTCGGCGTGAGTAGCATCCACACCGGTTGTCAGCGTATGGTTTCCAATACCAGTCACTAAGCTCGATTTGAACGTGGTGTTAGTGATCGTCATCTCGCGAGATTTGTTCTCGCTCTCTTCACGTTGTAAGTAAGTATCTGAGATGCCAACCGAGTCCCAGTCGCCATTGTGACTTAGCGTTACATAATTACGACGATATTCGTTGAGTGAATCCTCACAACCTCTTCGGCACCCCGTCGTTGGTACGGAAAGGCCAACGTTACCGCGACGACTTTGTGCCGATGTGCCACCCTCTAGTTGCACAGAATGGCGGTCATTAATCTGGTAGGTCAGTTTTGAAGAGATACTTTGCATATCTTTATCTTCATAACCGTATTCAATATCGTCTTCTTCTCTTGCGGTATACTGACCGTATACTTGGAGAGATAGATTTTCGGCTAGCGGCCCATTGACGAAGAAATTCGCGCTCTGCTCTCCGCCCGAGCGACTGTTTTCTTGCAGAACCGTGCCTAGCTGAACATTACCTGTCCACTCCATCGCGTCTTTTCGCGTGATCACGTTAATTACACCACCAATCGCATCAGAGCCATAAAGCGTCGACATTGGACCACGGATAACTTCAATTCGCTCAATCGCTTGAAGAGGGGGTAACCAGCCTTGTTCGATACCAGGGCCATCACTATTTGGGCGAGTTTCACGTGTGCTTTGACGTTTACCATCGACCAGTATCAAAGTGTATTTAGAACCCATACCTCGGATACTGATATCGGTAGTGTCACCACCACCTGTTACGACGACACCAGGCACACTTTTTAGTGCATCAGTCACATCGCGGTAATAACGAGAGTCCAACTCCTCACGTGAAATCACACTAATACTTGCAGGCGCGTCCGCTTGAGATTGCTCATAACTTGATGCAGTTACAACCACTGTTTCCATTTTAGAAACCGCATCATTGGCAAACACATGAGGGACACTGACGAAGGCTAAAATACCAGTTGCAGTAATAACTGGCAGTCTAAGAGTAGACATCTACATCTCCATAATTGATAATGATTATTATTTTCGAAAGTGAATTATTCACAAATAGAATGAGATGCATAGTGAGAGTTATGGAACGGTTCTTCCCATTTATGGAACCCGTGCATAACGCAGTAAGGAGTAAATGAAATATGCACGACTTAGCATCAATTCGAGCCTTTGATGCGCTCAATCAGCATAAGAGTTTGACCGCCGCTGCCAAGGCCCTTAACCAGCCTAAATCAACGCTAAGTCGTCGCTTAGCACAATTAGAAGAAGATTTCGGTCAGGCTCTAACCGCAAGACAAGGTAACCGATTAGTTCTGACAAGAGCGGGAGAAATTTTTGCCCACTACAGTCGCCAGATTCTTGAGCTAAGTGAAGAGAGTTATGACGCGCTTCAAGGTTTAACAAACCAAGTTTCAGGGCCGCTGCATATTGTTTGTCACACAGCATTAGTTAGAAGTTGGCTAGGTGGTGTGCTCAACGGTTTTCTTGCCGATAATCCTGATGTTAGGGTTCAGCTTACCAGTGACTTTTCTGAAGCGCACCATGACCCAGATTTGTTCATCTGGCTCGGTGAGCGTAAAGATCTCGATTGGCGCAAAGAGGTATTAGGCTCATTTCGTTACACGCCCTTTGCCTCTCCAGCTTATCTTGAACAACACGGTTCGATCCTGCACCCCAAAGAGCTTGAAGCGCATCCGTGGATCGATTTTGGCTCGGTACAAGAAAATGGATTGATGCTCTCACACCCCCAACACGGTGAGTTCTTTTTAGAGCCATTTGTGAGTCGCTTATACAGCGACAACATCGCAATGCAGATCGACAGCATCGCGAATGGTCATGGTATTGGACTGCTGCCAACTTGGACAGCAAGCGGCTACGAGAAACATCATCCGGGTCGAATCACACCTTGCTTAGAAGGTTGGCTTTCAGAGCCCATCTCCATTAACTGCTATACGCCTGCAGGAAGACCACCACTGCGCTTATCCGTACTTTTAGACTGTATTCACCAAAGCATTCCACAAGGTTGGAAAACCTGACAAAAAACAAAAAGGCCATCGCAATGATGGCCTTTCCAACTTTAGTATCTAACAGTCGTCCTTTACGTTCGGACTATTGAGACAATCTAGCAGTTACGCTAGCAATTCTTTTGCTGTGTTCACTACGTTTTCAGTCGTGAAGCCAAACATCTCGAATAGTTGACCAGCAGGTGCAGATTCACCAAATGTCGTCATGCCGATGATGCGACCATCGAAACCAACGTACTTGTACCAGAAGTCAGCAATACCTGCTTCGATAGCGATGCGTGCCGTTACGTCTGATGGCAATACTGCTTCACGGTAAGCGGCGTCTTGCTTGTCGAATGCATCTGTTGATGGCATTGAAACCACGCGTACTTTCTTACCTTCTGCTGTTAGTTGAGTCGCAGCTTCTACTGCTAGCTCAACTTCAGAGCCTGTTGCGATAAGGATAAGCTCTGGCTTGCCTTCGCAATCTTTCAGGATGTAAGCACCTTTCGCGATGTTCGCTACTTGCTCAGCTGTACGATCTTGTTGCGCTAAGTTTTGACGAGAGAAGATAAGTGCTGTTGGTGCATCTTTACGTTCAATCGCTAGTTTCCATGCTACGGCAGACTCAACCTGGTCACACGGACGCCATGTGCTCATGTTTGGCGTTACGCGTAGAGATGCCATTTGCTCAACAGGTTGGTGAGTTGGGCCATCTTCGCCAAGACCAATCGAATCGTGCGTGTACACTTGGATGTTCTGAATTTTCATCAGCGCAGCCATACGCATTGCGTTACGAGCGTATTCCATGAACATTAGGAATGTTGCGCCGTAAGGAACGAAACCACCGTGCAATGCGATACCGTTGATGATAGCGGTCATACCGAATTCACGTACACCGTAGTGGATGTAGTTGCCAGAGAAGTCATCCGTTTCTAGAGACTTAGAACCAGACCACATGGTCAGGTTAGAAGGCGCTAGGTCAGCAGAACCACCCATAAACTCAGGAAGCATTTGACCAAACGCTTCTAGTGCATTTTGCGATGCTTTACGTGATGCAATGTTCGCTGGGTTTGCTTGAAGATCAGCAATGATTTGGTTCGCTTTTTCTTCCCATTCCGCTGGAAGTTCGCCGTTTAGACGACGTTTAAGCTCTGCTGCTTCTGCAGGGTAAGCTGCTGCGTATGCTTCAAACTTTTCATTCCAAGCCGCTTCTTTCGCTGCACCTGCTTCTTTTGCGTCCCACTCAGCGTAAACATCTGCAGGGATTTCAAATGGACCGTACTCCCAACCTAGGTATTCGCGAGCCGCTTGAATCTCATCGTGACCTAATGGCGCACCGTGACAGTCGTGCGAACCAGACTTGTTAGGAGAACCGAAACCGATAATTGTTTTAGTACAGATTAGAGTCGGACGAGGATCCGCTTTAGCCGCTTCAATCGCTGCGTTGATTGCTTCAGGATCGTGACCATCTACCGCTGGGATTACGTGCCAGCCGTAAGCTTCGAAACGCTTAGGTGTATCGTCAGAGAACCAACCTTCAACGTGACCATCGATAGAGATACCGTTGTCATCCCAAAACGCGATCAGTTTGCCTAGACCTAGCGTACCTGCTAGAGAGCATGCTTCGTGCGAGATGCCTTCCATTAGACAGCCGTCACCCATGAACACATACGTAAAGTGGTCAACGATGTCGTGACCTTCTTTGTTGAACTGTGCCGCTAGTGCTTTCTCTGCGATAGCCATACCAACAGCATTAGTGATGCCTTGGCCAAGAGGACCCGTTGTTGTCTCGATACCAGGCGCGTAGCCGTACTCTGGGTGACCTGGGGTTTTTGAGTGCAATTGACGGAAGTTTTTCAGATCGTCAATAGATAGCTCATAACCGCTTAAGTGCAGTAGAGAGTAAATAAGCATTGAGCCGTGACCGTTTGATAGCACGAAGCGGTCGCGGTCGGCCCACTCTGGGTTTGATGGGTTGTGGTTTAGGTGAGAGCGCCAAAGAACTTCAGCGATATCAGCCATACCCATTGGTGCGCCTGGGTGGCCTGAGTTAGCTTGTTGAACACCATCCATGCTTAGAGCACGAATTGCATTGGCAAGATGTTTACGAGACGACATGTCTGCTCCTGAGTACATTAAGCGAAACGAAAAGTAGGTCATAATTCTCTCAAAGCCCTGTTAGGTGTGCAAACGTTTTCCAGCCCAAAACCTCACAAATATTGCACCTTTCGCGCCAAATCGTTCGAAGTTCTTAAAATTATCAATAAATCAGGCAAACGTTTGGTTATAACAAAAACCAAAAAAGAGCTTGTAATTCGAGCAATCAAATTTAGAATAGACGTCTAGATGTAGATACACCTACAAAAATTAGTATTAATTTGCGCTGGAGAGTTTATCATTCCCCAGTTTTAAACCAGATATAGTGGAGCTAACATGGCTAAGCACCTGTTTACTTCTGAGTCAGTATCAGAAGGTCATCCAGATAAAATTGCAGACCAGATTTCTGATGCGGTTCTTGACGCGATTCTAGAGCAAGATCCAAAGGCTCGTGTTGCATGTGAGACTTACGTTAAAACCGGTATGGTAATGGTGGGTGGTGAAATCACGACTTCAGCATGGGTAGACATCGAAGAGTTAACTCGTGAAACCGTTCGTGAAATCGGCTACGTACATTCAGATATGGGCTTTGACGCAGATTCTTGTGCGGTACTAAACACAATCGGTAAACAGTCGCCAGATATCAACCAAGGTGTTGATAAAGCTGACCCTAAAGAACAAGGTGCAGGCGACCAAGGCATCATGTTTGGTTACGCTTGTAACGAAACTGAAGTACTAATGCCAGCGCCAATTACTTACTCTCACCGTCTTGTTCAAAAGCAAGCAGAAGTTCGTAAAAACGGCACACTACCTTGGTTGCGTCCTGATGCAAAATCTCAGGTAACATTCCAATACGATCAAGGTAACATCGTTGGTATCGACGCGGTTGTTCTTTCAACTCAACACTGTGATTCAATCTCAACTTCAGACCTGCGTGAAGCGGTAATGGAAGAGATCATTAAACCAGTGCTACCTTCTGAGTGGATCAACAAAGAAACAAACTTCTTCATCAACCCAACTGGTCGCTTCGTAATCGGTGGTCCTATGGGTGACTGTGGTCTAACAGGTCGTAAGATCATCGTAGATACTTACGGCGGCGCAGCTCGTCACGGTGGCGGTGCGTTCTCTGGTAAAGATCCATCAAAAGTTGACCGTAGTGCAGCATACGCAGCACGTTACGTAGCGAAAAACATCGTAGCGGCTGGCATGGCTGACCGTTGTGAGATCCAACTTTCTTACGCAATCGGTGTTGCTGATCCAACGTCTATCATGGTGGAAACGTTCGGTACTGAGAAAGTATCTCACGACATCATCATTGAAGCGGTTCGTCAATTCTTCGACCTACGTCCATACGGTCTACAAGAAATGCTTAACCTTCTTCAACCTATCTACAAGAAGACAGCGGCTTACGGTCACTTCGGTCGTGAAGAATTCCCGTGGGAAGCGACAGACAAAGCTGCACTTCTACGCGATTTCGCTGGCATCAAATAATCAAGCCAAGCAAGAATCAATCAAGCCCTCGCCTATGGCGGGGGCTTTTTATTTTCAGCAACTTTTATCCAGCCATTTCGGCTCATACCGCCCTGCACCACAAAGCAGTCCTGTTTCTCCCTCATTTTTATACCGAATAAATTTTAAGCAATTATTTGTAAATTACCCCATCTCCGCCAATAGTTAAAATATTGTTAATTCCAATTTAAATAGAGACGTCGGATGCTGGCGATGTGGCAGCAACACTTAATAAAGACACGAGTCAGGCATCTTTATGGCCGATACCAAACTAAGCCAATGCTCAGATGTAAACTTGAAAAAGTCGCTTCAAGTTTGACTGAACAAAAACCGCTGTCAGTTGGTATAAGCGGATAATGTGGGAATAAATCAAGGAGGAGTTATGCCTCGAACTGTTAATCCATCGGACTTCCACAACAAGCGAAAGGAAGTGCCAGACAACGAATACGCCAGAACCATACCGTGCAATACGGTCAATCTTTCTGCACCTTTTCATTGGCTCGCATTAGGTCTGCATGATTTCGTGCGAATGCCCCTCATCAGTGCTTTCTATGGCATCTGTTTTATGGCGGCTGCGATAGGTATTGTTTTGCTCGTACAATGGCAAGGCACACACTTGGTCGTCATGCCCAGTTTGATTGTTTATATGTTAATTGGTCCGTTTCTCGCGCTCGGTTTGTATGATGCCAGTTGGGAGAGAGAGCGCGGACACAAAGCTAGCTTGTTCCATTCAATGAAAGCGATCGGTCGTAACTCAACATCTCAATGGGCATTCGCCGTGTTACTCGCAGTGTGTATGATATTTTGGATGCGCATTGCCGCTCTACTTCATGCGCTCTACCCTTCTGTTCAAGGGGCACCTTTAAGTGAGTTCCTACCCTTCCTTGTCATCGGCTCTTTAGTTGGCTTTGTTTTGGCTTGTGTGGTGTTTAGCATTTCAGCCTTTTCTATTCCGCTCATGATGGAGCGTCGCGTAGACATGATGACCGCTGTATTTACCAGCTTTAATGCGGTGAAATCCAACATTCCAGCGATGATTGTTTGGGCAGCGATCATCTGCGGCGGTATTCTTATCGGCTTTGCGACCTACGGGATCGGAATGTTGTTTACCATGCCAATTCTAGGCTACGGTACATGGCACGCTTACCATGCCACCATCAAGAAAAAACACACTCCGTAATTAACTGATGCTATGATCTGGCCCTCGCAAATGCGGGGGCTTTTTTATTTGATTTATCGAGGTGAGTTGTGGATATAGAACTAAGCTATAAAGCCAAGCAAGTGATGGCGGACTGCATCGCGATGGCAGAGCAAGCTTTCAAACGTTCTTTCCCTATTCCAACAATCACCTTCAACGTCCGCGGGAAAGCGGCAGGAAAAGCCTACCTTCAATTAAATCAAGTTCGCCTAAACCCCGTTTTATTTCGCGAAAACACCCAAGCATTCTTAGATGAAGTCATTCCTCACGAGGTCGCTCACCTAATTACCTATCAGATTTACGGACGAGTTAGGCCTCACGGCAAAGAATGGCAAGGTGTCATGGAAGCCGTATTTAAAGTGCCAGCCAAAACCACTCACAGCTTTGAAGTAAAATCCGTTCAAGGTAAAACCTTTGAGTATCGTTGTGGTTGTATGACCTACCCTCTATCGATTCGCCGTCATAATAAAGTGCTGCGCAAAGAGGCGACGTACTCTTGTCAAAAATGCCGCCAACCACTTAACTTCACAGGCGTTCAATTATCGTAATCTATATCTCATAGTGTTACTTGCGTTCCCAAAATAAAGATCGAGTTTATCAAAAGCTTCTCTTCGCCACTTATTGTTAACTCACTCATCACTAAAGCTATTTTATGCGTGTTATCATGAATAAAGTCATACTTTATAAAGACTTTAATCATGAAATACCTATTCTCTCTGTTACTTGTCGCGCTTTCTATCACTGCGGTTGCCGCGCCACCAAGTTCATTCTCTGCCGCCAAACGTGAGGCGGTAAAAATTTATCAAGACCATCCAACGAGCTTTTACTGTGGCTGCAACATTCAATGGCAAGGCAAAAAAGGCTCCCCAGATTTAGCCTCTTGCGGTTACCAAGTCCGTAAACAGGAAAAGCGGGCCGCACGAATCGAATGGGAGCACGTTGTACCTGCGTGGCAATTTGGCCACCAGCGTCAATGCTGGCAAGATGGCGGACGTAAAAACTGCAAGAAAAAAGACAAAACATTTCGCTTGATGGAAGCAGACCTGCACAACCTAACCCCTGCCATTGGTGAAGTAAACGGTGACCGTTCGAACTACAACTTTAGCCAATGGAACGGTATCGATGGCGTGAGTTATGGTCGCTGTGAGATGCAAGTGAACTTTAAGCAGCGTAAAGTCATGCCACCAGACCGTGCTCGAGGTTCGATTGCTCGTACCTACCTATACATGAGCAAAGAGTACGGCTTTAAATTATCAAAACAGCAAACGCAGTTGATGAGTGCTTGGAACAAAACCTACCCAGTCGATAAATGGGAATGTGAGCGTGACGAGCGCATTGCCAAAGTACAAGGCAATCATAACCCATTTGTTCAAAAAGCCTGTCGCGCACTCTAGTACTCCTCTACCTTGAAGCGTTTCAATAACTGATATTGAAACGCTTCTTGCCCCTTGTTTTTTCGGTGGAAAGCATCCATGTTAGGGTTTAAGTTTATTCTCTTGCTGGAAATCTCATGCGTATCCCTCGAATTTATCATCCAGAAACCATTCATCAACTTGGCTCACTTGCTTTAAGTGACGACGCAGCAGGCCATATCGGCCGTGTTCTGCGCATGAAAGAAGGTCAAGACGTTCTCCTATTTGACGGCAGCGGCGCAGAATTCCCAGCGGTTATCAGTGAAGTCAGCAAAAAGACGGTTTTGGTTAACATTACTGAGCGTGTAGAAAACAGTATTGAATCCCCTTTAGACCTGCACCTTGGTCAAGTTATTTCGCGTGGCGATAAGATGGAGTTCACTATCCAAAAGTCAGTGGAACTTGGCGTCAATACCATCACACCTCTGATTTCCGAACGTTGTGGCGTCAAGCTTGACCAAAAGCGCTTTGAGAAAAAACTCGCGCAATGGCAAAAAATCGCCATCAGTGCCTGTGAGCAGTGTGGACGCAATGTCGTTCCAGAAATTCGTCCAATTATGAGCTTGGAAGAGTGGTGTAAAGAAGAGTACGATGGCTTAAAGCTCAATCTTCATCCTCGTGCTAACTACTCAATCAACACTCTGCCAACACCTGTTGAGAAAGTGCGCCTACTGATCGGCCCTGAAGGCGGTTTATCGTCTGAAGAGATCGAGATGACTCGAGAATATCAATTTGAAGAAACGCTACTCGGCCCTCGCGTTCTGCGCACCGAAACAGCGGCTCTGACAGCAATTACAGCCTTACAAGTTCGTTTCGGCGATCTTGGTTAAACGGAGAAAAATAATGATCAAACTCGGCATTGTGATGGACCCAATTTCGTCCATTAACATCAAAAAAGACTCTAGCTTTGCCATGATGCTTGAAGCGCAACGACGCGGCTATGAAATCCACTACATGGAAATGAATGATCTGCATCTCGATCAAGGCGTTGCTATTGCAGATACTAAAGTGGTGGAACTAAAAGAAGATCCAAACGGTTGGTACGAGTTCAAATCAGAGCAAACGATCGAACTGTCTGAGCTAGACGCTGTGCTAATGCGTAAAGATCCTCCGTTTGACACAGAATACATCTACGCGACTTACATCCTTGAGCGTGCAGAAGAACAAGGTACACTGATCGTTAACAAACCTCAAAGTCTACGTGATTGTAATGAAAAACTGTTTACAGCGTGGTTCCCTGAGCTGACACCAACGACAATCGTGACGCGAAAAGCAGAGAAAATTAAAGAGTTTCGTGAAAAGCATGGTGATGTCATCCTAAAACCGCTTGATGGTATGGGCGGCGCCTCTATCTTCCGTGTAAAAGAAAACGACCCTAACGTCTCTGTAATCATCGAGACACTGACCAACCACGGTCAAAACTACGCAATGGCGCAAACCTTCGTGCCAGATATCAGCAACGGTGACAAACGTATCTTAGTCGTAGATGGTGAACCAATGCCTTACTGTCTAGCTCGTATTCCTGCAAAAGGTGAAACGCGCGGTAACCTTGCAGCTGGTGGCACAGGTGAGGCTCGACCACTAAGCGAGACCGATATTAAGATAGCTCAAACAGTGGCCCCTACACTGAAAGAAAAAGGCCTTATCTTTGTTGGCCTTGACGTAATTGGCGATAAGCTAACGGAAATCAACGTCACCAGCCCAACCTGTATTCGCGAAATTGAAGCGGCTTTTGATATCTCAATCACTGGCAAACTGATGGATGCGATTGAGCGTCGAGTAAAAGGCGAATAACTCAAACTGTATTACAGTTAATAGAGAGCGTAGTACATTAACTTAAGCAAACTCATGCACATACCTAGATGGTAAACTGTATGATGTTTGCTTAGGGGCATTTACGAGAGTTAAGGGTCAATATGAGTATGAATCTCACAAATCACTTTTTAGTTGCCATGCCTGGGATGAAAGATCCGTACTTTCAAAACAGCGTGATCTACGTTTGTGAGCACAACGAAGACGGCGCTATGGGGTTGATGATCAATGCTCCTGTTGATATCACCGTCGGCAACATGCTCAAGCAGGTGGAAGTTCAGCCGGTACACCCACGTCTATTTGAAGCCAGTTTAGATAGACCAGTCTACAATGGCGGCCCAATCTCGGAAGATCGTGGTTTTATTCTGCATAAACCTAAAGATTACTACGAGTCCAGCGTCCAAATGACCGATGACCTCGCTGTAACCACTTCACGTGATATTCTTTCGGTGTTAGGAACAGAAGCAGAACCAAGTGATTACTTAGTGGCACTTGGCTACTCAGGTTGGAGTGCAGGCCAATTAGAAAATGAGCTGGTCGAAAACTCTTGGCTCACCATTGAAGCGACGCCTGAAATTATCTTTAATACACCAATCAACGAGCGTTGGAAGAAAGCGGTCGAAAAGCTGGGCATCGACCCCAGTCATCTTTCAGCAGACTCTGGACATGCTTAGTCCGAAATACAGTTACATTAGATAGAGACACCTTATGTCACGCACAATTATGGCTTTTGACTTTGGAACCAAAAGCATTGGTAGCGCTATTGGCCAAGAAATTACTGGTACGGCTTCCCCATTAAAAGCCTTTAAAGCCAATGACGGTATTCCAAATTGGGACGATATCGAAAAGCAAATCAAAGAGTGGCAGCCAGATTTGCTAGTGGTCGGTTTACCAACTGATCTTCATGGCAAAGACCTTGAGACCATAACCCCTCGTGCACGAAAATTTGCTAAGCGTCTGCAAGGCCGATACGGCTTACCTGTTGAACTGCATGATGAGCGATTATCTACAGCAGAAGCTCGTGCGGAGTTGTTCAGCATGGGCGGCTACAAAGCCCTATCGAAAGGGAATGTGGACTGCCAGTCAGCGGTGGTGATTCTAGAAAGCTGGTTTGAAGCCCTCTGGGGTGAATAAAACACAATACTCAAAACAAGAAAAGGTTGGCAAGTGCCAACCTTTTTTCGTCTAGACACGCTTAATCCATGTCGATCTTAACGTTAGCAAGACTGCCCGTAGAGAATGCTTCGCCACGCTGTGTTTTCAACATCAAGCGCAAATCATTCGCCGAATCGGCACTGTGCAGCGCGTCCTCTTCGCTGATCTTACCTTGCATCACCAACTTATAAAGAGATTGATCGAACGTCAGCATACCAAACTCATTTGAGCGAGCCATGGTTGACTTCAACTCATGCAAATCTCCGCGACGGATCAAATCCGACACACGTGGGCTATTTAGCAAGATCTCAAACACACCATGACGCCCCTGCCCATTCTTATCTCGGATCAGCTGCTGACCAACCACACCTTTTAGGTTCATCGACAAATCAAACAAGAATTGTTCTTTTTGATCTTTCGGTACCAAGTGAAGAATACGCTCTAAGGCTTGGTTGGCGTTGTTGGCGTGCAAAGTCGCCATACACAGGTGACCTGTTTCAGCGAACGTCATCGCGTATTCCATTGTTTCACGGCTACGGATCTCACCAATCAAAATCATATCTGGTGCTTGGCGCAGCGAGTTTTTAAGCGCAACTTCATAGCTTTCCGTATCTAACCCAACTTCGCGTTGAGTCACGATACAGCGCTTATGCTCATGCACGAATTCGATCGGATCTTCGACCGTCAAAATGTGCCCCGTCTTGTTGCTGTTTCGATAGCCCGTCATTGCCGCCATTGTGGTGGACTTACCTGACCCAGTAGCACCAACCACCAGCACCAAACCACGCTTGGCTATCGCTAAATCTTGCAACACTAACGGTAACTTTAATTGCTCAAAGGTGGGAATATTGGTTTCAATACGACGAATCACCGCACCCGGTAATTCTCGTTGAAAAAAGGCACTAACACGGAAGCGGCCACAATCTCTCACAATGGCAAAATTCGACTCACGACTTTTACGAAATTCCTGACGCCGATCTGGCTCCATAGCACTGTCGAGTAATGCCGCTACATCACTCTCGGTGAGTTTTTCACCCTGTGGTCGCAATTCGCCATCCACGCGAAACAAAATTGGCGCACCAACCGTGATGTACAGATCCGACGCTTTCAGCGCCAGCATACCTTCGAGAAATTTATTTAGATCCATCTTCCGTGTTCACCTACGTATTACGAGAATTGCTGCACTTCTAACCCGATCTTACTATCGACCTCTTCACGAGCGACCATACCTTGTGCCATTAACTGACGAGCATTTTGCTCCATGGTTTGCATGCCGTGAGCCGCACCAGTTTGAATGATCGAATACATCTGCGCGACTTTGTCTTCGCGGATCAAGTTACGAATCGCAGGCGTTGCCATCATGATTTCATGGCATGCAATACGGCCACCACCATTACGTTTCAATAACTTTTGCGCGATAACCGAACGAAGGGATTCAGAAAGCATCGAGCGCACCATGTCTTTATCACTGCCAGGGAACACATCGATAATACGGTCAATGGTTTTTGCCGCTGAGCTAGTGTGTAACGTGCCGAACACTAAGTGCCCCGTTTCTGCCGCCGTTAACGCAAGGCTGATGGTTTCTTTGTCACGCATCTCACCAACCAGAATGACATCCGGGTCTTCACGCAATGCGCTGCGCAGTGCGTTTTGGAAACTATGCGTATCACGGTGTACTTCACGCTGGTTGATCAAACATTTATTGTTGTTGTGAACAAATTCAATCGGATCTTCAATTGTGAGTACGTGCTTGTTGTGATTACGATTAATGTAGTCAACAATGGCTGCTAAGGTCGTCGATTTACCAGAACCTGTTGGGCCAGTAACCAGAACTAAGCCTTTTTCAGCGTTCGCAATTTTTTTGAAGATCTCGGGAGCTTCCAGCTCTTCCAAAGTTGGAATGCTACTTGGAATGGTACGGAATACTGCCGCACAGCCACGAGATTGGTTGAAAGCGTTGACACGGAAACGACCAACGTTATGCAACTCAAAAGAGAAGTCGACTTCGAGTTTTTCTTCGAACTCACTGCGTTGGGCATCGTTCATGATTTCGAAAACCAAACGATGCACTTCTTGGTGTGTAAACGCTGGAATGCCTAGTTTTCTCACATCCCCATCAATACGAACCATTGGTGGGACACCTGCAGAAAGATGTAGATCCGAGGCATTATGTTTTACACTAAAATCCAGTAACTCAGTGATATCCATTTAAAATCCTTAAGTCTAAAGTACAGCTATGAGTAGTATTCAACAAAATATTGAACATATCACCTCTCAAATTCGATATGACGAGCAAAAATGTGGTCGAACTCCAGAGTCAGTGCAACTTCTAGCGGTAAGCAAAACTAAACCTGTCGAGGCAATTCTCGAAGCCTACCAAGCGGGACAAACCGCCTTTGGTGAAAACTACGTCCAAGAGGGCGTCAGTAAAGTTCAGCACTTTGCCGAGCATTATCCAGATAATCGAATCGAATGGCACTTCATTGGCCCGATTCAGTCGAATAAATCGCGACTTGTTGCTGAACATTTCGATTGGGTTCACACCATCGATCGAACCAAGATTGCTCAACGCCTGAATGATCAGCGTCCCAGTGAACTTAAACCGCTACAAGTTCTGATTCAGGTTAACACCAGTGGTGAAGCATCTAAGTCTGGTGTCACCGAAGCGGAAGTATTCGAGCTGGCGGAGTTGATTTCTCGCCTACCCAACCTCACTTTAAGAGGGTTGATGTCGATTCCTGCCAACGTGTCTGACTACGAATCACAACTTCATGAGTTTCAGAAGTTGGCCACATTGAAGCAAACACTCGAAGCTCAGTTCCCAGAAATCGATACATTATCAATGGGAATGAGTGGTGATATGACCGCTGCAATCGAAGCTGGTAGTACAATGGTTCGTATTGGAACCGCTATTTTCGGCGCACGAGACTACAGCTAAATTAACAAAACGCTCACTCGCGACATAAATTCGTCGTTAAATTAAAGAGTAAATCGCGCAATCATCTTACTCGCCAATAGGAGCAGTAAGTAACAGCGGCGCCATTATACACCTGAGCGCACAACAAACTCTAAATATCATGATGGAAATCAGACAAATGGAACATAAAAAAATCGCCTTCATTGGTGCTGGCAACATGGTGAGAGCCATTGTTTCTGGCTTGGTTGCTAACGGATACCCAGCGCAAAACATTACCGCGACAGCTCCTTCAGAGGCTCGCCGTCTTCCGCTAGAACAAGATTTTGGCATCCGTACCACCAGCGATAACATCCAAGCTGCGACCGAAGCGGATGTGGTGGTATTGTCTGTGAAACCGCAAATGATGGCTGATGTTTGTAAACCACTGCAAGCGATCGATTTCACTAATAAACTGGTGATTTCTATTGCCGCTGGCATCAACTGTTCACGATTGGATGATATGCTAGCCACCAAATTGAACTTGGTTCGTGTTATGCCAAATACGCCATCACAACTTGGGTTGGGCATGAGTGGTTTATTCGCACCAGCCCATGTAACTGAGCAAGACAAAGCTTTTGCCGCAGAGTTAATGGAAGCG
The DNA here is from genome assembly GCF_032648565.1 of Vibrio sp. 2-1-2a. NCBI lineage: Bacteria > Pseudomonadati > Pseudomonadota > Gammaproteobacteria > Vibrionales > Vibrionaceae > Vibrio > Vibrio sp. 2-1-2a. The sequence continues at coordinate 800,568 of NZ_WBOH01000002.1, forward strand.
GTCGGTAAAGTATGTTGGGTTGACCAAGAGTCTGGCATCAATAATGTGATTGCAGCAGCGGGCAGTGCTCCGGCATACTTCTTCCTGTTTATGGAAGCGATGCAAGCAGAAGCGATTGCTCAAGGCTTTGATAAAGACACCGCTCGACTATTGGTTCAACAAGCTGCATTGGGCGCGGCCAGTATGGTGGTTAACAACCCAGAAACTGAGCTATCGACCCTGCGTGAGAACGTGACATCGAAAGGTGGGACAACGGCAGAAGCACTGCGTACATTCAACGAACATCAACTTTCAGATATTGTTGCTAAAGCCATGCAAGCTGCTGTGGCTCGCGCGGAAGAAATGGAAAAACTGTTTTAATTATTTGGATGAACTCCGTTTAGTATCATCCATCACTTGTTAAGGGTACCTTATGAATTCAATGAGTTTTCTCATCTCAACCCTATTTGACCTGTACATCATGGTCGTAATTTTGCGAATTTGGTTGCAAGCTGCACGCGCAGACTTCTACAACCCATTCTCGCAATTCATAGTAAAAGCGACTCAGCCGGTCATTGGTCCACTGCGCCGCATTATCCCATCCATGGGGAATATTGACCTAGCAACCGTGTTGTTTGCCTACGTGTTGTGTGTGCTTAAATTTGTCGTTCTGATCCTGATAGCTTCGAACGGTTCCGTCTCTTTCAGCGCTGATTTCTTGTTCTTAGGCTTGTTATCATTAATCAAAGCCGCTGGAGGTCTGCTGTTCTGGGTACTATTGATCCGTGCAATTTTGAGCTGGGTAAGCCAAGGTCGCAGCCCTATCGAGTACGTATTCCATCAATTAACCGAGCCAATGTGCGCACCAATCCGTCGTATTATTCCGGCTATTGGTGGTCTTGATTTGAGCGTACTGGTACTGTTTATCGGCTTGCAGTTCGCGAACTTCTTGATGGGTGATATCATTGGTCCAATTTGGTTCCAGTTATAATGTCAGCCGCAGTTTGGCAAGATGGCGAGGACATCATCCTAAAGCTCTATATTCAACCTAAAGCAAGCCGCGATAAAATTGTTGGCTTGCATGGTGAAGAGCTCAAAATCGCCATTACTGCTCCACCTGTCGATGGCAAAGCTAATGCGCACCTAACTAAGTTCTTAGCCAAGCAGTTTAAAATCGCTAAGGGTTTGGTTCACATAGAAAAAGGTGAATTAGGACGGCACAAACAAATTCGGATAGAATCACCTACCCAGATACCGACAGAAATTAAAGCCATCTTATGATGGCTTTTTATTTACAATTTTGTACCACACTTACTAGTACCAATGACTGAGTTCGCATTTTTACCCCGTGCCCAAGGTAAAATTGCGGCTATGGTTGTTTTATAACAAGTGCTTTGAGGAAGTAACAATGAGCAAATGGATTACCGCATTACTGATCAGCCTATTGTCGTTACCAAGCTTCGCCGATCAGTTTAAAAATATGAAAGATATCGAAGTACACTATGTCGCGTTTAACTCGACATTCTTAACACCGAAAGTCGCACGTAGCTACGATATCAAGCGTAATGGATACCTCGCTGTGGTTAATATTAGCGTGCTAGATAGAGCTTCATTGGGTAAGCCTGCATTAGAAGCAAAAATTGCTGGACGCGCGAAAAACCTCATCGGCCAAACTCAGACCTTGTCCTTTCGTGAAGTCAAAGAAGGCAATGCGATATACTATTTAGCCGAACTGCCAATTACCCACGAAGAAACTTTTACTTTCGATATTGACGTAAAAGCTGGAAACAAAGGCTCAGGTAAGCTTAAATTCACCCAGAAGTTTTATGTTGAAGAGTAACTGGGGTGTGATGATCCAAAAGCTTTTGGATCTAAGCAGGCTAAAAACCACTTATTAGTTAAAGAATATCTAGAGGAGAACGATTTGTTCTCCTCTATCACTATTAAAAGAGATTCCCATGAAAAAAATTGTGCTAGCAACCGGTAACCAAGGCAAAGTTCGTGAAATGGCAGATTTGTTGTCTGACTTCGGCTTTGAAGTATTAGCGCAAAGTGAATTCAATGTATCGGAAGTAGCTGAAACGGGTACAACTTTCATTGAAAACGCAATCATTAAAGCTCGCCATGCCGCGCAAGAAACAGGGCTTCCTGCGATTGCAGACGACTCTGGCTTAGAAGTCGATTTCTTAAAAGGCGCTCCGGGCATTTACTCTGCACGTTACGCAGGCGAGAACGCATCTGATCAAGAGAATCTAGAAAAATTGCTAGCGGCAATGGAAGGCGTACCAGAAGCAGAACGTACAGCACGTTTCCACTGCGTATTAGTCCTCATGCGTCACGAGAACGACCCAACGCCTATCGTCTGCCACGGTAAATGGGAAGGCCGCATTCTAACTGAAGCACACGGTGAAAATGGCTTTGGCTACGACCCAATCTTCTTTGTTCCTGAAAACAACTGTGCGTCAGCCGAACTTGAACCTGCACGTAAAAAACAACTGTCTCACCGCGGTAAAGCGCTCAAGTCGTTGTTTGCTCAACTGTCTGAGCAAGTGTCTCAGTAATCACGAGCGAATTAGACTATGTTAACGCCCCCAGCACTCAGCTTGTATGTACACATCCCTTGGTGTGTACAAAAGTGCCCGTATTGCGACTTTAACTCTCACGCGCTCAAAACCGAGATTCCAGAAGAAGAGTACATCAGTGCCCTTCTAGAAGATTTGGATACTGACATTGAGAAATACCGCCTTAACGAAGCGCCACGTCCACTGCATTCAATCTTCATTGGTGGTGGTACGCCGAGTTTGATTTCGGCAGAAGGCATCGAGCGTCTACTTAAGGGCATTGAAGCGCGTATTCCGTTCAAGCCTGAAATCGAAATCACCATGGAAGCGAACCCAGGCACCATCGAAGCAGAGCGTTTTGTTGGCTACCGTAAAGCCGGTGTAACGCGTATCTCTATCGGTGTGCAAAGCTTTGAGCAGCAGAAGCTTGAGCGTTTGGGGCGCATTCACGGCCAAGACGAAGCCGTCAATGCTGCTAAGCTGGCGCACCAAATCGGTTTGAACAGCTTTAACCTCGATCTCATGCACGGCTTACCAGATCAAAGCATCGAACAAGCCTTGGCAGATTTGGACAAAGCTATTGAGTTGGCACCGCCGCACCTGTCTTGGTATCAGCTGACCATCGAACCAAACACCATGTTCTACTACAAGCCACCAACGCTACCTGACGATGATGACTTGTGGGATATTTTCGAGCTCGGACACCAAAAACTTTCAGCCGCGGGTTATGTGCAATATGAAATCTCGGGTTACAGCAAGCCGGGCTATCAGTGTCAGCACAACCTCAACTACTGGCGCTTTGGCGATTACCTTGGTATCGGTTGTGGCTCTCATGGCAAACTCAGTTTTACCGACGGACGTATTATTCGAACGACAAAGGTAAAACACCCGCGTGGCTATTTAGCGGCTTATCAAAATATGGTCAAACCTTATCTGCATACGGAACATGTCGTCGCGGATGAAGATCGTCCATTCGAGTTCTTTATGAACCGATTCCGCTTAATGGAAGCATGCCCGAAGCAAGATTACGTGGACACTACAGGCTTGCCGCTCAGTACGATTCAAGAAACTATTGATTGGGCGTTAGAAATGGGCTACTTGAGTGAAACCGCCACTCATTGGCAAATTACTGAAAAAGGGAAGCTCTTCCTTAATGACTTGCTCGAAGCCTTTATGGCCGAAGAAAGCGAAGAGTAACGCAGCCCAAAAACAAAAAAGCCTCTCAATTGAGAGGCTTTTTATATAGAACATTCAACATTAGAAAATCGAACGGCCAATTCGCTCCGATAGCAATTCAAGCGCCTTAGTACCAGCAAGGGAGTTACCTGAAGGGTCAAGCTCTGGAGACCATACTGCAATGGTCATTTCGCCAGGTACTACCGCGATAATGCCACCACCGACACCAGACTTACCAGGCATGCCAACGCGATAAGCAAACTCGCCCGCGCCATCATACAAGCCACACGTTGCTAACAGTGCATTAAGTTGTTTGGTTTGCACAGGAGAAACTACAGGCTTACCCGTTTGTACCGATGTGCCCTTATTTGCCAAATAGCTAAACGTTTTAGCCAAGTCGACACAGCTCATCTTCAGTGCACAAGCGTGGAAGTAGTTTTGCAGCACTGGAATTACTTCATTTTCGAAGTTACCAAACGAGCGCATGAGATATGCAATCGCCGCATTACGATCACCATGCATCATTTCGGATGCCGCGACGACTTTGTCATACACAATATGAGTATCACCAGAAAGCTGACGTACAAATTCCAATAGGCGCTGACGAGGTGCAGATAAGCGAGTTTGCAACAGATCCGCCACAACTATCGCTCCAGCATTAATAAAAGGATTGCGAGGAATACCTTGCTCCATTTCTAGCTGGATTAGCGAATTAAATGCCTGCCCCGAAGGCTCTTTTCCCACTCGAGACCAAATTTCTTCTTGCTTGTACAAGCACATCGCTAACGTCAAGCTCAATGCTTTTGAAATAGATTGGATAGAGAAAGGTTCATCGGCATCGCCCGCCTTAATAACCTCACCTTCGTTGGTGTATACCGCAATACCTAACTTGTTGCTGGGTACTTTTGCCAGAGCAGGAATGTAATCAGCCACTTTGCCTTGGCCGATTAAAGGGCGCACTTCCGCCAAAATATCTGTCAAAATTTCCACTGTCGGTTTCATTCTCTACCTTCTATTTACAAGAGAACTCGTTGAGCTCAGAGGTAAAAAAAGCCAACGTGTCGTTGGCTTTTCCATAGGGTTCGTTCGACTCAAGTCGATTATGGTTTTACTGCCACAATAATATTGCGGTTGATAGATTGATCAACACGGTGAAGATAACCGATGTAAGGCTCTTCTGAAAGTACCTTCCAACCTTGCTCTTCAAATAATGCCGCGACGTCTTTCCATTTCAACGTAAATTCATTGAAAGACAACACCACTGAACCTTGTTTTTTCAGTACCACTTTCCATGCAGGCAGAGCCTCTTTTAAAAGCTCTAGTGGGCTGCGATTCAGTTTGCTGTCCTTGGCATTTTTGCTGCCGTGCTGCACACCATAAGGCAGATCAGACACCATCACATCAACTGAGTTCTTTTTCACGACTTGATCAGCGATACGAGTATCAGCCGAATACAGCTTCATAAACTGAAGATTGCCTTGGTTGTAATCTTCTTTATTTGCTGCAGCTTCAACCACGAAACCATCCGCCACTTTCTTGCCACCCGCAGTGCGCTTTTCTTTGCTCACTTTGTGCTTAAAGCGGCCATTCTTCATGAACTTAACGATAAAGGTCTGGATCTCTTGCACCCACTTGGCATTGATCTCTACCCCCACCACGTTCAAACCATGGATCAAGCCTTCAAACAAGGTTGTACCTTTACCACACATTGGATCCATTAAGGTCAGCTGCTCACTTCCCGTATTGGACGCACTAATGCCGATATTCACCATCAAGCGAGTAAACTGCTCGTTTGTTTTCCCGGTATAACGCAGAATCTGACTCATGCTTTCCGGGAAAGTATTGAACGCTGGCGCTTGAATTGGTCGAAGTAAACCATCTTCGCGCACTTCAAATAGTGCATAGTAAATCGAAGAGGCTGCGATTCTTCGCGTCTGCTCATCGCTTAGAGCTTCCTGACAAGAAAACACCAACGCTGCAGGTAAGCCAACCTCTTTACTACCAATTTCTGTCACATCCACGCCTTGTGAAGCTAAAATTGCTTTTAGCTCTGAACAGGCAATGGTCATTGCGCTATCAAAGTAAATTCGGTTATGACCCGGATTCGCTAATATCGCGTAATGGTACATCCCATGAACTCCTCTAGTTACGCGATACGCTTATATTTGATATCCCACACACCGTGACCAAGACGGTGACCACGAGCTTCAAACTTCGTTAAAGGACGGTCGTCTGGACGAGGAACGAAATCACCATCTTTAGCAATGTTTTCGAAACCTGGCGCTTGGTTCATAACTTCAATCATGTGCTCTGCGTAGTTTTCCCAGTCTGTCGCCATGTGGAAAACACCTTCATTAGGGATCAGCTTCTCACGAACCATTTCAGCAAAACCTAATTGAACGATGCGACGCTTGTGGTGACGTTTCTTGTGCCAAGGGTCTGGGAAGAACAACTGCAGTGTCGATAGGCTGCCGTTTGGAATCATATGCTCAAACACTTCCACTGCGTCATGGCACATCACACGCAGGTTAGTAACTCCCGCCTCACGCGCATCCGCAAGACAAGCACCAACACCCGGGCTGTGTACTTCGATACCAATGAAGTTCTTCTCTGGTGCATTCTTTGCCATTTCAACCAATGAAGCACCCATACCAAAACCGATCTCAAGCACTACTGGGTTATCGTTGCCAAACACTTCTTTCCAATCGAGAAGTTCAGCTTTGAAGTCAATACCCATCGTTGGCCAGCATTCATTCATCGCGCTCTCTTGACCTTTAGTCAAACGCCCTTCACGGCGCACAAAGCTGCGGATTTTGCGGATCAGCTTTCCGTCTTCGTTGTATTCGTTAGTGGTTACTTCACTCATTGATTTTGCCTGCACATTGATTAATCAAAGCGGGGATTATCCAAAGAATTTACTGAGGTGCAAGTATTTGTTGAGCTCTTGGCCTATGGCAGCCCAAAAGCAATAGCACACCTCTTTATATCCCTACTGTTTATCCGTTGTACTTCTTGCCCATTATGTGGTGCAATTTTGCACCTAACCAATAATAGAATACAGAGCAAGTCGTGACACCTTTCGCCAATGCCATCCTAGAATGGTATGACGCATATGGAAGAAAAGATCTTCCGTGGCAACAAAATAAGACCGCATACAGTGTCTGGTTGTCTGAAATCATGCTTCAGCAAACTCAGGTCACTACGGTTATTCCGTATTACCAACGTTTCTTAGAGCGTTTTCCAACCGTGCTCGATCTTGCCAATGCTGAGCAAGATGAAGTCCTGCACCTTTGGACTGGCTTAGGGTATTACGCCCGAGCCCGTAACCTTCACAAAGCAGCACAAGAGGTCGCCTCTACATACAATGGTGAGTTTCCTCTTGATATAGAGAAAATGAACGCCTTACCGGGGATTGGCCGCTCTACCGCAGCCGCCGTTTTATCGTCTGTGTATAAACAACCACATGCGATTCTTGATGGCAACGTGAAGCGCACCCTATCCCGCTGTTTCGCAGTCGAAGGATGGCCAGGACAAAAAAAGGTTGAAAACCAGCTGTGGGAAATTGCCGAAACGCATACCCCACAAACGGACGTAGATAAGTATAACCAGGCAATGATGGACATGGGCGCGATGGTCTGCACACGCAGCAAACCCAAATGTAGCCTCTGCCCTGTTGCGGATCTGTGTGTGGCAAAACAACAAGGCAATGTGCTCGACTACCCGGGTAAAAAACCGAAAAAAGACAAGCCAATCAAGCAAACTCGTTTTGTAATGCTTCACCACAACACCGAAAATGGTCATGAGGTGTGGTTAGAACAAAGACCACAAACAGGCATTTGGGGTGGCTTATTTTGCTTCCCACAAACCGAACATGTGGATGTAGAAAGCGACATTGAATTGCTACTGGATCAACGTGGCATTCAAGCCAGCAATATCAAGCAGCAGCAAACACTGATTACCTTTCGTCATACATTCAGCCATTACCACCTAGATATCACGCCAATTTTGATTGATTTATCAAAGCAACCGGACGTGATAATGGAAGGCAACAAAGGTCTTTGGTATAACTTATCTAAACCTGAAGAAGTCGGTTTAGCCGCGCCAGTAAAACTATTGCTGGAAGCGCTACCCCACGAACTTCGTTAATTGAATACAAGGAGTCATTATGAGCCGCACTGTATTTTGTGCTCGACTAAAAAAAGAAGGCGAAGGTCTAGACTTTCAACTTTACCCTGGTGAACTAGGTAAACGCATTTTCGACAACATCTCGAAAGAAGCGTGGGCTCAGTGGCAACACAAACAAACCATGTTGATCAACGAAAAGAAACTCAACATGATGGATCCAGAGCACCGAAAACTGATCGAAACAGAAATGGTAAACTTCCTCTTTGAAGGAAAAGACGTTCATATCGAAGGTTACACACCGCCGAGCGAATAAAGTCGCTTGAGTTAAAACAATGACATCACAACCACTTGTGGTGTCATTTTTCTATTACCTTCAATAGCCCTGATACTTATGAAAAAAATTGTCTTTATTGCTGCCGCATTTTTAATGGCTGGCTGTAGCCGTGAATTCGTCGAAAAGATTTATGACGTCAACTACGAGCCCACAAACCGTTTTGCCAATAACTTAGCTGAGCTACCTGGACAATTTGAAAAAGATACCGCCGCGTTGGACGCCCTGATCAATAGTTTCTCTGGTAATATTCAAAAGCGCTGGGGTAAAAAAGAAATTAAGTACGCAGGCAAAAGTAATTACGTCAAATATATCGATAACTACCTTAGCCGCGCCGAAGTCGACTTTCGCAAAGGCGTGATCACGATTGAAACCGTATCACCGACCGAGCCCCAAAAGCACCTCAAAGAGGCGATTGTCACTACCTTACTCACGCCAGACGATCCAGCTCACGTCGACTTGTTCTCCTCAAAAGGAATCACGTTAGAAGGGCAACCATTTCTGTATAAACAAGTTGTCGATCAAGACAATAAGCCAATTCAGTGGTCTTGGCGGGCAAACCGATTTGCGGAGTATCTCATCGCAAACAAGATCAAGACCAAAGACGTTGATTTCAAGAAAGCGTATTACGTCGAAATCCCCATGGTTGAAGACCATTTTTCAACACGCAGCTACCAATACGCCGATATCGTGCGCCGAGCTTCTAAGAAATACGATATTCCAGAAGATTTGATATACGCCATTATTAAAACCGAGAGCAGCTTCAACCCGTACGCAGTAAGTTGGGCAAATGCGTATGGCTTAATGCAAGTTGTACCTAAAACCGCCGGTCGAGACGTATTCAAGCTCGTGAAAAAGCGCTCAGGCCAACCAAGCCCTGAATATTTGTTTAATCCAGAAAACAACATCGATACCGGTACTGCGTATTTCTACATCTTAAAAAATCGTTATTTAAGAGAAGTCCATCACCCTACCTCTCTCGAGTACAGTATGATTTCCGCTTACAATGGCGGTACTGGAGGTGTTTTAAACACATTCCATCGCAGCGATCGCAAACGCGCAATGCAAGATCTTAATTCGTTGCAACCCAACCAAGTTTATTGGGCACTAACTAAGAAACACCCGAACGCAGAAGCACGTCGTTACCTAGAAAAAGTTACAAATTTCAAAAAGGAATTTAACTCAAAGCAAACTTTGTAGTGACAGTTGAATAAAAAGCGTTCGAACAAGCACTTTTTTGAAATTATTTAAAAAAAGTGGTTGACGCAAAGCGGGAAAATCCGTTTAATAGCGCTCCGTCGCCCGGATAGCTCAGTCGGTAGAGCAGAGGATTGAAAATCCTCGTGTCGGTGGTTCGATTCCGCCTCCGGGCACCACAATTTGATTTGTTGGTGTCTTAACGAAATGTTATAACACGGACAAAAGCACAAAGAATAAAGTGTGCCGACTTAGCTCAGTAGGTAGAGCAACTGACTTGTAATCAGTAGGTCACCAGTTCGATTCCGGTAGTCGGCACCATTCTTTTGCCTCGATAGCTCAGTCGGTAGAGCAGAGGATTGAAAATCCTCGTGTCGGTGGTTCGATTCCGCCTCGAGGCACCATATTTGGTGCGCTTGCTTAATTTAAATCATTGGCAAGACACAAAACAGAATAGTTCCTCCTTAGCTCAGTTGGTAGAGCGACGGACTGTTAATCCGCAGGTCACTGGTTCGAGTCCAGTAGGAGGAGCCAACTTCAAGAATTTCATATGAATGAGATTCTTAAAACGAAGAGTTCATCTCTTCTAAAAAGAATAAAGTGTGCCGACTTAGCTCAGTAGGTAGAGCAACTGACTTGTAATCAGTAGGTCACCAGTTCGATTCCGGTAGTCGGCACCATTCTTTTGCCTCGATAGCTCAGTCGGTAGAGCAGAGGATTGAAAATCCTCGTGTCGGTGGTTCGATTCCGCCTCGAGGCACCATTATTTGGTGTCATTGCTAAACACGATACACGAATAATTCCTCCTTAGCTCAGTTGGTAGAGCGACGGACTGTTAATCCGCAGGTCACTGGTTCGAGTCCAGTAGGAGGAGCCATTTTTAAAAAGCCGCATCTTTTGATGCGGCTTTTTGGCATCTGCCCTACGTTCATTTCATTTTCTCTGTTTCTCTGTTTCTCTGTTTCTCTGTTTCTCTGTTTCTCTGTTTCTCTGTTTCTCTGTTTCTAGCATCGCAAAATATTAAGCCCAATCTCTAAAAAACACTTATTTTACGCTAAAAATTTAATCCTCATCATAATTTCAATACGCACTAGTATGCGCTCATATTCATCTTCACTAAGATGCCCGAGTTATTACATTTCTTCTTTTAGCTATGCCTTGCATAGTGATGACACTTTATTTGTGAGCCAAATATGAAACTAAAAACTCAAGCCTATTTATTATCTGCGATCATATTGCTAGCACTCCTAGCACTGACCGCAACGGGCTTATGGACACTTCGCGTCGCAAGTAACCTTGATAACAAAGCTCGGGTTACTGAGCTATTCAAAAGTGCGTACAGCATTCTTACCGAAGTAGAAAAAATGGCTATCGAAGGCAAAATGCCAGAGGACGAAGCGAAATCATTAGCCACTCGCCTACTTCGTAATAATATCTACAAAGACAACGAATACGTTTATGTCGCAGATGAGAACATGATTTTTGTTGCAGCTCCGCTTGACCCTCAATTACATGGCACAAGCTTTCACGACTTTCGTGATGGAGATAACAACAGCGTCGGCCAACTTATCTTAGATGTTTTGGGGCGCAAAACAGGTCAAATCGTCGAATATACCTGGAGTCAAAAGCAGGCCGACGGAAGCATTGAAGAAAAACACTCTATTGCCGAGAAAACACCACATTGGGGCTGGGTTGTAGGTACAGGGATCGGCTTTAATGAGGTGAATGCTCGCTTCTGGGCTACCGCTCAATGGCAGCTTGTACTGTGTTTAGTTATCGCGGGGAGTATTCTCGGTGGCCTGATAATCTCGATTCGCAAGATGCTCAATCTACTTGGTGGAGAGCCAAACGATGTGCGCAAAGCCGTTCAAGCTGTCGCACAAGGCGACATTCAGACCAGTTTTGATGCAGTGGCGCCGAGAGGAAGTATCTATCGTGCGGTGCAAGATATGAGTCAATCACTAGCCACCATGGTGACAAACCTTGAGAAATCCATGCACGCACTGCGCGCTGAGCTATCTGCCGTAGAATCTCGCTCAAATACGATTGCCGATCTCACCGTATCTCAGCAGCAGTCAACAGCAATGATTGCCACTGCGATGACTGAAATGGCATCTTCAGCCAACCATGTTGCCAACTCGGCAAGTGATACAGCAAACAACACAGACGAAGCCGATAAACAAAGTCAGCATACTCAGAAGCTGATTCACAGTACTGTTGAAAACATTCAAGGTTTGGCTTCTCAATTAAATACTGCAAGTAAAGCGGTCGCCGATCTAGATCAGGATGTAAATAGTATAGTGAAAGTGCTCGATGTAATTGGCGATATTGCAGAGCAAACAAACTTACTCGCACTCAATGCTGCCATTGAAGCAGCACGTGCCGGAGAGCAAGGTCGAGGCTTTGCCGTTGTTGCCGACGAGGTGCGTAACCTGGCAGGCCGAACACAAGATAGCACTAAAGAGATTCAGCATATGATCTCCAACCTGCAAGAAGGTTCCCGTAACGCTATTCACACAATGGAAGTGTGTGCAGAAACCAGTGAGGGCACAGTAACAGAGTCTAAGAATGCTTCTGAAGCTCTGCAGCAAATTGTAACGGCGTTAGAATCTATCACCGCAATGAGTCAGCAGATCGCGACTGCAGCAGCCGAACAAACTCAGGTTAGCGATGATATTGCGCTGCGCGTCAATCTTATCGAGGAAAGCGGAAGCCAGCTCAACTCTGTGGTAACGGAGAGCCAATCAAGCACTCAAAGTTTAGCTTCGCTGGCAGATGAGCTAGAAGGTTGGGTAAACAAGTTCTCTGTAAAGCACTAGGTTAAAGTCAATTATTTAGTATAAAGCACGTTTTCAAGCGTGCTTTTTTTGTTTTTATCCATTTACTCTACTTTCAAACTCCTATCTCTCCATTAAAGAAAGCTTAGTTGATGGTGGATTTGTATCAAAAATGCATAAAAACAGCCCACTCCGAGCACATTTTCATCAAACGATATTTTATTTTAATTTTATGGTTGACCTAAGAGCCGAAAAACCGTTTAATACACCTCGTCGCCCGGATAGCTCAGTCGGTAGAGCAGAGGATTGAAAATCCTCGTGTCGGTGGTTCGATTCCGCCTCCGGGCACCACAATTTATTAATTGTTGGTGCTTAGCACGAACAATAGTTAAAGAATATAGTGTGCCGACTTAGCTCAGTAGGTAGAGCAACTGACTTGTAATCAGTAGGTCACCAGTTCGATTCCGGTAGTCGGCACCATTTATTCTTTTAAAAAGACAATTCCTCCTTAGCTCAGTTGGTAGAGCGACGGACTGTTAATCCGCAGGTCACTGGTTCGAGTCCAGTAGGAGGAGCCATTCTTCAGTTAATAAGTTGATTACTTATTAATGAAAATGTGCCGACTTAGCTCAGTAGGTAGAGCAACTGACTTGTAATCAGTAGGTCACCAGTTCGATTCCGGTAGTCGGCACCACTTATTAAAATTTGTTCCTCCTTAGCTCAGTTGGTAGAGCGACGGACTGTTAATCCGCAGGTCACTGGTTCGAGTCCAGTAGGAGGAGCCATATTAGAAAAAGCCGTATCTCTTGATACGGCTTTTTTGCATTGGTTTAAAGTCAAACTCTTTTCTACTCATGTCACTCAGGAAAGAAAATCAGAGTTTAGATCATTACCTTGAAGGCATCGCTTAACTTAGAGTGGAATATCTGCTCACCAACAACTCTGCTTTCCCCACCATAAGCAATGTTCACCAATAAATAATAATCATAGTGGGTGGCACACATCTCCCAGATCAAAAAAGCCAGGTAAAACCCAGCTTTTTACTTAAATCAACCAACTCAGCTTAAACCACCGAGACAAATATACTTTGTCTCCAAATATTCATCGAGCCCTTGTTTCGCACCTTCTCGGCCAACTCCTGACTCTTTCACTCCACCAAACGGGGCCACCTCAGTAGAAATAATCCCCTCATTGACACCAACCATGCCGTATTCAAGACCTTCACTGAAAGCAACAATACGCTTGAAGTTATTCGTGTAGAAGTAACAAGCCAAACCATACTCTGTGTCATTCGCCATTCCGAGAACTTGTTCATCATTCTCAAAGGTAATAATAGGTAACACAGGCCCGAATAGCTCTTGCTGAACAATCGACATATGCTGCTTGACGCTATCCAAAAGAACGGGCTCCATAAAGCGCCCAGAGCGTCTCTGCGGAGAGTTGGCAATAGAAGCCCCTTCTTGTACAGCTTGATCGATCACCGCCTCTAGACGATGTTTAGAAGCCATCGTAATAACAGGGCCTAATGTGACACCGTTATCTAAACCATTACCAAGCTGTAATTTGTTTAACTTCGACAATACTTTTTCAATAAAAGCTTGTTTTACATCTTCATGGACATACAGCCGATTGGTACAAACACATGTTTGCCCTGCATTACGAAACTTCGAAGCGACAAGCCCTTCCGCAGCCGCATCTAAATCTGCATCTTCAAAAACAATAAAAGGTGCATTACCACCTAACTCCATCGAAACCGCTTTGACAGAGTCACTGGCTTGTTTCATCAAAATCTTCCCGACTCGCGTAGAGCCCGTAAAAGAAACTTTCTTAATCCTAGGATCAGTACTTAGTACTAGGCCAAACTCAGCTGCCTGCTCTGATACCACCACAGGAAGCAGTTCTTTTGGGATTCCTGCCTGATAAGCTAATTCAACAACAGCAATTGCAGTAAGAGGGGTAAGCTCAGAGGGTTTAATCAGCATACCACAGCCTGCCGCCAGGGCTGGTGCTGCTTTTCTTGTAATCATCGCAATAGGGAAGTTCCACGGCGTAATTGCAGCGCATACCCCTACAGGCTGGCGAATAGCAGACAGACGTCGATCTGTCGTGGGGGCTGGTATAACTTCGCCATAAGCACGTTTGGCTTCTTCTGAGAACCACTCGACAAAAGAGGCGCCATACATCACCTCCCCTTTACTCTCGGTTAATGGTTTTCCCTGCTCTAAGGTAATAACTGTGGCAATGTCTTCTGCATTATCAAGGAGTAATTGATACCACTTTTTCAAGCGACGAGAGCGCTCTTTGGCACTTAACTTTGCCCAACGAACTTGCTCAGTTTTGCACTGACCAATGAGAGTATCTAACTCCTCTAGACTACTAGGCTTTAACCGAACTAACTCTTGCTCAGTTGCAGGGTTGATGACCACAATTCCCTCTTCGGAAGACCATTGCTTAAATACGGATTTCAAGGTTTCATTTTTTATTTGTTGCATCATCAAACTTACTCCTACGAGAACTCCTCTTAGGTTAATCGTTACTAGCAAGATCAGCAAAGAAAACAAAGTTTTCTAAAAGACATGAATGTTCGAATGACTTTACTCTCTTAACAGTCTAGACGCTCATTCTCTTCCAATGACTAAATCAGACTAGCGGTAACAAACTCCAGCAATCCATTCTCCTAGGGACTATCCAGAACACTAGAACGATGAATATTTGCGAAGTAGCAGTAGAAAACTCTTATTAGAGAGGAGCGTTAACGAAATACGCAGTGACAAGAATGCAGACTACGAGCTAGCTTATGCGAATTCTCTGGTCTAATGACCGGCATAACCCATCAGTCCCCAGCATTTACTATAGGCTCGAATCTGTAGAGAAATGGGCAAGATTACATTCAACTAGAATTGTGCAACTTGGTTACGGAGAAAGCTGGTCCTACAGATACCAAAAATCTTAGTCTTTCAAGTGAAGCTTAATATAAGTGGCAGCGGTTCCGGGCTACTAATAGGCCTTTCCGCAGGACTCATTCGATTGAAGGGAAAAATATACTCGCATTAACGAAAAAGCCCCAGTCTTTCGACTGAGGCTTAATATAAGTGGCGGAGTGGACGGGACTCGAACCCGCGACCCCCGGCGTGACAGGCCGGTATTCTAACCAACTGAACTACCACTCCGCAGTGGTATCACTCGCTTGTAATCAGCAAGTGTCCAAAATTTAA
>NZ_WBOH01000003.1:0-778913 GCF_032648565.1 Vibrio sp. 2-1-2a
TCTGATGTTGATAACGGTGACGATCCGATTTTTGCAAACACCACCGTTACGGGTACTTACGGTGAGCTAGCATTGGTGGATGGGCAATGGACGTATACGCTGGATCAAAGCCAGGTCCAACAGTTGGACGAGGGTGACCGGGTGCAAGACACCATCACTCTCACGGCAACCGATGGCACCCAACAAAATATCGTGATTGATATTACGGGCACCGAAGACACGCCAGTCGTGACGGGCACATTCACGGGCAAGGTAACCGAAGGCAACCTCGGTGATGTCGCGATCGCAACCGGTACCATTACTATCTCTGATGTTGATAACGGCGACGATCCGACTTTTGCAAACACCACCGTTACGGGCACTTACGGTGAGCTGGTATTGGTGGATGGGCAATGGACGTATACGTTGAACCAAAGCCAGGTTCAACAGCTGGACGAGGGTGACCAGGTACAAGACACCATCACTCTCACGGCGACCGATGGCACCCAACAAAACATCGTGATTGATATTACGGGCACCGAAGACACGCCAGTCGTGACGGGCACGTTCACCGGCAAGGTGACCGAAGGCAATCTCGGTGATGTCGCGACCGCAACAGGTACCATCACTATCTCTGATGTTGATAATGGCGATGAGCCAGTGTTCAGCAACACTACCGTTACGGGCACCTATGGTGAGTTGGTGTTGGTGGATGGAAAGTGGACGTATATGCTGGACCAAAGTCTGGTTCAAGAGTTAGATGAGGGTGAGCAGGTGCAAGACACCATCACTCTCACTGCAACCGATGGTACCCAACAAAACATCGTGATTGATATTACGGGCACCGAAGACGCGCCTATTGTTGACGGTGCGTTCACCGGCAAGGTGACTGAAGGTAATCTCGGTGATGTTGCGACCGCAACCGGCACCATTACTATCTCTGATGTTGATAATGGCGACGATCCGATTTTTGCAAACACCACCGTGACGGGCACCTATGGTGAGCTGGTATTGGTGGATGGGAAGTGGACGTATACGCTGGACCAAAGCCAGGTTCAACAGCTGGACGAGGGTGAAAAAGTACAAGACACCATCACTCTCACGGCAACCGATGGCACCCAACAAAACATCGTGATTGATATTACGGGCACCGAAGACACGCCAGTCGTGACGGGTACGTTCACCGGCAAGGTGATCGAAGGCAATCTCGGTGATGTCGCAACCGCAACAGACACCATTTCTATTTCTGATGTTGATAATGGCGACGATCCGATTTTTGCAAACACCACCGTTACGGGCACCTACGGTGAGCTGGTATTGGTGGGGGGGCAGTGGACGTATACGTTGGACCAAAGCCAGGTTCAGCAGTTGGACGAGGGTGATCAGGTGCAAGACACCATCACTCTCACGGCGACCGATGGCACCCAACAAAAGATCGTGATTGATATTACGGGCACCGAAGACACGCCTATTGTTGACGGTACGTTTACCGGCAAGGTGAGCGAAGGCAACCTCGGTGATGTCGCGACCGCAACAGGTACTATTACTATCTCTGATGTTGATAATGGCGATGAGCCAGTGTTCAGCAACACTACCGTTACGGGCACCTACGGTGAGCTAGCATTGGTGGACGGGAAGTGGACGTATACGCTGGACCAAAGCCAGGTTCAACAGCTGGACGAAGGTGATCAGGTACAAGACACCATCACTCTCACGGCGACCGATGGCACCCAACAAAACATCGTGATTGATATTACGGGCACCGAAGACGCACCAGTCGTGACGGGCACGTTCACCGGCAAGGTGACCGAAGGCAACCTCGGGGATGTCGCGACCGCAACAGGCACCATCACCATCTCTGATGTTGATAATGGCGATGAGCCAGTGTTCAGCAACACCACCGTTACAGGCACCTATGGTGAGCTAGCATTGGTGGATGGTCAGTGGACGTATACGCTGGACCAAAGCCAGGTTCAACAGTTGGACGAGGGTGACCAGGTGCAAGACATCATCACTCTCACGGCGACCGATGGCACCCAACAAAAGATCGTGATTGATATTACGGGCACTAATGATGCTCCTGAATTTGTTAGTGGGAGTAATGACAACTTTGGTCTGGATGCTCAAGGTAAAACCGACATCGATAGTTACCAGTTTAGCGTTGATGAAAACAGTCAATCGGGTGTAATTGGAAAAGTAAATGCATTCGATGTCGATCAGGACAGTCAGATAACGTATCACTTAAACGGTCATAGCGAACTGTTTGAAATCAACAGTCTTACTGGTGAGATCAGTGTCAAAAATGGTGCAAATCTGGACCATGAATCTATCGATAACTACCAGCTAGAAGTGGAAGCTCGTGACCAGTTTGGCGGTAAAGACACCGCTCAGGTCGAAGTGTTGGTTCGCGATATTAATGAAGCCCCTATTGCTGAAGATGATAAGGGCATTGAAAAAACAACCAAGACACTTGACCAGAGCAACTGGGATGATAGCACTGATATCACAGTTGATTATTATGTGATTGATACTCGATCTGGAAACAAGGTTTCTGATGCATCGAAAGCTGATTATGTTGGTGACGGCGACCACAAATATGGCGTTAGTTCTGCGCTAGACAGCGGCTCAGACCGGGTTCAAGATGGTCAGATTCGATATGATGATGCAACTGGACAAAGTGAAGCAATGCGCTTCTCCTTCGCTAATGGTCAGGTTGCCGATCATGCTGAAGTTGAAGTGAAAAACCTATGGACAGACACTTCGAACGGTAGCTGGGAGCCTGGTATTGAGCGCGGTGTTTGGAAGGCTTACTACAAAGGTGACTTGGTTGCGACAGGTGTGTTTGAAGGTACCCGTGGTGGTAATCAAGTAGTCAACATCAATGCAGATGGGCGTTTCTTCGATAGTATTGAAATGTCTACTACCAGCTATAAAGACGGTGTCATTGATCCTAAAGGCTCAGAGTACTTTATTACTCAGGTATCAGCGGACCTGACGACCTTTGATGAAGCTTACCAGACCAACGGCTCAGGCACGTTAGAGCTGGATGTTCTGGCGAATGACAGCGACCCGGATGGTGACGCTCTGACTATTATCGACTATCCATCAGAAAGTTTCCTTAGTCTGCAAGATGGTAAATTGGTCTTTGATGCGGTCAAGTACCTAGAGTCACTGCCAGCTGATCAACAAACTCTGAAAACGGGTGAAGTGAAAGATTATACCTTCGAATACACCATCCGTGATGACGACGGCCTGACTGATAAAGCAGAAGTTACCGTTAGTGTGATGGGTGAGCCTATGTCGCTCAGTGATGCACACGCAGCATTGGATGAATCTCAAGTTGATACGGATACTGGCGTACATGCTGAAGGCAACTTTATCGCAAACCTCGGTTCTGCAACGGAGGCTGAATATCACTTCAACGCCGATCAAAACCTAGGTGGTTTCACCAGTGATGGTAAAGAGGTTGTGTTTGAAGTGAGTGCAGATCAGAGCACTCTAACTGGTTATACTGGAACAGGTGCCGACCGCATCAAAGTGGTTCAAGCCAACATAGATAGCAAAACGGGTCATTTCACAGTTGATCAACATATGCCTCTTGATCATGCGGAGCAGGGGGCGGACATGCTGGATATCCGCGCTAGCGTCGAGGTGGATGCCGGAGGTCAGTCTGAGAGTGCCACCTTGCATCTGAATGTGACGGATTCATTACCGTCATCGTCTTCAGCTCACTACGAAATAAATGATGTTGATTCACAAAGTAATAGTGTTGTGATTGCACTTGATGCGTCAGAATCAATGCTCGACTGGGTAACAGATGCAGACGGACAATATGTTACTCGCTGGCAACTTGCTCAAGACTCTATTAAGTCAATGTTTGAGCAATACCAAGATTTGGGTCCAGTAAGTTTTAGAATTGCAACTTACAGCGGACAACCATCTGGCCAGATTTCTGAGTGGCTAGATTCTGCCGAGGCCATTGATTCCTTTATCTCTGGTATACATCCATATGCATCGACGCCATATAACCAGGCCGTTGACCAAATAAATGAAATACTTAGTGATCCAGAAGATGATGCATTGCTTAGTAATACCAATACCCAGCTTTACTTTATCTCAGATGGTCGACCTTCCGATTTTACCTATTGGACAAATCAAACGAACGTGGGAGAAATTCAAACCCGTGAAAACTTGATTAAGTGGTCAACATCAGATGATTTTGAAAGTGAACAGCGTTATCAGGACATAGTGAATGGTCGGGTTCAGCCTACTTCTGAAGAAGAGGGCATCATTCTGCAAAATGCGATGGAAAATGGCATCAGCAGTAGCGGTCAGGATGTTGAAAATATCTGGTCTGTCGGTATCGGTAATGGTGCGTCTCTGGAACACCTGGAGTCGATCGCGACAGATAAAGGCAGTGCTATTGTCGTTGTAGATGATTCTCAGATTGGGGATTTGCTTAGCAAAACGGTCTCAGGCCAGTTGCAAGGTAACCTTCTGGATGACAATGGCGGTGATGCTCAGTGGGTAGATCACATCACTATCGATGGCGAGATATATTACTACAACAAAATAAACGGTGATGTCACTACCAGCGATGGCACGAAAATATCGGATCATTCTCTGGCGCAAATTGATACCAACCACGGCAAGCTGACCATTAACTTTGAAAATGGTCACTACGACTATCAAGCGAGCAATGTTGTAGGTCATCAACAAGAGAAGCTTGACGTTACGGTTATCGATGCTGACGGTGATACTACAAATAGTGAAGTTACCATTGATATCCGAGATCGCGCACCAGAATTCATCAGTGTCGGTGATACAGACCAAACCCATGGCACCGATGCCAACGGTATGCCAACAGAAGATACAGCAAGCTTTGACGTCGCTGAGCAAGAAGTTGGGGTATTAGTCGGCCAGGTGGAAGCGTTTGATCCGGATGGCAGTGACACCATAAAGTATGAATTGAGTGGTGGTGATGCTGATCTATTCCGTGTTGACTCTAATAGTGGTGAGATTTGGCTGAAAGATGGTGTAAAACTGGATCACTCGACTCAGCAAACGTATCAGTTGGAAGTGTCTGCAAGCGATGGTGTGGATACCGATACAACTCAGGTTATCCTGAATGTCACTGAGAACCATGCCCCAACCTCATCTCCAGTTCAGGGCTTTGCTCAGATGGAAGACTTACCGATCAATAAAGTGACGGTAGTGTTCGACCACTCGAACAGCATGACCCGTACCTTTGACGGTGAGAATACCGTGGGTCGTGATGCAACCGCACCGAAAACTGAATCGAGAGCTTACAAAGCAGCAGCAGCGTTACATTCCATGGTTGAAAACATGATTGCCGATGGAGGAGAATCAAATACCTATATCCGCCTGGTACGTTTCGACGGTGATACATCCACACATAGCTGGCTGACTTTGAGTGAAGTTGAGTTGATGACACGCCCACCAGAGATGAATGGCCGTGATCCAAACGATTTAAGTTTCCAAAATGAAGTTTCAGAATATGTGCGCAACTGGTGTGACGTAGAATACGGTACCAATACGGATTACGATAAAGCTTTAGAGGCTGTAATGGAGCCTGGTGAGGCAAGTAATGCCGTTTACCCTTGGCAGGATGGTTGGGACTATTTCGGTCCAGAAAAACCGTCAGAGAGTAAGGACACCATATTCTTTATCTCAGATGGCGAACCCAACCCTAGCGTGGGCGCTGTTACTTCTCCTGATCTAGCCGAGCGCTGGGAAGATTACAAACAGACTCATGACGCCAAGGTATATGGGATTGGTATTGCTCTCTCTGATAATGTCAAAGCAGCAGAGGCTCTAGATGAGCTTAGCGACAAAGTGGTGTTTATCGACTCAGGTGAAGACTTGGGGCAGTACCTAAACCAGTTCTCTCCCGATCCAATTGCCGGTGAGTTACTGGCGGGAAGCCAGGACGCTGATGGTGATAGCATGACCGTTTCTTTGGCAGAAGGCGATTTCACTCTGCTGGGCGCAGATCTGCACGGTGTAACTGTAAATCAGCCGTTAGTTTCTTCATCCAGTGACGTAGATGGTCAGCTTCATATCCAGACAGCGTTCGGCACTTTGGAAGTGTCATCCAATGGCAGTTATAGCTTTACTCAAAGCGATGAGCTTACTCTACAGGGAGACCAGCAGGCGGATTTACATTTCTTGTTTAAAGTGTCTGATGGTAAAGGTGGCATAAGTGAAAACGTCTTTACACTTACATTGAACGATTCTGGCACCGATATTGTGCAAACTGAGCGCCATGCGTCGGTGGGAGATGAGTTTGCGAATAGCATCACTGGTGGCGAAAGCATTGATATTTTGCTAGGACAAGCAGGTGAAGATACGTTGAGTGGTGGCGCAGGCGATGACATTCTGGTTGGTGGGCTTGGAAACGATATCCTGACGGGAGGTCTAGGCAGTGACATCTTGACAGGTGGAGAGGGTATTGACACCTTCACCTTTACTCAAGAATCACTGGACATGACGTCATCAAGAGATGTGATTAAAGACTTTAGGCTGGATGAAGACAAGCTGGATTTGAGTGACATTCTTGAGTTTGTCGGTGACGACACAACGGATATGGATAACTTGTTGGAACACGTAAGCGCAGACTACGATAGTGCCCAAGATACTCTGAACTTGACGATTACTGGAGAAGGCAGCAACACAATGTCAGTGGCATTAGAGAACTTTGATTTATCAGGGTTGGAGCTAGGGTCGTCAGCGACATCTCATGAAATCGTTGATCAGCTGTTCCATCACCAAGTTTTTAACGTGGATTAGTATTACCTGAAGATAAAGTTATTTTAGTAAACAGCACCTGATTGAATCATCAGGTGCTGTTTTTCTTTTCTGCTGTTGTTAGTTACCGACTTTTTGCCTAACCACTTCAAAAATTGGCAGTAGTAAATGCACTGCTTCGCACTTTAAGTGGTTCTTTGGTTACATGTTTTGATAGCTTGGTCCGCCACCACCTTCTGGCGCTTTCCATGTGATGTTTTGTGAAGGATCTTTGATGTCACAGGTTTTGCAATGCACGCAGTTGGCGGCATTTATCTGAAACTTCAACTTACTCTCAACTTCCACCACTTCGTAAACCCCAGCGGGGCAATAGCGCTGGCTCGGCTCGTCATACATACCCAAATTCACATCAATTGGAATGTGAGGATAAGTCAGAACAAGGTGGCAAGGTTGGTTCTCTTCGTGCTGTGTTCCCGATAAAAATACCGACGAAGGCTTATCAAAACTGATTTCACCATCTGGTTTTGGGTATGTAATTGGTTGGCACTCTTGTTTAGGTTTTAACTGTTCGTGATCGTACGAATAGTCCTTGACAGTCCAAGGTAACGGCTTCTTAACCAGTGGTTGCCATAGGTTATGCTCAAAGGTCGAAAGTGCACCGCCCAGTATGCTGCCAAACTTGTGGATGTTCGCACCAAAGTTACGTGTTTCGGCGAGCTCGTCATACAACCATGATGATTCAAACAATGACTGGTAGTCTGGCTCAGAAGCCCCAGTTTGTCGGGCCGTATGTACCGCTTCTGCTGCAATGATTCCGGACTTCATGGCGGTGTGGCTGCCTTTAATTTTAGCGACATTCAAAGTGCCTGCATCACAACCAATCAATAAACCGCCGGGGAATTGCTGTTTCGGTAGAGAAGAAAGTCCACCTTTTGCAATGGCTCTTGCACCATATGCGATACGTTGGGCACCTTTTAGGTGTTGCTCGATAGCTGGATGATGCTTAAAGCGTTGAAACTCGTCAAACGGGCTTAAGTAAGGGTTGCTGTAGTTTAAATCTACGATCAAACCGACCGCGATTTGGTTGTTCTCCATGTGATAGAGAAAACCGCCGCCAGTGGTATTTGTCTCGCTCAAAGGCCAGCCAGCGGAGTGGATAACACTGCCGGATACATCCTTGCTGTCAGAGGGTAATTCCCATATCTCTTTTAAGCCAAGCGCGTAGTGCTGAGGTTGCTTGCCTGCGTCTAGGTCGAACCTTTGAATAAGTTCTTTACCCAGATGTCCGCGACAACCTTCAGCAAAAAGAGTGTATTTTGCCTTTAGCTCGATACCTGGCTCAAAGTTAGGTTTGGCTTGGCCGTTCTTATCTAGTCCCATATCGCTCGTATTAATGCCTGTCACGGCGCCAGTCTGATCATAATTGATGCTTGCAGCGGCAAAGCCAGGAAAAACTTCCACCCCAAGACTTTCTGCTTGGTTAGCGAGCCAACGGCAAAGGTTGGCAAGGCTAATTACATAATTATTTTCGCCATTTATCATTGGACGTGGCGTAAGGAAATGAGGGACGCGAATATGGTTTTGCTCAGTAGTAAGATAAAGGAAATGGTCTTGCTGAACTGAGGCTGATAGCGGGGCGTCCATTTCTTTCCAATCGGGGAAAAGTTCATCCAAGGCATTAGTTTCAAAAACAGCGCCAGATAAAATATGTGCGCCCACTTCTGAGCCTTTTTCTACAACGCAAATTGAAAGTGCGTCACCTTCACTATCTTGGCTAAGTTGAGCTAGGCGACAAGCGGCACTTAAGCCCGCAGGTCCGGCTCCCACGATCACGACATCAAACTCCATGCATTCTCGTTCCATCTATCTGCTTCCTTTCTATTATCGTCATCTGCGTGACAGGTTTTTGGTTTCTATACAGAAAACTATAGCTCAGTTGACGTTAACGTGAAGTGAACTAAGCTCAAGTAATGGATCTGACGTGTTATACGAGGCATGACCATGGACGACCGACCATTAGCAACACTTGT
Source organism: Vibrio sp. 2-1-2a (assembly GCF_032648565.1). Taxonomy (NCBI): domain Bacteria; kingdom Pseudomonadati; phylum Pseudomonadota; class Gammaproteobacteria; order Vibrionales; family Vibrionaceae; genus Vibrio; species Vibrio sp. 2-1-2a. Next base: position 8,778 of record NZ_WBOH01000003.1, read on the forward strand.
CATTGCGGAACATGACAACCAGTCCTTGGCTGTAGGGACGCTGTGTGCAATTAAAGCGGCATTTGATATCAAGGATGGTGATAAATCGCTTCCTGTGTCTGTATTGCTTATTGGTTATCAGTGCCAATCGGTTTTGGATGAGTTGAAGTGTGTTAAGGGCGTTGCAGAAATTATCTGGGTTGACGCGAAGGAATACGAGCATGGGTTAGCGGAAAATATCGCCCCTTTGATCTCACAAGTAGCCAAAAACTACTCACACATTCTTTCTCCTGCCAGTACGTTTGGTAAGAATGTGATGCCTCGCGTGGCGGCGTTGCTCGATGTAGGGCAACTTTCGGACGTGATGACCATAGAGTCTATCGATACGGTGATTCGTCCCATTTATGCCGGGAATGCATTGGTGAGAGTCACGTCGAACGACCCCTTTAAAGTGATGACCATACGAAGTACGGCTTTTGATGCCGTAGAGCTGTCAGACACGCCAGTTGTCCCTAAGGTTACTCAAGTCGATACGGTTATTATCAACAAACTTAGTGAGTTTATTTCGCAGCAAACGCCAGAAAGTGAGCGACCAGAATTGCCAGCGGCTAGAGTGGTGGTATCGGGTGGTCGTGCATTCGGGAGTAAAGAGAAGTTTGCTTTAGTCGAACAATTGGCTGACAAGCTAGGTGGAGCGGTAGGAGCGTCCCGAGCGGCGGTCGATGCGGGTTATGTGTCTAATGACCATCAAGTCGGGCAAACCGGTAAAATTGTTGCACCTGAATTATACATTGCCGTCGGAATTTCTGGTGCTATTCAACATTTAGCGGGAATGAAAGACTCAAAGGTGATTGTCGCAATTAACAGCGATCCCGATGCGCCTATCTTTGACATCGCTGACTATGGGTTGGTCGGCGATTTATTTGAGGTGATGCCGGAGTTGCTAGAGAAGCTGTAGATATAATCTGTTCTCTCAAACAAAAGGCTTCCGAACTGGAAGCCTTTATCATTTGGTTTTTACCAGTTACTTTTCGCTCGGGCGTTGCAGGTGTTCTGCAAGCACTTTAGTAAACCTTGCTGCTTCACCACCAGTACAAGCGCGATGATCAAACGTTACGGATAGCGGCATTGCTTTCACCGAAATTGCTTGACCATTTCTTATCACCACTCGGTCGAGTATTCGACCAGCACCAACAATAGCGACTTGCGGAGGTGTGACGACAGGTGTCGCGTAAATGCCGGCAATCGCTCCGAAGTTGGAAAGCGTAATCGTCGCGTGCTGTAATTGCTCTCGACCGATTTTTCTCTCTCTGATCCCTTCAACAGTTTGATCGAGCCAACGACGAACATCTTGTGGCTCGTATTCATCTGCGTGGCGCAATACGGGTACGTACAAGCCATGACGGCTATCTACAGCAATACCAAGGTTAACTGTATTGTGCACGCAACGCGTCATGGTTTCTGCATCAAACCAAGCATTTAAAGCGGGCTCTTCCTGACACGCATGAACAATCGCTTGAACCAGGCGGATACTGATGTCTTCGTTCGGCAGCCAGTCTTCCAGCAACGCTTCTTCTGTAATGGTCACGGCAGCAACGTGCTCGTGTGACTCAGTCATCGAGGACACCATGGTGCGTCGAGCACCTTTCAATACTTCTGTGCCCGGACGCTGTTTTCCGGCTTCGTCGTAAATGTCGGCATCAACGATAAGACCGTTTGGACCACTGCCTGACACGAGATTAAGATCTACCCCAAGTTTTTGTGCCAATAGACGAGCCGACGGTAGAGCAGTAACTAGATTACTCTCAGTCGTGTTGTGATTGCCTCCAATCCAGAAGTCATCGACGTTAACGTGATGCGCTTGATGAGAAACATTGCCGACAACGGTCGCGGCGTCAGCAGTCTCTTTTTTCTCTACCGTAGCCCCGCGCTCTGCGCCAGTTTCGTCAATTTCGAGTAGCAATGCGCCAATATTGACGATATCACCTTCTTCCCCATGGCGGCTGACTACACGGCCCGAGTAGGGGGCGGGAACGTCGACCGTCGCTTTTGCTGTCTCGACAGTTAAGATCACTTGATCCAACTTAACCATGTCACCGACATTAACGTGCCATTTTACAATTTCTGATTCAGCGAGGCCTTCGCCGAGATCGGGTAAGTTAAACGTCTTCATTTCCAATCCTCCACGAGTTCGCGCGCTGCGGTCACAATGTCTTCTTCCTGAACCATGAAATAATCTTCGTTACGGTAATAAGGCATAATGGTGTCCATTCCAGTTACTCGTTTAGGTGGGGCTTTTAGTAAGCACATGGCGTGTTCGGCTGTTCGAGCTAAAAGCTCAGAGCCCACACCACAAGTTTTACTCGCTTCATGAACAACGAGTAAACGTCCGGTTTTTTCTAGTGAGCTGAAAATCGTTGCGGTATCAATTGGCTTAATGCTCGCCAAATCAATCACCTCGACTTCAATCCCTTGACTAGATAAGGTCTGTGCGGCTTGAAGTGACTCTACGACGCATGCGCCCCAAGTAACAAGCGTGATATCTCGCCCTTTACGTAAGGTGAAGCAGGTGTCGAGTGGAAGTGCTTCGCCATTGTCAACGACGTCAGATTTTACGGTTCGATAAATGCGTTTCGGTTCGAAGAACATAACAGGATCATTGCTTCGAATCGCGGCGAGAAGCAGGCCGTATGCGCGCTGAGGTGAAGAAGGAATCACTACTTTAAAGCCAGCAGTGTGCGCAAATAGCGCCTCTACACTTTCTGAGTGGTGCTCTGGAGCGTGGATACCGCCGCCAAATGGCGCACGGAAAACCGCAGGGCAAGTGAGGCGGCCGCGAGTTCGGTTACGCATGCGTGCCGCGTGGCACATTAAGTGCTCCATTGCCGGAAAAACAAAACCTTGAAATTGAAATTCGGCGACAGGTCGTAATCCTTGCGTTGCCATACCGACCGCAACACCGCCGATTAACGCTTCAGCGAGGGGCGTATCGATCACTCGTTTGAGACCAAACTCTTGTTTGAGCCCTACGGTGGCACGGAATACGCCACCATTATCACCTACGTCCTCACCTAACACGACAACATTTTGGTCTTGTTGCATTTCGTGGTGCAGAGCGAGGTTTACTGCTTCAACTAACGTTAGTTCAGCCATGTTTGCCTCCCTGCATTCGCATTGCTTTGTTGATGAGTTCATCTCTTTGAGCGTGAAGCTCTTGGGGAAGCGATTCATACAAATAATCGAACCCAGTTTCTGGTGCTTGTGACGGTAAGCTGAGGTAGCGTTCAACTGCCAGTTCCACTTGTTCCTTGCAGTATTCTAGCCATTGTTGCTCTTGTTCATCGCTCCAAGCACCTTGATTAAGGAGATACGTTTTAAGACGTGCTATAGGTTCGTATTGCCATGCGGTTTGAACATCGTCCTCTTTACGATAACGAGTCGCATCATCGGCAGTAGTGTGGTCACTTAATCGATAACTGACCGCTTCGATGAGTGTTGCGCCTTTCCCTTTTCTCGCTCTCTCAAGTGCGGTCTTGGTTGCATCATAAACGGCGACGACATCGTTACCATCTACCGTAATGCCCGGTATACCAGCGCCTTGCGCTTTTTCTGATAAGAAATCGGCAGCACATTGAAGGCTACGCGGCACTGAAATTGCCCACTGGTTGTTATTCACAACGAAAACAAGTGGAATATTCCAAGCACCCGCACAGTTTATTGACTCTAGAAAATCCCCTTTGGATGTACCGCCATCGCCACACATGACTAGCGCAGCTTCATGGTTACCTTGAATTTTCAGTGCGGAAGCGACCCCGACAGCGTGCGTACATTGCGTCGCAATGGGGACACAGAATGGAAGATCTCGGCTAGGAATTGGGCTGCCCTCAGGAGCAAAATCACTACCGCGCTCATCACCGCCCCAGTATTGAAGATTCTTCTCCATGCCAATACCACGACACCACATTGCAGGCATATCGCGATAATAAGGGACAAATACATCATCGGCTTTCAGCGCTCTGCCGACTGCAATGCCGATGGCTTCAGCACCTAGGTGCGAAGGGTAGGTCCCTAACTTGCCGGTGCGTTGCAATGCAACGGCTTTGTTGTCGTAAGTGCGAGTTAATACCATATCTCGGTAAAACCCGACCAAAGTTTCAGTGTCAGCCCAGTTGGGTAGTTGGCCGACTAGGTCCCCATGATGGTCGATAAACCGATGCATGGGTAATGCCTGAACGTTCATCTCAAGCTCCTTTTGACGCTGCGTGTCTTTTGGACTGCAGCTGTTCATATCAAACCAGAGTTTGTATGGGTACTCAAACTCTGATATCAGCGCAAAGGCCATACCTAAGGTTGCTTGTGTTTTCTATAGCTGTAGGCATCTGTACGTCCTTTAAACTATTTTTCGATAACACCGCTGCGGCTATTTCATCGCAAGACACAGAGAAACATTTTTCTGCATCTAACCCTCTAACTAAATCGTGGTATAGCCAGATACAATAAGTGTAAACAAATTGTTAAATTGTGCTTCATTTTGACTTTTGACCAGTAGTAAAGTTTTGCTTACACCCTGATTTGGCAGAGTAATGTGCTGTTATTTTGTTGGTGGTATTTTTAAACTCGAATTTAATTACTGGTTAATGAAACATATTTGCAACAAAATTTGGCTGTAAAATTTGACAAAGTGAGTCATTATTAATGAATCAACTCAAGTAGTTGTTATGTGTTGTATTGAGATTTTTTGTTGTGCCCGAAACTCCGGCCTTCTGAGAATACATAACTTCTTCCCAACAGAGTGGAATCAAGGTAGGGTGACGGCATTACAAATGTATACCCTCGGCGGTCCTTGAGCTTATCAGCAGTAGATGGCGCTCAAGTCGAAGTGATTATGGAGAAATTATGTATCACGCTCATGTTTATTTTCCTTTAAGAGAACAAGATAAAGCGCAAGCCTTGAACGAGATCATCCGTCAAGAGCGTCAAGATGTGCTGCGTGTGTTTCCTTTGGTTGGAAGATTGGTTGGCCCACATAAAATGCCGATGTTTGAAATTCACCTAGAGTCATTGAGTGAAGAGTTTTTGGCTTGGCTCGATACAATTCGAGGTGATTTTTCTGTGCTTATCCATCCTGTGAGTGAAGAAGAGTTGCTCGATCATACGGAACGCGCGATTTGGCTGGGTAGAGAGATTGGTGTATTTGAAGAGAAGCTAGAGAAATAGCTGTTCCTCCCGCATGTATGACCGCTTTGAATGCTTCTCCCCTCATCGCGGTCACCGTAGCAAGTTAGCGTTTTCATGTTCGTTAATAAGTCGCGATTTCCTTTTCTCCATTCTGCAGGCCCTGTTTTTGTGTGCTAAACCTACAAGTAGGTTTTTGAGCTTAAACATCAAGTGAGACCTTGTTTCTGTTTAGCATGTCGTTAAATAAGTTTTGGCAGCAATAAAATAATAAGTTCAGATAAATGAAATAGGTATAGCAGGGAAGTGCAGTTTACGACCCCAACGCCATTGGCAGTGGAGCCGATAATTTCTGAGGGGGAAGGGTATGTTTTCGATACTCTTGGTCATACTTTCACTGTATATATTTTGGTTGTTGTTTCGCAACGGACCTGCATTCGCCGAGCGCGTCGCTCATCAAAAACGTAACTGGGTTGGACCTACCGCCAACAAAGAAGAATGGCGAGGATATTGTACGGATGTATTTCAGCCGTTCAGTTCTCAAACGACTTTTTACGCCATCGCTTATTTTGCGAATTATATTGCAGCAGCAAATGCGATATCTTGGTCAACAGTATATGAAGGGGATTACCCGATCATCATAAGCCGATTTGGTAGCTACTTTATTTTAAATACTCACGATTCACTAGTGGTTGCAGGGTTTATTGCGCTTGCTTTCTTTATCATCAATTGGCAGCTTGCCATGCACTGTTCTGGTATTCTTAGTCAGTATCTAGTGCGGATTCTTATTATCAATCGAACTCGCTTTGTTGCGATTAGCTTAGTGTTTTGCAGTTACTTTGCGTATATCTTGACTGTTGGTATTTTCTGGTTGTTCCATGACGGTTATTCGATCTGGCACGGGTTAACGCTTACTCCTGTATTCTTATTATTAGCGTTATTGGTTGCGGTTGTTTTGCCATCTATGAAAAAAGAGAGCAATAAACCTTAGATAGACTTGCCACGTTAAATTACACACGATTTTAGGATAGTAATTCCTATGCCATTAAGTTAGCATTGCCGGCTTTTTAACGGTCTACAGGCCCTTATTAGTGGGAGGAACTATGTTTATCGGCTTTGACTATGGCACTGCAAACTGTTCAGTGGCAAAAATGGAATCGGGTGAGCCAGTAATGCTTAACCTAGAAGGGAGCAGTCCATTTATTCCTTCCACCCTTGCTGCACCGACTCGTGAATCGGTATCCGAGCACTTATTTCGCCATCGAGATATTAAACCATTAGATCAAGTTGGTGAGCAGGTTTTACGCCGGGCAATCAATTTAAACAGAGAAGAAAGTATTGAGCTCGAATCTGACGACATTGCATTTGGTCAGGCGGCGCTTAATCTCTATTTGGAAGATCCTCGTGATATCTATTACGTAAAGTCGCCGAAGTCTTTTCTTGGCGCTTCTGGCTTGCGTGACGTGCAATTGGCTTTCTTCGAAGATCTTGTCTGCGCGATGATGGACAATATTAAGTCGCAAGCCGAAAACGATGCGCAGCAAAGTATTACCGATGCTGTTATCGGCCGGCCAATTAACTTCCATGGGCGTGGCGGTGAAACGGCTAACATTCAGGCTGAACGCATTTTGTTGCGGGCAGCGAAACGTGCGGGCTTCCAAAATGTGGAGTTTCAGTTTGAGCCTGTCGCGGCGGGCCTAGAGTATGAAGCGACACTCAGCGAAGACAAAACCATTCTAGTGGTCGATATTGGCGGTGGTACAACGGACTGCTCGTTGATTCAAATGGGGCCGTCTTGGCGTGGCAAAGCGGATAGGACCGCAAGCTTGTTAGCTCATAGTGGCCAGCGCGTCGGCGGGAATGATCTTGATATCGCGTTAGCATTTAAGCAGCTCATGTTCCCGTTTGGCATGGAAAGCAAAATGGAGTCAGGTATTGTGATGCCGACCACCCAATTCTGGAACCCGATAGCAATCAACAATGTAGAAGCGCAGAGTGATTTCTATTCGCGAGAGAACCTATCCGCGTTGAAGCTGCTTCAAAAGCAGGCTCAAGAGCCAGAAAAGCTTGCTCGTTTGCTAGAGGTGTATCATGAGTCTTTAGGCTACAACATTGTTCGCCGTGCCGAAGAAGCGAAAGTGGCGCTTTCAGAACAAGCTTCTTACCGAACTGGCATCAACTTACTGTCAGAACTGATTGAAGTCGATGTGCAACGAGACGAAATGATCGAAGCGATTCAGTCGCCGAAGAATAAAATGACGGCGTTGGTGACAGAAGCGGTAGAGCAAGCTGGGGTGAAACCCGATGCTATCTTTATGACTGGTGGTTCGGCACGCTCGCCAATCTTGCGCGATGCGGTACAAACCGTACTGCCAAATATTCCGGTTGTCAGTGGAAATTATTTTGGCTCGGTAACTGCTGGCCTAGCTCGTTGGGCTGAGGTCTGTTTCAAGTAGAAAGAAAACTAATTGCGCTATGGGCATTGTTACCAAATTTATGACTTCGTCTCGCGAAGCGCTGCTATTCTTCTGAAGAATCGGGTTATGATCTATCGGAATAATGATTTTTACTAAGCTGAAATAAAAATGCCCGCTAAATCAGCGGGCATTTTTGTTTACGTCATTAATGGTGCATGTGTTTTTCCATGTGACCTTGTTTTTCAACCGCCATTTCTACTTCCACTGTACCCGCGTTTTTGAATGTTAACGTCATAGGGAAGCGGTCACCTTCTTTGAGCGCTTGTGTTGGATTGAAAATCATTAAATGGAAACTGCCTGGCTTAAACAACACTGAGTCATTGGCTGGAACGTGCACTTCGTCAATCTTAATCATTTTCATCACACCATCTTCTTTCTTATGCGTGTGAATTTCGACATGTCCTGCGATTGGGCTTTCTGCTGCGATCAATGCATCTTCACTGTCACCGTGGTTGGTTAATTGAAAAAAACCACCGATAACAGGTGCGTTTGGTGGCGCTTCGCGGCTCCATGGATGGTCGATATGAATTTTTCCTGCTTCATAATCGTGCGCTAAACTCAGTGGGCTAGCGATGACAGCAATAAGCGCGATAGCGGCGGTTTTAAATGATTTAAGCATGTGTTTTTCCTTTTGAATGAATAGCTTCTCTGAATGGACAACAAACAGAGTCATCGTTATTTTTGAATAAAGTTGTTAATGATTAGATGCCTGTTAGGCAGGAAAAACACTCGGCGGAGAGTGCTTAGGCGCGATGTGTTTGTAAACGAGCCTATCGCATTTTGAAAATCGGTAAGGCGTCAGGGCATTCTTGACTCGGCGCAGCCAATGGATGGTAGTCAGGTATAGCCCAATCGCAACCAAAAGAAAGAATTGAACCGCTTGAAGAAGCGGACACTCAAACTGAAAGCCTTCATGTAAATTAAGATCTTGAATGAGCGTAGAAGAAGGTTGAGCGTTAGCTTCAATCAGCGTATTGATATCCACCCATTTGAAACCATCTGCGGTACACAGTAAGACCTTTTCACTTTGAACGTTGTTAAGCCAGGTTGTGCTGTGAACTTGTGTTGGGTTAAGAGTCGCTGTGGACGCTAAATACAACTGAAACAACACCGCGATAATAACCGCAATAGCGTGCAAGCGATGGTGTTTATGCTGTATTAGAGTGTTTTCCATACAATTGAGTGCTTATCTTCTTCGGCGCGGGATACTAACAAATTAACCAAACAATGTAATTATCAGTTTACTAAAAGGTGATGCAAGTGTGCATTATTTGTTTTATTGCCTGTTATTAACGCTTTAATGTCTTGATTCGGCTGGCATTCACAACCTCTAATTCAACTTGTCAGTCTTGTCTAGTCGCTTTTGAAGATACCGAATTAATCTCTCTTATATGTCACTGAAGCTTCGGTTAGTGGGTGTCGTGGTGGTGTTTTTACGTGCTAGATTTGGCTGATATCGATTCAAAATGCACACCGAATCTTCACTTGTTTTCCATTAACGGAATTATGACAGTAATTTAATAAAGGATACGGTATTCTGCGCTCCTTTGTACATGCCAGAACGTCCGTCCTACTTAGTCGGAGGGGCGATTAATCTTAAGAAATTTCTCAAATGAAATACGAACAACAGATTGGATATCGATACCCTAAAGGTCGATTTGCCATGGTGAGTGTATACGCATTCACTGGTGCTGCGATTTTAGCATCGACTATTTTTTCTCTATTGCTGTTTTTGTCGATCGACGAAAACCCGATGATGCAAACCTTATTTGGTGGTTTAGCGATTATTTTTGAAGCGGGTAAGTTCTACGCTTGGTATGAATACGGTGAGCGCCGAGCCCATCGCAACTATACAGGGGCGGCCACCGCTCTCGTGTTTTATTTAGTCTTAGCTGCGATCTCCATTGGCGGTAGTATTGGTGGCATTAACAGTGCAACAAACAGCGCACAAAGTCATATTTCGGTAGAGCAGGCGAAAGTGGAAGCGTTTAATCGCCAAATTGCGGCAATCGATAAACAGATTGAGCTCAACAATATGGCAGCGCAGAAATACATCGAGATGGAACGTATCGCGACCGGTGTAACTCGCATTCAGGAGCAAAACAAAACCTTACGCGAAGAGCAGCAACGCTTGGCTATGGAACGTGATAGTTTGCCACCGGTCACGCAAGGCTCAGTGATTGGTTTGATTGATAGCCTAGCCAACGCATTTGGTACCACCTCTCAGCAAGCTCAGCTTGGCTTGGTTGTATTTCTTTCGATTTTGTTGGATTTCTTTGCTGCATTTTTTGTCGGCCTGATTGGTGAAGAGCAACGGTTCAGACATTTCTATCGCCGAAATGAGGGCATGATACTGAAAACGGTTCGCGATATCGATCCAGAGCCAGCGGGGTATCTTCCTCATATCAAAGAGGAGGAAGAGCAAGAAATACCAGTAACGCCGGAGCCTGAAGAGCCAAAAGAACCGAAAACTCTGTTAGAGCATGTGAGCGATGCACTTAAAACGCATCAAATTACGTGCACAAAAAAAGCCGTTGCCAAACAATTTAGGCTATCTGCGGAAGAGGTAGACAAGGTGTTTGAGGAATTGGCAGAGCTCGGTTTAGTGGGTAAAAAAGCCAACCACCATTATCATTGGATAGGTCAGACAGAGACAGCATAATTGGTTATCAATTAGAGATCGGAAAGAGCGTCAATCGGCGCTCTTTTTTGTATTAGCTCGCCATTAACTAGTTTTTAACTTTTAAATAAATTATGAACAACTGGTCTTGCAAATTGAAAGTTCACTTGGATATCAGTTGAGGCTAGATTTGATATGTCCGAGTCAGCTAAATATTCACGCGCAAGGGATATATGTTTCAATACAGAAACTATTTTCTATCATGGTACAGCGAATAGTTCAGACGGCTCAATGGTGGGCATGAACTATGCGTATTCAGGTGATTAAAGGTTCTAAGTCAGCGAGTTAAAAATTAGCCGAAAGATACATTTTGCTTCATTCAGGAAGTCATAATAGCGGTCGCGTGATCGAGGATACACGTGAGGAAACATTTGCTCCAAACTTACCTGCCCGAATCGGTTATTAATACACCAAGAATGAAAGAGGCGCTAATTTGGTGCCTTTGTTGATAGCTACACAACATGATACGACTAATCTCTTTCTGCCTTAAAACGATACTGTTCCGACAAACAGACCAGAAGACCAACTAAAGCCGAAACGAAAATTACACACACTTGGTAGGTGACTTTCCCTGCCCCAAGATCGTTCAAAATCTCGGTAGTAGCAATCATAGGAAGCGTTACCGTGATCAGCAAGCTTAATAAGCGAGAAACCTTAGATTTCTTTCCGTGCCGCTTGGTATAGAAATAATGCGCATAATCCGAGTACATGATAAACAACGAGATAAAAAGACCCAGTATCCAAAACATAGCTTACAAATCCTCTATTCTAAGCATGTTACGTCGTAGTAACTCTTGCTTTGCAGCTAGCGCATCAGCCTCGTTAAAGCCTTTGAGTACACTCGCGAGAATAACCGCTACAAAAAATGCTCTCGCGCCAGCTCGTTGCGCAGTTGATGAGAGGCTGAGTTTCTTGAAAGTCTCTTCAGCGATGTGCACAGAAGCCATTTCTTTAATCAATGCAGCCCCTTGACCTTTTGATAGCCCGTATATAACAGCTGCTGCAAAGCCGACCTCAAGTTTAATATCGATGGTGATAAACCATGTAGAAAGGAAGTCTGCGACTGCCTGATGAGTATCGAAATACTGGCGCAACTCACCATCTGATAGACTCCAAGGGTTCCACATGGGCTTAGCAATACTTTGCGCTATCAGCATTTGAACCTTACCGAAAAATTTCGGATTCCCTAAAGCCTGTGCTTGTTCAAGGACTTTTCTTTGGTCGAGTCGATTGAGCTGTCGATACAAAATGACACCTGTTATTACAGGCAAAACCTTTTCTCTGTTGTTTCTGATAAAACTCAAATCTGCATCTAAGCCTGTCAGTATCGCCAACTGAACTACAGGTTCGGTTTTTAGCGTCTGCTCACTATAACCTCTAACCATCGTTAGACCTCCTTTTTTCATATATTGTATGTGTACAATATAGACAAGTGATTTGTATGCAAGTTGTGGCACTTTTCATTAGGCTCAAAGTCTCAGAGTTAAGAGAAACTATTACTAATTAATTGACTTGTGTAGTAAAAATAGTACGAGGTCAAAGTCCTGTATTGGAATATGAGAAAACAGGGTTGAACTTGGGCATCAAACAACAGGTAAGTAATCAGTTTATTTCGGCAACATGCTTTCTACGCTCAAACTCTATGGTGTAGACGTTAATTTTTATTGAGCTTTTTTGTCACGTCTTTTCACCGTTTTCCTCTCTTTTTTCTTGTGTCGTTGTATCAACAGCTTTGCCCGCCACCCTTTCATCTGGCAGTTTGTCTTTTCTTGGATCAATCGCGGTATCTTTCAATGTTTCTTTAGGTGTACAACAACTGCCAATACCAACCACGGTTTTTTTCGCAACGGTTTTGGTTGTTTTTTCTGCATCGCAGTCAGGGGGAGTCACGTTAGCTAAGCTGGTGGATGAAGCTAAAAGTAAGATAAGCAGAGTGAGATAACGTTTTTCATAGTAGTCACCAATATTGTGGAACATAGGTAAAGTGTAATTTGGAGAAAAGAGTTACGCGGAAATTTGCTAGTTTGAGTCTAGGGAAGCATAGTAAGGTGAAAACAAAAAAGTGCCACCGAAGTGACACTTTTTCTTTAGCGTAGAAGGTATCAGTTGTCGTAAACGTCCAACTCCACTTCACGGGCAATATTTTGGTCGTTGATGATTACACCATCGACTTCGACACGAGCACCATTTAGGTTAAGTTCTTCGATGCCTTGGAAGCGTGTTTGTGCATCAATCACAACGGTAGTGTTGTTTAGCAATTGATCTGCGTCGTTTTCGCAACGCTCGATGTCAAATGTTCTTGCTTCAACATCGTAGTTTGATACGTATCCTTCACATTCAAATTCTTTACCGTGCCATTGGTTGTTATCGTCAAAGTCTGGTTGCTCAAACTCAATAACGGTAGCGATGCGTTTGCCATTTTTCATGACAGACGTTACTTCCACTTCTTGACCTTGTTTTAGGTTCGCTTTGCTGCCATCTTCAAATCGTGTTGCGTTATCGATGAAGAATGCACCTCGGTAGTTTAATGAAAACTCACTGTAATCATTTGCAACCCAAGTCACGATGCCTTCCACATCGCTGTCATTGCTTATGACGTCGTAGCCTTCAACTTCTACCTCATTTGCCATGAAGACGCCGTTTTGCATTTCACCTTCTACTTCCACCCATTGGCCGATGCTAAGTTGGCTAATGTTGTCGTAAGATACGGTTATATTTGAACCAAGCTTAAACATGGCAGCATTTTCATCGATACTAGTAATGCGACCTTCCAGTTCGTAGTAGCTTCCAAGAGTTGGGTAATCGTTATCTACGTCGATTTCGACCACAGACAACACTCGATAACCCGCATCAGCAGTCGGCAAGGATGACACCATCACCCAGTCGTTGATCTCTATATCATCACTTAAACCGTCAAACTGCAGATCTACGCCGTTTACCGTAAATGTTTTCTTCACATAATCAATTGCTGTAACACGTCCGGTAATGGTTGGCTCAAGTGTTACTAAGAAGCCATCGTCAGACGCTTTACGAACATCTGTTCCTACTTGAACCATCATTTTGGGTTCTACATCGGCTAACTGCATTGATGTATCGCCATAAACCACCCCAGATACATGGTATGTATATCCATTGACGGTTAACGTGTTTTCTTCAGCGTTGACCGCTTCAACAGAGCCAATCGCTACACTTGGTTTCACTACTGGTCGAGTTGGTGTGCTATCGCTATTGCTGCCACCACCTGAACCACCACAACCAGACAATGCCAAACCTACTACAGAAATAAGAGCGAGTTTTTTCATTGTATTAACCTCAATTTACGAGCTAGTTTAGGAAATTGCCTGTATCTTATTGGGTATATCGTGAAGAGATCGTGAAGAAATGTGATTTTTATGAAAATTTTAATTGTAGATGACAACCACAATGTCTCGGAGACGATTGCGGACTATCTTGAGCTTGAAGGCATGATTATCGATTGTGCGTATCATGGTGAGGCCGCACTGAAGTTAATCGAGGATAATCATTACGATGTAATCATCATGGATATCATGATGCCTAAGCTCGATGGCATTAGTACGGTACAGAAACTGCGACAAGATGAGCTTTGTGGAACGCCAATCCTCTTCCTAACCGCAAAAGATACGTTAGATGACAAAATCGCGGCATTTAAAGCGGGAGGCGATGATTATTTAATGAAGCCATTTGCGATGGAAGAGCTTAGTTTGCGTGTTCATGCTTTGGCTAATCGCGGTCCAAGGCAAGATATTGGCACGCTCAAGTTTGCGGACATTTGTTTAGATGCGCGCACAGGCAAAGTGACGAGAAAAGACAAAGAAATTAAGCTGAGCCGAATTCAAACCAAGATTTTAAAGTTACTTCTCCAACGTGCTCCAGCATCGGTTTCGCGCACAGAAGTGATCGATAGTGTGTGGGGAGACGAACCACCCGGAAGTGATGCACTTCGTAGCCATATTTATGGTTTAAGAACCGCGTTAGACAAAGGTTTTGAAGAATCACGATTAGAGACTATTCATGGACAAGGTTACCGACTTAAAGCATAACGAATATCCAAGTATTTATCGCAAGATCCGTTGGGGTTTTGGGGGCATGACGTTTGTGATGTTTACTCTTTTTTGGTCGCTGATTTATGTGGCAGAAAACAAACTCGAAGTGCTGAGTTTACATCACTGGCTTGATACTGAAGCTGCGCTTTATAGTGAGAATTTCGAGAAACAGGGCTGGGATGCGCCATTGCCAAACGTATTGGAGTTCAACTCATATTGGAGTGAAGCACCGACACCGGATTGGTTGCTCTCTTTTACTTCGCCCGGTTTTTACGAATATCTGCTTGGTGAAGAAGACAAACACTTTGTCGTATTGAAACACCCCTCAGGGAAGGGGCTTATGTACATTGTGTTTCAAGATGACTCCGATGATTACCTCGACGAATACGAAAGCTCGCTGCATCAGTTTACACTACTGCTCGGTGGCTTATTTTCATTTGTTATGGTCGGGTATGGCATTTATATGGTGCGAATATTGTCTCGACCACTAGCGCAAATCGAAGACAAAATCAGCCAAATGTCACCGGATCAACCCGTTTTCCAAGTTGAAACCAAGTTCAGCGAGACACGCCAGATAGAGCAAACTTTGCTGGATAATAAAAACGATATCGCGGGCTACTTCAAACGAGAACAAGAATTTAGCCGTTTTGCATCGCATGAGTTGAGAACGCCAATCATGGTGATCAAAGGCTCAACAGACATTCTAACGCGTATTCCAGAACAACCTCGAGTCGCGCAAAAAGCCATCGCGAGGATGCAGTCAGCTTGTGAAGACATGCGCGTACTGACAGAAGCGTTTCTCTTGCTCGGTAAAGAGAAAATAGAGCCTCAGCATTACGGAGAGCATCAGCTTCTTACTTGTTTACAAAAACAACTGGAAGAGCTGGCCCCTTTATTTGCCAAGCAAGATTCGAATTACGCTTTGCACGAACAACATAGTGGTGTCGTGAATGCACCAGAGAGTTTTGTGACCATTGTAATCAACAATCTGATTAAAAATGCCTTTAGCTATAGTGTGGGAGATATTGAGATTGAGTTGGATGGTCATGCTCTCAAGATCCTGAATCGTCACGATGGTAACGAGACGTACAACGCCGGCTACGGTTGTGGGCTTGTTATCGTACAACGCATATGTGAACGGATGGGATGGGCGTTAATACTGGACGATGATGGTGTTCGATTTAGTGCGAAAGTGGAATTCTGTTCCTAGCTTTGTGCGTCTAACCCACAGTCAAACAAGAAAAAACTGGAATTTGAATTAGACTGAAGTAAGTGACGCGGAAACTTGAGGAACCGTTATGCTTTCTTATCAGGTCAGCAGAAGTATTGAAATTAATAAGAATCAAAGCGAGATTATTGGCTATCTCAAGGATTTTAATAACTGGCCTGATTGGTCACCTTGGATCATTCTTGAACCGAGCTGCGAGCTGACATTCAGCGATAATCAAGGTCACGTTGGAGCCGGTTACCAATGGAATGGTCAGCGTATTGGAACTGGTGCCATTGTATTGGAAAGCACTCAAGAACATCGGTTAGATATGGAGCTTCATTTCTTTCGCCCAATCAAGAGTCAAGGAAAGGTGACTCTAATAGTGACGCCGTCACAAGATGGTTGTTTAGTCGAATGGCAAATGCAATCACGCGTTCCTTGGTATCTGTTCTTTTTGAAAAGTATGTTTAAGTCGATGATAGAGATGGATTATCAACGTGGGCTACGCATGCTTAAAAGCCAACTTGAAACCGGGCAAGTGCTCTCAGACTTGGTTGAAATTGGTAATCGAACCCTGCCTCAGGTTCACTACATCGGAATAAAAGGCGAGGCCACCATTCCAGAATTAGGTCCGGTAATAGAAGAACAAGTTCAACAGTTAAAGCAGATAGTTGATGACAAGGGCTTATCTGTGAACGGCGAGTTATTTTGTTATTACCAGTCGATGGATATGCAGACAGGCACGTTTGAGTTTATCACTTGCTTGCCACTTGATAACGCAGTAACTGCGCCAGAGGGAGCGGTTTCCGGTACCATACCTGAGAGTGAAACATTCGTCGTCGAGCACCGTGGGGAATATCAGTTTTTGGGAAATGCATGGGCTTTAGCGATGAACTTGGTTCGTCAGAGTGGTATGAAAGCCAAAACCAGCCCATTAGGGATTGAGCGCTACTTAGATAATCCGCAAGAAACCACGCAGGATAGACTAAGAACCGAAGTTATTTTATTTAAGAAATGACAGGCGCTGCCGGACACGCTCTCCTAAATATCATGCTAGTTCCGTAGTAATCTACAAAAGAAAAAGAGGGTTTCTATACCCACCTATAAAAATGCCTCAGCAATTGCCGAGGCATGGTTTTATCAGCCAACTTCTCTTGCTAGAGAATTATTGTGCACGGTACTTACCGCTGTTTAGTTCAATTTTAGACGCTTTTACCCGGCTGTCTGCGTTTAGATAGTCGCTAATGCTCAGTAGGTCTTGATCTTGAGATGCTTTTAACACCGCAGACTCTCCCTCTGCGAAGACAACTTCCAGCTTTAGCTCTTTGGCGACCGATTTCGCTTCGTTAGGGTTGTTTACCGTGATGTAAACCAGTCCAGTGGCCTTGGATACATTGCTAAACGCATTCTTAAACACTTCATCACCGGCTTGAAGTTTTACTTCTTCGTATAGGCTCCTAGCTGTACCCGTTTGCACCTTGCGATAATCTTGGCCATTAATCTCAACCGCTTCTGAAGGCACGAACAGTTCAGGTGCGGGTTGTTGAGAGAGTTGTTGCTCAGCGTATGCGCTAGCTGTCATCATAGAAAGAGCCAGCATAGAAAATGATATGTATTTCATGTAATTGACTCCTTAGTGTCCAAAGATGCGCATCGACCAGTTCTTAATAACACCTGGCTGAGTGTTGTTTGCCATCGGAACGTCATAGATGGTTGAAGAGTTAAAATATGCAATGTAAGAAAAGACTTCGTCGCCATTCGTATCTATTGCTCGTAATGTCCATTCGCCTTTTGCATCTTCGCCATAGAACTGGTTAGACAACATTAATTGGTCTTTGTAGCCAGTAATCGTTGGGTCAAGAGATTGACCAACAAGACCATTACGTGGTGTTTGCAAAACGGAACGAGTCCCTGATGGCGAAACGAGCTCGATAGCTAAGTCGGGCAGGCGAGAGTGGTCTAATGTCAATTTCACTTGAACGGATTCTACCTTCAGATCATCGGTAATAGCGATACTTGATGAACCGCCAGCCAGACTCGCATCGGGTACACTGACTTCTTTAGCATTATTAACCCAAGGCGTAATAACTTGAGGCGGTAAAACACGATTTGTCATGCGAGCACGTTGCATTGCTTCATCCAAATCGACAGCGCCGAAGCCATAAAAAGTATGGAAATCTACGCCTGCAGCGTTTTTCTGCCAAGGAGAAATAGCCTCGTAGCTAACCTGTTCACCTTTGTGGTTAGTAAATTCAAGTTGTACGCCTGGATGCGTTTTATCCGTTACTTTTGCTGTTTCTGCTAGTAAAGCACGTACATCACGAGCAGAAAGTGCATGATTTGTGGACATGATTGCCGCGATGGCACCGGACGTGTTTGGCGCAGCCGACGAGGTTCCGTTCATTGTACTGGTATAGTTACAGTTCGGGTCTAGCTCCGTACCGCCGTGTAAGCCATTGATACCAAGGCCGTCGCTGGTATTTTGCCCTTCTTCACACCCCATCAAATCGGTGGTGACCATGGCAGGGAAGTCTTGCCCATATTCACCTGCTGGTGCGGCAACCCATACGTTAGATCCCACCGATGAGTAACTCGCTCGCGTGCCATCCGCACGTAGTGCACTGGTGATTAAATTAAAATAGTTGGCGTTGTCATAAGACTGAGCGGAGTTGTGCATCGGCAAGCCTTGGTTGTCTCCACCAGCAAAGAAGTTACTTGGTAATACGAAGAATCTTCCCGCATTGAAATAGCGATAACCATTGCCGGCTGACTTAACAAATACAGCACCGCGTCCCCATGAGTTACTTTCGCTGACATTTTTTATCACGTCCATTTCAAGTTTAAGTTGAGGATCGCTTTCATCAAAAGTTATTGGGTTGATCGGGCTGAAACCATAGCTTTGGTTAAATACACGAACATCGCGTGTGGCTGGGTCCATGCCGTGAGAGATTAGCCAGCCTTCCAATGTCTGGTTGGCTAACCAGTTAAAACCAATAAGAGAAGAGTGAGAAGCAACACCGCGTCCACCTTCACCATTGTTGCCGACTGCGCTGATCAAACCGGCTACGGCAGTGCCGTGACCATTGGTATCAACCGGATAACTTAATGGGAAAGAAGAGTCTTCGACGAAGTTTCTGCTACCTGTAACTATATTACCTGCAAGATCTGGGTGATCGATCTGCACTCCAGAATCAATGACCGCGACTTTTACACCAATACCCGCAATACCCATTGCTTGAGTGAGCTTGGTGTTTAGGTCGTTCCCAGCAACAGCTGGGTTAGCAGCAAAAGCAGTTTGCCCTGTGTTGTCTAAGTGCCATTGTTCAGAATAGAGTGGATCAAACGCCGAGACGGCAGGTGCAATGCCTACTGCCAACATAGCAGCAAATAGGCGGTTAATGCGTATTTCCATTTTTGACCTCATGTCTTTGTTTGGAATTTTTTAGCTCCTGTTTCATATTCCTCTAACAGGAATAAACAAAGCTAACGACAAAGAATAAGGACGAAAACCATTTACAACTTGTTTACATAAAAAGTTCGACGAACAACATGAGTCAGTGTTAATTCACTGAAACTATGGGGTTTTTTAATGTCGAATAGCGCACGCATGAAAAGTAAAAAGCAGAAAATACGGTCGTACTGTCTGCTTTGAGAGGAAGGATTATTTAGTTAAAGCGGGTTGAATTGTCGCCATTGGTTTCTTCGGTTTGGCCTTTTCTTTGGGTAACACGTTATCAATCCACTTTTTGATGTATAGCTTATTGAACTCACTATCACACCACTTCTTGTTTAAACCACGTCGGTTAAACTCAGCGCCAATCGCAACTTTGGTTTGGTTGGTTGCACGGTTGTAGTAGAGGGTCTCGCACAACTGAGTGTTACTCATTTGTTGGGCATATACGTTAACACTGCTGCTGCGCATTCCCAGTTGAGAGGCTTGATGGTTACTACACGCAGTGAGAAGTGCAGGCGCAAAAATAGCGATGGTTAGAATTTTTTTCATTTTGCTCTTATGACGTCGGGTGAATAACGAAGCGATTTCTTCCTGCTTGCTTTGCGTCATACAAAGCTTGATCTGCGAAGAAAAACCATTGATCCCATTCTTGTTGAATAGTTTTTACGGACAGTCTGTCGACAGCCCCGAGAGAAATTGTCGCGTTTAATGACTTAGAGTCAACCACTAGTGGCGTGTTTTCCACGATATATCTCAATCGATCCAAGAATTTAGCGCAATCTTCAGTTCTGTTTACTTCAAATAATAAGACAAACTCCTCTCCACCCCAACGGATGAGTAGGTCCCCAGAGCGAGTCGATTCATTAAATAACCTGGCAATATGAATTAACATCTTGTCGCCAATATCATGCCCATATTCATCGTTAAACGTTTTAAAATGATCGATATCTAATACGGTTAAGGCAAACGTTCTATCTGGGCTTCTACGAGCCATTTTATCCAGCCAAATGGGAAGGTAGCGACGGTTGTGCAATTGAGTTAATGGATCGGTAGTATTTTCTTGAGTGAGTGCTTTATTAATACGCCTAACGCGTAGTACGTAACGAAAGCCAACGACACCAATCGCTGCGATAGCGATAAAGTAGAACATTTCTCTATAGCGTTGTGAACGCAGCTCTGAAGCTTGCAACGCATTTTTCGTTTCTAGTAGCTTGAGTTCTTTCTGGGCTAACTTAGCTTCGAGGTCAAACTTAATGTTAATCATCTCTTCGCCGTGAATATGATGAGAAAATTCAGCTTCTAGCTCTCTTAATTGAGTTAAGTAACGAAAAGCCGCTTCAAAATTATTAAGGGTTTGATTCGCGTTTACTAGGACCGACAGCATATCAATGCGCTGTCGTATTTCTAGCTCATCGGTTGATTTAGTTTGCTCAAGTACGTTGATAGCTGTCGAAATGGCTTTATCGTATTGTTCATCTGCGAGGTATGCTTCTGCATATGCTTCATAGCAAGGCATTTTCTTCGCCTCTAAGTTTCCCGTGATAGGGAGAGCTACGCAACGTTGTGCAACCATCAAAGCTTCATCAATTTTCCCTATCGAACTTAACATTTGTGAGAAGCTGGATAATGAATAATGTTTGATGACGTCTGATCCCGTTTGCATTGAGAGTCGTATCGCTTCATTAAAATAGTATTCTGCCTTTTCGCTATCTCCACTGCTTAAGTGAACAATACTTAAGTTTGCGTAGATAACCCCAATGAAAAGGCTGTTGTCATATTGATATTCGCTGTTTAAATAGGTATCGAGTGCTTGCGTAAGGTAGCTACTGGCGCGAGCCCAATCGGATGCATCGATATAGACGGTACCGATGTTATTCAGCGTCATGGCAACTTGCATTTCAAATACGGTTCTCTCTAACAACTCATAGGCGGTTCGGTAATACTTGAGTCCGCTACGTAGTTGATTCCGTGAAACCTCTAAGTTCCCTAGCCAGCGATATGCTCTTCCTTCTAGCGCTAAATAGCCGAGATCGCGGGCTTCAGCGATGATGTCATGGAGTACAAGTTCTGCATTCCAATTGTCGTCTAGTTCAATCATGGTTACCGCTTTATTAAGCTGTGCTTCAGCGACTACCCACGGTAAATTATGCTCTGTCCCAAACTCAATTAAATCAGGCATATCTTTGGGCAGCGGAACGCCTTCGTAGCGCTTTAGGTAAAGGCGCGCAAAGTAATAAAGGGCAAGAGATTCCGCTGACGCATTCTGTGGCGCAACTAATTCATCTTCTTCAATTGAGCGCGGCTTACCCATTGAACGAAAATAGAGATTGAGCATGGAGCTGCTTTGAGGAGAAATGTGTTCTTCCAGGTAGCCCTGTTTTTCTGTGTTGGCAAGTACATGGGTTGGATGGAAGAAGAATCCAAGTACTGAGAACAGCGCGCAAGTTAGCGTTTTAATCGGAAAGTGCATGAGCTTATTAATAAAATGTGATCTCGTTTAACCCTAATACTAGGTAAGTCTATCACTTCTTATTGGCTAAGTACGGATGGATTCCGAGTTACAAACGGCTTGTGAAGAAAGTTTCGCGAAAGGTGAGGCTAATATTATGATTTATAATGATAAATCTGTTCAAAAGTGGAAAGATTGATTTAACGACAAGATAAACAGTACGACGAATCTAGTGTGTCGAACATTGTTAGTGGTGTAAGTTTCATCATTTAGTCGGTGCGATTCGCATCTCGAAAGATGGCTGGTTCGCTAAAAAATTATCTTTCTGTCATAAATATTTAATGTTTGTATGGGTTGTTAAAAAACTCGATATTAGACATAGTGTTATTAAGCCAATAAAAAATGGCTTTTATAATAAACAGGAGATTAACTATGCATAATGAAATGATTCAACCTTCACACTTCGGTATTATTGGCCGCACTTGTATCGCTTCAGTACTTATGATTGCGGGCGTTTTTGCTCTTATTTAAGAGTCAATGGTAACGATGGTTACCCGCTTAAGAGTAAGAAAATTCAGGGAATCACCTTAATCTCGTATAAGGTATTCCCCTGAAAATCCAACCTAATAACTACTTTTTAGCTGAAGAAGCTAAAAATCAATGCACTTACCGCTACAATGCCCGCAGTTAAAACAAAGTAAGTTGAGCCATTTCCGCGATATTGTTTCAATGAATCGATTTTGTATACCGCTAACATTGGCATAATAAATAAGATCATCGCGATAACAGGCCCTGACAACGCTTCCATCATACCAAGAATGCTTGGGTTCATGATCGCTGCTGCCCAGATTGAAAAGAAAAGTACTGCAACGCTGATACGATCAACCCGCTTTTCAGACAGTTTAGAGTGTTTGGTAATTAAACCATTTAAGCTTTCGCGTGCACCTAAAAAGTGCCCAAGAAAAGAGGAAGTGATAGCAACAAAAGCCACCAAAGGACCAAGCGTTGCGATAAATGGGTTGTCTGTTGCATTGGCTAAATAAGACAGCACCGACACGTTTTGTTCTTTAGCTTGAGCCAATTGCTCTGGTGACAGCGCTAATACACACGAAAAGACAAAAATAAGCACAAACGCAATTAACATGATGCTAGTGCGTCGAAGAATTACTTCGGATTTCGCATCCGCTTGATCGCCATAATGGCGACGTTGCACATTTGCAAAGCTTGAAATCGCAGCTGCGTGACTAAACGAGAAAATAACCACAGGAACCGCTAACCACATAGTGCTAGCAAAAGCAGACGCTTCAGGGGCGTCCATGATTGGCATGGTCCAGTTTGGTATCAAGTAAAATGAAAGAAAGGCAAGAATAGCCACTAATGGGTAAACCATAATGGCAAAAGCCCGTAGCATGACTTTTTCGCCCGCCATCATAATGGCAATTAATGCAAACACTAGTGCACCTGAAAGCAGAGGGCGAGGCAAAGAAGCCATATCAGCTTGGTTAACCATAAAACTGTCTACGGTATTGGTAATACCGACACCGTAAATTAACAGGATCGGGAAGATCGAAAGAAAATACAGCAGTGAAATAGAGCGACCCGCTTTTGCGCCAAAGTGCTCTTCTACTACATCAGTAAAGTCTGCATTTTTGATCTTGGAAGACAGTACAAAGCGAGCTAAACCACGGTGGGCAAGATAAGTCATTGGGAAAGCAAGCACAGCCATTGCGACTAACGGCCAAAACCCGCCAATACCAAGGTTGATCGGCAGAAATAGAATGCCTGCACCAACGGCTGTTCCAAACAGACTAAGGACCCAATGTGTATCGTGTTTTGACCAAGATGTTGTTGTGTTTAATTCACTGGAATTTAACGCATTTCGAGATTCTTTCACTTAAAACTCGCTTTTATAAAAATAATAATGCGGAGAATGGTATAGGTTTTGGTGTTTGTTATCACATCGGAAGTGTGGTGAATCATGCTGAAGATAAGGGGTGGTTGTAACTTATCAAACTATGAATTTTTTTAAAAACTAGAATTTTAATCTGATATCTGAGTAATAAATTGGTGTTATATTTCAAATTTTTACTAATGGGTGGTTTTTGATTTCGTGGTTAAAACTTAATCATGGATGTATATGCTAAAGAAGCTTGCTCTTACTTAATGAGCCATGGTGCATATTGTAGGGCTAGCAAGTGGCAGGTCTATGAGTCCTGCATTTAGATGAGCTTTAGGTATATACTGCCGCCACAAATGTTAAAGGAGGAATCATTGAATGGACATTCTGTCTGCACATAAAGACGACTTATTGGCTGTGTATACGCTTGAAAATACTTTGTTTGGAGAACATGCCTATCCTCAATTTTTCTTTCGACAAGCTTTTGATTGTTGGGGGGAAAGCTTACTAGTGGCGAAAGAGGGGGAGCAAGTCGCAGGATATATTTTGCTGACGACGAGCACAAATGCGCAGCAATATTGGATCATGTCACTGGCTGTCGATACTCAACATCGTGGTAAGGGTATTGCGCGTTCTCTGATTGAAAGTGCCATCGCGCCGTTAAAGCTGGGCTCAAGTGTGAAGTTGACGGTCGATCCGAATAATCAGCCTGCATTGTCTTTGTACCTCTCCCTTGGCTTCAAAGTATTAAAAGAAGAAGCGCATTATTTCGGTGACGAAGAGTCTAGATTGGTCATGGAATTAGTAAAGTAACCCTGCACGATAATGAACGAAACTTGCACTCAATCAGTGCGCGGTATTACTTTGCAATAGTTGTTTACATTCTAACGTTTTGTAAATTAATGATTTTCAATCTTGGCACCTCGTTTGCTTTGAGATAAATGTTCATCGTTAACTCGATGCGCCGCTCTCTATAGCAGGCGAGAGCGGGATAGGGTATTACTTTTGAAAATGTACTAACAGCGTTAAAGGCATTGCTGCCTCTCTCGATTCGGGAGAGGCTTTTTTTTTGCCTGTAATTTAGGATTAGTCGCGCAGGAGGCGTTATGTCACAAGGGTGTAGAAAGACAACTTGTCCGTATTGCGGAGTAGGCTGCGGAATTGAAATCAGCAATAACAAGATTATTGGAGATGCGCTTCATCCGGTCAATTCCGGTTCACTGTGTGTAAAGGGTGTCGCATTAGCAGAAAGCTTACAAATGCCTTCAAGATTGCTCTACCCCAAGCTAAGGGAAAAAGAAGTATCATGGCAGGTGATCACAGACTTAATTGCACAAGAGATCCATCAAGCGAAAGCAGAGTTTGGACCGGATTCCGTCGCTATGTACGTGTCAGGCCAGTTGTTGACGGAAGACTATTACGTCGCCAACAAACTCATGAAAGGTTATGTGGGTAGCGCGAACATCGATACCAATTCCCGTTTATGCATGTCTTCTGCGGTTGCTGCTCACGTGCGCGCATTTGGCGAAGATGTGGTTCCTGTTAATTACGACGACATTGATAAGACTGAGCTATTGATCATCTGCGGTGCGAATACTGCTTGGACGCATCCTGTTTTATTTCGACGTATTCAACAAGCGAGAGAGAACAACCCTAATCTCAAGCTGGTGGTCATTGACCCTCGTGAAACGGTCACAGCACAACAAGCGGATTTGCATTTACCGATTAAAAACGATGGTGATGTGTCACTTTTTAATGGGCTGATCAAGTTTCTTATCGAGCAGCAATATATTGATTCTGAATACATAAATTCCTATACCGAAAGTTTTTCTGCGCTTGCAGAAGAAGTTTTTGATTTGCGTTACGATGTCACTAATCTAACCTCTTCCATTGGGATTTCAGAAGAAAAACTCACGACATTCTTCCAATGGTTTGCACAAAGCCCAACCGCAATCACGTTGTTTTGCCAAGGGGTTAACCAAGCCGAAAATGGTGTCGATAAAGGCAATGCCATTATTAATGCACATTTGGCGTCAGGTAAAATTGCCAAGTCAGGTTGTGGGCCGTTTTCTATTACAGGTCAGCCGAATGCGATGGGTGGGCGAGAAGTCGGTGGTTTGGCAAACCAACTAGCGGTTCATCGCGCTTTTGACTCAGAGTCTATCAAGCAAGTCCAAGCGTTTTGGGATTCACCCGAAATTGCCACTAAGCCTGGATTAAAAGCTGTCGAGCTGTTTGAGGCGGTAGAACGTGGTGAGATTAAAGTTCTGTGGATCATGGCAACGAATCCCGTGGTTTCTTTGCCTGATAATCAGATGGTTAAGCGCGCGTTAGAGGCTTGTCCTTTTGTGATTGTGTCTGATATTACCGCGGAGTCGGACGTTGCTAAATATGCAGATGTTCTACTGCCAGCAGTTGGTTGGGGTGAAAAGCAAGGGATGGTGACTAACTCTGAACGTAGAATGTCTCGTCAACGTCAGTTTCAAGTACCACCTGGTGAAGCAAAACCAGATTGGTGGGCGATAAGCCAGGTCGGGCAAGCTTTGTGTGAACTAGAGAAGGCCCAGAATGGTTTTGCATTTACCTCAGAACATGCGGTATTCAGGGAATATGCGGCGATGACAGGTATGAATGCAGATTCGCCATTGAAGCTCGACCTGTCTCAACACGCGAACTTAACCGAGCAAGAATACGAAGAGTGGGTGCCGACACAATGGGGAGGAGAGCGCCCTTTTGCTGATGGAATCTATTCGCACCCAGATGGTAAAGCGCGTTTTGTCGTGACCAGTGAATTGCCTCAACGCTTAGAGAGAGCAAAAGGCTGGTGGCTCAATACGGGTAGACAACGCGACCAATGGCATACCATGACGCGTACAGGGCATATCGCACACCTTGCCGCCTCTGAGTTAGAGCCAACCGTGTACATGAACACACTCTCCGCCACTCAAAATCGCTTAAAAGCCGGACAGCTCATCAAGCTGTTCCAGCCTACTTCAAACACTGGTATTTATGCCAAAGTTGCCATTGATGAAGGTTTGGGGTTTCAGGAGCTGTTTATGTCAATGCACTGGGCTGGTCGATATGGAGGTGAAAGCAGTGTTAACGCGATAGTAAACAGCGTAAAAGACCCTATTTCTGGGCAGCCTGCGTTTAAGTCGTCTTATGTTGAAGTGCAAGACGCGGCGGTAAAAACCTACGGTATGTTTATCGGTACACAGTTTGATTCTGGCAAGTTTCTCTACAGCGCATTTCAAGCAGAAAGTAATTTGGGCATCTGGCGCTTTGCACACGATAAACGACCAAAAAAGCAGAGTTTTTGTCGAACGGAAAAGAGCCGCAGGATCACGATTGATATTGCCCAAGGTTGGCTAGCAGTGGATTACGATCTTGTTGGAGACGTTCGTATCATTCGTTCTGTTTTGGTGGTGTCTAGTGAACCGATTCAAACCGACTACACCAACTTTACTGGCTTGATTGGCAAACCGATGGAGCTATCGCAACTGCTTACCATCATTCAATCGCAAAGCAGCGCCAAACTGGTTTGTAGTTGTTTCCGTGTCACCGATAAACAAATACATGACGCGATGGAGAAACAAGACTGCACTTCACTGACCCAACTTCAAAACAAACTCAAATGCGGTACCAACTGTGGCTCATGCGTCTCTCAAATCAAACAAATGGTCGACAGCCATCAGCATCAAAAGGGCAAACAGCAAGCGAGCCAGCAAAGTCTGGCGATGCAAATAAAGTAAATCATAAAGAGGATAAGCACATGGAAGCGCCTTATCAAAAGTCTTGGTTTAAGAAAGGACAAGCGAGTCAGAATCAAGAACGCTCGTCTCGCTTTTCTAAACATGACCAAGCAAGCAAACTGAACCAACTTTTAGAAAATCACTCCGAAGATCTAGATGCGAACCACAAAGGTTTTGTCTCTATTGTCGGAGCAGGACCGCACGACCCAGACTTGTTAACCGTGAAGGCAGTGAAAGCGATTATGTCGGCAGAGGTGCTGTTGTACGACCGTCTGGTAAACAAAGATATTTTGGAGTTGGCCTCGCCACAAGCCGATTGGATTTACGTGGGCAAACGATGCGGACAACCTAGTATTGGTCAGGAAGAAATCTGTGATTTGTTGGTGTCGCTCGCTCAGCAAGGAAAGCGAGTTGTGCGCTTAAAAGGGGGAGATCCTTTTGTATTTGGTCGTGGAGGCGAAGAAGCATTAGCGCTCGTCAAACACTCTATCGCTTACGAAGTCATACCGGGTATTACTGCTGCGATTGGGTGTTCCGCAAACAGCTTGATTCCGCTGACTCATCGCGGCGTTGCTCGCAGCGTTACCTTTGTTACAGGGCAAGTGGTAACAGGCGCATTTGAAGCGTGGAGCCAATTGATGCAAAGCGGACAAACGTTAGTCTTCTATATGGGATTAGAAAAATCGGCAGACATACAAATCGGTTTAGTCGGCGCTGGTTTGAACCAAGATTTCCCTGTTGCGGTCATCACTCATGGTTGCAGCCCTCAGCAACAAGTTCATGTTAACCAACTCAATCAGCTCAATGAGTTATCGATTACACTTAAAGGCGTGAGCCCAGCATTGATTGTGATGGGAGAAGTTGTCAAACTGCGCGAACAACTAATAGAAACCGTACAGTCAGTGACGGAATACGAGGGAATATGAGCAGCATTTTGGAGTGTATCAGAACAGTCGGTCGTGGCGAACGTGGTAGAAAACCACTGAACTTTGACCAAGCGTTTCGAGTTATGGATGAATACCTAAACGGTGAGTGCGGCGATGATCAGATGGCGATGTTATTGATGCTGATCCGCGTACAAAACGAGACTCAACAAGAAATCGCTGGCTTTGTGAAAGCATTCCAATCCCGCATGCCTGCTATTGGTGCAGACATCGACTGGCCATGTTACGCAGGCAAACGTGAAGCGGCAGGTCAGCCTTGGCACCTGTTAGCAGCGAAGATCCTTGCCGACAATGGTCATAAAGTGCTGATGCATGGCTATCACGACTGCCAATCTGGTCGTTTACACGCCGAAGACTACCTCGGCAAATTTGCTATTGCGAAAGCGGAATCAGCAGAAGACGCAAAGCGTGTGTTAGAAACACAAAACATCGTGTATCTACCGCTCAGTGCATTTGCTCCTCAAGCAGAAACCATGATCGGTTGGAAGAATCGTTATGGGCTGAGAACGCCGATTAATACTGTGGTTCGAGCATTGAACCCGGGGCAAGCAACGATTGGTATTCGCGGTAGCTTCCATCCTGGTTTCCAACAACTTCATGCAGAAGTCGAATATGAAATCGGTCAAACCGCTCACGCCGTTGTGTCATTCAAAGGGCAATCGGGCGAATCAGAATACAACCCGAAAGTAAGCCAAACGGTATGGTTAAGCCAAACAAGCGGCGTGACATCGCACTACTGGACGGAGCAAATGCTGTCTGAGGTGCCAATGCCTACGAACTGTCCGTTTGGGACGTCAGAAGATGATATGAACCAAATGGCGAATACGGTGTTGGCAACGATGACCGTTGTGCTCTTTGCTCAAGTGCACGATAGGGAACAGGCCTTTGAACGTGCGTTTACTTATTGGGAAAACTATTGTTGTGGCAGTTAATCCTGTGACGAGCTAACCGTGAAACGTTGTTGGATCGGAATCCTTTATCTATTGTTTGTGTAAGCTTGTCAGTGATGTATTTATCACTTGAAGTGTCTCACACCTGGTTCGGGCAAACATCAGTTAGGCCTGACGAGTTTACTTTTCGATAAGAAATGAGGACAAGGATAATGGTTCTAAAGCACTCAAATTCTAACAACAAGGCGTCACATCCCATTCCACAAGAGGCTTTCGATTGGTATGACGAATACGCACATGGCAAAATATCTCGCCGAGAGTTTCTCAACCGTCTTGGTGGCCTCGCCGTTTTAGGTTTTAGTATGACGGCCCTAGTTGATGCTCTGACTCCAAATTATGCACTCGCAGAGCAAGTTTCCTTTAATGATCCTGAGATCAAAGCAACCTATGAAACCTTTGCCTCGCCCAATGGACATGGGGAAGGTAACGGCTATTTGGTTGTGCCACAGAAGAAGACCTTAAAGTCGCCGACTGTGTTGGTGATTCATGAAAATCGAGGTCTAAACCCATACATCAAAGATGTCGCCAGGCGACTCGCGAAAGATGGCTTTATTGCTTTTGCTCCTGACGCGCTTTATCCACTCGGTGGCTATCCGGGGAACGACGATGAAGGTCGCGCCATGCAGAAAGAGATGGACAGAGCCAAGATCGAACAAGACTTTATTGCAGCCGCTAACTTCCTCAAACAATACGAGGGTGGGAACGGTAAATTGGGCGCAGTTGGGTTCTGCTTCGGTGGATACATCGTCAATATGCTTGCAGCGGTAATGCCAGAAGAGCTGGATGCAGGTGTGCCTTTCTACGGAACACCAGCGGCGCAAGAGATTCAAAAGCAGGTCAAAGGGCCGTTGATGATTCACTTCGCAGGGCTCGATAAGCGTGTTAACGACACATGGCCTGCCTATGAGCAGCAATTGATCGCGAACGATGCGCAATATCAAGCGTTAATGTATGAAAACGTCAACCACGGCTTCCATAACGACTCAACAGCACGCTACGCACCGGAAGAAGCAGCACTCGCTTGGGAGCGCACACTCGGCTTCTTCAAAGAACATCTCGCCTCTAGTTAAAACGCGTCTACTTTAG
Organism: Vibrio sp. 2-1-2a; assembly: GCF_032648565.1. Classification (NCBI taxonomy): domain Bacteria; kingdom Pseudomonadati; phylum Pseudomonadota; class Gammaproteobacteria; order Vibrionales; family Vibrionaceae; genus Vibrio; species Vibrio sp. 2-1-2a. The sequence continues at coordinate 38,895 of NZ_WBOH01000003.1, forward strand.
TTGGCACATTCCTTGTTATGTCTCTCTTAGTGAGTGAGATATAAACAAGGAATGTGCATGACTCAATCAACGTCAAAAACACCCATCATAGTATGCTGTGATAGCCTCCAAGAGCAGGCTCGATTGTCCGGCTTATTGAGCAAAGATTACGACAACATCATCGGCTGCCAATTGGCACAACTAGAAACGTTAATGCAACGAGAACCGTCGGCAAGCGTTGTGGTTGGATGGCAGCAACCAACCGCGGAACTGCGTTTGATCGTCGATTTCTGCCGCAGAAAATCGGCACCACTCCTTATCGTGTTGAAGCAACTATCATCTAATGATATCAATCGGTTATCAGAAAAAATGGACTATGTTCTCATGCCACATGATAGTGAGTTTGCACTTCAACCCTGGATTGAACATGCGACATTAGTGAGAGCGAAATTCGAAAGTATGCAATCGGAAATTGAATCGCTGACCCATAAGATTGAAGAGCGCAAGCTGGTGGAAAAAGCCAAAGGTCTGCTGATGAAGATGCACAGCGTTGATGAAGAGCAGGCTTATAAAGCGTTAAGAAACTCCGCCATGCAATCGAGTCAAACGCTCTCACAAGTGGCGAAGAATCTGATTACGGCATTGCAGTTAATGGATTAACTTCTCTACTACTTTGGAGTTATGGCAGAAATTCTACCGTGGTGCGTGTTGCACTAACAGCAAGCAAAAACAGTTGTTTGGTAATCGGGGTAAACTCTAATGTGCTGTATTTAAAGTAGAAAATAAGTTGGCACAGTACTTGGATTAGTTAATACGGGTTTATTGTTGAATCGCTTATCTCAATTATCAACGGCGGTAATTGTAGACTTAGCAACGGCGCTACTGCTCTTCGGAGTAGTGGCGCTTTTTTTATGGGAGCAAACCAATGAAATGGAGTTCGATGCTGAAAGTGTCAGCAATTTCGTTATCGGTATTCACCACGGTCAGCGTAAAGGCAGAGTTGGGTGAGCCAGAAATTGAAGACCTGAAGTTTGGTTTTATTAAGTTAACCGATATGGCACCGCTGGCGGTTGCTTATGAGAAAGGCTTTTTTGAAGACGAAGGCTTGTACGTCACTTTAGAAGCGCAAGCAAACTGGAAGGTGCTCTTAGACCGAGTCATCGATGGTGAGCTTGCTGGCGCTCACATGCTTGCTGGTCAACCATTGGGCGCGACGATTGGTGTCGGCACAAAAGCAGAAGTGATTACCGCGTTCAGTATGGATTTGAACGGTAACGCAATCACGGTTTCCAATGATACTTGGGAGCAGATGAAGCAGTACATTCCAAAACAACCAGATGGCAAGCCTGTTCACCCAATCAAAGCAGATGCCTTAAAACCAGTTGTCGACAGCTATCTGGATAAAGGCAACCCGTTCAACATGGGCATGGTGTTCCCTGTATCGACGCACAACTACGAGTTGCGATACTGGTTAGCGGCAGGTGGGATTCATCCAGGCTTTTATGCACCAGAATCCGGTGACAACAGTGGCCAGTTGGATGCTGACGTTCTTTTGAGTGTTACACCGCCACCACAAATGCCAGCGACAATGGAAGCGGGCACGATCAAAGGGTACTGCGTAGGCGAACCATGGAACCAACAAGCCGTATTCAAAGGCATTGGTACGCCCGTCGTGACCGACTACGAAATCTGGAAGAACAACCCAGAGAAAGTATTTGGTGTTTCCAAAGCTTGGGCTGAGAAGTATCCAAACACGCACATTCGCGTAGTGAAAGCCTTGATTCGAGCTGCACATTGGTTGGATGAAAACGACAATGCCAACCGCCAAGAAGCAGTGAAGATGCTATCAAAAAGCGAGTATGTGGGAGCCGATGCCGAAGTTATCGCTAACTCAATGACCGGCACATTTGAATACGAGAAAGGTGATAAACGCGACGTGCCAGACTTCAACGTGTTCTTCCGTCATAACGCCACTTATCCGTATTACAGCGATGCGATTTGGTACCTGACCCAAATGCGTCGCTGGGGACAGATCTCAAGCGAGAAATCCGATGATTGGTACATGGATGTGGCAAAAGAGGTTTACCGTCCAGATATCTACCAACAAGCAGCTCAAGCGCTAATTGAAGATGGTGTGTTGAGCAAAAAAGACTTCCCAGATTTCAGTGCTGAAGATGGTTTCCGTGCGCCACAAACACACTTTATCGACAACATCGTTTATGACGGTCGTGAGCCAAATAAATATCTAGAGAAGTTCTCTATCGGGCTTAAAGGAAAAGACAAAGTTTAACCATAACAGTATACCCAAGTAACCCCAAGAGGCGAGGTTCAGCGAGAATGTATTTGCTTGAAGACGAGGCAACGAGTTGAAAATCTAGTGGTTCTAAATTGAAGGTCGTTAACGAAGTATACAAGCAAAAACAACTCGCCCTGTGGGAGCGTGTCACTGACACAACTTCATCGTTAAACAATTTGGAAAGAAAAGGTTCTTCCACGGCATTGTTTGCCTTGAATTTGAATCAGTGACAACGCTCTGAATCCGCCCCTTTGAGGTCACTTGGGTATAGATGCCACAGGCGAGGGGATTCGCTTGTGGCAACAAGGATGTAAATTTCTTAGGAGTGAGTATGTCTAGTAACGTCATTTCCCTTTTTCCTGCTAAGCAGGTAGTGAACCGAAGTCGGTTGGTGCTTTTACCCGTCATTGGTTTGCTGATCTTTTTGGCAATGTGGCACTTAGCGGCGAGAGAAGTGCAAACCTCATTAGGTACGCTACCGGGACCAGTGCAAACTTTTCAGCAGTTCAGCAACCTTGTCGATGATCATTGGCAAGAGCGAGAGAAGGAACAAGCGTTTATCGAGCGTCAGGAAAAGCGCAATGCTGCGAAGTTAGCCAAGAATCCAGATGCGGAAGTGAAGATTCGTCCTTACACAGGTAAGCCTACGTTCTTCGACCAAATTGTGACGAGCTTAGTGACTGTGACAGCGGGCTTTTTGCTGGCGACGGTTATCGCGATTCCACTTGGCATCGTGCTTGGTCTTAATCAAGGGCTGTATCAAGCCTTTAACCCAATCATTCAACTGCTCAAGCCCGTATCACCTTTAGCTTGGCTACCCATCGTTACCATGGTGGTGAGTGCCACTTATGTGAGTGATGACCCGATGTTTGCTAAGTCGTTCATTAACTCTCTGATCACAGTGGCGCTGTGTAGCTTATGGCCGACGCTGATTAACACTGCTGTGGGTGTAACAAGCGTTGATAAAGACTTAATCAACGTGAGCAAAGTGCTCCAACTTTCGTGGTGGCAGCACATACGCACCATCGTTTTACCTTCTGCCATTCCAATGATCTTCACCGGTTTACGTCTCTCTTTAGGTATCGCTTGGATGGTATTGATTGCGGCAGAAATGCTCGCGCAGAACCCAGGGTTAGGCAAATTTGTTTGGGATGAGTTCCAGAACGGCAGTTCAGCATCACTGGGGCGTATCATGGTGGCGGTCATCACCATTGGCTTTATCGGTTTGATGCTCGATAGAGGCATGCTGCAACTTCAAAAGTGGCTTTCTTGGAATAAACAACAAGCGTTGAGATAAGGGAAAAGATCATGGAAAAAGCATTATTAGATCTAACGCGATTAGGGATGCGATTCCCAACGCCAGATGGTGAGTTCATCGCGCTTAAGAACGTCGATTTGCAAATCAATAAAGGCGAGTTTGTATCGCTGATTGGTCACTCTGGTTGCGGTAAATCAACGGTATTGAACTTAGTCGCAGGGCTACACATGCCAACAGACGGTGGCGTGATCGTCGATGGACGAGAAGTAGCTGGACCGGGACCAGACCGCGCAGTGGTGTTCCAAAACCATTCATTATTGCCTTGGCTCACCGTGTATCAAAACGTTGAGCTCGCAGTAAAACAAATTGCCGGCAAAAAGGGCAAAGCGTGGATTCAGGAACAAGTGAATCACTACTTGGAGTTGATTCAAATGCAGCATGCCGCGCACAAAAAGCCGGATGAAATATCGGGCGGTATGAAACAGCGAGTCGGCATCGCCAGAGCACTGGCACTTCAACCAAAGGTTTTGCTGATGGATGAACCATTTGGCGCGTTGGATGCGTTAACACGTGCGCACTTACAGGATGCATTGATGAAGATTCAAGCCGAGCTAAACAACACCGTCATCATGATTACTCACGATGTGGATGAAGCGGTGCTGCTATCTGACAAAATCGTGATGATGACTAACGGACCGGCGGCAACTATTGGTGAAGTGTTAGAAGTGAATCTACCTCGCCCTCGTGAGCGTGTCGCACTGGCGGATGATGCGCAGTATCAGAAGTGTCGACAAGCGGTGCTGAAGTTCCTTTACGAGAAGCAATCCAAAGTCGAGATTCCTGCTTCGAAAGAAGACAAACCCAAAACCGCAGCGCAAACGGCATAAGGAGGCAGTGATGAACAGTCCTTTAACGATTCCAGTAAAGAACGCATTGAGCCACATCGTTGTGGTAGGCAACGGTATGGTCGGGCAACACCTCGTCGAGCAATTAGTGCAGAAAAACGCGCATTTGGAGCACCGAATTACCGTTATTGGTGCAGAGCGTTTTATCGCGTATGACCGTGTACAACTCTCTTCTTTATTTGCGGGTAAGTCCCATGATGATTTGATGCTGAGTAACCAAGAATGGTACGACATGCATGGCATCCAACTAGTACTTGGCAGCCAAGTAACAGGCATCGACAGAGAGCAAAAGCGTATTCTGCTTGATGGTGAAGATGTGCTGGGTTACGACCAACTTGTGCTCGCGACCGGTTCCTACCCATTTGTGCCGCCAATTGAAGGTAAAGACCGCGACAACGTGTTTGTCTACCGTACGCTTGATGACCTTTCACAAATCAAAAAAGCATGTGAAGGCGCAAAAACAGGCGCAGTAATTGGCGGTGGCTTATTGGGTTTAGAGGCGGCAAATGCACTCAAACTATTGGGGCTAGAAACTCACGTTATTGAATTTGCGCCTCGTCTGATGCCCGTACAGTTAGATGATGGTGCTGGCTTAGTGCTGAAAGAGAAGATTGAAGCGCTAGGGCTAACAGTACACACCTCAACGGGTACGGAACGAATCTGCGATGGTGAAACGGCTAAGCATCGTATGGTGTTTAAAGACAAAGATCCTCTCGAAGTTGATGTGATAGTCTTCTCCGCAGGCATTCGCCCTCAAGATGAGTTGGCAAGGCTGGCTGAGCTAGAAGTAGGTGAGCGAGGTGGCATTGTGATTAACAACCAATGCCAAACCAGCGATGAGAATATTTACGCGATTGGCGAATGTGCCCTTTGGGAGCAGAAGATCTTTGGTTTAGTCGCACCCGGTTACACCATGGCGAGAACCACCGCCGATGTCTTGACTGGGATGCCGAGCGAAGGTTTTAAAGGTGCAGACATGAGCACTAAACTCAAGCTGCTTGGAGTGGATGTGGCGTCTATCGGCGATGCACAAATGCAAACCGAAGGCGCACAAGAAATGGTATTGCAAGATGCGGTTGCAGGCATCTACAAAAAGCTGGTGGTTGATGCGAGTGGCACTCAATTGCTTGGTGCGATTTTCGTTGGTGACAACAGCGACTACGATGCGCTCTTACAGTGTTATTTGAACAAAACTGTCCTGCCAGACCACGCGGCGAACCTGCTGTTTGATACCGGAATGCTGGATGGAGAGATGCCAGACAGCGCCATCATCTGTTCTTGTCACAACGTCACAAAAGGCGACTTAGTTGCCGAGATTCAAGCTGGCACCACCAACCTGACAGATCTTAAAGCCAACACCAAAGCCGGTACTGGCTGTGGTGGCTGCAGCAATATGGTGAAGTCGGTATTGGATACTCAATTAGCAGCCATGGGGGTAGAGGTTAGCAACCACCTTTGTGAACACTTTGAGCTCAGTCGCCAAGAGATGTTCCATATTTGCCAAGTGGAACAAATCAAAGACTTCGACACCTTAATTGCACTGCATGGCAAAGGGCATGGGTGTGATATCTGTAAGCCGACGGCGGCATCTGTGTTTGCTTCTTTGTGGAATGAACACATCATGGAGCCTCAACATCAATCTCTGCAAGATTCTAATGATGCCTTTATGGCGAACCTGCAAAAAGATGGCTCTTACTCGATTGTGCCTCGTGTTCCGGGCGGTGAAATCACACCAGACAAACTCATCGTGCTTGGCGAAGTTGCTCAGCAATACGATCTGTACACCAAGATAACTGGCGGTCAGCGAGTGGATTTATTTGGTGCGCAGTTAGAACAGCTTCCTGAAATCTGGCAAACCTTAATTGATGCTGGTTTTGAAACAGGGCACGCCTACGGTAAATCGGTGCGCACCGTGAAATCGTGCGTGGGTTCTACTTGGTGTCGTTATGGTGTTGATGATTCAGTTGGATTAGCCATTGAGTTAGAGAACCGCTACAAAGGATTGCGAGCGCCCCATAAGCTTAAGTTTGCCGTATCGGGCTGTACTCGCGAGTGTGCAGAAGCGCAAAGTAAAGACATTGGGGTGATCGCCACCGAAAACGGCTGGAATCTGTACGTTTGTGGAAATGGCGGCATGAGACCAAGACACGCTGATTTGTTTGCATCCGACTTATCCAAATCAGAGTTGATCACCATGATTGACCGAGTATTGATGTTCTACGTCAGCACCGCTGATCGCTTGCAGCGTACGTCAGTGTGGATGGAGAACATGGAAGGGGGCTTAGATTACCTTAAACAAGTGATTTTGGATGACTCTCTCAACCTATGTGATTCATTGGATGAGCAAATGGCGCGCGTCGTAGATACCTATCAATGTGAGTGGAAGAGTACGTTGGATAATCCTCAAAAATTGCAACGCTTCCGTCCTTTCTTGAACAGCACGTCGGGCAGCAAAGTCTTACCGTACCAACGTGTGCGTGGTCAGCGTATACCCGTGAAACAGGAGGTGTAAATGACAGCTTTAACCAAAGTGAAATTGTGTCAGCTTTATGACTTAATGCCGTTTATAGGTGCCACGGTGTTGATTGAAGGCGAGCATGTGGCGTTGTTCTACATTCCAGATAGCGGTGTTTACGCTGTTCAGGATTGGGACCCAATTGGTAAGGCTTATGTGATGAGTCGAGGGATTGTCGGTGATATTGATGGTGAGATGTGTGTTGCATCACCACTGTATAAACAGCACTTCAGTTTAAAGAGTGGGCAATGTCTAGAAGACGATGCGCACTGCCTAAAAACGTGGCAAGTAACGGTAGACGATAATCAGGTTTGTTATTTAGCCGAAGAATGATCCTCGAAATTAGCTTGCTCGATATGAGTAAATTCTTAGCGTAAGAGACAAGCGAATAAAGCTCCAGAGACAGCACAGTATGGCTCTGGAGCTTTTTACTATTTGGAAGGATTCACTTGGAGTTCGGTATAGCCAGTCGAATCGTCCATCGCTCTAGTGAACTCAAGTTCTGAGTAAGAATGGATGATCAATTCTGCGGTGGTATCAATCACTGTACCTTCCAGCAAATGCCCACCCCAGACTCGTCCTCCACGATCAGACACCGAGATATGAACGTGTTGATGTTCAGGCGTTAGGGTTCCCATCACAGAGACGATTTCAAATGGCTCTTGTTTGGTTAACGTACTCTCTGCACCTGCTAAACGAAGGTTGAGGTGAGAGATACAGCCAACGCATGAAGCAATCGAGCCTGCTTTGACATCGTGCTCCGCGACCAATTTCGCTAGGCTCAGCTTTAAGTCCATGCCTTTGGTAAGACGAACTGCTATCACTTCAATCGACATATTACTTCCTAATTAAAACCAGCAAGCAGGAAAGCGCCGTATCCAAATCGGCATAACGTTTGGCTTTGCCAAGTACGCGCATACCTTGCATGTTGTTGAGAACAAAACGAGCGAGCTCTTCTGGTTTCAGCGTTTTTGGCACTAACGTTTCTTTTTGCGCGTTGGTTAGTGCATCCGCAATGATGTCGATAAGATGGTCAAACAAAAAATGCCCTTTGCGCAGTACGTCATCGTCTTCGCCAGCGTGCTCAATCAACGCATTTTGAATAAAACACCCACAGTTGCGTTTGCGTTGCAGCTCAGCAAAAGATTTAAGGAACGATTCCAATTCAGGTAAAGACGCGTCGTCTTTTTCCAAATCATTCAGTGACGGTAGCGAGACCTTTTTCAAGTAGGTATCGAGCGCTTCGTAGTAAAGCTGTTGCTTGTCACCGTAGGTGTTGTAAAGACTGAAGCGGTTAATGTTCAACTCGTCGGTGAGATCAGAAATGGATGTATTAGCGAAACCTTTGCGCCAAAAAACGTCCATAGCGACTAATAGTTTTTCTTCTCGATCGAAGTTGGCTTTTCTTGCCATATGTGTACCTACCTGAGCGGTTTTTCTCAAACCACTCCTAAACTTATTGATCAACTTTTGGGAAATGAAGTTCTTGACTGATCGTTTATAAACTGGCTACAGTATATCCTAACCAATCGGTTAGAAAAAGAAAAAAGGATATAAAATGAAGCTCTACGAAACCGCGATAACTCCGAGTTGTAAGCGAGTTAGCATTTTTTTAAAGGAAATTGGTGGCGATGTTGAACGCATCGCTTTAAATGTGCGTGACGGCGAAAATCTAGCGGAAGATTTCAAGCAAAAAAGCGTCAATGGAAAAGTGCCATTGCTTGAGCTTGAAGATGGCACGACGATTTGTGAGAGCGTCGCAATTTGCCGCTATCTCGATGAAGCGTTTGAAAACGATTTGGCGTTGTTTGGGGCAAACCAACTTGAGCGTGCGCAAGTGGAAATGTGGCATCGCGTGGTGGAGTTTCAAGGTCTATATGCCGCTTTTCAAGCATTTAGAAACATCACAGCTATCTATGAAGATAGAGAGCGTTGTGTTAAAGAGTGGGGCGAAGAGTCCAAGCAACGCGTGCAAGAGTTTTTACCGTTGTTAGATAAGCGACTTGGTGAAAGCGAGTTCATTGCCGCTGACCATTTTACTATCGTCGATATTACAGGCTTTATTTTGATTGGTTTTGCAATTAAAGGCCTAGAAATCGATGTGTTTACTACTGCACCAAACATTGCGCGTTGGTATGAGCAAGTTTCAGCTCGGCCTGCATTTCTAAGTTGATGTACCAGCAGCGAGTAGATCATTGCTCGCTGCTATTGCCTTTCGAATTCACAAGGATATTCAAATTCTTCAGCTTTTTTCTTATTTTGTCTCCTATCGCCTATAATTGGAAAAACAACCTCAATGGGCTTCAATGCGTTTTAGAGCCTAGCGCTCTTAGTCTGTAGACGTTCTTTTCATAGTGGGAAGTCTATTAATAGACAAGGAGAGGTCATGCGTATTCAAGTTAAAACTATCAATAATGTTCTTATTGCTCTTTTAATGGTTTCGGTCTTTGGTCTCGTCGCGCTGTACCTCAATAACACACAGCAGAATGAACAGATTGAAAAACTGCAAAGTCAGTTAATAGAGAAAGAGCATCAGATATTAATCTCCAATGAGGCGCTGTCTTACACTCGATATCAACACCAGTTATTAGCTGAAGATTATAGTCGTTTTAGAAATGAGCAATCAGTGACTAGTGTTCTACGTTAGCGTGCCCGACTACCGTCTTAAGGAGGCGAATGAAATCCATTCTTTTGGTCGATGACAGTAAAACAGTACTACTTTATATCAGCAGTGCATTAGAAAAGCAGGGATATGAAGTTATTGCTGTTGAAGACGGACAATCCGCACTTGAAGTGCTGACTTATCGCAAAGATATTCAGTTTGTACTTAGTGACTTAATGATGCCTGGCATTAATGGTATTGAGCTGTGTCGGCAATTAAAATCACAAGTTAGCGAACGTTACATTTTCTTTGTTTTATTGTCCTCTAGAAATGACCAAAGCTCGATCGTGAAAGGCATCGATGCTGGCGCAGATGACTTTGTGGATAAGAAGACGTCTGTAGAGGAACTTCAGGCCAGAATCCGCGCGGGGTTTCGTACTTTAGAACTGCACAACAAACTCGTTGAGAGAAATAAAGAGTTAGATGCAGCCTATCGAATGATCCATCAAGATTTACAGTCTGCTAGTCACCTGATGGAGCAACTACTCCCAGCGGAGTCGTCGATCCAGAACATGAAATTTAGTTACGCCTACAAACCGTGCTCCCAGATTGGTGGTGACATGTTGGGGTATTTTGAGCTTGATGAACAACATGTCGCATTTTATGTTTTCGATGTTTCAGGTCATGGTGTTTCGTCTGCTTTGATGGCTTTTTCTATCCAACAGACGTTATCTCAAAATCTGGGACCTGATTCGATAACCATGGAGCTAAGAGATGGCGACTACTGTATCAGTGAACCAGCAGCCGTTATTGATCGGCTAAACCGACGGTATCAGCAAACTAGAAACAGTCAGCTTTATTTCACTATGGTTTATGCCATTCTTAATACAGAATCAGGACAACTTCGCTATTGTACTGCTGGTCATCCTAAATTCCTTGTTTGGCGAGCGAGCACCGAAACTACAGAGCTGGCGGGTGAAGACAACTTTATGATTGGCGCTTTGCAGCCGATGGAGTACGTTGATAATCAAATTATTCTGAGTGAGGGGGATGTAGTATGGCTTTATTCGGATGGTTTGATAGAAGCGAGGCGAGGCGAGGCGATGTATTCAGTACAAAGGTTGGCATCAAGTATAAAAGCTGTTTGTACTTCGCAATTAGAAGCAGAAGTGCAGGCTAGATGTGTCTTTGAACAAGTACAATCGTGGCAGAACAAAGATGAGTTTGATGATGATGCGAGTCTTTTACAAGTAAGGTGGCGTGGCTGATAGCCTAGGGATAAAGGAAAAGAATGTTCCAGAGCGAGTTTAAACGAACTTACGGCGGATCCCTTACTCGCTCTCGAAGTGCGAGCAAAGAGGTTGCTAAGTTTTTAATGGATAATCAAGTATCGTTAAGTACGGCTCAGTCGTTGGAGCTTTGTGTTGTTGAGCTTATGAACAATGCTTACATCCATTCTTACAGTGAAATTGAAGGCAAGCCGATAGACGTGGAGTGTAGGATTAGATGTGACCAAATGTCAGATTTCATTGAACTTAGGGTTTCTGACTACGGAGCGTCAATCAATGAAATGACATTCAACCAACATAAAAATAAACAGATTGAGGCTCCTAACTTAATGGATGATGATAGTTGGTCTGCTTCAGGTCGTGGACTGATGTTAGTCGCTCAATTATCTGACCAGTTCAAGTTAGAAAAAGAGATTGGAAAAAACACGTTTGTTTTAGTGAAGAAGAACGGAGAAAAACTAACAACCAAGCAAGATCTATTCACCCCACCTGGTCCCTAGCGTTAATCTGACGGTTACGTTGTATATTATTGTTATTTTGTATTTGTGGTTGGTGAAGGCGACAATAATGCTTCCAACTCTTCTGGTGTCAGGATATCACTGATGTTTAGCATATTGCTCTCATCATCTAACGCCATCTTTGTACGACTAAGCAAGTACCTCTTTTGAGTTGGCGTTAAGTCTTTGAGAGACTCAATCAGCTCCTTGAAATTGCTATTGTTCATTGCCATATTTCCCCCAGTTAAGCCTTAATTTGTTTTATTGCATATTCTTCAAGTAAGCAAAGATTTGTTGATTAATGGCAGCTAGCTCTTTAGTAACTATAGCTATATCTGAGCTATCTGGCTCGTTATCGTTTCTTGTTTCTGCTTCTATTTTTGTGAAAACAATGACAGCGGTTTCTTCACCAAAGCTCTCTAGAATGCCCTTTAGACTGTGAGCCAATAAGTAGAGTTCCGGCCAACATTTGTTTGCGTACAACTCATTGATACGCTGTATGTCATTGGCGTGGTCTTCTAAGTATGTGGAAAAAACGGTGACGATAAGATCTACGTCGTTCTCCATGTATTTATTGAGAACATCAAAATTAATCATGTTTACCTCTGACTAACCGCGAGGTAGAAAAATGTATCGGATAGGAATGTTGAAGTGGGGGGAGTTGAGCGCTGAACAGTGTGCTTATCACTTGAGCTAGACTCATAAAAACAAAGTTATTGTTCGGTACACTTTGACTTATATACAAGTGTCTATGATCTAATCTTTTGTGCAAAGCATTTTCACTCGTGTCGTGGCAACACAAGTTACGTGATAGTGGGTTCCAAATAAAATGCTGGGTTGGGAACAATCTTGTCTACCTAGTTTAAAGCAATCATCAAATAAGTAAGCCAAGCGCTCGCCAACTTTGACTATTCCTTCAGTCAAGGTTAACTCTCCTAATCGAGTACAAATACAAACTAGCAACCTAGTTGCATAATGGCAAGTAGCTTGACGCAAAAAAGGGGCCTTGAGCCCCTTTTGTACAATTAGCTTTGCTTGGAGTCCTGTTCTACCTGCCTCATTAACTCGTTCGCCTTCTTCATTGCACGTCTTGCGCTTGTGGTCCTTCTCTTATTGAGTAGTATGTCGGAGAAGCGCAGGTATTTATCTGCAGTTTTGAATCTCAAATCGTTAATATCTTGAAAACCGATAGGAAAGTTCTTCGAAAACTGATCAACATCTTTCACTAAGTTATCGAGGTGAGTTGTTGTTCTTGCCTTTTCTAGGCGGTAATAGAAGTTTTCAAATTCCTCTTGGAACAAAATTCGAGCAGCCTCGTCCGGAAATGGTAGAGGATCGTTAGAGTCTAGCGCGGTCTCATACAGTTTCATTTCGAGAACTGCATCTTTCATCGCGTTGCTTATTTTTAAGTTGTTTTGATGCTCTTCAACGTTTGAGAAGAAAGTATTCCCAACCTTAATTAGCGCAACAAGTGCTGCAGCATCTTTATTTTTGAGTGCTTCAGTTAGGTGTTTACCAAAAACATCGCTAGATAATGAGCTTGGTGTAAATGGGTAATCCTGATGAATTTGATTTAACTCATTTTTCAGTTCATAGATGGACTTACTGTCTTCTTCTTTACTGTATCGAGACTTTTCCAGTTGGCTATTGATTTGTCTGGCTATCGAAAGCAATGTAGAGTGCTTGCTTGATTGAATATCTAACGCCAGAACTTCAATTTTATGTGAGTCAGGGTAGTAGGTTTTTGCTTTGTTTAGTACAGACTCGATTTCATCATAATTTGGATAGTTGTTAGCATCAGAATTCAGAACCTGATCAATCTCAGATTCAAACTCACTTAGAAGGTAGCTCTTGTGCTGTCGTAGTAAGCCAGCTTTAATCACCGGGTGTAAGTTTTTCTCACTATTAATCAGTGACAAGCTTTTTTCTGGCGGTGTATCAAGCAACCATTCCTGCCCATTAATCTGATCATTTTGCTTGTTAATAGCTATTTCTAAATCAGAGATGGTTTCTTGTTGTTGTTGATAGCCAAATACGATTCCGGTAACCAATAGTACGCTTGCAGCTACACCGCTAACGATAGGCCAATATCGCATGTTCAACTTTTGTTTTAACTGCTCTGGGGTAAGGTCTTTGGGGATGATGCCAGTTGAAAAAACGCGTGCAAAGATAGGCCACTTAGATGCTGGCATATTAGCAGGTTTCGAGACCTTCATTTTCTTTTTGAGAGCTTCATTAACAGGAGTTCTTGAATAAGGATGCTTGCAACTCAATAACTCGTAAGCAATACAAAATAGCGCAAACATATCGTCGCTTAAGTTTGGCTCTTTACCCGACAACAAGTTGAGCGATGCGTAGTTTGGAGTATAACCAAGAGTCTCCACATTTTCGGATTTACGTTTAGCTGCGTATTGATCTTGCTTTAATTGATGAGTTTTAGATACACCAAAGTCGAGTAATTTAACATTACCTTCAGACGTTAAAATGACGTTAGCGGGCTTTAAATCGGCATGCACGACACCAAGTGAATGGGCGTAAGACAGCGCGTCAAGTACCTGATTTATAATCGATAAAGTTGCGTTAAACTTCAGCCCATGCGGCCTAGATCGTTGTATTAAATTCTCTAATGTTTCCCCGTTAATATATTCCATCACTAAGAAATATATTTCGCCATCAACACCAAAATCAAAAACCCTAATAATATTAGGGTGGCTTAATCTTTGTGTTTGCTGAGCTTCACGTATCAACATGCGTGCAGTCTCTGGTTGAGATGCAAACTCTTTTTGTAAAATCTTTAATGCTACGTAAGGGGTTTCTGAACCTGAAGATTCTAATATCTTATCTTTTGCCAAATAAACATCACAAAGTCCGCCATGGCCAAGAACCGACTCGATTTCATATCGATTTTTGACAGTTGTGCCTATTAAATTCTCATTAATAACATCTTTGTCATTATTTGATGTGTTATTTTTATTGTTTATTTTCTTATTAACTAACGGAGTGTTTTCTTTTTGAGACAGTTTTGTATTTGTTTCATTTTTATTTTGAACGGAGCCTTCATTGCTAGCAACTTTATTTGATTGAATTGCATTGTCTCGTTTTTGAGTCTTTACAATTTTAGTTTTGTCTCCGCTATCTTTATTATTTATAGAATTGTTTTTATTGCTGTCTTCCATCACAAGAACTCCGTATAAATGATGGGGGAATATATACCTTTCTGCTCAATGAAAAGTCATTATGTTAGAATTTCGCGGCCAAACTAACATTCGTTTTTTTATTGATGAAAGTCTAAGTGTCAAAAATTTGAACTTGGTTGGATAATTAAAATTGTTGAACAATACGTGATTGCTTTGATAAAAAAATGATTCATTATTCCGTGCATGATTTTCAATGGCAGGTTTAAGGTTTTTATTAATCTTACTGTTAATAAGAAAGTGACTAATAATAAAATTAAAAATAATATTTAGCAGGTCTTTGGCGAGGTTTACATGAAGTTGGTTTTAACCATAACAAGTTTTCACAAATTTACTCCAGAGATTGAGAGTGAGTTTGTGTTTGAATCAAGTGATGAGCATGCCAAAGTTACGTTTGGTCGGTCTGAGCAATGTGATTGGACACTGCCAGACCCTGAAAGAGTAGTATCCGGAACTCACGGAGAGCTCATCAAGTTTGGTGATAAATACTTGATAAAAGACTTATCAACTAATGGCACGTTTGTTAATAACGCTGTGACACCTGTGGGCCAAGGACATGAGATTGCACTAAGTGACGACGATACGGTTAGTTTAGGGGATTACCAAATTTCAGTAAGTATTCAAACTAGCACTGAGGCATTCAATAATCAGGAAAGTAACTTTCGTTCCAGTTCAGAACCTGAAGCATTCTCGAGTTCATCTGAAGCAGAGTTTGTAGACCTCGGCCTTAGTGCCAGTGAGCTTTTGAATGAGAGTGTTCCTTCGGACTTTCAACTAGATATTGGCTTAGTCGATGATTTTATTGATATCCCCAAACCAGAAAAACAGAGTGTAGATCCTACACCTGTACCGGAAACCCCACGACAGCTAGAACGTCAATCAACTCCCAAATTTGATAGTAAAGGGAGCGAGCTTGCGGCGTTCATTAAAGGAGCGGGTATTGATCCAACGATGATTCCCAGCGATAACAGAGAGCAATGGTTTGAACAACTGGGGGAATCATTTTCTTTGATGTTAGTTGGTTTAATGGAAACGCTGCACAATCGAGCGGTATTTAAACAAACAAATCGACTTAGTCATACTGCGTTTCGGAAGTCAGAAAATAATCCTCTGAAGTTCTCTGCGAATTTAGAAGATGCAATTCATAACTTATATAACCGTCAAACTGCAAGTTTCCTAAAACCAAGTGCAGCCATTAAAGAAGCGTTTAGTGATATAGAAAATCATGAACAAGCGTTAATGAAAGGTGTTGAGGGTACGGTTTCAAGTGTTATGTCGCTTGTTGAGCCTACGTCGATATACTCAGAAGCTTTAGCTAAAGACACGGTTATTAATAAGGTTATTCCAGCAAGAAAATATGCTCAAAGTTGGAAGCGGTTTGAGGATATTCATGAAAAGCTATCCGATGACATTATCAATAAAGAATCTCCATTTTATTTAGAAGATTTCGCTAAACACTATGAGTTAGCATTAAAAAATAAAAGCTAGGAAATAGGGTGATGAAAAGAGTTTATCAGTACATTTTGTTATTAATTTCAATGGTTTTATTTGGGTGCTCAGCAGCCAATTTAGTTGTTGATCCATATTCAGATTTAGAAATAACAGCAAATCACAATATTAACCCTGACTCCAATGGTAGGCCATCCCCTGTAGTCGTGTATGTTTTTGAATTAACATCAAATACCCTTTTTGAAAGTCAGGATTTTTTTTCAATTTATGAAGAAAGTGAAAAAGTCTTAGGCCCTGATTTAGTGAATAAATATGAAATATCATTAACTCCAGGTCAGAAAGAAACATATCAGGCAAGTATGTCTCCAAAGACTGAATACTTAGGCATTGTCGCAGCGTTTCGAGATATTGAAAATTCAAATTGGCGACAAGTCATTGAAGTGGATAAGACCGGTTACAACACCTATCAAATTCTGTTAGAAGATCTGTCTTTGGTCGTAAAATAACGTTTAGTTGGCTAATTATAAATGACGCAATACTCCAAGACGGCTTGGTGCGAAGGGATGTTTTTACGTCCCCAGCACTTTCAACAACATGAACGCGCAACCTCTCAAGAATTCAAAGGCTTACATCAGTTTGGTGGGGCTTATAATTGGGGGGTTTGGAAATGTCGAGTAAAAGAACATGCATTAAAAGATGGTCTGATTGAATTAGATCACTTTGAGGCAGTTTTGCCAGATATGACTCTGGTTAATACCTTAACAGCCAGCGATTCGGTTGTGCCTTTATTTATTGATAAAGACGTAGAAAATACGTTAGTAAAAATCACTCTTCCCCTTTCAAATGTCAAAGGTAAAAATGTTTCTGATGTAAGTGAGGCGATCGTTTCTCGTTATGTACTTAAAGACGTTGACGTTATAGATAATCTCACTGGGCAGGATGAAGAAACGATTCAAGTCGCAGCCCTAAACCTGGAACTGAAAGCCAGCAATGACAAATTAGCGGGTTATGTTGAGTTACCGATATTGAAAATAAAAGAGGTGACGGCAGAAGGCGAAGTAATACTAGACGATTCGTATGTTCCACCGCTTATCAATCTACTTAGCGACAAAGTTATGTCGGCTTACTTGCGTAACGTTGTTGCGATGACAAAGATGCGTGCCGACGTTATTGCGCAGCGATTGATTAAGGGCAAAGCCGCATCTGCATCTGCTGTTGATTTCATCATGCTACAAATGTTGAACAGGTATGAGGCGATGTTAAAGCACTTTAGTGACCTAGACAGGCTACACCCATTGGAATTAGCGACGACCCTGAAAGGTTATATTGGTGAATTAGCTACGTTTTCTGACAAAACCAAGAGGATGCCAAGCTTACTTGCATACGATCACTTAGATGTATCAAGTGTTTATAGCGAATTGAATCAAGTTCTGAGTCAATATCTGAGCGTTGTCCTTGATCAAACTGCAAGCAAACTTCCTTTGGAGCCACGACAATATGGAATTCAAGTGACGCCACTTCCAGATAAGCGTTTACTTGAATCATGCCAGTTTGTGCTTGCGGTCAAAGCTGATACGACAACAGATGAAATTAGACGTTTAGTCCCGGCGCAGCTCAAGTTTGGACCAGCGGAGCAGATTCGTGATCTGATCAACAATCAGATTAATGGCATAAACGTAGCGCCATTGAGTGTAGTTCCGAGGCAGATCCCTTACCAAACGGGTTATGTCTACTTCGAAGTAGTCAAGAAAGGCCCGTTTTGGATGAGGCTGAAAGACAGTGGTGGTATTGCGCTGCATTTATCGGGGCATTTTCCGAATGCTGACCTTGAGCTGTGGAGTATTAGTCAATAGGTGTGCTCAGTATGGAACAAACGATCGTAAAACCAACACCGGGTGGAAGAGCGCCCGCACCGAAACCACAATCAGAAAAGTCAGCAGATAATACGGTAGTTATCTCAAAAAGTCCTGAATTGGTGAATAACGATTCAGTGGTTGCTTATGGGAACAACCCTTTATTGGCAGAAGCGAATGGTCTTTTATCCATTATTGGTCAAATTCGAGCGACAGCGACTCATTCTGACCCGTTGTTTCTAAAAGAGACGTTGGCACAAAAACTTAGAGATTATGAGAACCGACTACGCCACCACGACGTTGATTTGGACACTATTGATACGGCTCGTTACTGTTTGTGTTGCTCGTTAGATGAAGCGGTGCTCAATACTAATTGGGGGGGGCATTCATTTTGGAGCCATGACTCATTGCTTAGTTCTTTCTATGCCAGCAGCCAGGGTGGGGAAGCGTTCTTTAAGTACCTTGATAAGTGCATGGCGCAACCAGATACAAATTTAGATTTGCTTGAATTGATGTACGTGTGCCTATCGCTTGGGTTTCTCGGCCAATATCGTTTGGAAAAAAACGGACTGGAGTCTCACCGAAAACTGAGAAGGCAGATTATCGCTATTCTTAAGTCTTACGGAAGAGGGATACCTCAAGAGCTAAGCAATAGTATCGAACAACATATTTTGAATGGCTCTAAGGCTTCCGACAGAGCTCCTCTCTGGGTTGTGTGCTCCGTAACGGCTGCATTATTGGTTTGTATATTTATGTATTTTAGCTATGAGCTAAACAAGGCTTCCAACCGCACCTTTTCTCAATTAGTCAATTTGGTTCAACCGCAACAGCTTAATCAAGATACAACGTCAGAATCAAAATCAGCGCCAATTGCAGAAAGGATCTCTATGTATCTGGCAACTGAGATCGGGAAGGGGCTAATTAACGTCGAGCCGTTGCAAGACAGGGTAAGAATTTCGTTAAAGTCGCAAGATCTATTTGAATCAGGTAGTGCTGATGTTGTTGCGTATATCCAACCCGTAATTTCTAAACTCGCTAGAACGTTGGAGTCGACCCAAGGCAAGATCATTGTGACAGGTCATACCGATGATAGGCCAATTTTCACGAGTAAATATCCTTCGAACTGGCATCTATCATTAGCTCGAGCTACTGCTATGTCTGAACAACTTATCTCGAATAGCGCACTAGAAGGTCGAGTCATACCAGAAGGGCTGGGTGATGCAAGACCATTGGTTGAAAACAATAGTGACGAAAACCGAGCTATTAACCGTCGAATTGAAATCGACCTCCTTGTCGCGAATTAATAACAGGTAGATAGAGATGCGTATTAAAGAAATTGGCAGAATATTTACTCAAAGGTGGTTTCTCGGTCTTATCGGTGTCGCTGCTTGTTCAATTTTTATTTGGGTTGTTGGTCCACTTATCACGATAGCGGGATATGAGCCACTAAAGAGCGACTTCCAACGACTCGTCACGATTTTGGTGCTGGTGTTTGTGTGGGCTTTATTCAACGTGACTAAGCAGCACAAGCAAAAAGTTAAAGAAGACGAAAGTATTCAAACGTTACTTGAGGTTGATAGTCAGTCAGATAAAGAAGCGGCGAGTGAAATTGACTTAATGCGCGAGCGTATTGAGCAAGCTGTCAAAGTAGTAACGAAAACACATAAAGGAAAGCGAAGCTTATATGACTTGCCTTGGTATGTGTTGATCGGCCCTCCAGGGACAGGGAAGACAACAGTGTTAAAGCAGTCAGGGCTGGAGTTTCCGTTAGCGGATAGCCTTGGTTCTGACTCTATTGCTGGTGTCGGTGGAACTCGTCATTGTGATTGGTGGTTTGCAAATAAAGCAGTTCTGATTGATACGGCCGGTCGATACACGACACAAGACAGTCAAGAAAAAGTCGACTCTAAAGCATGGCACGGCTTCTTGGGGCTGTTGAAAAAATATAGAACGCAAAGGCCAATTAATGGTGCAATTGTCACAATTAGTTTAGCCAGTGTGATGTCGCAGACAAGAACCGAGCGAAGCCTTCATGCTCGAGCTATCAAGTCGCGCCTTCAAGAACTGAAGAATCAGTTAGGGATGCAATTTCCTATTTACGTACTACTGACCAAAATGGATTTAGTTGCGGGTTTCAATGAGTTCTTCTCTGATCTAAGCAAGGAAGATCGTGAGGAATTGTTCGGTTTCATGTTTCCGCGTGAAGTGGCTGATGAAAGAGGGGTTATTTCTTTATTCAATAAAGAATTTCATGGCATGCTGGAGCGCCTTGATGCGCGAATGCTGAGAATCCTTGAAACTGAAGATGATTTAGAGAAGCGAGCACTTATTTTTGAATTTCCTAAACAGCTAAGGGTATTACAAGCTAACCTTGATGAATTTTTAGCGGAAATATTTGCACAAAATAGTTTTGAAGAGCCAGCCTTGATTCGTGGTGTGTTTATGTTGAGCTCGGTCCAAGAAGGCTTACCAGTCGATAAGTTAATGAATGAATCGACCAATGGACTTGGACTAAATCGCCTCGCTCTAGCAAAAAGCCCAACAGGATCTCATAGTTATTTCGTGAAGAACTTGTTTGATAAGGTTATTTTCAAGGAACAACTGTTAGGAACGGTTAATCGTCACTATCAAAAGCAGTCAGGGTGGATGCGCCGAGGTGTTTACATTGGCTGTGCTTCTCTACTGCTAGGCGCGTCTGCACTTTGGCTTATGAGCTACAAGTGGAATTCTCAGTTGATTGTCGATACCAATGAGCAAGCCGGCCATGTTGAAGCGATGATTGGTGCTGAGAGCCTAGATTTTGAGGCGGATATTATCTCAGCCGTAGAGACATTAGATCGATTGATGACGCTTCCTCTAGGAAAACAAAGCAACTACGGCGATGCTGATTCCGTAAAAAGGTTTGGTCTCTATCAAGGAGATAAAGTCTCACAGGCGGCAAACAATGCATATTCTGATGCGTTGACCCAATATTACGCTCCCTTGCTTCTTGATAGCTTGGTGACGGAAATGGAAAGTAATCAACAGCATCGAGAGTATTTGTATGAAACGTTGAAAACTTATTTGATGTTGTTTAATCCAGACAAATACCAACAAGATGAAGTGTTGGCTTGGTTTAACTTCTATTTTGAACGTCAATATCCGGGTGAACTAAATATAGACTTAAGAAAAGGTCTGTTACAGCACACTCAAAATTTATTAGAGAATAATGGACAAGGCTTTTCTTATAATACTGCTGCCGTGACTAATGCTCGCGAGGTTTTGACACAAATGTCTCTACCAGAACGTGCTTATCAGCGAATGAAGATACAATTTTCGAAGAGTCATGTTCCTTCATTTCGTTTGACTGATGTCTTGGGGCCTAAAGGGCTTGAGCAGTTTGAACGAGCGAGTGGAAAGCCGTTATCACAAGGCATTTCGGGCTTTTATACGTACAATGGCTTTCATAGCATTTTTCAGATTCAGATCAACCGTACAGTAAAAAGCCTAATGGAAGAGAACTGGGTTTATGGTGACGATCTTAAGGCTCATGAAATTGATCAAGATAGCGCTATTCAAGGAGTCCAATCTCGATACTATCAAGATTATGTGAATGAATGGAAAACTCTGATCGAAGATATTCAACTTAAGCAGGCTCCGAGCCTAGAACTTGCAACAGAACAAGCTAGAGTTCTATCTGGAGTTGAAAGACCAATCGAATCGTTGTTGAGGGCAATCCAAAAAGAAGTTGGTTTGTCGAAAGTATCATTGTCAGAAAATCAGAAGGCCACTTCTGAAGTCGCTGGTAAGGTTGCCAAAGTTAAATTTTCGAATACGGCAGATAGACTAGACATGTACTTGCCTGAAGAAAATGGTTTCAATGTTGCACTGCCAGGTAAAGAAGTCGAATCTCATTTTTCGGAGATCTTACGTCTCGGCGAACAAGACTTTGATGATATTCAACAAGCTATGGTTAACTTGCGCTCGTACTTAAGCGATTTATCAAGCTCAGGTAATAATCAGAAAATTGCTTACAAAAGTATTTTAGATGGGACCGTTACACAAGATGTGGCTGCTTCCTTTGCTCGCGCTAAAGAACTTTTGCCTAGGCCATTTAATCAATGGCTAGGTGAACTTTCTCAAGAGTCAGTTAAGTTTGCGGAGAGCGGGTCGAAAGATCATCTAAATCAGCTTTGGGTTACGCAAGTGGTGCGCCCTTATCAGCGGACTATTGCGGGTAGATACCCATTCGAGCCAAATGCGAGCAGAGAAGTAAGGCTGAAGGACTTCAAACGTTTCTTTGGTTATGGAGGTACGCTTGACTCATTCTTCCAAGAGTATCTTGAACCGTTTGTCGATACGTCGAAAAGTCGTTGGCGATTAGAAAAGGAAATTGGAGTTCGTCCAGAAACGCTGATGGTCTTTCAAAGAGCGAAGCGTATCAGGCAGTCTTTCTTTGAATCTGATAATTCATTGCGCGTAGAGTTCGGTATGAAACCA
Organism: Vibrio sp. 2-1-2a; assembly: GCF_032648565.1. Classification (NCBI taxonomy): domain Bacteria; kingdom Pseudomonadati; phylum Pseudomonadota; class Gammaproteobacteria; order Vibrionales; family Vibrionaceae; genus Vibrio; species Vibrio sp. 2-1-2a. The sequence continues at coordinate 61,211 of NZ_WBOH01000003.1, forward strand.
GTGTATCTGGATCAGCACATTACTCGGTTTGTTCTAGAGTTAGGTAAGCAAGATTTGGTTTATAAGCATGGACCAGCACGAGCTAAATCCTTGAGCTGGCCTGCGGGTCAAGACCAGACTCGAATAGTGTTCACACCACCAGAATCTAAACGTGAGATTGCCCATACTTATGAAGGTGAGTGGGGCATATTCAAACTGTTAGATCAATCACTTAAAGCAAGACCAGAATCACGTAAAGACAACATAGTTATGATTGATTTAAAGGGAAATAAGGTGCAACTAGAGCTTATTCCGTCTAGTGCCATTAATCCGTTTTGGTCAAATGAAATGGAGAGGTTCAGATGTCCACGAACCTTGTAACATCAGCCTGGGGTTATATCGGTAAAATGCCTGCAAAAGGAGACTTTGTGAAAGATGGCTTATCACAAGATTTTTCAGAGCGCTGGCATGACTGGCAGCAGGCTGTTATTGCAGTCAGCAGAGAACAATTGGGTGAAAGTTGGAATGAGCACTTTTTAACCGCGCCTGTGTGGCACTTTGCTCTGGATGTTAGTTACTTAGAAGACTCGACATACATTGGTAGCATGATTCCTAGTGTAGATGCATGCGGTAGATACTTTTTCTTTACTATAGCTCGTGCCGTAAAAGGTGAAGCTGCGCAATATTGGGAGGACAAAGCTTGGACCGAGGACAGTGCATCTCTTGCCCTAGCAGTACTTGAGGACGACTTTGTATTTGATGTTTGGCATAAGAGCATGCAAGAAAAAAACGATTTAGTGGCGAATGTAAAAAGTGAAGTGCGGCCTCTTAAGTTTCTTTATCAAAGCCAAATATCTACGATTTTTCATGATCAAGGTGGAGCAGATCAAAGCGCACTTTTGAATTACCTCATTAAAGAAAAATTGAGTAAGCCATGCTTTTGGTGGACTGAAGGCTCGACTCTAGTTGAACCATGTATGTTTATGACCAGCGGTTTCCCTTCTATTGGTCAATTTTCTGCCATGCTTGATGGCGGTTGGAAAAAGTGGAATTGGTAGGATAGAAGAATGAATTGGAACTATTTTACCTTTGCTAAATCGCACGCAGGAAAAGTACGCCCTTATAACGAGGATGCTCTTTTAGATATGACAGAGCAGCATATTTGGGTTGTAGCCGATGGAATGGGTGGGCATAGTGCTGGCGACATAGCAAGCCAGATGCTAGTGGATAGAATCGCGCGCCATATGCAGGATGTCCCAAATACCAATATCGATGATATCCGGAGTGTGGTTCAAGCCGCGAATTTAGAAATTTATCAATACGCAAAAAATCACTTAGACGGTAAAACGATGGGAACAACTCTCGTTTTGTTGTTTATCCAGGACGGGTATTACCACTGTCTTTGGGTCGGTGATAGCCGAATTTACCAGCTTAGAAATGGTCATTTTTCTCAAAAAACACGCGATCATAGTCAAGTTATGGATTTAGTCGATCAAGGGTTATTGGCATTTGAAGATGCTGAGTCACATCCTCTCGCAAATGTTATTACCAGAGCTGTTGGGGTAGATGAGAGTATCACTATTGATCAAGTTTCGGGGCAGTTGGCTGACGGAGATCAATTTCTTCTGTGTAGTGATGGGCTTTCTAAAGAATTAACGAGTGATGAAATTCACCGGACATTGTATGCGGACTCAGTAAATCAAGCAGGATTAGCGCTCATGCATTCGGCGTTAGTGAGAGGTGCAAGTGATAACGTTACTTGTGCGTTAGTCAAAGTTCGCCAAGCGCAGACAGAATTTGAAGCAGTAACGAGAGAAGACGCGACGATCCCCGTTTTTCTTAGAGGGAGGTCTTATGAATAGTGAGATGTTCGATTGGTATGAACAAGCGTTGGCTCCTATATCTCAAGAGAATCCCACAGGTGTTGATCCTAGAGAAGATGTATCGCCACAGTCCGCTTATTACCGATTAAAAGATCAGCGTATGGCTGCGCGAAATGCAGAGCGTAATGCGCTTATAGAAGAAGAAAGTATTTATACCCACAGTAACTTATGGCGGGTATTTATTGAAGAAGTACCAGAGATACTTACGAATCAATCTAAAGATTTAGAGTTTGTGGCTTGGCTTATAGAGGCTCTAACTCGATTGCATGGTTTTCGTGGTATGGGCGTTGGGTACAAACTCGCAACCGAGTTCATCGAGAAGTTCTGGGATGATCTCTATCCAATGCCTGATGAGGATGGTATTGAAACAAGAATATCGGCGATTACTGGCCTCAATGGTATCGATAGCGAAGGAACACTTATTTTCCCTATTGCTTGTATCCCGCTTACTGACGTAGGCGTTGAGCAAGCGTATGCCTACTGGGAATATCAGCAAGCTATTGAGTTGGAGCGTTTAGATGAAGATAAGCGCCGAAATCGAGTCGATCTTGGCGCTACAGAGCTATCTGATATTACAACTACAGTTAAATCTACCTCTGATGCCTTTTATCGTGAGCTAATCGCTGATCTGGAGTTCGCCACAGAGTCATTTAATGAATTCAGTCAGCGATTAGATGAAGCGGTAGGTGATGTCACTCCTAGCTCTTATATATCAAAAAGGCTTGAATCAATACACTCGGCATTAAAGCATCTCCTTGGAGAGCGTTTTAATCAACCACAAGCTGTGTTTGAAGAACTGGAGGAGGTGGATGAATCTTCTTCGGAACAACAAGTGAGTTCACAAAGTTCTGATGCACTATTAGCGACAAACATGAAATCACGAGAGCAGGCGATTAGACAATTGCAGCAAGTGGCTGATTTCTTCAGAGAGAGTGAGCCTCACTCACCAGTTTCTTACTCCATCGAACAGATCATTCGTTGGTGTGGAATGCCTCTGCCGGAGTTACTGGCGGAACTTATCTCCGACGGAGATGCAAAGAAAAGCTACTTCCGTTTGGTTGGCATAGCAGAACAAAATGAAAATTAATAAAGGGAGAATGGTATGACGAGTATCCACTCGAAACTGTCACGAGTACGGAAGCCTCGTGTCCACATTACCTATGATGTTGAAACTGAAGGTACAACTCTTAAGAAAGAGCTACCTTTTGTTGTAGGTGTAATGGGTGACTTCGCTGGTCAAAACACTGAAGCGTTGAAGCCTTTGAAAGACCGCCGTTTTATTCAGATCGATCGAGACAACTTCGATGATGTGCTCAAAAAGATGAACCCATCGGTTAAGTTCAAAGTTGCGAATAAGCTTGCGAACGACGATTCACAGTTTGAGGTGGATTTGAACTTTAAATCAATGCAAGACTTTGAGCCCGCTGCGATCGTAAATCAAGTTGATCCACTGCGCCAACTGATGGAAACGCGTAATAAACTGCGTGATTTGATGACAAAAGTTGACCGTTCTGAAGAGCTTGAAAACATCTTAGAGGATGTTTTGAACAACACAGACAATCTGGCAAAACTTGCGGGCGAGTTAGATCTTGGCAAGAAAGCGAAGTCAGACAGTACTGAAGGAGCGGAATAATGACGACTGAAGCTGAAAAGCAGTTAGATCCAACTGTTAATGAACAAACAACTTCATTTTTAGATCAAGCTATTGGTGCAACTAAGCAGACAGAAGCCTCTCGTGCTGAAGAGCTAATTAAAACGCTCACTGAAGAAGCGATGAAAGGGACGGTTACTTGGAACAAAAACCTAACGGTAACTTTTCGTGAAGCGATTAATTTACTTGATAAACAGATTTCTGATCAGTTGTCTGAAGTAATGCATCATCCTGAATTACAGAAACTTGAAGGTTCTTGGCGTGGTTTAAATTATCTAGTGATGAACTCAGAGACGAGCTCTACTCTGAAAATTCGCATGATGAGTATGACCAAGAAAGAGTTACATAAAGACTTGAGTAAAGCGGTTGAATTTGACCAAAGCCAGATCTTTAAGAAAGTTTACGAGTCTGAGTTTGGCAGTGCAGGTGGTGAACCTTATGGTGCATTAATTGGTGACTATGAGTTTACCAACCACCCAGAGGATATTGAGTCGCTGCGCCTAATGTCAAATGTAGCCGCTTCAGGCTTCTCCCCATTCTTGTCCGCGGCCTCACCAGCACTATTTGGTTTTGATGAGTGGACTGAACTGTCAAAACCACGCGATCTAGACAAGGTCTTTGAGTCGCTAGAATACGCTCAATGGCGTTCGTTCCGTGAGAGTGCTGATTCACGTTTTGTTAGCCTGACTATGCCGAAAGTTCTGGCTCGTTTGCCATACGGACAAGCCACTGCTCCAGTTGAGGAATTTGGATTTGAAGAGTTCGAAGTAGATCCAGTGTCAGGTATTGCTGTCAATGCTGAGCATAATGACTACTGTTGGATGAACTCTTCGTATGTTCTTGGTGTTAAGTTAACAGACGCCTTCTCAAAATATGGATTCTGTACAGCTATCCGTGGTGCAGAAGGTGGTGGTCGAGTGGATAATTTGCCAACACATTTCTTCATGAGTGATGATGGCGATCCTGATATGAAGTGTCCAACAGAGATTGGTATTACCGACCGGCGTGAGGCAGAGCTGGGTAAACTTGGTTTCTTACCGCTTTGTCACTACAAAAACACCAACTATGCGGTGTTCTTTGGTGCGCAAACCTGTCAAAAACCGGCGAACCACGAATCTCCAGAAGCAACGGCTAATGCGGCGATTTCAGCACGTCTACCTTACATGATGGCGACATCTCGTTTTGCGCATTATTTGAAGGTAATGGCTCGAGATAAAATCGGTAGCTTTATGGAAGCAGAAGACGTTGAGTCTTGGTTGAACCGCTGGATTCTAGGCTATGTAAATGCTTCAGAGGGTGGTGGTCAGGAGATCCGAGCGAAATACCCTCTAGCAGATGCTCGTGTCCAGGTTAAGGAAATCCCAGGCGCACCAGGTTCTTACAATGCTGTAGCATGGCTTAAGCCTTGGCTGCAAATGGAAGAATTGACGACATCTTTGCGACTTGTTGCAAAGATCCCTCAGTCGGGTGGATAAGAAATGAATTGGCTGGTCGTAAGGCCAGCCATACCAAATCGTTATGTTCTAGATGGAAATAGCAGTGTCACTTAACTTTCGCGATCCCAGTAAGCTAAAGCATGAATTCAGCACAGGAGGCTATGCTGAGCTTGATAGCCCGTGGTTGACTCGATTCAATGAATCTTCTGATCTTGTAGAGTCAGCTCGAATTTGGCTAGAAGGTACGCGTTCAAGAGATTTGGACAGTTTTCGTCATAGTGTGATGAACACGATAAACCGAATTGATGAGCTATTAGGATCTCAATTAAACGAAATAATACATCATCCTGAGTTTCAACAACTCGAAAGAGGTTGGATCGGCGTGAGGTATTTATGCGAACAGGTCGACACTCGCTCATCAGACTCCGTCAAAGTCAAGGTGTTGGCGGCAACATGGAATGAAGTCAGTAAAGATGCACTAAAAGCCATCGAGTTTGACCAATCAGCACTATTTAAGCTGCTCTATCAAAATGAATATGGCATGGCCGGGGGAGAACCCTTTGGCGTGGTAGTTGGCGATTATCAACTTCGTTGTGATGCGAGTAAAAATTATTTTGATAGAGATCTGTCTGTGCTCAGCAAGATCTCTCAGTCTGCAGCGGCAGCATTCAGCCCGTTCATTATGTCAGCATCGCCGGAGATGTTTGGTGTTGACAGTTTTTCACAGCTCTCTGCGATAAGAGATATTGCGGCCCAATTTGAACAGGCAGATTACGCAAAATGGCGCAGTTTGAGAGACAACGATGATACCAAATTTATTGGCCTGACTGCGCCGAATGTTTTATTCCGTCAGCCATATAAAAGTGATGGTTCGCGCAACGATCAGTTCGACTTTCAAGAGCATGTTTACGACTCTAATCGCGATTTGCTATGGGGGAGTAGCGCGTATTGTTTTGCGGCCGTATCAATTAGAGCGTTTCAGGAGCATGGGTGGTTTACGCACATGCGAGGCATTAAGCAAGGGGATTATAGTCAGGGTATTATCGTCGCTCCTACTAGGAACAAAATGCGTGTTAATGGCAAGAATGACCGTGAAAGATGTCCTTTAAACTTAAAGATCTCTGAGAGAAAAGAACAAGAGTTGTCTGAATGCGGTTTCATTTCTATTTCTCCTGTACCTGAAACCGATATGGTAGGGATGACCTCGAATGTATCTCTCTACAAGCCTAAGCAATATGCAGAAAAACACATTTCAACGAATGCAAAGCTCACGTCGATGTTGCAGTACACGTTGTGTGTGTCGCGAGTCGCACATTATCTCAAGGTTATGGGGCGTGACAAGATTGGTGGGTATCAAGATGCAGAAAGCTTAGAGCGGGACTTTCAACGATGGTTGCATCAGTACACTACCGCGTCGGATGAAGCATCTGATGAACTTAGGGCGAAGTACCCCTTAAATGAAGCGAAAATTACGGTTCGAGAGAAAAGAGAAACTCCAGGACACTATTACTCTGTCATCCATTTGCGACCGCACTTCCAGCTCGATCAAATGGTATCTAGCATTAAATTAATTACTGAATTATCACCAGAGCACTTGGTGTAAGGAAATAACAATGACCCAATGGAAAAATGCTTTGTCCCAAGGCCAATTGCAACAAGCTCTAGAGCTATTAATTGATGAAATTAAAGCGGCGCCTAAAGATGCAAGCTTGAGAAGCTCGTTCATTGAGCTGCTTTGCATTGATGGAGACTTCGAGCGTGCGGATGAGCAACTTATGCAATCGATCAAATTGTTTCCTGAGTATCTACCTGGTGCAAGTCAGTTGCGACATTTAGTGAAAGCGGCCCAGGCTAGAAAAGATTTTATCGACGGTGCGGCTAGTGCCAAGGTATTAGGTGACGAGGAATTCACTAAAGAGCTTGTTCGCTTTAACCTTGCTCTCGGAAATCAAGACTATGCAGAAGCGTCACACCTAGCGCATAGCATTGAAGAGCAGCGTACTATTAAAGGCTTTAACATAAACGGTACAAACTATGAAGATGCTAGGGATATTGATGATCGTTTAGGTGGTTACATTGAACTGTTTTCCACCGCGGGTAACTATTTTCTTGTTCCAATTTCTAGCATTCAAGCACTAGAAATAAAAGCCCCTACCTCTTTATTAGAAAGTATTTGGCGACCTGTAGAGTTTGATATTGACGGACTTGGCGAAGGAGAAGGCCATATGCCATTGACTTATGTTGACTCAGAAACTGACGCACAAAAGCTAGGTCGAGAAACGGATTGGAAACAGCTTGGTGAGCAAGAATCCTTCGTGGGTTTAGGCCAAAAATGTTGGCTAGTTGGTGATTCAGCCCTCCCAATCTGTGACTTGACTACATTGTTAGAGTCGAAACAAATAGCGTAATAATAACATGTCTTTAACTGTTTCTCTGCTCGACAAATTGATGGATAGTGATCCTTCAACTAGAGATGAAAAAGACTTCCCTACGAGCCAACAACAGATGTTGAACAGCTTGCTTAGAGATCTGGAGTCTATGTTAAATAGTCGTATCGGATGGAAAAACATTCCTGATGACCTTTTAGAGGTTCGCTATTCAATATTGAATTATGGTCTGCCAGATTTTTCCTCGATGCCTTATAGCAGCCAAGAGGGGCAGAATCAGCTTTGTGACATTGTTCATGATGCAATTAAAGAGTTCGAGCCTAGGTTAAGGAATCCTTATGTCCAGATTTCGGACGAGAAAAACGCTATTGATAGGGTGTTGAGGTTACAAATTAGCGCCACTTGCTTAATCGATAACAGCATTCATGAAGTGCGATTCAATTCTGAAGTAGAGCCGGTAAATTTAGGTATGAAACTGAGTAGAGCGAAATGAGTGAAGAGTTTCTCAAATACTATAATCGCGAGTTAGCTTATTTACGTCACAAAGGACAAGAGTTTGGGGAGCAGTATCCTAAGATCGCTGCGAGACTCCGTATCAGTGAGGAGCAGGTTGACGATCCACATGTAGAAAGATTGCTAGAAGGCTGTGCATTTCTAACGGCAAGGATTAGACAAAGTTTAGACAATAGTTATCCTCAGTTCACTGAATCTTTGATGGGGCAGTTATATCCGGATTTTCACGCACCAATTCCATCAATGTCCGTCATTAAGATGAACTGCTCTAGCTCCACTTCCTCTTTTTTTGACGTAGAAGAAGGTGAGCGAGTCGTTATCGGTGCTCCTGGATACCACGAATGCGAGTTTAGAACCTGTTATCCGGTCAGAATGTACCCTGTTGATGTGACCTCTGGCGCTTTCAAAAACGCACCGCTTAAATCGGTGGGCTCCCAATGGGAAAGCCATGCTCATTCAGTTTTGAAAATCCAGCTCACCGCCCAAGATGAAGAGACATCTCTGAGTGACATGGGATTAGAACGGTTGCGCTTTTATTTAAACGGGCAATCTCAGTTGACGTTTAAACTTTACCAAATGCTATTTCAAAATCTAATTGGTTTATCTGTCGTTGCGGGTGGCAAAGAAGTTCGTTCTTTAACGAAAAGGCATCTTATTGAAGTGGGATTTTCAGAAGATGAGAAGGTTGTTCCATACAGTAAGAGAAGCTTTTCGGGAGCAAGATTACTTGTTGAGTATCTGCACTTTCCTGAGAAGTTCATGTTCTTTGATATCACTGAACTCGGATTATCAGAACTAGCTCTTGGAGAGCAAGCTGAACTGTATTTTTACTTTGATACCAATGATGATTGGCTTCCTAAGCAAGTGGATGAAGAGAGCTTGATGGTTGGTTGTGTACCAGTGGTCAACTTATTTAAAAGTGTTATGGAGCCCAAGCGTATTCTACCAACCGAGTACGATTACCACTTATCACCGCAATACCAGGAAGCCGAGAGTAATGAGGTTGTCTCTATTTCTGACGTAACGTTGAGAAACTGGAACAAAACGTATCACAACCTGCCATGTTATCACGCTGGTGAGCACACGCATTATATGAACGCCAGTGAAATTTATTGGTTGATGAGACGTGAGGATAAAAATTGGGCTGGTGGATACGATGAACCGGGTAGGGAAACTTACATTTCTTTTGTTGATAAAAGGCATCAATTGTTCAGTCCGGAGAGCCGAGAAAACTGGTTAATGTACGTTGAAGCTGAGTGCTGCAATCGTAATTTAGCGCAGAAGCTTCCATTTGGAGGTGGTCTTCCAAAAGTCTCTTTGCCGGAAGTAAATGACAACTTCGAGTCAGTTCGTTGTTTAGTTTCTATATCAGAAACCCTCCGGCCAGAAATGGATGAAAGTACACGATGGCAGCTAACTAAGCTTCTAACTTTAAACCACTTTACCGAAGAAGATGGATTAACAACTTTGAAGCAAACCCTGAATCTCTACGCGTTTTCTGGGACCGCAGAAACGAAAGCGGTAATTGATGCTTTAGCGAAGCTAGAGTTCGAGCCGACTACAGGTAGAGTCAGTCAGAAAGGTAAAGTTGGTTTTGCGCACGGTATAAAAATCATTTTGACGGTTTCTGATCAAATTTTACCTAAAGAGCAAATCTTCCTCCTAGGTAGTGTGCTATCCGTTTACTTTGCACAATATGCTGAAATTAACATTTTTACGCAGCTAGAAATAAGACTTAAGTCAACGGGAAAGACCTTCCACTTATGGCCTGCATTAACTGGCGATAAGGTGTTGCTATGATCGCGGAGCAATTTTATCGAGATCTAAAGCAACATCCGTTGTTTGAAGCAATGCACCTTATCGAACACGAGATCTTGCAAGCCGAGGCACAAATAGGGACAGATGCTCTACCGAAGCATGAAAAACTAAACTTAAAGGTCAATCCATCGTTAGGTTTTGAAAATGCGCAGCTTTGCGATCTAAAACATATTGATAGCCACAAGCTAGCACTTGAAACCAATTTAATAGGCCTAACGGGTGAGCAGGGGGTGCTTCCTCAGCACTACAGCGAGTTAGCTTTGCATCGTCAAAAAGAAGGCGATACGGCAATGGTGGACTTCTACGATATTTTTAACCATCGTTTACTGTCTCTTTACTATCGATGCTGGCAACTGAGTCAATTGACCGTTCAGTCTCGTGCTCATGCACAGGGATTACGTTCACCTTTAGAAGATTGTAAGTCGGCATTAACTGGCCAGGGTAGTTCGTTGTCCCTGTATTATGGTGGTGTTTTTGCTTCACCGACGAGAAGCAAAGCTGGACTAAAAAGTGTTCTTGAATGTTTATCTGGATGCCAAGTAAAGATTCATGAGTTTCAAGGGCAGTGGCTACATCTTGCAAAAGAAGAGCAAACACGTCTTTCATCTCGAACTATGCCAGAAGGGCAGTTTGCTCAACTTGGTTCCGGAGCATCCTTAGGCTCGAAAGCTTGGAATATAAACGCAGGAACAACGATCGAGTTTCTGCCAAAGCACAAAGATCTGGTTAGTAAACTACTGCCTAACCATCCAAATGTAGAAATTATTAAACGTGCGGCTTATGAATTTATTGGTAAGCATAAGCAAGTGAAATGGCAGCTCACCACCAAACATAGTTTATTACCTCAAGTTTGTTTATCAAAAAAACATGGTCAGTTAGGTGTTGGTTCTGTACTTAAAAAACATAAACGCACAAAAGATCGAACCATAACAATTACTATTTAAAGGAAACATAATGGCTTCACTCTCACTTCCAGCGTTGGTCGAAAGATTGTCTCCTCAGGCTAAGGAAACACTTGAACAAGCAGCTGCGATGGCAAGCTCTCGAACCCATCACAGTATTGAAATGTCTCACTGGTTAATGACGATTATTCAACATCCTGCCGATATTTATTCAGAAGTTTTCGACGAATTTGATGTCGATAAAATCAAGGTTGAAACTGATCTTCAAAAGACACTTGAAAAATACAAAACGGGATGTCAATCGGTCCCAGGTCTTTCAGCTCACACAGTGACTGTGATGCAAAATGCTTTGCTATCGGCAACGATTGAATTCAATCAGGAGCAGTTGAATTGCATTCATCTTTTATTTGCCTACTTGTCCGATGATACGTTAGTCAACATGGCTGGTTCGATTAGCCCTGAGCTAAACAAGATAGAACCATCTCGGTTATTGAACTTTAAAGAAAGTAATACGCGTCAATCAGGATCGAATGATCTAGGGAAATCAAACGCGAACTCTGCGCTGAATCAATTTACAACAGATCTTACTGAGCAGGCTAGGGAAGGTAAGATAGATCCGGTTATTGGTAGAGACAATGAAATCCGCTTAATGATCGACATCTTATTAAGACGTCGACAAAACAACCCGATTTTAACTGGTGAAGCTGGCGTTGGAAAAACAGCCGTTGTTGAAGGCTTGGCGCAAAAGATTATTGATGGCGATGTACCTCCTGCTCTACAAAATGTAGCGATTAAGTCTTTGGATCTGGCGTTATTGCAAGCTGGTGCTGGCATGAAAGGTGAGTTTGAAAACAGACTTAAAAACCTTGTGAAAGAAGTTAACGACGCACCACAACCCATTATTTTGTTTATCGATGAAGCACATGGTCTGATTGGTGGTGGGGGACAAGCTGGACAAGGTGATGCAGCGAATATTCTAAAGCCAGCGTTAGCGAGAGGTGAACTCAGAACGATCGCAGCAACAACTTGGGCAGAATATAAAAAGTATTTTGAAAAAGACGCGGCTCTTACCAGACGCTTTCAAGTAGTGAAGGTCGACGAGCCAGCGCCGGATCTAGCGATCGAGATGTTACGTGGTTTACTTGACGTAATGGCACAACACCATGACGTCCACATCACTAGCCAGGCCCTCAATGCTGCCGTTCAACTCTCAGCTCGATACATTAATGGCCGACAACTGCCAGATAAGGCTGTGTCTGTTTTAGACACAGCCTGCTCGCGAGTCGCGTTAAGTCAATCGTCTACACCGGGAGGTCTAGATGCGAAAAGGAATAAACTAAAAGCCAAGCAAGCTGAATATGAGCACCTAAGCCAAGAAAGTCAGCTAGGTGCACCTCTTGATATGCAGTTGCAAGATGTCAGAAAAGAGATTGATGTTCTATCTAGTGAAATAGTTGAACTAGAGACGCTGTGGGAGAAAGAAAAAGAGTGGGTAAGTGAAGCTAAGTCACTTAGAGCTCAAATAATCAAGGAGGGTTCTGAGACTGCTAGGGACAAGTTACAGGAGCTCGAAAGTAGCCTCTCCGCTAACTCGCAGCCATTAGTATTTTCGCATGTCAATGAAGCGCTTATTGCAGAAGTAATTTCAGATTGGACCGGGATACCACTGGGCAAACTCCAGGATGATGAAATCCAAGCAGTACTGAGTTTGAAAGAGAGTTTGTGTAAACGAGTTGTCGGACAGGAGCACGCTTTGGAAGTCATGTCTGAAGTGATAAAAACTGCCAGTGCACAGCTCACGGATGAGACACGACCAAATGGTGTATTTCTTCTCACGGGACCAAGTGGAGTGGGTAAAACTGAATCTGCTTTAGCTATTGCAGAGAAAGTGTACGGCAGTGAAGAGAATGTCACAACTATCAATATGTCCGAGTTTAAAGAAGAGCACAAAGTTTCCTTATTATTAGGCTCGCCTCCAGGTTATGTTGGGTATGGCGAAGGTGGTGTACTTACTGAAGCCGTCAGACGCAAACCTTATAGTGTGATTCTCTTGGATGAAATGGAAAAAGCACACCCTGGAGTTCAAGATATTTTTTATCAGGTATTCGATAAAGGCTCAATTAAAGATGGTGAAGGTCGCGATATAGATTTTAAAAACACTATTATTATTATGACCGCGAATACAGGGACCGAAACGACGATGTCGTTGTATTCTGATCCTGATTTATCTCCAGAACCTTCAGCACTAAAAGATGCTTTGCGTGACGATTTGTTGGTTGACTTTAAACCTGCATTTTTAGGACGTGTTAATGTATTACCTTATTTGCCTCTATCAAGAGAAGTATTGATAGAAATAACAAAATTAAAATTAGCCAAAGTTACGAATCGCATTCGTAAAAATTACGGCGCTGACCTATTTTTTGATGAAGAACTAATTAATGATATTGTAGACAATAGTAATGAGTCGGGGAGCGGTGCACGTGTGGTACAGACAACCATAGAAAACACATTACTTCCTAAGATTTCTCATGAAATATTGCATGCAATTCTTAATGATAAGACGTTTGATGAAATTATTGTTAAAGGTACAACTAGTGGACTTGATGTCTCAATAGTTTAACATCCTTTACACTCTCAATAATAATTGGGAGTTGGTTCATATTAACTATTATTTTTTATAAAAAACGCTTAAATTAAGTCTTATTTAAAGATATAACAAGGCGTATTTAAAATGAAGTTTTTGATACATTAATCACTAATTATCATCAAACGTCAGATAATTAAATTACTACGATATATGTCAATTAATAATGCTATAGGAGATTAGCATGCAGTCTAATACGTATCTTAAATACGCAGATATTAAGGGTGAGGCAACTGCCGAGCAATATAAAGATTTGATTACACTACTATCTGTAGATTGGAGTGTAGGTCGTGAGATCTCATCATACACTGGTACAGCGATGGACCGTGAAGCGAGCGCTACTCGTCTATATGATTTGACTATCACTAAACTTCAAGACCGTTCTTCTCCTGACTTATTTAAAGAAGCGACAATTGGTAAAGGTAAACCTGCGGTTTTCCATATTACTAAGCAGGGTGAGAAAGTTGAAGAAATCATGAAGATCGAACTGACTGATGCGATGATTTCTAACTACTCAGTTTCTATCCAGGATGATCGTCCAGTTGAAACCATCACTATTTCTTACACTGAAATGATGATGACGGTGACTCCTACTGACGATAAAAACAACACTTCTGCGCCATTGGTATACGGCTACAGCGGTGTTAAAGGTCAACAAATGTAATTTTTATGCGGGGGAATATTCCCCCGCATTTTTTGAAAGAAGTATTTAATGAAAAGAGCAACTCAAGATAACAATTTCATCCGAATTTCCTCTCCATTCGGAAAAGATGCCATCATACTAAACTCATTTGAGTATAGAGAAGAGATCTCAGAACTTTTTTCATTGCGTGCTAAAGCTTACTTTAATGATCAACGAAGTGAGTTAAACGAAATAATTGGTAAAGAAGTAACAATTACCCTTGAAAATAGTGAGGATGTTTCTTCAAAACCTCGTTATATACATGGTTATGTATCTGCTGCAAGATTAGAAGGGCAACGAGTTTCTAATACTCATAATGGTGAGAATTATAAAAATATAGAGTTATTAATAGAGCCTAAATTACGTTTCGCCGATTACAGAAAAAATTGCAGAATATTTCAGCATAAAGATATAAAAGAAATTATCTCCGAAGTACTCTCGGAGCATAGTGTCGCCTTTAGTTTTGAGTTAACTAAGTCGTACCCTAAATACACATACAAAGTGCAATATGAAGAGTCAGACCTTGAATTTGTCCGACGCTTATTGTCAGAAGAAGGGCTATCGTTCTGTTTCACACACACTAAGTCTGTCCACACGCTTAAGATTTTTGACGACATCAGTTTCTATAAGCCGGGTACAGAGTTTTTAGTCGATTTTGATACAGGTACAGCTAAGTCTAGCCATATCTCTTCTTGGCATGAAACCCAAGTTTTGACGACTAAAGCAAGCCAAAAGTCTGGCTATAACATGCTTAAGCCTTCGTCTAATCCTAAAAATACTGCCAAGGGTGAAAGTGATTTTTTTACCGTGCCTGAAAGCGAGTATTTTGAATACATGGGTGAAACGGAAAGTGATGATCAATACGCACTTAGAAACACGCACGCTATAGAAGCACTACAGCAAAACGCATATCTGTGCCGTGGCGAGACAACGTGTCGAACGTTCAGTGTGGGAAAGTGCTTTAAGTTTAAAAAGCATGAAGATAAGTCTCGAGTCGGCAAAGAATACGTACTGTCCTCCGTTTTTTTATCTGCGGCTGTTTATAATCAGACTGGTCAAGGTGGCACTGCTGCGCAAGGTGTTAAAGTATCATTTAGTTGTGTTGACTCAAAAACAATCCTTCGCCCTTCTGTGAACTATCCGAAACCTCAGATGAAAGGTTTGCAAACCGCAGTGGTAACGGGAAACAAAGATGGCGAAATTTACATAGACAAACACGGTCGTATTAAAGTTCAGTTTCACTGGGATCGTGTTGGCAAATACGATGTAAACAGTTCATGTTGGATTCGTGTTGCGCAAAATATCGCGGGTAACGGATGGGGCTCGGTGTTTCATCCTAGAGTAGGACAAGAGGTCATCGTCGAGTTTGTCAATGGCGATCCTGACCAGCCAATTGTTACGGGGTCACTGTACAATGGTAGTCAACTCCCTCCCTACACGTTACCAGAGCAAAGCTCTCAAAGTGGTTATAAATCGCGTTCTGTACAAAAAGGCACATCTAATTTTAATGAGTTGCGCTTTGATGACAAACCCGGTGAAGAACACATCTATCTTCATGCCGAAAAACTTTTCCAAATGCTAGTTGAGGACTGTGTTGATATTGCCGTTGAAAACAGTAAAACCGAAAAAGTGACGAATGATGTCAATCAAGAGGTTGGCAAGAATGCGACCTTGAAAGTAGGTAAAAACTTTTCTAATGAAACGGGTGAAGTGTTGTCTTTTAATGCAGGAAAGAGTATCGAGATCAAAGTCGGTGGCGCTTCGATTCAGATGTCTAGTTCCGGAGAAATCAACATCAAAGGCAATAAAATATCTATTAACGGCTCTGCTATCGCTCTTAAAGCTGGGCAAATTTCATTGAACTAAGGTGATTTAAAGTGGGTAAACCAGCCGCAATATTGGGCAGCTTTCATCTTTGTCCTAAAAAAACAGGAAAAATTCCTCATGTAGGTGGCCCGGTCGTAGTTGGCTCGCCAAACGTGACAATTGGCGGCATTCCAGCGGCTAGGCAGGGAGATAAGCTTATCTGTATAGGTCCTCCGGATAGCATCTCAGCAGGCTCTTCTAGCGTTACAATCAACGGTAAGCCAGCGGCAAGGGTCGGGGATTCAACGTCTCATGGTGGTAAAATTCTGTCTGGCATGCCTACGGTTTTAATCGGAGGCTAGATGCCACTCGCATTTCAAACTCATCTTCTTGCCATTAATGGCAGGCCATACACTGTTCGTGATATAGCTAACGAATGTTTTAGATTGCCCGCAGAAACACCAAGATCCTATCCTGATCAATCACTGTATGAGCAGATATTAAATCTTGTGCGCTCTAAGCGCGAGATACTGGAGCAAAGTGATATCAAAGGGAATATCTGTGTTCTTTTACCGTCTTCGGTAGATAAAAGCTTGCTTAAGGCATTGATAAACGAGTTTTCTCTTATCCTTGGTAACTCTGCTAATAGAGAAATTTATTTTTATCCTTATGGTCAAGCGGCGTTCTTGATGGCGCTAAATCGGATAAACCGTGAAGTTAACGAAACACAAGCAACTTGGATACTGGCTATAGAAATTGCTCGCGATGCAGAAGAGCATGCCAAATCTCAAAACTCGATCATTTTGACGAAGTGCTTTTTTCAACAGTCCGGCCTTGTTACTGATGATGTTCGAATTGATTTAGATACCAAACAACAAAGCATTGCTGTCGATAAAGTGTTCAAACAACTTGGAGTAGGGTGTGATCACTCACTTAGTGAGTTGCATTTATCCATTGATGGAGATGAGCCGCGATGGTTAAATGCTATGCAACTCTTGTCTCCCTGGGTGACCGATCAAACTCAGTATCAATTTATTGATGTTAAACTAGGAGGGCTGGGCGCATGCGGAGGTGTTTTAAAAGTGTTAATGATTGAGGAGCATCAAAGAAGTAGCCTCAACTCAGACTTCCACGTTTTGCAAGCTGATATCGAGCCAGATGGTTATACGGTGGGAGTTCTATACAATTGGCATAACGAGTAGTTCTGGATCTAGTTTGTCCCTTCTAAACGTTGGCTTTTAATGGTTTAAATGTGACGGTTATGTTTACTCGAGACCATCACTTAATGTTGCTTAAAAGGTGTTTATACAACGTTCTTCTCGCTTTCCGGTGAAATAGTGAACCATAGAACATAAACTACATGAAAAGCTGTTCGACTCAAGATATCCTAACCCAAATTAAATAAATTGAGCTTTGGTTTGTGCCAGATTCAGCCAGTCACGTAATACTCTGATGTTTACACGGCTGAAATTCGGATTCTTGCAGGAGCAAACCTTGCTTAAAGATTTGGCGGAAAGTGAATTCGAATGAAGTTTATCCACACCTCAGATTGGCATCTTGGTCGACAATTCCACAATGTATCACTACTCGAAGATCAACAAGCAGTACTCGAACAACTGATTAACTATATTGAACACAACCCCGTCGATGCCGTTGTAGTGGCGGGAGATATTTATGACCGTTCGGTGCCACCAACGGTTGCAATAGAACTGCTAAATCGAGTCGTGAAGCGTATTTGTACTGAACTGAAAACACCGATGATATTGATATCTGGCAACCATGATGGTGCAGAACGATTAGGTTTTGGCTCAGAGCAAATGAAAAATGCAGGCCTTCATATTGTTAGTAACTTTGAAGATATGCTAACTCCCATCATCATAAAAACGGACTCTGCGGGTGAGGTAGCGTTTTATGGCATGCCTTATAACGACCCTGAACAGGTCAGATTTGCCTACAAAACTTCGGTATCAACTCATGATGAGGCACATCAACTGCTTGTAGAGCAAATAAGAGAGCATTTCATTTCAGAGCAAAGGCGTGTTCTCGTTAGCCACTGTTTTGTTGATGGTGCTATTGAGTCTGACTCTGAACGACCACTATCTATTGGTGGCTCTGATCGCGTAAGTCATGAGCATTTCTTGGATTTCGACTACGTCGCACTTGGTCATTTACATCAGCCTCAAAAGAAAGGCGCAGAGCATATCCGTTATTCTGGTTCACTTATGAAGTATAGTTTTGGTGAACAGAACCAGAAGAAAGGCTTCACGTTAGTCGAACTAGACAAGAAAGGATTTGTCTCTGCTAAACATATTGAGCTAATTGCCCCTCATGAAATGCGCATTGTTGAGGGAGAGCTAGATAAAGTCATAGAGCAGGGCAAGACTGACCCTAAAAATGAAGATTATTTGTTAGTTCGTTTGATGGATAAACATGCGATTTTAAATCCAATGGAAAAGCTTCGTTCGGTGTATCCAAACGTTTTACATCTTGAGAAACCGGGTATGTTAATTGGGGTAGAGCAGGAAATGGCGCAAGCAAAGTTGGCCCGAAGCGAAATTGATATGTTCCGAGACTTTTTTATTGAGGCACAAGATAGTCAATTATCCCAAGAGCAAGAACAAGCCGTTACTGACATTATTAAGCAATTATCACAGCAATAGGGACCAAAGATGAAACCAATTAAACTTACCATGCAAGCCTTTGGTCCGTTTGCAAAAACCGAAGTCATTGACTTTGAAAAGCTTGGCCGTAACCCTCTGTTTTTGATTAATGGTCCTACAGGCTCAGGTAAAACGTCGATCTTAGATGCCATTTGCTTTGCCCTTTACGGTGAAACTACCGGTAATGAGCGGCAAGGCATCCAGATGCGATGTGACTTATCGGCGCAAGACTTACCAACCGAAGTCGTTCTAGAATTTTCGTTACATGGCAAACAATACCGAGTTGTGCGATCTCCAGAGCAGGAAGCGCCCAAAGCGCGTGGTGAAGGGATGACGGTAAAAAAGCACACTGCGGCTCTTTATGAACTCGGCGAGACCGAAAAGCTCATCACTAGCAAGACGACTCAGGTTAAAACAGAAGTGAGCAATATTATTGGTTTGAATGAAACGCAATTTCGCCAAGTAATGGTATTGCCTCAAGGAAAATTCCGGGAGCTGTTGCTTGCTAGTTCTAAAGAGCGCGAAGAAATTTTTGGTCAGCTCTTTCAAACGGACATATATAAAAAAATTGAGTACGCGCTCAAGGATAAAGCGAGCGCAATCAGTAAAGCGAAAGATGAATTTGATAATCAAATTCGAGGCGCTTTACAAGTTGCAGGAGTGAGTTCAGAGCAGGAATTATTACACCAGCTTGAACAAGCAGCTGAGCAGCTAGAAGTCGATAGAAAGAATGAACAAGCTTCTTTAGATAAGCTAAATATTGCTAAATCTGAATTACAAAAAGCGGAAACTATTAATGGAGAGTTTTCGAAACGAGAGCAAGCAGAAAACGCACTCAAGCTGCATCTAGAACACTCAGACTCGATAAAAGTTCGTCAACAGCAATTAGAAAACGCTAAAAATGCCAATAAGATAGAATTACCCTACGTTTCATTACAAAATGCAAAAGCTCAAACTCAAGATCTCAGACAAAAAATAGTTGCTTTGAAAGAGAGCCTTGATAAAGCCAATGCTGTTACGAAAGAAAAAGAAAACTTGCAGCAAAGTGCAAAAGAAGCCTCGGCAAAAGTCCCACAGTTAACGCAGCTGCAGTATCAACTTGAAAGCATGAAAGACAAGTTGCTTGAAAAAGCCAACTTGGAAAGCAAAATAACGGCAGGTCATCAACAAAAACAACAATTTGAAGCAACGTTAAAACAGTACATAGAGCTGAAAGACAAGTTAGCGTTTCAGGCGCAACAGGGCCAGAAAGATCTAGAGCAAGCCCGAGTAGATGTTGCGCTTGTTGGCAGCATCGATGCGGAAATAAAACAAAAACAACGACTCCTACAGGATCTACAAAAGCTGCATGGTCTTACTTTGGAGCTCTCTAAACTCACGGCGTTAACCGTAAGCAAGCAGCAGTCATTACAGGAAGCCAGTCAGCGCTATATGCAGTGTCAGCAAGCCGCTGATACGATAGAGCTTAAGTGGCACAACGCTCAAGCGGCAGTATTAGCGCAGCGACTAAAGTCAGGGGAAGCATGTCCGGTATGTGGCAGCCAAGTGCATCCTAACCCTGCAACGTTTGTTGAAGAAATCGTTACAAAAGAGCAAGTTCAGGCGGCTAGAGCGAAAGAAAGAGAAGCTCAAGCATCATTGAACCAGCTAAGTAATCAGCTAGAGCAACATAACGTTGTCATTAGTCAGTATCAGAATCAATGTAACCAGTTGAAAGAAGAGCTTGGTGAGCATGCAGCATCTGAGATCTCGACGGTTCAAACTGAGTTACAGGCGCTTAATGATCAACTTCTACGTCTACAGTCTATTGATATTGAAAAGCTAGAAAAGAACGTTGAGCAGCTTAATCAACGCTGCTTAGTGGGTGAAAACAAAATTCATGAGCTGCAGAATAAAATGGCGGCAAATGAATCAACTGTTCAAGCAAACCAAGAACAATTGACTCAGTTACAAGCTTCTATCGATCCAAAATACAGTTCCGTTGATGCGCTTGATCTCGAAATTACGCTGACAAAAGAGCAAATTCTGACCTTGAATACAGGTTTAGAAAAGGCGCAAAACGCTTTGCAGCAAGCGGTATTAGCGCAATCGAATGCTGAAAGTCAGTTAGTGACGAACAAGCAGTGGCTATCTGAGTCAGAACAAAAGCTTAGCCAAGCAGAATTAGCGTGGAATGAGGCATTACAGGCGAGTAAATTTGAGGATGAAAGCAGTTATCTAAATAGCAGAGTGACAGATGATGAGCTTCAAGCGTGGCAGAAAGAAATAGACAACTTCAAACAGACACAAACCAAGCTTGAACAAACACTACATGATTTAAACCATGCATTGAAAGCGCTTGAAAGACCGGACTTGGATTCGCTTAACGACAGCTTAACCACTCTGCAGGCGCAGTATATTGAAGTAAGGAATCAGCTCGATACCACGCGCTCAACCTTTGAGCGAATTGAAAAAGTTCGTAAAGATATTGCTACGCTGCATGAGAAAAATAGTAAGTTAGAAGAAGAGTACAAAGTGTTTGGTACGTTATACGACGTTGCCAGCGGTAAAACAGGCAGCAGGGTTAGCCTGCATCGCTTTGTTCTTGGTGTACTGTTGGATGATGTGTTGATTCAGGCCTCTCAACGTTTAAGCCTCATGAGTAAAGGGCGCTATATTCTTGCTCGAAAAACAGAGGGCTTCAAAGGCGCTGCGGGTCGCGGCTTAGACTTAATGGTTGAAGATGGCTACACAGGAAAAACACGTGATGTTGCAACACTTTCCGGTGGTGAATCGTTTATGGCAGCGCTTGCATTGGCGCTTGGCTTGTCGGATGTTGTGCAATCCTATAGTGGTGGTATCCGTTTAGACACTTTATTCATTGATGAGGGGTTCGGTAGTTTAGACCCAGAGTCTTTGGATCTCGCCATTCAAACGTTAGTGGATTTACAACAGACTGGACGCATGATCGGTGTTATTTCTCACGTTTCTGAGTTAAAAGAACAAATGGCGCAGAGGATTGATGTTGAACCATCAAGACTCGGTTCGACAGTATCGGTCAAATCTCAATGTAGCTTCGCTGTCTAATTCAGTTGCTATCACTAAACCCAAAGCCCCTATCTAGGGGCTTTCTTACTTAATCGCTACTGTTCGCAAAAGTGGCCTTCTTTTGGCGATTGGGTAATCGCATACTCACCATCTAGGTTGCGATAAACAACTGTATTCCAAATAGAGCCATCATCCAATTCAAACTCAATGGCATAGTTGACGCCGCTAACGATTTGCGCGTGAACGTTCAGTATTTGTTTGAACGACGCTATTGTGTCCATTCTTTTCAAAACAAAAGCCATTGCCTTTTGTGCATCAGGGGTAGCATTAAACTCATTCCACCCACCTGGCATGTTTCCTTGTGTATTACATACATCTGCCGAGGTTGTTAATTGTGTCGCTTGGCTTGGGTTTTCCTGCTGGCAACCTGCAAGCAATACCAAAAGTGCACAAACTGACACTGTTTTTAATTTCATAACAATAACCTCTGTCTATATCGCGACGTATTATAGGAGGGTGATATGACAGCGTATGTCTATATTGTGCAAAATTTCTATATGCATACGGTTAAATGCTGGCAAAATATACAAGTATGACCAACTTGTAAGTCAAACATAGAACAATATTGTTAGGGAATTGCTGACATAACGAGGTTTTGGTGTTCAGCATGCTATTGATAATGAAGAACTGTGATGTGTAGCTACGTACCTTTGGGACAGTGGTGCGACTTAGTGATCGATTTGCTACCTTCTACAGTAAAATCAATCACTAAATCAAATTTAGGTGTTGTATGAAATCGCTAAAAACATTATTACTTTTATCACTTGTAACTTTATTTGGCTGTACCTCTAAACCTGATGGGGTGGAGCCAGTTAACAATTTTGATTTAGAGCCTTATCTAGGCAAGTGGTACGAAATCGCACGGCTCGATCATTCGTTTGAGCGTGGTCTATCCAACGTTACGGCCGAGTATCGGCTTCGCAAGGATGGTGGGGTTAAGGTGACAAACCGCGGATATTCAGAAGAAGAGCAACAGTGGTCCGAAGCTGAAGGTAAAGCTTATTTTGTTGAAGACGAAACGGTTGGGCACTTAAAAGTCTCCTTTTTTGGGCCAATCTATTCTTCTTACATTGTGTTTGAGCTAGGTGAAAACTATGACTATGCGTTTGTCTCCGGTTACAACCACGACTACTTGTGGCTATTGTCTAGAACACCCAACGTTGATGAGAAAATCCTGGAGCGTTTTAAGCAGGTTGCTAAAGAGAAAGGTTTCGCGTTAGATGAGCTAATTCTCGTTGATCAAGAGAGTGGACGACAGTTTTAAGTTCATCAATGTGACTTCTAAAATCAACAGAAGCGGAGTTTCTGTCTAGCGGTTTTGAGTTTTGCTTGGAATACTTTTGTTACCTTGTAACTTCAAGTAATCAAAAATATAGCCCCATCATTTTTGATTACTCGTGATGGGGCTTATATAAATTTGAGTGAGCGTTGAAAGGTAGATCTATCGACAAACGGTTATGGTTTACTTAATCAAACGAACGATCAGAGAGCCAGGCGCCCGAATAGATTCCACATTGTGGCTGAGCACTGTACCACTTGTAGGGGCGGTGTAGCGCTCAACTTCAGTGCCAAAGCTGTCGTATTGAATCGCAACCAGTTGGCCTTGCTCGACAAAATCCATCAAACCAACATGAGGTAGTACAAAGCCGCCATGTGTCGCTTTCACACTGACTATCTCGTTTCCTTCCAAGCATGAAGTGATAGGCTCTATCTCACCTTCTACGACGTTATGCTGCTTCAACACATTAAAAATGCCTGATACGGTTCGACTAATGAGTTTTTGCTCTGTGTAGCGCCCCATACCCACTTCAACCGTAATGCTTGGGACACCATGGTTATTCCAAACTGTTTCAAGGACGCCAGCATCTCCGGGATCATTTAAAATCGCATCAGGATTAATGAGACGAGCCATTTCTAATGATTGCTCAATTCGGAAGTCTGCAAACACGTATAGTGGATAGGCCGCACCACTGGTTTGAGTGTGAAGGTCAATGGCTAAATCAGCATTTGGCTTGAGCAGATCATTCCACAATGCATATAAGTAGCGTTGTGCCTCATTGCCGTTTTGGTCACCAGGGAAAAAGCGGTTTAAGTTTGCAGGAGACGCATCCGGGTCTGCGGAATAGAAATCGCGGCTGTGGTTTAGCATACCTGGCATGTTAATGGTTGGAATAATAGTGACAGTACCAGCGACTTCAGTGCCAATGAGTTCTCTAGCGGTCTTCTGCGCTGATAACACACCATTATATTCATCACCATGAACCCCTGCGGTGATCATGATTTTCTTGCCAGGTTTTTCACCTTTGAATACCAAAACAGGAAGATGTTGCCACTGAGAGATCGCGTTGGTCGCGATGCGGAACCAAAACTTATGCTCACCCGGACCTAGGTCTGCTACATTGAGAGATTGAATCACTTGATGACCTTGAATCATGTCATCGAGAAGTTGTGTTGCCATTAAAGTTACCACTCCAAAACCATAAGCCAATCTAAAACCTTAACGTCGCCATACGAAGAGTATTAATAAGGCGAGAACGTGTCTCGCCTTAGTGCCAATTGATTTCGTTTTACGCAAACCCCATCATATGAGCTGCGATAACGACGACACTCGACAGGGTAAAGAGTAATAGGATAAATCGCCAGCAGAATTTTGCCCAATCACCCCAGTCGATGCGGCAGACACCAAGTGTTGCCATCAAGGATGCTGAAGTAGGGACGATAACGTTGGTAAAACCATCTCCAAGTTGGAATGACAAAACTGCAACTTGGCGCGTGACACCTGCAATATCCGCCAATGGTGCTAATAAAGGCATCGTCAGTGCCGCTTGTCCAGATCCGGAAGTAACGAAGAAGTTGAAGATAGATTGGAATACATACATTAACCATGCCGCAGCTACGTCAGGAAGCCCACTGATCACGCCGCCAGCACTGTTCAGAATAGAATTCAGTACACTCGCTTCATCAGTCGTACCGCCACCTAGGATAAGTAACACACCTTTCGCACAACCAACCAATAGAGCAGGAGCAAGCATAATAGCCGCCCCCTCTTTAAACGCATCGGCTGCGCAGTTGAGCGTCATACCGTTTAAGCGAAAAACCGTACCGATGATCGCGACAACAAAGCCCATAGTGAAGAATTGAGAAGCGATTTCTGGGATGTACCATGCGTTAGCGACCACGCCCCAAACAACCCATACTGTGGTTGTAATAACCGTAAGAATAACGAGTGTATCGCCGATATTCCAACGAGAATCTTGATTGCCAAGCTCTTGCTGACGGAAGTATTTGTCTGTGCGGTGACTGTAAGAAAGTTCTGGGTTTGACTTCACACGAGCGGCGTAGAGCATTGTGAAAGCGATACCGATTAACGTAAAGCCAGCCCATAACCCCATGCGCACTGTCATGCCGGATAAAACAGGTACTCCGGCAATACCTTGTGCAATAGCAACAGAGAAAGGGTTCATCCAAGATGTTGCGAAACCAATTTGAGTCGCAACATAGGTCACCATTACCGTAGTGATACCATCATAACCAAGGCGAACCATAAGCGGAGCGATAATAATCGCAAATGCTACGGCTTCTTCACCCATACCAAATACCGCACCGCCCAGAGAGAACAGCAAAAATAGCACTGGAATGAATAGCGCTTCGTTACCTTTGGTCTTATCGATAAGGCGCAAGATACCGTTGTCGATGGTGCCTGTTCGCATTACAACGCCGAAAGCACCACCGATAACCAACATGAACATAATCACGCCGATCGCGCTGCCCCATTTAGAGCCAGAAACTAGCCCTTCGAAAGGGAAGTTCATCAGGCCAATGCCACCACCAGAAGCAAACAGGCCAACCTTGTTGTAAACCAATTCACCGTTTTCATCGGTTGCATAAGAGAATGAAGATGGATCAATAACCGTGCGTGTTTTTTCCGCACCATCGACCATATAAGTCACTTGCTGACTGTCAAAATGGCCAGCAGGAATTAAGTAGGTAAGAATCGCAGCGAGAATACCAACAATGAAGATCAAAATGAGGGTATCTGGCATCTGCCATGATTTGGGTGTAGCAACCGAGTCTGCTGGTTGCGCATGTGTGTGAGACATAACTAACTTCACGTTAAATTCAATGAAGCATGAAATATCAATAAACCAGAATAAAAAGTCAATATTAATGGAAATATTGAACTATAAATTCATCAAATATTTGAAGTGAAGTCATTGTGATTATTTTACAAGCAGAGTTTGGTTAAATATTTTGTCTCGGTTCGGGGGGGCTCACAAGCTCTTGTTGTGAGCCGAGATAAACAAATCATTTGTCTTGCGTCTGTTCTGCATAAAATGCAGCGACATCACGAAGATCCTCATCATTTAACATTCTTAATTGTGCGCCCATCATTTCGGCAAGCGGCCCTTTACGTTCGCCTGCTTGGTAAGACTTCATCGCATCGTATAGATACTGGGCATTTTGACCTGCAAGATTTGGATAGGCATCATTACCTGCGACGCCTGTTGCACCATGACAATAGACGCAGCTAGGGGATTTGATTTTACCTTTATCAGCATCACCAAAAGGCGCG
This sequence comes from Vibrio sp. 2-1-2a, assembly GCF_032648565.1. Classification (NCBI taxonomy): domain Bacteria; kingdom Pseudomonadati; phylum Pseudomonadota; class Gammaproteobacteria; order Vibrionales; family Vibrionaceae; genus Vibrio; species Vibrio sp. 2-1-2a. The sequence continues at coordinate 87,232 of NZ_WBOH01000003.1, forward strand.
GCATGGCTAGCGGAAGAGAAAATAAGAGAGGTTAGAAGTACAAATCTGAACATGAAGATTGTCTATTCACTAAAAAGTCATATCGATACAATAAAGCTTCCCCTTAGGGGAAGCTCAATGATCAAAATCAAACTAAAGCAGAGATTTAATGCTTGATAAGAAATTGTCGATATCTTGCGCTGAAATGTCTTTATGAGTCACGAAACGAATGGGGTTTCCAGGTGTTATCGTAATATTTTGTTCCTTTAGTTTCGCAGCGATATTTACTATGTCCACTTGAGGATCAAGCTTCGCGAATACGATATTCGTTTGAACAAATTCAGGGTTGACTGAAAAACCAGGCAGTTCAGCTAAACCTTCCGCTAAGGTTTTTGCGTTGGTATGATCTTGTTTTAGCTGTTCCACTTGTTCGGTAAGGGCGAGTTTGCCTGCTGCGGCAAGAATACCCGCTTGACGCATACCCCCGCCGACCATCTTTCTTAAGCGACGTGCTTTTGCGATGTACTCTTTGCTACCAAGCAGTAACGAACCAACAGGGGCAGCCAAACCTTTCGACAGACAAATCGTCATTGAATCAAAATACTGACCGATTTCTTTTACCGGAACGTCAAGCGCAGCGGCTGCATTAAAAACGCGAGCGCCATCTAGATGCATCTGCAAGTTATGTTTATTCACGAAGTCACGTGCTTCTGCTAAATAAGACAGAGGTAATACTTTACCATTAATCGTGTTTTCTAAGCTGAGCAGCTTGGTACGAGCAAAGTGACAATCATCTGGCTTAATCGCCGCTGCCAGTTTATCAAATGGGAGTGTGCCATCTGGGTTATTTTCGACTGGTTGAGGTTGAATTGACCCAAGTACTGCTGCGCCGCCGGCTTCGTACTTGTAGTTATGTGCTTGTTGCCCACACAGATATTCATCTCCGCGTTCACAATGCGCCATTAGGCCGAGCAGATTGGCTTGCGTGCCTGAAGTGGTAAACAAAGCCGCTTCGAATCCTGCAAGCTCTGCGGCAAACTCCTCAAGCTCATTGACCGTAGGGTCATCACCATAAACATCATCCCCAACTGGGGCCTTAAACATGGCCTCTCGCATGGCTTGGGTAGGCTGTGTAACGGTATCTGATCGAAAATCCATGAATGTCTCCTTGGTCAAAGTCCTAAATATATCCGCAAAGGCGCGCTTTGCTTAAACAAGCGATCGTTTTGGCATCGGTAATTGTGCCATCAATAATCTTGTCTTCGAGTTGTTGGAGTGACAAGGTAACAACCTCAATCACTTCATCTTCATCACATTCGTAACGGTTGGTTTGGCTGAGCTTCTCAGCGACAAATAGGTACTGTATCTCATCACAAAATCCGGCAAGGGGAGTGACTTGGCCGAGAGAGGTAAATTTTTCTGCACTATAGCCCGTTTCTTCCTCTAGCTCTCTTTTCGCGCAACAGAGAGGGTTTTCATTGCCTTCTCTTGTACCAGCAGGAAGCTCCAAAAGCCATTTATTAAGTGAAGGGCGAAATTGATGGACAAGGACTACCTCACCTTCCGTTGTAATCGGGAGAATCACCGCAGCGCCCGGGTGATGGATTGTGGTGTGCGTAATTGCCTGTCCTGTAGGAAGCATAACCTCTTCTTCAATCAGAGAAATTTGCTTCCATTTATGAATTATTTTGCTCATGCAGTTATTAACCCTAGCTGTTACCGCATTTTGACGTTTTTCGACATTAACCACAAATGGTGGGAAACAAAAGCAAAAAATGTTGCAACACGACGAAAGCGTTTGCACTTTCAGTGAGCTGTATCTCATAAATGGAAACTTTGATTGCTTGCTAAAGAAGGGGGTAAGCATCTGCTATAAGGGGAATTCAACAAAATACATTTGTAACAAAGTTATAACAAGTGTATAAAAATGTTAACGCAATACCAGTTCAGCAGCCGGAGAACGTATGACACAAACCTTATTTGCCTCAAATGCCGAAAAAGCGCTTCTCTCAGAACGCATCAACAAGTTGGCTAAAGCGTTAACGGATGGCGTTTATGAACGCGAACATACCATCAAGCTCTGCCTCCTTGCGGCACTTGCTGGTGAAAGTGTTTTTCTTTTAGGCCCACCTGGCATTGCAAAAAGCTTAATTGCCAAGCGACTTATCCAAGCGTTCGATAATAGCAGTTACTTTGAATACCTGATGACTCGATTCTCAACACCTGAAGAAGTTTTTGGGCCACTGAGTATTCAAGAACTCAAAGATAACGGTCGTTATGTTCGCTTAACTAAAGGGTATTTGCCAACCGCACAAGTCGTATTTTTAGATGAAATCTGGAAGGCGGGCCCCGCCATTCTGAATACATTGCTGACAGTGGTCAATGAGAAAACGTTCAAAAATGGCAGCGATATTGAGCGTGTGCCAATGCGTTTGTTGGTATCGGCTTCCAATGAACTGCCAGATGAAGACAGCGGTTTGGATGCACTCTATGACCGCATGTTGGTGCGCGTGTTTGTGAATCGAATTCAGAATAAACAAAACTTTAAGTCGATGTTGACGGTAGGCACGTCACAAGAGGCACAAGTGCCAGAAGGGCTAGCAATAACAGATGAAGAATATCATCAATGGCAACAGCAGCTCGACAAGCTGACGTTAACCGATAATGCATTCGAGAAGCTTTTCCAGCTTAAAACGATGTTAGAAAGCAAAGTCGAAGCTCAGTTTGGCGATGTCGCCAATACCGACATGTATGTCTCTGACCGCCGCTGGAAGAAAGCCGTGAAATTGCTAAAAGCGAGCGCGTTTTTTAATGGCCGCGATGAAATCAACCCACTTGATCTACTGTTGCTGCAAGATTGTTTATGGAACAGCCCTGAATCGCGAGACGTGGTACGCGAAGTGGTCCAAGAGTTCGCCCTAAAACATGCATTTGACCAACAAGACGCCGAACAGGAAATTGAATACTGTCGCGAGTCTTTGGTCGATGTTCAGCATGAGCTTGAAGATGCCTACCGCATGACGTTAACGTCTGAAGCGGCAACGGGTATTCTGCGCAAAGAAACCATGCGTTTTGATACCTCTAAAGCTAAGACCTACAAAGTTGGCGCAGCCGTTAACTTAGTTAAATTGGTTATTTTGCAAAGCAACATGTCGGTTTCAGAGTCAGAGAAAGGCGATAGCCGCTGGGTTTACGTGCCAAAAGATGAACTAGACCGAGTGATCAAAGAAGGACACGGTGATGTGTATGGCTACGTCAATCAAAACACCAACATGTGTCGTTTACGATTTGATGTTGATGCCGCAAATAACCTAGTTATCCGTGATATCGCAAACCGAGGCATTCTGGTGAGCTTAGTGACTCAAGAGGGCTTGGATGTAGAGCTTTACCAAAAGTGGTTAACGCAGAGTGAAAAAGCCGTAAATCAACTCAGTGAAGCAGAGCACCATATGCGCAAGGTAAAAGCGAATTTCCATGATGCGCTTCCGCATAGCTTTGTTGATCCTGAATTACCACGCCTAATGGAGTCGAGTCTGCAGCAGGTCAGTCAGAGACTTGAGTCTATCCAAGCTGAAAGCGAAAAAGTTATCCAACGCTTTAAAAACTTACATCAGTTTTTCTCATAAGGAGACGACATGCTAGGTGCAGACGGACTTAACCTCGCGCTGATGGTAGCCGACTCTGGCATCATCGATAGTGCAGTTAATGATTTAATGGCGCGTTCACAAGTCATGATGATGGCAGAAAACCGAGGCGTTAAATCTTCAGTCAAAGGCCACTTATTAAAGTGGAGGGGCAGTGTTAAAAAACGGATTACCAAGGTATGTGAGACAGAGCGTTTCCAACAAGAGCTGTCTTTATATCAAGAAGTCATTCACTGGGATGAAGAGGCGTTTTTCGAAAACATCGAAGATGTGATTAAAAAGCTTGAGTGGCACTCCGCTTTTTATATGCAGGCTCGCCGAATGATGGAGAAGAACAAGGGGATGAATAATCCCATGTTCCCACATTACTTCTGTGATCAATGGTACCAAAGTCTAGCCGATGCGATTAAGCAAGCGCAAGTAAGCGAGCTTGAGGCCAATAAAGAGAAAGTGCTGAATGACCTGTATCAGCGTATGGAGACCATGCGTAATATGGATAAGGTCACGGAGTCGGGTGATGCTGAAAGTGTAGGGCGCTTATGGGATATGGCATCTGCCAAGTTGAGCAAAACTGACTTAACAGTGATGAAACGCCATGCGGAGTTTCTGAAGAAGCACCAAGGCTTGCAAGAAATAGCCGAGCAACTTGGCCGTATGGCGGGGCAAGTGAATGATCCCGAACTTAACCGCGCGCCTACTGAAGAGCTACAAATGATCGAAGAGAAGAGTGATGAAGCGACAGATGATATTGTCGGCATTCACGAAAGCGATGATTTAAATAAGCTACTTCCCAACGAAACGATGTTTTTGGCGTATCCTGAACTCGAGGTCGTGTTCTATAAACACTTAGTCGATAAACGACTTATGAACTACCGTACACAGGGCAAATCGCGCACGTTACGTAAAGTTAAAGCTCACCGACCTGACAACAAAGCGGTAGATATCGAAAAAGGACCGTTTATTGTGTGTGTGGACGCGTCCGGCTCAATGAGCGGGTTTCCTGAACAATGCGCCAAAGCCATGGCTTATGCGCTGATGCAAATTGCATTAGCGGAGCAACGTGATTGCTATGTCATTATTTTTTCGACGGAACACATTACGTATGAGCTAACCAAACAAGATGGTCTGCGCGAGGCGGCGGACTTTTTAACTTATAGCTTCCATGGTGGTACAGACTTAGAGCCAACTTTGATCAAATCTATCGACTTGATGAGCGGTGATAAGTACAAAAATGCCGATATGGTGGTCATTTCCGACTTTATCGCGCCAAAACAACAAGACGAGTTGCTTGCCAAAGTGGATGCGCTTAAAGCGAAGAAAAACCGTTTTCACGCGATCAGCCTATCTAAATACGGAAACCCGGCATTGATGTCGATGTTTGATCACACGTGGTCTTATCATCCTAATGTTGTGGGCAGGCTGCTTAAACGAGTCGGTAATTACTAAGTGACATTGAAATTCTATTGAGTAAAACGTACAGAAAGCTAGATTTATATTGCTTCGTTTTAAGCCGATAAGATCGAACTTTGGTCTAATTGGCTTAAAAGAAATCAAACAAACAGAAAATGAAAGATTTTTGTTTGACTATCTTCTCTCAATCCGTAAAGTAGCCACCAACGCAACGGGGAAGAGCCCTGAAGCGAAGTAAAAAGGGCGCCTTGGCAGAGTGGCTATGCAGCGGATTGCAAATCCGTGGACCTCGGTTCGACTCCGGGAGGCGCCTCCATTATTCTTTGAGAGTGAATGGCTTTCGAGAATCAATGCGACACTAGCTCAGTTGGTAGAGCGCAACCTTGCCAAGGTTGAGGTCACGAGTTCGAACCTCGTGTGTCGCTCCAAATTATTCAGATATGGCAATTGCGGTATCTCGATGCCAAGTGCATCAACTTAAAACCAGCGAAAGCTGGTTTTTTTGTATCTGAATATTGATAAATTTACGCCATCTCAATTTCTTGAACTGTTGGTATAACCCTTGTTTCTTTCGCGAGTTATGCTGTTAAGTGTGCCCCTATGTTTCGCAGATTGACCAATATCCGTTTACAATATCGGTCTCCAAAGGATTTGACGAAGACGCATGAGAAATACCGACGATTACATCATTTTCTATCACCTGATCGAGCAAGGCTCATTTAGCGCTGCAGCAAGACACATGTCATTGACCAAATCGGTTGTCAGTAAACGCATCGCGAAGCTTGAACAAGAGCTTGGTGTACAGCTTCTTTACCGAACAACGCGAACGTTAACGTTGACGGAGGCAGGGCGAGCGTTCTTTACTCATGCAAAAGCCGTTTATCAAGCGGTGGCAACGGCAGAAGAATCCATTGTGGGGTTAGGTAAGAATTTATCTGGAAACATTAAAGTTTCTGTACCCACTATCTCTGGTGAGTTAATTCTTCCTCAAGTGATCAATGAGTTTAATCAGAAATATCCTGACATCAATATCGATATGGATCTAGATAATCGTTTCGTCGATATCGTGAATGAACGTTTTGATCTGGCAATTAGAACGGGTGTGTTGCCAGATTCTAGTCTGATTGCAAGAAAGCTGGTGGATGCGAATTGGATTATTTGCGCGTCACCCCAATACCTGGCTAAACATGGCATACCTAAACAACCTCAAGCCTTGGATAAACACAATTGTTTAGTCTATTCCTACCAAGAAACCGGAGCGCATGAGTGGGCGTTTAAAGATGGAGACGAGGTATATCAAATCACCGTCGACGGTAACCTCTGTACCAACAATTCTTCTGTATTGAGAAATGTGGCGCTGTTAGGGCAGGGAATCATCTATGTACCGCGTGTCTTGGTTTATGAAGACTTAAAGCAAGGCCGCCTGATTCAATTGTTCAAAGACGAAACCGCCAAATGCTTGGGTATTTATGCAGTGTATCCTTACACTCGTCAACAGCCAGAAAAAATTAAGATCTTCATTGATCATCTATACACCAGCTTTCAAAGTCAAAATCATCGATTTTAAGACAATAACTCAACACCAATCGTTATGTTGGTGTTGAGTTATTGTTTCCATCTTCATTTCTAAAAATTCTTATAAATTTAGAAGCTTAAGCTTTCTCCTTGTTTTATCACTAATATTGATAACAAGATGCTGCGCACAACTGTTAACAAATGGTTTTGCTATTGTTTCTTTTAAGAAACGGTCTGTTTCTTGCGTTAAACTTTCCGAATGTGAAAGATAAGTGACAGAAAAATAAAAGAATTATTTTGTTTGTTGTCTGTTGGCTAAGTGTTGCTCGCCTGCCTGACATAGACGCCGATAAATGGACTGCTTATAGTGGCTCAAACGCCCATTACCGTCACTAAACGGTGATGTGAGCGAAGTACAATAACGAGAGATACGGATATGAAACAAAAGCAGCTGATTGACGAATTTAAAACTATCGTTGGGGAAGAAAATGTCCTAACCGACGAGGTTAAAACAAAATACTACCGCTCAGGTTTTCGCTCAGGTAGTGGCACTGCGCTTGCTATCGTGTTTCCTAATACTCTTGTAGAACAATGGAAGATAATTAAACAGTGCGTTGAAGCAAACTGCATTATTATTATGCAGGCTGCCAAAACAGGTTTAACAGAAGGCTCAGCTCCAAGTGGTAATGATTATGACCGTGATGTGGTCGTGATCAATATTACCAAAATCAAGAAGATTCACTTATTAGATGGCGGTAAGCAGGCGGTATGCTTGCCAGGTGCAAGTTTGCACTCATTGGAAAAAGAATTGAAGGCGGTGAACCGAGCGCCGCACTCTATCATCGGTTCTTCATCATTAGGTGCCACTGTGGTTGGTGGTATCGCCAATAACTCAGGCGGTGCGTTAGTCAAGCGTGGTCCTGCTTACACGGAACTGGCGATCTATGCGCAGGTCGATAAGCAAGGCCAGTTACACCTGGTTAATCACCTTGGTATTGAAGGGTTAGGTGAAACGCCAGAAGAAATTCTGACAAACCTGCAAGAAGGAAACTTTGACCCAGCGAAGATCATTCATGACGAGCGAATGGCATCAGACAAAGAATACGATGAACGTGTTCGAGACGTGACTTCTGACATTCCTTCTCGCTTTAATGCCGATGAACGTCGATTATTTGAAGCCAGTGGCTGCGCTGGTAAATTGGGTGTTTTCGCCGTTCGAGTTGATAGCTACCCAGTACCCGAAAAAGAGCAGGTTTTTTACCTTGGCACCAATGATCCTGCGAAACTGACGAAGCTGCGAAAAGATTTCTTATCTACGTTTGAGAACTTGCCTGAGATGGGAGAATACTTGCATCGAGATATCTTCAACATGGCAGAGAAGTACGGCAAAGACGTCTTTTTATCCATCGACTTATTAGGCACAGATAAACTGCCAAAAATGTTTGCACTTAAAGCTAAAGTAGAAAATTTCTTAGAGCGCGTCCCGTTTGTTAGTAAATATCTGCCGGATACCATTTTGTACTACGCGAGTAAGTTGTTCCCACAACATTTACCAGAACGAATGCTGGATTTCCGCGATAAGTATGAGCATCACCTGGTATTAAAAATGAGTGATAGTGGTATTGCTGAGGCGCAAAAATACCTCAATGAAGTTTGGGCTGTTGAAGATGACTGTGATTTCTTCGAGTGTACGCCGGAAGAGGGTAAAAAAGCTTATTTACATCGCTTTGCAGCAGCAGGTGCAGCAATTCGTTACGAGACGATTCACCGAAAAGACGTAGAAGACATCGTTGCACTTGATATCGCTTTGCGACGTAATGATGAAGAGTGGCTAGAAACTTTACCGGAAGAGGTGAGTAAGAACCTTGTTCAAGCGCTCTATTATGGTCACTTTATGTGTTATGTATTCCATCAAGATTACATTTTCAAAAAAGGGACCGACACGAAGTTGATGAAAAAGCTGATGCTAGAACACCTCAATAGCCGTGGTGCTAAATACCCAGCAGAACATAATGTGGGTCACTTGTACGAAGCTGAAAATTCGCTGCAGAAGTTTTACCACGAGCTAGATCCAACCAACACCTTTAACCCTGGCATTGGCAAAATGGACAAATACAAGCGCAATTGTAACTGCTGTGCGTAATTTGCTATCTCACCGTGATTAATATCGTTGATCATCGTTAAAATAATGAGCATAAGATAAGCCCTGATGACACTCGTTACATCAGGGCTTCGTGTTTTGGGGCTTTTTATTGATGACTGGTATTGACGTCGAAACAACGGTTAAATAGCGCGTACCGCGGCGGCTGCGATGATGCCAGCTGCAATTGCGGGCAGAGGCTTTTTCACGATGAACATGACGACAGCAGTAGAAAAAAGTGCTGCTCTAGCACCGTAATCACCCTCAACCGCTAGTGGGGCTAAAAGGGCAACCAATACGGAACCTGACATCGCAGTGATGAAACGTTGAACCCGCTCGCTAATTGGAATAAATGACATAACATACACCCCGCCCCAGCGGGTTATGAGCGTGACTAACGCCATAGCGATGATGATAAGCAGTGTTCCACCTACGCTCGTTTCGATGTTCATGCTTTTTTCTCCTTCCAACAAGCACCTAAGACTCCACCAGTAATGGCGCCAACCACTACGTGGCTATTCTCTGGTAAATACCAATACGCCAACATAGAAGAGGCTGCTGCTGTGGCCCAAATCGCAAAGATCCTTAAGTCTTTCGGCCCTGCTACCACCATAGACAGCAGGAAGCATCCCATAACCATATCGAGCCCGAGGCCCACCGGGTCTTTGATTGCGTTACCAAAATAAATGCCGATCCAGGTTCCAACAATCCAAAACGACCACATCGCTAAGCCGCCACCAACAAGCAAACCAAAACCTGGTTCTTTTCTACCAAATGCATTGAGTGCCATTGCCCAGTTTGCGTCTGATGCTACCAGCATTACGCCGTAACGTTTTGTCGGTGGGAGTTGTCGTAACCATGGATAAAGCGTAGCGCCCATCAAGAGGTGACGAGCATTAATAGCAAATACAGTAATAAGCACTGGAATCAGAGGTACTTCTGCTCCCCACATTTCTAGCGTGGCAAATTGTGAAGCACCGGCGAAGACCAGTGTGCTCATCAACATAGTGGGAAATACATCTAGTCCAGTTTGTGCGGCGGCAACACCGAATGCGAGGCCAAATATGACCACAAACATGGACAGAGGTAAAAGTTGGGTGAAACCGTTCCACACGTCGATCCGAGTAAATTCGTGCAACTCAGATGAGGAACGCTGAAGATGTTGAGTATTTTCTGTCATAGAGATACCTAGCCAGCAGGCAAAAAGGGCAGTGCCATATGAATGCGTTTGTTATTCTTTTGTAAACTTCATGTTTAACATCAATTGAAAGGGCTTTCAAACACTAAGTGCTATATAAAAAAACAAGTATACCTGAACGATTTTAAGATGAAGGGGTTAGAGGATTTGTCATTTGCTAGGGCTCTAGGAAAGTAACGCAACGCAAATAGTAAGCTCTGCTCAATTGAGAAGAGCACGGATTGTTACAGATTAGTATATGAGTAGGAAAGCGAGCACGAGGCTCGCTTTTTCGTTCTGTTACGAACAACTGAAAGGGTTTATTTTACGTAGACACGAGGGTTCGCAGTACCCCAAACCGTGTATAGTTCTGGGAAGATGACCTCTGCATGTTCTTCCATTTCTGCTGCCGAAATCGTTTTGTCTTGCTGAGAGCCAAACAGTACAACTTCAGAACCAGGCTCAACATCTTTGATACCTGTAATATCAACCATGGTGGTGTTCATTGAAGCCACACCTGCAACTTTTGCTCGTTGGCCATTGATCAGTACTTCTGCCGTATTGCCCATTTTTCGTGGGTAGCCATCAGAGTAACCAACAGGAATGTTCGCCATTAGGCTTTCTTTGCTCGTTTTGTAGCTGCTGTCGTAACCGACAGTGCTATTTTTTGGCAGGTGGTGAACGGATGCCACGCGTGTTTTGAAAGACACGATAGAAGGGTACTCAGGGTTGGTTGGCAGATCACCGTATAAAACGCCACCAGGACGAACCATATCAAGCTGTGCTTCAGGAACATTGAGTGCGGTGTAAGAGTTGGCCACGTGCAGCAAAATATCTTCGCGTTTTAGGCCCGCTTCTTTAATCAGCCATGCAGAGCTGTCTTTGAACGAAGATAACTTTTGACGAACTTCGTCTGCATTGTAGTTAGGGAAATGAGTCATGATGCCAACAATATTAACGCCAGCTTGTTGAGCGATTTCTAGCGCTTCTTGCTTGCCCGCTTTTGTTGTCATATCAACGCCATTTCGTCCCATACCACCGTCGTTAAGAGCAAGGTGAACTTTGATTTCTTTATCCGCTTTCTCTGCTAGCTTAGACAGTGCTTTGGCTTGCTCTGCAGTACCAATCAGCTCTTCGATATTTAGGTCGATTGCGGCTTCGATCTCGCCAATATCCGCCGAGCGTACACGCATAAGTTGACCTTTAAAGCCACTGTCGCGAACGGTCTGTGCTTCGGCGTTACTTGCAATGGCAACGCAAGGAATTTGTTGTTCGATAATAGTCGGCATCAGGCCTGCGATGCCATTACCGTATGCGTCGGCTTTCATCACGGCGCAGATTTTCGTTTTGCCATCCATGTGCGACTTGAACTGCTCAATATTATCGCGGAATTGACCTAAGTTTATTTCCAGCCAAGCGTTAGCGCCTTGAACTTGCTCTGCTTTTACTACAGTGTTGCTAATTTGAAGAGGGGCAGCATTGGCTTGCATCGCAGGAGCAACGGTTGCAGCAGCGATAGTCAGTGATAGTAAGGTTTTATTTAAGCGCATAAAGTCTCCGTACGCGTTTTTTGTATTGGTTATGTTATTGAGTACTTGGGGAAAGTACCTGACGAAGTAAAACGCTCCAAGTAGTGCTTTGGAGCGTTTTTGAAGATCATGATTCAATATACCTAAATATATCTCAGTGATTGCACTCAATTTGCGCAAATCGAGGTTGATTCAATATCAACTAAGGTATCCACTGAGTTTAGCTCAGTTTAAAGCGGCTCATTACATCTTTAAGAGAAATTGACAGCTGGCTTAGCTCACGACAAGCCTGTGCGGTTTGCTCTGAGCCCTGTGATACTTCTTGAGATGCCAAGTGTATGTTTTCAATGCTGCGGTTAAGCTCTTCTGCAACAGAGTCTTGCTGGTTACAAGCCGTGGCGATTTGGGTGCCCATGTCTGAGATATCAGAAATCGAGTGTTCAATGTCGCTCATCAGCTGTTTTGATTGAATGCCTTGCTCTGCACATTCTGAGATACTGGTTCTAGAAAGTTCTGTCGCAGATTTCGCGTCTTTTGCAAGCGATTGTAGCTGTTCAATGATCGACGTAATTTCGCTGGTTGAATCTTGCGTACGGCCTGCAAGCGTTCGAACCTCGTCCGCAACCACGGCAAAACCGCGACCAGACTCACCAGCACGCGCAGCTTCAATGGCTGCATTAAGAGCAAGTAGGTTGGTTTGATCGGCAATGTCACGGATAACATCAACAATAACGTTAATTTTATTCGATTGCTGTTCAAGCTCTGCCACAGTATCGCCCGCAGCACCAATTACGTTTGAAACTTCATGAATCGCGTCAACCATGCCTTGCGTTTCACGAACACCGTGTTGTGTACGACGGTTTGCTTCGTTAGCTTGGTTCGCTGAATCTTCAGTATTACGTGCAACATCGGCTACTGCTGCTTTCATTTCTGTCATTGCCGTAGCAATGTGCGTGATTTGCAGTTGTTGATCTTTCATACCAGACGCAGAAATATCAGAGATTTGATTCATCTCTTCTACTGCACTGCTTAACTGTGTGACCGCAGCAATCACGTTGTCGATAACTTGGCGCAAGTCATCTTGCATCTTAGTGGTCGCATCTGCCAGCTCACCTAGCTCGTCATTGCCGATGGCTTTACGATCGATGTCGTTTGATAGGTCACCTGTTGCGATGGCATTTGCTTGCTCGACAACAAGTTTTAGTGGGCCACAGATAAGGCGTGTCAGCACGTACGTCATGCCTACCATGATAAGCAGAATAATCACGTTGCTTGCAATTGACGAGTTACTCAATCCATTTACAGAAGAAAGAATATGAGTTTTGTTACTGTCCATAGCATTCTTAAGTAGACGGATCAGTTCACCGAGCTCAGAGTCAACCGCTTCGAAAGCAGGTAAAGAGTTCGCCAAAATAGGGTGGGCCTTGCTTTTGTCGTTGGCTAGCATCGCTTCGTTGTACTGATCCATAGTGACCAAGTACTTTTTCCACTGACGCATAAGGCGCTGGTAAGTTTGTTGCTCTTCACCTGGCCAAATCGTTTCACCGTAAGAATCGAGCTCTTTGCTGATCTTTTCACGTTCGCGAATGTTGCTGGCAATTTTGTTTCTGATTTGGTCTGAGTCTTCATAAGTGTATGTCGCAAACTGAGCACGGCGCCAGCGAGACAAGTGATCTCGGATCGAATCTACTCTTTCCATAGCAGGAAGCGTATCATCGGTATAGTTTAAAAGCTCAGATTTAATGCTTTTGAGCTCTGTAGATAAAAATACGCCAAACGCAATGTTGACGATGGCAATGAGTAAAAACGATAGCGATATCTTTTTCGCTATAGAAAGATTCTTGATAGACATTAGTGATATACCTTGTTTTTCTTATGGTGTGTCGCCAAAGTAAACCACGTCCTTATATGTGATATATGTCCATTAAATTACTGCAACGAGTGTAAGCTATCATTATTTATTGATATTTTCGATAATGAATTGAGCTTTTTTTGAAAATAAAAAATGTCAATGATTTTATAAAGGTACGACCACATTCGATGCAAAGTTATCGGTAACAAAATATGATATTTCGTGTGAAACAGTGCCAAGAGTAGGGGCTCCAATTGTTACAGATGTTACAGAGCTGAAGAGAGTGGTGACTACGATCCGCGTTAGTCAGGCGTTTACAAGCTAAGCAGTTACGGGCATCAACATGTGTGTGACTTGAGAGTTATGAAAGCTAACGAGTGTTTCTTGGCCTAATTGAATGCCAATTGTACCGTCTGGATCGCTTTTTAAGCACTTAAATCAAAAAGATAAAATTTATTGTTGACCAGATAAATTAATCCGTTAAAGTACGCCTCGTTCTCACGGCAAAGGTCGCTGAGACAGATGGTGTCTAACCCATCGCATGATTGCGTTGCCCTGGTGGTGGAATTGGTAGACACAAGGGATTTAAAATCCCTCGGCGTTCGCGCTGTGCCGGTTCAAGTCCGGCCCGGGGCACCATCAAAATCTTTGGTGACAGAGAGACAAAATCAGAAAGGCGCCTTGGCAGAGTGGCTATGCAGCGGATTGCAAATCCGTGGACCTCGGTTCGACTCCGGGAGGCGCCTCCACTATTTCGAAAGCCAGTCTTAAATGACTGGCTTTCTTCGTTTTAAATCCATCAATCTATACTCGTTCACTCTTCTCTAAATTCCTCCCATGTTTTGATCACCATTCAATATTTTCAATGCGCTAGTCATTGATTTTATAAATGTTAAATAACTCAATAATTGTATAGGGTGATTGGTGCTAATTTCTCTTCGATTGTAATCCGAACTTTTTGTATCACAGGCAGCAACTTGGCTAGCGTTATCGTTAGCAATGCTTGGTGTGTATGAGCAGAAAGGAGGATTTTAGTCCTTAACGTGAGAGAAAAATAATGAAAACATTTAAATTAAAACGCACTATTTTACCTTTGACCTTGCTGCTAAGTTCATCTGCATTGGCTGCTGAGAATGGCACAATGATGCAGTATTTCCATTGGTATGTGCCTAACGATGGCACACTGTGGACTCAAGTGGAAAATAACGCTCCAACGCTAGCAGAAAACGGATTCACAGCGCTCTGGCTACCACCTGCATACAAAGGAGCGGGTGGCAGCAATGATGTCGGCTACGGCGTTTATGACATGTACGACTTGGGGGAGTTTGATCAAAAAGGATCAGTGCGCACCAAATACGGCACGAAAGATCAGTATCTTAGTGCTATCAATGCCGCTCACAATAACAATATCCAGGTTTATGGTGACGTGGTGTTTAACCACCGTGGTGGTGCTGATGGGAAATCTTGGGTTGATACTAAGCGGGTAGATTGGAACAACCGCAACATTGAACTTGGTGATAAATGGATTGAAGCGTGGGTGGAGTTTGATTTCCCTGGACGCAACGACAAGTACTCTAACTTCCATTGGACTTGGTACCATTTTGATGGCGTGGACTGGGACGATGCAGGTAAAGAAAAAGCCATTTTTAAATTCAAAGGTGAAGGTAAGGCATGGGATTGGGAAGTCAGTTCTGAAAAGGGGAATTACGACTACCTTATGTATGCTGACTTAGACATGGATCATCCTGAAGTTAAACAAGAACTGAAAGATTGGGGTGAGTGGTACATCAATATGACTGGTGTTGATGGCTTTAGAATGGATGCGGTGAAGCACATCAAATACCAATATCTTCAAGAATGGATTGATCACCTACGTTGGAAAACAGGGAAAGAACTCTTCACGGTCGGAGAGTACTGGAACTACGATGTGAATCAGCTGCATAACTTTATCACCAAAACTTCTGGCAGCATGTCTCTGTTCGACGCACCGCTACATATGAACTTCTACAATGCGTCTAAATCGGGTGGTAGCTACGATATGCGTCAAATCATGGATGGTACGCTGATGAAGGACAATCCAGTCAAAGCGGTAACCTTAGTAGAAAACCATGATACTCAACCTTTGCAGGCGTTGGAGTCGACGGTCGATTGGTGGTTTAAGCCGCTCGCTTACGCGTTTATCTTATTGCGTGAAGAAGGTTATCCATCTGTGTTTTATGCAGATTACTACGGCGCGCAGTACAGTGATAAAGGGCATGACATCAATATGGTCAAAGTGCCTTACATCGAAGAGCTCGTAACACTGCGTAAAGACTATGCGTATGGCAAACAACATTCTTATCTCGACCATTGGGATGTAATTGGCTGGACTCGCGAGGGCGATGCAGAACATCCACATTCAATGGCAGTGATCATGAGCGATGGACCAGGTGGCTCGAAGTGGATGTATACGGGCAAGCCAAGTACACGCTATGTCGACAAGTTGGGCATCCGAACTGAAGACATTTGGACAGATGCGAACGGGTGGGCTGAGTTCCCTGTAAATGGTGGATCTGTCTCGGTTTGGGTTAGCGTTGAGTAATCCATTCTTGTGATTTTGATACAGAACAGGCAAATTTTGATGAAACTTTGCAGTGAATCAATACGTTATTTGATATTCATATAACAAATGAGTAACTTATATTTGAGCATTATCTAGAGGAAGATGAAGAATGGAATCTATTGCTGATGTATTGGTTGTGGCTATTGTGTTCGGTGCCATATTTGGGGGCGGGATAATTAAGTTAATCTTGAATCATCGTAAAGAAGTAAGAGCTTTGGAGATATCTGAACGTAATACGATGAGCCAAGAAGAACAAGATAACCTTAACAAGCAAATTGGTGACTTGAAGCGACGCGTTGAAGTGTTAGAGCGCATAGTCACAGATAGCAAATATCAACTTGAAAAAGAAATTGCCTCTCTGTAATTCACCACAAAAACGTAAAGCCGGCTAAGTCCGGCTTTTTAGTGCCTGTACGTCATACCTTTCGGATGTTTAACTCAGCGTTCATCAAAAAAGTCTTTGTCGCGAATGTATTTACTCATAAAGTGATAAGAGAACGGTCGCATTAGCCAGCTAAATAAGGAGCGCCCAAGCCGTATGAGCGTTGGGGTGTTCTCGTATATTTTCCCGTTATATAACCATAGCATTTTGCCTACATGCCAATACAAAAAAGGTACGGGCGGCATAAAGGTCACGATGTCGATGTCGCAACAAATCCTGTATGTTTTGTGCCCCAAACGGTAGCGTTTCTTAAACGTCCAATCTCCAACCGCGGGCTGACCGAAAGTCACGACGCGTTTAATGCTCTTTGGGTATTTTTTCTCAATATAGTCGGCAAAAACACTGCCAATCGCGCCACCTGAAGAGTGACCAGTAATAGTGATTCTTTTTCCCCTAAGAATGAGCGGTACAACGATACCTTCGAGGCGCTCGAGCACGGTCAACCCCAACCGATCTTCATTTCGGCTCGGTAAACTTTCTTGAAACAGAAGATGATAGAAACCCGCGTGAATGCGGTAATTCAGTCCCAACCTTCGACAGCTTCTCGTCCACATCGCGAAGTTTAACAACCAATCACTGATACTGTGTGAGCCTTTAATCACTACGACCACTTCACTCTGTTTTTTACTCCAGAGCACGCGAATCATAATCTTACCGTGTTCATTTCTAATGACTCGTTGCCCATTAGGATCGAATCCGTATTGAGTTTGTCTGAAGACGCGAGGATAGGCGAGATTACAGAGTACGGCATAGCGCTCATATTGGTATCGTTTTAATGGTTTCACGTTATCTTTCTTTATGGAGCCTAACGACTGACTGTAATTAATGAATATTAAAAATACGTGAACCTAGGTTAGTGCTGGTAGAGGCATTATGTGTTGGTATCGTGGATGAAAGCCTCAAATTGGTCTAAGTGCGTTAAGATGGTCTGGCGCGAAGTATCGTGATGTTCACTAAGCACGTTAATTAGCTTTTTCAAAGCCTTACGATCTTGTTTATTGAGGTTTACTGCCTCTTTGAGCTGTGTGAAAAATTCAATTTGACTTGAAGTGTCGTTAAAATCACCGAGCTTGTCTTGTAATAGTTTTAATTGTTTCACGTTGTTTTTGTGCTGTGGGGAAGGGTAGAGTGCGGAAAACCCTTCTAACAAATAACGCAGCGCTTTGCACTTTATCCTCATTGAGTGGATCACGCTGTCACGACTTTTGTCCGAAATCTTGCGCCGTGCTTTGTCGACCTTTTTAAATTGTTCGGAGACTTTTTGGCTTGCGAAGAGTAACGCAGGTACGTTGTTATCCACTCGTTCGTGTTGTGTACTTCGCAGCAGACTATTCCTGACCAAAGTGCAGTGCATAGTGTATTCTTGTGTCGCTAGCCAACGCGCAACTTTTGCCTGTTCGTAAGCACGTTCGGATTCTATAAAGCCAAAAAGCGGCTCAAGAGAGGGTTTGTGGTTTGGGAGCATTTCAATGTATTGGCTTTTGTCCAAGATAAATACGTCTAAATCACGCAGCTTATTTGTTTTCTTCATCATTATTTTTAAATGAGGTTTCAAAATACGCTGTTCAAAAGGAGGTATCAATTCGCGAAGTAGCAAGCATAGTGAGCGTATGCGCCTTAGTGTGACGCGATACTGGTGTGTATATTCAGGGTCCAAGTCATGGACGATCCCTTGTTCCAGAGAGCGTGCATAATCAAATTCAGTAAGTAAGAAGTGGGGCACTACGAAGTCGAGTTCGGAATCAGTGTGTAGCGGTAATTGAAATGATGACTTTCGAAACATGATGAGCGCTTATTTGTCCCCTGCAGTACGAGTTAAGTTTATACCCATATTGTCTATTTGTGCGACTTGTCGATTCCTCGTTGACATGAAGTGATGAAGCAAAGCAAACCAGAGCAAAGCATGCTGATGTTCTTGTGAGCAAAATGATCGCCCTTTGTTCGTTTGAGTTGGCTTTTTAACCATTTGAATAAAAAAGACTAATTTTTTGTTGACCAGATAAATTAATCCGTTAAAGTACGCCTCGTTCTCACGGCAAAGGCCGCTGAGACAGATGGTGTCTAACCCATCGCATGATTGCGTTGCCCTGGTGGTGGAATTGGTAGACACAAGGGATTTAAAATCCCTCGGCGTTCGCGCTGTGCCGGTTCAAGTCCGGCCCGGGGCACCATCAAAATCTTTGGTATCAGAGATACAAAATCAGAAAGGCGCCTTGGCAGAGTGGCTATGCAGCGGATTGCAAATCCGTGGACCTCGGTTCGACTCCGGGAGGCGCCTCCACTATTTCTAAAAACCGGCCTAGTGCCGGTTTTTTAGTATCTGGTATTGTCAAACTATTCTAATACACACTTTTTAATTGAATAATTAATTTTTGTACAAATACCAACCTCAATTATCAGTTAATCATTCTTTAACTAGTTTTCCCGAATTGCTATCTATAGCGTCATATTGTCACGTGATTTTAGTTCAATACTGAAAATAAAGTTGCACATATATCCTGCTTGTTTCTCTATATGTCTCTAGTTGATATTGCACTGTATCGCTCAGTCTGTCTTTTAATCGAGTATAAAACTAGGTGAGCAAAAAACTTTTCACCACTTTAATTTAACGTAAATTTAACAATTAAAGATGGATAATATTACTCAAGAGTTGTTGAGGTATATTATTCGAATGACTCGTTATTAAGTTAATGAATTTAAAGGTTATAATTTCATGCGATGAAATTGAGGTTGTTTTAGTTCAATTTCTACTTGTTTGATTTTTAATGATTTAAATTGGCTGTAGTGCAAGTGATTTATTAAAGTCATTGTTGAATACAAAGTTTGTTCATATAAAACAATCATAAGGTTATTTTAAGTAACTGACAAAAATGGACAAATTTATTATTACACAAACTTAACCTAAATTACTTATCGCTCTGGTTGAATTTTGACCGGTTGCTTTGCTATGATTCCGGCTCTTATATTTTTGGTGGTTATCCTTTTATAACCATGTTGATGTATATAGGAACATATTTGGCTTTATAGGCTAGGGCATTTTATTGCCTAAAATTTATATTATTTTACCCTACCATTTCTGCTTATATTGTCGGGAAGGTGAACTAGTTATTAATTTAAAATTAGGTGAAGCAGTGATAAAAAATATTAAAATAAATAGAACAATCCTAAATAAAGGGTTGTCATTTTTATTAGTAATATTCGCTTGTTTACAGAGCATCCATTACGCCAGTGCAGCAGGAAGTACGACGGGACAGCAAAATACATTGGTTATCCTGCTGAACTTCAAAGAAAACCCAAATGAGCAGCCATTAACTTTGTCAGAGGCAAATAATCTAATCTTTGGCACAGTGAATGACTTCTACCGTGAAAGCTCTTTTGATCAAATGTGGCTGTCTGGGAAAGTCGTAGGTTGGTTTAATTTGCCGTTGTCTAATCAGGTTTGTGATTTTACCGCTGTTCAAGATGCAGCGGATCAAGAAGCCATCGCTGCGGGAGTGAAGCTTGAAGAGTACGATCGTATTGTTTACTTGATGACAAAAACGGCATGTGGTGTCGCTGGATCGGCAACTATTGATGGCATGCCTTCACGCGCGCACATCAATGGTGATTTTTCTCCGATGAATATCGCTCATGAGCTTGGACATAACTTTGGTTTGCATCACTCTCGTGCTCTTGATTGTGGCGAGCATACGCTTTCAGACAACTGTACGTTGCGTGAATACGGTGATACCTATGATGTAATGGGTGGTCCAGACATCGGCTATTTGAATACTTTCCAGCGCGAGCGACTAGGATGGCTAGAGGGAGAGCACGCTTCAAAGACACTGGAAGTTACTCAAAATGGTACTTACTCCATCGCGAATTACGAGACGACTAGTGATCAGCCAGTTACGATAAAAGTACCTCGTGGTACTGATCCTTCTACAGGTGCAAAAAAATGGTTTTACATTGAATACCGCCAGTCTATTGGGTTTGACGACTTTTTAGATGCTCGTTCTTACTCGTTCTATCGTGGGGACGTTACGGATGGCATCATCATTCGAAGCGCTGTAGAAGGCGATGGGCGCAGCAGTAATCTGCTTCACTTTAAAACTGATTCTGAATATCGTGCGGTTTTTGGCCGAAATGACTGGTTTGACCCATCTATGCCGGTCGGTGGTAGCTATACTGACCCAGACTCAGGTGTAACATTGAGTTTGGTGAGTGCAGCGAACGGCATCGCCGAAGTAAGCGTTGTCTTTGACGGCTCTGACAACGGTAATATCGGGACTTGTACTGTAAATGCTCCATCAGTGACTGCGAAAGCTGCAACAAACAACTCGGTTGCAGCCGGCGATGAGGTTCAATATCAGGTCACTATTACCAACAAAGATAGTGCAGATTGTTCAGCGAGCAGTTTTTCTGTAAACGCGTCAGTGCCAACTGGTTGGAAAGCAAGCAGCAATGCAATCACGCTAGCAGCAGGTGAAACCGGACAAGTAATGATATCAGTCGTATCTTCGGTTGACGCTAGTGATAAAGACTATGCTTTGAATATGATCGTGACGCACGGAGAGGACTCAAGTCTGCAAACCGCAGCATCCGTGAATTACTCTGTAACTACTGAAATCTCGCCATCACCAGAGCTCGTTGCTGTTGATGATCAGGTGACTATGTCTTCGAAACAGTCGGTGATTATCGATGTGATGGCAAACGATGTTGTTGGAGAGCAAAACTCTGCAAGCGTGCTTTCTTTTACTAGACCAAGTAAGGGGCGACTAGAGCTGTTATCAGATGGCACCCTGCGTTACACACCTGAGAAGAAATTCAAAAATAACGACAGCTTTACCTATACCATAGGTGATGGTCAAAGCAGCTCGACCGCTCAGGTCTCAGTGAAGTTAGAGTCCTCATCTGGTGGCGATTCTGGCAACTCTGGTAACAATGGGAAAGGTAAGAATAAATAGAACGATATAGTTCGAAAGAAAACGCCTGACGAGTTAACGTCAGGCGTTGTTTTATTAAGTTGTAAGTAGACCTTATTCAGGGCAGTTAACAGGCTCTGGACAAGTTGGACATAGCGTACATTCTGCAGACGCTGTTATCGCTTCTACGACAACATTACCGAAGATAGTTTCACCACTCGCATCCACAGTATCTGTAAACGCTCTGACCTCTTCACCCGGTAATGGAAGGCCTTCACCATCTCCTGGGATTGGCTCGTAGTTACCAGTAAAGTCGTAACACTCAGCAGGCGCAAGCATACCAACTTGGATTGGATTCGAGTCTTTGTTGTCGATTACGACAATGCCGTCAATGGTGACATTGGAGGTATTACATACACTACCACTGTAATTGACTTGAAGACCGTATTCATTAATACCAGTATCTTCAAATCGATTCACGACGACGACACTACAGTCTTTCTCTAGAGACAATGAACCAGGGATGTTCTGGCTTGGGCATTCCCAATCTGCGTTGTCAGAAACCGCAACACCACCACCAGTTTCAAGTGCTGCGCTTACTTCTGCGTAGTTAGTGATACCGTTTTGGTCAATAATAAACGAACCATTAAACTCTTGCGTTTGTCCAACGGCGAGCATCGCTAAATTGAACACATGGTCACCAGCAGCCATATCGTTGTCAACGGCTGTAGTGTCTGTTGCCACAACATCATACAATGCAAAGTCACCGGTGTTTTCTACAGTGAGTTTATAGTTGTATTTCAGAGTGTTACCATTGACAACATCACCAAATGTACAAGTTTTAGTGATTTTAATGTCTGGGACGCCTGGTGTGTAACAGAATGAAATATGACTTAAGCCATAGTATCTACCATTGTTACCCACAGGTGCATGTAGTAAGGCATCATCTTGATACAATAATCCATCTGTAAAGTAGTTATATAGGTTTCCGTCAGGACCACCTTTTACGAAGATAGCTTGCATGATCACAGGGCTATCACCTTGATCCCAACTGAAGGTTTTTGCCCCAGGTTGTTGATCAATAACCACTTCAAGCATGCCATCACCGAAAGTGCCGTCTGTAACTGGCTCAAGCTTGTATTCTATCAAACCATCGATCCCTGGAAGTAATTGTTGACAGGTGTTATTCCCTTCAACAAATATTGGTTGCACGCCTCGGCTTGAAGGGTCGCCAGCGGATGCGTAAACAATTTGAGAGCTCAGCACTAAGCTAACCGCTATGACCCAAGTAAACAGCTTAAACATGCTGCTGATATTGATCGCTGTAAGTATATTCTGGCTACATAAAGTGGAACAACGGTAACTCTTATTGCCCCACCAAGAGTTAAATATGGTTTTCATAAAACCTCCTTGTGTAAGTGGGCTCACTACGTCCTTGAGCCCACATACGTGATAGTTTTCTCACAGAGTTAAACTGCGCCAGTTGACTAGCATAGAGTGTTCCATATTTAACCTTTTGTATTTGTTGATTATTTTTTATTTTTGTACAGAGGGGTGAACAGTTTGTTTATATTTTCATAAATGGTTGAGCTAAAACTTATTCGCTAAACGACTGAATATGTTTTAGTTAAATGAGTATTCAATTAGATGTGTAAAGGATGTAACACTATGCAAACAGGTCTTACACATCACCTTCACATTAGTTGGAGAGGTGAGTAAGCGTCTATTTCATATTCATAGTGGACAGTTTCAATACCGTCGTTTTTGTGCATCTGTCACAGGTGTAAACAATAAAGTGTCAATCTGTAACATTATCCTAGAACACGTATATATCTTTGTTATCGTAGGTTTTTTTGTCTCTTTTGTTTTCTTTCTCTTTCTTTAAAATTGAACACTCTGTTCATTCTCTTCGCTGTTGAAAATATTTAGTTTAATAAAATCATAACCTTAAGTAGTGGCATGCTCTATGCGTTATACGAGCTCGAAACGAAAGTTGTATCTCGCTTTCACTCTTTCTTAAAAGGCAATTAATGACATAGGGACCTTCGTCTAGCTTTAGAAGCGTTCTAAGGAGTAGGTTATGAATTCTTGTAAGTCAGGTATCTGGCATACGATGAAGAGCTTTCTTTATGCAATATTTACAAGCTTGCTAATAGGTAGCTCTGCATTTGCAACACCAACAGATGGCGTATTTGAGTTAGAAGCAAATGCTAATGCGATAGATGACTCTGGAGTAGGTGCTCCAGATGACTGGTCAACGCCGCCAAACAGTGGTGGAGCATTAGTATTTAGCTTTGAGAATGACACGGCAACACCGGATACAATCTTTACTGGTGGTAATAAAGACATCAAAGACATACCGGAACTTGGTTGGAAGACTGGTACGGTACTTGATAAAGGGGACATTCTTCATGCGTATGCAGCGGCATACAACATTAATAATGACCTTGTACTCACCTTTGGTGCAGACCGTTTTGGTAACAGCGGTGATGCCTTCTTAGGTTTTTGGTTTTATCAAGACTCGGTCAGTACAAACCCAGACGGTACATTCACGGGTCAACATATTGCTGGCGACCTTTTGATTCAGGTGAATTATTTGCAAGGGGCAAATGAGGGGCCAGAAATTTTGGTTCTTGAATGGGACACAACTTGTGCGAAAGCTGATAACAATAATCCACAAGATGGTCAGTGTGCTGCGACAAACTTACGTTTGAAAGTTAAGACAAATGCACTGTGTTCACCAGGCGCGCAAGATGTGTGTGCTTCAACCAATACAACTGACTCACCTGCACCATGGGCGTATACGCCAAAAAGTGGTGTCGAAAATGTCTTCCCTCCAGAAACCTTCTTTGAAGGTGGTGTAAACCTTACTGAACTTCTACAAACAGACACCTGTTTTAGCTCGTTTGCAGCCGAAACAAGAGCATCAAGCAGTATTACCGCTCAGTTGAAAGACTTTGTGGTTGGTGACTTTGAGTTGTGTAGTGTTGATATCACTAAAACATGTAATCAAGCGGTCGTGAATGAAACAGAAGATGGTTACGTTTACTCATACAGCGGCGACGTGATTAATGATGGTGTCGGTACGCTCTACGATGTTGTTGTAGAGGATTTAGAAGCAGGTACTACACATAGCTTAGGTGCCATTGCTTCAGGTGACAGTGCTTCATACAGCGGCAGTTTTGAAAGTACAAGCAATGGTCTAACTAATACGGTGAAAGTCACAGCAGCTGCGACTCCGGGTGGCCAAGCGACCATTAGTGATACTGCAAGTGATCCATGTGAGTCATTGAGCTTGTCTCCAATGATTAGTGTAACGAAATCATGTGAAAGCGGCTTCAAACTTACTGAAAACGGTATAATTGCAGAAGTGAGCTTCTCGGGAATGGTATGTAACACAACGCCTGGACTTACTTTAGTGAATGTTTCTGTGGTGGATGACTCAGGTACGCCTGAGGATGCTTCTGATGACGTGACAGTAGTGGATAATATCGAACTCGCTTCGGATCAATGCCAGTCTTATACTGGTAGTTATATCCCAACGGCATTTAGCAATGCAGAAACACAATCTTTCCGTGATACTGTGACAGCGGTTGGTTTCTTGAAAATCGATAATACTCAAGCGACGAATACAGCTTCTGCAGACTGTGATATTTGTCCAGCACCAAGCAACTAATTGACGTCTTGTGAATAAAAAGCCTGGAGTATTCTCCAGGCTTTTTCATATTGAATTGCGTGATTTAGTTCGGTTTCCCTTTACCGTTTCCACCACCATTCCCACCAGAAGTCGATTGTAAGGTGATACTAATCGTCGCGGTTGAAGAAGATTGACCGTCACTGATCGTATAAGTAAATGAATCATTATTCTTAAACTTCTTCGAAGGTGTGTATTCAATGGAGCCATCACTCAGTACACGGGCGCTGCCTTTGTTTGGCTTAGCGACCGTAATCGCAAGAGAGGTCGATTGTTCAAACGAGTCATTATTTAACTGCTCGATGCGAACGACGGATTTATCACTGATCGTTACGCTATCATTCACCGCCTCAAGTGGTGACGTTGACTCAGATAACACTGTGTAAGATAGCTCGGTTTTGGCTGATTGTTCATTTTCAGCATCTATAACGTCAACGGCTATGCTGTAAGAGTTCGGTTGAGCATCGATGTTTGACGTAACCATGACCGTCGTTTCTGCACTCATGCCGGAAGGAACCGTCAAGGCGCTTGCGTCATAATTCCATCCGTCAGGAACGCTTAAAGCCGTTGTATAGGTCGCGTCTGTACATTCTGTATTGTTCTGGTTCGTCACTTTAAGATTATACGCTAACGTTTCTCCGGCATTAGCATCAGAACCTGATAGTGGGGTTAGAGAGAGTAGAGGCGATGTCGCAACGCATTGCCCTGATTCACCACCAAATATGACACTGACCTGTGCGTTTTGACCATTAGCACTTTCCAAAGTAATCGACACGCCTGTTTTTGGATCGGTGAACGTTCCACCAATTGGAAGAGCAGGGTCTTCCCAGTCATTACTCCCAAATAATTGTTTGAAAGTGGAGTCAGGCTTCATGTGTAGCAAGCGGCTACTTTTAAGATCACCGTCTGTCGCTAGGCGCACAACCACACCTTCTGTCACATCTTGGCGGTATACGATGTACGAACGGTCACGTAAAAAGCTGTCGTAGCCAAGAGCTTGTCGATATTCAACGTAAAACCATTGGCGCTGACCTGTAATTGGATCGGTACCTCTTGGGATCTTTAAAACTTTTGATGAAGTACTTTCAAAGTCTTCATAGGCATCAATAGAGTAAACACCATCACTAGAAATGATTTGAGCAGGGGAGGTCTGCCACCCTAAGTTTTCCAATTGGAAGGCGCTAAAGTAACCCATATCGTAGTTACCCATTGTATCGTAGCTATCACCGTACTCTATGACACGGCAATCACCAGCCAACGTACCGTCTTTACAGTCGAGTGCGGAAGCGTGATGCAATCCAAAATTGTGTCCTAATTCATGGGCAATAACTCGAGGCTCGAAAACCGCATTTATTGACGCTCTAGAGGGAGTTACTCCTTGACTACCAGAGCCTTCTGATGCACATCCAGTTTTGGTTGTTAAGTAGATAAAACGGTCATAGTTTGATAGTTGATATCCCGCAGTTTCAGCCATTTTGTTGGCTTCCGCTGCTACAGCATCATCATCACAAATTTGGTTTGATATCGGTAAGGTGAATGTTCCAGCAACATCACCAGATAGCCAAAGTTGCCCCTGGGACATTTGCGAATAGAAGTCGCTAACGGTATTAAAAACAACATGATGGGCGTCTTCTTTAGAGATCGGGATCTCTTGAGGGTTTTCTTGGAAATTGACGAGTACAACTAATGTTTTTTGTTCACCACTAGCCACTTGCTCAACATAAGCCTCTGATGAAAAAGAATATGCTGACACGAGGGTTACAAAGCCAAGAGCTAGCAAGCGTAAATTTGACGCAACAAAGCCCAATTGAGGGAGGATGACCTTCTTCAATTTATATACCTACTTAATATTTTGATATTAAATGAAATTACAAATTCATAATGTTTTAAATAAAATAAATACCGAGCTCTACCCAAATAGAACCAGTAATTATCAAGTGTGCATTATGTTTTATAAAGTTTGTTTTATATTTGTGTGTGTTTATTACTTTTAAACACGAGGCGAGATATTAGCAGAAGGGGTGGTTAAAATTCAACCATGCATTTCGGTTTTTATAAGCTTATGAATTATAATGTTTAACTACTTTTTACTAGTGGTTTTTATAAAAATAATAAGAAATAATATTGTATGCAACAAAAGCAGTTACAAAGACAGTAATAATATTACACCGTGTAGTATGCAACACTCTTAATTGTTTGTTATTTCTTTTGTTTCCTATATAAATGACTTATTAAAAATAAGACGCTATCAATTCCATAGAGAAAATTGTCAAATTAAAGAAATATTAATTTCAAAAAACAAGAGACTTATTATATCTGGATATAGGCAACGCCATTTTTGCCATTTTTCTTTATCTCATACATTGCATGATCGGCTTTTTGATAAACTTCATTAAACTGTTGTTTTCCTTTATCAAATAGACAAACACCGATGCTCATTCCAATCGTTACTTTATTTAAGTCCTGATTTATCGCAGGAATGATGGAACTTAAGAGTCGATCACAAAGTTGAGATATTTCTTCTTGATTTGAATAAGAGCTTAAAACGACAAACTCATCTCCTCCTATGCGTCCGACTTGAGACTTGCTTGGCGCAAGCTCTGTTAAGCTATTGGCGATATTAATGAGGAGAGTATCACCAGTATGATGGCCTAGCTGGTCGTTAACTGCTTTAAAATTATCTATATCAACAAACACTAAGGCAGACTGCTGAGACGGCTTGGTTTGAGGTTGATGATTAAAGTTTTCCTCAATTGCTTTTCTATTTAACAGTCCGGTCAATGGATCACTCGAAGCTAACTTAGCCAGTTGCTGCTCATATCGCTTTTCTTTTGTAATATCGATATGAGTGCCCATCATGCGTAGTGGTTCGCCATCAGAACCATACTCGACGATGCGCCCTCGATCGTAGACCCAACTATCACTGCCGTCTTTATGAATCATGCGATGAACTACCTCATAAAGGTCGGTTTTGCCAGCTAGGTGATCTTCAAATGCACCCACCGCAAGATCATAATCTTCAGGGTGGAGATTGTTTTTCCACGTTTCAACCGTCGCGGTTAACTCATGGGGCTGATAACCTAGCATTTTGCCCCACTGCATATTGAATATCGTCAAAGTACCTGAAGGAATATGCTGCTCCCACAAACACAGTCCATTACTGTCGAGTGCTGCATTCAACTTTTCTTGTAGTCGCGCATTTTTCCGCTTCAGCTCTTCATTTTCTTTTTCTAAGACGGCAATTCGAGTTAGATATTCTTCCATTTTGCGCATAATTTACGTCGTTTTCGGAGCGACAATATACGAAAAATACTTTGCAATTTCTATGATTGAGCTTGGAGATATAAGTATTGAATATGCGGTAAATAATAAAGAATCGGTGATGTTACTTAAGAGCAGCAAAGTAAATGCTTGGAAAAACAAAGAGGGAAATAGGGGATAAGCGAGGGGCTCTCCTGGTGCAAAGTCATAAATGAGGCCTTTGCACCGGGACTACTGAGGGTTAGCGGTTTAGTGCACCACAACGCTCAGGCTGGTAGGTGATATCGACAATTTCAATTGTCTTCACTTGATTATTTGGCATTGGCCATTCAAGTTTTTGACCAACAGACAAACCGATCAGTGCGCTGCCTACGGGCGCAAAAATGGAAATATCATCACTGCTTTTCAGCTCAGATGGGTAAACCAGTGTCTTTGTCATGGTTCTATCTTCACCTGCAAATTTAAACTCTACAGTTGAGTTCATCGTGACCACATTATCTGGCATTTGTTCTGGCTCAAGAACCGTCGCACGGTCTAGCTCTGCTTCTAGCTCAACAAGCTCCGCCGCGATGTTTGGCATTTTATCCAACAAAGCCGTGATTCGGTTCATATCTAAGCTTGAAATGTAGATAGAATTGTTTTCTGACATTTTATGACTCCCAAATAAAAGGCCGCCTCACAAACATGGGACGGCACTCTATATGTCAATTACGGTATCAATCATATGGATTTTATTCCATATGAACTAAATCAGATTCTAGTCTTTATAGTGCGACTTAGCTAGTAAAAGATTTTTGTTGTGAGACTTGATTTTTCTAAAACTTTCAGTCACTTCAGTTGTTCACCTTTAATAGCCTTGAAACTGCTAGGTTAAAACGAATGCTTTGTTTTTAAACAAAGCAGGGTTTATCGTTAGCGTGGTTTAACTCGACAATCATTGCCATTCTGTAAAAGCCAAAACTGTATAGCCCTTTGTGAGCATGACTGCGGTTATCTCATTTTGTAAAAACTACCAACATCCGTTAATAAATTACCTTTTACTCTTCAATATCAAGATAAAAACGTTCATCTACCCCTTTGGGGTAGTTTGAAATTGTAATTGATTTACATCATGTATTAATTTTCTTTCACAATTAACAATGAGCTCAGTGATAAGAACCTAACCCTTAGGAATTATAATGAGCAAGTTGAAGCTAGTAGTCATCGGTAACGGTATGGTAGGGCACCGTTATATTGAAGACTTAGTCGAGAAAGCTGATATCTCTAATATGGAGATTACCGTTTTCTGTGAAGAACCTCGTGTCGCATACGACCGTGTGCACCTTTCCTCTTACTTTTCTCACCACACTGCAGATGAACTTTCTTTAGTGAAAGAAGGCTTCTACGAGAAACACGGCATCAATATGTTGATCGGTGAACGTGCGATTAACATTAACCGTGAAAACCGCATTGTTTACTCAAGCACTGGCCGTGAAGTTCAATACGACAAGCTGATTCTTGCTACAGGCTCATTCCCATTTGTCCCGCCTATCAAAGGCCACGAAAGCAAAGACTGTTTTGTTTACCGCACGATCGAAGATCTAAAAGCGATTGAAGCGTGTGCGAAAAACAGCAAATCAGGCGTGGTTATCGGTGGTGGTCTTCTAGGTCTTGAAGCGGCAGGCGCACTAAAAGCATTGGGTGTAGAAACACACGTTGTTGAGTTCGCACCAAAGCTGATGGCTGAGCAACTTGACCTTGCTGGTGGTAACCAACTTCGTCAAAAGATCGAGCGTATGGGCGTGAACGTTCACACCAGCAAAAACACGCTTGAGATTGCGGCAGAAGGCACAAACGCACGCAATGTTATGCGTTTTGCTGACGGCACTGAGCTAGAAACAGACTTCATCGTATTCTCTGCAGGTATTCGTCCACAAGACAAACTAGCTCGTCAAATGGAGCTAGAAGTTGGCCCTCGTGGTGGTGTTGCCATCAACGACCACTGCCAGACTTCTGATGAGAACATCTACGCGATTGGTGAATGTGCGTCTTGGAACGACATGTTCTACGGCCTTGTTGCTCCTGGCTACAAGATGGCGACGGTTGCCGTTGATCACCTACTAGGTAACACAGAAAGCAAATTCGAAGGCGCTGACATGTCTGCGAAGCTGAAACTTCTTGGTGTAAAAGTAGGTTCAATCGGTGACGCGAATGGTCGTACTGAAGGCTGTAAGAGCTACGTTTATCAAAACGAAGAGCAAGAAGTTTACAAACGTCTTATCGTTTCTGAAGACAACAAGAAACTGCTCGGTGCGGTATTGGTGGGTGATACATCTGACTACGGCGATCTGCTTCAATTGATGTTGAACGAAATCGACCTACCAGAGCATCCAGATGCCTTGATCCTTCCTGCACACGCAGGTGCTGAGAAACCAGCACTCGGTGCGGATGCACTACCAGAAAGCGCAGTGATCTGTTCATGTTTCGACGTAACCAAAGGCAAGATCGCTCAAGCGGTTGCTGATGGTCACCACACATTGGGTGACATCAAAGCAGTGACTGGCGCTGGCACAGGCTGTGGTGGTTGTATTCCTCTAGTCACTTCTGTTCTAAACGCAGAGCTTGCTAAATCTGGTATTGAAGTGAAGAACGACGTTTGTGAGCACTTTGCTTACTCACGCCAAGAGCTATTCCACTTAATCCGTATTGAAGAGATCAAAACGTTTGATGAGCTTCTGGAGAGATACGGTAAAGGTTACGGCTGTGAAGTATGTAAACCACTTGTGGGCTCTATTTTGGCGTCTTGCTGGGGTGAGCACATCCTTAAGCCACAACTGGTTAAGCTGCACGACACGAACGATAACTTCCTAGGTAACATCCAAAAAGACGGTACTTACTCTGTTATCCCACGTATGGCGGGTGGTGAAGTAACACCTCAAGCACTGGGTGCGCTAGCGAACGTTGCTGCAGAATACAACCTATACACCAAAGTAACCGGTGCTCAACGTATTGGTCTGTTTGGTGCTCAAAAAGACGATCTTCCAGAGATCTGGCGCAAGCTTATCGACGCTGGTTTCGAGACAGGTCAAGCGTACGCAAAAGCACTTCGTATGGCGAAGACATGTGTGGGCTCAACGTGGTGTCGTTACGGCGTTCAAGATTCTGTTGGTCTAGGTTCTTACATCGAGAACCGTTACAAAGGCATTCGTACACCTCATAAGATGAAGTTCGGTGTTTCTGGCTGTACTCGTGAGTGTGCGGAAGCACAAGGTAAAGACCTTGGCATCATCGCGACTGACGCAGGCTGGAACATGTACGTATGTGGTAACGGTGGTATGAAACCTCGTCACGCAGACCTACTAGCCAGCGACCTAGATAAAGAAACGCTAATCAAGTATATCGACCGCTTCATGATGTTCTACATCCGTACTGCTGCACCACTGCAACGTACATCGGTTTGGATGGAAAACATGGAAGGTGGCGTTGACTACCTACGCGAAGTGATTGTTGAAGACAAACTTGGCATTAACGCTCAACTAGAAGCAGACATAGCGAAGCTTGTAGACGAGTACGAATGTGAGTGGACTGCAACCATCAATGACGAATCACAACTGACTCGTTTCGCACACTTCATCAACTCTGAGAAGCGCGATGACAATGTTGTGTTTGTTCAAGAGCGCGAACAGCATCGTCCAGCGACCTTCACGGAGAAACATCCTGAAGCGAAAGGCGACATCCTACACGTAGCGATCACTGAAGCATAAGGGAGGTTGAACATGTCATTTGAAAAGATTTGCCAAATCAACGACATCGTACCGGGCACTGGCGTTTGTGCACTGGTTGATGGTCAGCAAGTTGCGGTATTCCGCCCAACACAAGCAGAAGAAGTGCTGGCGATCAGCAACACAGACCCGTTCTTCCAATCAAACGTGCTTTCTCGCGGTTTGATTTGTGAGCACCAAGGCGAACTTTGGGTAGCAAGCCCACTTAAAAAGCAACGCTTTAACCTGACAACAGGTGCGTGCATGGAAGACGAGCGTTTTAACGTGAAAGCGTACAAAACGCGCGTAACCAACGGTGAAGTAGAAATTTCTGCATAAGCTTGGTTTGCATTCCCTCCTCCTTAAGGGGAGGGAATGCACCGAGTACTTAGATTCAATAGACAAAGGCTTTCCAAGCGTCATCTTGGGGGAACAGGGAAGCGAGATGATGTCGACAGCAGTGGGTGTCAACGGGAAGCCTTTCTCTATTCAATCTTTAACTTTTTAACTTTCAATTTTGAATAAGGACACATTCATGTCTACAGACTTTAAACCTGCTGAATTCGTGCAAACCATGATCAACGTGGGTGAAGCGAAAATTAATACCAGCACACGAGATCTTCTGCTTCGCGGCACGATGGCAGGCGTTATTCTGTCTCTTGCAGTGGTGGTTGCTATTACCGCAATTGTACAAACGGGCGTCGGCCTTGTGGGGGCGCTTGTTTTCCCTGTGGGCTTTGTGATTCTCAGTGTGATGGGTTACGACCTTGTCACTGGTGTTTTTGGTCTTGCTCCTTTGGCTAAGTTTGCTAACCGTCCGGGCATCACTTGGGGTCGTATTTTCCGTTGCTGGGGATTGGTAGGTTTGGGTAACCTGATTGGTTCTCTAATAGTGGCTTACCTAGTGGCTATCTCTCTAACCGGTAACTTCTCTCTAGAATTGAACGCGGTAGCGAAGAAGTTTGTCGCTGTATCGACTGCCCGTAGCCTTGGTTTCGAAAACATGGGTATGGACGGATGGATCACGTGTTTTGTACGCGCTATCTTCTGTAACCTAATGGTGTGCCTGGGCGTGATCGGCAACATGACGGCACGTTCAGTATCTGGTCGTGTAGCGATGATGTGGTTCCCAATCTTCATCTTCTTCGCACTCGTATTTGAGCACACCGTGGTAAACATGTTCCTATTCCCACTGGGTATGATTCTAGGTGCGGATTTTGGTATCGCGACTTGGTTGAACTTCAACCTTATCCCAACCATCTTAGGTAACATCGTTGGTGGTCTTGTAATGACTTGTCTGCCACTGTACCTAACTCATGCGAAAACAGCGCCTTCTATCAACGTAGTTGAAGAAGAAGTAAAAGCAGAGCCTGCAATCGCAAAATAAACTGCTTTTATCTGGCCCTACCTATGGAAGGTAGGGCTACTCAACTCATTTAACTTTCAATAGATATTGTATTGATTTAGCTATAAAAAGTAATAACTCCTTGGGGTAGTTTAAACCTTAAGTTAATAACGTGAGTGTTACTCTTTATATCCAAATTTCCGATAGGCGTTGATATGACTACTGCGAACTCATCTTTAAACAGCGGCTTTGTTTCTTTAGTTGGTGCAGGTCCGGGCGATCCAGACTTGCTGACGGTCAAAGGTTTGAAAGCCATTCAAGCGGCTGAAGTTGTGGTGTATGACCGATTGGTATCTAAAGAGATTCTAGAGTTAGCACACGTATCCGCCGAGATGATTTATGTCGGGAAAAAGCTCGATTTTCACTGCGTACCACAAGACCAGATCAATCAAATTTTGGTGGAAAAAGCACAAGAAGGTAAACGCGTTGTGCGCCTAAAAGGTGGTGATTCTTTCATCTTTGGACGCGGCGGTGAAGAGTTAGAAGAGCTTGTAGAATATGGCATCAAATACGAAGTGGTGCCGGGGATCACCGCGGCGGCGGGCGCGACGGCTTACGCAGGTGTTCCATTAACGCACCGTGACCACGCGCAAAGCGTTCAATTTATTACAGGTCACGTGCAAAAAGACGGTCGCGAAATTGAGTGGCATTCGTTAGCGCAATCTAACAACACACTTGTGTTCTACATGGGTTTGAAGCAAAGCGGTCACATCATGGATAACCTGATCACTCATGGATTAGATCCAGAGATGTCATGCGCCATTATTGAAAATGGTACGCGTCCAGAGCAGCGCGTGTTCCAAGGAAAACTGAACGAACTTTCTGAAATGGCTGAGAAGGCGATCAGTCCAGCGTTGATCGTCGTTGGCAGCGTGACTCAGTTGCACAACAAACTAGACTGGTTTAGAAAATAAGTTCGTCTAATGGTTAGATTTTGCAGGGGCTATGACGTCTCTGCATTTCTTGCTTACGCATTGGCATTTGATCAATCAAATTGTTGATAAATGGCCAATCTGTTTCTGCGCCCCATCGGTATTTCTCTTGACCATCTTTACCCAGTAAAATTGCGGTATGTGAGCCTTTTTCAATTTCATACAGCTTGGCAAGCATTTTCAAATCAAACTCTTCTTTGAGCCAAGCTGGAGACGTATAGCCTTGTTCTGTAATGACTAATGTGACCACATCTCTGTCTTCCAACTCGCACTCATTCATGAGTGTTTCTAGTAAGAATTGTTTAACGTATTCATCGTTTTCTGGAGCGAAGTAAAGCACACTCCGATGCGGCCAGTACTTTGAATGTGCTGGATAACCGAATGCTGTCGATGACAAGATACAAGAAAGTAGTATCACTAGTAACTTTCCGCCCATGACAGTTCCCCTAGAAACCCAAATACCGTTTATACGTTAAGTTTAGTGGAATTGGCTCATTGTGCTTTTACCAAAACTGACTTAGGGTAGGCAGCAAATAAATCAAGCGTAGAAAAGATGAATTCGGAAAGAAAACAAAAGATCGCCATTTTGGTTGATGTACAGAATGTGTATTACACCTGTCGCGAAGCGTATCGCAGTAATTTTGATTACAACCAGTTTTGGTATGTTGCGACGCAAGGGAAAGAGGTGGTGAGTGCTCGTGCTTATGCCATCGCGAGTAACGATCCAAAACAGCGTCAGTTTCATCACATTTTACGCGGTGTTGGGTTCGAGGTAATGCTTAAACCCTATATTCAGCGTCGTGACGGCAGCTCGAAAGGCGACTGGGATGTCGGTATTACTCTTGATGCGATTGAAATTGCCCCTGAAGTTGAGGAAGTGATTCTCGTTTCTGGAGATGGGGACTTTAGTCTGTTAGTGGAACGAATTCAGCAGCGCTTCAATAAAACGGTGACCGTTTATGGTGTGCCTAAGCTAACATCCCAAACTCTGATTGATTGTGCAGATAACTTTGTCGCGATTGATGATGACTTCTTACTGTAATAACTAACGTGACAAAGAAAAGGCGAGTCATTCAGGCTGTACGCTAACGTACAATGACTCGCCTCTAATTTATTGTTGATTTGGCTAATTATGAAGGAATGATCATTTGTCCTAACAAGTAGCCCAGACAGCAAGCACCAATCACACCAATCAAACCTACCGACATAAATGAGTGGTTGAAGTACCACTTACCAATCTTAGTGGTACCTGACGTATCGAAGTTCACTGTCGCGATGTCTGAAGGGTAGTTCGGAATAAAGAAGTAACCGTATACCGCAGGCATTAGGCCGATAAGCAGTGCAGGATCTAGACCCAAGCCAAGACCAACAGGTAGCATCATACGAGCCGTTGCTGCTTGAGAGTTCACCACAACCGATACAATGAACAACGCAAGCGCGAACGTCCAAGGGTAGTTGGTTACCATCTCAACGATGCCAGATTTGAACTGAGGCATTGCGTATTGGAAGTAAGTATCTGACATCCAAGCGATACCGAAGATAGCAATGGCAGCCACCATACCTGATTTGAATACTACGCCGTTTGGTACGTCACGTGGGTCAGTTTTGGTTGCAAGCAAAATGATACCGCCGAAGCAGAGCATCATCATTTGAATCACAACGGCCATGCTGATTGGTTTCGCGCCATCCACGATGGTACGAATGTCCGGCCACATCGCGATAACGACGATAACCAAGATAGACGCGATGAACAGCAACACAGAGTTACGAGCACTTGTTGGTAGCACTTCATCAAGAGACGTTGCAGTGGTGTTGAGGATCTTTTCACGCCACACCGGATCTTTTAAACGCTCTTGGTATTCTTCATCGTCTTCCAGTTCTTTACCGCGTTTTAGGCTGTAAAGTGACATCAGCAAGGTACCGAATAGCGTCGCTGGAACAGTAACGAGCAAAATAGAAAGCAGAGTGATCTCGTGCTGAATATCAGAGAGTTGTGCCAAGTAGTAAACGACTGCCGCTGAAATTGGAGAGGCCGTAATCGCGATTTGCGAAGCGACGGAAGCGGCTGCCATTGGACGTTCCGGACGAATGCCGTTTTTCAGTGCAACGTCGCCAATGATTGGCATGATGGAGTAAACCGCGTGACCTGTGCCGAGCAAGAAGGTCATAAAGTAAGTAACAAAAGGAGCGATGAGGGTGACGCGTTTTGGGTTCTTACGAAGCACACGTTCGGCAACTTGCAGCATGTATTTCAAACCACCAGCCGCTTCAAGAATGGATGCACATGTTACCACTGCCAAGATTATCAACATAACGGTGACAGGAGGGGAGGTTGGCGGCATCTTAAAGATGAAGACTTCAATCACCAAACCAATACCAGATACGACCCCAAGGCCTATACCACCATAACGTGAGCCGATATACAGCATCACGAGCAAAAATAGAAACTCAAGATACAACATGTGGATTTCCTTATTCAAAACAGGGGGCTATATAGCCAAATTACTTAATTACATTGTCCCGATATTCAGAAAGAAAATACTTCATGTTGTTCACACTCCTTTGGATAAGAAACAGCAATATTCAATTATTGGCAATAACTCACGCTAAACAGGGAAACTGTTAACACAGTTTTATCAGGGTGTTTTTATGCTGTGTATTTTTGCGATCATGTCAGTGCTAAATGCGAAGAGGTTTAAGAGTTTGTTGCTATTCATCGCATACGTAAGCAGACCTTACGGGCGCAAAGAGCGTGAAAATAGAGACAGAGACCACAGATGAGAATAGGCTTTTGTTATGTGAACACAAAAGATAATAGTTTGCATTGCGATTAGTGCTTGGGTATAAAGGTGTCAGAATGACTACACCAACAATAAACCATCATGTCTGAGCAATTTTTCCCGCAACTATTTCAAACTTCGAGTGAGATTACGCCTTACCTGCACGGTGATATTGGCGAAATAGGGCAAGAAGTTATTCATATCGAAAATGATATCAATCCGATCATTCAAGGCCTTTACCAACAGTTGTCTGAGGCTCATCCGGAAGCGGGGAAAGCGTATTGGTTGACGAGAACGTGGGATTTGTTGTGTTGGCAGCCTGTTTATGTTGCGTTCATTTCTATCTACGGTTTCCACACGTTGCCAAACATTCGTGAGATGGCGCAGCACCTCAAGCCTTGTTTTGTGTCTGGATATCGATTCGCTGACGAAACACATATACATGGTAAGCCAGAAGAATTAATAAAAGAGGCCGGACGTCAAATTCGAGAGTTGTTCGATTTCTACCAACAAGAAATGAGTCAATGGACGCGCATTCGCCCAGGCTTCACTTATCAATTGATGTCGGATGGGATCATGGCTTGTTTGATTCGTCTTCAACAGCGTTTTCCGCAAATGACCAACACAACATTACGTGAGCATGCCATCTTGTGGTTACAGGCATTGGGTTTAGATGCCAACAATAGTCATTCACTTTATGAGACATCACTGGATCAGCCGCTAAAATTGGTCAGAAAAAGCTGTTGTTTAGTCTATAAGTGTGAAGGCAGAAAGCTTTGTGAAGATTGTCCTCGTTTAGAAAAAAATCGACAGCTTATGAGCAAGCATAATCCTAATTAACATTTGTTTAACTTATGTAACAGTGCTCGATTTGAGAGTGAGAATAAGTATCATTGCATGCTCTTGTTGACAACAAAAAGATAAATACAATGATAAAAAGGACGTTTTCTCTTAATCTCATCGTACTTGCGATGAGCAGTGGATACGCAGTTAGCTCAATAGCTGCGGAAGAACTTCAACAAACATCAACACCAAGTGATGAACAAATGGTGGTCGTGGGCAGTGTGATGCCGAAGTCGATCTCTGATATTCCAGGAACGGTTTGGTTTGTAGGGCAAGAGGAAATTGCTCAGCAATATCGCGCGGGCAAGACACTTGGTGACATTCTTTCTGCGACCATTCCTTCGTTAGACGTTGGTACGGGTGGTCGAACTAACTACGGCCAGAACCTGCGTGGCAGAGCGATGTTGGTGATGATTGATGGTGTCTCACTGCAGTCTTCTCGCCCGATTAGTCGTCAGCTTGATGCGATTGACCCATTCAACATCGAGCGAATTGAAGTACTATCTGGTGCAACCTCCATTTATGGTGCTGGCGCTACAGGTGGTGTTATTAACATTATCACCAAGAAAGCTTACTCGGATGACTTATCGTTTGAATCGTATGTCAGTGGCACTACAGGTTTTAATAGCAGCGATGACTTTGATTACAAACTAGCTCAGTCTATCTCAGGTGGGAATGAGCGAATTGCCGCTAGGGGTTCGGTTGTGTACACCGAGACACAAGGTGCATTTGACGCAAATGGCGACATTGTCACCCCAGATATTTCCCAAGGTTCTCTGCAATACAACTCGACGCTTGATGTGATGGGATCGACAGAGATTCAAATCTCCGATGCCAGCAAGTTAAACCTTGTCGCACAATACTATGACAGCCAGCAAGATTCGCCATACGGCTTGTACATTGTTAACAATAAATTTGTTGATGTACGAGAGGGATTCGATTCCGATCGTGAACACGGTACAGAGCGAGTTCTCTTAAGTGCGAACTACGCTCACGACAGCGTATTCGGTCATCAACTGATTGGCGAGTTATCTTACCGAAGTGAAGACCAAACATTTACTCCTTATTATCAAGGTGCTTCTCAGCAAAAAACAGAGGTTTTTGCTGGACGTTTGGCACTGGCAAAAAACTGGGAATCATTCAACCTTGTTTATGGTGTTGATGCGTATTTAGACCGTTTTGAGAGCAATCAAGCTCTGTTCGATCCAAGCATTGCAAACAACTCTGGAAACTTGATTAATAAAACGTACGCCGAAGTTGGTCGTTACCCAGGTGTAGATGTAACGTCTTACGCAATGTTTGTTCAAGGTGACTATCAAATTAATCAAGATTGGTCCGTTCAAGCAGGCTACCGCTATCAATACATGGACAACAAGATTGATGACTTTGTTGCCTATAGCGTACAAAAGAAGATTGCCTCGGGTAAGGGGGTGTCAGCGGATGCGGTACCAGGTGGCAGCACCGACTACTCTGTAAGTCTGTTTAATTTGGGCACCATTTATCAGCTTAATGATGAATCTCAACTTTGGGCAAACTTCTCTCAAGGTTTCGAACTTGCTGACCCTGCGAAGTACTATGGTCAAGGCAGTTATGATGCTGTGGATGCAAACGGGCACTATGCGTTGAACAACAGCATTAATGTATCTGACTCAAAAATGTCAGGTATTAAAACGGACAGCTATGAGATCGGTTACCGTCTTGATACCAACTCTCTTGCGCTTCAGGCGGCAGGCTACTACTCGCTTTCCGACAACTCCATCAAGTATGATAGAAAAACGTTGTTGATTACGAATGTTGACGACGAGCAGCGTGTTTACGGTGCAGAAGCAAACATCAATTACTGGGTGACCCGCGATATCCTGTTAGGGGCATCAGGACACTACGTAGTTTCTGAGCTGAAAACCGATGGTAAATGGGAGGATGTGAGCGCAGGTAAAGCCAGTACGTCTAAGGCTAATGCATGGGCTGCATACTACCAAGATTCGTACTCAATTCGTCTACAAAGTCAGACGATGTTTGATTACGAAGATGACGCCAACAATAAGTTGGAGGGCTACACCACGTTTGATCTTCTGGGTAATGTAACACTACCTGTTGGGCAGTTAGGCTTTGGTATTCAAAACCTATTTGACGAAGACTACACAACCGCTTGGGCACAACGTGCGCAGATTCTCTATGCAGCACACTACGATGCAGCAGCGTACGACTACAAAGGAAGAGGTCGCACATTCACACTGAACTACAGTGTTGAATACTAAAGCTAACTCTCTTCGAGTATCAAAAAAGCCGCATAAAGCGGCTTTTCTTTTAGGCTTGATCTGTCGGCACTGTGTCTACAACATTTTCCGTGCTTTCCGAGGCTTGGTTTTGCTCTTCAGCTTCCATTTTTGCACGTTCAGCTTTGGAGATATAACGCGGCTTATTGCTCTTATGTAGCTTAGCGTTATGCTTCTTCTGCTTCGCTTTTAAGATCTGATTGATTTTCTTCTTGCGGTTCATGGTGGTGGTCCTTTAATTTAGCGGGGCAGGATAGTTATTTTTTTATCAAGTTACAACTAAATAAGCCCTTACGTCGGTCGCAAGATTCAAGTACGTTTCTATGTCCAATCATCTCTCGCGTTTTAATGGAGTCCAAATGAAAACACTGATCACTGAACGTTTGATATTACGTCTTGTGAGTGTAGATGATGCACCATTCATATTAGAACTTTATAACCACCCAGACTTTTACCGTTTTGTCGGAGATAAACAAATTCGTACTGAATATGAAGCGGCGCGTTATATAAAAGAAAACATGCTACGCATGCAAAAAGTTAAAGGCGTGAGTTTACTCGTAGTAGAGAAAAAGGACGATGGACAGCCGATCGGTATTTGTGGGCTAGTTAAGCGTGACACATTGCAACACTACGATCTCGGGTATGGTTTTTTACCTTCTGCTTATGGTTGCGGCTACGGAGTCGAGTCGGCAACCGCGGTGCTGGAATATGCTCGAGGGGAAATGAAACTCGATAAGTTGGCTGCCATCACCAACAATGACAATATTCGTAGTATAAGTTTGCTTAAAAAACTGGGCTTTGAGTTTGAACGAGTTGAGCAGCAATACGATAATGGTCGAACGTTAGAACTTTACACAATGACGTTGTGATTTTTGGAAGCTCATGAGCGATATTTTACTTGGCAAGCTCGCCACTGAATTTAAGACGGTAAAAGCCATGGTAGAGGTTTACTGTCACGATCACCATGGAACAAAAAGTGACTTGTGCTCAGAATGTCGTGAGCTGCTTGAATACGCAGAAGTTCGTCTTGACCGTTGTCCTTACGGAGAGAATAAACCTACGTGTAACAAGTGTCCGATTCACTGTTATAAACCGGACCCGAAAGAGCAAATGCGTTTGGTCATGCGTTACTCTGGCCCCAGAATGCTACTGAAACATCCCATCTTGGCGGTTCGTCATTTACTTCATGAAAAGCGCACGGTACCGGAAAAACCTGCAGCGAACGCGTCAAACCGTCATAAACGTTTATCTAAACAAAAAAGCGAAGAATAAAAAACGAGGGCGACATGCCCTCGTTTTCGTTGAGTAGAAGTTGCATGGTTAGAGGCCAGCGGCCATACGCTGCTTAGTTTTGCTCGCTGCAAGTAGCATGTATACGCCTGTTGCAACCAAAGCGGCAAACAAGTAGCCTAGTAAGCCATGTTCTTGGCCCATAAATTTATCAGCCACAACCGGGCCAGCAACAGAGCCAATGCTGTAGCTGAACAGCATGACTTGTGTGGCAGAGACAATAAAGCGCTCATCAAGTCCTTTGCAACCTAAGTTGATCGCAATTGGGTACAAGGCAAAAGTAGCTGCACCTAAAAAGAATAATGCAGCAGCTAATACCACGGCTGACGATGAAATAAAGGTCAAACCGATCGAAAAAATACCCAAAATACAGAAGAACGCCATTAGCACTGTGCGGCTCAT
The DNA here is from genome assembly GCF_032648565.1 of Vibrio sp. 2-1-2a. NCBI lineage: Bacteria > Pseudomonadati > Pseudomonadota > Gammaproteobacteria > Vibrionales > Vibrionaceae > Vibrio > Vibrio sp. 2-1-2a. The sequence goes on from NZ_WBOH01000003.1 coordinate 129,049, forward strand.
GTATTTGTTCAATGTGGTCACCATTGGTTGAACCAACATGCCACCTAGGATCACTAGTGCCATCAATGTACCAATGTCTTGATGGTTGATTTTACGGTTAGTTAGCTCAACAGGCATTAATCCGTATATCGCGCCTAAGGTCAAACCTGATACAACACAACCAATAATTGCAGCATGGTTTAGCTTGGCAATTTGCTTAAATGACAAAGCGGTTGATTCATGGCTGTTTGGTTGTTCACACTCAATAAACATCAGCACCAACATCGCCATTAGGATCAGCGTTGTGATTGCAATGAACGGAACACCGCCACTTACGCCAAGTACACCAATGCCAAATTGGCCTAATGCAGAACCGCCATAAAGCGATAGCATGTACAAGCTCAAACGTTTTGCACGTGATGCTTCGTCGCCAGACATTAGCCAAGATTCAACAATGACAAAAACGCCCGCAACGGCAATACCTGCGATAAAACGAGCAGCAAGCCACACTAACCCATTAGCAAAAACGGGTAGCGTGACAATCGTTAGCGAGAATGCCGCTAAGCAGCCAATAAACGCTTTACGGTGACCCACTTGACGCACGACACGTTCAATAAACATCGCGCCGACCAATAAGCCGCCATAAAAAACACTCGCCAACCAACTCGCATAATCTGCTGAGATATTGTATTCACCGAGCATGAGAGGGATCAAGCTCATTAAATAGCCCGAAGCCACCGCATAAAGAGACAGTGCGACGACTGGAACTGTAACTCGTGGTGATGCTGCAGGAACGACTGTGTTTTCCACTGTTTTGCGCCTATAAGTTAAATGAAATCTATGGGTTATTCGGCGCGAATATGAGGCTAATAGTTAGGCAAGTAAAATGATTAATTTAAGTCGTTTCGACAAATAATATTTGTTAAATAGATAGGTCGATAAGTTGCATAAAAACGCCAACCTACCAGTAAGATTGGCGTGGAGAATTACTTATTAAGTGCTTGATTTAACCATTGATCAAACTGACTTTTAGGTAGCGCACCATTGATCATATCAACGCGTTGACCGTTCTTGAAAACCATGATGGTAGGAATGCTTCGAATGCCAAATTGTGCAGCGAGCGCTTGTTGTGCTTCTGTATCAATCTTTACAAAACGAGCCGTTCCTGCTTGTTCATGAGCGACATCCGAGAAAACAGGGGCAAAACCGACGCACGGATTACACCAAGGGGCCCAAAAGTCGACGACAACAGGCGTATCACTTTGTAATAGAGCAGAAAAGTTATCTTGCGTTCCTTCGATAGGCGTGCCATCAAAAAGTGCACTTTTACATTTACCGCAAGTTGCAGACTCTGCAACACGCTCATTGGGGACACGATTCAGACCGCCGCATGAAGGGCAGCGAGTTTTAAACGATGACATGACTTCTTCCTTTATTACGTATTGATGAAAACATGACTTACCAGTCAGCCTCATTATTTGTATACTTATTTTTTAACCTGCCGAAATAACGCAGAGCAGGTTTGTATTTGAGCCTAAGGTTCTAAGAAATTTTATTAAAATACAACAATAAATAGGTCTGCGATGACAAATTACTACGCTGAAATTACAGGTTGGGGGAAATGTGTTCCTCCTGCCGTGCTCTCTAACGATGATCTTAGCACTTTCCTTGATACTTCAGATGAGTGGATTCGTACCCGCACAGGGATCGAAAACCGCCGTATTAGCCATGTAAATACTTCAGACATGGCAACCGTTGCTGCCAAACACGCATTGGCGCGCGCGGGCGTTGACGCAAGCGACGTTGATTTAATCATTGTGGCGACTTGTTCTCCGGATTCACTTATTCCAAACATCGCATCTAAAATACAGCAGAACTTGGGCATTCGTTCTGCGGCGGCCTTTGATTTAAATGCCGCATGTACGGGATTTGTCTACGGCCTTGAAACGGGCACACGTTTGATTCAATCAGGTAACTATCGCAACGCGATCATTATTGGCGCGGAAAGATTGTCTTTCTACATCGATTGGGCCATGCGAGATACCGCTGTTCTATTTGGTGATGGCGCGGGCGCCGTTGTGTTATCAAGAACAGAAAAAGAAACGGGTCTACTGCAATCTCAAATTGGTTGTGACGCTAAAGGTCGCGATATTCTATCCGTGCCAAAGTTTGGTACTTGTATGGACCGTTTTGCGGAAGACAACGGTTACTGGGATTTCAACTTCGTAGGACAAGAGATCTTCAAACGTGCGGTAAAAGGCATGGGGCTAGCTGCGAAAACCGTGCTTAAAGCATCACAGTTAACTACCGGCCAAATCGACGTTGTTATTCCTCATCAAGCGAATATTCGTATTATTCAAACCCTATGTGACCTATCTGGGATCCCACACGACAAAGCGTTTGTGAACATCCAAAACTACGGCAATACTTCTGCAGCGACGGTGCCAATTGCATTGTGTGAAGCGGTAGAGCAAGGCCGAGTTAACCCAGGTGATAACATGCTTCTTGCTGCATTTGGTGCAGGTTTGACATGGGGTGCGGCAGTATTGAAATGGGGTGACCGCGTAACGCCAATTGGTGAAAGTGATGCGGCGCTGCCTGAATGTGAACAATCCGCGCTAGAATTGCTTGAGCGTGCCATTAAGCTGTGTAACGAGCGCCGTCGCGACGAAGCGTAACGGACACTCAGCGGAAATGATATTGAAAAGGGAGCGTAAATGCTCCCTTTTTCATGACAAGTTAATTAAGAGCTCATTAAAGCAGCTTAAGCCATAAAGCCAAGGTTTGAATTAGCGAAGTTGCGGATATTCGGGAACACGTATTCCAATGCCGCGTTATCACTCACGCCCATCCATTGCGCGAGGGTTGAGCCCACTTGATCAGCTGCAATTTGGGGTATGAGTCGACCTTGAGAATAGTCATCGTTTCCACCCAATACTAGTTCAGGCCATGTGCCGATAGGTCGCTGACCATTAACCGCGCCCCCAATCAATAGTTGATGACCACCCCAACCGTGATCGGTGCCGTTACCGTTGCTTGTCATCCGTCGACCAAAGTCAGACATTGTAAAAGAGGTGACTTGCTTGTTTAGCCCCAACCGCGCAATCGCACGATACATTGCTAAGAGGTTAGTTGCTAGATCTTCGAGTAGTACGGGGTGTCGAACTAATTGAGAATCGTGTAGGTCGTAGCCAGAGTGTTTAACGAAGAAGACTTGTCGTTGTTGCTTTAACACATCTTGGCTTGCGATCAATTTATAGACGGTTTGCATCTGCTTGCCGAGTGTTGATGAGGTGAACAGCGGCGCGTCATCAATATGATTGAGTTGCTCGCTTAGCACACGGCTCATCATCATCGACTCATCAACCATCAAATTAAAGTGACCACTAAACGGATTCTCTGTTTGATGAGAAAGCAGTTGATCATAGATCCCCTTGTATAGTGGGTTATCAATCGCGGTAAGCTGAACCGCACGGTCTTTTTTCAGCACGGTTTGGCGGTGTTCCATCGCGCGTAACCAAAGCGAGTTCCCGTGCACACTGTATAGCGGGGTTATTTCTGATTCAGAAGTTAATACGTCCAACATTCTTCCTGCCCAACCCAAGTTGCTAGATTCTTGCATACCACCAAGTAACCAAGCGTCAGTTTGTGAATTGTGGGAAAACAGTTGCTCGGGAAGTGACGCTTCACCTAGCTCAATCGCTTGTTTTGTAACGGGATGGTTGAGAATGCCGCTATTGAGCACGATATTGGCATCGCCTTGTTCGAAAATTGAAGACAGCGCCTTTAGTTTGGGGTGTAAGCCAAGTTCTACCAGATTATCCGAGCTATCGGCGGTACGCAAATTGATAGGGAGTATGTCGTCTTTGGCGACAGAAAGAGCCCCTCTGACTTTGGCATATTGGTTATAGTGCGCGTCAGACAACGGCAGTACAGTGTTGAACGCATCGTTTCCACCTGCTAAATAGACACATATTAATGCTCGAAAGTCATTGGATGGCGCCGCGAGAGAATAACCCGGTAGACCAAGCGAAGCTAAAGCGCCCATCGATGCAGTGCTTTTTATAAAATGTCGTCTTGAAATATCCATAATCCACTCCTAATCCTGAATATAGAATTCATCGCCGGAAATGGCGGTAAAAATCACCAAGGCGAGCTTTGTTGTTGGCACATAGTCCTCACGATATTCATCTAACACGGTGAGCATGAGTTTTTTTAATTCCGCCGAGGCCGTTCCTGCAAAGAAGCGTTCGTTAACCAGCTCGACTAAGGCATCGTGATCATCCAAAAGAAGATAAAACTCGCCGAGATCGAGAGTGTAGGAATCACCGCCGCCTCTGCGAGTGCTGGTCAACATATAGTTGACCAAATCGGTATAAACGGACCAGTTCAGTAGCTCATACTCAGGAGAGCTAATACCAGACTCCGTAAACTCGTTAGATGGTTGGTAGTCAGGAGAGTAAAAATTAAATACGGAAGGAGAACGAAGAGGTCCTTGATTGGCGATATTCATCATCGTAGTGGCGTCTTCGTAACGTGTAGATTTGATTGTAAAACCCGCTGCTCGATGAAAATTAGTTAGGACCAGTATTGGCTCTTTCACTTTTATTGGCGGGGTATCTGTCATGCCTAGAGCCTCAGAATCGAGCAAGATGGCATGAATGACCGCGTTTAAATCTCCTTTTTCTCCTTTGCCATTGTTATTGAATACCGAAGCAACACGTGCGATGTACTCCGGACTTGGATTCGAAGTTACAAAACGTTGGATAAGTAGCTTAGAAACAAACGGCGCCATGTTTGGATGAGACATCAAAATATCGATCACTTTTGAAAGCTCTTCTTGCGCAGTTAAACCAGCAGGAATTGTGTTACCAAGCAATCGTTTCTCGCCACCATCGTGTCGGTGGCTGATGACTCGCATCGGTTCAACAAACGCTAAATCGGCATTTTTCCACCCAGTTAATGCTCGAGCGAGTTCTTGAATATCCGTTTGGGTATATGTGGGGATAGGCTTACCCGTTTTACGATCAAGCTTTTTACTGCCATCGATATTCAGTTCATACAAGCCTAGGGTGAATAACTGCATCAACTCTCGAGCGAAGTTCTCATCAGGTAATGCACCCGTCGTGTTGTTCTCTTTTGCGCTACCGAGCATGGACAAATAGCTGCCCATAACAGGATGAATGGAAACGTCATATAATAAATCTCGGTAGTTGCCAAAAGCGTTAGCAATCAATACATCATAGTAGTCGACTAGACCTGTGGGCTTACTGGAAAGAACACCGCCATAGCGAGAGACCACTAAGATCTGGCTTAATGCATACGCCATGCGCTGTCTGAGTTGATCATCAGCAGTAATAACAATTTGATACCAAGCGTTTTCGCGATTGGATTGTGCGCCTTTGGAAAAAGGTGTCCGATAGAGCGGTTGATGATAGGTGGCAGGAAGGTAGATTTGTTGAGATATCCAACTTTCCATCCCGACTTCTTCTACCTCATCAATTAATGTTGGTGTTGGCCCAAAAGTGCTCTGATAGAGGAAACGCGCAACGGTTTGATCGGAGGGCGTTAGTTCCATTTCTGCTGGTACTGAAGGGACGTAACTTAGTAATACGATAATCAACCCTAGTACCCAACAAGAGATTTCATACTGTTTCTGACGTCTCATAGTTAACTCGCTTACCCGAGGGAACGACTTAAATCCATTTAACGGGAGTGATTAAGCTCATTTGAGCTAAATAATAAATTTAGAAAAATCAAGCAGCTGCAGGAACGAGTATAGTCTCTATAAGTGACTAACAAAAAACTCAATCTATGAATTTGGTACTTTAGTGCTAGATGTTTTTGATATTTATTTAGGTAACGTACTGATATTTAATGTCGCGTGAGGATAGGGTCAAACAGTGATATAGCGAGGAATGTGTGGTGATACTGCAATAATGCGGTCAACGTGAGAGTGATGCAATTATTAAGTCTGCAATATAACTTAAACTAATTTATGAGCTAATAAATAAAGTTGTTTTATTGGCACAAGAGAAAACCGCATGGGTGTTCTCTTGTACAAAGTAAAAGGATTATTTTCTAGCAAGTTTATGGTGAGCCCGGGAGAAGTGATCGGCACAAAATGCGCCCACAATCGAGAGTTCGCCAGCCAGACAAAGCGCAGCTGCGACTTCGGCTAAGGCTTTCGCTTTGCCGTTGCCGTGCAAACCCAAAATATCCAAACATGCTTTTTGTGTTGGAAGACCAGTGCCCCCGCCAACCGTGCCAACAATGATGTTTGGCAAGGTAACACACGCATACAAGTTCCCTTGAGCGTCCACATCCATACGAGTGATACCAATGGCAGACTCTGCAACGCAAGCGGCATCTTGACCACAAGCAATGTACAGCGCGGCAAGGGCATTCGCGTAATGCGCGTTGACGCCAATCGTCCCGCTGAGTAAACCACCCACCGTGGTCATTTTGCCAAATTGAACCATAGACTCTGGCGTGGTATGCAGATATTTCTCCACCAACTCAGCAGGAATGGCCACTTCGGCGGATACTTTCTTACCGCGTACCGAGCGCAGCGTGTGCGCGTTTGGTTTTTTGTCGCCTGATAAGTTGCCATCCAAGAAGGCTTGCGTTGGTTTGATTGGGCTGGTCGCCAAAATATGATGGAACACTTCGTTTGTTGCGATGGTCACCATGTTTTGTCCGGAAGCGTCACCGGTCAAGTATTCAAAGACCAAATAAACGTGGTTTCCTTCGATATTTACATTGATGTCTTTGAGTTTGCCATGTGAGGTGGTGGATTCCGCTATTTGACGAAATGCGTCAAACTGGGTCACAACCCAACTGACGAACTGACCCGCATCGGCAAGGTTATTAAAGGCGAACACTGGCGTTCGGCTCACCCCTTCACTCAGCAACAATGCGCTCGCGCCACCAGCAGCGGTGATAAGATTTGCGCCACGGTTGTAGGAAGCGACTAACGCGGCTTCTGTCGTTGCGAGCGGAACCAAAAAGTCATCGTTCGCATACAAGCCGTTGACGCGCAAAGGGCCTGCGATGCCGACCGGCACATTGACAGTGCCAACGAAGTGCTCGATGTTGTTGGAGTATGCGTCGCAATGTGACTGTGTGAAAGGATCAAGAAGATGATCTTTATTGGTCACGTGTTCCAATACTTGCCAACGGCGCGCCAAATGCTTATCCGATAGGCCAGGGCTTAAGCAGAGACGTTTCTCTGGCTTGTGAAACTTCGGTTCTAATGCCGATTGAATCTTACTGCTGGTTTCGATATCTGAAAGGGCGGAGCTTTGAACAGGGTTATCTTGGTTTAACTTCGGCATACAAACGTTAACTGAAAAATCGAACCAGAGATTGTAGTGATTGAGGCTTTGATTACAACGTTGATTATACGTTTTGCAACAAATACCACTGTGTGAGCGCCTTTATTATCCAAGTAATTTGATATTGGAGCGGAGAATTTACCGGAAATAAATGGGTTTTGACAATGAGTGCCTTAAAAGCGGACTGGCTCAATCTATGAAAGGAATACATTGTCTAACCCAGTCCCTTGGGTCAGACGCTAGTTTGAATCAGTTGTTCAAAAACTAGTTGAAGGCGCGAGCCACACGTCCCGCACTTTGAATGCGATAATGACCAACGTAAGCCGGAACAAATACAGATTGTCCTTTCGCGGCGGTTAATGTCTCACCGTTATCACTGATGAGTGTCAGGTCGGCATCAATCGCCATCAAAATCTCTGCGCTGTTTGCCTCAACCACTTCATTGTTCGGTTGGTTAAGAATGCTGAAACTAAAGTCTGCCACTGGAACGGGGTAAAGGCTCTGGCAACCATTTGCATTGGGTTCAAGAACAAGGCTGTCAAAAGGCTTAGGCACAAAATCTGTGCATTTAACCAGTTCTTCAACATCCATATGCTTCGGCGTGAGTCCTGCACGCAAAACGTTATCTGAGTTCGCCATGATCTCTAATCCCGTACCTTTAATGTAAGCGTGTGGCGTTCTTGCGCTCAGGAACATCGCTTCGCCAGGTTGCAGCGTGATGACATTCAACAGCAATGGCGCAAACAAGCCGACATCGCCAGGGTATTGAGTGGATAGATCCAAGATGAGCTGGTAAACGTCGCTGTTAGTGCCTTGCTCCGAGTCAGTGCCTTGTTCCGATTGACGTGAAGCGTGGGTAAGAAGCTGTTTCAGTGCTCTTTCTTTCGTTTCGCCTTCCATGGTCAGAATGTGCACAAAGAAATCTCGCAAACCTTGTGAGTTGATTTCGCGTTTGAATGCATCTAATGGCGCGCGTAGCTCATCGATATCACAAAGGCTAAATGCCTCAATAATCTCGGCATACGAGCGAAAACCGTTCATGGCTTGGTAACTTGTCAATGCGTATACCAACTCAGGCTTGTGATTTGGATCCTTGTAGTTACGATGGCTCGCGTTTAGTGGGATGCCAGCACTTTGCTCTTTTTCGAAACCTATTTCAGCATCTTGTTTACTTGGGTGAACTTGAATCGACAGTGCGTGTTCGGCCGCTAAGATCTTAAACAGAAAGGGCAGGTCGCCAAATTTCGCTGCGGTTTCTGCTGATAAGTAAGCGGGTTGGTTTTGTTTGATCAGTTCAGACAAAGGCAGCGTGTTTTGCTCAATCTGAACTTCAGAGCAGCCGTTTGGGTGAGTCCCCATCCATACTTCTGCTTGAGGCTCATTCGTTTCGTTAGAAAAGCCAAACAAATCGTGAATAGAAGAGGTGCTTCCCCAAGCGTAGTTTTGGATTTTGTTGTTCATTTGAAAGAAGCTATGCGATGAAATAGTGTTCAAATTCATGAATTTTTCCCATAGTTAACCCTCCGAACTGAATCGGAAGAAAAATTGAGCAGAGATACGCTAAATAAGGATGGCGAGCGCGGTTAGGTCACTCGCCAATTTGCCCGAAGGGCGATAAGTCGATTTACAACCGAGGTTTTGGTTCTAGTGGTTTTCGTGATGGTTGTTGCGCTTGCAAAAATGGCAGCAACAAAAGGCCAATGACGGCTGCACAAACTGAAATGGTGATGAAGAAACCCGTCCAATGATATTCTTCAAGAATTAACGCCAGTGGATAGCCAGACAATGCTGCGCCCATGTAGGCGAACAAGCCCACGAATCCTGTTGCCGCGCCTGCAGAATCTTTGTGAGAGCACTCCGCCGCTGCCATACCGATCAGCATTTGTGGCCCAAAGACAAAGAAGCCGATGGAGAACAATCCCGCGGCTTGGAATGCAAAGTTGGTCAGGGGCATCAGCCAAAGCGCAGAGACAGATAAGAAAATCCCAATCGCGAACAGCAAGTTCATTGGCCCACGGTTACCGCCAAAGAGTTTGTCTGAGCCCCAACCCGCAACCAATGAACCAACAAAACCACCGATTTCAAACATCGACAGAGCAGCGTTGGCGTTAATCAGGCTATAGTGATGCTGCTCGGTTAAATACAGGTTTCCCCAGTCGTTGATTGCGGTTCGGACGATGTAAACCAACACATAACTGAACGCGAGCAGCCAGATGTATTTGTTGTTAAATACGTACGATTTCAGAATTTCTCGGTAGGTGAGGCCACGTCCGTAATTTTCTTGCGCAAGTTCTAGTGCGTCGTTGCGCCATTGTCCGACACTTGGTAAGCCCATTGTTGTGGGTTTGTCGCGCAATCGCCAACAAACGAATAGACCGAGCAATACCCCGATGATGCCGGGTAGAATAAAGCCTTCACGCCAGCTGTAGTGCAACGTTAAATAGCCCACCCAAATAGGGATCAGCGCGCCACCAACGTTGTGTGCGGTGTTCCAAATCGCCCATAAGAAGCCACGCTCGGAGCGTGAATACCAAGTGGTTAGCAGCTTGGAGCATGAAGGCCAGCCCCAGCCTTGGAACCACGCGTTTAAGATCCACAGAGTGATGAAAGCCGCGAGTGAGCTAGAAAAGCCGAACGCGATATTGACCAGACCTGTCGCAATCAAGCCTAGCCCCATGAAATAACGAGGGTTAGAGCGATCCGAAATCGTGCCAGAAATAAACTTCGAGCAGCCGTAGGTGATGTAGAAAAGCGTGCCTATAAGACCCAAATCGCCTTTGTCTAGGCCAAGATCGGTAATCATAGCTGGTGCGGCGTAGTTAAAGGTCTTACGGGTAAAGTAGAAACCTGCGTAGCCGATGTACATCCCCAACATAATGTGCAAACGCCAATGGCGGTAACGCTGGTCGATTTGCTCTTTGCTCAGACTCGGTTGAGTAAATTTAGGTGAACGTAAAAATCCAAACATCTTGAGTTACACCTTAGGTAAAGTAATGCTGATTTGTGTGCCAATAACTTGATCGCTGGTGGAGTAGATAACCATTTTTCCACCTAACGCGTGCACACGCTCTTGCATGCCGCGAACGCCCATGCCTTTCATGCTGTCCTGAACTTTGAAGCCGACACCATCATCGTTAATCATCAGTGAAACCGCAGCTTCTCCAATTGTCAGTTCAATATTGATCAACTGCGCTTCTGCGTACTTGGCTGCGTTATTTAATGACTCTTGGCATAAACGGAATAGGGTGACTTTGAGTGTGTCACTCAGTCTGGTGTAATCGCCTTGCCAGTTCAGTTGAACAGTTGTTCCGTGATTGGCGAACTCCATCTCTCGCGTTAGTTGCTCGACGGATTCTTTTAAGTCCAAATCATCCAGCATTTTTGGTCTTAGCTTGCTTAACAGTCGCTTAGTGGTGTCGTATACGTTGAGGGAAAGCCCTTCGATGGTGTCGGCGCAACCGACGCTTGTTTCTGCGTTATTTACCCGCTTGATTATGTTGGCTTGTGTGCGGATCGCCGTGATGTTCTGGCCGATTTCGTCATGTAGCTCGCGCGCAATATCGCGTCTTACGGACTCTTCCGCTTTGATAAGCTGGCGAGACAAATTCTGATTGCGTGCAAGTTCGCCGCGCAGTTTGTGATTGAGGTCTTTTTGTTTCTGAACCCCTAAGCCGAGCATAATGCCGGTGATGGTTTGTGCCGAGAGAGATAATAACAAATCGGTGATTTCTAGATTTGATACGCCGCTGCGAGCCGCAATCAGCGCAATGCTGTTGAGCATGGTGGCGAGTAGGGCACCTTGCCAGCCGTAACGCAGAGCAAGCACGATGATTGGAATCGCCATACAAAATGGCGCAAATCGTTTTAGCTCTTCAGGCAAACTGGTTTGCACCAAAATACTGCCGATCAAAAGCAGTGCATAAAGCACGATATGACGCACCTGAAATACAACGGCATTACTAAGTAGGAGAGAGCTAAGCGGAGACCAACGACTTTGGAACAAATAACTCCATAACAAGTAGCACATAGGCACCACGAGCAAGCCTCCAGAAATGCTAGCCAGCCACACCATGTAAACCGAAGGAACGTGAAAACCAACGGCCATCACATTAATAAACGCGCTAATGATAATGACAACGCTCATCACGGCTAAATGGCGGTTTTGGTCTCCGTAGTAGTATTTTTTCGCAATCAGAGTGACCGGGATACTGGCAATGCTCGCAATCAGCACGGTAAGCCACTGCGGTTGACCCAGTAACATCGCAAGTGCGATGGAAAGCCCCCACTCAGAAAGGTAAATAGTCGGCCAATAAGCGGTGCGAGTGTGCAGGGCGACACCTAATCTTAAAGCGAAAGGAAACAATAAGATCGCCAGCTCGGGATCATTGACAAAGTAATAGGAAATCACCCATAAGCAGAACCAGGCGCAAGCCATAACAAAAAGTCCGCAAATGGTGGTAATAGCATAAGCTCGCATTAAAAGGACTCTTGAGAAAATAGTTTGGCGAGCTCAACGTTGTTTTTCACGCCGAGTTTGTCGATGGCATTTGCACGATGAACATGCACGGTCTTGTGGCTCAAGCCAAGCTCTGCCGCGACTGACTTTACATCCAACCCGGTCGCAAGTAGCTGACAGACCTCGTTTTCACGTTTTGTCAGTTGGCATAGAGAGGTGGTGTTGTCGCTAGGCGTTGCAAGTTTAAGTGCAATATCTGATGTGAGGTAACAGCCGCCAGAAGCACTGGTTCTCACGGCTTGAATAAGTTCGTCTGGGCTACAGCGTTTACTAAGATAGCCTTTTGCACCTAGCTTTAGTGATTTTTCCACCATCGCAGGGGAGTCATGCACGCTAAGCATCACGCAGGCAATGCCAGTTGGTATTTCGCTGAGAAAGTTTAAGCCGCTTTCATCTGGCATGGAAATATCTAGGATGACGACGTGAGGGTGTACCGCAGGCAAGCCTGTGCGTGCTTCGGCGACAGAGCCGAATTCACCAACAACGGTAATATCACTTTCTAAATTTAATAATTGTGCGAAACCTGAACGCACGATGACGTGATCATCAACTAAAGCAACATGAATCATTATTACAACCAAATAGAGCAGACGACTAACAACAATAAGCTCCAACAGGAGCCAATAGAAAAATCTTTAATGATACTGAATTGAACCATGCTTTTTAATGATCTTGCGCGCTTTACCGAAGTAAAGCGCGCAGAGAAGTTAGGCTTGGTCTTGTGCAAGTTGAAGCTTCTTCGCGTGTCGAATCTTCTTCTCTTCCGCGATAGCAACGAAAGCAAGCAAAACAATACAAATCATGGCGGAGGTATCTAGGGCTGCGAAGGTACCTTTCCAACCTGTTAAGCCGAAGATAGGTGTACCGTCTGCAATCATACCCAAGCCTAGTTTTGCAAAGCTGTCACCGATTAGGTAAGCGAAAGTACCTTTTACGCCGTCAGCCACACTGATTGCTTTTTTAGGGACAAAACCAACCGCGGCAACACCGATAAGAAGTTGCGGACCAAACACCAAGAAGCCCAATACAAATAGAGAGGCCAAGTACATGAACTCGCTAGTGGCGTGCTGGTAGAACTCAAGCGATACGATGATCAAACCAAGAGATACACAAGCAACCAATGCGCGGCGACCGTTTGCTAGGTCAGACAGGTAACCCCACATCAACGTACCCACAAGTGCACCGACTTCGAACAGAGTAAAGCCAGAGATTGCCGTTTCTTTTGACAGGCCAAGCTCTTGGTATGCGTATACCGTTGACCATTGGTCGATACCGATACGAACGATGTAAAGGAAGATGTTTGCAAAGCAAAGTAGCCAGATAACTTTGTTTTTAAGAACGTATTCAACAAAGATTTCTTTCTTGGTCATCTGGTTTTCTTCAGCAGCGGTGTCTTCTTCACTCACTGCTTCATCGAAAAGTTCTTCTACTTTACCTAGACCGTAAGCTTCTGGTGAGTCGCTACCAAAGCGCATACCGATAAAGCCAACGATGATTGCGATGATAGAAGGGAACACGAACATGCCGATTACGTGGCCGTCGAATAGGTAGTTAGCACCGAAAAGAGCAACACCCGCTGCGCCCGCACCACCAACGTTGTGCGACATGTTCCACAAGCCTAGGTAAGAGCCGCGTTTGTTACGAGGTGTCCATTTTGTAATGGTTGAGTAACTAGAAGGGCCACCAGTACTTTGGAAGAAACCACTCAGAGCGTAGAAAGCCACCATCAAGAACAGGCTTGCACTACCGCCGCCCATGCTGAAGCTGAAACCAAGCATTGCAAGACCAGAAAGGATCAGCATAAAAGGGAGGAATTGCTTGGTGTTCTTACCGTCAGCGTAGTAAGAAACAACGGTTTTACCGATGCCGTAAGTGATGGAGAAGCCAAGGCCGATAAGACCAAGGTCTGTCATGCTCAGACCGTAAGTTGAGATCATGTCGTTTTGCGCGACATTGAAGTTCTTACGAATCAAGTACATGGTTAGGTAGCCGATGAATACGACCAAGTAAGATTGGATGAACGGTTTAAACCACATCTTTCTTCTAACTTCGACAGGAAGATCGAGGGTCGGCTTCCGCACCTGTTCGAGGAATTTTAACATGATGAACTCTCTTGTAATTGTTTTAGAAACACAACGGAGACCGCTATGCGCTCTTGTTACCTTTGACTGAGCGGAATTCTAGAGAGTGGTTTTGTGAGGCACATGAGATGGTTGCCTAGATCGGCTAGGAAAAATTCCTAGAAATGCCTAGGAAGGCGGAAAAGCGTGAAAAGAGTCACACAAAATCCTTACTAATTTATGGGTTTTTGACAGGGTTCTTATCGGATTTGAAAGCGTTCAAATGCAAACGGATTAATATGCATAAGCTTAGTGCTGACAAGGGGTGAGCACGTTTGGTTGGACAGAATAGTGTCTTGTCGCTAAGTATCAATTGGGAACGAGAAGCAAACAACAGAGACCCGGAGGTCTCTGTTAGAAATATTAGGAATTCGGCTAGGTTGACGTGTTAAGGCGCAGGGCTGTATAGACGCGGCGAGCCGTGTTTTGGCAAGTGAATTAGGTTCAAATGGTTTCTTCTTGCCCATTCGACGGTTAACGCTGTGGGTGCAGATAAGCAAACCAGAGTGGGGATACGCGCGCGAACGGCTTTGTGGATCAACTCTAAGCTGCAACGGCTGGTCATGATTGCGAAGCCACTTTGAGGTTCGATGTGATTGTTGGCCAATGCGCCAATCAACTTATCTAGCGCGTTGTGGCGGCCGATGTCCTCTCGGCACAACTTGATGTTGCCTTGTAAATCTGCAAATAAAGCGGCGTGTAACGCGCCAGATTCACGTGCGGCTTCTTGATGCTGTGCGACTTTGTCTCGCAGCCCTTCGAATACATCGGAGCGCGGAGGAAGAGACGGTGTCAGTGGCACCAAATCAGGCAAAGCTTGTTCAAGAGCCTCGACGCCACAAATGCCGCATCCGGTTGTGCCAGCAAGATTTCGGCGTTGTGTTTTTAACGCCCAGAAAGCGCGGTTGCTGATTTCCACTTCCGCATAGTGAGATTCGTGATCGCCGCCAATTTCAATGTCTTTGATCTCTTTGAAGTCGTGGACGATGCCTGTGCTTAGGCTAAACCCTTTCACAAAGTCTTCCAGATGGCCTGGCGTCACCATCATGACCGCTTGGCTAATGCCGTTATAGCTGATAGCTAAAGCTGACTCACTCGCCAGCGACATTTGTTGCACTGGGCGGCCATCAATCAATTCTCGGTAATTGAACGCACTTGGTTGAGGTGGTGCGTGATTGAAATCGGACAGTTCAAAATAAGATTGAGTAGTACATCTCATGAAATCACCTCATAAGCCGTTGTGTATGCCAAAAATTGACGTGTGGATTGTTGTTATCGATTGAATATGCTTTTTGCTTCTGCGAAACACTGATCGGTTAGCGCGGAGAAGGGTTCTTGTTTTCGCTTTAACAAACCTAGCGGGGCGTGAACGGCGGCTTCTTCGATAGGAATAATGCGAAGCGTATCGTTCAACTCTTCCAATCCACAATTCAGCGGCATAATGGCGCAACAAAGGCCACTGGTTACTGCTTGGATCAAGTGAAAGGTGGAGTTACTTTCAATGACGGTTTGTGGAACTAGCCCTTTACTCACAAAGCTAAGATCAATCGAGTGGCGATAGTGCATGCCCTTCGAAAGCAGCCCTAGCGGAATGTTATTGAGTGACTCCCACAACACTTCAGATTCGGCAAAGTCAAAATGACGCTCATCGAATAAAACGCCAAGTTTGGTCGAGTCGAGCTCGATAACATCGAAGTAAGCGGTGTTAACTTGATCGACATAACACATGCCCAAATCAAGCTGATTGCGATTGAGTTGGTCTATGATCTGTTCGGTCGTCATGGAGAGTATTTGAAAACGTAACTCAGGGAACTGTTGAGCTAATGGTTTGAGCAATTGCATCGGGTTTTGGCTGGCGAGTGGCACCATTCCAAGCCGAAGTGAACCGACCAACTGACCACGGCAGTTAGCAGCCTCGGCTTGCAATCCATCATGAGCGGCTAAGACGGTTTTCGCCCAAGCTAAAATGCGTTCTCCGGCTTCAGTAAATCCTTCAAATCTTTGACTTCTCTGGATTAATTCGAGGTCGAGTTCTTCCTCTAAGCTTCGGATTCTCATGGACAAGGTAGGCTGCGTAATGTGGCACAATGCGGCGGCTTGACCAAAGTGTTTGGTCTGTTCAAGTGCGATGAGATATTTAAGTTGTTTGATATCCATAATGGCTTGTTCACCTTGCGTTGTGAGTCACATGTACGGGGGAACTCCCTAAAAAGGGCACAGCACTACCGTACTTTTTAAGCGCTGGAACGTTTTAACTGGGGAATGGAAAACCAAAACCAAGTCAAGAATAAAACCACACTCAAAATTGATCTGAATCAAGGCTATTCCTGATATTAATTAGGGTCAAATTTAAAGTATCTATAGTGTGATAGATATTATCTATTATCAAGAGTGCCGATTTTATTGAGTTTGTTAAGCGAACTAGGTGGAATCGAATGGGAAAACGATTAACCTCATAAATTGTATTGATTAAAAATGTGATGACCGTCAGTGGAAAAATTCGTCATAGATTTTATTTATCACTCGGTCAGGATTATCAATTGGACGCATATTGAATATCGACTTAATCTTTGATTTAGATCAAGGCGCAACAATGCGAATTGAATCTAACAGTCTTAGAAACAGTAGGCGGGTATCCGATATCAAGAATCTAGATAAGTAAACGCTCGGACAAGCGAGAGCATGTTGAGTGGTTACTTATTTGGATTAAAAAATACATGGATTAGAAACTAAGCCCTTCAATACTTCCGCATTATCTCAATAAATAACGCGCTTGTTTTCACGGGCACCCTGCTTGCTGGTATATCTGCGAGGAGTAAAGTCGTGAGCCAAAAAGAACAAATAAAAGCATACAAAGGTCCAGCTGGTGGTTGGGGTGCACTGAAAGCCGTAACCAGAAGTTGGTGGGGCAGTGAAAATGCAGTTAAAAACATTCGCACTATGCTCAAAACCAACCAAAATGGCGGTTTCGACTGTCCGGGATGTGCATGGGGCGAGTCGCCAGATAGTGGTAAAGTCAATTTCTGTGAGAATGGCGCGAAAGCAGTAAACTGGGAGGCGACCAATCGTCTGGTTGATCCTGATTTTTTTGCCAATCACAGCGTTTCTTCTCTCTCAACGCAAACCGATTACTGGTTGGAATACCAAGGCCGTATCACGCACCCAATGCGATACGATGCTGAATCCGATCACTATGTGCCAGTCTCTTGGGATGAGGCTTTTGCTCTTGTCGCGAAACATCTCAATCAATTGGATTCACCGCACCAAGCGGAGTTTTATACCTCTGGTCGTGCAAGCAACGAAGCGGCGTTTTTGTATCAGCTATTTGTCCGCGCATTCGGTACCAACAACTTCCCAGATTGTTCCAACATGTGTCACGAAGCCAGTGCAATAGGGATGAAAGACACCATTGGTGTTGGTAAAGGCACAGTGATCTTTGATGATTTTGAAGAAGCCGACGCGATTTTCGTGATAGGTCAAAACCCGGGCACGAACCACCCACGAATGCTTGAACCTCTGCGCGAAGCGGTAAAACGTGGTGCACAGGTTATCTGTCTAAACCCGCTGAAAGAGCGTGGATTAGAGCGTTTCCAAAACCCACAAATGCCGATTGAGATGTTGAGTAATGGCTCAGAGCCTACAAACACGGCGTACCTGCGTCCTGCTTTGGGCGGAGACATGGCAGTATTTCGTGGTATCGCGAAATTCTTGTTGCAATGGGAACGCGAGGCATTGCAAAACGGTGGCAAAGCGGTATTTGACCGTGAGTTCATCAAGCAACACACGATAGGTATTGATGAGTATTTGGCTGAAGTGGACGCAACCTCTTGGGAACACATCGCGGAACAATCGGGTCTTGATTTAAGTGAAATCGAGATGGTGGCGAGCATGTATCGACGTGCAGAACGTGTGATCATGTGTTGGGCGATGGGGTTGACTCAGCATCGTCACTCTGTGCCAACCATTAAAGAAGTCGCAAACGTGCAAATGTTACGAGGTAACGTTGGTAAGCCGGGCGCGGGTCTTTCACCAGTGCGTGGTCACAGTAACGTTCAGGGCGACCGTACGATGGGCATTGATGAAAAACCTTCAGATCTGTTATTGGATCGCATTGAAAGTCGATTTAACTTTGCCGTCCCGCGTGGTGAAGGCCACAACACTGTGCAAGCCATTAAAGCGATGGAAGAAGGGCAAGCGAAAGTATTTATCGGTTTGGGCGGTAACTTTGCACAAGCAACGCCAGATACAGAACGTACGCACAACGCGATGCGAAACTGTAATTTAACCGTACACATTTCGACGAAGTTAAATCGTTCTCACCTTGTCACAGGTAAAGATGCGCTTATTCTTCCATGCTTAGGTCGTACTGAGATTGATCAGCAAGCGACTGGCCCACAAGGCGTGACGGTTGAAGATACCTTCAGCATGGTGCATATCTCATTTGGTCAGCTAAAACCGCGTTCGGAGCATTTGCGTTCAGAACCAGCGATTATTGCCGGTATTGCTAATGCCACACTCGGGGTAAAACCAATTGATTGGTTGTGGGCGATTGAAGATTACGACCGTATTCGCGATTTGATTGCCGACACGATTCCGGGCTTTACCGACTTTAACCATAAGCTTAAACACCCGGGTGGATTCCACTTGGTAAACCCAGCTGCCGAGCGTCGATGGAATACACCAAGCGGCAAAGCACAGTTCAGCTCTAGCGAGTTGCCGAAGCAGTTGATCAGCGAAGCGATACTCGAAAAAGGCCAAAAGCCAGATTTGATCTTGCAAACCATGCGCTCACACGACCAATACAATACGACACTTTACGGCTTGAATGACCGTTATCGTGGAGTATTTGGTATGCGCGAAGTGCTGTTTATCAATGAAGCGGATATTCGTAAACTCGGTTTTGAACCGGGAGACAAAGTGGACATGGTGTCATTATGGGAAGATGGCGTAGAGCGTCGCGTGAGCGGATTTACGCTTGTTGCCTATGACGTGCCAGCAGGTCAGGCGGCGGCTTACTATCCAGAAACGAACCCATTGGTTCCTTTAGATAGTTATGGGGATAGAACGTTTACGCCAACCTCTAAGTTTATTGCGATCAAATTGGAAAAATCGACATCCGATAAGATCGCTTTGGTGGAAGCAGAATAGTTCCCAAACCAGCACAACGACATTCCAGATAACCAAACGGCTGATATCAATTATCAGCCGTTTTTAATTGCTCACTTTGCCTTTAGAACATTTCGCTTAAGGCGTGTAGGGAGCTGAATTAAAGTAGTTATTTTCGTTAATAACGGGGTTATTGGATAGCACTCTAAAAGGCAGCAATTAAGGCGCATTGGTCCAGCTTGTGTATAATATTAATGAAATTAGGCTATTAGACGTATAACCTGACGGATGTCTGTATTTGAGCCTAAATCTAAGCTGATGAAACTAACAAGAAGATAGATGACCTTGAAAAGTATAATTAAATTAACGTTAAGCCACTTAGTGGCTGTTGCGATTGGTATTGCGATAGGTATCTATACTTTACCGATTCTTATTGCACCGCCTGCGCCGACCGATGAGCAAGTTTCTGAGCGCATGCAAGGTGCAGAATACAGTGCAGTTGTCACGAGGGACCTCAAAGATAGCGACGCTTTTCATTGGGGAGAAGGTGAAATTCATTTGAGTTCCCAAGCTATTACGCTGGTAGGAAAACTCGCTCCCGGGCCTGACTATAAACTCTATTTATCTCCTAAGTTTGTCGAAACGGAACAAGCGTTTAATGACCTTAAATCTGAGATGAGCTTGGTTGGTGATGTCAAAACATTCAATAACTTCGTTGTTGAGGTTCCTCAAGGGATTTCCATTTCTGAATACAATACTGTTGTTGTTTGGTGTGAAACATTCGGTGAGTTCATTACTTCGGCAAAATACCAATAAATCCCATCAGGAGAAAAAGTGGTTTCTTCTTAGTTAAGAAAGGCTTACTGCTCAAATAACTGGTGCAATACATTACGTGGTACAAATGCACTAAGTGCTGCTAATGGTTCTACAGTGGTTGATAGAACTTAAGGATATTTTGTGGAAGTTAAAATTTTTCAGGTCGACTCGTTTACATCAGATGTGTTCAAAGGCAATCCTGCAGGTGTGTGTATCACAGAATCAAGCCTTGATGAGGAAATGATGTTGGCCATAGCGGCAGAGATGTCACTATCTGAAACCGCGTTTCTGTCATTAAACACAATGCAACTTCGTTGGTTTACACCGAGGACGGAAGTCGCTTTGTGTGGACATGGCACATTGGCCACGGCGCACGTGCTGAGAGAGCAAGGGTTATATAGTACTGGTGATACCATTGAGTTTGGCACGCTATCCGGCGTTTTAACTGCACAACTTGATCATGACGACATTCATTTGGTGTTTCCTGCTCCTATTTTAGATATGCGAGCAAGTATTAACACAGACTTGCTTTACGGCTTAGGGCTCGATGTGGCTGATGTAAACGCTTATGGTCAGTTTGATAATAAGCAGTTGATCGTCATCAATGATGAGTCTTTGATAGAGCAACTCGAACCTGATTTTAGTGCGTTACTTAAACAAAAAGGTCGTGGAGTTGTTATCACTGCTCAATCAAGCACTGACGCTGATTTTGTCTCTCGTTACTTTGCCCCTTGGGTGGGTGTTGATGAGGATCCAGTGACAGGTTCTGCTCATTGCGCTTTATGTGTTTACTGGGCTAAAGAGCTCGGTAAAGCGCAATTAAAAGGCTTTCAAGCATCCAAGAGAAGTGGAGTTGTTTATACAGAATTATTGAATCCGGAATGCGTTAAGCTTTCTGGAAGTGCGGTAACAATGTTGCGAGGAGATATGAGAATTGCGTAGTCGTCCTTTTTGGTTCTCGTTTTTCTGATTGCAGGTTTATCCAGTTCTCACTAGTGACAAAGCTAGAAGGCTGTCTATTCACGTGGTTGATTTTGTTTGTAAAAACACCCCTGCCATGGTGGTGTATAACGATTGGAGAGTTATATGAAAACTATCGGTCTTCTAGGCGGCATGAGTTGGGAGTCGACGCTTAGTTATTACAAATTGATCAACGAAGGGGTCAAAGAGGCGTTAGGTGGCCTAAATTCCGCAAAAATTTGTATGTATAGCGTGAATTTTTCAGAGATAGAGAAACTTCAACACCAAGGTAAATGGGAAGAAACGGCAAGTATTCTATCTGATGCTGCATCTTCAATAGAAAAAGGGGGCGCTGATTTTATTCTTATTTGTACGAACACAATGCACAAAGTTGCTCCTCAAATTGAAGCCAGCATTAATATCCCCATACTACATATCGCAGACGTGACTGCTGAGTTACTTCGTGAGAAAGAGGTTCAAAAGGTCGGACTCCTAGGTACTCAATTCACAATGGAGCAAGACTTTTACAAAGGACGGCTTTCCGACCTCTATGGGCTGGATGTCATAACTCCTGCTCAAGATGATCGCTCTATAGTGCATAACATTATTTATAAAGAGTTATGCCAAGGTGAAATCAAAGAGGAATCGAGAACGATATACCTGAAAATCATTGAAAAACTAAAAGAGCAGGGAGCTGAAGCTGTGATTCTCGGGTGCACTGAAATTGCCTTACTTGTAAACCAAAGTCACACCGATGTTACGCTACTTGATACCACTTCTATCCATGCTCAAGCGGCAGTCCGTTTGGCGATAGAAGGTTAATGAGTTAGATTTGAGTCCATGTAAATAAACAAAAGAGAAAACCAATCTCTCGGTTTTCTCTGTTTTTATTATCCCGTTATAAGCGCGAGAATTTGAGTGTTCTGTATCCACCAATCAAGTTACGAGCTTTGTAACCATTGTTGACCAGTTGACGGTATGCCACGTTACCGCGCAAGCCTACTTGACAGTAAATCACAATCTCTTTGTCTTTTGGTAGTTCACCCATACGATGGCGTAACTGGTCAACCGGAATGTTGATTGCCCCTTTAAGATAACCAACAGACTCCAATTCACCCGGGTTACGGACGTCGAGGAGAATTTGATCTTCAGTCAGGTTGTCGATTTCATCGTAATGAATCGCCGCTGCGTCACCTTTGATGATGTTATTTGCCACAAACGCCGCTTGGTTGATCACATCTTTTGCACTGCCGTAAGGTGGCGCGTAAGTCAGTTCAAGATGCTGCAGTTGTTCAACCGTCATGCCAGCACGTTGTGCAACAGCCATAACGTCAATACGTTTGTCGATACCGTCTTTACCAACTGCTTGAGCACCTAAAATCTTGCCTGATTTTGGATCGAACAACATTTTGAACGACACCACTTCTGCACCAGGGTAGTAGCTCGCGTGGCTTGCGGTATGCACGTACACTTTTTCGTATTCAACGCCAGCGCGTTTTAGTTGCTTCTCGTTTTTACCGGTAGAAGCCACAGCAAGGTCGAAGATCTTACAAATCGCAGTACCTTGTGTACCTTGGTAAGTTTCTTTGCGACCAAGCATATTGTCCGCTGCCATACGGCCTTGACGGTTTGCCGGGCCTGCAAGTGGCACTAGAGTTTGCTCGCCTGTCACGAAGTCTTTCTCTTCTATCGCGTCGCCGACAGCGTAGATAGATGGGTCGCTGGTTTGCATGTATTCGTTCGTGTAAATACCGCCTAGCGCGCCAATTTGAAGGCCGGCTTCTTGCGCCAGTTTTGTCTCAGGACGTACACCGATTGCCATGATCAGAATATCGGTAGTGAGTTTTTCACCGTTGTTCAGTGTTAACTCCAATTCACCTTCTAGGTGTTGGTGTTTCTCACTCTCACCAGAGTCGAAACTTGCAACGTGCTCGTTAGGTACGAATTTCACAGATTCAAGCGCGACGCCAAGTTTTAGGTCGATACCTTTGTCACGAATTTCTTCATGAGCAAAGCCTGCCATTTCACGGTCTACTGGCGTCATGACTTGGTCTGCCATTTCGATCAGAGAGGTTTTAATGCCAAGTTGGTGGAAGGCTTCCATCATTTCTAAACCGATGAAACCGCCGCCAACAACCGTCGCATGCTCTGGCTTGTTCATTTGGATCGTTTCGATGATGCGATCCATATCTGGAATGTTACGTAGCGAGTGGGTGAGCGGGTTATCGAGACCTGGAATTGGCGGAACAATAGGGCCGGCACCTGGGCTAAGCAGTAGAAAATCGTACGATTCTACGTATTCAGACTCATCCAACAGGTTTTTGATCGTAACGGTCTTGTCCTGTCGGTTTATAGAAACCACTTCATTCATCACGCGAACATCAACGTTAAAACGTGCTAAAAAGCTTTCTGGCGTTTGTAGTAGTAACTTACTGCGTTCTTGGATATCGCCGCCGATGTGATAAGGCAAGCCACAGTTGGCAAATGAAACAAACGGGCCACGTTCAAACATGATGATTTCGGCATCTTCGCTTAGACGACGAGCACGCGCCGCCGCAGATGCACCACCTGCAACACCACCGACGATTAAGATCTTAGTCATTTTTAACTCCAAGTTTTAGGGCGAGCTGACCTTCACGAATAGCCAGTGTGAAAGGTCACTACGCTCTAGATTATCTAAAACCAAATTTCTTTAAAAAATAAGCAGCAGGGCAGATTCCCGTGTAAGCACTTTGAATAAGATTAACGCCGATAAACACGGTGAACCAAATGAAGTTACTGTGAACGAACACGGTTAGTATGACCGAGATCAATACCATCGTGCCTGCAAAAATTCGTACTGCATTTTCTAACGTCATAACTCTTCTCCTTCGTACTCTCAAACTGAGAACGCCATCCTTTGATATTCATCACTATAATTATCTAAATTAGAAATGTCTAATGTTAATTTGTCTAAATTCACAATTGCTAATTTAGCGTTGACTAAACATTTTGTTTTAGTAATATCTAATTTAGCTTTTAATGTAGAGGTTAGTCATGAGCTATACAGATATGGATGTAGCAGCAATGAAAGGCAATGCCAATGAAGCTGCTGATCTCCTAAAAGTAATGGCACATCCGGAAAGGCTAATGGTGTTGTGCCAACTGACCCAAGGTGAGGTTGGTGTTGGGGAGCTGCAAAAGAACTCGTTCCTCAGCCAATCCGCCTTTTCACAGCACTTGACGGTGCTTCGCAAACACAAATTGATCAAGGCTCGTAAGGCATCACAGCAAGTGTTTTATTCGTTGTCAGAACCGAGAGTTGAGTCATTAATCAAGGCGCTTCATAGCGTTTTCTGTAACTAATTCGTAGCTAAGATTTTAGAGGTAAATAATGTTAAACGTTATTCCATGGGAATCGTTGTTTGGTGGCCTTTTGTTAGGAATCTCCGCCACTATATTGTTGTTGGTTAACGGGAAAATTGCCGGAATCAGTGGAATTATGAATGGCATTATGTCACCGAAAAAAGGCGATTATTCGTGGCGATTGCTTTTTGCGGTTGGAATGATAGCTGGTGGCTTGATTAGCGTCCTAATGTTGGGCGTTGCGGTTCCTAGTACCGCGAACCTTTCTTTAGGGATGGTGATTGCCGCTGGTTTATTGGTAGGAATCGGGACCAGACTGGGTAACGGATGTACTAGCGGACACGGCATTTGTGGCATGGGCCGTTTGTCTAAGCGCTCTATTGTGGCGACCTGTGTATTTATGGCTGTCGCTGGTCTAACGGTATTCGTTCGACTTCACCTAGTTTAAGAGAGATTCCATGAACAAGACTATTTTTCGTTTTTCTGCTCTTTTGAGCGGTGTGTTATTCGGTATGGGCATTGCGGTGTCTGGTATGATCGACCCAGCTAAAGTCATTGGATTTTTAGATATTTCTGGCAGTTGGGATCCAAGTTTGGCTTTTGTGATGGGCGGCGCACTCGCGGTATTCATGCCAAGCTATTTTTTAATCATCAAGCCGAGAAAACAATCAGTTAGCGGTGAAGCGTTTTGCACACCAACCAATAAGAACATCGACGGACGTTTGTTATCTGGTGCGGCCATCTTTGGTTTAGGTTGGGGTTTGGCAGGTATTTGCCCTGGCCCTGCGGTTGCGAGTCTGGCATTAGGCAACGTGAGCATTGTGGTGTTCTTCCTTGCGATGTTAGTTGGATCTCTGTTCGCGAAGGCGATCATTACTTACCGTAACGCGAAGAAGATGAAAACCGCGAACGCGTAAACAATCAATCTGATATGGAGGGGAAAGGATGCCCGACAAACTAAAGCGAAGTTTTGTTCAGTCCGTGATGAACAGCTTTTTCCCTCCGATCATGATTTTACTCGCGCTTATGGTCGGTGCCGCGGCTTTGTGGCTGACCCCGAAAGAGGAAGACCCGCAAATCGTTGTGCCGATGGCGGATGTATTGGTTTCGGCTCCCGGACTAAGCGCTTCTCAAGTCGAAAATCAAATCACTGAACCATTAGAAAAGCTTGTTAGCCAAATTGACGGTGTGGAATACGTTTATTCTTCGTCAATGGAAGGTGCTGCGCAAGTCATCGTTCGTTTCTATGTCGGCGAAAACCGCGAAGATGCTCTGGTTAAGCTTTACAACAAACTCTACTCCAACCAAGACAAAGTTCCTCCTTCTGTCACTAACTGGCTTGTAAAGCCTGTTGAAATCGATGATGTCCCCATTGTTGTTGCCGCAATTTATTCCACCGATCCAGACATTCTCGATCGCCATCAGTTGAGACGTATTGCAGACCAAGCCACGTTAGGCATTAAATCATTGGATGCCACCAACAAGGTGGAAGTGATTGGCGGTGAGCCGAGAAAAATCCAGATAGAGCTTGATTCCGTTGCGATGGCAAACTTCAAAGTAACCATCGATGACCTCGAACAGGCCATTCAGCTCAGTAATAGTAAAACTCAAGGCAAGAACGTTCGCGTAAACGGGCAAAATTTCACATTGGAGTCGGGACGGTTTCTGACTAACGCCGAAGAGGTTGGCGATCTTGTTATCGCGGTGCTCAATGGCAAACCCGTTTACTTGAAAGATGTCGCGCGTATTTACGACGGTGAAGGTGAGGCAACATCCGATACTTGGTATCGCGATAAAAACTACGATGAAGCATACCCAGCGGTGTTCATTTCTGTCGCTAAACAAAAAGGCTCGAACGCGGTTAACGTCGCTCAGTCTGTTCGGGATAAACTGGCGGAGCTTCAATCCGAGCAATTTCCTCCACAAGTTCAAGTTGCAGTCATTCGTGACTATGGCGAAACGGCGAATGCGAAAGTGAACAACTTGGTATCAAGCCTTGGAATCTCTATTCTAACGGTCGTGGTGTTTGTCGGTTTGTTCTTGAACTGGCGAAGCGCATTGGTGGTTGGTATCGCGATTCCGATTAGCTATGGTGCCGCGCTCGGGATGGACTTGGCATTTGGCTATTCCATCAATCGAGTCACACTCTTTGCATTGATTTTGGCGCTAGGTTTGATCGTGGACGATCCGATCGCCAGTATCGACAATATTGAACGCTACCTCAAACGCAAAAATCTAACACGAACCAACGCGATTGTTCTCGCCATGGCAGAAATTCGTAGCGCCTTGTTAATGTCGACGGTCGCGATTGTTATCGTGTTTACGCCGATGTTTTTTATCACTGGGATGATGGGGCCTTACATGGCGCCACTGGCGTTCAACGTTCCGATCAGCGTTATCTTTAGTACCGTTGTCGCGTTTATGATCACGCCTTGGCTTGCCAAGAAGCTACTCAAAGGTGCTGAGGAAAACGGCCACTATGACATCCAATCTTCGTCGATGTATCGTTTGTATCGTGGTGTGTTGATTCCGCTACTTGAAAGCCGCAAGAAAGCATGGCTTTTCCTCGGTTTGGTTGCCTTGTTGTTCGTCTTGGCAGCATTGTTGCCAGCACTTCGCTTAGTTCCACTCAAGTTGCTGCCTTATGACAATAAAAATGAGTTCCAATTGGTATTAAACATGCCAGAGTCTTCAAGCTTTGTGGATACCTCCAACGCGCTGTCGAGCTTTACGGACTATTTAATGACGGTGCCGGAAGTGACAAGTGTGTCGGGCTTTGCAGGCACCGCTTCCCCAATGGATTTCAACGGCATGGTGCGCCACTACTTTATGCGTAGCGAACCATACCAAGGCGAGCTTCGAGTCGTTCTTGCAGAGAAGAATCGCCGCGCAATGCAATCACACGAACTGGTGACACGACTCAGGGCGGATTTAGAGCAGATTGCAGATAATTTTGACGCTGACGTGCAGCTAGTCGAAGTGCCGCCAGGCCCGCCTGTTATCGCCACCATTACGGCAGAAGTTTACGGTGATGAAGCGACATCTTATGAAGATCTGATGATTCAAGCAGAGAAAGTCGCGGATAGGCTTCGCAAAGAACAGTTGGTTTCTGAGGTGGATACCAGCATCCAAGGTGATTTAGAAACGTGGCAGTTCATCGTTGATCAAGAAAAAGCGGCGCTGTCTGGTGTTTCTGTTG
Organism: Vibrio sp. 2-1-2a; assembly: GCF_032648565.1. Lineage (NCBI taxonomy): Bacteria > Pseudomonadati > Pseudomonadota > Gammaproteobacteria > Vibrionales > Vibrionaceae > Vibrio > Vibrio sp. 2-1-2a. The sequence goes on from NZ_WBOH01000003.1 coordinate 156,427, forward strand.
CTGATATCAATAACACGCTTATTACCGCCGCGAACGCCAAAGTGCTCGGTTATATCGCCGATCCAAGAGAAGTGGCCCCATTACCTATCGAAGTGCAGCTCCGACGCGAAGACAGAGATAACCTTAATCAACTAGAGCAACTTTATGTGCGAGGCCGTCCTGGCATTGCAAAAGTAGAATCCAATGGGGCTGTTGTGGATGCTCCTCAGCCTATCGTGCAGTTGTCTGAAGTCGGTCATTTTGTGAAACGCGCAGCGGACAAACCGATTTTCCATAAAAACCTCAAGCCTGTTGTGTATGTCTACGCTGAGGTAGTTGGGCGTGTTCCGGGTGAAGTGATTGCCGATGTGATGGCTGACCAAGATACAATTCACGAGGAAAAGGCGCATCGTCACTGGCAAGATCGCACGTACTTGAGCAATGGCGCTGGTGTCACTTGGAGCGTGCCAGACAACATCGAGGTGGTTTGGAGTGGCGAGGGGGAATGGAAAATCACAGTAGACGTATTCCGAGATTTAGGCATTGCTTATGGCGCTGCGCTGCTTGGCGTATTTGTGGTGATGTTGATTCAAACTGGTTTACCTGCGGTATCGGGCATCATCATGCTGGCGATACCCCTGACCGTGATTGGGATTATGCCGGGGTTCTGGATTTTGAATGTGTTAAGCAGTGACATCGGTAATTACCCGAACCCGGCGCTGTTCACGGCGACCGCGATGATCGGCATGATTGCGCTAGCAGGGATTGTGGTGCGTAACTCACTCGTTTTGATTGAATTTGTTCAGCAATCGCTGGCTGAAGGTCGTAGTTTACATGATGCGTTGATTGAATCTGGTGTTGTTCGTATGCGGCCAATATTGCTGACCGCGGGCACAACGTTACTGGGTAACGTTGTGATTACGTTAGACCCAATTTTTAACGGTTTGGCTTGGGCAATCATATTCGGAATTACCGCCTCGACCATCTTTACGTTGCTTGTGGTTCCGGTGGTTTACAACCTTGCATACCAAAACACCAAAGGACATGGATTACCTCAGATGGAGGAAGAGCAATGAAATTAGATACCAAATGGTTAGGCGTGATTCTGTTTGCCATACTCGCGCTTCTTTTTCTCTATATGGCTGGATTTTTTACAGAAAAGTTGCCGACCGAACATGACGCGAAAACTAACCAGATTGATGTAAATAATGCAGAGACACATCAACTGATGTTAACCAGCGAACCGGTTGTTCGAGAGTTTCCGGGCGTCGTCGTTGCAGAGCAGCACGCCGATATCGCGGCACGGTTAACGGCATCGGTGATGGAGGTATTGGTGAAGGTTGGCGATAGGGTGAAGCAAGGAGACGTGTTGGCGCGGCTAGAAAGCGATGATCTCGACGCGCGAGTTCGTCAAAGTGAGCAGGCTTTATCCTCTGCACAAGCGCAGCTCAATGCGGCGAGAAAGGAGTTTTCTCGTGTCAGAGCGCTTTTAAACAAAAAACTGATCCCTCAATCGCAATTTGACCAAGCGGAAAGTGCGTTGCAAACCGCGCAAGCCAACTTCAATAAAGCTCAGGCGGCGGTCTCTGAGGCGGAAACGACCTTTGGCTACAGCATTATTACTGCGCCGTTTGATGGCTTGATCACGCAAAAGCCCATCAACAAAGGTGATACCGCGACGCCGGGGGCTTTGCTTTTATCAATGTACAATCCAAACTCGTTGGAAATAGAGGTGAACTTTGCTGAGTCTGTCATGCCTTATGTGACTTACGATAAAGAAGTGGACGTTGTTTTTCCGTCTTACAACCTCAACGCGCAAGCGGCAGTAAAAGAAGTGACGCCGTCGGCAGATGCCAACTCGCGTAGTTATACCGTAAAGCTTCAATTCGAGCCGCTAACGGCTATCTATCCAGGTACATACGCCAAAGTCGCGTTGACCTTGACCGACGATGTTGTACTTCGCGTGCCAAAAGAGGCGGTTTACCAAGTTGGCCAATTGGACTACGTAAAAGTGGTGCAAGACAGCGGTGAGGTAGAAACTCGGCTTATTCAGCTTGGAGAGTTGGGGAGAGTGCGAACGGGGTTGAAGCAGGGTGACGTCGTACTGCTGAATCCAAGATCGCTTTGATAGAACGGTTTCTCTTGTTAACTAGTTAAACGTCTATCTAACAAACAAGAAGATAAAATAGCCCAGCATGATGCTGGGCTATTTTGTTCGTTCAGTTAAGCGTTACCGTTGCGTTTACAGGGCAATGGTCACTCAGTTTGTAATCTAAAACATCTTGTGAGCTAAACAGCGTTTGATGCGCGTTTTTCGCTTTTATTTGCGGGCTAACAATAATGTGATCAATCAAAGAGCGGAATTGGTGTGTTTTTCTTGGGTTCTTATTTGAGCGAACCTTGCAATCCGCTTTGGTATCTCGCGTTACCAATTGTGCATCGTTACCAAGCGTCATGATCGCCCACAGCCAATCACGTTGATATGACAAGTTGTGATTGAAATCGCCCATTACGGCGTACTGCTGCTTTTTCTTTTCTCTCTCGCTCATCCATTTCGCAAGTGCTTCTCCTTGTTGGCTCAGTGTTTGGCAATTGCGGTTGTTTTTGTATGCTCCGCTGCATCCTGCTTTTAAATGCACAGAGAGCAGGTGAAGCTCGTCCTTTTGGTTTTGGTTAACGACGATGTAGCTGGCAAAGCGCAACTTGCTATTACCACGCGTGATTGAGAAGTCTGCTGGGTCAGACACTTCAATGTCTTTACGCACAGCAAAACCGGTGTACTGGTTGGTATCAGAAAACTGAAGGTGCTTATTGTTTGATTGAGCTCGATCAGAGAGGTAAATCGCGTAGCCATTTCCTACGGCTTTTTGAACGGCGGCTTTGGAGTCGACCTCTTGAAAGGCGATGATGTCGGCTTGAGTTTTATCCACATATTGATTGAGTTTGACGAAATCGTCACTGGTTCTAGAAACCTTACCTCCATTTATAGACAGCCATTCTATATTCCAACTGGTTAAGTTGATGGAGTTTTGAGCAAGTGACGTTGAACTAAAAATTAATAAGGCAGTAACAAATAGTGATCGCATATTGGCTTGTTTCACTCCTGGATTTTAGCGTATTCCTTTCCAACCTTTATCCTATAAGCGCTCTAAAAAAAGCAAGTAGATTTCGTACCAATTTTGCAATTTTCATGGTTTTCTTCGCAACTGAGATCAGTACCAATAAGATCGATTTGTTCTTGTCCGCTAGCCGATCTTTATTGATCAAAATCAATGTTTTCAAGTGGTGCTTTTCGTTAAATACGCCACAATATATTGTGTTAGCAGAATAAAAAATAACCCCATATAGTGTGTTTGTGGATAACTCTGTGAGTATGCTGGGGTAAGGAGAAGAAAGTGAAACCAATCGTAATCAAGCGTGACGGCTCAAGAGCTCCGTTCAACAGGGATCGTATCCAAGCAGCAGTTGAAGCGGCAGCGGAAAACAAAGATAAAGATGTCGCCATTTATGCTCTTAATGTCGCTCTTGCTGTCGAGTTACAGCTAAAAGATCACGATGAAGTTCACATCCATGAGATTCAAGACTTAGTCGAGAATGAACTCATGCAAGGTCCTTACAAAGCCCTAGCACGTTCTTACATTGAATATCGCCATGACCGCGACATCGCGCGTGAAAAGCAAAGTGCACTAACTCGTGAAATCGAGGGTTTGATTGAAGAAAGTAACCTTGATTTGATCAACGAAAACGCGAACAAAGACGGCAAAGTTATCCCAACTCAGCGTGACCTTCTAGCGGGTATCGTGGCGAAGCACTACGCGAAAACGCACATCCTTCCTCGTGATGTGGTTCAAGCACACGAAGTGGGTGACATTCACTACCACGATCTGGATTACGCACCATTCTTCCCGATGTTTAACTGTATGCTTATCGATTTGAAAGGCATGCTAACGCACGGCTTCAAAATGGGTAATGCAGAAATCGATACGCCTAAATCGATTTCAACTGCGACCGCAGTAACAGCGCAAATTATTGCTCAAGTGGCTAGCCATATTTATGGCGGTACAACCATCAACCGTATCGACGAAGTGTTAGAACCTTACGTCATCACGAGCTATGAAAAGCATTTAGAAATCGCGAAAGAGTGGAACATTGCTGAGCCAGAAGAGTTCGCTAAAGCTCGCACTGAGAAAGAGTGTTACGACGCATTCCAATCGCTAGAGTACGAAGTAAACACACTACACACGGCAAATGGTCAAACGCCATTCGTTACGTTTGGTTTTGGGCTTGGTACAAGCTGGGCGTCTCGTCTTATTCAGCAATCGATTTTGAAAAACCGCATCGCTGGTCTTGGCAAAAACCGTAAAACCGCCGTATTCCCTAAATTGGTGTTCGGTATTAAAGACGGTCTAAACCACAAGGCAGAAGATCCTAACTACGACATTAAGAAGCTTGCACTTGAGTGTGCTTCAAAACGTATGTACCCAGACATTCTTAACTACGACAAAGTCGTGGAAGTAACGGGTTCATTCAAAACACCTATGGGCTGTCGTAGCTTCCTAGGCACTTACGAAGAGGATGGCGAACTTATCCATGAAGGTCGTAACAACCTTGGTGTAGTTAGCTTGAACTTGCCACGTATCGCGCTTCGTGCAAAAGGCAGCGAAGCGAAGTTCTATGAACTGCTTGATGATCGTCTACGTCTTGCTCGTAAAGCACTAGAAACGCGTATTTCTCGTCTAGAGAACGTAAAAGCGCGCGTTGCCCCAATTCTATATATGGAAGGTGCATGTGGTGTGCGCTTGAAAGCGGACGATTCGATTGCAGAAATCTTCAAAAACGGCCGTGCATCAATTTCTCTAGGCTACATTGGCGTGCATGAAACTATCAACGCGTTGTTTGGTACTGAAGCGCACGTTTACGATGATGCCGTATTGCGTGAAAAAGCGGTCGCGATCATCAAACATCTAAAAGATGCAGTGAATCAATGGGCTGACGAAACTGGCTATGGCTTTAGCTTGTACGCAACACCAAGTGAAAACCTATGTAGTCGTTTCTGCCGCATCGACACCAAAGAGTTTGGTTTGATTGAAGGCGTAACAGACAAAGGTTACTACACCAACAGCTTCCACTTAGATGTTGAGAAGAAGGTTAACCCTTACGACAAGATCGACTTCGAGATGCCTTACCCAGAAATCTCAAGCGGTGGCTTCATCTGTTACGGTGAGTTCCCGAACATGCAACGTAACGTAGAAGCGCTAGAAAACGTGTGGGACTACAGTTACACCCGCGTTCCTTACTACGGAACCAACACTCCGATTGATGAGTGTTATGAATGTGGTTACACCGGTGAGTTTGAATGTACAAGCAAAGGCTTTACTTGCCCAAGTTGTGGCAACCACGATTCAACCAAAGTATCGGTGACACGTCGCGTATGTGGCTACTTGGGCAGCCCAGATGCACGTCCGTTTAACTTCGGCAAACAAGAAGAAGTTAAACGTCGAGTGAAACACCTATAAGGTTAATTACCACTCGATTCAACACTTTGAAAATCAACCTGCTTTAGGTTGATTTTCTTTTTCGCGATAACAAAGAGACGCATTATGAACTACCACCAATATTATCCAATTGACGTTGTTAACGGACCGGGTACGCGCTGCACATTGTTTGTGTCGGGCTGTGTACATCAGTGTCGTGGCTGTTATAACCAGTCGACGCAACGCTTGGATTCGGGTGTGTTGTTCACGCAAGAAGCGGAAGACAAAATCATCAATGACTTGAATGACACGCGCATTAAACGTCGCGGTTTGTCGTTGTCGGGCGGAGATCCGCTTCATCCTGCTAATGTGCCTCATATTTTAAAGATCGTGAAAAGGGTGAGAGAAGAGTGTCCCGGTAAAGACATCTGGGTTTGGACAGGCTACACGCTGGCTGAACTGGATGACGCGCAAAGAGAAGTGGTGCAATACATCGATGTTTTGATTGATGGTAAGTTTGAACAAGACAAGAAAGACCTCAATCTCGAATGGCGTGGCAGTTCAAACCAAATCATTCATCGCTTTACGGATATTTAATCAAGCATTCTCCAAACATAAAAAGGGCTCACACGTGCATAACGTGTGAGCCCCTTTGGTGTGAGTTCGTCAGTGTATTTTCAGTTACGCTGTCACCGTTTGGTCATCTTCGACCATATTGTTTATCCAACGTTTAGATTGGATACGATAAGTCGTCAGTACGCCTTTCACAAATTCTTCAGCTAGCAGAGACATCAAGACAAAATGCAAAGGCAACCCGAGTACCATACCAGTGTAATAGGTAAGGGGAATACCAATAGCCCACTGACCAAACGTATCAATGAAAATGCTGTAGCGAATATCTGCGCCGCTCTTTAGTACGCCTCCAATCCCTACCATGTTAAACACTCTCAAAATCATACCCAGCGCCATGACTAAGCATACGTTGAGTGCCATTTCTGCATCGGTTAATGGGCTCAGTACTAATAGATGATGAATCAAAGGCGAGCTCAACCACACTAGGAAAAACAATAAGGTGGCTAAGATTGCGCTGGTTAACACATACCACCACGCTGTTTTCTCGACCCGATCATAATGTTTTGCGCCAATATCATTCCCAAGAAGAACGGATGCAGCGACCGCAAATCCCATAAAGGTTGAAATCAGTACACCTTCAATCGGTGATAAGAATGAGATGATCGCAAGTTCTGAAACGCCCAATTGACCATAGATGATGCTGTAAACGATCAGCCCACCAGTCCAGAGCGCATCGTGGACCAACATGGGTAGAGAAACCTTAAAGTATTTTTGACGATACTGCTTTAAACGGCCTTGCGCCCAATCGAACTTGGTCGGAATAAGGTATGCGTAGCGTTTACAGAAAAAGTAAATCAACACTGCCGTTTGGAAAAATCGAGAAACAAAGCTGCCAACGGCTGCACCAAATACGCCCCATTGAGGGAAGCCGAATAAACCGAAAATCAAAACATAATTAAGCACGACGTTCACGACAATCGCGGAGATACTAACGTTGGTTGCCATTTTGGTTTGGCCTACGGCGCGCAATACCGCTTCTATTGGCACCACTATCGCCGTTGCAATAAGACTAAAGCCCGTAACCACAAGATAATCACGTGCATAAGTGATGTATTCAGGATCGTCTGACATGAAAGAGACGATCTCTTTATCAAAAATCGCATAAAGAACAATAAACGGCAGCGTCACTAAAATGGAAATAAACCAAGATTGCGCCAATGTTCTGCGGATTCCTGCCAGGTTCCCTGAACCGTAATATTGAGAAGTCAGCACTGTTACTGAACCGCAAAGACCGAAAATGACTGCAAGGTTAAAGAAAAAAATGCGATTTCCGACTCCAACGGCTGCAGTGGCGGATTCGCCGAGTTGGCTCACCATGAAAATGTCCACGACGCCGAGTAACGCAAAAAGCATGGATTGAAGTGAAACAGGAAGGCCAATCGCAATCAGCTTTTGCCAAAATGCTTTATCGATGTATTCGCGTGTTAAGAGCATCGCATTTCTCCTTAAAGATTAATGCGAGTAGTTTATCCCTATGATTTGGCGGTGTATTTTTCAAAGGCATCCAAAACCTTTGTAAAACTCTCCACTAGTGTATATGTGAGCCAATAAATCATGGAAGATAAACAAGAACGCTACGCGATTTCAGAAAAAACCTATCAAGAGTTTATTGATCACAGTCGAGTACTGGCATTGGAGGAGAGAGGCATTGTGCAGTGCGGAATTGCAACCTGTCGTGACTTCTTCTCTGTTTATCGTAAAAACCAAAAAAAACACATGCTGCTTTACACCGTGCGCGGTAAAGGTTGGTTAGAAAGTGGGGCGTGTCGATATGATTTGGAGCCTGGCTCGTTGATCACGGTGCCAGCAGGTGTTGAAAACGGTTTTGGTATGGAAGAGGAACTCTGGCAGATCGCATGGCTTTTTCTTACTCCTGATAGAGCATGGCCAATGATAGAGAGTAATATTAGTTACCAGCTCACATCTGCACCTGAGGTGATGTATGCGTGTATCCAAACGTTGTTACGCAGTATTAATCTTCCTATTGATTATGGTGGTGCGGTTGGTGCACATAGCGTGGCTCAGTTAGAGCTGATGTTAAACATGCCGCCCTCAGAGTCGATATCACGCAGCCAATTGAGGCTTCGGCGCGTATTCGATCTTGTCCAGCGTCAGCTCCATAAGGATTGGAGTGTCGAGCAAGTGGCAGCTTTATATCCATGTTCGGAGCCACATTTGCACCGTCTGACTCAAAAGCAGTTTGGTCGAAGCCCGATGGCACATTTAACACGTATGCGCATGGAATACGCTGCTAGGTTACTTCGTTCAACAGAATGGCCGATTCAACATATTGGAGAGATAGTCGGATATCCAACTAGTGCCAACTTTAGTACACGTTTTAAAGCGTGGTCGAGCATGACGCCAAGAGAATTTAGGAAAAACGGAAGAGTGGATTGGTATATTGAGGAGTGAATCGTTCTTTTTATAACCGATAGAGCGCACAAAACTTATCGTAACCCAGAATTTTGTTCTCTAATTGATGAAATAAGTGAAAAATCATTTCGCCATTTTTTGCGATGGTGTTAACGTGAGGTTCGGTACTTGAATTTCAAAGGGTTATGACTTTCATGTTTTCTAATCTCCCAACTCCCGTATTAGATCCTATTTTATCTCTATCCGTTGCATACCGTAACGATGACCGTCCAAACAAGGTTGACCTTGGTATTGGCGTCTATAAGAACAGCGCAGGCGAAACGCCGATCATGAAAGCCATTCAAATGGCGCAGGATGTCGTTGTTGAAACTCAAAAAACCAAATCTTACGTTGGTCTTGCGGGTTGCGAAGAATTTAATAAAAGCATGATCGATCTGCTACTGACGGGAACGTCAGCAATGGATCGTGTTGCTGCCATTCAAACGCCAGGTGCAAGTGGTGCGCTGCGTATGTTAGGTGACCTAATGAAGGTCGCACAGCCAGATACGACGGTTTGGATTTCAAACCCTAGCTACGTAAACCATAAACCAGTGATGGAAGCGGCAGGTCTTAAAGTTAAGTTCTACCATTACTTTTCTCCAGAAACGAAACAAGTAGACACAGCAAAAATGATGGATGATCTTGCGAAAGCAGGGCCTTCTGATGTTGTATTGCTGCATGGTTGTTGTCACAACCCAACAGGCGCAGATATCGATTTTTCTGCTTGGCAAGCCATTACGGAATTGTCACAGAAGAACGGTTTCACACCATTTGTTGATATTGCCTACCAAGGCTTTGGTGATGGCCTAGAGGAAGACGCAAAAGGGCTTCGCTTCATGGCAGATAACGTTGAAGAGATGTTAATTACGACATCATGTTCGAAGAACTTTGGCCTATATCGCGAGCGCACAGGTGCGGCGATTGTCGTTGGTAAGAACATGCAAGACGTGGCCAACGCAAAAGGCAAGTTACTTACGTTAGCGCGTTCTACTTACACGATGCCACCCGATCATGGAGCTGCTTTGGTTAAGACGATTCTTCAAGATGACAACCTGACTTCCGTTTGGAAGCAAGAGTTGAGTGAAATGCAACATCGTTTGGTTAGTCTTCGTCAAAGTTTGTGTAACGAATTGAGAAACAACCATAATACCGATCAATTTGACTTCATTGAGGGTCACAAAGGCATGTTTACTGTGCTAGGCTTTAGTGAAAACCAAATGGCGCAACTGCGTGAAGATTATGGCATTTATGGTGTTGGCGATGGTCGAATTAACATCGCTGGACTTACCGAAACTCATATTCCATACGTAGCGGACGCAATTAAGAAAGTATCTCAAGCTTAATTGGAGTGTGGATGAAAAACTGGAAACTGATTCTGCCGCTTATGATGAGCGGCAGTTTAATTGCTTGTACGTCAACTCAAACGACGCAGGAACCTGTTGAGCCTGAGTCGCCGAAGGTCGAAGAACCTGTCAAAGTAGAGCCAGAAGTGAAACCAGAGGTTGATCCAACGCCTGAGGTTGAGCCTAAGCCTGAAGTAAAACCTGAGAAAAAGCCCGAGCCAAAACCGACAAAACCAGCCAAAGTGACAAAGACACCAGACGGCATGTTGATTCTTGGTTCTGAAGAGTGGGTTTACGTTCCTGAAATTGATCAAACCTTCAAAGCTAGGGTTGATACAGGGGCGACAACATCATCAATTAGCGCGACAGACATTGTTCCGTTTGAGCGTGATGGTAAAGATTGGGTTCAGTTTAAGATCGACTTGGGCGATAAAGAAACTAAAGAGTTTAAAGTACCTGTAGAGCGCTGGGCTAAAATCAAGCAGTCATCGTCAGAAGAGGTGGATAAACGAGCGGTAGTAAAAGCGTATATTACCGTCGGTGACCACAAAGAAAAGACAGAGTTTACGTTAGCTGAGCGTGGGCATATGAAGTTTCCAATTTTACTTGGTCGAAGCTTTTTTAGAGATATCGCCGTTGTGGATGTATCGAAAAAGTATGTCCAAGATAAACCTAAAAAATCCGGCAAAAATTAAAGCCTTGTTACTAGTTCCTGCTAACAATCGGTACTTAACAAAAATGGCCTCCGAAACCGGAGGCCATTTTTATTGAATCACACACTTATTAATGCAACTGCTTAGTTACTTAATTAAAATGCAAAACGAGCAGACATCACAATTTGTTGGCCATAGACACCATTATTTTTGAAATCCGCGCCAAGTGATAGTTGCTGAGTAGAGTGGAATCTTGCGCCAAAATTATAAACGGTATTGGAATCGTCGTTATCCATTATTTGACCGATACGGGCATGTAGCTCAACATTTTGCATGAACCAAATACGAGTACCAATATTCACCTCAGTGCGCCACTCGTCACCCACTTTATCACTGCCGTTTTCTTTAATGTTGTGTACTAACATTTGGCCATAAATATCTGCAAATTGGCCTGCTGGGCCGTTAAAGCCAATACCACCAGCAATGTCCCAGTCTCCGCTGAATTCACTGTCTGCGCGAGCAATGAAGTGGGTGTTTTCCGTAAAGTAGGTATTGAACTCGCCACCAAATGTACCAGGGCTAGTGCCCATGCGAAATTCCATCGTGTTGTAGTTGAAATTATTTGCATGTGCGGAAAGTGGCAAAACAGCGCACAAACCAAAGGCTGCAACCTTTAGAGCTTTACCTAGCATGGTGTCTCCGGGCAAGATGATTAAAATGAACAAAAAAATGGTCTGCAAAAAGCAGACCAAGATTGATAAAGCTATCATTTTAAGTGCTTGCCGTCACCATTTAGCTGTAATGGTCACCACATCATGCTGATATCCAAAGCAATCGGGGTTGTTTTACATGATCACCAGTTGCTCGACTTCAATTTCTGGCTTATTTCCGCCTTCAAATTCGCCAAACAGACGGACTTTAGTCGTGTGATCAATCGGAGTGTTTAGCTGAATATCGTCATCGAATTCCACCATCACTTCACCGGAACCGTCGCTAAAGACAAACTTATCCGCGCGAACTTGACGTAATAAGTTACCTTCAACGACTACATCTTTTTCAGTAAACATATTGGAGTCGTTTAGCAAGGCGTCCAATTTTTCCACAGTGACAGGACCATTAAACTGCAAGTTTGATTGGTTTTGAGCGTGATCTTTCGCGAACGCGATAGAAGGAGCAATAACTAAGGCGGCGATTGTTGCGATAATTGTATTCTTTTTCATGTTACATCCTCATCGGTTTGTTTTGATGGGTTCATTAAAACAGAGCTTGTTTGAACCAATGATGATTTCAACATTCATATTCTATTCATTTGCTTGAGTAAGTGGGGACGATGACGTTATGATTGTTCATCTTCCTCTATTCCTTACAAATGTTCATGAAATCAGCGATCCCATCTTTAATGGTTCAAGGCACCACTTCGGATGCCGGAAAAAGTGTCCTTGTGGCAGGTTTATGCCGTGTATTAGCGAGAAAAGGGATAAACGTTGCCCCATTTAAGCCACAAAACATGGCACTAAATAGTGCGGTAACCAAAGATGGCGGTGAAATAGGTCGAGCGCAGGCAGTTCAGGCACAGGCGTGTAATATTGAGCCAACCGTGCATATGAATCCGGTTTTGATTAAACCTAACAGTGATACAGGTGCTCAGATCATTTTGCAGGGCAAGGCGCTTTCAAATATGGATGCGGCTGGCTTTCATGATTACAAGAAAGTTGCGATGGATACGGTGTTAGATTCCTTCTCTCGTCTGACTCAAGAATTTGATTCGATCATGATCGAGGGTGCAGGGAGTCCTGCTGAAATCAATTTACGTGAAGGCGATATCGCGAACATGGGTTTTGCGGAGGCCGCTGATGTTCCGGTGATCATTGTTGCTGATATTGATCGTGGTGGTGTATTTGCGCATTTGTACGGAACACTCGCGTTACTTTCTGAATCTGAACAAGCGCGAGTAAAAGGATTTGTTATCAACCGTTTTCGAGGTGATATTCGTTTATTGCAATCGGGCCTCGACTGGCTAGAAGAAAAAACAGGCAAACCTGTACTCGGCGTGCTTCCTTTTCTTCATGGTTTGAATTTAGAAGCAGAAGACGCGATCACCGCGCAGCAAGAGTTGCACTCTGAGGTAAAACTGAATGTCGTTGTGCCTGTTTTAACCCGGATTAGTAATCATACTGATTTTGATGTGTTGCGATTGAATCCCGACATCAATCTACGTTATGTAGGCAAAGGCGAGAAAATAGATAAAGCCGACCTTGTTATTTTGCCTGGGACCAAATCAGTTAGAGACGACTTAGAGTATCTAAGAAGCCAAGGGTGGGATAAAGATATCTTACGTCATATTCGTCTTGGTGGAAAAGTGATTGGTATCTGCGGTGGCTACCAGATGCTTGGAAGCTTGATTGATGATCCAAATGGCGTCGAAGGCCAGCCGGGTCAAAGCGAAGGGCTTGGCTTACTAGACATCACCACGACGCTAACTAACAGCAAACAGCTTACAAATACACAAGCACAGCTTTCTCTTAATGGCAAAACAGCCAATGTAAAGGGGTATGAAATCCACGTGGGACAAAGTGAAGTGCAGGGCATTCAACCTCTTACATTGAGTACTGGTGAAGCAGAGGGGGCTATCAGCAAGTGTGGCCAAATCATGGGAACCTACCTTCACGGGTTCTTTGATGAGGCAGATGTCTTAAGCCTGGTGTCAGAGTGGGTAAACGGCACTCAAATCAAACAACAAGACTTTGAAGAGTTAAAGGAACAAGGAATTAATCGTATTGCAGATGCGATAGAACAACATATGAACCTTGATTTTTTGTTTAAATAGCACATTAACTGATTGAACTTTCAACCCAAATAACCAGTTCTTTCGCTTGCCTTGTATTGGAGTTTCTCTATGAAAGCATGGAAAACGCATGCTTGCCTCGCGGCAATATTAAGCATTTCATTTTCAGCTAACGCAGCTACGAACCTCAAAGTGTATGCGGCGTCTTCGATGACGAATGCGATCGACGAAATCGCACAAAACTTTGAAGAAAAGTATGACGTTTCTATCACTCCCGTTTATGGTGGTTCTTCTTCTATCGCTCGACAAATTATCAACGGCGCACCAGCGGATATATTCATTTCTGCGAATACTAAATGGATGGATTATTTGGTCGATAAAGACGTTATTTCTCGTGACAATGTCACAAGCTTGGTGCGCAATAGCTTAGTGTTGATTGCGCCTCAGTCTTCAGAATTAACCTCATTTAACTTCTCTGATGCAACAGCATGGGAAAAGGCATTGCATGGAAATCGCCTTGCGTTAGGCAATCCGACGTCAGTGCCTGCTGGTATGTACGCGAGAGAATCACTGACTACACTGGGTGTATGGAAAGAGATTCAAACTCAAATCGCACCAGCAAAGAATGTGCGCCTAGCTTTGGCGTTGGTTGAACGTGGAGAAGCACCTTTAGGCGTGGTCTACAAAACCGATGCGCAGTTAACCGACAAAGTCAAAATTGTCGGTGAATTTGCGAGTGATACGCATGCAGCTATTGTTTATCCGGCTGCAGTTGTGAATGATTCTACTGAGTCCGAGCAGTTCTTCCAGTACCTAAAATCGGACGAAGCCGCACGCGTTTTTGCTCAATATGGCTTTCAGCAATAAACCGGCTTTCAATAATAGGAACGAAGCGTGACAGAACTGGAATACCAAGCCTTAATGTTAAGCCTCAAAGTGGGCGCGTACGCAGTACTTTGGCTCATTCCTCTCGGCGTTTTTCTTGCTTGGCTACTTTCTCGAAAAACGTTCTTCGGTAAATCGATCCTCGATAGCTTAATTCATTTACCACTGGTATTGCCGCCAGTGGTTATCGGCTATTTGTTGTTGATTTCTCTTGGGCGGCAAGGGTTTCTTGGCAAGTGGCTCTATGAACATGTAGGGCTAGTCTTTAGCTTTAATTGGAAAGGAGCAGTAGTCGCTTGTATTGTGGTGGCCTTGCCTTTGATGGTTCGGTCTGTGCGGTTAAGTTTAGAGAACGTCGACCCAAAACTGGAACATGCCGCTTCAACGTTAGGCGCTTCTCCTTTAAAAGTTTTTCTCACCATTACGTTACCACTGGCCATTCCCGGAATTATTACTGGGACGATGCTGTCCTTTGCTCGTAGTCTTGGTGAATTTGGGGCGACGATCAGTTTCGTCTCTAACATTCCGGGAGAGACTCAAACGATTCCACTGGCAATGTACAACTTTATTGAAACGCCAGGCGCGGAAATGCAGGCGGCTCGCCTATGTATCATTTCTATCGCGTTAGCTTTGTCTACATTAATGATCTCTGAATGGTTAAATCGTAAAGCGGCAAGTCGATTGGGTGCGAAGTAATGACGATTAAAGTTCAATTTAAACAAATACTTGGTGATACTGATTTCGATATTAAACTTAAGTTACCTTGTAACGGAATTAGCGCTTTGTTTGGGCGATCTGGTGCGGGAAAAACCACGTTAATTAATATCATCAGCGGATTAGTTGCACCAAAGCAGGGACATGTTGCGATTGGTGATCACGTTTTGTTTGATAGTGAACAGGGGGTCAACTTACCAACACACAAGCGCGGCATTGGTTACGTGTTTCAGGATTCGCGTTTATTTCCTCACTATTCGGTTCAAGGCAATTTGTTGTATGGCGTTAAAGAAAAAGATGACGAGTACTTTGATGCAGTCACCGAACTCTTGTCTATCAAACCGTTACTAAAGCGCTTCCCGATCTCACTGTCTGGTGGTGAAAAGCAACGTGTTGCGATTGCGCGCGCATTACTATCAAAACCCAACTTGCTTTTGATGGATGAACCACTTGCGTCGCTTGATATGCCGAGAAAACGTGAGGTGATGCCATTTCTGGAGGAATTGTCGGAGAAGGTAAATATCCCTATTATCTATGTCACGCACAGTCTCCAGGAAATTATAAGGCTTGCTCAACACCTCGCTATTATCGATCAAGGTAAAATTACGAGTTCAGGTAAGCTTGAAGACGTGTGGGCTTCTCATGCTATGCGTCCATGGCAGTCTTTCTCGGATCAAAGCAGCTTATTTGAAGGCCGAATTGCTGAACATCATGAGCGTTATGCGCTGACTTGTGTCAGCCTTGCACCTAATGCATCACTATGGGTGCAAAAGATTGATGGTGAACCAGAGACGCTAATTCGCTTACAAGTGCGTGCCAACGACGTTTCTATTACGCTAGAGCAACCTAAGGCGACTTCTATTCGAAATATCCTGCCTGCGACTGTCGATTCAATAGAGGTGTTTAACGCGGCAGATGATAAACAGAGTATTAATGTATCGCTAAAGCTAGATGAGGGATGTTATTTGTGGGCAACGATAACACCTTGGGCGCTTGATGATCTCGACTTAAAGGCAGGTGATAGTGTATTCGCACAAATTAAAGGTGTCAGTGTCACGCAAAAAGACGTGGCATTAGCGCCGCATTAATCATTTAAAGCTACGCACACTTAATGATCAAAAAAGGCCGCAAACGCGGCCTTTATTTTGTCGGAAAAACGTTATTTTGCGAACACTTCTTTGAATTCGCGTTTAAGAAGTGGGTCGCGACGTGCTTTCTTAAGTTGCTTAACCATGTCTTTCACGCAGTTGTGAAGCACATTATCAAGTAATTGAGCGCGGTATTCTTCTTTATCTTCATCTGTCATGTTTTCTGGCAGATTAAGAGTAGGGAATTCTTCCATCACGTTGATACCAGCAAATGCTTGGCCAACAGAAACTAGAGCATGAAATTGCTCGAAGTTATCTAGAATGTTCTGAGCACTTGCAGGCATTTCGTCCCAAGACTCACGCACTGCTTCTTCAGACACTTCATGGATAGAGGTAACCATTTCGAACATTTGCTCTGGAACTTCGTCAAACTCAATAACTTTACGTAGTTCAGGAGAAATGGTTGCTAGATCGATTTTTTTGCTTTCGCTGTTAGTTGCTTCTGACATGGTGTGTCTCTCATTACAAAAAGGCGGGAATATTAATACCAAATGCATCAAATAGCTATACCCATGTGTCCGCAAGATGACCAGAACACGTGAGTTTGTTGAACTAACGTTCGTTGGTCATGTTTTGGTAGGGCAATTCTCAGTGTAATCGTTATAGACAATTGATTCCGTGATATTTAAACAAAAATATAGCACTTAATTATGAGTCGAATGCAACAACTCTATGAGTATGGTATATGTTTAATAAAGACAAAATAAGAAATGGAACGCGTTATGCAACCGACAGGGACATCAATGCGAATCCTCCTGGTTGACGATGTTCAGCTAGACAGGATGCAGTTGGCTATTCGTCTTAAGCAACTTGGACATATTGTAAAAGCGGTGGGTAGTGGGCTAGAAGCACTAAACACCTACGAGAGTTTTGATCCTGAACTGGTATTACTCGATATATCGATGCCAGATATGAACGGTTTTGAAGTCTCTCTTCATATCAGAGAAACCTTTCCCGACTGGATTCCAATAATTTTCCTGAGCAGTCACGAAGAGCCAGAAATGATTGCAAAAGCCATAGAGGCCGGCGGTGATGATTATTTAATTAAACCCGTAGATAAACTCGTACTGAACTCTAAGCTTATCGCAATGCAGCGTATTGCTCATATGAGACGAGAGCTTAAACAAGCGACAGCTCAATTGGAGAAAGTGAATCAACTTTTGACCCAGCAAGCGAATGAAGATGGCTTAACCAAACTCTATAACCGTCGTTATATCGATCATAAGTTAGAATCGATGGTTGCATGGCATGGCCGTCACAACATGCCAATGGCTTTGATTTTATTGGACGTCGATTTTTTCAAACCGTTTAATGATAATTACGGTCATATAGAAGGAGATCGTTGCTTGCAAGCCATTGCGAACCAACTTAAAGCAACATTTTGTCGCTCTGGCGAATACGTAGGGCGCTATGGCGGAGAAGAGTTTGTGGTGTTACTGGGTTGCACAGACGCCCAAACTGCAGAGAGAGAAGCAGAACGTATACAAGAGGCCATGTATTTTCTGGATTACCCACATGAGTATTCTAGCGTGTCCAATAGGGTGACAGTGTCACAAGGTGTTTTTGTTTTTCAACCGACGGGAAAAGAGCAACAGTCTGATTTGTATGCGACGGTGGATAGAGCACTGTATACCTCAAAGTCTTTAGGAAGAAATACACATACGGTGGTAAATGCAAGTTGAAACAAGCTGTTATCAATAGTTACGCCTTGGCTACACTGTCACTTTTTTCATTATGTTCTAAGGCTAATTCGATTCAAGATCAGATACAAAAAGAGTATGAAAGGAACTTTGCTATTGGGATCGTTCTGTCAGATAGCGATGTCTTTACGGTAGGATTTCATGATTTCGATCCGAACGAATACTTCAACATAGATAACGAAGACATTGGTACTCAAGATTCGGTTGATCTCAGAAAGAAGATCGCTGTATCAACACTACCATTTAGTTTTGATTTGTTTGAACAAGAGGGAATACAAACTCATTATCTATTGAATGGCCGAGTTTATGCCTTAAGTACAGAGCAAGATGTGTATGTAGACCAAAAAGGACAGATTCCAGATAAAAGTAAAGAGTTAGTCATGGGCGGATATATTGAGTTTGCTGGAGAAAAATACCTCACTGATAAGCTAACGCTTAGTGGCGCAATCGGCTCACACTTAATGTACTATCAAAACGATTATAGTTATCGTAGTAATGCACTGAATGACCTAAAACCATTTCTAGAAGGTGTATACCTAAACACCAGTGCTTGGGCCGTTGTCGGAGAAGTCAACACAAAGCTTAAATACCTAGAGCATGAATCGTGGGGGAAATGGTACCTCTGGTCGGCTCCTCACTATTTTTATGGCACTGGCTGGGGTAAAGCAAATAATGGTGATATTGGCAATCCGGAAGGCTGGTATTGGGTCAATGGAATAAAGGTGTTTTATGATTTTACCCACATTAGAGATACTGTGCAGTCAGTGTATTCGAGCTTCAATCGAGTTGATATTGGTGGTGATACAAGAAAACCCATGAATACTGTGCACTACTACGAAGCCAGTGTTGGATGGTTAATGACACCACCATTTGACTCCGATTGGATAGATAATATCGGGATCGGATTAACGATCAATTATGGCAGTGCGTTAAAAGGAGGAAGCTTAGTCTTGTTCTTTAATCAAGATTAGTCAGCTAACTTTCGCTCTGGGGGATTAATGAAGCCTCACGCAATTGCGTCCAGCTTTTTTCGCTTTGTAAAGCGCTTCGTCCGCTAACTTAATCACGTCCTGAGGTACTTGCCCGTTTTTGCTGTCGGCCGCTCCGAAACTTGCGGTAACAAAGACCGACTTTCTCCTCGAACTGTCGTTACCACGCTTTTTTTGACCTTGTTTATGGTTATCTGGGCGGGATTCTTCATCACGTAAAATCATCTCATACTCTGCAATGGATTTACGTGCTTCTTCTAAAAACTCTTTACACTCATCTGCGTACTTGCCTTTAAAGACGATGGTAAATTCTTCTCCGCCAAATCGATATACTTTTGCGCCACCGGGAGTTTTAGTTAGACGCGAAGCGACCATTTTTAATACGTCATCACCCGTATCGTGACCGTAGGTATCGTTAAACTTTTTAAAGTGGTCAACATCAAGCATTGCGATCGTGAACTTTTTGCCCATGTGTTTTAAGTCAAGGTCGAGTGCGCGCCTACTCGGGATCCGAGTTAAGCTATCTGTGAAAGCCAATTGATGGCTGGCAGAGGCAGCATAAATAATGATAAGCAATCCCGTTAGGGTAAACATGGTGCTAGATATGTATTGCACATCAAAGAAAATGAACGTCGCGGACGCCAGCACCATTGCAGAGTAGGTCATAGCATGGATGATTTCATTCTTCTTTAAAACAAGAATTCCGAGGAAGCAGACAATACCCACACAATATAAAACTAGAATAAAAGGCAGTTTAGAAACCGTAGGTACGATAAATAAAATGCCGCTTGTCCATTGTTCAAACCCACCTTCAACGTAATACGCTAACGTAAGGTAAGACCAAAGAACGAACATCGTTAACATCAAGAGGTAAGTAAACATGGCTCTTGAGTCGAAACCGTCTTTACTAAACAAAAATACCGCAAGAAAAGAAACAGGAAGTAGCGTGGCTAAAATGGTCAGCTCAAGTAAGGCTGTACCACTTTGAAGTGGGACTTGTAGCCTGTGCTGTATCACGAAATAGGCCAGTAACATCGCTAAGCACACCATTGACTCCCTACCTTGCTTAAATGAATAGCAAAGGAGCAGTGCACAGCCTAACAGTATGTACGGCAAATTTGCGGCAATACCCCAGTTTGACTGAGTCATCTGAATGATGTTGTTCATGCTCGAACTCACTAATCCCAGCAACATAAATGGGATTAGGAATCGAAAGCCTGATGAAGTCATTGATGATGAGGACATCTATTACAAATTGCCTGAAAATAGTTGATTATATAATTGGTTAGGTTAAGCGTTTCATCAATATAGATATTAATCTGCTATCGATTTTCTTTCTTCGAGAACTAGCAAGAATACGTCTATTTGCTCATTTTCCCAAGTATTTTGGGAGACATTACGACAAAAAGAGAGAGATTGATTAAATTAAGAGCAATCAATAAGTTGTTATAAACAAGTCGTTGCTATACTTGTTTTCATAGAACAAGGGAGATTTGCCAATGCAGATAAGTTCAGATGTGCATAACTACATGGAAACACTTGTTGGACAAGTGCTCAGTTTGCCTCAGTTTGTAGAGCAGTATGACAACGAGCAGCTCGCAGATATCGCGTGCCTTGCACTTATTCAGCTCAAACCTGTCTATATTCGTCATGATATTGATTTTCTATCTTCGCTTCCGGAACAAAAGCTCACCCAATTTAAGCAAAGTGCAGATATCGCGGTGAAAAACGCGGCAGAAATGGTGAAAGAAGACCGGCGTAAAAACCGAGATCATGATGTACCTGTAATTTTTACCCATACCAGTTATGATGAAGACAAAGAATTGGACTGGTATGAAAAACCAATCCTCAATGTCAATATTAAGTGATACAAGCTTAATCTATCGATGAGCTTACCCAAGGAGGAACCGTGGGATTTTTTTCGCGTTTGTTTGGTGGTAGTGAAAAGACTGCTGAAGTAAAAACTGTGGAACCAGTTGAGTACAAAGGTTTCTTTATTTATCAAGAGAGCCTTTCAGAGGGTGGGCAATACCGCATTGCTGGTCGAATAGAAAAGCAATACGACGATGAAGTGAAAACGCATCGATTTATTCGTTCAGACTTGCTCGGCTCGGAACAAGATGCCAATGAACTTATGTTGAAGAAATCTCAAATGTTTATCGATCAAATGGGCGATAAAATCTTCGACTAACAATTCACCGCAACTTGATTCCAATCATCTTAAAAAGAGCCATTAGTGTATATGCTGATGGCTCTTTCTTTTTTAGAGCTTAAATGTTTGTTAAGTCAGCATTTAATTATGATCTGGTTAGACCTCAGTCTAGTAAGGCATGGCGTTGTTATTTTTCGTGCTCAGAGCGACAATCATTCATTACTTAGCGTTATATGTAATGAAATTTAGTATTTAAATTACAAAACACTTGAAGTAATGAGACGCGTTCGATACAAACAGAATAATAACAGGGCTGTTAGTCAAGGTGTTATTGTGCAAATGGGTGGCCCCAAACACCATCTTTCGTTTGCAATTGTCTTGCGTGGTAAACAGATAGAAATAAAAAAGAGTTAGAGTAGAGCGACGCTCTGTTTTGGGACTAATTTATTGATATGTATACAAGGAGTATGCGTTTTGCAAATCGGTGTACCTAAAGAGATACTTGCGGGTGAATCGCGAGTAGCTGCATCGCCGAAGTCGGTTGAGCAGTTAATAAAGTTGGGATTCGATATCGCGATTGAATCCCAAGCGGGGGTGCTTGCGAGTTTCGATGATGCTGCTTATGAAGCTGCTGGTGCGAAAATCGTTTCTAGTGAAGAAGTTTGGGCATCTGGTCTTATTCTAAAAGTTAATGCGCCAATCGTAGATGAAGAACAAGGCATTGACGAAATCGCACTACTACAAGATGGTGCAACACTTGTTAGCTTTATTTGGCCAGCTCAAAACGCAGAGTTGATGGAACAACTTTCAAGTAAGAACATTAACGTTCTTGCCATGGATTCTGTTCCTCGTATCTCTCGTGCACAAGCCTTAGACGCGCTCTCTTCGATGGCTAACATCGCTGGGTATCGTGCGGTTGTTGAAGCAGCTCATGAGTTTGGTCGTTTCTTTACAGGTCAAATCACGGCTGCCGGTAAAGTACCACCAGCGAAAGTATTGGTCGCTGGTGCGGGTGTGGCTGGTTTGGCTGCAATCGGTGCTGCGGGTAGCCTAGGGGCTATTGTTCGTGCATTTGACGTTCGCCCAGAAGTAAAAGAACAAGTTGAGTCCATGGGAGCAGAGTTCCTGACCGTGGATTTCCAAGAAGACTCTGGTTCTGGTGACGGCTACGCAAAAGAAATGTCCGATGACTTCAACAAAAAAGCGGCAGAGTTATATGCAGAGCAAGCTAAAGATGTTGATATCATCATTACAACGGCACTAATCCCTGGCAAACCTGCTCCGAAGCTGATCACCAAGGAAATGGTCGACAGCATGAAAGCGGGCAGTGTCATTGTTGACTTGGCAGCTGCTAATGGCGGTAACTGTGAATACACTGTGAAAGACCAAGTTATCATGACAGATAATGGCGTAAAAATTGTTGGTTACACTGACATGGTCGGCCGTTTGCCAACGCAATCTTCTCAACTTTACGCGACAAACCTTGTTAACCTTCTAAAACTGCTGTGTAAAGAAAAAGACGGTAACATCAATATTGATTTCGAAGATGTTGTTATCCGTGGTGTCACCGTGGTTAAAGAAGGTGAAATTACATGGCCTGCGCCACCAATCCAGGTTTCAGCGCAGCCGCAAGTGAAACAAGAGCAACCTGCGAAACCAGAGCCTAAAGTAGAAGAACCTACCTCTCCAACGAAGAAAATTATTGGTGTAGCCGCGGCAGTAGGTGCTTTTGCTTGGATTGCATCGGTTGCGCCGGCAGCGTTCCTTTCTCACTTTACTGTATTTGTTTTAGCTTGTGTTGTCGGCTACTACGTGGTTTGGAATGTTACCCATGCACTTCATACTCCGCTTATGTCGGTAACGAATGCTATCTCCGGCATTATTGTGGTTGGTGCATTACTGCAAATTGGGCAAGGTAATGGGGTCGTTTCATTCCTATCCTTTATTGCTGTATTGATCGCCAGCATCAATATCTTCGGTGGTTTCACCGTCACCAAGCGTATGCTTGAAATGTTCCGCAAAGATAAATAGGAGTTACAATGTCTGCAGGATTAGTACAAGCAGCTTACATTGTTGCTGCATTATTTTTCATCATGAGTTTGGCGGGGCTTTCAAAGCAAGAGTCCGCTCGTAATGGTAACTACTATGGTATCGCAGGTATGACGATCGCGCTGATCGCGACGATCTTCAGCCCTGATGCTCAAGGCTTTGGGTGGATCATTATTGCGATGGCGATCGGTGGGGCGATCGGTATTTTCTATGCGAAGAAAGTAGAAATGACCGAAATGCCAGAACTGGTTGCGATACTGCACAGCTTTGTAGGTTTAGCTGCGGTTTTAGTTGGCTACAACAGTTACCTAGATGCGCCAGAAGCGGCGACACATGCTGAACATGTTATCCACCTTGTAGAAGTATTCTTGGGTGTCTTCATTGGTGCCGTAACATTCACGGGTTCAATTGTTGCATTTGGTAAGTTACGTGGTGTGATTTCTTCTTCGCCGCTTAACCTTCCTCACAAGCACAAAATGAACCTTGCAGCGGTTGTGATTTCTACGCTTCTTATGATCTACTTCGTAAAAGCAGATGGCAGCATGTTCGCTCTGATTGTGATGACACTGATTGCGTTCGCGTTCGGTTACCACTTAGTTGCTTCAATTGGTGGTGCTGATATGCCAGTTGTCGTTTCAATGCTGAACTCATATTCAGGTTGGGCAGCAGCAGCAGCAGGTTTCATGCTCGCAAATGACCTATTAATCGTAACAGGTGCGTTGGTTGGTTCTTCAGGTGCGATTCTTTCTTACATCATGTGTAAAGCCATGAACCGTTCGTTTATCAGTGTTATTGCTGGTGGCTTTGGTCAAGAGATTGTAATTTCAGGTGACGAAGAGCAGGGCGAACACCGCGAAACAACGGCAGAAGAAGTCGCTGAAATGCTGAAGAACTCAAAATCAGTAATCATCACTCCAGGATATGGTATGGCTGTAGCGCAAGCGCAGTATCCAGTGCATGAAATTACTGACGTACTTCGTTCAAAAGGTATTGAGGTTCGCTTTGGTATTCACCCAGTAGCAGGTCGTCTTCCGGGACATATGAACGTGTTACTTGCTGAAGCGAAAGTACCGTATGATATCGTTCTTGAAATGGATGAAATCAATGATGACTTCGATGAAACAGATACCGTACTGGTTATCGGCGCTAACGATACGGTAAACCCAGCAGCTCTGGAAGATCCGAACAGCCCGATTGCTGGTATGCCTGTACTGGAGGTTTGGAACGCGAAAAATGTAGTGGTATTCAAGCGTTCAATGAATACTGGTTACGCAGGTGTACAGAACCCACTGTTCTTCAAAGAAAATACATCAATGCTATTTGGTGATGCGAAGGAAAGTGTTGAGTCTATTTTTAAAGCACTCTAACCATTCTTGATTTAAAACTATACAGGGTCAGCAATCGCTGGCCCTTTTTTGTTCCGTTTCAATGTTATAGTAATGCAAATCCTTCTGTTAGCAGATGTCAATTGCTTGTAGATTGATGTATAGTTTTGGCTAATGTAACAAGTGACGGTAACAGTTTGATTAAAAAGTTTTTGCTCGGTTTTGCAACTGTATTGCCGCTTTTTTCGGCACCTGCATTTTCCGATTCACTACCAGAAAGAATAGATACGTTTACAGAGCTATTTAATTATGAAGTAGCTCTTAAATCGTATGATATTCGTATTCTGCAATCAAATTATCCTACCAAGTTACTTGCGCCAGATTCGCTTCTGCCGCAAACGTCTGACTATCCGTTAAAAGATATACAACAGCTTTATAGCTTAGCGAATACTTGTCGTGGTAAATTGCCACTAAGTCCTTTAATTACTGAGCCGTTAGTATTTACAAGAGCTATCTGTAAAGGGACGCAACTGACACCACGTTGGTTCTCGCGTAGTGGCCTCATTCACCCTGGTGGTGGGACTTACGCTGCACGCTATGTGGATAAGTATCCAGAACTCAAACCCAAGCTTGCTCAATACATGCATATTAAAGAGCGTGACAATGAGGAAGGGGATGAGTTGTTAGAAAGCTTGAAAAACATGGACGACGACGCCATTAATGCTTTGATTGCAGGCGCGAGCATGTTTATCGAAGGTAACGAACTTTGGTTACGACGTGGTGACCGTTACTTTGTCTTCGAGAAAGATATCTGGGAAGAAAACGTCGCTAATGCGGGTCTGTCGTACGCTCTAGCGTCTCAAAGCAAAAGTTGCTTTGTTAAACGAGGCAATATTTGTTGGGATGTAGAAGATCACTCACAAGTTTTGCGGATCAGTATGATCATACTGGTAATCGCAAATATTCTTCTAGTGATTGGTTGGGCTGTATACCGCTGGAATAGTAAGCGAGAAGAGCTCCGTAGTAGAATGCTTGTGTTGCAAATTTTAACGCATGAGCTCAGAACACCGATTGCATCTCTATCACTGACGGTTGAGGGCTTTCGCCGAGAGTTCGAGCATCTACCTGAAAGCGTATATGACGAGTTTCGCAGATTGTGTGAAGATACACGTCGTTTGCGTCAATTGGCAGAAGCGAGTAAAGATTATTTGCAATCTGATAACCAAATGCTTGCAACAGACTGGGTTCCGTCTGTCGCAGACTGGTTAGAATTTAAGATCGAAGAAGAATTTGATAGTGCCGTGCTTTTCAACATCAATGAAGATGTGGCTGCTAAAGTTAATGTGTACTGGTTAGGAACTTGTATCGATAACTTGCTTCGTAATGCGCTTAAGTACGGTATTGCACCAGTTGAATTGGATGTTTCAACTAGTGAAGAAAAAATAGTATTCCAAGTCCGAGATGCTGGTGGCCTAACGGCTAAAGATTGGGCAAATTTGAAGAAACCGTTCGTCAGTAAGAGCGGGTTAGGACTTGGGTTAACAATCGTTGAATCTATGGTAGGCCGCATGGGCGGAAAAATGTCCCTGATGGGACCACCTACAACCTTTATATTGGAGATACCTTGTGAAACAGACACTGCTTCTCGTTGAGGACGATAAAAACTTGGCTGATGGCCTGTTAGTAAGCCTGGAACAAGCAGGATATGAGTGTTTACATGTGGAACGTATTGCAGACGTAGAACCACAATGGAAAAAAGCTGACTTGGTTATT
This sequence comes from Vibrio sp. 2-1-2a, assembly GCF_032648565.1. Taxonomy (NCBI): domain Bacteria; kingdom Pseudomonadati; phylum Pseudomonadota; class Gammaproteobacteria; order Vibrionales; family Vibrionaceae; genus Vibrio; species Vibrio sp. 2-1-2a. The sequence goes on from NZ_WBOH01000003.1 coordinate 182,441, forward strand.
CTCGATCGCCAACTCCCAGATGGTGACTCTGTACAATGTCTCCCAGAATGGAAACAGATTAAAGACGTACCAGTTATCTTGCTAACGGCACTTGTTACCGTAAAAGATAAAGTTGCAGGCCTTGATTCCGGCGCGAACGACTACTTAACGAAGCCTTTTGCTGAAGCGGAACTCTTTGCGAGAATCCGTGCACAGCTACGAGCACCGGATTCAGCAGAGCAAAGCAGCGCTGATAAAGTGATCACAAAAGACTTAGAAATTGATCGTTCAACTCGTGAAGTTACCTATAAAGATGAGCTAATTACGTTAACTCGTACAGAGTTTGATCTACTGCTATTTTTAGCGTCGAACTTAGGTCGCGTGTTTACTCGTGATGAGCTACTTGACCACGTTTGGGGTTATAATCACTTCCCAACAACACGTACTGTGGATACGCACGTATTGCAGCTTCGTCAAAAACTGCCCGGACTGGAAATTGAAACACTTCGCGGTGTTGGCTACAAGATGAAAGCATAAGTCATAATGAAAACACTACTCCCCGTAGTTCTCTCATTAGCGTTAGTGAAACCAGTCCATGCAATGGACTGGTTTCAAACCAACACGCCTTTAACGCAGGCACATCAACACTTACTTGAAGATGATCTTGCCGGTATGTTCAACTCTCTTGTTGAACTGTGGCAAACGGAACCAAGCAAAGATTTGACTCCTCATCTCAATGATCTTCTTGGTCAGTCACTATCTAAAAACTGTGGCAAGTCTCTCACTGGTGTAACGCTGCCTGAATGGATAAGTGGCGTGAACGTTATTCGTCAGACCATCCAAAGCCCTGGGCGAGATACATTTAGGTTAGTGATCAAGCTAAGAGCTACAACTGACATCGAAAATATTTCATTTAATCGATGGGTGGATGATTCTATATCCGCAGACAGTTCATTCAGTTATGAAGAACAGCCGAGCGGTACGGAATTAGCCAATGAGCGTAGTTATTCGAAACGCTATAACCTCACGGGTAAGCTTGAAGCAGGCTTGTATCACTTAACTATTGTTTCTAAAGATAAACAAGAGTATCGAACTTGGGTAATATTAGGAGATTCCAATTCTTCGCAATATGTTCGTTGGACATCTAAAGAGAATTGGAAAGTAGAAAAGAGCGCACTTCGTAATCCCCATTGTCCATTACCGCAACTTGAAGTTGGTTTATATGACTACATTGATGGTCAATACGAGCAAATGTGGAAAAAGACTTACGAGTCTAACTATCCCAATTCACTAGAGCTTGCGGGCGTCCCAAATGATAGATACGTGCTAGCAGTGAGTATCAACAGTCGTCGTTGGCAGGGCGATATAATTGTTGAGCAAGCTCAAACTATTAGCCGAACCTATGATCTTTCCCAAGAAGAATAGTTAAAGAAATACCATTTGTGCCGATAAAGGTTCAGGAAGAACCAAAATCACAAGTGTAGTATGAAAACCAAATATAAAATTCTAGCCACCTCTGTTGCCACCACACTTTTCGCAAACGTTGCTTCGGCTGCCACTTATGCGATAGAAGCTCATAGCGATGCGATGGGTGGCGTTGGTACGGTATCAGCAACTTATCTGACTGCTCCTTTTTTCAACCCCGCACTTACTGCAATTTATCGCCGAAACGATGATGCAGGAATGATCGTGCCAAGTTTTGGTGGTAACTACGATGATCAATATGATCTTGTCGATGAAATCGAACGCATCAGCAAATTGACTGATGTCGATGAAATCAAAAAATCGATGAATGCCATAGATGGAAAAAAAACTGACTTTGATCTTGGTGGCGTTGTCGCTATAGGTATTCCTAATAAATTTTTATCTGCAACTGCATACGGTAAGTTATACACTGAATCATTCGTGCAACCAAAAGTAGATACGTCAGGTACTAATCCGTTAGACGATAGCTACGTACAAGGTGTTTCTATTGGTGTTGCTGAAGCAGGTGTATCACTTGCTAAATACACCAACTTTATGAATCAACACCTTTCATTTGGTGTTACGCCTAAACTTCAGCGTATTTATACGTACTCTTACGCCACGAGTTTTCAGAATTTCGATACCAAAGACTTACGTGAACATGAAACAGCGGAAACGATGTTTAACTTGGATGCGGGCGCGCTTTGGTTCTTTGGCCCATATCGTGTCGGTATTTCAGCAAAAAACTTGATCGGAAGAGACGTTAAAACAAAATCGTTCATGTATGGCAGTGATACGATTAAATCATACGAGTACAGCATGCGTCCCGTATATACGGTCGGGGCAGGGGTTGTTGCCGATTACTTTACTATGAGTGTCGACTACGATCTTAATGAAGAAAAACGTTTTTCATCCTTCGATGATAATACACAAATGATTCGAGCTGGTATTGAATTTGATATCTTGCGTCAACTGGCATTGCGAGCGGGTTATATGAAAAACTTAGCTCGAAGTAGCGACGAAGGTACCATTACTGCAGGTATTGGACTGTCTCCACTTAAGTTGATCGAATTAGATATTGCTGCTCAGTACACGAACGAGAACGCTATGGGGGCATCCATTAATTTCCTTGCGACCTATTAATTGAATCGTTATAGTCTGCTCCTCAAAATGAGGAGCTTTTTTATGTTTGACGATTTACCCCCTCTATCTCACCAAGAGCAACAACAAGCTGTAGAGAAAATTCAAGAATTGATGGCGAAGGGCACAAGTACAGCAGAAGCCATCAAAATTGTTGCCGAACAAATTCGATCTGAATACGCAGAAAAACAACAGCAACAAAACTAATTAATTCATATCAGGGCTTTGGCCCTGTTTTTTTTGGTCTCATAATATCCTCAAATATTTTCACACCTTAACGTAGTTACGTCGTAACGTTATTTCTATACCATTCAATTTATTCAACTCCCTCTATTCTGTACTAAGCAGTTGGTAAAATTTTACTTGTTTAAGTTAACCTTGATGCGTTCTGGCTTGAACGGATATGGGGTAAAATGCTATTTTTAAATTAAAATCAATAAATTCAGCAAATTGTATTGGTTTTTTGTCTTGCGTTTCTATTTCGGTCATGTTTTTTTGTGTAATTAAATTACAAGGCGGTTATTGGGTCTGTTTTCAAGTAGAGGATTATGCTGAAAAGACAAAAAAGACACGTTGTAACAGAAAAATAAAATCTGAATATAGTTATATAGTTGACCTTATAGAGACAGTAAGTGCTCGCAGACGTATGTCGGTTTTAGGTTGAACATAGGAGTGTTGGACTCTGTTTTAACTCTAAATCTTGTCTTTAATTCAGTGTTGTCTATGAAAATAGCTCTTAATCTTGATCGATGGATTACACGAAGAAATTACTTATTGCCAAGTGGTTTTACTAAACTAGGCGACGTTGTAATTAGGAATATAAAACAAGCTGCAATAGAAATTGACAGGATTTAGAAGCGTAGTGACAGTGTAGCGTGGGTTTGTTTGCGTTAGTTACATAGTTATGTACATCTTAAGGAGGGAGAACAAAATGGGCCACATATCAATAACCGGTTCCTAAGTCACTAGTTGACTTCACGAGCCTTCAATGGCTATTAGATAGCTGATCGCTCGGCTGTTTCCACATTCTTATATCAAACTCCCATATTTTCATGAAATATGAGTTTAGACATTGCATTCGCTCTTAGTGAACTAGACTTACTATAAGCACATGAAAACTAACTAGGAGAGAAAGAATGAGTTACAAGCACGTTTTAGTCGCTGTTGATTTATCTCAATCTAGCCAAGTCGTTATCGAAAAAGCAATAACTCAAGCAAAGAACTCGAACGCCAAACTTTCATTCGTTTATGTGGATGTTGATCGTGTGATCATGGAGCCGAAAGAAGAACAAAAGTTGCAAAAGGAGCTACAAGAACTCGCTGATAAATGCCTATATCCAGTACACGAGACGATGGCAGTTATCGGTGACCTTCATATCAAATTATCGGGAATCGTAAAAAAAGAGGGAATAGACCTAGTTGTCTGCGGTCATCATCATAATTTATTGAGCCGTTTCTTTTCATCGGTACCAAAGGTAGCAAATGAGGTTGAAGCGGATTTATTGATTGTTTACTTGAATGAGTGACAGTAACGAAGGTTTGTGCCACATCTTCTGTAATCCCGCTTTTCGCATATTAAAAGCCGAACGTTTGTGTTCGGCTTTGCGTATGATTGACAACAAAATAATTAACCAGGAATGGCAGATGCCTCTTGGGATAAAACAGATGCAGACTCTGCGTTTGACTGCAAATCAAAATGTACGTTAACTTGCACACCTTCTCGCTCAAAAGTGACATCATCAAAATCGGTCATAGCGATTTTGAATCCATTTCTAGCAAAAAAGCCAGTCACCATAGTTCGCTGCTTAATTTCTAGTGCAGACGCGAGTAGCTTATCCATGGCATTCTCCTTGGTTATTGTGGGGATATGGGTAGAAGATACACGCAGAACTGTATGAAATCAATTTAATATAAAATTGATTTCGATTAAATTTTTAATGTAAGTCAATCTATCGTTTAACCCACGTGATTTATTCCACGCAAAGCCTTGATAATGAAACGGTATAGCATCTCATGTTGTGATAACAAGCATAAAGATGGGGATTTTCATAAATGCCTAACGAGACTCTTTGAAACAATACGTTACAAAGCTTCTCGCTAGACCTCATGAGTTATCAAAGGAAAATTATAAACCTGAAAAGCCATCCTAAAGTGATTCATTTTTCAATATTTTTGATAACTCAGACCTAATAAAAGTAGATATTTCAGCTAGCTTTCTTGGTAGAGGGTTTTGATAAGGGTAGGCGATATACATGGAGCGTTCTATATCAAAATTTTGTGAGATTTGGATATTGTTGTCTATATGGTTACCTTTTACAAGGTAATTTGGAATGACGCCAACCCCAGCCCCCTCAGAGACAAAGTTTATTAAAATAGAGGTGTTATCAACTTCGATAACGTCAGTATACTGCTTTTTAATTGATTCCTTATTCGAGTGATTCTTGTAGATTAATAGCGTGTTGTTATTGGCATTGTTAACTGTAGATATTAAAACATCGTTATAATCACCGATTTTATGTGCAATCAGAGTGTCATCAATAATGTTATTAAGCCTAATCGCTAAATCTACACTGCTTTCTAATAAATTCTCAACATTGTTACTTGATGATATTTCAAAGTTCACTGCTGGATATCGTTCTTGTAAGCCTTTAAGAACAGAGCCAAAAATAGAAGAGGCTATAGAGTTGGGCATTGTAATTTTAAACTTTCCATTAATGCATTCACTCAACGAGCTAGCTCTGTAATTTAACTCCTGCAAGCTCTCTAACGTTTTGATGGCAAGCTCTCTAATGCTTTCACCATGATCAGTTAAAACGAGTTTTCTTGTTGTCCTGTGGACGAGTGTTACACCAAGTTGTTTTTCTAATGCCGCTAACTGCCTGCTGACTTGAGCTTTCGACTTTCCAAGTTCTTTTGATGCCTCTGTAAGAGAGAGGTGTTTACAAATGGCTGCAAAGCAGACCAGCTCATTGTTCATCAATTCCATGATTGTTACCTTTTTGCAACTCTGAGTCACGTTGTCTTTTAACGGGAGGGAAAGTATAACTTGCATCAACGGAGGGGGACAATGATATTTAAAAGCCGTCATGAAATAATGGCAGACTACTATCTTAATAAAACCATATTGGATATTAAGTTAAACAAATATCTTGAAGAAATTAACTCAATCGACTTAAATAACGAAACGGAAAATTTAAAAATAAAAGTTCTCTCTCGTGAAATTACTAAGTTAGATTCAGGTAATTTAATTGTCGATTGCGCATCATTGATAATGACTCATTCAATATCGACAAAAGCAATAATAAAGATCGAACTTGAAAATAATTCTTTAAATTATAAAGTTAAAAATGTGAGAATATTTAAATATGAAGACTGTAATACAAAATTCGAAAAGATCTGTTTATCAGAAAGGTACATTGTATAAAATAATAAATAATATTAGTGCTTTGTATACAAAATCGTTAGTAAAATTATTTGGTGAAGAGTTGAGAATCCATCATTGCAAAAATAAAATTAATGTAAGAACCACTAGTGAGTTGAGTGAACATATGAAGAAAGATCTAGGTATAGATTGAAAAGTAGAGAGTTTACGTTCCTATAAAGCTAATGTAATAATTACACTTTTGGGGATGAACAATATGTGGCCATAAGTGAGAACATTGAATTTTCTCGTCCTTTCGATAACTTAAAACATAAGTTATCGAAAGGATATAATGAGATTTGAAGACAAAGGCTTTAAGCAATCGTTAGGTTGCTTATCTGATATAACTTAAACACTAGCTCATGCCCAGCAGAGTTAGTATCAGAACTTCAAGAACGCCAGCAAAAGATCTTGTTAACTCAGAAAGTTGCAGAGAAATAATGGAATATCCAATCCAACTGTTCGTCTACTTGAATGAGCAAGAAGCAGAACAAACGCGTATAGTGTCGAACGTAATCAAAGATACAAAGATACAGTGCAGGAACTTAATCAGCTACACGGTTTTAAAGTTGATGACTGGTTCTTATCAAGTGGTCGCTGCGGTGAAATAAAAGTTCACGGCCCATACAAGACAGCTGATGAAGCTTGCAAGGCCGCAACAGCCAAATACGGTGTCACTAAGCTATCATCGCCAATGCTAATCTTCTAAGTCTAAAGTGCGTATTATGTATATTATGTTAAATTGAACATGCTCGTACGCCAAATGTTGCCAATGAGCACTCCTATTCCCCTGTCGATTTGAAATTTAAGGTCTCTATCATAACCATTAAACATAATGGCTATTTACCATAAAATAGCTAATATCGATCTATCAATCTGCGATTGCTTGTTCTTCAATTAGCGTATTGCTTACTAAAATAAAAAATGGCGTCTATTTTTAGACGCCATTCTGAGTTTTCCTTAATGTAAATTAGCCACCGGCTAATTTGACTGTCATGCCTTTCTTTTCAAGATGCGCTTTGATCTTGTCTCTAGCATCACCTTGGATTTCGATATTGCCATCTTTTACCGAGCCACCACAGCCGCAGACTTTTTTGAGTTCTGCAGCTAATAATTTTAAAGGTGCATCATCCAAGTCTAAACCTGTAACGATGCATACACCTTTACCTTTACGTCCTTTCGTTTGGCGCTGAATTCGTACAATACCGTCGCCTTTGGGGCGAGATATTTTTTCTTCTTCCGGCTTAATTCGACCGGTTTCTGTTGAATATACCAGAGTCATTCTATTGTTTCTTTTGTTGTTGAGCTTGCATCGCTTTTTGCTTTGCAACTAAATAAGCTTCGATATGACGTTGAATAGCAGTTTTACTACCCTTAATCAGTTTACCATTAAACATACAGTACCAAGAGTTGGTCTGACCTGTATCATTTTGAATAGTATAACCGTTAAAGACTTCTGATTTTGCACCAACAACTTGCTGCGCTCTTTGTCCAAGCGCAGCAAACTCTTTGGGATCAATAATTGATGCGGTATCGCACCACCAATCAATGCTTTTCTTTACCGCCGTCAAACTACCTTGTAAGACGTGGTTCTTGATTTTAACCTTCCAAATACTGCCATCTGGTCCGCCTGACTGCAGGTTAAAACCTCTATAGTTTGAAATCGCCATACCACTGAGTCATCTGTTTAATGCGTTGATATAATCATAATTGCTACTGAGCAATATTCAAATACGGCTTGAATAAACCTTGCTCTAGAAAACAATTTCTATCATAAAACGCGCCTCGATAACGTTAATCACTTTGCACTGTTTATACAATCTTCCAAGAACTCATGGAATTTGTGCCCGTTATTTTGAAGCATTTTAGGGAACATCGAGATAGGAGTCATACCTGGGAATGTGTTTACTTCGTTTAAGTAAATCTCATCATCTTCCGTTAAGAAAAAGTCGATACGAGACAAATGGCGAAGATTCATTTGCTTAAATACCATCTCAGATGCGTGCTGAATTGCATCTAATTGTGCTTGGGTTAGATTCTTCGCTTCAACTTCAGTGAGCGAGTGACTTGAACTGCTGTACTTTTCATCGTACGAGTAAAAAGCACCGTCAGGTGCAATAACCTCGCCTGGCTTCGTTATGTGCAGTTGGCCATTCATCTCATATGCAGCAACTTCAAGCTCTCGTGGTTTTACTGATTTTTCAACCAACACTTGGTCAGAAAACCCAAACGCATCATTTACTGCATTGGAAAGTTTATCTTTTTCTGTGACGCTGTAACACCCAACAGATGACCCTTGACGAGCGGCTTTGACAAAGACTTTTCCCCATTTTTCAAACGCTTTATGAGCTTGAGCATGAGCTTCTTCATCGTTGCGCGTTAAGAATAAGTATGGCGTATTGGGAATGCCGATAGCGTCGTACCAAAGCTTAGATGTGATTTTATTGAAGCTATTGCTACTTGCTTCTGGCCCGCAACCCAGGTAAGGAATGCCTGCGATTTCAAACAGAGATTGAATATCACCTGTCTCGCCAGGAAAACCATGTATACAAGGCACAATGAAATCGATGGTTTGATTAGATTCACTTGAGCACAACTGCTTGGTATTGAGATCTAAGTAAACCAACTCACCTTGGTTGGTCATCCAACCTTCGTTTTTTATTTCTACGCGTGTAACGTGAACGTCTTCAATAAGATTTAATTGTTGTTCGACAAAGTTTGCAGACAATAATGAAATCTCGTGCTCAGAAGAGCCGCCGCCGCATAGTAGAAGAATATTTTTAATCATGAATCAATCTTTCCGTGACCTACAAAAGATACTATTTATTATGATAAACCTTTGAAGTGTGACGTACAGTAATTTTAGTGTGAGGAATTTTGTTCGAGTAGGATTTGAACAAATAAATAAGGGAGCTATTCGCTCCCTTATTTGATGTGTTAGTTTAATTTGTTAAGCGTTGGGTAAGCTGAGTTTTTAATGGCGTCAATGCTTTTAACAAATGGTCTTAACTGCTGAAATTGAGCAGGCAAAGTCGAAATCGCTTGCTTGGCTTCCGCGCTTGTTGCGTAGTCTCCGTATAAAACTGAGAACCACTTAGTACCGTTGACGACTTTGTAGTTTTCCCAAATTGGCTGACCGTTCTGTGGCAGCTTATTTGCAAACTGATCGACTTTCGCTTGGCTACCCACAGCCGCGACTTGAATGGTATAGCCGAATCGTTGAATACCTGCTTGCTTTTTACTCGGTGGTACGATCTTAACTGGCTTCGCCTGCTCTTTTGGCGTTAGCTTGACTACTTTCTTCTCTTCAGGCTTTGCCGTCATTTTCACAACAGTTGGTTGTACGTCTTTTTCTACTACAGCGTTTTCAGACGCCATAATTGGCTTAGAGATACGATCTGATTTGTAGTCCTCTCGATAACTTTCAGAAGTTACGTCTGTGATGTAAGTTTCAGATGCACAAGCAGAAAGCAGGACTGACAAGCCGATGATTGCGATTTTTTTCATGAAGTAACAAATGCTCTGGATAAATATTACGATAAATCATGCCGATAGCAGGGCCGTTTATCAAGCATCAAATACAATAATCTGTGATTTTGATGTGATGAATAACACAAACTCCATAAGCATCGCCCACATTTTATGCAATGTCTGGTCTGAAGACGTTTTATCAATAAATTATTCGTTTATGATTGATATGAAACCGATAGGCAAACGTTACTTGCAAACGGCTAGGAGTCAGCATGAATAAACTACATAAACTCTTTAAACCCAACTCTGTGGCCGTTATTGGGGCATCTCAAAAAGCATTGCGAGCAGGGCATGTAGTTATGCGCAACCTTCTACAAAGTGGGTTTGGTGGCGCGATTATGCCAGTAACGCCGCGATACAAAGCGGTATCCGGAGTTATAGCCTACCCTGATGTGGCTTCCCTACCCTATACGCCAGATATTGCGATTTTATGTACGAACGTTTCACGCAACGAGCAACTGCTTAAAGAGTTAGATGAAAGAGGCACGCCGTTTGCGATTGTTATCTCTGATGACGCTCAGCCTTTAAATATTTCATCATTGAATATTCGAGTTTTAGGACCGAACAGCTTAGGTATTATCTTGCCTTGGCACAATTTTAACTGCACGTTTTCTCCTGTTGCGGCTAAGCCCGGAAAAATTGCGTTCATCTCACAATCTGCGGCGGTGTGTACCACAGTGTTAGACTGGGCAAATGATAAGAATATTGGCTTTTCTTCGTTCATTTCGATTGGACGCGGACAGGATATCGATTTTGCAGATTTGCTTGACTACTTAAGTATGGATGGGAATACGGAAGCTATTCTGCTTTATGTGGATAATATCCAGGATGCTCGGCGATTTATGTCTGCTGCGCGAGCTGCTTCACGGAACCGCCGTATATTGGTATTAAAAGCGGGCCGCTCTAAAGAGATGAATACTTTCGAACAGCAAGATGGTGATACGCTTGATGTAATTTACGATTCTGCCATCCGTCGAACTGGTATGTTACGAGTCAGCAATACGCATGAGCTATTCGCTGCGGTAGAAACACTCACGCATTCTGTGCCACTTCGTGGGGAGCGTTTAGCGATCATCACCAATGGCGGCGGCCCTGCTGTTATGTCCGTTGATACTTTGATTGAACGTGGTGGTCAGCTAGCAACGCTTGATGACGCTTCCATTGAGCAATTACAAACTGTACTCCCGTCCAACTGGCGCGCTCGAAATCCGATTGATCTGTCTGGTGACGCAACAAAAAAACGCTACATTGATACCATTAACGCACTGATGAATAACGACTGTGCAGATGCGATCTTGATTATGCATAGTCCTTCTGCAGTTTCCGACCCTCTTGAAACTGCTCAAGCTGTTATTGAAGCGATCAAGGCTCACCCTCGGCATAAGCATTTTAATATCTTGACCAACTGGTCAGGAGAACAAACGTCGAGAGAGGCACGACTGGCATTTACTCAAGCTGGCATTCCAACCTATCGAACGCCGGAAAGTGCGGTCGTTGCATACATGCACTTGGTTGAGTATCGACGAAACCAGAAGCAATTAATGGAAACGCCAACGACGGCTGAGCCATTGCACTCTGGAAGTGTGAGTTCTGCAAAAGAATGGGTAAATGAACGACTACTGGATAAAAATACAGTCACCTTGGATACGCATCAAACCAGCCCATTATTTAAGCTGTTCGGGTTTAATGTTCTGCCAACATGGATTGCATCTGACGAAATTGAAGCCGTGCATATGGCAGAAAATATCGGATACCCTGTTGCGGTTAAGTTGCGATCTCCAGACATTCCTCATAAATCGGATGTACACGGTGTCGCCCTGAATTTAAGAAACAGTCGAGAAGTTTCTAACGCAGCGCTATCCATTTTAGATACCGTAAAGCTCAGTTACCCTTCTGCCAATGTACACGGTCTGCTGGTGCAAGGTATGGCAAAGCTCGGCAGCGCTGAAGAGCTACGGATTAGTATTGCAGTAGATAAGGTCTTTGGACCTGTGATCTTGCTTGGTCAAGGCGGCTCGGAGTGGAATATCGCCCAAGATGCCGTCGCTGCACTTCCTCCTTTGAACATGACGCTTGCGCGCTACCTTGTCGTTGTGGCTTTAAAGTCTGGAAAGATTCGCCTGCAGAAACACAAAGATGCGCTCGATATTAGTGAGTTGTCGAAATTCTTAGTTCGTATCTCCCAAATGGCGGTTGAGTTGCCAGAAATACAAAGGCTGGATATCCATCCAGTGCTGGTATCGGGAAGCGATTTAACTATCCTCGATGCGGACATCACACTGTGTAAATACGAGGGAGATGCGCAAAAACGTCTGGCGATTCGTCCTTTCCCGGCAGAATTTGTCGAAACAGTGACGCTTCGAGATGGACAGCCTATCCTGCTGCGCCCTATCCTGCCTGAAGATGAGCCGCTGCATGCTCAATTCATTAATAGCGTATCGAAAGAAGATCTCTATAAGCGTTTCTTTTCTGAGGTTGGTGAGTTCAACCATGAGGCTTTGGCAAACTTCACTCAAATCGACTATGACCGCGAAATGGCGTTTGTAGCGGTAGCGTTTAATACCGACGGACCGTCTATCATAGGCGTAGCCCGCGCATTGATTACACCAGATAATAGTGATGCTGAGTTTGCTATTTTGGTTCGTTCAGATTTGAAAGGAAAAGGCTTAGGTAAAGTGCTGATGCAGAAAATTATCAGCTATTGCAAGATTAAAGGCACAAAGCAAATGTCTGGAATGACCATGCCTACAAACAGAGGGATGTTGATGTTAGCTCAAAACCTGGGATTTGAAGTCGATGTTCAGTTTGCCGATGGTACGGCAGATATGGTACTCCCTTTAAATTGAAAAATAAAGCATTAGCGATAACTTTACTTCTTAGATTAGATAAGCAATGGGAACCTAAGAAGTAAAAGTTACGTTGTTACTTTAGTTTCCAATTCTTTTTCAAGTATTGAATACACCAGGATTTCGCCTCACCCATGGTATTTCGGCGCCATGCTAAGATAATATCCATCGGCTGCTCTTCTGTACCTTCGATTCGCTTCAATACGCCACTATCAATCAAAGGTTGTGCAATTTGGCTTGGTAACGTACCAATGCCTAAACCTGCAGTGAGCGCATCTACTTTTGCCGTAAAGTTGGTGACGGTCAAGCGAGGCTGTTTTTGAATGATATTAATTGAGAGCGCGGGTTGTTCGCGTGCAGTGTCTGCAATGGCAATGATTCGGTACTTTTCTCGCGCCGCCTCATCAAACTTACCACTACGCTTGTGAACATAGTGATCAGCTGCCGCTACCCAAAACATGCTCATCTTACCAATTTTTTCTGATTTGACTTCTTGAGGAAGTGTATCCAGTGATGGGCAAATCAGTAAATCCGCTCTACCTGTATTCAGCGATTCCCAGCTACCAGCCAAGATCTCTTCTTGCAGTCTGACTCGTGTTGAGCTGACTTCAGCCAATGCATCAACCATAGGGAAGAAATTGGATATAGGAATAATGCCATCAAAAGCAATGGTAATATCCAGTTCCCAACCATTCGCCAATAACGTTGCATCATTCACTAACTTTTCACTGGCTTGTAAAATGGCTCGTCCTCTTTCAAGGATGAGCTTTCCTGCTTCAGTAAAATGGGCTTTGTGGCCAGAGCGATCGAAGATAATGATGTCTAAGTCTTGCTCGAGTTTCTGTATCTGGTAGCTCAGTGATGACGGGGCTCTATCTAACTCACTCGCAGCAGCTGCAAAACTCCCTCTTCGGTCAATGGCATCCAGAATATGGAGCGCTTCTAACGTAATTGGACTCTGCACATGACCTCTCTTAATGTGATTTTTGTCACATTGATTGTATTTGGATGATCTTATCAAGAACTAACGTTAAACAATATAACACACTGATAACTAAAGACTAGAAATGCTCATAACCTAAGAGTTCTACTCAAGATAAAACCACAAACGACAATGGTAATGATAGTAATTATTATTTAGATCCATTAATATCCCGTTTGTTGTTACCTATTATGGATCTAAGGTATTGAAGCCAATGTATAAAAAAACAATTTTGTCAGCCTCTATTCTGATTGCACTATCCCAAGGTGCCTACGCTGAAGATCATTCAACCTTCAATGAAGTGGTCGTGACTGCGACTCGTACTAATAGCCAAATCGAAGACACTGCTGCTTCTGTTGCGGTCGTTACTGATAAGAACATCGAAGAAAGCATGGTCACTGGCTTAGATGACCTCTTTGAGTACACGCCAGGAGTCACGGTTAAGACAAACTCTCGCCAAGGTGTCCAGAGTATCAATATCCGTGGTATCGAAGGCAATCGAATTAAAGTTCTTGTGGACGGCGTATCTCAAGGTAACCAGTTCGAATCAGGGAATACGTTCATTAACTCTGCTCGCGTTAACGTGGATACCGACCTAATAAAAGCGGTTGAAATTGTAAAAGGTGCAGCATCGTCTCTACATGGTTCTGACGCAATTGGTGGCATTGTTGCATTTGAAACTAAAGATCCGGCTGATTTCCTTAAGGGTCGTAACTTTGGTGGGCATGCGAAGTTCAACTACTCTTCCGAAGACAATACATTCAGTGAATCTGTGGCATTAGCGCACAAAACTGGCGACTTGGAATCTTTACTTGCTTATACGCGTCGCGACGGCAATGAACTGGATAACTTTGGAGATCTAGCAGATGCAGATACAGAAGCGAACAACTTACTGGTTAAGCTTCAGTACCAACTCAATGATGCACATCGTGTTGAGTTCAATGGGAATTATATTCGCAACAAAGGCAACGGAAAGCAGTCTTACAACGGTTATACTAATGCAACAAGTGAAGATGTAACAGAACAATATCAAGTTGGTATAAAACATATTTGGGAGATGCAAACGGCCGTAGCGGACTCCCTTACCTGGCAACTAGATTGGCTTAGCAAAGAAGAAAACGGCATTACTGATCGTGTTAAAGGTCAGAATAACCAACGTAAAGACTACATCTACGAGGATGAAGGCTACCAGTTTGATTCTCAGTTCGACAAATATCTCATGCTTGGTAGTACAGAGCATTACTTTGTGTACGGTGCATCCTTCAGTGATAAAGACATTAAGAACGTTAACAAAGAGTACAACAGTGCAAGCGGAAACAAAGAAATTTTCTATATCCCTTCTGCGAGCGAGCGTCGTTACGGGCTCTTTTTACAAGACGAAATTACGGTAGGTAACTTTACGATTACCCCGGGCGTACGGTGGGATGCATTTGAAACCGATCCAGGTGACACAAGCAGCAACCCAAGTGGTAACGCGGCTAGCGACTACAAAAAGTTTTCTGATTCTGCATTTACAGGCCGCTTAGGTTCTGTTTATAAGCTTAATGAACAACATCGTTTATTCGCGCAAATCAGCCAAGGTTTCCGTGCTCCAGATTTCCAAGAGTTGTACTACTCCTTCGGCAACCCAATGCATGGCTATATTTTTAAGCCAAATCCTGATTTAAAAGCAGAAGACAGCATTTCGTACGAATTTGGTTGGCGACATAATAATGACATTTCTAGCAGTGAAGTGTCAGTTTTCTACAGCGATTACGACAACTTCATCGAAAGTAAAACCGTCTCTGGCACTTGGACTCCTGTGACTGACCCTGCGATTCTGCAGTACGTAAATATTGGCAAAGCGACAATTAAAGGAATTGAGTTTTCAAACCAACTTTCGTGGAACAAGTTCATGCCAATCGAAGGATTTAGCTCTCGTGTAGCAGCGGCGTATACGGAAGGTGAAGATGGAAACAATAATCCACTAAACAGTGTTAACCCTTGGAACCTTGTCGCTGGTTTTAATTACGATTCAGAACAAAACTGGGGAACCACGTTAACCATTAACTACACCGCATCTAAAGATAAAAGCGACATAAATGACGATAAAGTGTTGCCTATCTCCGCAGCTACGGTTGTAGATATCACCGCGTACTACAAACCTATTAAAGACCTTACGTTGCGAGCAGGTATGTTCAACGTAACAGATGAAGAGTACTACAATTGGAATGATGTGCGTGACCTTCAGACAGAAAACAAAGATCTGACTCAAGCTGGGCGGAACTGGTCAATTACAGCTAAATACGAGTTCTAAAGCCTCCGAAAACACAAAAGCCAGCTTAATGCTGGCTTTTTTATGGCTTTCATTTCAAAAATGTAAAGAAAAGTATGAAAAATGAAAGTTTACTGTTTTGCCATCTCTTTTTTCACCATTACTGCTGCTGCAATGATAAAAGTGATGATCAGACCGAGTTCCATGAACTACCCCAATAGCTATGAGAAAATTTATAACCCAAATTAAGAGTCGGACATAGTTTAACAGCTCTATATAGACTTGCTACCTTTTAACCAGTAATTTACGATTTTTTCCGATTTGGATCAAAAAAGACGCAATTATGCGTCTTTTTGTTATTATTGTGTAAATCAAAATTAGGCGTCTGGATAACCTTGAGGGTTGTTAGATTGCCAACGCCATGTATCACCCGTCATTTCTTCTAGAGTGCGAGACGCTTTCCAACCTAACTCATTCATTGCTTTTGATGGATCAGCCCAGCACTCCGCAATATCGCCTGGACGACGTTCAACAAGTTGGTATGGAACATCTTTACCACTTGCGGTTTCAAACGCTTTCACCATTTCAAGCACACTGTAGCCATTGCCAGTGCCAAGGTTGTAGACATGAAGCCCAGCTTTGTTACCTACTTTTTCCAAAGCAGCGACGTGACCATCGGATAAGTCCATCACATGAATGTAGTCACGCACGCCGGTGCCATCTTTCGTTGGGTAGTCGCTACCGAATACAGAGAGGAACTCTCGGCGGCCCACCGCAACTTGAGAAACAAACGGCATTAGGTTATTTGGAATACCTTGAGGATCTTCACCTAACTCACCTGTTGGATGTGAACCTACAGGGTTAAAGTAACGAAGAAGTGTGATGCTCCAATCTGGATTCGCCTTTTGGAAGTCTGTTAAACACTCTTCCACCATTAATTTACTGCGTCCGTAAGGGTTAGTTGCGCTAGTTGGAAAGTCTTCTGTGATTGGAACAGATGCAGGATCGCCATAGACAGTTGCTGAGGAGCTAAATACCAACGATTTAACTCCAGCTTCGCGCATTGCATCAACCAATACCAAAGTGCCATTCACATTGTTGTCATAATACTCTAGAGGTTTTGCTACGGACTCACCGACGGCCTTTAAACCTGCAAAATGGATAACCGCTTCGATATCGTGCGATTTTAGAACCTCTACCATTGTCGATTTATCTCTGATATCGGCTTGAATGAAGGTTGGCTTTACGCCACATACCTTTTCAATGCGATCTAAGACCGTAGACTTACTGTTGTACAGGTTATCTAGAATCACTGGCGTCATACCAGCTTCGATCATTTGAATACATGTATGGCTACCAATATAGCCCATACCACCCGTAACAAGTACTTTCATTTTATCATTCCTTCTGACGCGAATGGGTTTAGTTTAAAGCTTTGACGTTACGATTTAAACTGTCTCCTGCAATTCGCATCCCATTAATATTGCTTGGCCTTTTCCGGCTTTTTTAGCTTGATACATTGCAGTATCTGCACTTTTTAACACTCGAGTGGCATCTCGCTCATTAACACCGACCAATTTTACGCCGATGCTAACGCCAACCTTGAGCGAGTTACCTTTGTACTCGATTGGTGTGCATACGCTTTCGAGCAGTTGTTCTGCAATTCGGGTGACGACTTTTTGATTGGCAGGATTAACCAACATGACAAACTCATCACCCGAAAGCCTTGCGATTAAATCACTATGTCGAGTCGCAGATGTTAGACGCTCGGCTACTTTTTTCAGAACTTCATCACCTGCGTCATGGCCATAGGTATCATTAACCTCTTTAAAACCATCGAGATCGAGGTAAAGCACCGCAAATTCGTCACGTAAGTATCCCGACCGTTGTACTAATTCTTCCAACTCTAAATGGAACTTAGAGCGATTCGCTAACCCCGTTAATGCATCGTGATGAGCTAAGTACTCAAGCCGTTCCATCTCTTTTGCGCCAGAAAGATCGGTAAGAACAATGACCAGGTCGTAGAACCCATGGTCTTCACACTTAACGATGCGATTAACCCTTGCAAACATCGGCACAAACTGGCCAAGATGGTTCTGTTCAATAACTTCCCCTTGCCATACCCCGTAGTTTTCTATCGATTCAATGATGCTAGGCATCATTTCCTGCAACTTGCGCCACTTAAGTGTTTGGATAAATGACTTCCCAATAAGCTGATCCATCTCTAGTCCAACTAACTTAGTGACCGCAGGGTTAGCCATTGTGATAACACCTCGATGATTAAGAACGATGAGGCCATCTTGGCTGCTCTCAAAAACACGCCCCGCAACACGCTGCCTGCTCATGGCCTCTTCAATTTCGGTGATATCTTGAATCGAAAACAATAAGTGTCCATGTGTGGACAAACGACGACTGGTTAAACTCAACTGCTGTTCGTTGTCTGCATTTTTGAGGTGAATGTCATCGCACTCTAACCCCCTACTTAGGATTTGGCTCAGCTCATTCGGTGTTTTCGTTTTAATTAGATCACGGATATTGGCATGCTCAAGTTCCTCTGACTTTTTTTGAAATATCTGCCGAGTCGCAGTATTACAGTAAATAACACGCCCGAAGTTGTCGGTAATAACTAATGCATGTTGAATAGATTCAATGACTTCTTCTGAAAACGCCCGCTTTTGTTCTAACATTTCTAATGAATGTTGCCGCTGTTTCTCGCGTGTTGTTAACTTGTTCATCATTTGATTGAAGGAATGTGCGAGTTCTCCAATTTCATCCTTGGAGTAATAGCGAACTTGAGTATCCGTATTTTGTCCGTGTGTCACACTCTCTATCGTATGACTCAGTTCTATGACAGGTTTGAGAACAAGCCTATCGATACTTATGTAAAAGATAGTGCCACCAGCGAACAGCAACAGAAGAAGTACAGCACCATCTTGAAGTAAAGATTGTTGGGCTTCTATGATTGGACGATGGGAAAGCGTAACCCTCATACTGCCAATGACACGACCATCGTGAATAATCGGTTCTAGAACATAAAGAAATTTGGCTGATAAGGCATAACCTAGCGCGTGTAACTTGCTTCTTTCAGTTTGATTAGGGACGGGAGCTGATACCCCACTTCCTTCAAGAACAACGAAAGGTTGATCATCTTGGTCGTAAAGTTTGACCCGCGTAACATTTGGCTGATTTAAAAAGTTGATGAGAGTAGTTTGAGCTTTTTGCTTGTTCTTTGTCGTTAGCGCATCTTTAATTGAGAAAGAAACATTGTTAATCAACTTTCTCGTTTGTTCGACCAACTCATGCTTAGACGATTGGTATGCAGTATACGAGGTATAACCTTTTGAGATAACAAAGATAGCCGTTATAAAGACCAAAATTGGCCAAATAAGCTTTGCTCGTAATGACATATGTATTCCTGTCGCAGACAACCACTAAAAATGACAGAAGCGTTGTTATGCAATCTATTACCCATTAAGGGCGACAAGATTAACACGATGCCAATGCAAAATAACCTTAAATTCTCAAAAATTGGATGGAAAAGGAACGAAATACCTTAAAATTCGGATCAACTCAAATAACGGCAACATCTTTATGGACTAAAGTGATCTTTTTCGTCAGCCATCAGATCATAAACCTCGCTTTCATGATAGAAGAATGAAGTGAGTCACTGAACCTAGATGCATTTTCCTGCATCGTGAACCCATTGCTTGTGTAGAAATAAAACGTATGACATTGAATAAACAGCAACTTACATTGAACTGTGACATGGGTGAGAGCTTTGGCTCTTGGATTATGGGGGCAGACGAAGATGTTATGCCTCATGTTGATATGGCAAACATCGCGTGCGGTTTTCATGCTTCCGATCCTAATGTCATGCACGACACTATCACTCTCGCCAACGACAACGATGTTGATATTGGAGCACACCCGGGCTACGCCGACCTCCAAGGCTTCGGCAGGCGCAGTATAAACATGACGGGTGATGAAATTACTAACATGGTTATATACCAAGTAGGCGCTTTACAGGCACTTTGTCAGGCTCAATACACAGATATCAGCTATATAAAGCCTCATGGCGCGTTATACAACGACATGATGAAAAGTGATGCGATATTTAGATCAGTTGTAAAGGCGGCAGCTTTATTCAAAGTGCCGTTAATGATTCTAGCGTCACAGGAAAACGAAAAATACTTAGAAATCGCAGATGATTATGACGTTCCCTTGCTGTTTGAAGCATTTGCAGACCGCTTGTATCAAGATGACGGATTACTTACACCTAGGACACAGCCTGATGCCGTGTTAAAGAATGAGCATGCGATACTTGAGCAAGTCCGTACGTTAGCAGATTCTGGGCGTGTCAAAACCGCTTCTGGCGGCTACATTTTACTGGAAGCCGATACGATTTGTGTTCATGGTGACAATGAAGAGTCGATCGCTCTGATCCAAAAGATCCGTCAAAGCCTATACGCGGGAGGAAATTAATGCATAAAGAGAAATTTAGTATCTCTTTGATCTCCGAGTGCAGTATTTTCATTAAGTTTGACGAGAGTATCTCTGAAAATGCGGTCGGAGAACTTGCTCGCAACATCAAAGACACTTTAGCGTCAATCATTATGAACGTGGTCCCCTCCTATCAAACCATCCTGATTGATTACTTGCCTTTTCGAATCAATGAAAAAGATTTAGTGCATAAACTGCATCAAATGATCAGTCAGTTTGATACTCAATCGCTCAGCCTTGTTCAACCTAACCACATCACTATTCCCGTATACTACTCCGAAGAAACCGCGCTAGATTTGCCACGCTTTCAAGATCGTGGACTATCATTAGACGCGCTCATTTCCTTACATACTCAAGCCGAGTATGCGGTTTCAGCGATTGGTTTTGCTCCAGGTTTTGCATTCCTCTCCGATGTCGATACTCAATTACATATGCCAAGGTTAGCTACACCAAGAACGCAAGTACCAGCCGGAAGCGTGGGAATCGCAGACTCTAAAACAGCCGTCTATCCATCAGATAGTCCTGGCGGATGGAACATTATCGGTAGAAGCCCGCTTCCCCTTTTCTCTGATACGCCACCTTTTATACCGTTTGAAGTAGGTGACAAGGTCACGTTTAATGCCATTTCCAAACAAAAGTTTATCGAGTTAGGAGGTGTTCTATGAGTTACGCTGGATTGCTGGTGGAAAAGTCAGGGCCACTTTCTTTGATTCAAGACTTTGGTCGTTTTGGCTTAGCGCATATTGGCGTGACTCAAGGTGGCCCCGTAGATGATTACGCCTACAGTTGGGCAAACCATTTACTTGGTAACGTAGTCAATTGTGCAGCGATTGAAATTACTTTGGGTAACGCTTGCTTTGTCGCACTACATAACTGCCATCTTGCAATATGTGGTGGTGATTTGAATGCAAAAGTAGATGGTGAGCCTATCTCAAATTGGTCTGACTTTACGTTGAAGAAGGGGCAGAAGTTGCAGTTCGGAGTCGCAAAAAATGGACTTCGATCCTATCTTGCGGTTAAAGGTGGGTTCGATATTGCTCAGCACTTAGGAAGTGCCTCTACAGTCACGAGAGAATCTCTTGGTGGTTATGACTCAAATGGTGGCGCTTTAAAAGCAGGCGATATTCTTCCCTTTTTTCCTCATAACTTACCGAAACACAAACCAAGGCTGATGACATTTCGCTTTAAGCCGGATTACAACTTACCTATCAAGCTGAGAGTGATTGAAGGCTATCAAAATGAGGACTTTGATGAAGACGCTCGCCAAGCCTTTTATAGCAACGCATTCACCATATCCCCTGATTCAAATCGTATGGGCTATCGTCTTGAAGGAAACAAAATCAAACCGCCTTACGAAGGCGTACTGTCGGAAGGAATTGCGCTAGGATCGATTCAAGTTCCTAACGATGGTAATCCCATTGTGTTGCTCAACGATCACCAAACCATCGGTGGCTATCCTAAGTTTGGCTGTGTAGCACGTATTGACCTGCCAAGGTTGGCACAGGCGAAACCCGGGCAAAAAGTCAATTTTGTGAAAGGAGATAGACAAGGCTTGCAAGAAGTATGGTGCCAATGGGCTCAGTTTTTTGGATATTAGTACAACCTCTGAGCCCATACGTAACGGTTATGCAGGCATCCCATAACGCTCTGCTAATGCTTGCGGATAGTCTCGCTCTTGAGTGAGTTTAATCGCGTACTGTTCAATTTCTTGTTCAGACCAATGCACAGCGACAGGATGTTGGGATTCCACATTTTGGTTAGGTTCAATATCAAACCAGAACTGAAGCATTTTTTGCGCTGCAAGTAGTGTTGATGACGCTTTTACCACTTCTATCCGCGCGTAATGGTTGTCTTCAAAGGTCACATCGGCTGCCCTGAGTACCGGATCCGTTCCAGGAATTTGCTGGGCACCAAACAGGGCTTTTCCCCCTTTGATAGCAGAATGATAGTCGGGAATGAACTGCGCCATGTGTTTAATAGCATTATTGGTTCGTTCTTCTAAGACTTCTTCTCGCCAACCGTTACGTATCTTTGAGAGTAAAGGTACTGGCAGTTCGGGTTGAGCAGAAGACGGCGTACTCTCAACTAAGCCATCTTCAAATAGCGTAATGCCTTTCGTCATGCCGTGAAGCTGAAAATAACCATCACCATAGGGGGTCAGTTGAGCCATTCCTTTATCAGTTCCACGCGGCCCATGGAAAATAACTTCTGGCCACAGTTGTTGGCAGTCTGCCCACTTGGTTACGTAAGCGGCTTTAAACTCAACTAACCTATCACGCTTGGCACCGATGGTATTGTCAATGGATCCTGTTTCAAAACCACATGCATTGACCAAGTAGTCACATGTCATAAGATAATCAATGCCATCTCGTTCGTAACCAAGTTGCCAGTGATTACCCATCCAGTCCGCTTGTTTGAGCGTTGCTTGTGTGCATACTGAGGCGTTTGGCAGAGCGTTCAACGTTAAGTTGGCAATTGCGGCAAGGCGAAAAACACTCCAGCCATATTCCTGAACCGCCACGACTGGGTACTTTAGCGCTTCTAGATCAGCATGTTGAGCAAAAGGAATACACCACTCATCAAAGGTTGCAGGGTGACTTGGTTGAGTACGTTGTGCGAGTGCTTCTAGATCCTCTTTTGAATACAATTTGTAGTATTCGCTTGGCTCACCAAGCACTTTGTTGCTTTGATCTTTATCAACGAGCGTTTGATAAGCATTTTTCACCACCTCTAGTCGAGGAATCAGTGCGGATGGATCTCCACCATCAGAATAAGGGACTGCAATGATCGTCGGGCGAATATTCAGTGAAAGCGGATATAGGCGAACGGTATCAATGGATTGTGCTAACAAATCTAAACATTGTTGCTCAGAAATCTCTCGATATAAGTTGCCACCTGCATGTAAATGGCAAATGGGCGGACCATTTACCAGTGATACACCCTTCTCTATTACGGAAACTTTAAAACCCAGCTCCGCAAAATGAATTGCTGCTGTTGCACCTGCGACACCGCCACCAACAACAGCGATGTGCTTATCTTTGTAATTTGGAAACTCAGACTTCATTGCTTCACTAAAAATTTTATAAGGAAAATTCTTTACTAACGGTGGATTCTACTCGTGTTTGGGCTTGATTAAAATCACAAAAAGTTCATGGGTTTGCGAAATATCCAACTGCGCCTTTATGGTGCGTTAAAGTAGAAAAAAATTGCAAAAAAAGTACTTGACGACATGGTTAGGAAGACACTTTTTTATGCCTATGTGAATAACAATTTCACTGTAAGACCCATGGCGCAAAGCCTGCAGAAACACCCCACTTTTTACCCCATTTAGTTATCCCAAAAGTTATCCACTGTTTTTGTGGATAACTAAAATAAAAGTGTCATGGAGTGTTCCACATTTAATAACATTTGCAGTGATTAAGTGTTTACTGGCGTTAACAATCTTTTCAACAAACTCATTACGACAAGTGCCAACGTAACAAATGTTGCCAGTGGTAAAGCTATCCACAATTCGGGGTGAATTTGTGCGTTCAGATCGAAGCCATATGTCATTACCGCGGCCACACAAACTTCCGCAGCGAATACCGCGACACCGCTAGCTATCAACGCCATAATGCCGTATTCGGCCCACAGAGTTGTATTGATCCGTTTTTTACTTGAACCTAATGTGCGATACAAACGGATCTCCTGCTGACGTTGGGATAAGCTTAATCTCAATAGCGTAAAGATAAGTAGCAACCCCGCAACCACGCCTAAAAGAGCAAGAATAGTGATTGCCGATACGATTTGTTGAATCAAGTCCTGGATTTTTTCGCCCATGGTACGAATATCTAAAACAGATACCGTTGGGTGAGATCGAGACATAGACGTTAATAGTGCTTCGTTCCCTTCATCAATTCTATAACTGATGAGGTAAGAACCCGGTAGATTAGCCATAACGTCGGATGAGAAAATAAAGTAAAAGTTAGGCTTCATATCACGCCATTCAACATAACGAATGGTATCTACTACCGCATCGTAGTTCTGGCTATTAATAACAAAGCGCAGTTTGTCACCAAGTTCGATGCCCAAGTCATTTGCTACATCGGCTTCTACGGAGACACTCCCCTTATTTGTCCATTCACCCGCAAGCACATCATTATACTCTGGCAGTCTGTCTCCCCACGTAAGGTTCAATTCACGACGTATTGCGTCAGAGCCTTCTCCTTCATATTCAATCTCTTTGACGTTTTGACCATTAATCTCTGTCAATCGACCACGAATAATTGGATAAGCTTGTGACCGTGTAACCCCATTTTTATCTAAGGTTTCTAGGTAGCTATCGAGTTCGTAATCACCAATATTTAATGCGAAGACATTTGGCGCGTCTGCAGGTAAGGTTCTCTCCCAATCCGCGAGAATATCGCTGCGCACAAGCCAGATAATAGATAGCAGCATCAAAGACAACGCCAAAGCACCAAACTGCAGGCCACTGGTTACTGGTGTGCGGTTGATACGACTCAACGCAAGCTTCATGGCTGGTTGTGTTGAAATACGCGCAAACAATTTTGTGAGTGCGACGCTCACTGCAGCAAGCACAACAAACAGTACTGCAATACCAATAAGAACAATCCAAACTAAGGTATTATCAGCATAAAGCAAAAGTAATGGAACAACGGGGACTAGAACGAGCAACATTCGCTTCCAAGAACGTTGTGCTTTGCCCTGCTGTAGCACTTCTAAGGCTGGAGTTTTAATCAAGCCTAACAATGGTATGCCAAGGGCAGGAACGGTGATCAGGACCGCTGAGATAAACGACACTAGATATGGAGTGACGCCGTAACTAGGTAATGGCTCGGGTAATAAGTCTTTGAGTGGAATGCGCAACAAGTACTCCAGCCCACTTCCCAACAATAACCCAACGACACTGGCGCTAATGAGCAGGATTGTGACTTGAATAAACAGCCATTTTTCAATCCATCGTCGACTTGCGCCAAGGCTTTTTAGCATCGCAATGGTTTGTGTTCGACTATTCACATAGTTTTGGCAAGTAAGAACCAATGTTGTCGCTGCCATAATGATGACAATCGCAACCGTTAGAGACAAATACTGCGTCGTTCGTTCAAAGACCTCATTGCTACGACTGGCAGTATCTTGCGTGCGCCAGCGATCACTAGGAGAAAGAACAGTATCTTCTTGCAGGCCTTTTAGCGTTTTATCATCGGCTTGTAGAAACATACGGTATTGAACTCGACTCCCGACTTGAATCGCTCCTGTTTTCTCAACGTCTTTTTGATGGATGTATGCAGAAGGCATTTGTTGAAATGGGTTAAAGCTTAACCCAGGTTCCATCAGCACTGCACCTGAAACCGTAAAATCGGCATCGCCTATAGTGACGCTGTCACCCGACTTGACGTCTAGTTGAGCCATAATCCGCTCATCAAGCCAGAGTTGGTTCTCTTTAACGCGACCGGATGGGTTGTTGTCTAGTACCAGTTCTCCCATTAAAGGGTAATTGTCGTCCACTGCCCTTACGGAAATCAACTGCATACCATTGTCGCTAAATGCCATCGTGGCAAATCGTGTCATCGTCGAACGTTCTAGGTTTTCAGTCGAGGCTAACAACGTGTCAGGTATAGGATTAGCAGACACAAACACCGCATCCGCTGTCAATGCATCCTTCCCCTGTTTGACGATCACCTGCTCCATTCGCTCCGCTAATGCAGAAAGCGCAAAGATGCTCGCAATCACAAGAATAAGAGCAACGCTAATAGGCCAAAGGTTCCCCTGTCTTATTTCGCCGAAACTCCAACGTATTAGGCTTTTGTTTGACGAGTGCTTTATTGCACTGCTTCTTTCTGTCGATGTTGCTTCGCTTGATGATACTGCAGACATTACACCTCCTCCTTAAGCTCACCCGCCTCCATACGATAAATACGGTCACATCGACTTGCTAGATGACCATCGTGTGTAACTAATATCAGCGTTGTTCCATGCTGCTCATTAAGATCGAATAGCAGCTCAATCACTTTGTCTGCGGTTTGATGGTCAAGATTGCCGGTAGGCTCGTCTGCGAACAACAGTTCAGGCTGTGTCATAAAGGCACGTGCTAGCGCGACACGTTGTTGTTCACCACCAGATAATTGACTTGGAAGATGATCGACACGTTTTTCCAATCCAACAGCGGTTAATAATTCGGCGGCTCTTGCTTCGTCTTCGGCTTCACCACGTAAAAGACAAGGAAGCGTGACATTGCGTAATGCACTCAAGCTCGGGATTAATAAGAAACTTTGGAAAACAAAACCTAGAGAGTCAGCTCGAATTTTTGCGCGAGCTTCATCGTCAAGTTTTGATAACTCATGACCTAACAAGGTAATTTCACCTGATGTTGGTGTATCAAGGCCAGCTAACAACGTCATCAACGTTGACTTACCTGCACCGGAAGTACCGACGATGGCGATTTTTTCTCCTTTCCTGATGTCAACATTTACATCTTTGAGGATTGTTAATTGCTCTTGATTAGTAGAGACTTGTTTAGAAACCAAATTGGCTTGAACAATAGGTGCATTAAGTACAGGTGTTTGCATGATTCGTATACTTTCCTTAGTTCTATTTTTTTGTTTTTCCGCTACTGCACATGCGAGCGAAAAGCTACTTGTCTTAGGTGATAGCCTGAGCGCGGGCTATCAGATGCCGATCGAAAAGAGTTGGCCTAGCTTACTCCCTGATGCGTTGTCAGAACATGGTCAAGATGTAACAGTTATTAATGCCAGCATTTCTGGCGATACCACAGGCAACGGCTTAGCTCGATTACCACAGCTGCTAACCCAACACAGCCCTGATATGGTACTTATTGAGTTAGGTGCCAACGATGGCCTGAGGGGTTTCCCTCCTAAACTTATTACGTCGAATCTCTCAAAAATGATTACCATGATAAAAGATTCAGGTGCGGACGTTGTCATGATGCAAATTCGAGTTCCACCTAATTATGGTAAGCGCTATAGCGATATGTTTTACGATATCTACCCTAAGCTTGCACAACATCAACAAGTTACCTTGATGCCATTCTTCTTGGAGCATGTGGTCATCAAACCCGAGTGGATGATGGATGATGGCCTTCACCCAAAGCCTGATGCACAGCCTTGGATTGCTGACTTTGTTGCTCAAGAATTAATTAAACATCTCTAATTTTAATGGTCTAGCTCAATAAGTTTTACTTAACTTTACGTTAATCTATTTTCAATTCCACTCATCGAGGATAGATAACAACATGCGAATAGACCCTTTAATTCAAGGTGTTGTTGCTCGCTCTGCTCACCCATACGGGTGTCATGCATCCATTAAAGAGCAAATTGAATACGTAAAACACGCCCCGCAGATCAAAAGCGGTCCAAAACGGGTTTTGATTATTGGTGCTTCCTCTGGTTTCGGGTTAGCGGCTCGTATTGCCCTCACCTTCGGAGGTACTAAAGCTGATACCATTGGTGTCTCCTTCGAGCGCGGGCCTTCAGACAAAGGCGTTGGAAGTGCGGGTTGGTATAACAACATCTTTTTTAAACAAGAAGCAAATCACGCGGGGCGTACCGCCATCAATATTGTTGGTGACGCATTCTCTGACTCTGTCCGCAATCAAGTGATTGAAGCCATTGAAACGTACTTTGAAGGTGAAGTTGATTTAGTCATCTATAGCTTAGCGACGGGTGTTCGACCTAAACCAGAGTCTGATGAGTTTTGGCGCAGCGTCATTAAGCCTATTGGTGAGCCTGTTACTGGCGCTTCAATTATGCTGGAAAACGATCAGTGGGTAGAAACCATTTTAACTCCCGCAACAGAGGAAGAGGCCGAAGCCACTATCAAAGTGATGGGCGGTGAAGACTGGGAAAGCTGGATTGATACACTGATTAATAACGACTCGATTGCACAAGGCTGCAAAACCATCGCGTTTTCTTACATGGGACCAGACGTTACGCACCCTATCTATCTCGATGGTACGTTAGGTCGAGCGAAAATAGATTTACACCAAACCAGTCACTCGTTGAATCTAAAACTTGCCAACTTTGACGGCGGTGCTTACGCAACAGTGTGTAAGGCGTTGGTGACGAAAGCCAGTGTGTTCATTCCTGCGCTAAGTCCTTACCTATTAGCACTTTATCGAGTGATGAAGGAAAAAGGTACTCACGAACGTTGTATTGAACAAATGCAGCGACTGTTTACCACTAAATTGTACGCTCAAGATAAAGTGCCTGTTGACGGCGAACGCTTAATCCGGATAGACGACTTAGAGCTTGACCCGCAAGTACAACAAGAAGTCAATTCTCTTTTAGAACAAATGAACGCCAATAACTTTAAAGAGATTGGTGATTACCAAGGCTTTAAAGATGAATTTATGAAGCTAAATGGCTTTAACTTTGAAGACGTCGACTATTCGCAAGACATTTCTATTGAGTCGCTAAAATCGCTTAAACCTTAATGCTTGTTATCTGTTTCAAGTATGAGATATGTGATAACTATTCCTAGTCCTGAACACTTTTCAGGACTTTTTTTTGTTTCAAGCCCCAGCCACCCTATACTTAATTAAAAACCGAGAACAAGATAGAGCAGTCTACATTTTAAATTCACAGGAAGTGAAACCACGTAAAGGATGACCTATATGGGGAGATTGCAAACATTAGATTATGAAATCCCTGAGTCTATGCAAAAAAGCTGGCAGGAAATCGTCAACTTACTGGCTCAAATCACGC
Organism: Vibrio sp. 2-1-2a; assembly: GCF_032648565.1. Taxonomy (NCBI): domain Bacteria; kingdom Pseudomonadati; phylum Pseudomonadota; class Gammaproteobacteria; order Vibrionales; family Vibrionaceae; genus Vibrio; species Vibrio sp. 2-1-2a. The sequence continues at coordinate 211,278 of NZ_WBOH01000003.1, forward strand.
ACGTACCCACCACATTAATCATGCGTATCCACCCAGATCGTATAGAAGTCAACACATCCAGTGAAACTCAAGGTAACCCCTATCGTACCGGCGATGCTGAACTACTCGGCAACGGTTTATATTGTGAGCATGTCATTGAGCATAAGAGCGAACTCATGGTTCCTAATGCGCTCGAGGATGAAGAATGGTGCAATAACCCTGACATCAAACTAGGCATGATATCTTATTGCGGTTTACCGTTATTCTGGCCAAATGGAGAGACGTTTGGAACCATCTGCATGCTTGATTCCAAGAAGAATGAATACAGCGACACTTACCGCCAATTGCTCGGAACTTTCAAAGACTCAATCGAAGCGCAGCTCTCCGTCGTGTATCAGCAACACAAACTCCAGCGTCTTAATAATGAACTCAAAAATCGAGTTGAGAACCGTACTACGGACCTAGCGCAGTTGAGTTACTCCCTAACAAAAGAGATTGATCGTCGTAAGGCCGCAGAAAAACAAGTGAGCTACCAAAAAACACACGATCAGGGAACCGGATTCTTAAACCGCGCAGCACTTGAAAGTGTTGTCGGAGAAACGCTCGGAACGTTGGATCATAGCCAGCAATCACTGCTCGTGATAAACATTGGCTTTAGTAATGCTCGCAGTATCCAAACCCGTTATGGCTTTGAGGCCTTTGACGAGATATTAAAAGAATTTCGGTATCGCCTTGGTAAACGAGAATCGAGTTATTTTGTTACCGGGAGGCCGAGCTCGAATGACCTTGTATTACTCATTTGGGGCAACGATATTGATATGAAATTGCGTAAGCTACTGGATGATATCACCAATATTGGCTTGGGAAGCTTTTATATAAAAGACACAGAGGTTCACCTCAACTCTTATATTGGTGTTGTACAAGCCCACCAAACCAGCAATGCCAAACAACTTCTTCAAAATGCATGCTATGCCATGCTGCTGTGTAAAGAGTCTGGCGAAGCGTATAGTTATTTTTGTGAAAGTCATTCGAATGAGCTAAACAACCACAATCAATTGGAAAGCTACTTATTGCAAGCGGTAAGAAATGACGACCTGATGCTGTACTTTCAGCCCAAAGTTCATCCCCATACTCACAAATGGATTGGCGCAGAAGCATTGCTGCGCTGGAGACACCCAATACTGGGAGACGTCTCTAACGAAGCATTAATACATATGGCCGAACAAAACGGACTTATTTTTGAAGTTGGCTCTTTTGTTCTTCGTACCGCGATAGACAAAGCTAAACAGTGGTCGGAGTTAATTGATAATTTCAAAATTGCCGTTAACGTATCTCCAATTCAATTACAAAACGTGAACTTTGCGGAGCAAGTGCAACACCTACTCGAATCCTTTCACTTACCAGCACATTTTCTCGAACTCGAGGTGACCGAGAGCGCTTTAATTGCCGATGAAATCGTAGCACGCACAACGCTAAACAAATTGCACGAACTAGGTGTGACGTTGTCACTAGATGACTTCGGTACAGGGTACGCCTCTTTCAGCTATTTGAAGAAATACCCATTTGATGCCATCAAGATTGATAAGAGCTTTGTCCAGCAAATGGAAAAGTCGGACGATGATCGTGCGATCATTTGCTCTATCATACACATAGCTAAAAAACTGGACCTCCAAGTGGTTATTGAGGGCATTGAATCCCCCCAACAAGAGCAGTTTCTTATTGGTGAGGGTTGTGATATTGGGCAAGGCTTTCTCTATGGTAAACCGATGCCTTGTAATGAATTTGAGCAAAGTTTGTTTAATCAGCGTCTTTCAGGCGGACAATACGCCTACTCTTCCTAAGCATTCTCTTTACTAAGGTGGCGGTGGTTTCTATAATCGCCGCCCGCTTCTATTAAAAGGCCAATATCTTCATGGATCAGTTGACTGCCACGCTTAAGAAAATTGAAAAGCAGAACTACCGCGCTTATCAGCAAATCAAAGGTCAATACGACTTCACTGATTTCACTTTGTTCATCGATCACGTACAAGGAGATCCGTATGCTTCCGCGTCACGTTTTCGTGCAACTCGCGCCTGGTCCTTGACTGGTCTGGAATGGTTGAAAGACGAGTCCCCTGCTTTTCAACGAGCAGCACGTGACTTTATTGCGCGCAGTTTTGAGCAGTTTGCTAAACAAGAAAACTCCGTATCCATTTCATTGAATGGCCAAACTGTGTTGGATAGCACCGCAGTATTGTTTACCGAGGAAGGTATTGAACTGCGTTTTCGAGTTAACTTGCCTGCTGAAGGTCGTTCAGTGTTGGGGAAAAAAGCCAACAACATACTGACTTTCCATTTGCCTAAGTTTATCCGTCGAGCGACCTTAGAACGTGAACTCGACAAAACAGCATTGATTGAGCATTGCCAAGTTGTTGAAGACCAAGATGCCCTGCGTGCACAGTTGGAAGCCAATAACCTAGTTGCGTTTGTCGCAAATGGCAGCATTCTTCCTCGAATTGCTGGCAACTGTGATCTCCCAATGAAAGAGGCGGTTGAGTTCAAAGCCCCTGAATCGCTGCAAGTGACTTTACATGCGCCAAACAAAGGCCATGTCACGGGATTAGGGATTCCAAAGGGCATTACGCTAATCGTTGGTGGCGGTTTCCACGGTAAATCTACCTTACTGAATGCGATTGAGCGTTCGATTTACGACCATATTCCAGGAGATGGTCGTGAATACATCGTAGCTGATGACAAGGCAATGAAGATCCGCGCCGAAGATGGTCGATGCGTGCATCATTTGAACCTGTCGAATTACATCAACCATTTGCCAATGGGTAAAGATACAGCGGACTTTTCGACTCAAGATGCATCAGGCTCAACATCACAAGCTGCTTGGCTTCAAGAGTCTATTGAAGCGGGTGCGAGCACGTTATTGATTGATGAAGACACCTCTGCGACGAACTTCATGATTCGAGATGAACGTATGCAGGCATTGGTGGCAAAAGGTGATGAACCAATTACCCCTCTTGTCGATCGCATTGGTCAATTGCGAGATGATCTCGATATCTCTACCATTATCGTTATGGGTGGTTCAGGCGACTACTTAGACGTTGCCGACACAGTCATTCAGATGCACGACTACCAAGCGGTTGATGTGACAGAAAAAGCGAAAGAAGTGATCGCTCAGCACCCTACTCAACGTCATAACGAATCGGAAGAACGTTTACAAACCTTCCCGCCTCGCGCCCTGAATCGCGTTGCTTTGATGAATATTCTCACTGACGGTAAATTCCGTGTGAATGCGAAAGGCAAAGAGTCACTTCGATTTGGCAAAGAGTTTACTGACCTTAGCGCTTTGGAACAGATTGAGTCCGCTGATGAAGTCAACACGATTGGCTGGTTATGGTTCCAAATCGCTCAGCTTCCAGGCTGGTGTAATCATCCAGCGAAAGAAATTGAAGAAATGCTGTCTGGTGAGTGGCATGCATCGCTTCCTAAGCAAGGGGACTTAGCCAAACCACGCACACTAGACGTAATGGCTGCGCTTAACCGCATGAGAAAATCTCAGTTTAAGCCTTCATGCTAGTTTTGATACGCTGATTGAGACAATCCAATGAAAAAAGGCAGTTAATAGTTAGCTGCCTTCCTTTATCTTTATTCATACCGAATCATTCGTTTCTCAGTACATTCCACGCTTCACAAAGAATTCTAAACCTTTCTGCATCACCATTCTCTCTATCTGGGTGCCAACGAAGCGCGAGTTTTCGCCACTGCTTTCTAATTTCTGCGGGTGTTGCATCAAGGTTAAGCTCAAACAGTGAGAGTGCTTTTGTTTTATCCACACTGACTGTAGACGAACCACCAATGAATTTTTGATAAGTGGTCCAAAATTCATTCAACAATCGACGCACTTCATCTTCGTCCGCTTCGTAGTTGCGCCAATCCAGATAATATTCACGCAAAGGATCGTTAATATCAACGATATGCCTCGAAGCTTCTAACGAAGACATCAGTTGGATATTCATCGCTTCAACTTGCAGCCAGGCATCTGGGTAAAGCGTTTCTTGCAGTTGGTATAGCGCGTTCATGATTAAGAAATTTCGTTTGAATAAATCCTTATCAGGAGAGTCATCCAATGTCGAAATGTAGCCCTGTTCACTCAACTTGCTTGCTAAGGTGTGAACTTTCCAATCGGAAGGCTGCTTTCTAAGAATTTCTAGCATTGGCCAAAGCAACGGGTTTTCTATTGCGTGAGTCTCAATACTACTGACCGTGCGTTGTCCTTCCATTCATCCTCTCTGTTTTTAATATTGAAGCATCGCACTAATCTCAGAGAAAGCTGCTCATCTGTACTGGTAAAAATGCTTGCTGACGCGTGTTTCAGGCCTAATTTCTGTGGCACCGAATGAAGCGTGGGTATCATTTTGTACCATAAACAACAAAAGGCCGATAGTCATCAACCATCGGCCTTTGTAAGGAGATCACGTAAAGGTTAAATAACCCCTAGTTCACGTAAACGTTCCATAAGGTAGCTGTGTGCGGTGTAGCGCTCTGACAAAACCACTTCTGGCTTTGGATGCAAGAACAACGGTAATGAAATACGCGACTTTTCTTGACGGCCACCCGTTGGGTTGATTACACGGTGAGTCGTTGAAGGAAAGTAACCGCCCGACGCTTCTTGAAGCATATCACCAATGTTGATGATTAAGTTTCCGAAGTCACATGGTACATCTATCCAATCACCTTCTTTGCTCTTTACTTGCAGTCCAGGCTCATTAGCGGCTGGCAGAACCGTTAGTAGGTTAATGTCTTCATGCGCAGCAGCACGAATAGCGCCAGGCTCTTCTTCGCCTGTCATTGGTGGGTAGTGAAGAACGCGTAGTAATGTTTTGTCGCTGTTATTGATCATTTCTGACAACGCGATAGAAAACTTCTCTTGAACGTCCTTAGGTGCGTACGCTTCAACCCAGCCTAATAGCTCCTGAGCAAATGCATTCGCCCGCTCATAGTACTCTAAGATTTCAGCTTTAAGTTGCTCTGGGATCTGGCCCCAAGGGTAAACATGAAAGTACTCTTTGATGTCTTTCACTTTGTGCCCTTTCGCTACTTCAGACACAGAAGGTGGGAAGTAGCCATCTTGGGTGTCTACGTTAAAGTGAAAATCATTCTTTTGATCTGAACAGAAAAACTCATGCCAGTTTTTGTAAATTGACTCTACAAGCTCTTGTGGAATCGGGTGGTTTTTTAACACACCGAACCCTGTTTCGCGCAGAGAGGTAACGAACTGTTGAGCAGCATCGTCAGCAAGATAATCGACAGTTTCCAGTTTCATGGCTTTACTTCTTTTTTATTAGACTGAATCACGGATTCTATGGATGGGCATGTTGTAAATCAAACTTTAATGAAAAGTGCACGCGCAAACGTTTTAATGTTGAGCAGTTTGGCAATAAATCAACATTTTCAGTGATCAAAAACACCATCAAAATAACAATTGCACACCGTTCAATTAAGTGTAATCATTACCCAAGTCTATGGAGTCCCACTGTAAGATAAATTGAAGGATCAAGTAACTCTATGAAAAGCACCTCGACACTCTTAGGATTGACGATTTTTTATGCCATCGTGTTTTTATTTTCTGCGTTAGAACCTAACTCACGTGCCGTTTGGTTTGCAGAGATTATCCCAGCAATTGGTATTCTTGTTGCTATTTGGGTAATCTCGATTCGCTATCAATTCAGTAATACGGCTTACTTTTTAATGTTCATTTGGCTCTGTTTGCACACTATCGGAGCGAAATATACGTTTTCTGAAGTACCATTTGACTGGTTTAACGACATGATTGGTTCAGATAGAAACAACTTTGATCGCGTTGCGCACTTTTCGATTGGCCTTTATGCGTATCCGATAGCTGAATACTTGATACACAAGAACAAGTTCAACAAAACGTTCTCTTGCTGGTTTGCTTTGTTTGCGATCATGTCGCTTGCTGCAGGCTATGAGATTATCGAATGGTGGTATGCAGAATTGGCTGGCGGCGATGAAGGAATCGCCTTTCTGGGCTCACAAGGTGACATATGGGACGCCCAGAAAGATATGTTGTGCGACACCATCGGTGCAGCGTTGTCGCTGTTTTTAATGTCGGCTCAGCGTCGATTCTCTCAGCCACTCTAAATAAGGGTTAAACCCATCAACAATTGGAACCTGTACGATCTGTGCTACTTCATATTCGTGCAGGTTTTCTATTTTCTCTTCCACCAATTCATAGAGCTCTCGGCGAGTTTTGATCACCAGCAACCATTCGTTGTCAGTACAAATCTCCCCTTTCCACACATAGTGACTTTCAATAGGCATCGTTTGAATACACGCGGCTAATTGGGCATCTAGCAAACCTTTAATGATCTGATCTCGATTTTTTTCGTTGCTGGTTGTGCTTAACACCATGCAGTAGTCATGTTTTATACTCATTTTCTAGCCCTTCATTTTTTCATCGTCACTTTACCGCCAATCATTTTGTAAGCGGGCGTTCCTCTCACTAGGGTGTCTCTTGCAAACTCTTGCCCGCAACTGGGGCAGATGCATGGGGTTTGTGTTAAATCGTCAACAATGCGCTCTTTGAAGCATTTGACCAGTGCGCCTTTTCCGCCTTTACGGTACTTGAATAGTTGAGTTTTACACTTTGAGCAATAGATATCGACGGTTTTCGTCGGCTGTTTCTTATTCGGTTTCGCCATGATTATTTTCTATATCAGGTTTTACCCATACGTTATTAAAGTCAAACCAACCTAAGGCATTACACTTTGCATTTTGTAAGGCACCGCTGTGGTCTTTATTGACACCCAACCAGCAGTGAAACATCGGAATCACCTGACAACTTTTTACCAACTGACGTCCTAACTCACGTGCAGGGAAGTCTGGATAAACACCAGCACGCCACTGATCAACGAGCTTAGCCCAATCGCTAAAATCGTAACCAGAACTGAATTTCTCAATATCACTGTAATCCAGAAGCCAGCCCGCTAACGCGTCATTTCGGTTCGTTGCGATGCCCATGGCTTTCACCCAAATATCCACTTCCTCAGGTGCGGGCGGTTGAGAATCATAACGAATAAACTCGACCTCTATACCATGCGGTTTTAAGAGTGTCTTGATGGCCTTGGCAACTACTGGAAACATCGGATGCTTTTTCTGATACGCTACAGAAATCACCTTATCAGCCTGCGGCACGCTGCCCGCCTCTGCTGGCCTAAGGTCAATCCAACCTGGCTTAAGGCCAAAAGCTTGCAACACTCCCAGTTCCATCACTTTATCTTGAGGAACATGCGCGTAAATCTGGTGACTGTTGAGAGTTTGTGATAGAAATTCTGCCCAGCGTGGATCTTTTGCAATCCCGGTGTTTTTGTTTAGTAATAGGAATGTACAGCCAGGGTCCAGCTCGACTTCATCAGATGAACCTTGTTTATCCATCTTTGGCTTAGACAAGCTTGGATAGACCATTGAAGAGTACGCTTCATCAATTACCCACACCTCTACTTGGTCCAGCAAGGGACGAAAGCCAAAGTAGCCATCAAAAGCAGTCAAAATGAGACGCTTATCATCATTCATTTTAACTTGGAACGGCCCTGTCCCAATCGGTTGTCTATCGAAGTTTTCTGAACGTAAAGCGCTTGGTAGCAAAATTTTTGCTTGCGACTCACTCAGCGCCAAAGGCAGGTAGCGATCAGGACGAACAAGTTCAATATCGACGGTCCATTCCTGTGGTGAAGATACCTTTTTTATGTGAGAAAACAGGTTCAGGCTACTTAGTGCGAGCACACTTTCAAGTACACAACTGGTTGTTAACGGTTCACCATTATGAAAACGCACCCCACGACGAAGATAAAAACGCCAGTGCGTATCAGAAATGGCTTCCCATGTGTGGGCTAAATCTGGCTGAAGTTGTTCATTTTCATCAAGGCGAGTTAGCCCGCTAAAAATTTGTCTGGCGATGTGCTGTTCTGAACGCCGCATCGGTTTCTGTGGGTTTAACATCGCCAATGGTCGATAATATGGCAAACGTACCACCTGTTCGCCCTGCCGATGCTGAAGCCCTAAATAACCCTGAATAACCTGCGTTAATCGAGCCGCGTCGTTATCAAGCGCATCTAGAGCCTGGCCAATTTTCCCTTCGTCAAGATAACGTCTGGCGAGGTTTTCACTGACATCGCTACGATTACGTTTGAAAACGAGTTTTGAGAGTTTTCCTCGACCCGCCGCTGGATGCCACTCAATCCAGCCCTCCTCTTCTAATTTATTGAGAACAATACGGGCATTGCGACGTGTACAAAACAGCGCTTCGGTAATGTCTTCTAGCTGAACGTCCGTATCGTGACCGGCGAATTTTTCAAACAGTGTTTCGAACTGAACACGTAAACGAGGGCTACTCATAAAGAGGAAATTCTTATCTTATTGTTGATAAGCTAAGTTTCCTCATTTTTATCAAAAAGTGCAAACGTCACGCAGTAAATTATTGAATATCGATGCCAATTTCTCGTGCAAGATCGGCAAGTTGTTCCTCATTATCCAGCTTGATAGACCATTTACACTCTGCACCATGAGATAAAACAACGTTCGCTCCTCTACCCAGTAACTGGATAGAATCGGTTTGCGCTTGTAAGGTTACCATTGCACTGCCGGAGAGCTTAATCACGATTTCACGCTGGGTAGCAATGATTTTTCCTAATGAAAACTCAATCACCATCTTGCTTTATACCGACTTCGTTTTATGTTGCTTCACTGCGATAGTTAAGCGACTGGTACACACTAATCGGCCTCGTTCATCAGTTATGTCGATTTGCCACACTTGTGTTGAAACGCCAAGGTGTACGGGTTTTGCCGTACCAATCACATGACCACTTCGCATTGCACGTACATGGTTCGCGTTGATATCCAAACCGACACAGTAACTCCCCTCATCGACAGAGAAGTTTGCAGCTAAAGAGCCTAATGTTTCTGCGAGCACGACTGATGCACCACCGTGAAGCATTCCTAAAGGTTGATGAGTAAAGCTGCATACGGGCATAGTTGCTGTAAGGGAGTCATCCGTGAAATCTGTGTATTCAATTTGTAGGTGCTCGATCAGGGTATTTTTTGATGTAGCATTCAGAATCTCTATGCTAACGGGCTTTTTCCATATACTCATTGTTTTACTCTTAATTTCACAAATTGGTTTGTCGGATTGTTACGATTTATTAGAGAGCTAGCATAGACTTTACTTAGGTCTAACTTCAAGGTGTAACATCTTGGCCTCTTTGCCAGTTGATGAATAATTTGATCCATGCATCATGTTACTATTTGGGTATATACTATTGCTTCAAAACAAAAATAATTTAGATGGAGCCTATTATGAAGGTATGGATGAAAGCCTCTGCTCTTTTAACTATCGCGGGCTTAACGGCATGTAGCGCATCACCGACCGGCCGTAACCAGATCCTGATGTTTTCAGATCAAGAAATGTCATCGCTTGGCGCCAAATCTTTCGAACAAATGAAGAAAGATATCCCAATCAGCAAAGATCGCAAAACGAATGCCTATGTACAATGCGTTGCCAAACACATCACTGACACCATCCCTGCGCAAGCTGGATTTAAAGATTGGGAGGTGGTTGTTTTTGATAGTGAACAAGTCAATGCGTTTGCTCTACCTGGTGGGAAGATCGGCGTTTACACAGGGCTTTTAGGTGTCGCGAAAAACCAAGATCAGTTGGCAACAGTCATTGGTCACGAAGTGGCTCACGTCCTTGCTGACCACAGTAATGAACGCCTTTCACAAAGCCAGTTAGCAAATGCGGGATTGTCTCTGGCAAACGTTGCTATAGGAGCTTCCGAGTACAAACAGTATCAGCAAATGACGATGGCGGCACTTGGTGTCGGTGTCCAATACGGTGTTATTTTGCCATACGGTCGTACACAGGAATCCGAGGCTGATATTGTCGGGCTTGAGTTTATGGCAAAAGCAGGCTTCGACCCACGTCAAAGTGTCGATTTATGGAAAAATATGAGTGCTGCATCAGGTGGTTCTCAACCGCCTGAATTCTTCTCAACTCACCCATCGCACAGTACGCGTATTAAAGATTTACAAGCAACCATAAATAAGTTGCCTGCGTATAAGGCGAAAGCGCCAAAATGTGGCTAAACTTCTGCTAAAAGCGGCTATTATTCGCAAAAAAGCTCCCTAGGGAGCTTTTTTTAATGGGTATAAGGAATAGTTTAAGTACCCAGTATCTGTAGTGGCAAGCTCAACAGGCTATCTCCAAGGGTAGCAAAATACCAAATGATAGCGACAAAACCACCGACAGAAACCAAGTACCAAGCAAGTGAGAAGAGTTGTCCGTAACGGGTTAACGGCAATAAATGACTATGATGTCGACCTCTCCATTCCATGACCACTTCTAGCATCCCCATTAACAATAAAAACCCTAGCAACGTCAGCCCGAAAGAATAGCTGATAAAAATACCCAATAAGGCAGCAGCTATACTGCCGACTAATCCAACCCAAGTGTTCATTGAGAAGGTAATGCTTTTGAGTACATGACCACCATCTAGTGGCAGAATAGGCAACAGATTAAACAGGTTTAGTAACGCGTTAAACACTGCTAGGCCAGCGAAGAGCACCTCTCCAGTCATCCAATAAAGCAAAGTAAACGCGATGCTAAGAACTAAACCAAAAAATGGTCCCATAATCGAGATAACCACATCTTGCCAGCGTGTGTTGATCTTTTCATCACTCAGCGCTAAACCGCCAAGAAATGGAATCAAATAGATGCCCTTGGTCTTCATTCCAAAGTACTTCATCGCTCTGATATGGCCATACTCATGGAAAACTAAACAGGCGATCAAAGCTAACGCGAACTCGATAGAAAATAGCCAAGAATATGCAGCAAGACTTGCAGATGCTAGCGCCACTTTGATTACTTTCGCACTCTTGAGTGCTTTCATTCCAAGCGATACTAGCCCTATCACACTTAAACGCTTTTCCGTTGGCGGCTCAACTTCTGGTACTTGGCGTTCGATGTCTTTTTCATTTCGGCAACCTTCGCTAATAAGCTCATCGTTAATTGTGACCTTGTAACTCAATTCAAACGGTTGCCATGTTAATGAACACTCCAAATCGCATACCAGGACTTCCTCCCCTGCAGAGAGTCTAAACTGGTGAAGACAAGTGTCTGCAACATTATCACTGGCATCTATTTGGGACACCAAGGTGTTATCCCAATATAACTGCTGCCAACCAGCCATCGATCCTTCGAGCCTTAACGAACGACCTAAAAATTCAATATTCAGTAATTCCAACACGATTCCTATTGCGTCTATTGAATAACAACAAAGCGAGGCGCGAATTATGCCTGCTAAGTACAGAAACGGCAAAGCCCGCTATCTCTTGGTTTGAATGCCATTTAACCATAAAGCCCGTAAAACAATTCTGGTCGTACCATTCTCTTAAAAAATATAACGATAATACATGCCCTTACGAATCACCGTTTGACCTATGCATCATATTTAAAACGCAAAATACGCTCAAACTTTGACAAGTTATTAAACATACAATTAACATTACATTTACATCACGGTTGTATTTCACGTATTAACAACTGGTGTAAGTATCACACAACAATTACAAGGACTTCGGTCCAACACTATGACACCCTAGGAGGGTCAAGGATGAACAAGAAGCACTGCTCTCTGCTTACAATTTCGATATTGTTTGCGTGTAATGCCCATTCAGCGGGCTTCCAGGTAGCTGAGCATTCAGCATCTGGTCTTGGTCGAGCATTTTCAGGTGAAGGAGCGGTCGCAGACAATGCCAGCGTTCTTGCACGAAACCCAGCAGCGATGACGCTTTTCAAAGAAGCTCAATTCTCGGGCGCGTTATCTATCATCGATCCTGAAGTCGATGTGTATGACACAGTTAACAAAGAACATGCGAAAGATGTTGCCCCTTTACAAGTCGTGCCAGCGGGTTATTACATCAGCCCTATCAACGATAACTGGGCTTGGGGTATCGGTATGTTCACAACATACGGTGTTGCTACTGATTATCCAGATGATATTTCTGCGGGTGACATGGCGGGTGACACTTCCCTACTTTCAGTAAACATCAACCCTAATGTCGCTTACCGTATCAATGAGTCTTTCAGTGTCGGTGGCGGTATCAACCTAGTGTACGCGGAAGCGGAGCTGACTCGTCATAAAGGCGCACTCGCCGGTATTTTAGGTGGTAATAAGTCCGATAACCTTGTCGGCATGGAAGGCGAAACTTTTGCTTGGGGTTGGAATATTGGCGCTTTGTACGAGCTAAATGAAAACAACCGTTTTGGCTTTGGTTACCGTTCTAAAGTTGATCTAGATTTTGACGACGGTGAGTTTAGTAGTTACGACTCAGGCCGAGCTCCATCACCAAAAGTGGATGGCCGTTTAAAAATCTCTCTCCCTTCAATTATCGAATTATCGGCTTTCCATCAACTGAATGAACAATGGGCAGTACATTACGGCTGGCAACAGACCGATTGGAGCACATTTAAAGAACTGAAAGCGACGAGTCCTCAATGTAATGATGGAACTGCTGGTCAATGTTTCTACAAACCAGAGAAATACGAAGACAACAACCGTTATTCTATTGGTGCAACTTACACCCTCAATGCGGATTGGACATTCCGTGCAGGCTTTGCATACGACGAACAAGCAGGTGAAGCCACATTGAGCATCCCTGACAGTGACCGTTTTTGGTACAGCGCGGGCCTGACTTACGCAATGAATGAGAATTTAACTTTCGATGCAGGCTTTGCACTTGTTAAGAGTAAATCAGGCTCTTTCACCGAGACGAACGCTCAGGATGAAGAGATCAAGTTCGACTCTGAAGGTACTGCTTACATCAGCGCGGTACAGATGAACTACACCTTCAAATAATGGGATTACGGAGTAAACCAATGAAACACACGTTTAAATTATCAATGCTTTGTTCTGCAATCCTTCTTGCTGGTTGTGGTGATAATACATCAAGCTCTGGTACTTCCGACAAAGTTCAATTTGAAGATGAAGTCCAAGCACTGCTCGACCGTGGAACATCTATCAGCTTTACGCTTCAAGGTGCGAATGCGGATGTACCTGCGCCCTCTTACCTATTAATGGACACAACAGATGGCACGCTTGGTCTGCCAACTGAAGGTGATGATGCCTTAACCAACCCAAGAGCCTCGATGAATACGATGGATGGATGGTCAACGTCTATGCCAATCGTTCTGAACTTTAAAGGCGATGGTTTTGTAACGGGTATGCTGCCGTCTGGTATTAAAGTCATCAAGATTAATCAACGTTTGACCGAGTGGGATGGTAAGTCTAACCCAATCGAAGAAGTTCTCGTTCAGAACCAAGACTACGTTGTTCAAGCAAAAGGCAACTCTCTATATATCCAGTTCATGGATGCGCTTGATGAGTCAAGCGAGTACATTTTTGCAGTAACACAAGATGTCACTGACGTGAATGGTGAGCCAATCGGTACATCAGCCAGTTACGCGACAGGTAAATCTAAAGAAATCGTTTATGAAACTGGTGCTCTTGCTTCTATTCAAGCGGTGACACAAGCGGTGGAAGGCATTTTTGGTCTAGCTCAAGTTAACCCTGACGACATCGTTTACTCCTCATGGTTCAGCACTCAGTCTGTAGGTGATACTTTGGCGGCGGTTAAAGGTGTAACCGCAACCGGTTTCTCAACAGGTGCAAATACACTAAACGCCGTTTACAAAAACGATGCGAACGAAGGTTCAGTAGATTTATCAACAGCCTACACAATGACACTTGGTGCAACCCAAGACTTTAGCACTGCGCTAGACTCTGACGATGACTTTAGTAAGTACGTTAGTGACCTAGACGCGGCAAAAACGGCAATTAAAGGCCTTTATGCGAAGTCAGGTGCCGATGTAAATGTGACTCAAGGTGTGGTCAGACTGCCTCATTATCTAGAAAAAGGGGCAAACTGGAACATGCAGCCAATGGTATCTGCGATGCCAAGCCTAGCGAAGCTAAGTGCAGCACTGGCGGATCCGAACGAGCAAGCGAACATGGTTCAGCAGCTATCAACTGGCGTTTTCGCAAATAACCCTGTTGACGTGACAAAGCTTGCAACCGATCCTACAGAGCAGCTAAAACTGGTGGGTGCTAAACTCACATTAAGCGATGGTACCCAACTCGACAGTGAACGTATTGTGACTCGCTACTCCCCAGTTCCAGTCGTTAAATCGGTAGAAGATGTCGAAGTACTTGTCTTCACACCTAAATCTGGTGTCGCGACCGACGTTGTGATTTATCAACACGGCATCACTTCTGCAAAAGAGGATTCATATGCCTTCGCGTTTAATATGGTGAAAGCAGGTGTGGCTGTTATTGCTATCGACTTACCTATTCACGGCACACGTAGCTTAGATGAGCAACGTTCAGCTAATTCTAATATCTTGGCGTATCTAAATCTTTCTAACTTGGCAATCGCTCGTGATAACCTACGCCAAAGTGTACTGGATGTATTGGGTTTACGCGCGAGCTTAGTGGTATCGGCGCAAGGTGGTCTGTTGGCAGAAGGGCCTCTGCAAGGCTTTAACCCAATGACGGGTTCTAAAGTCAAAATGTTAGGTCATTCACTTGGCGGTATTGTGGCTACATCTGCCGTGGCAGCAGCAAATAACACGCTAGGTAGCCCCAACGCAGATGCACTTTACACATTTAGCTCTGCTTCTGTACAGAACTCTGGTGGCCAAATCGGCAATTTGTTACTAGGTTCAGAAGCCTATGGCGCTCAGATCAGGCATAACTTAGCATATGCTGCGTCTGCAGACTACGCGAGTTATGCAGATGCGTCATGTACACAATTGGAAGATAAAACGTGTTACGAAGCTTTTGAGGCCGCAGCAACAGAAACTCAGTTAGCAACACTAGAAGCTGGCTTCTCCCAGTTTATCTACGCGGCACAAACCACGCTAGATACCGTAGACCCGTTCACAAACGCGTCAGATTTAGTTGCTTCTGGTTCACTAACAACACCATTCCTGATGACCGAGGTTGATGGCGATGGCAATGTACCAAACAGCGTTCCAAATGCACCGTTTGCCGGGACTGAGCCTCTAGCAGCTAAGCTAGGTTTAACGACCGTAAACAGTGCTAATACAGCAGTGTCTCCAATGGCAAGCTTTGTGCAGTATAACGCTACTGCATCGCACATTACGTTTGTTTCTCCAAATGGCACACTTTCTGATATTGACCATCACGTTGAGATGCAAATGGAAAACACAGACTTCTTAATGGATGACACTTTAACGGGTGTGACTAATACTTCCGTTCTGAAGTAATCATATCACCTCTCTTACCAAAGCCCAGTTTCGACTGGGCTTTTTCGTTCTCTATCATAAAAAACCGTCCCGTATATCCTTTGCTATAGTTAAATCGGTGTCGTACCTAACTTACTTGTTTGAAAGGAAAACTCTATGCGCATATTCACTATAATGGTCACTGCTTTACTTCTTGCTGCATGCGGAAGTAGCCAATATCTTATGTCGACAAATGAAGGAAAAATTATTACTTCTTACGGTAAACCAGACCTTAACGAAGAAACGGGTATGTACGAGTATGAAGACATGGATGGGAAAGAAATGAGCATTTCAAAAGATCAAATTGTGCAGATTATTGAACGCTAGCAACATGCCCTCTATGTATTTAGAGGGCTCTACCCATACTTCTGAGCGCAGTTAATACTCCCAACGAACCTCTAACTTCCTCAAGAAATGAAGCAACCAATTCATCACCCAAAGCAATCAGTGCATTTTCTTATATACAGGTATTATTTGTTTAGCGAATATTTTACATCTTCACCCTAATCAGGTTGGAATATTGTAAAATCTCGGCTTTAATTCGCTAACACCCTTTTATTTCTCAGGATAAAGTGGATAATACCGCCACAAAATAACATTACTAAGGTGAGTCCTTATGTCTATTGAAGCTACTCTGCTTGCGCGCTGCGAGTCAAAATGTGAACTGTGTTCTTCTGAATCTCAACTAACAGCATACGCTGTCCCACCTCACGGTAACGTGACCGTTGATACTGCTATCATGGTTTGTGATAAGTGTCTGGGTGAGATCGATGAGCCAAAAGACATTAACCACTGGCGTTGTCTAAACGAAAGCATGTGGAGCCAGGTTCCTGCAGTACAAGTGACAGCATGGCGCCAACTCACTCGCCTAAACTCTGAAAGCTGGGCTCAAGATGCTCTTGACATGATGTACATGGAAGAAGAGCAAATGAACTGGGCGATGAAGGGTATGTCTGATGATGACAAAACGCTGGATTGCAACGGCACTGAACTTAAGAAAGGTGACGATGTAACGGTAATCAAAGACCTACCAGTTAAAGGCACTAACCAAGTAATCAAACAAGGCACAGTGATCCGTGGTATCAGCCTTGGTGATGATCCGAAACTAGTTTCGGGCAAGGCAAATGGCGGTCAGTCAATGTACGTGATCGCAGAATACTGCCGTAAGAAGTAATATCGTATTACTCTACAAGTCAAAACGGGGCACTATTAGTGCCCCGTTTTCATTTCTAATGAACACCAATTTGGAATAAGCTCCTCTACTCCGGTATTGACTCTGTATAGAGTTCTAGCTCCGTTATTCACGTTTGAGCAGCTAAAAAAATACCGGCTTATAGGCCGGTATTTTCATTCATTATTTCAAGATTAACGGTACATACCGATATCTTTTTGAATGTGAGCTGACAAATCTTCCGCATAGTAACTGCGTGGTGCAGTATTATCTACGAATAGAATGTCTAGTAAGTGAGCAATCAGTCCTTTGAAGTTAACCGCGTAGGTTTTCTTATCCATAGAGGTTGGTAAAGCTACATTTGTCATTTGCATTGCTTGTGCCATGATTGCCTCTCTTTAAAGCAGTAGTCTGTTTTGTTGGTTGTATATTAGTCAGTTTCTTATTGTTTAAGAAATGACAAATTTTACCTATTCGAATTAGATTATCTAATAAAACAAGCCCATTACAAACATCAAAAATACAAATGAATAATAACAGCATAAATAGTCACAAACTGTCTAATTATGTTGAATAACTTAACGTTACCTGCATAAAGTCATCTCGACTAACAACATATTTTTAACATTAAGTTTCGTTATTTATTTTATTTTTAGCGCTTTACTTATATTTTTTGATTAGTAATTTTAACGCTAGAGCGACGGCTCGACTTATTTTTGAGGAGCGATGCCACAACCGCTGATGTCATCACAACGATTAAGAATGTGAGTGACCACGTTGTCGGAATCTCATACTCTGTTCCTACCAATAACATCTTTACACCGATAAACATCATGATCACCGATAATGCTGGTTTTAAGTACACAAACTTATCTAACATCGCTTGCAGAACAAAGTACAAAGATCGCAAACCCAACAGTGCAAACACGTTCGCGGCTAAGACTAAAAATGGCTCTCGTGTTACCGCGAATATGGCTGGTATAGAATCCAGTGCAAACATTACGTCCATCACAGCAATTACACCGACTACGATCAGCATTGGTGTTGCCACCCACTTACCAGCTTGCTTTAAGATTAAGTGATTTCCTTGGTAATCATCTGTAACTGGCAATATTTTGCGAATAAACTGCTCAGGATATGGGTTAACCTCTTCTGCTTCACCTTTGTCGCGAGCAAGCTTAATACCTGTCCAAATAAGGAATGCGGCAAAGAGGTACAATACCCAGTGGTACTGCGCAAGTAACTGAGCACCAACCGCAATCATGATAGCCCGTAGAACTAACGCACCAATCACGCCCCAAAGCAGCGCTCGCGGACGCAAATGCTCCGGCACACTGTATTGTGTAAAGATGATGGCAAACACAAACAAGTTATCCACGCTTAGCGACTTCTCTAGTAAGTAGCCTGTTAAGAATGAAACCGTTGCTTTATCGTTCGTATAAGTGCTGTGCGGTGCGTAAAAGTCCCAGAATAAATAGATAGAACCTGCAAAAACAAAGGCAAGTAAGAACCAGAAAACACTCCAAAGGATGGCTTTTTTCATCGTTATAACGCCACCACGCGTTTGATAGATATCAAGCGTAACAAGAACAAGCGTAAAAAGGCCAAAAGCACCATACATCGATAATGATTCTTGAAGTGGTGCCGATTGGCTCAATTGGGTGGTACTTTCGATAAGAGACATGCTTCCTCCCATGGCGGAAGGACATGAGTTTGGTGACCTTCCGCAGACAATAACAACAAGCAGTCACATAGTAATCATGTGCTGCCAGTCAATGAATGCGTTGGTCTCGTTGAAGTGTCGGCGTGGATGAATCACGCAACACCTTTACTTACCGGATAAGCTGATGCTTAACGAGATGACGATAAGTAAACTTGCGCTAACTACTCCCCAAACGCCGCAATGATAACGCCGAATGTCACGCTTTCCAACAAAAAAACTTTGTCCAATCGAAATAAAATTCTTATTAAAAATCAGAAAGAAATATAAAAACAAAGGAATTGGTTCAACCTCGTGAACTTTTGTTAGATGTAAAGATCAGCAAGTGACTCAAGGTGATACATTTAAGAGTCGGAGCGATGTCTCTGAGAGCATAGACACAAAAAAAGGAGCATAACTGCTCCTTTCCTAACTTCCGTGTTATTAGCAATTCAAAAACCGCTCAAAGGTACAAAGTAAACTAACGTTGACCAAATTGCGACCCAAGCAACCACCACTGCCGTATCTGTCCAATCTTTATTCCACATACTGCCACCCTCATCATCGCATGTAGCAATTGAAAGACAGCAAAATCGATACCAATATCTACTACCTGTGTTGCTGTGTATAAAGTTTGTGACTTTGATTCAAGCAGTTTGGCTCATCGGTCAGAAGTTCAATAAAACAGTCTGCCATGGATAAGTTGGTTACACGCCCCTCGCCTTTCATCTCCAGTAGCGCATCGTAACCTTCTTTCCCTTTCATGGTATAAGCGGAGGAAGTGCCTCGATACCAGGTGTCGTCTTGAACGTCGACCCATTGTTGACCATCAAAAATTGCTAATGACTGAATTCTTTCACCTTTAGGGGCATCAGCTCGGTACTCAAAGTTTAAATTGTAAGTGTATGGATAACTGCCAGAGCCAGTACCTTCCACATCATTGTTGAGTGCATTGTTTATGGCGCCTTCAAGTGCTCGGCGAATAGCACTGCCTTTTACGTCGTAAAAGCCGATCGGAACGGCAAAAGGCAACAACCGTCCGGCAATATCTGCCACTGTGATATTGCCAGGATTCAATGATGTTCGCACGCCACCCGCATTATGAATCGCAAATTGAACCTCATGCCCGCGTTTATTTAGGCTGTACAAAAATGAACGCGCAACAGAAGAAGCCAGCTCGCTCTCACCAAACTCATCTGGGATTCGCACATGACGCTTTTTGGTGTCAATACTAGCAATGACTTGTGACTGTAACTGTCTTACCCGAGGGATGTATTTATCACTTAGGATCGATTGAGTCTCCGGGTGTTTCTTACAGACCACCACATTAGGTTGGCCATGGATAAAGTCACACGCGGTTTCGAATACGCCTTGGTCAAGCTGTTGATTTAGTGTCGAGTCCCAAAAAATACGTCGGCCAAGTAACAGTTCATTTTGACCACTCAGCATGGTTGCTTTGCCGTTTTCATCAAATTCAATGACGCAGTGCCCCATGGTCAAAGCATGAAAGCCCGCTTGCACAACGTAGGTATCTTTTACTTTGACACCATAAGGGTCATCTTGCCCTAAACCTATTGATGAGAAATCGCCTTGCAGTCGGTGGCTATGTCCACCAACAATTATACCAATCCCCTCAACTTGTTCAGCCAACTCTAAATCACCTTCATAACCTAAGTGGCTCAGAAGGATGATATTTTTAATACCAGAGGAGTGAATTTGTTTTACGGTCGCCTTAGCGGTTTCAATTGCAGACTTAAATGGCGTATCTACATCTGGGTTCGCGATATCGCTCATTTTATCAATGGATAATCCGAAAATCGCAACCTGCTCACCATGAAACTCTTTGACGATGTATTGTGCGCTTTGTGTCTCCGTTTGATAGCTATACACATTGTTGCTATCGCTGACTCGGTGAGGCTTTTGAAGCGATTCATTTGATAGATCCCAGTTACCAGCAAGCAATGGAAACTGAGTGCGTTGACAGAATAAGGCAACAGGTTCATTACCCATATCCAGTTCATGGTTGCCTAACGCCATCGCATCAATCTTTAACGCATTCAACAAATCGGCGTTGGCTTTACCTTTAAATAATGAAAAATAAAGTGTGCCTTGGAAACAGTCACCAGCATGGAGAAATAACATCCCATGCCCTTGACGCTGAGCGTCCTCTCGTAGCTGCTCTACTCGGGTTGCGATGCGAGAAAACCCGCCAGCACTCACGTATGGCTCTAGCGTGAGTTCATTGTTGATCTTAAGCTTTAACTGTAATGACGTTGGCTCAAAGTAGGAATGTGTGTCATTGATGTGTGCCAGTTTGATTCTCACTGGCTTATGATTGTTATTCATCTTCTCTCTTTTCATTCCTTATAATAATAAGAAGTGAATCATGACAGAATCATGAATTTTATGAAACTGTGATTTTTTGATTTCATGTTTAAGTGATCACGATGCTATCTACACTACTTTTGAAAGCAAGCGTCGCTTGTTGCGGTCTCTATTCATTAAGGGGCTCTCGTAATTTTGTGAACTGAGCTTAACTCCAATATTTCGAATTAATATATGCTTAGGAGTAGCAAAATAACTCTCTATAATTCAAATAATTGCAAGGAGGATTGAGATGAGACTAGAACGCATCGAAATCTCCGGGTTTAGAGGCATCAAACGCCTTTCACTCTCTTTTGACGAACTCACTACGCTCATCGGTGAGAACACGTGGGGCAAATCATCATTGCTCGATGCCCTTTCTATCGCGCTACCTGCTAATGGCTCATTATATCAATTCGAACTAAAAGATTTTCACGTTGATTACTCAATTTCTCATCCACAAACCCAACACTTGCAGATCATTGTTTGCTTTAAAGCACAAGACAAGAACGAAGTAAAAGCTGGGCGTTATCGACGGATAAAACCTGCATGGTGCACAAACGAAGATGGTGAGCAGGTCATTTACTATCGAATTAGTGCGTCTCGCGACGAGTATGATATTAAAACTGAATACGCGTTTTTGGATCATAACGGTAAGCCGAAGAAACTGCACCACTCTGAGAAACTCGCCGTAGAGTTGATGACTCTTCACCCTGTTATCCGCCTACGAGACTCCCGACGCTTCCCAGATCTAAACCACGTCAACGGCGACAGCAAAAATGCTCGGATTGAAAAACGAATCAATAACACCTGTCGACGGCTATTGGCGATGCCTGGGCACGTAAACAAGGGTGAGATTCGCAGTAGTCTCGATTCAATGCAAACACTTGTCGAACACTATTTTGCGTTCCGCAGCGTCAGCAAAGGTAACCCACGAAAACCTCGTGATGGTCTTTTTTATACGAGCCCTTCCTCTGATAAAGGATTAAGTCAATTCCTTAAGGAAACAAATGACAAACAAAGCCGCTTGCTTTTAATGGGGCTTCTCAATGCTTACCTTCAAGCAAAAGGCCCTACCGATTTAAGACGCTGCGCAAGACCGATACTGATCATCGAAGACCCGGAAGGCCGACTACATCCGACTCATCTCGCTAGAGCGTGGTCATTATTGCAGTTGTTGCCAATGCAAAAGATTTTAACTACCAACAGCGGTACGTTACTTGGCTCGGTTCCACTTTATTCAATCCGACGTTTGATTCGCTTGTCAGACCGAACCATTGCCAAGAGCTTAAACTCTGCCAAGTTTGGTAGAGATGAGTTACGCCGAATTGGTTTCCACATTCGTTTTCATCGCTCAGGGGCGTTGTTTGCACGGTGTTGGTTACTCGTAGAGGGCGAAACTGAAGTTTGGTTATTTCATGAACTGGCTCGTCAATGTGGATATGACTTAGCGGCGGAAGGAGTTCAAATCGTTGAATTTGCACAGTCAGGACTGAAGTCACTGATCAAAGTAGCAAAAGAGTTCGGTATCGACTGGCATGTTGTTACCGATGGTGACCCGGCAGGTAAAAAGTACGCGCATGCCGTGAGAGCGCAACTCGATCATGATCAGGAAAGGCATAGACTTACAGAGTTACCTGATCGAGATATCGAACATTTTCTATATAATCATGGGTTTGAACTTTTCTTTAAGGACATCATCAAAGTTCCTCATGATCACCCTATCCCAGCTAAAAAAGTAGTAAACCGTGTTTTGAAAAAGCATGCAAAACCGGACTTAGCTTTGGCCATTGTCTCCCACTGTGAAGAGAGAGGTATGGAGTGCATTCCTGTACTTCTGCGTTGGACACTTAAGCGCGTTGTCACCATGGCAAACGGCAATACATGAGTTAGAATATTTCACACTCACACCTTGCCTTGTAATACAAAAAAAGCACACCAAATTGGTGTGCTTGTATCAAACATCATTAATTTTGATTAAAGGTATTGATAGGGATAAAACTCAATACACAGTGGATACAAATAAGATCGGGGGTTCACTACTGTGCTTGCTCAGCAAGCGTAGAAGAAGTAGTGCTTGATTTCGTATGCAACCAAAGTCCAGTCGCTTTCATTAGATAACCAAACACACCACCTAGCAGCAAAGATGGAATGACAAGTTGCCAGTTTCCATCAGCGGCAAATGTTGCGCAGGAACCAATAAAAGTGCCTGGAATGTACGCGAGCCAAGCCTGTTTCGCTTGAATACACATGAAAAATGCCACAATAGCGGTAATCACATAACCGATAATTTCCAAACCAACGTAAGTTGAACCGTGGATAATTACCATTGCCCAGAATACACCCGTCATATTAGTGATTAAGCTGATACCAAGTCCTTTCAATCCGCTAGTTGGCGCAGCAAAGTAGCTCGTGCAACCTAAAAAACCAGCCCAAGAAAGCAAACCTAAAGAAATGGCGATCCAACCCCATACGCCAGATAAAATTCCAGTAGTGATAGAGATAGCTAAAAGTGTCGTCATGGTAGTCGTACCTGCTTGGCTATTATCGTACCAATATGGCTCAATAACTGCCTTCATACATTGAAATCAAGGACACATGTTAGATACATCAGCCTTGTTTATCGGTGATAATGATCACAATAAGATTATAACAATTTCATGACTTGCACTAAAAGTTTGACGCAACCGATAAATCAACAGATTTAGGGAATGAGTATTTCTAATACTCGGTAAAAAGGATGTGTGTTGGATAGCTCCAATAGGTCACTCCAGCAAGCTTTAACGAGACTGGAAGCTAATATCGGCGTGCAGAGTCATGGTTCACCAAGTGAGTGCATAAAAGCTCCTGAATCACGTTTATTCTTCGAAGTTCAGTATACTGTACATAGAAATATGCCACTCCCAATTAAGCGAGTGGCATTGCTGTACTTCTAGAGCTTATTTGAGTGGTAACTTACAATACCGAAGGCTTACCTTTCATCATTCGCAGACCTTCTCGTTTAATGCAGTCGACTAGTGGGTTTTCTGCCATATCAGCTCGCCATATAAATGACAGTGTCCTTTCCATTTTTAGCTCGGGCACATTTAACGCAACAAGATGACCCGCTTCTATATATCGCTCTACATCTAAATACGGTAAACAAGTAAGGTACTGGCCGTTAGCAACTAAGCTGCGTAACACCGGAACGTGCTCGTACTCTCGCCACACATCCAAATCTTCAATTAGATGATGAATAGAGCTATCAAATGTTTTTCGTGTGCCAGAGCCATGCTCTCTCAACACCCACTTCGCTTGTTCTAACTGCGCGAGGCTTACAGATTGATTGCGAGCAAAAGGATGATGAGAAGCAGCGACAACAGTAAGATGGTCTCGGCACCAGACTTCTTGGTGCAAACGGTTATCGTCACAACGCCCCTCGATGATCCCTAAGTCATATTTATAATCTAATACGCCATCAATAACCCCTTTTGTACTCTGCACACCAAGGGAAATACGCATTTCTGGAAAGTCATTATCAATGATACTGATAAGGTCTGGAACCAGATGCTCTGCCGGAGTTTGACTCGCGCCCATGCGAATCTCACCGCTTAACAAATGTTGCTCATAAAAGCCCATTTCAATCTGCAGTGCGTCTTGTAATAAGCGTTTTGCTTTTGGTCGTAACCACATACCCCAATGGGTTAACGCCATTTGCTTGCCCTGCCTTTCAAATAAAGGCCTGCCAAGCATTTTTTCTAATTGCGCAAGCGACATACTTGTCGCTGATTGTGTCAAAGCCAGTTTCTCTGCGGCCTGGCTTACACTGCCGGTATCTGCAACTGCGTCAAAAACCGCTAATTGCTTAAGTGAGTAGCGCAAAGTGTCCTCCATTATTGGTGAGTATTTTTCATACCCTCACAATCGTTAAAAACATGCCCCAATAAGCAATAGAGTTCATTTTACCTAGCCGCATAAAGTTATCAATTAATTTGATGAGGTTTCTAAATATTATCAATTTTACCTACCAAACCCTTCTCCTTATTCTGACTGTGCGGTTCGGGAACACCGCAAGCCTCAATGACTTTGAGACTGAAGTCATTGAGGCTTCTAAATAAAAACAACAATTTCATTTTTGAGTTAATAACCAAGGAATTTTTATGCGATTACAAATTAAGGAGTCAATATGGCGGTGACCAGCTCTCAAAATCACCAGTACTTTTCTCCAAAAGAAATGATGGCTGAAGCGGAAAAATTTGCGTTAAGTAAAGCAAACAAAACCAGCAGTATGACACTGAGTCTTGCCATCATGGCGGGCGCGTTCATTGGATTGGCGTTCTTGTTTTACATCACGGTGACGACTGGCAGCGCTGGCGCTGGTTGGGGCTTAAGCCGTCTTGCTGGCGGATTAGCATTTAGTATGGGCTTGATCCTCATCGTGATCTGCGGTGGTGAACTATTTACCAGCTCAGTTCTTTCCAGTATCTCATGGGCCAATAAGCAAATCTCGTTCGGAAAAATGCTTTCTATTTGGGGCAAGGTTTACGTTGGCAACTTCATTGGTGCGATGTTCCTACTTGCGCTAGTTACTGCAGCTGGTCTTTATCAAATGGATAGCGGTCAATGGGGGTTAAATGCGCTTAACATCGCGCAGCACAAGCTTCATCACACTCTCATTCAGGCGTTTGCGCTCGGTATCCTTTGTAACCTATTGGTTTGCCTCGCGATTTGGTTAACGTTTAGCTCTGCAAATGCAATGACAAAAGCAGCAATGACAATCATGCCTGTGGCCATGTTTGTCAGCAGTGGCTTTGAACACTGTGTCGCGAACATGTTTATGGTTCCACTTGGCATTGTTATCGCGAACTTTGCACCTGAGTCTTTTTGGGCCTCCGTCGGTGTGCCCGCTTCACAGTACGCAGACTTAAATATTGGGCACTTTATTACCGCTAACTTAATTCCTGTCACGCTTGGCAATATCGTCGGCGGAGCGGTTTTAGTTGGTCTTGCAAACTGGTGTATTTTTCGCCGACCAGAACTAAAAGCAGCGAATATCTCTTCTATCACAACGACTACAACACTCTCGTCAGTTAAGGATTTCACCATGAAAAACGCATCTTTTGTTAAAGACATTATGAACCCAAAACCAGTTACCATCAGTGCAGAAACACCGATAGCAATCGCACTGGATGTGCTACTTGATAACAACGTAACTAGCGCACCTGTTGTAGACGTACAAAATCGATTGGTTGGCTTCTTCTCTGCTCACGATGTGATGGTAGAGCTATGGTGTGAGGACTACATTCCGGTGAAAGACCAAAAAGTCGTCGACATCATGAGCCGCGATGTGGTCGCAATTGATGCTGGTGATCGTCTCGTTGATGTTGTCGAGTTCCTATGTATCGATAAAGAGCAGTTGTACCCAACGAGCAGCATGGGCATCGCCACTCGCATGACGTCTTTATCTTTAGAAGAACGCGCAAAAAGCATCAAAGTGAGCAAGCCACAAGTACTTCCTGTACTTGAAAATGGCCAGATGGTCGGTGTTGTTACTCGTACTGAAGTATTAAAAGCACTACGCCCGATTTTTGGTGAGCGTTTAAACCTAGTAGAAAAAAACGAGTTAGAAACAGCGTAATTCATTAAACGCTTGCAACGTCTGTTGGCTTTCAATCGCTGGCACTAACTGGCTTGCCAAGGTTGTCGATTGTGATTGAGGTAATAAAAAAGCGCTCTTTCGTTGAAGAGCGCTTTTACTGTATCTAAAAGAAGTTCGTTACTTCTTAACGCCTTCGATATGAAGTTCCATATCAACATAGCTTGAAGCACCCATTACTGGGATATCAAAGTCAGCAAGCTCAAGGCGAGTGTTACCAACGAAGCCAGCGCGCTCACCACCCCATGGGTCACTACCTGCGCCAACAAATTCGGCTTCGATAGTAATAGGCTTAGTAACACCGTGTAGCGTTAGATCACCAGTTACATCTAGCTTGCCATTGCCTTTATCAACCACTTTTGTGCTTTTAAAGGTCGCTTCGCTGTATTTGCCAGCATCAATGAAGTCACCACTACGAATGTGCTTGTCACGTTCAGCGTGGTTGGAGTCTAAGCTAGTTGTATCAACAACAACATTCACTTTTGAATCAGCAATGTTGTTCTCATCAAAAGAAAAGTCACCAGAAAATGTATTGAAACGACCTTTGATGAAGCTGTAACCCAAGTGACTAACTTTAAAGTTAATTGAAGCGTGAGCACCTTTGGTATCGATGACATAATCTGCAGCTTGCGCACCAAATGGTAGTGCCATAGCGATAGCTAATCCTGTAGCGAAGAGTGACTTTTTCATTTTGAAGCTCCTAACATTTTTCTTAATGTGTTGTCTTTATCGATAAAGTGGTGTTTTAGCGCAGCAATAGCGTGCAAACCTGCTATCAGGATGACGGCCCAAGCTGCGTAGAAGTGAATTTCACCCGCTATGTCTGATTGTCCTGGGAATAACTCTCCCGCTCCTGGCACGGTAAACCAATTAAACACTTCGATACCGCGTCCATCAGACGTTGAAATGAGGTAACCTGAAACAAAGATGGTGACCAATAGTAGGTACATAGCACCATGCGCCACTTTAGCAGCAAGCACTTCGTAAGGTTTGCCTTCTACCTTTGGTGACGCCGTAACATGTTTCCATACAATGCGTGCCAAAGTTAAAATAGCGAGTAAAATACCGACAGAGCGATGGTAATGTGGCGCAGTTCGATACCATTCGCTGTAATAGCTAAGGTCGACCATCCACAAACCCACTGCAAATAGACCAATAATGCACAGCGCAGATAACCAGTGCATCACGCGTGCAGTAAGGTTGTAATTCTTTACCAGTGTATCCATCTCAAGTTCCTAGATATATTCCTAAGTTAATGTTGAGCAAGAAACACTACATTAACCTATTTACGTTATATGAAACAGATTATTTACCATCATTTACATCCAGCCAATGGCACCGTATCTATCAAGTTGTTCGAATTTTTTGAAGGAACTTTAAATCGTTTATAAAACTGAAACTTACAGCTTAACTTCTTGTTCTATCTCATACAGCTCTTCGGACACTTCTAACATTCTACGTTCAACCAGAGATTTTGCATCTTCCACCCCCTTGTTGTAATAAATTGGCCCTAGTTTTTCTGTAATGAAATCAATAAGAAATTCACTATCGAACTGGCCAATCTCAACATCTAGTTCGTCCTGCATATAATCTTGAATGGCAGTTGCCAGCGTTTCTTTTTGCGCACGTTCTAACTTTATCATCTTTGCCCTTTTTCAGAATTTTGTTCTATGTGTGCTTCTATCGTCTTGCTCTCTTAAAGAGTAGGCGCGATCATTTGTGAGAAATTTGGTGTTTAGATCAAGAAGTTGCCGAAGTAAATTAGTCTATTCTCAAAAGACTATGCTAACCTTTTGCAGTTCGTTTTGTTAATTATTAAGGGATATTCTTTGCTACTCGACCTAGTGATTCAAAGTGTTAATGATTTTCAAGACGACTGTCTTAAGCTGTGTGAAAAGCATTACCCTGCGGTACATAACCAAGGCATGAGTGAGCATCATCTTGGTCTCGCGTTTTCAAGACGAATGGAACACACTTTCCGTCACTTCGGATACAACAGCGTGGTAAAACCAATTGAAGTTTTAAATACGCCGGATCTGCCTCATCACTATCGTATTTCATCCGAAATAGGTACGGTTTGGGTCCTGAGCCACCATATGGTCAGTGCGGGAAAATCTTGTCGAGAGAACTTACTCTCATCAATTACGGAATGGCAAAGCGAATATGGTTATGCGCTGCAACCGAATGATCTACTCTTTTTAGTTTGTGATCATTGGATCAGTCGCAGCAAAACGAGCCGAGAGTTGCTTCATTGGTGGATGGGTGAACTGCCCGATCAGATCAACGAATACACGGAGCAAGGCATCACGCTGTACACCAGCGAATCGCAGCTCACGCAATCGTTAGACACTCGATTTGGCATCAGTCCTTGTTACATTAAGTTTGGTCATCCTTTACGTCGCTCGAACAAACAACAGTTGGTCAGAAAATACTTACAACTGTATGCAGTACTACAATGGTAACATCAAATTGCAATAGGAAGATTGTCAGTCATTTCATCAATTTGTTTGATATCACTCGACAAATCTAATCATCTCTTACCATCGTTCTTGCTTGAGTTCATGAGCCCACTTAGATTCACTGCCAATGAAATAAAAAATTAGCACGATAGCGCTGATGTAGAAGCATTGATTTAGGTTGTTGTAACAATGATGAGCACCTCGCAACTCCTTAGTTGCATCCGCAAACAAGCCGACGGGCAATATATTGCGAAATACGCAAAGCTCACTCTTCGAAGTGTCTTTCAACCTATATATAAAAAAGATATTTCTATCGTTGGCCTTGAGGCACTAGTAAGAATTACCAATGCTAATGGCACCATGATCAGGCCAGATCAGTTTTTCCAATCAAAAACCATTGCCGCTCAAGACCTACTCAATGTCGAACGCTTAAGTCGCCTAATTCATATCAAAAACTTTGCCCAATCTCACTTTCACAATAAACAACTGTTTCTTAATGTATTACCAGAAGCAGCAAAAATACTAGCCAGAGACATCACGTACAATAGGCTGCTAAAACAAACCATTTATCAATCTCATTTAGTAAATGAACAAATCGTCATGGAGTTGCTTGAGTTGAACGTAGAAGACGAGTCCTCGTTGTCGCAAGCAGCTCGTGAATTAAGCCAAGGCGAGTTTAAATTGGCGATCGACGATTATGGCGTCAATGCCTCAACAATTGAACGAGTGAAAGGCGTTCGTCCAGACATAATAAAGATGGATCGCTCGTTAATGCTGAGATACGAAAATGGTGACTGGAAAGCTCTAGTCGATGCATTATCACTAGCAAGAACGTTGCGCTCTAAAACCGTTATCGAAGGAATTGAAACCGAGCATCAACTTAACTTAATGAAAAAACTCGGTTTCGATATGTATCAAGGATACCTACTCGCTATCCCGCAAACGTTAGACGTTTATGAAGAGGCAAAAACAGCCTGACTATGTAAGAACAAAAGTTTGTGCGGTTTAGCGAGAGTTACGTGATTTACCACGGTTCTTATGAATCGCTAATTTTGCTTTTAGCTTACGCTTCTCTGATGAACGGCTTCGACGGCGCCCACTACCATTTTTCTCAGGCTCGACTTCTTCTATAAGACTTGGCTCGAAGCCTGCCAACCATTCTTGCGGTAGGCGTTGATCAAGCAAATTCTCGATAGCATGCAATAAATATTCTTCATCTCGACTCATTAGAGACACAGCTAACCCCGACTTTCCTGCACGGCCAGTACGGCCTATACGGTGGACATAATCTTCGGCTTTAAATGGCATATCAAAGTTCACCACTTGCTCTAACTCTTGAATATCCAGTCCTCGTGCTGCTACATCTGTCGCAATCAACGCACGCACCTTACCTTGCTTGAACTCATCCAACGCTCTTTGACGCGCACCCTGTGACTTATCCCCGTTAATTGAAACCGCTTTTATGCCATCTAACTTAAGCTCTTTTGCTAGCTCATCGCTACCTTGCTTAGTTTTTGTAAATACAAGCACTTGCTGCCAATTGCGCGAGCCAATCAAGTACGCCAATAATTCACGTTTACGCTTTTTGTCTACCGGATAAACCATCTGTTTTACCGTTTCAGCCGTCGTGTTTGCTGGTGACACTTCAACTTCAACCGGCGATTCCATGAGTTTGTACGCAATAGTCTTGATTCGCTTTTCAAATGTCGCAGAGAACAACAGGATCTGTTTTTCTGCGGGTAAACGTCGGAAGATGCGTTGCAAGTCAGGCCAGAATCCCATATCTAACATACGGTCGGCTTCGTCTAGAACGAGCATACTGGTTTTGGAGATGTTTACGTTGCCATTAAACAGATGATCCAAAAGGCGGCCTGGTGTTGCAATCAAAATATCAGCGCCCTCTTCTAACTTCCTCTTTTGTACGCCAATGCTTGTACCACCATAAACACACACAATGCGAAGTTCGGTTTGTGCAGAGTACTGATTCAAATTATCAAATACCTGCTGCGCAAGCTCGCGTGTTGGAACCAAAACCAATGCTTGAGGCGTACCGTTGAGTTTCTTTTGCTGAACGGTTTGTATAATAGGTAAACCAAACGCAGCTGTTTTCCCCGTACCAGTTTGTGCAGCAGCAAGTAAGTTCTTTCCTTCAAGGACATGTGGAATAGACTTTTCTTGCACTGGTGTTGGCGTCACGATATTTAGATTGCTTAGCGTTTCGATTAGCTTTTGTTCAATGCCTAAGTCAGCAAAATTAACAGACATGTGTAACCTCATTATTTTTGGAGCGCAGAGTTTACCAGAGCCCCAATAGCCATACTACTTTTCTATCTCATTGGGCTGAATCAATAAGCTGTTGCTGAAAATCATACGACTGGCGTAAAACGTCTCGATAGAGTGTCGAGAACTTCTCTTCCAATTCTGTGTAATCACTCTCAATCACTTTAAATGTTGTAGTAAGGTCAGCCATTCTCGGGCTTCTTTGCGACATTCGATGTAGTGCAAATTCGATATTATCCAGGTCTTGGTATGACTGAAGCCATCGACCGTGCCACATCCGGCTGTGGAGCACCAAAAAACGCGGCGGCAAATGTTCATTAACGTCACGGTTTACTCGCTCGTATGCCGAATCGACAAAGTGTTCGAGAGATACGGCATAAAAGTCGTTCCAGTGTTTTGCGAGACAATGGTCCCAGAACATATCGAGAGCGATAGGGGCAAAGCGCCGCGCAGTACCTTTGAAGTGAGGTTTGCATTCGTTAACAATAGGATGGTGATCAGTAATGCGGTCAACAAATCTATGTAATTTGATGCCGTTAGAGATATCACGTTCATACAGCTTGCTTGGATCTCCTTTTACGAAGTCTCCAAGCAAGTTTCCCAATAAATGGCTGTTACAGTGGTCTGCGATATGCAGGTGGGCTAGAAAGTTCATCCGACGCCAGTTTTGGCCTTTAAGGCTTGGTGTGACATGAACTTAGTATAACGTCAATTACGACGAGATGAGAGTGTTCCGCTATTCGGCTTCGTTGTCTGAGCCAACGTATTCCGACAAGATAATGCCAATTTCAAGCGCATCTAGCAGCTCTAGGCTCTCATCGTTTTGGTATTGGTCGCTCATTGTGACCTCCTTTATTTTAAGCTCTCTTGCTTGTACTTGCTGACGGCTTGGCCTTGCCATATCCACGTCAACAACTCCTTTTTATAGTCTTTATATGACACATTCATGACAGCGAGAAGTAAAGATTTAAAAACCTATGAGCAGAATCAAAAGTAAACGTTTGCAACCAGATTTCATATCTACTTAGCACTACAGAGAAATAGCTCTTTATCAATATTTATGTCAATTTAAAGATATAACATACCGTTATAGGCGTCCTTAGATCTCATTTCTTAAACTAAATTTAGTTTTCGTTACATATTTTGCTGATTAACTTCGCATATTTTGTTTCGATATAGCAATAGATTTGGTCAATATCTTTTATCTCTAATGGAGCTTTAAATGAGAGAAGTTGAGTTTAGAACGATAGACAGGCTGTTTATCAAGATGTCTATCAACGACAAAATGTGGGTTATATTCCTGCTGTTT
Source organism: Vibrio sp. 2-1-2a (assembly GCF_032648565.1). NCBI lineage: Bacteria > Pseudomonadati > Pseudomonadota > Gammaproteobacteria > Vibrionales > Vibrionaceae > Vibrio > Vibrio sp. 2-1-2a. The sequence goes on from NZ_WBOH01000003.1 coordinate 243,544, forward strand.
TTAGTAGCCCTCACTTCTGTGGCTGGAAGCCGCTACTTCAATGAAATACAACAATTTAAACAACAAGCGATTTCTGCTAGCGAAGCGAAACTTTCTGGTATTGTTGACGCTCAACCAGGTCATGTTCCACAAATTGACGGCGTATCGAAATCAAGTCGCGTAAGCGAGAGCTCTTTTGTTGATGGCTCTGTCACCGCTTATGCAAAGTTGCATTCTGGCGAAGTGATTAAGTTGACTCAAAACGTATCCGCGCAATACGAATCTGCAAAGTCGTCAGCCTTAACCTCTCTGTTACTCAGCTTTTTATGGGTTGTTCCTTTTGCCCTTTTCTCTTACTGGGTTGCGACCTTTATAGGAGGCGCCCTGTGGGTTTTATATACGACAACCGAAAAAATTGGTGAAGGTGATTTAACCTCTCGCCTTGGTTTTCATCCTGGCCGAGACGAGTTTGGCACCATTGGTTGCGCGTTAGATAAATCTATGGACACCTTAAGTGAACTGGTTAACAGTGTGAAAAATAATGCGGCTACATTGAGTGAGACATCTTCTGCATTCGAAAAAGATATGCAGTTGAGCGAAACGCAGATATCTCATCAATATCAAACACTCGATTCCGTCGCGACAGCAATGGAAGAAATGACAGCCTCTGCAAAAGAAGTATCCAGCATTTCCCAACAAGCGACGATGCAATCCGATCAGGATGCTCAAAAGATCGAGCTAAGCAGAAATCGCGTGCAAAATGTGATTGGAGAAATTGAGACGTTATCCAGCTATATTGAACAGGCTTCCACATCAGTAACCAATTTAAATGAAAACACGACGCAGATTAATGACGTTATCACAACGATCAATGCCATTTCAGAACAAACCAACCTATTGGCTCTGAATGCGGCAATTGAAGCGGCACGCGCCGGGGAGCAAGGTCGTGGATTTGCTGTGGTTGCTGATGAAGTGCGTACATTGGCAAGCCGAACTCAACAGGCAACAGTAGAAATTCAAGCCATGATTGAGAAACTACAAACCGAGAGCCAGAACATTGCTTCAATCACTGATCGAACCGTTCAACAAGCGCAAACCAGTAGCCAGCTTATTGATGAAATTGGTCATGATGTGACGTCTATTGCTGAATCCGCACGCTCATTGATGGACATGAGTATCCAAATTTCCACCTCAGCAGAAGAACAAAGCGCAGTCGCCAACGATATTGCATCTGAGCTTTCAGAAATTCGCAGCCAGTCGAGCACAATCAGAGAAGTTGCAGAGCAATCTACCGTAGGGGTAGCTAATCTCACTCAGGCGTCAGTGTCTCTTGGTGAGGTATTACAACGCTACCGCACAGCATAACTTTGCAGCATTTATGATCAACAAGGGCTCCTCAGGTGCCCTTTTCTTTAAACCGTTTTCAGCCGTTATCGTCGATATTTTCTACTACACACAAGTGGATATTTGAAGTGAATCTCAAGTTCTCGCTGTACCTGATGAAATAATGTTCATAAACAAAGCGTTCCGCTATGCTTAATCCTGCCAATTCCAATTTGCTGCTGGAAAACAATATGAATAATTACAAAGATACAAAAGACATCGAAAACCTAAGTTGCCCTCTCTGCCAGGGGGATGAATATCTCATTTCATCGGATGGAGAGAAATTCACATGCGCTGCTTGCGGATTTCATACAAAAAGCTTCTCATCCATCCAATGCCTACATCAAACCCCTTACCTACAGTCCAAACTTAAACATATCCATAGCTTAAGTACGGTGTGCCATTAAGAGATTAAACAGAGCAGCTAAATAGCTGCTCTTTTAATTCATCTAAATGTTGAATGCGAATTACGCGTTCATCATCAACACGATTGATTGCCTCACCATTAAATAGCTGTACGGTTTTAATGCCAGCATTTAATCCCGCTTCTACGCCTTTAGGTGTGTCATCAATATAAAGGCAGTCGCTCGGTAAAAAGCCCATGCTCATTGCACTGTACATAATTAAGTCAGGTTCAGGCTTCCAACTATTCGCATCGAATGCAGAGAACACTTTCCCCTGGAAAGAATCGAGCAATCCTGTTAACTCCAATGCGTATTCTATTTTATCTTTCGGCCCATTGGACGCGACACAATATTCGATATTATGCGAATCTAAAAACTGAATTAATCGCTTTGCGCCATCCATCGGCTGTAAGTGGCGAACAAAAAGAGACTGGACTTCTTCACGGTATTGCGGCTCTAAGACATCAATAGGGACTTTGATATCTTTCAGCTCTTTAGTATCTAAAAGGATGTCAGCGAGCTTTCCTCCTTTAAAATGAGAAACGCACTCTTCCATCGTTAATTCTGCGCCATGCAGGTTAAATACATTGACGAGAGCTTGGCAACACAATCGTTCACTATCGACCAACGTACCATCACAATCAAATATCACGCACTTAATATTGGTAATTGCCATAGCCATCTCCAGACATCTTAAAGGCTAATGCCCTAGCTGATTTTAAAAATGTTGGCTTAATCTTATTTAAGTTTGGGATTGTTGAAACGACGAGCTTGGCATTTCATGGAAATAGAGGGGAGCAATTACAGTTTTTCTAAGCAAGATCACCTATCGTCATCTTGCTTTGCTTTTTATGCATTTGAGTGCGCAAATTGGCTTTCAATAATCACCGAATCTAAAAGCTTGTGTTCGGTACTTAGTCTTTTAGCAAGATCCGCCACAAACGAACTCTTGTATTTTGATTCAGAAACCGCGACATCAGAGATAAGCGTGTTTCCTTCAAGGTGGCTAATAATAGCGGCACCAATTGGAGCTCCAGATTTAAAACCAACATATAATTCAAAATCTGGCGTTAGAATTATCTGAGTGAGATATTCCACAATCATATCTTTATCGTACTGTTGATCCCAACGCTGAGACTGCAGGACAGAAAACATGATAGTAAGTCGGTGAAAATCGACCAGAAAAATATCGTCAGAGCTAAATTCAGAATTACTCTCAAGTAGCGTGTCTTTGTCGACCACTTGATAGGTTGCTTGTTCTAGTGCTTTGAAATAGACATCACGCCCTTTCAGACTCTCTGGTGTTGGAAATTCAACTTCAACCAGATCATACAGCCATGTATTTTTACGCTCGATACTGGCTAACTGTTGTTCATTCATTTTGATACCTTAGTTGCAAAACGAAATGTGCAGAGTGTTTCATTCTCACATAGAGTGAAGCTTAGACAGAGCGACAAGCGATATAAAGTCATATTGGGAGAAAGTATGGTCACTCTAACTCATCATTTCGTTTAGAGCAGTACATTAGCATGAAGCCTACAACAAACCTAGCGTACGTAGACCTTTCCTTGGCTAAATTTTGTTTTAGTTGCAAACCTCTGATAGATTTCATCAATATCTTTCCTAGTTAAGGACAAAAATAATGAAAAAGATGCTGTTAAGTGCATTGCTTGCTACTACGCTGGTTGGTTGTTCAGATAACGATGTTGCTGATGTAGGACTCGGTTGGTTTACTTTGAAAGACATCAAAGTAGGTGAATTAAAAGACGAGGTAGTCACGGGGGTAACGTGTCATATAGCTTCTATCGAAGCAGATTTTAGCTTAGCGGATCCAAGTGACAGCTCAATATCCTGTCGTCAGACTGGCGAAATTACGCCGGAAATGATTGCAAAAATAGATAAAAGTAAGTCTGGCGAAATTGTATTTAAGAAGTCAAAAAGTATTTTCTTCAAAACCATGAAGGTTCGCCGAATTTATGATGCAGACAACCAAACCTTACTCTACCTGTCTTACACAACAAAAGAGACAGACGGTAGCTTTAAGCACAGCCTATCGACAGTTCCACTTTGGGGTACCAAGGCTTACGTTGAGCCAACTGAAGTGAAAAAGTAACGCGGCTAAATTTGGATAGCTCCAAGCTCGTTGTTAAAGAGAATAACCGATCAACAATCTGAAAAGCGACCAATTGCAGTACTATAAGCATCAGTAATTTAGGCTATCTTGGTCGCAATTTCTCCAGCTCGCTGATTTTTTCAGCGGGCAAACTTCTTTGTAATAAAACGCCACGATTTTCATTTTTTTGTGATACAATCCCGCCTCTTTTTTTTCTCACTCAAGAACAAGCATGAAGTTTCCTGGTCAGCGTAAATCTAAACACTACTTCCCAACTCACGCTCGAGATCCATTAGTAAACCAAATCCGACAAGCGCCTAAGCTATATCGCCCAACTATTGTTGGTGTCGGTCAAACCATCGTAGATATCGAAGCGCGTGTAGATGATGCGTTTTTAGAAAAATACAACCTAAGTAAAGGACATTCACTCGTTCTTGAAGAAAGCAAAGCAGATGCACTTTACGAAGAACTGGTTGAGCAAGGCCTGATCACACACCAATACCCAGGTGACACGATTGGCAACACGCTCCACAATTACTCAGTATTGGCGGATAGCAAATCCGTTTTGCTCGGTGTGATGTCCAAGAACATTCAAGTTGGTTCTTTTGCTTACCGTTACCTTTGCCGCACGTCTTCACGCATGAACCTCAACCACCTACAAACGGTAGATGGTCCTATTGGTCGTTGTTATACCCTGATTTCTCAAGATGGCGAACGCACATTTGCTATCAATGAAGGTCACATGAACCAACTACTTCCGGAAAGCATTCCTGAAGAGATCTTTGAGAAAGCATCAGCTCTGGTTGTTTCTTCTTACCTAATGCGCGGTAAAGAAGAGGATCCAATGCCGAGAGCAGTACAAAAAGCGATCGACTTTGCCAAGAAGCACGATGTCCCTGTTGTACTGACTTTAGGCACAAAGTACGTTATCGAAGGTAACGCGCAGTGGTGGCAAGAGTACATTCGCGAGAACATATCTGTTGTTGCAATGAATGAAGAAGAAGGCGCCGCATTAACAGGCGAGACAGAACCGCTAGCGGCTGCTGATAAAGCACTTGAGTGGGTCGATCTTGTTCTATGTACTGCTGGGCCAAATGGCCTATACATGGCAGGTTACACTGACGAAAAAGTAAAACGAGAAACCACACACGACATTCTTGAAGGTTCAATTGAAGCCTTTAACCAATACGAATTTAGTCGTGCGATGCGTAAAGGAGATTGTGAGAAGCCAATGAAGGTATACTCTTACATTGGTCCTTACCTAGGTGGTCCACTAGAGATTAAGAACACCAACGGCGCAGGTGATGCGGCGCTTTCTGCTTTACTGCATGATATGGCTGCAAACTCTTTCCATCAAAAAGAAGTGCCTAACTCAGAAAAGCACGAAGTACGCTGTTTGACTTACTCATCACTTTCTCAGATCTGTAAATATGCAAACCGAGTAAGCTATGAAGTGTTGACGCAACACTCTCCTCGCCTATCGCGAGCACTTCCTGAACGAGAAGATAGCTTAGAAGAAACTTACTGGGATCGTTAAGATCACAGCTTTAAAGCTAAAAATACATCAAGGTCACCATTTGGTGGCCTTTTTGTTTTGATCTGGCGCAGTAATTAGTAGATTTTGTTAGTATGTAGCACGGTATAGAGCAGTAAACTCTTTACATACCGAATCGAAACAGTACCATCACCAGGCAAACGTTTGCCCAACAATAATACTTGCTCCAACTCAGATTGTTTTTCAACACTACCTGCGAGTCACTTTAGGGATTATCCATGCAGTCAGATATTGAAATTTGCCGAAACACACCACTTTCTTCTATTGATGTTATTGCGGAAAAAGTAGGGTTACTACCCGAAGAATATGACACTCACGGGAAGCGCAAAGCCAAAGTCCATCCAAAATGTTTGGAGCGGCTCAAAGAGAATGATAACGGTAAGCTTGTGCTTGTTACTGCGATCACTCCTACCCCACTTGGCGAAGGAAAAACCGTTACAACTGTCGGACTGGCACAAGGTTTAGCTAAGCTTAGACAATCCGTTATCGCATGTATTAGACAACCTTCTATGGGGCCTGTATTCGGTATTAAAGGCGGAGCTGCTGGCGGTGGTTATTCCCAAGTTGCTCCAATGGAAGAACTGAACTTACACCTTACTGGTGATATCCATGCGGTGACGGCAGCGCATAATCTAGCTTCAGCCGCGCTTGATGCTCGCTTGTATCATGAACAGCGTGAAGGCTATGATGCCTTTGAAGCACGTACTGGATTAAAGGCACTTAAAATCGATACGGCAAGCATTACTTGGAAACGAGTAATGGACCATAATGATCGTGCACTACGTAACGTCAAAATTGGGTTAAATGAGCCAGGAAAAATCATCAATGGATACGAACGCGACGAAGGGTTCGATATTTCTGCCGCGTCTGAGTTAATGGCTATCATTGCACTGGCTAAAGATTTGAAAGATTTACGTCAGCGTATTGGGAAAATTGTCGTAGCGTACGATTTGAACGGAAACCCGGTAACCACTGAGGATCTGCAAGTTGCAGGAGCAATGGCAGTGACATTAAAAGAGGCCATTGCACCGACACTGATGCAAACTCTGGAAGGTGTTCCTACGTTGATTCACGCAGGCCCGTTTGCAAACATCGCCCATGGAAATTCATCTATTATTGCCGACGATATCGCGCTAAAACTATCAAGTTACACTGTAACAGAGGCGGGGTTTGGTTCGGACATGGGATTTGAGAAAGCGTGTAACATTAAAGCTGCCGCCGCCAGCAAGGCGCCAGATTGTGTAGTGATAGTAGCGACATTACGCGGCCTCAAAGCAAATTCTGGACACTATGATTTACGACCAGGTATGGCCATTCCAGATTCCATTTTTAATCCAGACCAAGCAGCATTGGAAGCGGGATTTGAAAACTTAAAATGGCACATTAATAACGTTCATAAATATGGCATTCCAGCTGTTGTCGCTATTAACCAGTTCCCGCAAGATTGTGAGAAAGAGCTTAAAATACTTAAAGAGCTGGTTCAGCAATTTAATCCGGAAGTTAAAGTCGCTATCAGCACCGCTTTTGCGCAAGGCGGGCAAGGCACAACTCAGTTAGCTCAACATGTTATTGACGCTTGTACCCAGCCTACAGAGTTTCGTCCTTTATACAATAAAGAACAATCGTTACACGAAAAACTTATGGCTGTGTGTGAAGCTGGCTATGGTGCCGCCAATATAGAAATGAGTTCCCTTGCTACTGAACAGCTCAACCATTTTGAAAATCTAGGTTTTAACAACTTAGCGGTTTGCATAGCGAAAACCCCACTATCGATAACAACAGATTCCGCTGTCAAAGGCGCGCCGACAGGTTTTACAGTCCCTATCCGCGAGTTACGTCTGTGCGCTGGCGCTGGGTTTGTGTATGCGTTATCAGGCACGGTGATGACGATGCCAGGTTTGCCTGATAAACCTGCATTTATGAATTTAGACCTTGATGATGAAGGAAATATCGTCGGTCTCTCTTAGTGTAACGTCAACGTATAGTTGACTATAAAGGAAGCACGTTTAAAGAGTGAGTGGTTTACTTCTATATCCACTCACTTTGAACAGATGAAGAGGCGTGCTTGATTATCTTTATCTTACTGTTTTATCCTCACTTTACATTGTAAATCCATACTTATTTTCTCCCCTTCCCTATAATCTTGCGCCAATTTGATGCACGGCCTACTTAGCACTTCACTAATGTGGTGCAATTACCTTGCGATGAACTTTTAACCCTTTTGATTTTTAAAGAGATATTCTATGGCTCGAATCTTGTACTAAAGTTTGCAGTAGTAAACACATCAGCACATGCACTTTCAAAACCTCTGCGCTGTACACCACTTCCTCCTGGTTAGCACCGTTTTGATGCATGCAAAAAAGGGAAAGGGAATAATATGGAAGACGCACTCGCCGTAATTTTAGCTGGGGGGATGGGGTCTAGGCTCAGCCCACTCACCGATGATAGAACCAAGCCAGCAGTACCTTTTGGCGGAAAGTATAGAATTATAGATTTCACACTAACCAACTGTTTACACTCAGGTTTACGTAAAATCCTTGTTTTGACCCAATACAAATCTCATTCACTTCAAAAACACTTGCGAGATGGTTGGTCAATATTCAATCCAGAGCTTGGCGAGTACATTACTGCGGTTCCACCTCAAATGCGCAAAGGTGGTGCATGGTATGAAGGAACCGCTGATGCGATTTATCACAACATGTGGTTACTATCGCGCAATAACGCGAAGTATGTGGTTGTGTTATCCGGCGATCATATCTATCGAATGGACTACGCCGCGATGCTTGAAGAGCATAAAGAGAAAGGTGCTAAGCTCACCGTTGCCTGTATGGATGTTCCCGTAGAGGATGCTTCAGCATTCGGGGTAATGGGCACCGCAGAAAACGGGCTAGTTACTTCATTTATAGAAAAACCAGAATGCCCACCTACCCTTCCAGGAAGTAAAACCAGAAGCCTCGTTTCCATGGGGATTTATATCTTTGACATGGATGTTTTAAAAGAAGCACTCGAAGACGACTCAAAACTCGATTCATCAAGCCATGACTTCGGAAAAGACATCATACCTAAGCTGATTGATACGGAATCCGTTTATGCTTATCAATTTTGTGGCAGTAAAGGGCGCGTTGATAAGGATTGCTACTGGCGCGACGTGGGTACCATTGATTCCTTCTATGAAGCGAATATGGATCTGCTAGAGCCAGTACCACCAATGAACCTATATCAATCCAATTGGGCGATTCGTACTTACGAGCCGCAGTTTCCACCAGCTCGTACCGTATCGTCAGCCACGGGTAATGAAGGTATTTTTATTAACTCCATCATTGCTACCGGTGTCATCAATTCTGGAGGCTCAGTACAGCATTCCATTATTTCCTCTAACGTACGCATTCAAGACAGTGCCACGGTAGTCGATTCCATCATTTTTGATGACGTAGAGGTCGGTGAAGGAAGTCAGTTGGTCAACTGTATTGTGGATAAACATGTTCGTATTCCGCCACATACTCAAATTGGCATAAACAAACTAGAAGATGCGAAGCGATTTAAAATCTCAGACAAAGGTATTGTCGTCATACCCGAAAGTTATCAATTCGATTAAACGACAAACCATCGCAACAAAAAAGCGCACGATCATCATCATGCGCTTTTGTTTAAATGCCTATTAACGTTAGGCTATAACAGTTAATCAAAAACGATTAGATGTTACATACCGTTGACCAGCTACCATCTGTGCCCGGCTCAGCCGCTGTCCACCAGTTCGCTTGGTAAACCACACCGTTGTGGATGATCTTATCGCCTTGGTTAGCGTGGCTTGGGTTACCAGCCCAATCCGTTTGTGGTAGAGCTGGGTATGTCACTAAACCAGCCGTATCACACGTACCTGGTTCAGTAGTACCACCATCACCCGAGCCTGCATTTAGGTCACCAATTGGCAGTTCTGGCTGTTCAAACTTGAACGCAAACTCTTTACCACCAGAAATCACTGAGTAGTTAGCCGGACCAGAGATTGGTAGGTAGTAAACCATATCAAGCTCGTAAGTACCGCCCGCTGGTAAATCTTTCCAAGCAGGTAGAGAGAACGATACGCGGTGCATTACGCCATCTAAGCCACCGATGTTGTTTGCACGAGTATGTCCAGAAGCAATGACTTTCAAACCGCCACCAGATTGATCTTTCGCATTATCAGGAGCTGATACTGGGATATCAAACTGGAATTCAGTACCACCAGGGATCGCTTGACCAGTGTTGTTCGTAAACGTGATCTTCGGATTAATTGGGTAGTTTTGGTCGCCAACCTTAAAGCCGCCAACGCTGACTGTAATGTCTACCGCTTCTGTTGGTGTCGGACCCGTCGCGACTTTATTACCGTAAGGTGTTGCAGACTTAAACTTGTCGTAGATAGCTTTGGTCATAGTGTTACCCATGTGGTACTCACCATTACCAGCTGCACAAGCTTGTTCAGTTGCATCTACTGCCGTACGATTACCATTTGCATCCAGTACGTAACAGTTGTAGTCGCCTGCCAGTTCCCAGAACATAATACCGCCGATTTCTTTATCGATAACGTAATCAGCTTTCACTTCGATAGAAGCTTTATCTTCCGTAGATAGGAACACGCTCTTCTCTGCGTTCCACAACCAAGGCGCTACAGCAACGCTATCGTAATGACGTGTATATGTACCAACAAACTTATCCGAAGGATCGTTAACTGGATCAAGACCGTAAGCGGCTGCGTAAGAGCCCCAGATACCATTTTCTAGGTTCTTCGCATGCCACATTGGGTTAGAGCCAGCGCCCATTTCGTTGCCTTTAGGGTCTGTATCGTGCCACATGTTGTCGATACCAATAGCACCGTGACCACAGTTGTTCTTCTCACCTTCACCGGTACCTGGTTGACACTCAGCTTGGTTTGGCAGTGCTGCTCGGCCCCACAGACCATTTTCACCACCAGTAACACCTTGCCAACCACGGGTGTAGTAAGGAACACCGATGTTGATACGACCTGCTGGCATAGAACCACGGAAATAGTGGTAAGCCCAGTCTGTGTTCAAGTAACCGATACCACCGTATGCAGCAGTGCCGTATACGTTCCACTGGGCTAGCTCCGAGTCTTTACCTGTATCGAATAATGCTGCGTTGTGACCAACGTGATCATTCCAAGCCCCATGCAAGTCGTAAGACATGATGTTTACGTAGTCTAGGTACTTAGTTACATCGAAGGTTTCCATACCACGCAGTAGGTAACCTGAAGATGGTGCTGCGATAGTCAGCATATAATGAATGCCATCTTGCGCGGATGCCGCATCAAGTTTCTCACGCAATACTTTCATCAGCTCTTGGTAAGACGCCCATAGATACTGACGACGTGGTTCCATGAAGTCTTTGTCGTAAGGGTTACCAGCACCAGCCATTGATGTCGGGTATTCATAGTCGATATCCAGACCATCGAACTTGTACTGACGCATCATTTCAACGGCTGAAGTTGCGAACTTCTCGATGCCTGCATGGTTAATAGAACCGTCCGCATTCGTCGTCATGGTGTAGAAGCCACCATCAGCTACACGATTGCCGTTCGTATCGAAGTGACCGCCCGTTTCAGCCCAACCACCGATAGAGATTAACGTTTTAACATCATGTTTTTGCTTGTAAGTCGCGAGCGCACCAAAGTGACCTTTAAAGCCAAGAGCAGGATCTACCTCAACGCCAGGCCAAGTTTTACCCGTAGCAGGGTTGTTAGGGTCATTAACGTCACCAACGTTTACTTTACCATCAGAACCAATGCTCACAAACGCGTAGTTAATGTGAGTAAGTTGCTCCCAAGGAATATCTTTAACAAGGTAAGTAGATTGAGGGTCCTCACCTGCGCGCCAGCTAGTAAAGTAACCAATCACACGACGTGGGTGATCGGCGCCCATTTTCTCGCGACCTTCTTCGTCATAAATAGAACAGTAAGGGACGTCTACACCCGTTGTTTGATACAAGCCATCAGGGCGACAGTTAGATGTCACCGCGCCACCGTTTACCGTTAACGTCGCAAGTGCAGAATCTGCAGTTGCTCCGGCATCATCGGTTGCTCTCGCATAAACACTTAGCGAACCAGCTTGTGAAGGCATTACATCAAGCGTGTATGGTGCAGTTGTTGCGGTGCCAGCAAGGACGCCCGCCACATAGAAATCAACTTTAGCAACGGTGCCATCCGCATCTGCGGCATTCGCAGTCAGTGTGACGGAGCCACCCAAGTCAATAGAAGTCGCAGAAAGCGCAACATCCACTGTCGGCGCTTCGTTACCAGGTTGTGCTGGTGCCACAGTTAACGTCACAGCACTTGCTGTGCTCACTGCACCTGCATCATCATACGCCTTAGTAGAGAATTCGTGCTGGCCTTCAGTCGCTGTCCATGACGCAGCATAAGGCGCAGACGTTGCCTGACCAACTAATACGCCATCAACAAAGAATTCTACTTTGCTAACGGTTCCATCGGTATCTACTGCATCTGCAGCTAGGTTAACAACATCCCCCGCAGTCACAGAAGCCGACGCAGAAGGCGATGTCAGAGTAACAGTCGGGACTTCATTCTGAGGTGGATCAACCGGTCCAGTGCCATCACATGCGCCAAGTGTTTCCCACTCGCCCCACTCACCAGATTGCGCTGGGTTACTGTTTTGCGTCCAGTAACGTGCTTTGTAAGCATTACCTTCATGTTGAACTTGGTCACCACCGTTATAAACTTTTGATGATTGCCAAGTTTCTAGAGGGGCACAGTCAACCGCTGCGTAGCTATTGAAGGCCATAAGACAAGAAGCGGTGAGAGTGCTTAGTGTGAACACGCTTTTCACTGCGTTGCCGTTTTTAAGGTGCATAATCGCTCTTCCTTAAGTTATTGTTAAAACAATACTAAATGCGCTAAACAAAGCGCACTTATACTTTTATTTCGACGTAAAATAACTTAAGTACAAGTTGGTGATTTCACACTATCTATTTACGAGTTTTCCACACCGCCTCGCAACAATCCACTAAATGCTTGCAACAACATACCTATTATTTGGCACCAGTAACTAATTTTATAAATCAAATAAATATGTCACTCGCAAATTAATAAAAAAGGCAAAAAAAGTCGTTATTTTGAAATAAAGATCACTAAGCCTTTGTTGACCTTGGCGTTTCATTAAAATGTCGCTTGTACTCGCGACTAAACTGTGATGGGCTCGTGTACCCGACCAGTCTCGCGGCATCATTAACACGTCGCCCCTCCAACTGGATTAACTCGCGCGCTTTATTAAGTCGAACTTTCTTAATGTATTGCAACGGAGATTCAAGCGTGACATTGCGAAAAGCTTGATGGAAAGCAGACACACTCATATTGGCTTCTTCTGCCAATGTTTGTACGCTCAACTGTTCATGGTACGCTTGATGAACACGATTCAGTGCTTTGGCCACTCTAGCGTAAGAGCCTTCTTGGTGTGCTAAGTCAAATAAAACATACCCTTTTTTGCTTACCAAAGTGCGATAAACAATTTCCTCAAGAAGTAGATCACCGAGCATGACAACATCAAGCTCATTACACAACGCGCTCATTAGTCGCTTGCATGCATCCAGCATACCTTCGCTCATGCGTACCGATTTAAGGCCGCAACGGGTAGCATCCAGACACTTATTACTGAATTTCTCAGCCTCAAGTTTTTTAACGAGCTTATGAAGAAGCGTTGGCGAAATATCTATCGAGATGCCAAGTAAAGGCTCATTGTTTGTCGCAAACGCTTCGCACTCCAGGGGCATGGGAACTCCTACGACAAGGTAATCATCGGGCCCATATTGGACAGGTGTATCACCAATATGAATGTTCTTATGTCCTTGACCTAAAACAATAATGCCAGACTGATAGACAAACGGCTGTCGATGATTTCCTTTGCTACTGCGATAAAACCATACGCCATCTATTGCGGTTTTCTTCATACCTTCTAAGTCATGCAGTCCCTGCTTTCCAACATATTGCTGCATGATATCTGCGAGAGTGTGCATTAGAGCGCTCCATCAATGACCAACGAGTTTGGTCTCTATTATTATTGTGAGCACTATACTTCCTCTCAACTTTAACTTTCTAGTTCAAGAGCATTAATTTTGTAGAAATAGGCAAATTATTTGCAGAAATCGACCTGTTAACGAACGTTAATCAGGACTAATATGCACGTATTCAATCTCCTTTACTGGAAGCAAGAGGGCTAATAATGAACTTTTCTTATGTAAACCCAACAAAGATTTTCTTTGGTCAAAAACAAATCGCTGCAATCAAAGAAGCTATCCCATCCGACCAAAAAGTTTTAGTGGTATACGGCGGTGGCTCAATTAAAAAAAATGGCGTGTACGACCAAGTCTCAGAAGCACTAGAGGGACATGAATGGCTAGAGTTTTCTGGTGTTGAACCCAACCCAACCAAAGAAACGCTCGATAAAGCGGTCGCAATGGTAAAAGAACATGGTGTTGACTTTATTCTTGCTGTAGGTGGTGGTTCAGTCATTGATGGCTCTAAATACGTAGCAGCAGCATCTAAGTATGACGGTGATGGCTGGGATATCATGATTGGTAAACACCAAGTCACTGAAGCGACGCCTCTAGCTGCAATTTTGACATTGCCAGCAACAGGCTCAGAGTCAAACATGGGCGCAGTTATCACTAAAAAAGAAACTCAAGACAAACTTCCGTTCATGTCTCCAGCAGTACAGCCTAAATTTGCTGTGTTAGACCCGGATGTAATGAAAACACTTCCAGAACGCCAGCTTATCAACGGCATTGTTGACGCATGGGTGCATGTATGTGAGCAATACTTGACGCTTCCTACTGGCGCAATGGTTCAAGATGGCTATGCAGAAACACTACTGAAAACCTTAAAAACACTCGGAGAACAGTTTGCCGAGCGAGACGACGATATGTGGCGCGCAAACTTAATGTGGTCTGCTAACCAAGCATTGAACGGGTTAATTGGTAGTGGCGTTCCACAAGACTGGGCGACACATATGATCGGCCATGAATTAACGGCTCTATGGGGCGTCGATCATGCACGTTCTCTTGCAATCGTCCAACCATCGCTACTTCGCAACCAAATGCAATTTAAACGTCCTAAGCTAGAGCAAATGGGTCGCAACGTATTTGGACTTGAAGCTGGAGACGATCTTGCTGAACGTACCATCGAAGCGATCGAAGCGTTTTATCATCAACTTGATGTCGCAACTAAGCTAGAAAACTATGGTGAAAGTCGTGAACAAGCGATCGATGCCATCATCGAACAACTCAACAAACACGGAATGACCGTTCTCGGTGAAAACCAAGCGATTACTCTTGAACGTAGTCGTGAAATTTTAGAACTCGCTGTTGCCTAACAGCAAAAACAGTTCACTGCCCTTTCTAGGGTTTAACGGTATTGTGACTTAACGGACACAATACCGTTTTTTTATGCTATTTTGTAAGCTTCATCACGTTCAAATTCGGGAACTCCTCAAAATAACGATTAATCCCTACAAACTCATTGATCGTGTAGGTCAGTAAAGAGACAACTGTCTAGCTTTACACAAACAAAAATAAAATTGAATTCAAAGGTCTAACTTACTCATTTAATGGACCTTTTATTTGTTGTAGTTATTCACTACATTAGCTTGTCTGTTCGAGAATCCATTTTATGTGGCTAGTTGTTGTCGTATTAGCATTCATACATATCATCAGTATCCGTAAAGGTCCTAAGTGGGTCTTCTACGTATCCAAACCATTACCAGTGCTCTGTATGTTAGGGATTTTAATCCAGTCTCCTGCCTATCATATGCCATACACGCATTGGATTTTGGTTGGCTTATCGCTCTCGTTGCTTGGTGATCTACTATTAATGCTCCCTAGAGATAAGTTTATTACCGGATTAGTGCTCTTCTGCTCTGCCCATCTTTCCTATAGCTACGGTTTTACCATCATGTCCGCTTGGCATTTTACGCCTTGGCTCCCTATTGCTTTATTTGGACTCGGTGTATGTTTCTATTGGTTGTTTCGACCGGACCTTGGTCAAGAAAAGCTCCCAGTTGCCAGCTACATATTGGTATTGATGACCATGTGTTGGGCTGCTATCGAGTATTATTTGAGTGGAAAAACACAATCGTCCTCATTTGCAGTGCTCGGAAGCTTTATCTTCATCGTTTCTGGTACCGTCTTAGCTTTTGAACGCTTCGGGGGACGATCCGTATTTTCGCGACAAGTCGTCATGGTGACCTACTATTCCGCACAAACATTGATGGTGATGTCTGTTGTTGCCATCGTTGTTCGTTATCCGTATCTCAGTTGAACTGCATTATTAGTAATAGCCTCTGTGTCTAATTCCTAAAACATTACTTTATCAAACACTAAAGTGAGCAAGTTCTTAATTTTAGAACCTGAATATAAGCTTGTTCTTAATGAAATAATGCGCACAACTTGCTATTGTAGAAGGATATTTTTCCTTTATAGCGTGCCCCTTTGAAAGAGAACACTCCTGTTGTTGAATTTAGCAACGTAAACAAGTGGTATGGCGATTACCACGCTCTAAAAGATATCAACTTCTCCGTGCATTCTGGCGAGATCGTCGTGGTGTGTGGCCCCTCTGGTTCAGGAAAATCAACGCTCATTCGTTGCATCAACCATCTTGAATCGATTCAAGAAGGCCAGCTTCATGTGTTCGACCAGCCTTCTCACGCAAAATCTCTCAAGCCCGGTAAAATCGGCATGGTGTTCCAGCACTTCCACCTTTTTCCTCATTTGACTGTACTGGAAAACCTCACCTTAGCGCCGATTCGCACACTCAAATTGTCAAAACAAGAAGCTGAAAAACGCGCACGGCATTACCTCAAGCGCGTCAATATTGAAGAACAAGCGAGCAAATACCCCATCCAGCTTTCCGGCGGTCAGCAGCAGCGCGTCGCGATTGCCCGTTCCTTATGTATGGAACCGGACTTACTCCTTTTTGACGAACCGACTTCGGCGCTTGACCCGGAAATGATCAACGAAGTGTTGGATGTCATGGTTGAGCTGGCACAAAGCGGAATGACGATGATTTGCGTCACGCACGAAATGGGATTTGCCAAAAAAGTAGCGAACCGCGTGGTATTTATGGATGAAGGCCAAATAGTGGAAATGAACTCACCGATCGCCTTATTTGAGACGCCACAGCATCCACGAACCCAAGCATTTTTGAACCAAATTTTAAGTTACTGATGATAGTTCGCGTAATCAAACCTGTGCTTCAAGCTTTACTACAAATGACACTCCTCTTCATCGCGATTGTGTGGGTGTTAGACTCTGGTGCCGATGCTATGGGCTATCAATGGCAATGGGAACGCGTGCCTGATTACATCGCTTTTTATGAAGATGGCGAATGGTGGCCGGCAGAACTTATCGATGGGCTGTTGGTCACGCTTAACATCTCGGCCATTAGTCTATTCTTCACCTTAGTGTTGGGGTTGGTCACCGCGTTACTAAGGCTTAGCGATTCGAAAGTCGGCAATGTTATTGGCACCACTTATGTCGAGGTAATACGTAACACGCCGTTGTTGGTGCAAATCTATTTGCTCTACTTCGTGTTTGGCCCCGTGATTGGTTTGGACCGATTCAGCACCGCCGTTTTGGCTTTATCCCTTTTCCAAGGTGCTTACACTGCAGAAATATTCCGTGCAGGTTTAAACAGTATTCCTAAAGGGCAATTCGAAGCAGCACAAACTCTCGGGCTGTCGCCGTTTTACACCTACAAAGACGTGATTTTGCCTCAGGTTTTACAGCGCACATTACCGCCATTAACCAATGAAGTGGTTTCTTTGATCAAAAACTCTTCCATTGTAAGCGTGATGGCGATTTTTGATTTAACAACACAGGCACGCAACATCGTCTCTGAGACGGCGATGCCGTTTGAAATTTGGTTTACCGTAGCAGCAATTTATCTTGCTCTCACTCTATCACTTTCTGGCTTGTCTGCATGGCTAGAACACAAACTCGGAGCCAGTTGGCGCAAATTATAAGGAGATAACATGAAGTTATTCAAAGCGACCATTACTGCATTATTAGGGCTAGCCATCGCTATGCCTACAATCGCGAAAGAAGACGTTGCCACTCCCAATGTAGATCAAATCAAAGAACGAGGCACTTTGCGCGTTGGTATGTCAACATTTGTACCTTGGGCAATGCGCAACAAGCAAGGTGAGTTAATCGGTTTTGAAATTGATGTGGCCAAACGCTTAGCACAAGATTCAGGTTTGAAAGTGGAATTTGTACCGACTGCATGGGATGGCATTATTCCCGCACTACTGGCGAAAAAGTTCGACGTGATTATCGGTGGCATGTCGGTCACGCCTGAGCGTTCCAAAAGCGTGTTGTTTACTGAGCCCTACTCGCACTCTGGAGTTCAAGTGGCAGCGAACAAAGAGCTGGCTTCAGGTTTTAGCGAATTCTCCGATTTAGACTCACGACGCGTAAAAATAGCGGCTCGTCGCGGTGCGTTCACCGTTCAAGTAGCCAGAGAAACCTTCCCGAAAGCGAAGATTCTGCAATTTGATGATGACGCTCAAGCGTTCCAAGAGGTGCTGAATGGTAACGCCCATGCGGTCATCGCTTCTAGCCCAAAACCAGAGCATGAGACAGTGAAACACAGCGACAAACTATTCCTTCCATTCTCCGAGCGACTCTCAAAAGGTAACGAAGCCTTTGCGGTTCGCCTCGGAGAAGAAGATAAAAAAGCCTTTTTCAATAAATGGATTGAAGAAAGAACCCAAGATGGATGGTTAAAACAGCGTTATGAATACTGGTTCTCGACATTAGATTGGCAAGATCAAGTCGCGCGAGGCCAGTAATCTAAATGGCCCGTGGTCTTCGCGAGCCTATACTTTCCAATCATCCATTTTACTTTTTCATCATCTATCGGAGTCAAATTTTTGGGCGAACAAACCACCACTCGCACAGTACCCACTAATTCCAACACAGGTTCCTTTCTATCGCGGTTAAACACGCTAGATTGGGTACTGCTTATTATCTGTGGTATTGGTGGCGTTTGGCTGTACCATCGCTCCACTGTTGGTGTACATTATTTGTGGCAGTGGAAAGAGGCGTTTGAACTACTTTTTACGCCCAGAGCCGATGGTGGTTTGCCCTACTTCTTCCAAGGTTTGATTTCGACGTTAAGGCTCAGTATTTGGGGCATCAGCTTCGCGTTAGTGCTTGGCACGTTGCTAGGCTTAGCACGCTTCTCTCGCTCCGTTTGGTTGCGCACACCTGCAAACACATTTATCCAGTTGGTAAGAAACATCCCACCGTTGGTTTTTGTTTTTATTTTCTACTTTTTCATTTCTAACCAGTTGATCCCGTTACTCGGTTTAGAAGATATTCTACGAAACTATAACGGCGAACCAAATGCGCTACAGAGCTTTCTTTTTGGGCCTTATAACCTTTGGGAAAATCTTGCCTCTGGCGTGTTATGCATCGGCCTACTCTCTTCTGCCTACGTTGCAGAAGTGGTGCGTGCAGGTTTACAAAGTATCGACCAAGGACAGTGGGAAGCGGCAGATTCATTGGGCTTGTCTCGATGGGTGAAGTACCGATTCGTTATCGCGCCACAGGTGCTCAAAGTCATCACCCCAGCACTTGCAGGTCAAACCATCTCTCTAGTGAAAGACACCTCTATCGTTTCACTGATCTCGATACAAGAAATGACGTTTGTTGGTACCGAAATGGCAAATTCATCAGGGTATATCTTTGAAATTTGGCTCATTGTCGGCCTTGCTTACTTTTTGATTTGTTTCGGGTTGTCACTTATTTTTCGCTACATTGAAGCAAAATCGGAATCCATTTCAAATTAACTCAACCGTATATGTAATTAGACACATTTGAATCTTCAAATCAGAATTGCATCCTGTTACATTGAAAAGATGCTAAATTTTCGGCGTTTTTCATGGAGTTAAAGAATCAATCGGACTACGAGCGATACATTAAGCAAGATAATCTTGGTGAATATTACGTAGTTCTCAATCAATTCACTTTTCACAGTGTTTATCAGCCGATTTTTGATAAGCACCAGCGTATTATTGGAATGGAAGCTCTACTGCGAATTCGTGGCATTGATGGTTCGTTAATTCGTCCTGATGTATTTCTGGCCAACAATGGCCTCGATCCCTACTTTCGATTGTGTGTTGAGTTTTTATCCAGAGCAATGCACATTCGAAATTTTGCACGCTGTTTCGCAGGAACGCCTATCAAACTGTTTCTCAATGTCATGCCTCAAACCCTACTCACCCTAACCAAAGACATGGGCTTTAAAGACAACGGCCTGCTTTACAAGCGCCTTTCCGAACTTGGTATGAGCCCATCAGACGTGGTGTTTGAAGTAGTCGAAGAGTCATGCGGTGATACTGATTTACTGATCAAAGCCGTGCAGTTAATGAGAGCGAATGGCTTTATCTTTGCTATCGATGATTTTGGCGCTCAACATTCTGATATCGCACGTGTTCAGCAGCTCTGCCCTGACATCATAAAAATCGATCGCTCCTATCTACTTGATTACTGCGCCGGAGAAACCTTTTCCATACATAGCGCCGTTGAGCTCGCGGCTCATATGGGAGCAAAAGTGATCATAGAAGGGGTAGAAGAAGACGTGCAGCTGCAAGCGATGTATCAACTTGATTTGGATTATTACCAAGGCTTTTACTTAGGTAAGCCTTGCGCCATTCATCACTGGACCGATAGCCTAAACATTGAGACGACAGTGCATTGACACTGCCCCCTTACAATACAGTAAAACCCAAAAAGCGCCGATATATACTCGGCGCTTTTTGGGTTTTGCTTGGCGATGACCTGCTTAGTTAGGTATTAATTTGCTTAGAAAAAGTCAATAGAGTTACGTCCGCTCTTCGGATCACGAGTCGCTTGCGGCTTTTCAGCTTTCTTACCTTTCTTCGCCGATTGCGACAGCGCGTTTTGTTGTGCTTTACGCTCTTTATGCGCTGCTTTTCGGCCTGTTGACTTAGGTCCAGAGCCTTTAGCAGGCTTGCTTTGGCGAGATTTCTCTTTACGTGCAGATTGCGCTTCTTTCTTCGCTTTCTTTTCCGCTTTTTGCTCTGCCGTTTCAGGTTCGGTTACTGGCGCATCGCAAACCACAACATAATATTCCTGGTTAAACTCAAAAAAGTCACCATCATACATCTTGCGGCGCTTACGTGTTTCTAGCTCACCATTCACCGCGACGTAACCTTCTTCGATGATATGCTTTGCTTCGCCGCCACCGCTGACCAAGTTCGCGATTTTAAAAAGCTTGTACAGTTCGATCGGATGCGCATCAACGTCGATGCCAATCGCTTCGATCTCAATCTCTTCGCCTTCTAAATACTCTTCGTGGTCGTAATCTTGGGTCATGTTACTTACTCTTACTATTTGATGCCCTGAAGTTTAAACGCAATGCTTAAAAATAGAAACCTCTGCCAATGCTCAATCACCGATTAGCCTTGGCATTTGAGCACCTCTTAACCCATTTAACTTGCTGCTCGTTAGCTTGTATATCGAGGCTTGGCTCAAACGAAGCTGCAATTACGCAGTCTGAAGGTATATACTCTTCAAGTTATTGTTGAAAAGAGCGAATACTTTGTCTCAACCAAGCAGAATTACCTTTGTCACGGCTAACTTGTTTAATTTTGTCGCACCTCCTGATGCCTACTATGATTTCGAAAACATCTACTCGTTAGAGCAATGGCAAGACAAACTTGCTTGGACGCAACGCCAAATTGAAAAACTCGAAGCTGACGTGATTGGCTTACAAGAGGTGTTCAGTATTGAGCAAACTCGCGCATTCTTTTCAACCTTCGGCTACCCCTACTTTGCGACCGTTGACACCCCACATGTAGAGGATGAGTACATTTACTCAAGCCCTGTTGTGGCAATCGCATCTCGATTTCCAATCGAAAAAGTACAAGCGGTAGAATTTGACTTAGCAACGCTTGAGCCTTTTGGAGTGAATGTTGCTCCAGAGTTCAGTCGCAAACCTATCTATGCGCAAGTGATACATCCTGTACTCGGCCATATCGCCGTTTACGTAACGCACTTAAAATCTCAACGCCCAGCCGACTCAGAACAACCAGAAACCTCTAGCACGATTATTGGGCGCTGGTTATCCACCCAGCAAAGAGGTTGGGAAGCTGCGATGTTAAGAGACGCGATGCAAAAAAGGTATAGAAAGGAGCCAATGCCAACGGTGTTAATGGGTGATATGAATCAACCTATCACTCCAACCAGTGTTAATAGCGCATTGGTATCTAATACTGGTGACAGCGTCACTGAATTGCAATTCAAAGATGGATGGTCATTACAAAGTGACGCTCTGAAGGATGAACGCCCCGCTACGCATTATCATTTTTCCACTGGGAATGTGCTCGACTATATCTTGCTCTCTCAAGAGTTTGACACCTTATCAGATATATCGGTTGCCGAGGTTGTTGACTATCAGGTGTCTAACCAACATCTGATCAACCCGATTTATGACAGAGATAAAAACGCCAGCGACCACGCATTTGTGGCGCTGACGGCTGAAGTAAAGCTTTGAGCAACCTATTTAGTGGCGTTTTACAATTTTACGTGGAATCAATTCAACGCCCGGTTTATAACGTTTGGCGGAAGCGTTGAGTGCTAACTCCATTGCGCTGTCCGCGATCAACTCAAATTGTTGAGGTAAAGAGTTGATTTTCACTGGCAAGAAGTCCAGCAGTCGATTATCACCAAACGTCGCTAGGCGAACTTTGCTCATGAGTTCTGGCTTTTCGAGCATCACATCCAACACACCTTCTAACAGTGTGTATGACGTTGTGACAATGGCATCTGGCAGCTCGTTCTCTGCTAGCCATCTCTCTAAGACTTTCTTACCTTCTTCTCGGGAGAAGTGCTGCCCATAACCCACTGTTGCCGTTTTGCCACCTTGTTGAGAAGCGGATCGAAAACCGAGCTCACGCTCTTTTGAAACTTGAAGGTCTTGCAATGCACCGATTAAGCCAATGGACTTTATATCCTCGGACAGTACTGACTGAGTGAGTTCAAGTGCGGCGTCAAAATCTTCGCTGATGACACAACAAAAGTGCTCATCATCCATTGGGCGGTCTAGCGCGATAACTGGCGTACCAGAATTTTGCAACTTAAGATAATACTCGTTTGCAGTGGGCATACCACTTGCCACAAACAACGCATCAATGCGACGACTGACTAACGCTTCCGCCACCTTTTGCTCTGTATCAGGATCATCATCAGAGCAGCCAATTAAAATTTGGTACCCTGCTTTACGCGAGTTTTGTTCAATCAGTTTTGCAAGACGCGCATAACTGGTGTTTTCTAAGTCTGGGATGATAAGCCCAAATGAGCGTGAATTACCTGCTCGCAAAGAAGACGCCGCATGATCTGGCTTATAATTGTATTCTTCTACAACGGCCATCACTTTCTTCTGAGTCTTCTCGCTGATGCGGTATTTCTGCGCTTTTCCGTTAATCACATAGCTTGCAGTTGTCTTAGAAACGCCTGCTAATTTGGCTATTTCATCCAGTGTCATATTCTAAACCTTATTCTGTGCGCGCGATCATATTAATACATCAACGATCTTTCGATAAGTTGAATTATAAGCTGAACCGATTCAGTATAAAAGCTGAAAGGATTCAGCAAAACTTAAAAATTGACGTAAATCACCCGAATACACAACAAACCAATTTGTGAGCTAGGCTATAGGACAGCGACAAAGGCTCGTTTGTTAACGTCAGTTTTTAAAACAGTTTTTCTGAGTCTTTTAAAAAATTTGCCAACAAGCTGAATCGATTTAGCTTGAAAGATAAAAAGGTTTGAGGAGTGATAATCGCTCAGAAGAAGCGGCGTTCAACTTCTCACACAGAATACATTTTTAAATTGATACCTTAAGGCTGGAGAAGCACCATGCTTAAGCTAAATAAGAACGACATTACCCTCTCGCAATCAGCGACAGATAAGTTTGAAGCAATAAAAAGTATTGCTCATAGCCTGACTGATAAAGGCCTAGTTGAGCACGGTTACGTGGAAGGCATGCTAAACCGTGAAAACCAAAACTCTACGTTTTTGGGGAACGGTATTGCCATCCCGCACGGTACAACCGACACTCGTGCAATGGTGAAAACAACGGGTGTTGCTGTGCATCACTTCCCACAAGGTGTCGACTGGGGTGATGGCAATACTGTGTTCGTCGCTATCGGCATTGCAGCTAAATCTGATGAGCACCTTGGCATTCTTAAACAGCTAACGAAAGTGCTAGGCGCTGACGGCGTAGAAGAACGCCTACGTAATGCAAAAAATGAAGACGAGATTATTGCCCTGCTCCACGGTGATGTTCAGCTTGAAGCAGACTTTGACGCCTCTTTAATTCAACTTATGTTCCCTGCGAGCGATATGCTACAAATGAGTGCTGTTGCTGGTGGTCTTTTGAAAAACACGGGCTGTGCTGATAACGAGTTCGTCGCAGATCTCGTTACCAAAACACCAACTCACTTAGGTAATGGCCTTTGGTTAATTGGCAGTGACAAACATGTAACTCGCACAGGCGTGTCATTTGTCTCGACGGCAAACGACTGCGAATATGAAGGTCAAAAAGTGCGTGCACTTGTCGCGTTTGCGGCATGTAACAATGCTCACCAGCCTATCCTAAAAACGCTTTCTAATATCGTGTTTAACAATGAGCACGGCAAGCTTTTAGATGCATCAGTAGAACAGATTCTTGCTTTGTTTAAAGGTGAAGAAGTCACAGCCGCATCCTCAGAAGAAGGCAATACCGCTGTATTTAAAATCAAAAACTCTCATGGTTTACATGCTCGTCCGGGTGCAATGTTAGTGGCGGAAGCGAAAAAATTTGAATCCACTATTCGCGTTGCCAACCTAGACGGTGATGGCAAAACAGTAAACGCGAAGAGCCTAATGAAAGTCATTGCGCTTGGCGTTAAGCACGGTCATCAACTTCAATTTACTGCGGAAGGCCCTGATGCACCGCAAGCCTTGGAGTCTATCGGGAATGCTATCGCTTCTGGCCTTGGTGAAGGTTAAGGAGCCGATATGACGAACAAAACAAGTAAAGTTGTCACTATTACGCTCAACCCGGCATTAGATTTAACAGGTTCAGTAAATGAGCTAAACGTTGGTTCCGTGAGCCTAGTGCAGCAAAGCAATCTCCATGCTGCAGGTAAAGGTGTCAACGTAGCAAAAGTGTTGAGCGATTTAGGCGCAGATGTCACGGTTACCGGCTTTCTCGGTAAAGATAACCCTGAGCTATTCCATCAGCTTTTCAATGACATCGGCGTCAAGAACGAGTTTGTAGAAGTACAAGGTGCAACTCGTATCAACGTCAAGATCGTTGAGGCTAATGGCAACGTTAGTGACATTAACTTCCCTGGTGTTCAAGTAACGGCTGACGAAATTGCTCGCTTTGAGGAGACGCTATTCCGTCTCGCAGAGACTCACGATTACTTTGTGCTTGCGGGTAGCTTACCTGGAGGCGTAACCGCCGAACAATGTGCTGCGTGGATAAAAGCACTGCATCAACAAGGCAAAAAGGTGTTGTTCGACAGCAGTAAAGCCGCATTGAAATCAGGTATTGAGGCTCACCCATGGTTGATTAAGCCTAACGATGAAGAACTTGGTGATTTTGTTGGCGAACACCTAGAAACGCCAGAACAATGCCAAGCCGCCGCGCAAACACTCAGTGACAAAGGCATCGAGAACATCGTGGTTTCCATGGGCGCTGACGGTGTGATGTGGCTAAACCAAGGCGAATGGCTTCGTGCACAACCCCCTCGAATGAATGTGGTAAGCACCGTTGGCGCTGGCGATACGCTAGTTGCTGGCTTGTGTTGGGGCCACATGCAACTGATGCCGAAAAACGATTTATTGCGCTTCGCTACTGCACTTTCTGCTTTGGCAGTTAGTCAAGTCGGCGTAGGGCTAACCAGTCAGGAAGAACTGGAGAACATCAAGCTGCAAACTGAAGTTAGCGAGCTTTACCCTATTACAAACTTAGAACAAAACTAAGGAACAGAAGGTTATCGTATGAATATTGCCATTATTACTGCCTGTCCGAGCGGTGTTGCAAATAGCATCCTTGCGGCAGGGTTACTAGAACAAGCAGCCGCAAAATTAACCTGGAATGCAAAAATCGAATGTCAATCAAGTGTGGTTGAACCTACACTGCTGACGGAAGCTGACGTTGAACAAGCAGAAGTCATTATCATTGCGGCAAATACTAGCGTGGATACGTCTCGTTTCGTAGGGAAAAAGGTTTACCAAGCGGAAATCAGCGAAGTAGCAAAAGACGCAACTACGTTTCTCCAGCAAGCGGTTGAAAACGCCACTTTACTTGAAAAAGCAACCACACTTGCAGCCCCTAGCACTGCTGAAGCAACATCAGCAGCGAAGAAAATTGTCGCAATCACCGCTTGTCCTACTGGCGTTGCGCATACCTTTATGGCAGCAGAAGCGCTAGAAGAAGAAGGCAAACGCCGTGGCCATCAAATCAAGGTGGAAACTCGTGGTTCAGTTGGTGCGAAAAACCAACTGACAGATCAAGACATCGCAGACGCTGATCTAGTGATCATTGCTGCAGATATCGAAGTGCCACTTGATCGCTTCAACGGCAAAAAGATGTACCGCACGAAAACAGGCCCAGCTCTGAAGAAAACAGCCGAAGAGATGGACAAAGCATTCGAGCAAGCCACGATTTACCAACATTCAGGTTCTGCAAATTCTGCTTCGGCAGCAGACGAGAAGAAAGGCGCTTACAAACACTTGATGACAGGGGTATCGCACATGCTGCCTGTGGTTGTCGCTGGTGGTTTGATCATCGCCCTATCGTTCGTGTTTGGTATTGAAGCATTTAAAGAAGAAGGCACGCTAGCAGCAGCGCTGATGAACATTGGTGGTGGCTCTGCATTCGCATTGATGATTCCTGTTCTTGCGGGTTACATCGCGTTCTCAATTGCTGACCGTCCGGGTCTGGCTCCTGGTCTTGTTGGCGGTATGCTGGCAAGTTCAACGGGTGCTGGTTTCCTAGGAGGTATCGCAGCTGGCTTCATTGCCGGTTATGCAGCGAAGCTCCTTGCGGACAAAGTAAAACTCCCACAATCGATGGAAGCGCTTAAACCAATTCTGATCATTCCATTTGTAGCAACACTGTTCACTGGCCTTGTGATGATCTACATCGTAGGCGGTCCAGTATCTGGCATCATGAACGGCCTGACTGACTTCCTAAACAACATGGGATCTGACAGTGCAGTTCTGCTAGGTATTATCCTTGGTGCGATGATGTGTTTCGACCTAGGTGGCCCAGTAAACAAAGCCGCTTACGCATTTGGCGTCGGTCTATTGGCTTCGCAAACTTACGCGCCAATGGCAGCAATCATGGCAGCTGGTATGGTTCCTGCGCTAGGTATGGGTTTAGCGACCTTCATTGCGAAGAACAAATTTGAACAAAATGAACGTGAAGCAGGTAAAGCATCTTTTGTATTGGGCCTGTGTTTCATCTCTGAAGGCGCAATTCCATTTGCCGCCAAAGATCCAATGCGTGTGATTCCATCTTGTATGGCAGGTGGCGCGCTTACTGGTGCCCTATCTATGCTGTTCGGTGCAAAATTAATGGCACCACACGGCGGTCTGTTCGTACTGTTAATCCCTAACGCCATTTCACCAGTGTTAATGTACTTAGTGGCTATCGCAGCTGGTACAGCAGTAACTGGCTTTACTTACGCTTTCTTAAAAAGCAAAGCAGAAGCCAAACAAGAAGTCGCGGCATAAACAGAATTACACCGCTTAACAATGCCACCCTCGAATTTGGCATTCAGCACCTCCCTTTAATTCCGGTTAAGGGAGGTGTTTTTTATTCCGCAGCCGGAACGGCAACAATGTCTACTTCCCCACTGTTCATATCCACGGTAGCTTTATAAGTACTATGCTGATCACCGTAATGTTTAAAGGTGAAGTGGTATACGTTGGCCGGCGTCCACAAAGTTTTCGAATCAGCGGGCATAATGTCATAGCCATCTTGCTGATAAAGCTCTGTCGCCATTACATTCGCAATTGCCGCCTGCTGGTTTGAGTCACGATCCACCTTTGGCTCCAAAGAAGGGTTACTCGGGTAAGATTCACCGTTGTAACTCATGAGTCGATATGAGCCATTACTCCAAACGATGAAATCTTGCCAGCCATTGCTGTAACTATCTGCAAGTACAATCGGCGTGCGAGTTATAGACATTCGATTGATAACGTTCCCCTCGTTATCAAACATATAAGCTGCACAACCACCGCTGCCACAGAAATAACGGTCTTGTAGCAATACAATGTGTTCTGCATTGCCATCGCTGTTTAAGTCGGCGCTACCCGATATATAACGTAGATTGTCTTGTTCGAGTGAAAGCCCTTCAGGCGCTAAAACCTTGTTATCAATCCAGTTGGAGATGACTTCAGTGCTAACGCTATTGATTTTAGGAACGGCTTGCTTAGCCTCTTCTGTAGTCATACTGTCTGTCGTAGTACAGCCGACCAAGGTGAAAGAACCGACGAAGAAGAGTCCGTGTAATACGCGCTTGTTCATGTTATCTCGCTCTTTGATGTATCGTTCCATCAGTATACGCATGATTTGCATTGCATTCGTAAGAAAATCATTAGAATCAAGTAAATGAATGGGTTGGTGTACATTGGTAAGATCAAAAAAGCCCTGAAAAAAACCTTCAGGGCTAGGCAGGAAGCTGGCAAATAGCCAGGAGTCCCTATGCAGTGGTCGGTTTTACCCTAAACAGAATCGCAAACATCACTGGCACTACAATCAGTGTCAGTACTGTAGCAAAACCAAGACCTGCCATAATCGTTATTGCCATCGATCCAAAGAAGGCATCGAAGACGAGTGGAATCATCCCCAAGATGGTCGTCAGAGCAGCCATACTTACCGGACGAACACGACTGATCGCACTATCGACAATCGCGAGGTAAGGCTCTTTCCCTGATTCCAACTCAAGGTTAATTTGATCAAGCAACACAATACCGTTTTTCAAAATCATGCCACTTAGGCTCAGCAAACCAAGGAATGCTGTAAAGCTGAACGGCATATTAGTGGTAAGCAAACCAAAGGCAACACCAATGATCGCCAACGGCACGGTGAACCAAATGACCAACGGCTTTTTAATTGAGTTAAACAGCAAAATAGTAATGATGAACATCAACAAGTAACCCATCGGCAACGAACCAAACAGACCTTCTTGCGCATCTTTCGATGATTCATACTCACCACCCCATGTGATTTCGTAACCTTCTGGAATATGCAGTGCCATCACTTTAGGCTGCACACGCGCAAACAAGCTTGCCGCCGTGTCGTCGCTCAACACATCGTGGTCAGCAAGCACAGTTAACGTGCGCTTGCGGTCACGACGCTGAATTAGCGGCTCGCTCCAATCCAATTTAACGCCATCAATCACTTGGTCGACCGGAATATACGTTTGCAGTGATGGGCTCCAAATGGTCACGTTTTGTAGTGATTCAAAGTCCACGCGTTCTTCTTCAGGAAGGCGCGTCATAATTGGCAACGTGTGTGTACCATCACGTAAGTAACCCAACGTGCTACCACCAAACGCCATTTGCAGTGTGCTTGAAAGATCTTCTTTCGAAATGCCCAAGCGACGAGCTTTAGACTCATTGAAAACAGGCACAAGCTCCTTAGTACGCTCTCGCCAATCGTGACGAATGTTTCGGGCACCAGGGTCGGTATGAAGGATGTCTTCAACTTGCACTGCTAAATCACGTAAAACTTGCGGATCGGGACCAGTAATACGCGCTTCGATCTTAGACGCTGGTGAAGGGCCAAATTCCATCAATTTAAATTGAAATGTCGGTGCATCAAACGTCTTCGCAAGGTTAGCGTCTAACTTGTGCAACAAACCGAACATGCTCTCACGATCAGTGGCGCGAACTTGGAACTGGGCGTACGCTTCGTAGCTTTTCTCTGGCTGGTAAGTCAGAGCGAAACGCTGCAAACCCTGCCCAATTGAAGCAGAAACAAAGTCAATATCGTCTTGCTGACGAATGTAGCTTTCCACTTCTTCGGCTTTTTTGATCGTTTCGCGGATGTCCGTACCTTCTGGCATCCACATATCAACGTAAAACATCGGCGTGTTCGATGGTGGGAAGAACTGCTGTTTTACATTACCAAATGCCAAGACAGCACCCACTAATAGCGCGACCATGCCAGCAACCGTGAGCCAACGGAATCGCAGTGCGAATTTCAGCGATGCGCCAAATACAACAAACAGCCAACCTTTATAGGGATCTTCTTCGTTGGTATCTTGGCCCTTGCCCTCTTCTTTCAACAATAGATCTGCGAGGAATGGCGTCAGCGTAATAGCGGTAATCCAGCTCAAAAATAGTGAGAAACACAGCACCCAGAATAGAGAGCCCATGAACTCACCCGTTGCATCTTGCGACAAACCGATAGGTGCAAAAGCCGTAATCGCAATGATGGTTGCGCCAAGCAAAGGCCACTGTGTTTGCTTTACAATATCGACGGCCGCTTGAACTTTAGTGCGCCCTTTTTTTAGGCCAACCAAGATGCCTTCCACGACCACAATCGCGTTATCAACCAGCATACCCAGAGCAATAATTAACGCGCCAAGAGAAATACGGTGCAGCTCGATATTGTTGTAGTTCATCAAGATGAAGGTACCGAACACCGTCAATAACAGCACGACGCCAATGATGACACCACTGCGTAATCCCATCGTAAACAGCAGAACGATGATAACGATCGCCACAGCCTCTGCTAGGCTAATCACAAACGCTTTAACGGACTCATCCACTTCATTGGCTTGGTTGTAAAAGTAGTTCATATCGATGCCAGCAGGCTTGATAGACTCAAGGCTCGCAAGCTCCGCATCCAAACGTTCGCCAACCTCAACCACGTTCACACCTGACGCAAACGAGATACCGATATTAATTGCTTTTTGACCGTTAAAGAGTACGACGTTGCTTGGCTTCTCTTGGATACCACGAGAAATCGTTGCTACATCTTTTAGACGAATTAGGTTCCCAGTGTCACGACCATGAATGATCAAGTTTTCTAGCGCTTCTACGGTGTTTAAGGTACCACTTGGACGAATGACAAGGCTTTCGCCATTGACCATCACTTCCCCTGCTGAAACCACATTATTTTGTTGGTTCAACAAGCTCGCAACCACGTTCATGTCTAAGTTCAATGCCGCAAGGCGGTCAAGAGAGATCTCAACAAACAGCATTTCTTGTTGATCGCCCGTGATATCCACCTTTCCTACGCCATCAACCAGCTCGATTTCACGAGTCAGGTAATCAGCATAGCGTTTTAGCTCGACATAATCGTAGTCATCGCCAGTGAGCATCAGCATCACGCCATAAACGTCACCGAAATCATCAATGATCTGCAAAGATTGTACGCCCTGAGGCAAAGTTGGTCGCAAGTCATTAATTTTACGGCGCATTTCATCCCAAATTTGCGGCAGTTCATCAGGACCATAGTCCATTTCCATACTGACCGTGATTTGAGACATACCATCAGAAGACGTAGAGGTAATTTTGTCTATATAAGGGAGTTTTCGAATCTCTTTTTCTAAAGGGTACGTCAGCTCTTCTTCAACCTCTTTCGACGTCGCGCCAGGGTATGTTGAAATGATCATGGCATCTTTAATCGTAAATGCCGGGTCTTCTAGTCGCCCAAGCTCCAAAAACGACGTTAGACCACCAACAGCAAGGATAATAATGAACAACCAGCTGATGACTTTATTTTTTATTGAGTACTCAGCAATGTTCATTATTGTTTATTCTCCACAACATCCACATGTTTACCTTCACGTAATTTACGTAGGTTTGAATTAATCAGAACGTCGCCTTGCTTAACTCCTGACGACACAATGGCTCCGTTGCCATTCACTTGGGAAATCATCACAGGCACCCGAGTGACAACGTCACCCTCTTTTTTCCATACAAAGAACTCATTCTCTTCGCTGCCCGCTTGAAGCGCCGTTACTGGAATACTGTAACCATCGATGGAGGTAATCCCCGCCTTAACCATATCGACCAGAACACTGACGCTGGTTCCCGGTAGAATCTCTGCTTTTGGCTGTGGCATCGTCAAATACATTTCGTAAGTTTGAGTTTCGGAGTTAGGCTCACTTGTGTGCTCTAAATAGTCCAAAGCAAATGTGTCACTAATGCCGGAGAAGGTTGCTCTAGGCTTGTAACTCATGTTGTCTGAATTTGGGTCCACCATAGCGAGAACATTGTCGGAAAGCTCAATACGCACGTACACCAAATCGTTTTGATATAGATTCAACACCGGCTCCCCAACTGCCACACG
This sequence comes from Vibrio sp. 2-1-2a, assembly GCF_032648565.1. Classification (NCBI taxonomy): domain Bacteria; kingdom Pseudomonadati; phylum Pseudomonadota; class Gammaproteobacteria; order Vibrionales; family Vibrionaceae; genus Vibrio; species Vibrio sp. 2-1-2a. Next base: position 275,367 of record NZ_WBOH01000003.1, read on the forward strand.
TTCAAAACGCTCTTTAAAAACGTCAGACACTTTACCGGCGAACGGGGCAAATAAACGGGTGTAGTTCAATTGATTGGTGGCGTTATAGAAATTAGCCTCTGCCAACTCTTTATTAGCCGTTAGCTCATCAAGCTCGGCCTTTGAGATCATCTGACGTGCGTGTAGGTCTTCGCCGCGTTTGAGCTGACGAATCGCCAGTGTATATTGCGCTTCTGCGTCATTTACGGCTTGCTTTTCTTTACTGTCATCCAACTTTGCGATCATTTGGCCTTGCTTAACAACGTCGCCCGCTTTCACCAACACGTGTTGAATTTCTCCCGCGCGGCGGAATGCCATAGGTGTTTGCTCTGCTGGTACAACTATTCCTTTAAAAGCTCGATATTGGCTTTGTACCGGCGCATCCACAGAGATAGTCGACACAAAAAGCGGCTGCTCGACGACAGCTTGGTTTTCATTTTTGCAACCCGTTAAAACTGCAAGCGCAATTGCAGAGATCGTAAATAGAGATCGTTTCATTAAATGCCTCCCTCACGAACCCAAGCTTTCACGACTTGTCCTTCGACCAGTCGCTCAACGCCAGCAACAACAACGTAATCATTGTTATCAAGCCCTGCTTTCACACCTCCAGCGGCATCAAGAGACACTGTGACTTTATTAACTTGCTGTGTGTTTCTGTCCATTACCCACACTTCGCCTTGCGTCTCTTTTTTGTTTACCCAAGCGGATTGAGGCAACGTCATCGCGTCCGATAGATGTTGTTTAGCTATGTGTACCTGCCCTGTCATACCTGTTAGCAAATTGCGATCTTCTGGTCGAGTGATGGTTACGATCGCCTCATAACTGTTGGTATCGACATTTGGCTGAGTCGAAATTTCTTTAAATTTTCCAGGGATACGTTTTCCTGGCTCGCTATCCATCGTCACCCACATATCGGAATTTTGCAGTGACTCAAGTGATACAGATTCCGCATAACTTACTGGCAGTGTGAACGACACATCTAAGGTCGTGTTATCGATAAGATTCAGGATCTCTTGCTTCTCTGCGACCACTTGAAACGGGTTGACATAGGTGTATGACACGATGCCATCAAAAGGTGCGTGAATCTTGGTATAACTCAAATCTGTTTTGGCTTGTTCGTAGTTTGCCAATGCCGCTTTATATTGAGTTTCTTTCTGGTCGTACTCATCTGTACTAATCAGCTTTTTTCCATAAAGGTTTTTCGCGCGCTCCCATTGCGTTTTTGCTAACGCGAATTGTGCTTGAGAGGCGTCTAACGCAAGCTGAAGATCTTTAGGGTCTAACGTTGCAAGCACTTCACCTTTTTTTACCTCTTGGCCCATGCGAACAAGTAATTCATCGACCTCACCACCAACCTGAAAAGAAAGCTGTGCGCGATGTGTCGCATCAATACGCGCTAAAAAGGCATGCGAGTCTTCAACTTCTAGATCTTTCACCGCCAGTAATTTTACAGGTTTGATTAAAGGTTCAGACGGCTCGGAAATGGCTTTGTTACACCCAGTTAGCATGCCAGAGAGACTTAATGTCACCACAGCACCAACTAAAGTGCGCTTTAAATATTGTTTTCGCACCCGCTTTCTCCGTAGGTTTTATATATTACACAGTCGTGCAGTATATTCAGAATTTGAAATTGATCAACATATTTTCCAGGTGGAAAGCAAATTAATTAGTCAAAGCGTCCGGTTTCTGGTAAAAGTAAGCGCGTTGATTAATATTCGGGAAAATTCGAACTATGAATGAAAGAAAGCAGGGGCGTAGAAGTGCTGAAGCCGCAGAACAAACTAAGTGTCTGATCCTTAAGGTGGCAGCAGATATGTTTTGTGAACTTGGTTACGAGCGTGTCTCACTGCGCAATATCAGTGAAAAGGCTGGTGTTTCACATAGTTTGATCCGTCACCACTTCGGCAGCAAAGAGAAGATTTGGCAAGCGGTTAGCGACGCGATGGATGAATTCATGCAGTGCTATATGGCTGAATTAATCAATGAGATGCCTGAGAACACACCTTCGAATAGAAAAATTTATCTGTTCATGGTTCGCATGCTGGCATTTGCGCTCGTTAATCCTCACCCAGTACAGATGATCGCTGATGCTATTCGCCAAGGCGATGATGGTGCCCTGCTGCAGTATTTCTTAAAGTCAAAAGATGAGTTTGCTGCGATATTTACCGGAATTTTTGAGCAGTACAACAGTGAAAACCCTAACGCCCAATTTGATCAGTGGGAATCAAAGTGGCAGATGTTGATTTTTGCACATGGTGCAATCAGTCTTACTCCGATGATGCAAGAGACATGGCCTGACATCGCTGATAATCGCGAAGAAATGCTGATCAAACATTGGGAGCTGTTCAATACGATCATGGCGTCTCAGTTTGGGATTGCAAAAGAAGACATGATTCATCCGGAAAAACTTGAAGATATCGTTATCGACATGTGTTGTACAATCGACAAAGCGGTCGGATAAGGCTGCAGAAACTACGATAACTTCCAAGCGTATATATAAAGCCGATATACATAAAAATGCCGAGCTAGAAAGCTCGGCATTTTTGCTTGTTTCTTGCCTCGCGAATACGCGAAGAATGACAATAATGAGTAACCTAACCGCGGTAGTAACGTTGCGGTACAAACGGCATTTTCTCAACCGTCATTGGTAGCATTTTTCCGCGTACTTCAGCGAACAATTCAGTACCAATCGCAGCAAGATCAGCACGCACATAACCCATTGAGACAGGCTTACCTGCATTTGGACCCGCAGTGCCGCTGGTGACAACGCCAATTTTAACGCCATCAGCATCAAACAATTCCGCGCCTTCACGGACTGGTGCTTTAGTTTGGCCGACCAAACCGACACGCTTGCGCGCCACATCTTTGGTCTCGATCTGCTTAAGAATAATATCCGCACCTGGGAAACCACCTTCACGTTCACCGCCGATACGACGAACCTTTTGGATGCCCCATAACAAGCTTGCTTCTACAGGCGTAGTTGTTGTGTCTAGGTCATGACCGTATAGGCAAAGACCACACTCAAGACGAAGTGAATCACGAGCACCAAGGCCAATCCATTCAACTTCCTCTTCCGCGGTCAGTTTACGTGCGAGTTCTTCTGCCTTGTCAGCAGGAACCGAGATCTCGTAACCATCTTCGCCAGTGTAGCCGCTACGAGAAACAATGCATTCGGCGCCTAAAATATCGACTTTACGAATATCCATGAACAGCATGTCAGAAACTTCTGAGGCAAAACGCGCCAATACAGCTGCCGCTTTAGGACCTTGGATCGCAAGCAGAGCACGGTCTTCGATAATTTCTAACTCAACACCAGATGGCAAATGCGATTGTAGGTGTGCAATGTCTTGTTCTTTGCATGCCGCGTTCACAACCACAAAAAGATGATCGCCTAGATTAGCTACCATCAAGTCGTCCATGATGCCGCCCTCTTCATTAGTGAAGAACGCATAACGCTGTTTACCAGACTCAAGATCCACAATATCCACTGGCACTAATGTTTCTAGGAACGCAGCTGCACCGTCACCGAGTAGGCGAAGTTGTCCCATATGAGAAACATCAAACAGACCTGCCGCATCACGAGTGTGTAAGTGTTCCTTTTTTACGCCTAGAGGATACTGAACAGGCATATCGTAACCCGCGAACGGGACCATTTTGGCACCAACTTCAACGTGAAGTGCGTGTAGTGGTGTTTTCAGTAGTTCTTGAGTCATTTTCGTCTCCATTTAGATAGACCCGAGAATGCTATCGGCATTCGATGTGTTTCCAATAATAAACATGGCTCATTCTATTTTGCACGAACAAGACGTAGATCGACTTGCAAAAGTGTGACTCTTAACATTTTAATCACAACAAATCGTACAAAAAAAGCGCTTTAATGAGTGTATTCTCATCAAAAAAGCGCCTTTTCATCATAACGACCACCAACAGCAATCGTTTGCTTTCACTATAGGAAATTTACAACTATTTATCACTATTTGGCTGTCACCCACAAAATGTGCGCATCTTCCTCGCTAACACTGGTCAACATATGTCCCATGTTCGCATCGTAATAGACGCTGTCGCCCTCGCTTAGAACGACAGGTTCGTAGAACTCAGAATAGAACATGACCTCACCAGATAAGATAAGCAGAAATTCTTCACCATCATGACGAACCCAGTCTTTATATTCATCAAAACTGCGAGCACGAATTTGGCTCTTAAACGGCATCATTTTCTTATTGGAAAGTTGAGTAGCAAGCAGCTCATGTTCATAAGTTTGCGTTGGGTGTGGTTTGCCTTCATTCTTCTTGGTAACATCCCTACGCCCTGTCGCAACCTTTTTTCTAGGTGGCTCAAAGAGTTGCGGCATATCAATTTGTAAGCCAAGCGCCAATTTTTGCATTGCTTGAAATGTCGGAGAAATCTGCTCATTTTCTATTTTACTCAGCGTAGAACGAGCAAGCCCTGTTCGCTGACTGGCTTCTTCTAGTGTAATACCAAGTTTTGAGCGGATATCCTTGATACGCTGACCCAGCTTTAATGGCTCGATATTTTGATCATTTTGCTCTTTCGCTAACGTCATCGATGGGTATTCATCGTAAATACTTTCTGCCATAAATCCCTCTATAGATATCCTTATTTTTGTCCTACTAGCATTGTGCATGAAGCACATAGTGGATAAAAGTCCACCAAGTGAATTAAACCGTGCTCTTGTTAACAATTTTTGAAATCTTGTTTCCTATAGGAAATTTTTGGTTGATTGTTCCCGCCGCAGGCGCTATGTTACCAACTTGTTAGATGTAGAGATGCATATTTCCGTAAGAGATTGGTAAAGGAAACACGCAATCCGACGGAGTTTTTGCCCACATTTAGGGCCGGATGTTCACTCTGTTCTGCTATGCAGTTCAGCTGTTTTGAGGACAAATGAACCACAACCGCAAATCATAATTCATCTATTGCGGGTTCATTTTAAGATTTGGAAGGTCAACTACCATGAATAAGAGTTACCCTAACCACAGCTTGGAAAACTTTTTCTCTACCAACCTCTCTGCGACAGATGATGCTGTCTTTGCTGGAATTCAGGCGGAATCCGCTCGCCAAAACGAACAAATCGAACTTATCGCTTCTGAGAACATTGTTTCTAAAGCGGTAATGCAAGCTCAAGGCACATGCCTAACAAACAAATACGCTGAAGGTTATCCAGGTCGTCGTTACTACGGTGGTTGTGAGCACGTAGATACAGTGGAAGCCATTGCTATCGAACGCGCGAAAAAACTTTTTAATTGCGAATACGCAAACGTTCAACCTCACTCAGGCGCTCAAGCAAATGGCGCGGTGAAACTGGCTCTTCTTCAACCAGGCGACACCATTCTTGGCATGTCTTTGGACGCTGGAGGTCACCTAACACACGGTGCACGCCCAGCCCTTTCTGGTAAATGGTTTAACGCAGTTCAATACGGCGTTGATCGCGAAACACTAGAAATCAACTACGACGACGTTCGTGCACTTGCAGTAGAACACAAACCAAAGATGATCATCGCGGGTGGCAGTGCTATTCCACGCGTTATCGATTTTGCTAAGTTCCGTGAAATCGCTGACGAAGTTGGCGCAATTCTTATGGTCGATATGGCGCACATTGCTGGCCTTATCGCAACAGGTGCACACCCTAGCCCATTGCCACATGCGCATGTTGTGACAACCACAACACACAAAACATTGCGTGGCCCTCGCGGCGGTATGATTCTTACTAACCACGAAGACATCATTAAGAAAATCAACTCCGCCGTATTCCCTGGCCTACAAGGCGGCCCACTGATGCACGTTATCGCAGCAAAAGCGGTTGCATTTGGAGAAGCGCTTGGCCCTGAATTTAAAACTTATATTGATTCGGTGATCAATAACGCAAAAGTCCTAGCGGAAGTATTGCAAACTCGCGGTTGCGACATCGTAACTGGTGGCACAGACACGCACCTAATGCTGGTTGACCTTCGCCCTAAAGGCTTGAAAGGCAACAAAGCAGAAGAAGCTCTAGAACGTGCTGGGATCACATGTAATAAAAATGGCATCCCATTCGATACAGAGAAGCCTATGATTACATCGGGCATCCGTTTAGGAACGCCTGCGGGTACAAGCCGCGGCTTTGGCGCTGAAGAATTCAAACTCATCGGTAATTGGATTGGTGACGTACTGGATGGTTTGGTGAACAACCCAGAAGGTGACGCAGACGTTGAAAAACGCGTTCGCAAAGAAGTAAAAGAACTTTGCAGTCGCTTCCCTCTTTACCAATAAACGATTTTTTAAAATCACAATAATTCCTGACAAGTTATTTGGAGATTAAGCAATGGACAAAACACTGAAGTTTACAGATAGCCACGAGTGGGTACGTGACAACGGTGACGGCACAGTAACACTTGGTATTTCTGAGCATGCGCAAGAAATGTTGGGTGACGTAGTATTCGTTGACCTACCAGACGTAGAAGACGAAGTAGAAGCAGGTGAAAGCTTCTCTTTGGTTGAGTCTGTAAAAGCAGCGTCAGATATCTACTCTCCTGTTACCGGTGAAATCGTAGAAATCAACGAAGAACTAGAAGACAGCCCAGAGCTAATCAACGAAGAACCGTACGAAGGTGGTTGGATTGTGAAAGTGAAGCTTTCAAACCCATCTGAGTTGGATGACTTAAAAGACGCGGAAGAATACCTAAACTCTATCGAAGAAGAGTAATTAGGATGTGACGAAAGCTGTTCCCTAGCCTGTTTAGAGAGCAGCTTTTTTTCTAGGTTCGGACGTATAATTAAATGTGTCACTAACGACCATTTCCGTTACCCGAGCCAAGGAGTAGGTAAAGGACAATGACTGAATTACTTCAAAGCCTCAGCACACAAAATGAGTTCGTTGGACGCCACAACGGACCAAGCAAATCAGACCAACAAAAAATGTTGGATGCCATCAACGCGGTAAGCCTTGACGCCCTCATCGAAGAAACCGTGCCTGCACAAATTCGCCTAGAACAACCAATGACGTTGGCAGAAGCGAAAAGCGAAGCAGACATGCTAGTGACGATGAAGCAGTTTGCTAAACAAAACCAAATTAAACGTACATTCATTGGCCAGGGCTACTACAACACGTTTACTCCAAACGTCATTCTACGTAACGTGCTAGAAAACCCTGGCTGGTATACCGCTTACACACCTTACCAACCTGAAATTTCTCAAGGTCGCTTGGAAGCCCTTTTAAACTTCCAACAAATGATCATCGACCTAACTGGTATGGAAATCGCGAACGCCTCATTGCTAGACGAAGCAACAGCGGCAGCAGAAGCAATGACTCTGTGTAAGCGCGCAGGTAAGAGCAAGAGCAACGTATTCTTTGTGGCTGACGATGTTCACCCACAAACGCTAGAAGTAGTAAAAACTCGTGCAAAATTCATCGGCTTTGAAGTTCTGGTTGGTTCGCTAGAATCCCTACCAGAGCAAGACGTGTTCGGCGCATTAGTTCAATACCCAAGCACAACAGGTGAAGTTCGTGACCTAACGGACATCATCGCAAAAGCGCAAGCAAACAAAACGCTTGTCACTGTTGCGACTGACCTGCTTGCTTCTACCCTATTGAAACCTGCTGGTGAAATGGGCGCAGACGTAGCAATCGGTTCTGCACAACGTTTTGGCGTTCCTGTGGGTTACGGCGGTCCACATGCGGCATTCATGGCAACGCGTGACAAACACAAGCGTACCATGCCAGGACGTGTGATCGGTGTTTCTATCGATACTAACGGTAACCAAGCACTGCGCATGGCAATGCAAACTCGTGAGCAGCATATCCGCCGCGAAAAAGCGACATCGAACATCTGTACCGCTCAAGCATTGCTAGCGAACATGGCGTCTTTTTACGCGGTTTACCACGGCGCAGAAGGTCTACGCACTATTGCTCGCCGTACACACCATATGACTGCGATTATCGCCGCAGGCCTAACCAAAGGCGGCTTTGAACTTGCTCATAACAGCTTCTTCGATACCATCACCATCAACACAGGTTCAAAAACAGAAGAGCTTTACGCAAAAGCACTTTCAGCAGACATCAACCTACGTCTACTACCTGGCAAGCTAGGTATTAGCTGTGACGAAACAACCACGGTCGCTGATGTAGAAGCACTATTTGCAGTCTTTGGTGTAAAAGAAGACGTAGCAGCACTATCGACGGAAATCGCAGGCAATGAGTTTGCGGCAATTCCAGAAGCGCTACGCCGCACAACAGAATACCTGACTCACCCTGTATTCAATACGCACCATAGCGAAACGCAAATGATGCGTTACCTGAAACAGCTAGAGAACAAAGACTTCTCGCTAACGCACGGCATGATCCCACTAGGCAGCTGTACGATGAAGCTGAACGCAGCAGCAGAGATGATCCCAATCACTTGGCCAGAGTTTGGTTCTATCCACCCATTCGCGCCAGCAGAACAAGCGGCGGGCTATGCAGCACTAGCGAAAGATCTAAAAGAGAAGCTTTGTGAGATCACAGGCTACGACGCGTTCTCACTTCAGCCAAACTCTGGCGCATCGGGTGAGTATGCAGGTCTTATCGCGATTCAACGCTACCACGAAAGCCGTGGCGAAGGTCACCGCAATGTATGTTTGATCCCAAGCTCTGCACACGGTACTAACCCTGCAACGGCGTCTATGGTGTCAATGAAAGTTGTGGTTGTTAAGTGTGATGAAGAAGGCAACATCGACATCGACGACCTAGCAGCGAAAATCGAGAAGCACAAAGACAACCTATCAAGCATTATGATCACTTACCCTTCTACGCACGGCGTTTACGAAGAGAAAGTGAAAGAAGTGTGTGAAATGGTTCATGCCGCTGGCGGTCAGGTTTACCTAGACGGCGCTAATATGAACGCACAGGTTGGTCTAACATCACCAGGCTTCATCGGTTCAGACGTTTCTCACCTAAACCTACACAAAACCTTCTGTATCCCACATGGTGGTGGCGGTCCGGGTATGGGTCCTATCGGAGTGAAATCTCACCTAGCGCCTTTCCTACCAGGCCATATTGAAGACGGCGTAGAAGGCGAAGATTTTGCAGTATCAGCAGCAGATATGGGTAGCGCTTCTATCCTACCGATCTCTTGGGCTTACATCGCAATGATGGGCGAAGCAGGCCTAACAGATGCAACAAAAGTAGCAATTCTGAACGCAAACTACGTGATGGAAACACTTCGCCAACACTACCCTGTTCTTTACCGTGGCAAAAATGGTCGTGTAGCGCACGAATGTATTATCGACATTCGTCCACTGAAAGAAGAAACAGGCATCAGCGAAGAAGACATTGCGAAGCGTCTAATGGACTACGGTTTCCACGCACCAACTATGTCGTTCCCTGTAGCGGGCACGCTAATGGTTGAGCCAACGGAATCGGAAGATCTAGAAGAGCTGGACCGCTTCTGTGATGCGATGATCGCTATCCGCGAAGAAATGGAAAAAGTGAAAAACGGTGAATGGCCACTAGAGAACAACCCTCTCGTTAATGCGCCACACACGCAAGTTGACCTTTCTGCTGAAGAGTGGGACCGTCCTTACTCTCGCGAGCTTGGCTGCTTCCCTTCTAAAGCGACCAAATCTTGGAAGTACTGGCCAACAGTAAACCGCGTAGATAACGTATACGGCGACCGTAACCTAATCTGCTCGTGCCCAAGCATCGATAACTACGAAGATTAATTTTTGGCAGCATCTAAATAGACAAAGGCGAACCGTTTGGTTCGCCTTTTTGTTTTGGGTGTGCCGTCCTAACATTTGTTGATACATCGTGGAGGAATGATGGCTAGTTATTGTTTGCACAAAAGTGATTTAGAAATATTGTGACTTCTGAGAACCTTAGAATTAGCACTAATATCTCAGAACCTTAAAAGCTTGTTGGATACTCCTCATGAACACTATGTTATGCAGGTGCTGTGTAGTTTCTCAGTTCAGTTGCAGTAAGTCCCATTTATTACCATAGAGATCTTGGAACACCACCACTGTCCCGTATTCTTCCACACGAGGCTCTTCATTAAATACAACACCATTTTTCTTCATCAACTCGTAGTCACGCCAAAAATCATTAGTTTGCAGAAACAGGAAAACACGACCACCTGTTTGATTTCCTACTGCATGCGTTTGCTCCGGGGTACTCGCTTGAGCTAAAAGTAGGTTTGTACCATTGGAGTTTGGAGGAGAAACTTGAACCCAGCGTTTACCACCACCTAGGTTGGTATCTTCAACCAGAGTGAATTGAAGTTTTTGAGTATAAAATTCGATAGCATCGTCGTAATTTTCAACGACTAGAGCAATGCTTCCGATTTGCTGCTGAACAGTTTTGGCCATGATGATTTCCGCTGTGTCAAAACGCTAATTGTACGCTAATTTGAGACTTTTCTAGAAAGCACGTAACGCCTTGCAAAAGTGTAAGGCACACAATACGAATGTTTATGCATAGCATCAAATAGACATCCTTTTTCGCTTTCTTCGTTCACTCCTTTATCTAACTTTATTGAGAGCATGTCGAAAATCTTCAATCTTTTGCTAAGAGCGTTTCTTATTATGTGAAAAACAGAGGAGAATGACCATGAAAAAACGACTCAACTATATTGAAGTGGCGCCAAAGGCAATAGAAATCCTATACGCTCAGGAAGCTTACTTCCATGAACAATTTAGCCAATCAGAAACCATGAACATGATCATATGGGAACTGGTTAAGTTACGCATATCGCAAATCAATCAATGTGCATTTTGTATCGACATGCATAGTAAAGATGCGCTTAAGTTAGGTGAAAAGCCGGAACGCATATGGGGGCTTAGTGCGTGGAAAGATATGCCATTCTACAGCGATGCAGAACACGTTGCACTAGGCTGGGCTGAATTACTAACTGCTGGCCTACCAGTAGATGATGATACCTATCAGCTGACCTTGAATACCTTCGGAGAAGAAGCTATGGTCAATCTAACAATTGCGATCAACGCGATCAATAGTTGGAACCGAATAGTTAAGGCATTTAAGCCAAAGGTTGGAGACTATAAGCCTAGATAATTCTATCTGACAGTTTTTACTTATAAGTCACTGCTTATTCCTCAGCTTAATATGATGAAAAGTTCATGTGTATCACTTTCTCATTTAAGTTGAGGTTAAATAGGATGATTCATTTGAACTTAGAATTTGATATTTTAAAACCTCAAAGGGCTTTAGCTGGCTATGTTCAAGCCATTTGGTCAGCATCCGTCAAACCTGATACGACGCAAACCGTACGTAAACAATTACTCAGTGATGCTGGTACAGGTGTGGTATTCATTTTACAGAATGAAGTACAAATGGATGGTGAATGGCATGCGCCGGGGGTTGTCCTACTACCTGTGAGCATTCTGGCACATCAAGTCTGCCTACCGCCAGGTGCGGTGATGACTGGCGTACGCTTTCATCCTGCAGTTGGTTATCAACTATTTGGTAAACGCCTAGAACAGCTATTGCGGATTCAAGATGTTCACCCTTTGGCTTCTTCTGCGCTAGCAACATTTGAGTCTCTGCAAACAGCGCGTTCGCCGTCTGCAAGGATTTCTACGTTGTATCGCTGGGTTCAAGCACTGATTGAGAAATATGAACCACAGTACGTCGGCCACATCATTGACCAGCCTGCAGGGACGCTCAGTCAACGCCAGAGAGAGCGCAATTTTCAGAAATGGTTGGGGATTACTCCTAAACATTACCAACGTATTAAACGAGTGAAGCACACTTTAGAACTACTCCGAGCTCAACCCGATCTTACTTTATCGGAGTTGGCGCTGGAGCAAGGTTTTTCCGATCAAGCACACATGACTAGAGAGTGTAAGCAGATTGCGCGCATGACACCGAAGCAGTTTGTCCGAAAGAGAAATCTCTAAACCTTATTAGCTTTGTACATCAAGCCCAGTTGATTCAGAATCGACCAAGTACTTGTTATAATATTCAATCATATATCACCTACTTTTCAGATCGCTCATTCCAGCTTGATGTGAATTTGTTAGCTCGCTTTTGATGCCGCGTGCTGTTCTACCATAAACGCGATCACTTCTTCGTTTAAGCAGGATTTGCTGATGTATTGGCGCTGTTTACCAAGGTGAAGGATAAAGCCCAAATCAGTTTGTTCCAGTTGGTCGATTTCATTCCATGCGAGGCTGCGGTCAACTTTACCGCTTTTGTAGCGCACACCATCTGCGTTAACTTGAAATACTACTTTGCTGCCACGGCTTGAGCTTATGGTTTGACGCCAAAGCCACCAAGTTCTTTTGAAGTAAACGCTACACGCTTCAATCACACTCAATACGATAAAGAACCAACCGACATAACCGTTAGGTAGCAGTTCAAACTCTAATAAGACCACACCAAAGATAAGAAACAGTATCCCTTTTAAGTACGCTTGTGGGAACTTCGTTGGCCGGCTAGTTTGATCATAACACTCGGCAAAGAAAGGTTTGTCGAGTATGTATTCTGTAGTGAATTCGAAATCTTTAGACATGTATGGTTACTTCAAAGCTTCTGTAAATGAGTATTCTTGGTTGCACTCTCGCAACGCGTGCATTGTAGCGCTTCTTGGGACTTATCTTTAGTCCTTTTGATTCTGTTTTGTAAATCAATGATACCGAAACTCGAGGAGACCTTTTTGCACTTGCCAAGATCAAACAAGGCGAACCACTTGGCTCGCCTTGTTAATTAATGGCCTGTGTTAAGTAATAACCTATGTGACTTCTTGAGTTTTCTACTTTAGAGGGTCGTTGTCTGGCAATGCACTGTGTATCCATACTGCCAGTCGGTGTTTGATGCTTGCGCCGTCTAGCTTACTTTCCGGTAGTGGCGTTATCTGTTTTGCATCGACCAAGAATAGGTAAATCGCTTTTACTCTCAGAGGTTGTGGTGACTGTGGAAGGTCAAAACCTTGTAGTTTCGCCATCTTCCCACCAATCTCTAGTGCCTTCTTGACCAGTTTGTCTTCATTGTGAAGCTTGGAGCTTTTTGACATTGATAAATCCTCTTCTTCGCTTCGGCTAAGAATACATGAAGTGTCGCCAATAACGTGTTATAAAACTCTCATATTGATTACGTAGCGTCGATTTTTTGGAATCTACATCGACAAAGATATACCAATTGGTTCACCTTTCTTTTTCTGTCACTTTCGATAATACTCTTGCGCAATATTACTCAGCTGGAAAATTTTATGCCTCAAGCAAACTCTGTGGTTGTACTCGACTTTGAAACCACAGGTCTCTCTCCTACTTTAGGTGATCGCGCAATAGAAATTGGTGCGGTAAAGTTAGTCGATGGCGAGGTTGTTGATAGTTTTCAGCAACTCATGAATCCCGGTTTCAGAGTGAGCTCCTTCATTGAGAACTACACCGGCATTACCAATAACATGTTGCGAACGGCACCAAGCTGCGAAGAGGTAATGGCATCATTTAGTGAGTTCATAGCTGGCGAGAACCTTATCGCTCACAACGCGTCTTTCGATAAACGATTTTTAGATGCAGAGCTTGAACGAATTAACTCTGGTTATTCGGGTGAGTTTGCTTGCTCCTTGCTGGTAGCAAGACGGCTCATTCAAGATGCCCCATCACACAAACTAGGTGAACTTGTTCGCTATAAAAATATCGACAACGACGGTATTTTCCACCGTGCACTAGCCGATGCACAAATGACGGCCAAGCTTTGGCTCTTAATGGTCGAAGGATTAGAAAACTCAGGTATCCTTAAGCCAAGTTTTCAGTTGATGCAAACGGTTAGTAAAACAGCAAAAGGAAAGGTCGACCTGCTACTCGCCAAAAGCCGTGCTTAACTCCCTCCTCACTCAAAGTTCATTTTTGACTCTTAGACATTTAAGCAAGTTTCGATATACATAAGATATTGTGCATCCCAGTGAACTTCCTACTCCGAAAGCGGCAGTTCGCTGGTCTCCCCTACAAAACTGGCTTACTATGCCAGTTACCTAAAACGCTTTGTGAGCCACTCATGAGCAGAAAAAATAACAAAAATCTCAGCATTCTTCTTAAACTCAACACCTTTATTGCACCTTATAAATGGCGGGTTGCGGCGGCTTTGGTTGCCCTTGTCGCGACAGCAAGTTTGACGTTATCCGTTGGCTATGGAGTACGTATTCTTATCGACCAAGGCTTTGCTCAGCAATCATTGCAAGAGCTTACCAATGCGATTCAGTTTATTGTCGGTGTCACATTGTGTATTGCCATTGGGACCTTCTTTCGCTTTTACCTTGTCTCTTCCGTAGGTGAGCGCGTCAGTGCGGATATTCGCCTTTCAGTGTTTAACCATGTGATTACGCTGCATCCGAGCTATTTTGAGACCAACAGTAGCGGCGATATTATGTCGCGCCTAACTACCGATACCACGTTGCTGCAAAGCATTATCGGTTCATCGTTCTCAATGGCGATGCGTAGCGCTTTGATGTGCTTTGGTGCCATCATTATGTTATTCGCTACCAACGTTAAGCTCACGCTGATTGTGCTTGCTTCTGTGCCTTTGGTTCTCGTTCCGATTTTGTTTTATGGACGACGCGTGCGTGCTCTCTCTCGCCAAAGTCAGGACTCAATGGCCGATGTCGGCAGCTACGCTGGGGAAGCAATAGAACATATTAAAACCGTGCAAAGTTTTAGCTCAGAGTCGCATGAGCGAGCGGCTTTCGCTGTCGAAGTGGAAAAGGCTTATGAAGTAGGCAAACAGAGAGTAAAACAGCGCGCGATCCTGATCTCTGGCGTTATTGTGATTGTGTTCAGCGCGATTGCAGGCATGCTTTGGGTTGGCGGCAGCGATGTGATTCACGGAAAAATGTCTGCGGGTGACCTAGCCGCATTTGTGTTTTATGCCATTATGGTTGCCTCATCGACTGCAACCATTTCCGAAGTCATGGGTGAACTGCAAAGGGCCGCAGGTGCTACCGAACGGCTGATTGAGATCCTTCAAGTAGACAGCGATATCAAAGCGCCAAGCAACCATTTGCCTATCCGTCCCGACATGCCTGCTGAGGTTAACTTTAAATCGGTGAGTTTCAACTACCCTTCTCGCCCAAATCAACCAGCTATCAAAGAGTTAAATCTAACCGCAGAACAAGGCAAAGTATTGGCGTTGGTTGGCCCTTCTGGTGCAGGTAAAACAACACTATTCGAACTGCTGCAACGCTTTTATGACCCACAACAGGGGAAAGTGTTGTTTGGTGGCGAAGATATTCGACAGTTCGATCCAAACGAGCTTCGACGCCAAATGGCGCTCGTACCACAACAGCCAGCGCTGTTTAGCCATGATGTGTTTCACAATATTCGTTACGGCAATCCAGAAGCCACAGATGAACAAGTCATCGAAGCCGCCAAAAAAGCCCATGCCCATGAGTTTATTGAGAAGCTTCCCGAAGGCTATCACAGCTTTTTAGGCGAGCGCGGCGTTAGGCTGTCGGGCGGACAAAAACAGCGCATTGCGATTGCTCGCGCGATTCTAAAAGATCCAAAAATCTTACTGCTAGACGAAGCTACTAGCGCCCTTGATAGTGAAAGTGAACATCACGTCCAGCAAGCACTTGAAGCTCTAATGAAAGGACGCACAACGCTGATCATTGCTCATCGTCTTTCGACCATCCAACATGCGGATAAAATTGCGGTGCTCGACAATGGCGAGTTAGTCGATGTTGGTAACCACCAATCATTAATGCAAAGCTGTGAGTTGTATCAGCGACTTGTGGCATTGCAATTTAAGCACTTAGAGTAATGCCTAGTTAAGCCCTCAAGAATAAGCAAAAACGGACCAAGTGATTTAATGCCAACAGCTTAACGATGTTTTTGTGTCATTCCAGCGAGCCTTGGCGAGACTAGGAATCTAATAGCAACGTGCTGAGTGGTTAAAGAGACAATTTTGACCATAAAGAGCTAGGATAGAAGATCCTATATCACGCACCTTCGTCGCTGTACAAGATGACGAAATATAAAAAGATGCCACTCGTAGTTAAACGAGCGGCATTAAACCAAGTGGTTCTCCTTTTAATACAGGAACTCAGGTAAGAATCCAGTAACCAGCGTACTCTCCCTTCAACTAGAAACACTCATCCCCACGTACCATATAAAAACCAATCAGCTTCATTTGTAACAAGTTAGGTTTCAAAAATAGGAAATCACCACTGTAAAAGTTCACCGCATTTTATCTTGCTGCCTATGGGTACAATGTTCGTGAAATCAATGCCTTTAAACCAAGTTACAAGTAAGTGGCACCGAGATGAACAGTGAAGCGAAACAACTTTTTTATCATTTATGTCAGCAATACGATGCGCTTTCTCAAGAACTAGAGTCTCGCGCGTTTCCTGAGTTTTCCGAGACCATCACTCATCCGCTTGGACACTGCTTTGTCCGTTGCCCTGTTGGCAGTCAGCGCTTTTCCATTGTTGCAGTCAACTTTGCGCCCTCCGTTCGCGGGCAAGGTGTGCTTACTGCATTTATCGACTACATTAAAAGCCATCCATATCATTACCAAGGCGTTGAGGTCGCTATCATTGAAAACAAAAGCTTAGCAAAACGACTGTTGTCTCTTGGCTGGAAGTACAAGTCTCTGTTTGGCAAGATCTTCTTTGCTAATAAGCCGACGCTGGTGAAGGACTTTCAATCGGCTTGATAGTCACTGAATCACTCCCCATGTAACCCAAGTAAACGCTCAGTCAAAGTCCGTAAGCATATTGAGAAAAGTTTGGCGGTCTTCCTCTGTACTCCCTCGATGAGCAGTGTATTCGACGTGTTCATCCGCGCTGGCTTTTGGGGATAGATTGATGCCCCACAGCGCATTAATTTGGTTTGGAACGATGGAGTAACGCACGTCAACAATTCGCATTTCGTTATTCGGGTCTTGCGCTACAAAACCATTTGAAAACCAACGGAAACGTTCGATGTCTTTCGCTTGCTGCGATTGCGGATCGAGCCATGGAAATTGAGTCTTCACATTGAGCTTTGGTGTGGATTCGCCTGGGTAGATTTTTATTGAACGCCCCACTCTTACCGCATCCACATAGTAGTTATCTTCCGTTTCATAAATCACTTTCCAGACCAAAAGATTCCCGAAGGTTGGTTTTGCTTTTAGCTGCAAAGCGCTGTGCTGTCTCTCTTGGACGATTTTCCACCCGGCCGCTTCTGCTCTATCTCGTTGAATAACCCCAAGAGTCAGATAAGCCAGAGACCATAGAAATGCGACACGCGCGTAGCTTCGATTTCGCTTCAGTGCGGCAAAGAAAAGCAGGATCAAAATCGGAAGTGAGAAAGCGGGATCGATAACAGAGATTGTGTTCCAAGCATAGCGTGTGTTGCTTATCGGCCAAAAAAGCTGAGTCCCATAGCTGGTGCAAGCATCTAACAGCGCATGGGTGCTATAACCAAGGGCACAATAAAACCAACTCTGCCGGAAGCTTAGTCCTCGCTTTTTTGCTAACAACGGATACAACACTAAAGCACAGAGAAAGCTGCCAAAAGGGATAAACAACAATGAATGGGTAAAGTGTCGGTGATATTCCAAAAACAGCAATGGGTCAGTTGATGAACGGATAAGTACATCCAAATCCGGTGCCATCCCTGAAACCACGCCTAACACGCCAGCAGCCACAATGTGCCGCTTGTTACTTGCAGACTGTGGCAAAGCAGCGCCAAGTAAACCTTGCGTTAACGGGTCCATTATTTACGCCCGCAACGAAAATGTAGCCGAGAGAGAAGGCATATACGCTTCAAAATCGGCCCAAATTTAAAAACCAGAACGTTCTCCGACATAAATTATCCGTATTTAAGTGGATTGGAAGACACACCTTAATGACGCATTAAAGTGTTCGAAAACAAACACTTTGATTTTAGTGTAAGAAGGAATCGCCCTATTCGCTAGTGAGAAGCGAACCTAAAGCGAGGCTTGTGGTGTACGTCAAAAGTACAAAACTGCGGATTTTACAGATGCAAAAATAAAACAAGGCGAACCGGATGGCTCGCCTTGTTTACTGAAGGATTAACGACAAAAACCTTAGTCTTGAGGGTTTTCTTTCGCGTTGATTTCAGCGTAAGTGTGCAGAAGTTCCGTCAATGTTTTTACCCAATCAAAAACATCCGAAGGTGTATTTTCGAGTAGCTTTTCCACTAGTGCACAGTGTGTTTCTAACGTGATCGCCTCTTCCAAATAGAATGAAATCGCATAGAAATGCCAAAGAACCAGTCGCGTCATTCGCTCGCTATTTTGCTTCGCATTGTCTGAGTCATCAAACGCTTGTTGAATTTCACTCAGAGCGATTGCTGTCATGCGTAACATGGCATCAAGACGTGCAGACAACATACGGTCTTCGCTATCCACTTCTTCTTGATCGAAAGTAAATAGCTCATTCATCACGTCTTCAGGCACCATTTTACTGATCATGCGAGCACTAAACTCTTCCAGTTCATGACGAGGCATGGTTACAAGACAATCGAAGGTGTAATCACGAAGCATAAAATCACTCTAGGTTGGAAATCAATTTCAGCCACGCATTCTAAATACTGAAATCTCAATTGCCAGCGTTTATTTCTATTGGGCTACCGAAAAACTACAGAACACCGTTGATCGCAATACCAACACCAATACGCTGCTGATTATGATCATAGTCAATCAAGCTCTTACCATACCCCGTCGAGTACTGTGCGTATCCCTGAAGTTTGCCCCAGATCGGAAATGACACCCCTAATTCGGCAAAGCCTTTATGCGTTTGGAAGTTCTGGCGGCCTAAGAAGGTAAACTCATAACCATTCCATTTGTACGCACTCGATAGCTCAAAGTGCCCCATGTAATCTTCGATATCCGGGTTATCATCACCTTTAGGATCATTCGGAGATGTTTTTTCATCCTCAGGTATACGCCACCACGGTTGAAGAGAAACCGCAAAATTGTCTTTCGCAAAGGTTAAGTTGGCGTAAACACGATTCCAACTGCGCGATAACTCTTGTCTCTGCCCATTCGACTCATGTTCAATACCAAAACCTAACCAAGTCGAACCATCAAGTGGCTTCCAGTCTGTCGGGGTATAATAAAAAAGCTCAGGACGATAATTGGTTTCACGAAATGGACGCGATGCTGCTCCTGTGTACACCTGCCAAAATGACTTTAGCGTCATACCAAAGAACAAACCATCCCCATCAAACAACAAATCGTCGTAGTTCATTGGCACTTTAAAACTAATTTGGAACTCCGCTTCTTCCTTACGCAACTCATCTCCGTACTTAGTGTCCGCATAAGCACGCTTATTTACGCGATCACTGTAAGTGAACGGCAAGATGTAGTTAACACGATGCGCCACCAAACTAAATGGTTCAAAGGCGTTTTCTCGTTCTGATTCCAAACGCTTGTCGACCAAGCTTTCCTGAAGCTCCTCAGGTTCTTCAATTTCTGGATCAGCGGGCACTGTACTTGTTACTGCATCGAGCTCACACTGCGCGCGAATGCTCTTTATGGTTTCCTCACCTTTGCTTTGCTTGATTTTGTCTAGCAAACATAAATCATAAGCACTGGCTGTTTCTCCCATCGCAACTGGCGCTGCCAATAAGCTCAGTATTGATATCCCTGCCACTTTTGAAGCCATCTGAAACCCTTAATATTCTTTATGTCAAACCAGATAATTTTAATTTTTCTTGGTAAACCGCTTGCCATTCTGGCGTTAAGGCAATGTTAAATGTTCGCTGACTTTACGTCTTGGATAAATACGACAGACCTCAAACATATCGGCCCACTATGAGCAACGCGCCAAAAACGACCAAGAGTTGAGCATCATAAATAACAACAAAAAAGACTCGTTTGCATGATGCTCATATTCCCTATGCAAAATACTGGCTCGCCACTTTGATTGCAAACCCGGCTATGAATAAACCCAAGCCGTAAGCCAAATGCGCCAATGTGCTTAGAAAACGGGCTTTCCAAGGTGTTGGGGTTTTACTGGCAGCAAAACCAAATCCTAGACAAGGTTGAATGACAAAAAATGGGAACACCAACGTGACCACACCAGTGGCTAAGCCGGGCACTAGACTAGGCTCTACCAACCAATGATGCCCAAAAGCAGCAATGTGAGCCAAAGCGAAAACAACACCAATGGCATAGTGTAAAAACCAACCGAGTGCTTTTTCTCCCGACATCGGGTCTGTTGCCATAATTGGCGCATGCATAAGCTTTCCTTTGGGCATATATAAAACCCAGCGCGCAACCAATGCATAGTTTAGTGAGGGAATACCAAACACTCTCCTTTGTAGCCAAGCCCATAAATCCATTACCAAAGTCGACCAATCCCTAGTAGCGCCGCTTGTAATCCTATTAAAAACAGCATTTTTCGCTCCTCAAGTTTTTGATTTGTTAAGGTCTTAGTTGCATGCTACAACTTAAAGCCAACTTGAAGTCAATGAGGAATAATATGGATATTGCAGAAGTGGTTAAAAAATCAGGATTGCCGACCTCAACGCTCAGATACTACGAACAGTTGGGGTTAATTCGCTCGATAGGAAGGAATGGATTGAGACGTCAATATTCGCCAGAGGTACTCAATAAACTCAACTTAATTAGTTTAGGGCGTATCGCTGGAATATCACTTAACGAAATGGCGGAAATGTTGAATCACTCAGAAGGTTCAAAACCATACATTGATCGTGACTTACTGGCGAAAAAGGCGCTTGAGATTGATGAGCAAATAACACGTTTGAAAGCGGTGCGAGACAGCCTAAACCATGTTGCCTTCTGCCCTCATGAGTCACATATGGACTGCTCTTCATTTCAGAGGCTTATGAAGGTCGTAAAGCGTTATGTCCCCAAAAAACCGAGATAAACCACTCTACTTATCCTTGATTTAAAAGGAAGCAACTCGCGGTTGTGAGTTACTTCCTCTCATATTACTTAGCTTGCGCCTTTACGTACTTCTTCACTTTTTTCATCGCCATTTTTTGCTTTAACGGTGAAAGGTAATCAATGAACAAGTTACCAGATAGGTGATCAATTTCATGCTGCATCACAATCGCCAAGAACTCATCGCTCTCGATTGTAATCGGGTTGCCATCGCGGTCCAATGCAGACACAACAACTGATGTGTAACGCTCTACATCGGCGTAGTATTCGGGAACAGATAGGCACCCTTCTTGACCAAGTGCTTTGTTTTCTCCGCTCACCACTTCAGGGTTGACCAAGATTAAAGGATCATTGCGTTCGTCAGAGATATCGATGACAACAACCGCCTCTTTTCTACCCACTTGGGTTGAAGCTAAACCGATGCCATTGCCCGTTGCGTAAAGTGTTTCTAGCATATCGTCGATCAACGTTTGTACTGTCGATACATCAGTGACTTTTTCTGCTTTTACTTTAAGCCTTGGGTCTGGAATGGAGAGAATTTCGAGGACTGCCATACTTACCTTTCGTTATCTGTAAATCGTAATTTCCGGCGAATTATACACACGTTTCGGCAGACATAAACATGTTGAGTTTTCGTGGAAAGACCGTTTCGTCTAAAACATTCGATTTTGCTAGATACCAAAGAGGCACAAAGAAAGAGAAAACAATAACGCCAGCACGATATAGCTGGCGTCTTTTTTACGTATCTATCTTTAAGCGTTCGTTATATGTGAGTTACGCACTCTTTTGCGCTTTTGGCAAAACCTTAATCGCCATTTTTTCACCACTCTTGAAAATAAAGTACCCGAGACAAACGGTTATTAACGTTAATACAACGATAATAATACTGAACCAGCCTAGTTCCGCTATCAGTTCAAATATAGAGATGCCCAAAAACATTAAGATGAGAGAAAACACCACTAAGCTCGATAGATTCCAAAGCAGCACTGAATACCATCTCGTTGTCGAAGGCATTATATTCCCTGTTTTATAGCCAAAATAATATCCTACACTCATCGCTGGTATTAACGTCCCAAGAAAGCCGACACCGTTCATTTCCATGCCAGAAATGTACTCAATAATAAATAGCAGTATGGCCAAACAAACTGATGCCAAACACAAAAGCGACGTTACAAAGAGCACCGAGGGAGCGTTGTTTTCTGTTGAGTAATTATTTTTCGATTCCACTTTCATTTCCTTCCATTTATTTCAATAAAATCAGACTTTAGATCATGCTGCCGCTTGGACAACCTAGAGAAACAACGCCGCCATAACTCGTTGTGGGTGTAGCTACCATGACTAAATCAACAGGAAGAAACACAACGTCCGTTGCTAACGACAAAGGGATGTCAATCAATGAAAGTGGATATAACGCGATGGAAGTAATATCAGATCTTAAATAGCAAGGTTGTCGTGCGACTGATAACGCTGTGCCTGAAAACGGCTTTCCGTATCCGCCACCAGCATGCGCATCTATAGATGAACACCCCACCATTAAAGATGCTGACACCACAAGAAATACAACTTGTAGCTTTTTAAATATATTTATTTTCATTTAACCTAGATTCCAACTAACTGTTATTTTTTAAAACTAAACCTTCTCTCTCAAATTGTATATTCAATGAATTTACTCATATGGGCCTAGTGCAACCATGTTAATACGTTCTATGTATTAGAAACAATTCATTTATTTCCAATAGCACCCGTGAGTTCATGCGACGTGACTAGAATCGCACTTAATTTTTTATGCAAGCACCAAGTTAAGCTCAACCTATTCGTTTTCCCGTTGGAGTCGCGTACCTTTCATCTGATGTAAAAAAGCCGCCAGAACCATTTGGGTCTGGCGGCTTTTGTTTTTATCGAAAACTCGATTACTGCTGTAGCTTCGCTTTGGCTTCTACTACTTTGGAGAAGTATAGCACTCTCTGCGTTTGAGACTCGATTAAAACCCTATAAAACATTAAAAGTACCGTTATACTTCAATGAAGCCTGAAATATTAATTGAGTTGTTCTATATAGCGATTCAGCTCTACCGCATATGTTTTTTGATCAATCGCAGTATCACCTATTTCTTCATCTAGAAATCCAAGCAACATTTGTGCGCCGCCTTCGCCGTTATTTAACGCTTGAGTCAGGTAATAGGCCGAAAGCACCTTGTTTTCAGGTAAACTACAGCCATCATCATACAAACATGATCCTAAATAAAATTGTGCACTCGCCAACCCATCATCAGCAGCCTCTGAGATTAAAGAAAAGCCCCTCTTAACATCCATGACTTTTGGCTCTTTTAGAAGGATGATCCCTAAAAGCTCTTTACTATATACATCATTTACTTCGATAGCTTTGATCAATAAAGACTTTGCTCCTTGCACATCACCTTGTTCATAAAATTTATTTGCTTCGCTATACAACTTCTCTGTAGCTTCTCGGTTCTTAACTAGGAGGCTTTCTGTCGTTTTAGTTGCCTCAAACTTTGACGTAGTATCGTTACATGCCGTAACAAAGAGGGCTACTAATAAAACGTTAACAATTCTCATGTTATTCCCATGTACATTTGATAAACAAGACCGCTGTCGAGTATGAATCGTCATACTGACCGCTTACAATTTGAAACTTTGTATTGATCGGAGCTTTAGCACTAGGTTCACATATATTGGCAATTTGACCACGAACATAGGCACTCGAATCAAAGTTATATTTGTCTTCTTGAGAAATTATACTTGCTAATGAAACTCGAGATAGTTGAGGCGCTTTCCCATATTCCCTCTCGACTTTCAAATACTTCACATTCACAATCAAAATGCAGCCAGATGATTCTAGATTTGCATTGTGTACTCTATTAGCTAGCGCTCTAACGTTTTGTCGGATAATATCAAAGAGAAGCATAGCTCTGCCTTTCTGTAAAACCATCCCTAAGGCAATAGTCCTTCCACTATTTGCTTTCATTGCAGTAGAAGCTAGAGTTGACGGCTGTATTGGAGCTAGAGACGAAAAATTACTTGAAGGAATAACAGCTTTGTTTTTCCAGTGCATTCGATCTGTTAACATATTTAGACTTGACGGCCATGTTGCGATCTATCTGTTCCTTAAGCTTTTGTAACCTTTTCTCACCAGTAATATCATTTGGAAGCTTACGTAATGGTCCCGCAAGAGAAGTATCTTTTATGGTACTAACGGGAATTTTCTCATTGTCTATTTTGCTTCTTAGTTCGACACAAGAGTTAAATAGTTTGTCCGCTGGATACATGTAATTAATATAGTTTATTGATAACAGCGTATCTCTCTCATGTGTTAGTATAGAAATGTATATAATGATTTTCTCAAAACCACCATTATGAACAAGAACGCATACTTTTCAAAGCTCTAAGTTGTCCTAGTTGTGAGATATTCCCTAAACAATAAAAATTAACTTATCGTTAAATGCTTATTAAAAACACTTGGTGAACATTACAAATAAACATTCTTTAACTATAATCTACATGTGTTGTAACCATTACATTTAAGAACATTTAAAATAAAGGCTAACCAATTGGTTAGCCTTTATTGATATTACTGCTGTAGCTTCGCTTTGGCTTCTACTACTTTGGAGAAGTCTAGGCCCAGCTCTTCCACTGCTTCTTTAATCAGTACAGGATTTTGCATTACCTGCGCCATTAACGCTTGAAGCTGATCTTGTGGCAGACCTAGTTGGCTGATAGTTGCCATTGCAGCCAGAGGGTTTTGAGTTAACGCCTGAAATAGCTCGTTGATTTGCTCGTCGCTAATATTGTTTTCTTTCAACGTCGCAAGAATCGGGTTCATCAAATTACCTTTAAATACTATGTAAAACAGACCCGCAGTTTACCATTGGGTTTTGTTAGTTTGCACGCAGACTTTAACCACCACACCACCATCGACCAAGTTATGGTCGAATATTGGTGAACGTTGAGGTAGTGACTCCATCACTTTGCGATGAAAGCGCTTTTATATCCGCGTTAAAGTAATATGGATTAAGTGGTATTTTACTCTCGGCTGGTCGCGCGTAGTAAAGCTTAGCGGGCTGTTTTGCCATTTGTTGCGCGTACAAATACCCGACCAACGCATGTTCAAACTGGTGGTAACCATTTCCCCAATGGAACGCTTTGGTTGATTTAGGATTCAGACCAACACCTCCGTATTGATGATCCACCCACACGTCCATAAAAGTGGGTAACGTGTATTGCAACGTTTCTTTCATCGAATCATCGACAAGAGAAACCGTCATCGCCGCTTGATCGAGTTCTGCCCATTCCCAAGACGAGCTATAGTGTTTGTGCGGTCTTGATTGCCAAGCAGGAATGCTCTCTTGCGTCCATTTACTCTGCCATTCTGGCGAGAAGAACGCTTTGACTTGCTCAAAGTTTTGCTGGTATTGCGCCTGTTTAAGCGTGTGTTTCATGCCTTTGAAACCAAACTCTGTCCAATTGGATTTCCCCAACAACTGACCAGTGAGATACGTCATCCAATACGCTTTGATGGTGTGTCCAAAATCATTGTGTTTCGCATCTGGCATCATTACCGCTTTGTGGTGTATCGCGCCATAAAAACGCTGCTCTTTGACGGAATGGTAGTTATCTAGCATCACTTGCGTCAGCCACTCCAGATCTTGTTTCCACTTGGCTTGCGCTGGTTCTGGTAAAAGTGGCGCCGTTAACAACAGGTAGCCATTGATTTGGTCAAGTTGAGCGACTAACTCTTGCTGCTTCTCACTTTCTCCATCACCATCTTTCAAAACCCACGCCAGACCGCGATCATCGCTTCGTCGGTATTGTTTAAATATAAACGCTTGCTGGTCGATAAGTGCTTGTTCAACCTTTGGATCTTGCGTCAAGTAGTAGTACATCGCTAAACCCACCAAGGCGTAAGCTTGGTCTTGAGAAGTTCGCTGTTGCCACTCCATCCCCGGTTTTCCACTACGCGTAAAGCTCACAAAGCCGCCGTTTTTCTCATCTTGTAGATGATCAATCAGGTAATAAGCCCCTTTCTTTGCCAGCTCTAATGCTTGTTTGTCACCCGTAAGATGAAAAAGCACGCCATAAGCGTAAGTTTGGCGCGATTTCATGCGTGTGTATTCGCGATCGAAGTGCGGGATAATCCACCCTTTGTTTAATTCTTCACACGGCTTTTGTGGGTCGAGAATGACACCGTTATCACAACGAAATGTAGGAAAATTCCCCGCAGGTTGCCCATGCGCACTTTCCATCATCCAATATGGGGCTAGGCCATTCGTCACATGGTTTAACCAATCATCCCCCGAAGGCAGCTCCACATCAGCAAAGCTGTTCATGCTCGTCGTTGCGAGCAATAAGGTAAGATATTTAAAAGACATAATGCTCAATTAAGTTATTGAATTTTATCCAGTATAAATAACTCCCTTTACGCATATTGTCGTCGTTGTCACAATCGCCTTACGCATTTGTTTGCATTGTTCATCTGTCTGCCTTATTCGATGACTGAGTCGAGAATAAACGCCACTCTGTCTTCGACTGACATTTTGGGCACTTCGATCAATTGATAACCGAACTTGTGGTATGCATCGACCATCTGTTTATGCGTGGCGACCGCTTCAGAAAAATCTTGCTTTCGCTCTTCATCGTTGCTGAATATCGACGACCACGGTGGAAAAATGAACACTTGAGAATGATAACGAAGCGTCTGGCAATGCGTGATGAGCTCATGCGAGATTGGCAATTGTTCCAACTTGCTGTAGCCATATACGTCCACAATACTGCGATCAAAAAACACGTCCCCCTGGCGGACATTGAAAGCTCGGTAATTGCTCACTTCTGCCTTCATCATTTCGTCTCGAAAGGCTTGTTTGTCATTCCAAGGTAATGCTGAACCGTGATTCGTAACCTGCCTTTGTATTACGTGACGACCTGTTTCTGGCGAGCAGATAAAGCCTTGTGTTTTTAGTTGTTCGATTACCGAGGTTTTTCCTGCACCGGGACCACCAGTGAATACGATGAGTTTATTCAAAATTGTTTCCTTATTTTTTTGTTTGAGTGAAGTAATGCGGGTACAGCCAAGATAATTGGCATGATCTGGCGTTTGAAATTGGCATTTGGCACGCCAGCGTTAAGCGAGATCGGCAGTGGAATGTTTTGGGATAGAAATGAGCAGTGAAAAAAATATTGATGAAATGAAAGCTTAAACGGCGTGTTCAGCGTTTATGAAAAACGGAGGAATTTTGAGCGAACCAAGCTTGCCCAAAAAATTGGGTTGGAAAATGGAGAGATTGGTTCAGCGGGTTAGCGCGTCAATTGGCTTTCTATATCAAGAAAATGGCACCTAAGCCTAAGAATGCAAAGAAACCGACGACATCAGTAACGGTCGTCAATACTACCGAGCCAGCCACGGCGGGGTCAATGTTAAACTTCTTCAACGTGAATGGTATCAGCGTACCCGATGCCGCAGCCGCCAGACTATTGAGAAAAATTGCGCAGCAGATAATAAGCGCCAATGGCCAAGAGTCAAACACCATGTAGACGACACCCGCGATGACTAATCCCATGATCAAGCCATTAATGGTGGCGATTTTTAATTCCTTATTCACCAATAGCTTCAAGTTACTTTGGTGCAAATGGTTGAGTGCGATACCCCGAATGGCCACCGCTAAGGTTTGGCTACCTGCGATGCCGCCCATACTCGCCACAACGGGCATTAAGATCGCAAGCGCAACGACTTGCTCGACCACATTATCAAAAATACCAATGATGGCAGAGGCAACAAAGGCAGTCAGCAAATTAATCACCAACCAAAGTGCTCTTAGCCTTGTCGCCACAGTTAATGGTGTGAACAAATCTTCTTCGCTTCGTACGTTTTCTGCCACTACAGCTTGTAGGCTGAGTTCACGCAAGGTAATCGCGATGGTCGCCATCGACAAAACGCCCATAATTTTGCCACCAGCCATGATAGGAAACCAATGCGCGCCACCATCAATCGAGACCTGTTTACTGACGCTTTGAATCGTTTGGATATCTTCCAGAATTGGCGTGACTGCGGTCAAGTCTGTGAGTTTGGTATGGTTCTCATGCAGCAACAGGGTTTGAGGTTCTATCGTCCCAATAACGCCTCCGACATCGCGCACAATGATCAATCGCACCGGGCTTTGTCCACGTTTTAACAACTCGTTTTTGATGCCTCCTACGCTGTTTTTAGGATTCGCGACCAAAAAATACGGCTCGGCATATCGTCCTACTTTGTTGTCTTCATACGACAATGCTTGTTGAATGTGCGCGACCGACTCTTCACTTTGGTCGATAAGGTACTCATCCACAAATTCGGTCGGTAGAAAGTCTGCAAAGATGATCAGTTCCGAATCCGTGATGTACGCTAAGCGTTCATGTTGCAGCTCTTTGTTGAGTGATTGATGAATGTGCTTGGCGGTGTCGTATCGCAGCAAATTTAATACCGTCCAGTACTTCTCTGGCGGCACCGCTTCTATCACGCGTTTACGATAAGCAATGTTGACCGACTCCAAAATGTTCGCGATTTGCGCTTCCTGATAGTCTTTCAAAAAACTGAGGTCTTCGGTCGACTCTATCGCTTTAATGATCTCGGCAAGCAAATGAGGCACTTTGCGATTAATTTGTAATTGGCTGGAATCTATCATCATTGTCACCGATTTCCTTGGACATCACGTTAGTGTCAACACGATGTCTATTATCTAAAGGCATGAGATCCTGATGTTAAAATTCTAGGCAATGGCGCGCACAATTGCGGAATTTATATTTTGCTCGCAGAAACAGAACGTCTTTGCATAAGGGGATGGTATAAACTTTTAGTGTGCATTAGGCGCATTTGCCTCGTTTGATAATGGAGTAATCAATGGCACCAGTATTTTTTCTGACTCAGCAAGCTGCCTTACCAAGTCGTAAAGTGCTTCGTAAAGTGATTCAGTTTGCGACAGCGCTGGCTCAACCCATCGTGGTATTGGTGGAAGATCACCGCCGAAGTGAAGATCACGCGTTCGCGCATTTCCTTAGTTTCAACTCTGACCATATAGAAAAGAGACAAGCTGAGTTTGAAGCTTGGACATCAAAATTTAAAGACTTCGTTATCGAACTTTGTGAAGAAGAGGAAGTTGAAACGCCAACCCTCTCTTACGAGCATTTCAAAGGGAGTCATTGGATTGCTCAAGTCGCGAAACGGCTTGTCGACCACACAGATTTACTGCTCGTGGGGCATTTTAACAAGCACGAAATTCAAACCTTACTCACCGAGCTAGCAAAAAACGATTGTGATTTATTACTATTAAGTGAGCGTTCATGGCCTTCTCACGCCAACATGCTTTGCGCGATAGATCCGCTTCATCGCGGAGATGCAAAATCAGTCGTAGATAGAGCCATCGTATCGCGAGGCTCAAAGCTAGAAAAAACCTTGAGCGGAAAAATGACGTTAGTTTACTGCCGCTACGTTGCGCCTTATCTATCTCGCTATCGTGCAGAGATTTTGAGCAATCAAAAAGCAGGCATTACGGACTTTATTACTGCGCAAAAGTTAACACGAGTACCACTACTGCTGCCAGAAGGAAACCCTGAAACGGCGTTACCAAAAGCAGTTAAGCAATCACAAGCGGCAATTCTGATTATGGGCGCATGTAAACGAAGCATGTCATCCCAATTTTGGTCTGGCAGCACTGTAGACACGTTACTTGATCAACCGCCTTGTGACCTGCTGCTCGTCAATAGCACGAAGGATTGATCAGGCTTCCCCATCCCGCCGCATCTTAAATAATATCACGCGCAGTTATTGGCTCTTCATGGTCTCTAACTGCGCGGCTTCATGTTCCGCGTTCAAGGCTTGTTTCTGCTGCTGTTTAACCTCATCCCAACTGCGTCCCGATTCAATCGCAGATACACGCTGCTCGTATTTAGTGCAGGCTCTTTCGAGTACTTTCTCAGGATCTATGCCCTTTTCTCTTTCCAACACTTTTAATACGTTAAGATAGTTCCACAACACATCGCCTAACTCGTCTTCCAAATGACAAAGGCGGTTCTCACGAATCTCTTCACGGACTTCATCGACTTCTTTGCCAATGGCCTCCAGATAAGTCTCTACGCCTTTAAACCAAGTGTTGGTTTGGTCATATTGAGATTTTCTCGTCGCAATTGCGTACAGCTCATCAAATTTCTTCATTATCTCTCCGTAGAACGAGTTTTTATTTACGCCTCTTTAGGACGAATAAACTTCCCTTTTGCCGTCACTCTAACTTCATTATTGACCAGTAATTGAGCCACCAGTTGATATATACCGCGGCGTTCACCTTCACAGTGTGCAGTAATCGTGACGCGCTCATCTAGCTCAATAGGTGCATGGTAGCGCACATCCAACTGCGCTGTAAGGGCTTGAATGTTTCTAAATAACAAACAGTGTGTCATTGCACCATCGAGCAGCGAACTCGCAATGCCACCATGCAACAGGTCTGTGTAACCTTGATGACGAGGTAAAACGTGAAACTCTCCGACAACAGAACCATCGGCTAGACACTGGTAGTTCACAGCCAAAGAGTTCGGATTCGCATCGATGGAAGAACAAACCGCACATTGATAATGAGATTCGTGAGTGGAATGAAAGTGACTATTTGCGGACATGTTAAGTACTCGGCTTGTAAAAAGGAGTAATTAGCATATGCCAATTATTAAAAAGAAATGGCGAGTAATCTTTGTTTGCACGTTGTAGGGCCAACAACCTCATTATCCATAACGTTAAATAATCATTTTCATAATTAACGATAATTTCCAGTTTATTTAGAGTGGCGATATGGTTTGCATAGTGATTACGCAACGTTATGAAAGGCGACTTATGAAGTTTCTCCACACGATGATCCGTGTTGTTGACCTAGACAAATCTATCGAATTTTATACAAACGTTCTGGGAATGAGCGTTTTGGATCGTTTTGAAAACCAAGAATACCGTTACTCACTGGTGTTTGTTGGTAGCCCTGATCAACCAGATGGCGCGACCATCGAGCTAACTTATAACTGGGATGCCGGCAGTTACGACTTAGGTAACGCATTCGGACACATGGCGCTTGGGTGTGAAGACATTTACGCAGCTTGCGAACAAATCAAAGCGCTTGGTGGCAACGTCACTCGCGAACCCGGTCCAATGAAAGGA
This sequence comes from Vibrio sp. 2-1-2a, assembly GCF_032648565.1. Classification (NCBI taxonomy): domain Bacteria; kingdom Pseudomonadati; phylum Pseudomonadota; class Gammaproteobacteria; order Vibrionales; family Vibrionaceae; genus Vibrio; species Vibrio sp. 2-1-2a. The sequence goes on from NZ_WBOH01000003.1 coordinate 306,409, forward strand.
GGAGAAACGCACATCGCCTTCATTAAAGATCCCGACGGCTACCCAATCGAACTGATTCAAACTGAACAATAACGAGGTTTCCTATGACAGATGCATTATTTCAACCGATTCAACTTGGCTCTCTCTCATTAAAAAACCGCATCGTTATGCCTCCGATGACGCGCTCTCGAGCCTCTCAACCGGGTAATGTTGCCAACGACATGATGGCCACCTACTACGCTCAACGCACCGAAGCGGGATTAATTGTTGCTGAAGGCACGCAAATTTCACCAACGGGTCAAGGCTACGCGTGGACACCGGGTATTTATAGCCCAGAGCAAATTGCTGGCTGGAAAAAAGTAACTGATGCAGTGCACGAGAAAGGCGGCGTTATCTTCGCGCAATTATGGCACGTTGGTCGTGTGACTCATCCTGACAACATCGGCGGCGAGCAACCTATTTCTTCTTCTGCGCTCAAAGCAGAAAACGTGAAAGTATTTATCGACAATGGCACAGACGAACCTGGCTTTGTCGACGTGGTTGAGCCACGTGAAATGACCAAACAAGACATCAAGAATGTTATTGAAGAATACCGCCAAGCCGCATTAAACGCGATAGAAGCTGGGTTTGATGGTGTCGAACTTCACGCAGCAAATGGCTACTTGGTTAACCAATTTATCGATTCTGAAGCGAACAACCGCACCGATGAATACGGCGGCTCAATTGAAAACCGTCTGCGTTTTCTTGGTGAAGTGGTAGAAGCGATGACGCAAGCCATTGGCGCAGAGCGTGTTGGTGTTCGCCTTGCACCATTCACTTCGTTAAACGGCACCGTTGATAGCACACCAGTCGACACCTACACCGCTGCTGCTGCGCTGCTTGATAAACTCAATGTGGTTTACATTCACATTGCAGAAGTGGATTGGGACGACGCGCCAGACACTCCCCACGACTTTAAAGCCGCAGTTCGTGAGGCGTATAAAGGCACACTGATCTATGCCGGTCGTTACAACGCAGAAAAGGCGCGACACGCGATTGAAAGTGGCTTAGCCAACATGATCGGTTTTGGTCGCCCGTTTGTTGCAAACCCAGACTTGCCAAGCCGCATCAAGCATGGCTATCCGCTGGCAGAACATGACCCTGCCACATTGTTCGGCGGCGATGAAAAAGGCTTAGTGGACTACCCTGCGTATCACTCGGGTTAATTCATCTGCGTAAAGCTGATTCGCAACTCGCGACAAACCAATAGCTAACCCAAAAGAACCTTGCTCTTCCCCCTGTGACGCCAAGATGCAGGGTTCTTTTTAGGCATGCCACCAAGAATTAACGTCTTTGACAAGATGTACAACCTCGGCACGCAGAGCGCGTCATTTTACTTAGTAAACTGCGTTGTACTTTACAGTAGGAATTTTTCAGTGCGCGGCGGCCTGAAAACCAATCATCCGGTTTAGTGAGGATTAAGTAGCCGTTGAACCTCTTAACCAACTCGATTCGGTTGTTTTCGATAAATCGGCTATCAAACTCGATTTCGAAGTAATCCAACGCTTCTTCGATACAAGTAAAGCTGGCAATTTTTTCCTGAATTGTATTCTCTGTCATTGTTTCTTTAGCGTTATCATTTTCAATGAAGTCTAAGAGCCTCGCGCTTTACGTTCTTTGATTTAGCGCTTCTTAACATCACTCTTTCTGGGATTTCCATATTGAAATTCAATTTGGGAATTCGTTATTTCCCCCAGCCTTTTCATTTTGATAATCACTTTAAGGCTCTGATTTAAAGCAACATTATTTCTGGTTCATATTTTGCTCTACTTCGTTAAACGGAATGTTGGAGGGACACGATATGACTTACAGAGCGGAAGTAGACGGATTAAGGGCGATTGCTGTCACGTTGGTGATTTTATTTCATGCAGGAGTTGAGCAGTTCGCTGGTGGCTTTATTGGCGTCGACGTGTTTTTTGTTATCAGCGGCTATTTGATCACCACCATCGTGATTAACGATTTGGAAAACCAGAAGTTTAGCCTCGGTGATTTTTATGAGCGACGCATTCGCCGCATACTTCCCCTGCTACTGGTGGTGATTGCCGTCAGCTATTTGATGTCTTGGTGGCTATTTTTGCCACAAGCACACAAAGACGTTGGTCAGTTCGCAGTGTCTTCTATTCTTTCTTCATCCAACATTCTTCTGTATTTAAAAGGCCACAATTACTTCGGTTTAGAAGATCAAGCCAATCCGCTATTTCACACCTGGAGCTTGGGCGTTGAAGAACAATACTACATTGTCATTCCTTTGCTACTCATGCTACTCGCTCGTGGCAAAAACGCGTTTTACCTGACTTTTTTCATCGCGGTATTTGCGCTGAGTTTGATGGCTATTGTCTATACGAGCAACGATCCTGATTTCGCCTTCTACATGATCTTCTCTCGTGCTTGGGAGCTGGCAACCGGTTCATTACTCGCATTAGTAATGAGAAAAGCTCAAGTTCAATCCAACGATACGCTGGCAACCATTGGCATCGTTTTGATATTGGCCTCTGCACTTTTGTTTGAAAAATCGCAAGATGGCGCGGGTATCACTTTGCTGGTGCCGGTCATCGGTAGCGCGTTAGTGATTTTGTTTGCCTCTAAAGACAATGTCTGCGGTAAATTGCTGAGCCTCAAATGGGTCGTGTTCGTCGGCTTAATCAGCTACAGCTTGTACTTGTGGCATATTCCGCTATTTGTGTTTTACCGCTACATGCTGGACGCAACTCAAGACGTCAATATCTCGCTTTACATTGCCGCTCTTTTTGTACTGTCTTACTTCACTTGGCGCTTTGTGGAAAAGCCGTTCCGCAGCCGAAAAGCCATGAGCATGCGCACTGTGTCCGCGGTTATTGTGTTGTTGACGTTGCCCTTGCTAACGTTCGGCGTTATCGGTCATCAAAACGGTGGTTTTCCAGAAAGAAGCGCATTTTTCGAAGCCATGCGCGTTAATAACGGTTACGGTTTAAATTGCAACGGCAACACTGACGTTAACGATGTGTGCTCGTCTGCGCCGCAGCCCACCATCGCTGTGTTAGGCAATAGTCACAGCATGGTGTACGTGAAGCGTCTGTCCGAAGTAACACCAACTGGCGTGGTGCAACTTACTCAAGATTCCTGTGCAGTAGGTTATGTCGACATCATCAAAGATGCTGGATCAATTTCTTGCCGACAGTTCTTCAAACAGGCAGTCGATACCATTTTGCGTACCCCTTCTATTCGTCGCGTCGTTATCTCTTCCAACTTCAATAAAGAGCTTTCACAAGCCGATTATGAGACATCATTAACTGGATTGTTGAATGAACTGGAAGGGAAAGAAGTGGTCGTTTTCGGCCCAACGCCTTCTGCACCTTTTGCGGTAGGAGAATGCCTTTGGAAAGCGCGTTTGTTTGGCGAGACGAAAGAGTCCGCATGCGATTTTTCTCCCAAACAACATCACCCTCAAAACGTGGAAAAGTTAGTGAACTACTTTGAGCAATTTGAGCATGTTGAGTTTGTCGACTTGACCGAGGCCATTTGCAGAAATGGTGTATGTCGAATGAAAGTTGGTGCGAACAACGCCATGTATACCGATGACAGCCATTTATCTTACAAAGGTGCTGAGTTAGTGCTTGGGCATTACCACAACAGTACGAATGAAGCGCAACAGTTCACTTACGACCGACAATAACCAAGAGAATAAACTTTTATGCTTCAGCGCTTATCTCAGGTAAGCGCTGAATATTTTAAAGCGAGAGAAAGCCAGCGCGTTTATTTGAAAATGCGTGGGTCAAACGCGAAATCGAGCTTTTCGGCTTTCTTGATGCTCTCTTTCATTTTGGGATGATTTGGGTTCACCACGTAGTTTTTATCACGAGGTGAAATCGTTGAAGGCACTTGCAGCGCGGCAAACTCAGGATGAGGATCATTGAGAAACTGGTCACCAATGTACTGTGTAGACTCGCTCGCCGGTATTGCTCGCCACGTCACTGGAAGATCTTCTTCATCTAAGGTGGCGATGAGGTATTCTGGCATTTCAATACGATATAAATCGTACAGTTTGGTGATAGCTGGATCGTTATTTACGTGAACAAACACTTCCAACGAGCAAAGGGATTCCGATTCAGAGAAGTAGAGGGCTTCGGTTCCTTTTGAGTTCCATCGCCCTCCAAACAACTTTGCGCCAACGGGGCTGAATGGCGTGTCAGCAAATTTCTTTTGTGTGAGACGATAGAGCTTCATATTACGAGAACACCCCGTGCTCTAAACGGCCGATCAAATCTTTGACGATTTCAAAATCCACCGTGGTCGAGACCATGTCTAGCGGCCTTTTTCCACCTAAGCCGTACACATTCTCTCTCATCCATTTTAACGCGCGCTCTTCGTCGTCAAACAACTCTGTCGCGAGTTTCAATAACATCGCTAATCGATAGATTGCATCACTCTCTTGAGTATTAAAACGCTCATCATTTTTAAGACGACGCTTAATTGTACTAACAGGAATCAGTGTCACATGTTGGAATTCACTTTGAGAAAGCTTTACTCGATCAACAATGTTCCGGTATACCTTGGGCTCAAAGCCTTTGTGAACCGCATCAATACGACCCGTTTCAGCATCTTCAATACCTAACATAAGCCAGAAATTGGCTTTATGAGATTGTTTCGGCTTAAAGCTTTTTAATGCTGCAGTTGCCATACTAAGCTCCTATGGTTCATATGGTCTAGTTATTATGGTTCAAATGAGCTCAAATTTCAATCAAAGTAAAAAGACAGGTAAAGAAAAAGGCGAGCTTTGCGCCCGCCTCTCTTACTTATTCATCAACTTTGTTTACGCATCTACCGATTTGCATCGTTTCACTTATTACAAGTCAAAACGGTCGGCGTTCATGACTTTCGTCCATGCAGCGATGAAATCGTGGATGAATTTTTCCTGATTATCATCTTGCGCATACACTTCCGCGTACGAACGTAGAATCGAGTTTGAGCCAAAGACAAGATCCACACGGGTTGCCGTCCACTTCACAGCGTCGGTTTTACGATCACGGATTTCATATTGATTAGCACTCACTGGTTTCCACATATATACCATGTCAGTAAAGTTCACGAAGAAATCATTCGACAAAGTGCCTACTCGGTCAGTAAATACGCCCTCTTTTCCACCACCGTAGTTACTGCCTAGAACGCGCATACCACCGATGAGTACCGTCATTTCTGGTGCTGTCAAACCCATAAGCTGCGCTCGGTCGAGCAACAACTCTTCCGGCTTAACCGCGTAGTCTTTCTTCAACCAATTTCGGAAACCGTCAGCAACAGGCTCAAGAACTTCGAACGATTCAACATCCGTCATCTCTTGGGTGGCATCACCTCGGCCTGGCGCGAATGGTACGGAAACATCATGACCTGCGGCACGCGCAGCCAGTTCAATACCTACGTTACCAGCAAGCACGATAGCGTCAGCAACACTACAGCCCTCTTCTGCTGCTATTTTTTCTAGCACAGCAAGAACACGACTTAGACGCTCTGGCTCGTTTCCTTGCCAATCTTTTTGCGGAGCCAAACGAATTCTCGCACCATTTGCGCCACCTCGGCGGTCAGAGCCACGGTAAGTACGCGCACTATCCCAAGCCGTGCTTACTAGCTCGCTAATGGATAGGCCACTTGCTTCGATTTTTGTTTTCACTAAATCGACATCGTAGTCTGTCTTACCTGCAGGCGTTGGGTCTTGCCAAATAAGATCTTCGCTTGGCACATCAGGTCCGAAATAACATGATTTTGGTCCTAGATCACGGTGTGTCAACTTAAACCAGGCACGAGCAAAAACGTCATCAAAGTACGCTGGGTCATTTTGGAACTTTTCTGCAATCTTGCGATATTCAGGGTCCATTTTGAGCGCCATATCGGCGTCAGTCATGATTGGATTGTAGCGCTTAGAGCCGTCTTCAACATCGACAGGCTTGTCTTCTTCTTCAATGTCGATTGGCTCCCACTGCCATGCACCTGCTGGGCTCTTCTTCAGTTCCCAATCGTACTTAAATAGTAGGTGGAAGTATCCGTAATCCCATTGTGTAGGGTGTGTCGTCCAAGCACCTTCAATGCCACTCGTTACCGTGTCACGGCCAATGCCACGTGTTTTGTGGTTAATCCAGCCAAGACCTTGTTCATGAACGTCTGCTGCTTCGGGCTCTGGACCAAGGTTTGCGGCATCACCATTACCATGACACTTACCGACCGTATGACCACCCGCTGTGAGCGCGACAGTTTCTTCATCGTTCATTGCCATTCGCGCAAAGGTCACACGCATGTCATGTGCTGTTTTGAGAGGATCCGGGTTCCCGTCCACCCCTTCTGGGTTGACGTAGATAAGCCCCATCATTACTGCGGCAAGTGGATTTTCTAAATCTCGCTCACCAGAATAGCGGCTGTTATCAGCATCACTTGTGGCTAACCATTCTTGCTCGGAACCCCAGTAGGTGTCTTTTTCGGGATGCCAAATGTCTTCTCGCCCAAAGCCAAAACCAAAGGTCTTAAAGCCCATGGATTCATACGCCATGTTACCGGCAAGGACAATCAGATCGGCCCAACTTAATTTGTTGCCATATTTTTTCTTGATGGGCCATAAAAGGCGGCGAGCCTTATCGAGGTTTGCGTTATCTGGCCAAGAGTTGAGAGGAGCAAAACGCTGGTTGCCTGTCGCAGCGCCGCCACGTCCATCCGCGATACGATAACTACCCGCTGCGTGCCATGCCATTCGGATCATTAAACCGCCGTAATGTCCCCAGTCGGCAGGCCACCAGTCTTGGCTGTCAGTCATTAAGTCTTTTAAGTCTTTTTTAAGTGCTTCGACATCTAGCTTTTTCAGTTCTTCTTTGTAATTAAAGTCCTGGCCAAATGGGTTGGTTTTGGAGTCGTGTTGATGCAGGATGTCTAAGTTTAAGGCATTCGGCCACCAATCCATCACCGACTTATCTGTAGATGTTTGCCCACCATGCATAACTGGACATTTACCTACCGAACCGCCGTTTGTGTTGCTCATATAATGCTCCTTCGTATCGTGGTTGTGGCAACCACTCTTTGTTATTCAATAAATCGAATATCCACCTCAAACAGCGTAGTTCATACACTGAATTTTTAGTTAACGCCAAGTCAAAATTTCCATATCTCGGCTAATAAATAATTGTTATCAAACATGTACCTATATGCAGAAAATATGGATAGAGATCAGTTTAACTCCATACCTGAATACTTGATCCCAGACAGCCTCGCCATGTTGTGATCCCAGGTCGCTAAATCATGGCGACTAAATTCATTCAGAGCGTGGTGACCACATGCCCTTGCCATAACTTGCATGAGCTCGACCGAGGATTCGAAGAAATTTTTCAGTTGCTGAGATGATTTTTCGATATCGAGACGCTGCCTCAAATCGGCATTTTGCGTTGCGATCCCCGCAGGGCAATTATTGGTGTTACAAATCCGGGCCGCGACGCAACCGATCGATTGCATCGCACTGTTTGCTATCGCCACTCCGTCTGCCCCAAGTGCCAACGCTTTGACAAAATCCATAGGAACTCGCAACCCACCAGTGATGATTAATGTGACGCGGTCACTTGCGCCTTTTTCATCTAAGTACTTACGCGCACGAGCTAACGCAGGAATGGTTGGCACGCTAATATGATCACGGAACATAGTTGGCGCCGCGCCCGTGCCACCACCGCGACCATCTAAGATTATGTAATCGGCACCCGCATCGAGCGCAAATTGTATGTCTTGCTCAATATGGTTTGCACTGAGTTTAAAGCCAATTGGAATGCCGCCCGTGATGCCACGGACTCTGTCAGCAAACTTTCTGAAATCGTGAGTAGTATGAAGATCTTTAAATGTTGGCGGTGAGATTGCTGGTTGGCCTTCGGGGATACCTCTCACCTGAGAGATCTTACCTACATTTTTATTTGCTGGAAGATGACCACCCGTGCCTGTTTTGGCGCCCTGCCCACCTTTAAAATGAAAAGCCTGAACATTAAGAAGCTTGGATTCATCGTAGCCAAACTGAGCACTGGCAAGCTCATAGAAATACCGCGAATTTGCAGCTTGTTCTTCAGGTAACATCCCCCCTTCACCGGAACAAATACCAGTCCCTGCCAACTCAGCACCTTTTGCTAGCGCAATTTTCGCCTCTTCCGAAAGTGCGCCAAAACTCATGTCCGATACCAATAAAGGGATAGCAAGTTTGAGCGGCTTACGTGCGTTTGGCCCCACAATCAACTCAGTTGATACGGGAACGTCTTCCAACAACGGTTGTGTCGCCATTTGCGCCACCATGATTTGTATAGCATCCCAATGTGGTAGCAAATGCCTAGGAACCCCCATTGCAGCCATCGGACCATGATGACCGAGTTTAGAGAGCCCTTCTCTCGCTAACTGGTGGATAAACTCTAGGGTTGGTTCTTCTTGAGTAGCGGACGCAGTCGGTTTGTCACTTTTCTCTCGTTTTTTCTCAGGGCCTTCTTTGCCGACTTGCTCAGAAGAAAAACGCTTATGTGTTCCATCACAAAATGGGGCATTAGAGGTATGCTTGCACTGGCAGAGATACGCCTCTTCATCTTTTTCCGCAGTAAAGCTCATTGGCTTTAAGCCTGTTCCCGAATGCGACCCATCGCAATAAGGTTGATTTTTAGAACGTCCACATCGGCAAAAGTAATATTCTTGCCCTTCGGTTAGATTCACTTTAATCGGCTTATTATCGGCGATGATTGGCTTGCTCATGTTGCCCCCTGTTTATTATTGTTAACCACGCTTTCTCGCTGGCTTGCAATAAGCGTAGAACAGGAGCGGAAAGAGCGTCAGCGAAACCAGAGTAAAATACGCGATTGTCGCTTGCCTCACCTATACTCTTTATGGGTCTCATACACGTGGAGGCTATATGACGATTGCAACCCGATTAGATGAATATTTGACTGAGCATAACATTCACTTTCAAACCGTGAATCACAGCCACAGTCATAGCTCGCTACAAAGTGGTGTTGCCGCAGGTGTGCCTTTAATGAATATCGCAAAAGGCGTCATTCTTGAGGATCATGAAGGGCATCATATGATGGCAGTCTTACCTGCCAACAACAAAATCAGTTTGTCGAGATTAAACGATGAATTTAACGCTACTTTCCACTTGGTGAAAGAGCGTATGGTTTACCGACTCTTCACTGATTGTGAGCACGGCGCGATTCCACCGATTGGTAGTCCTTACCACATGTCGACCGTTTGTGATGAAAGATTAGCAAACTTGGAACATGTCTATCTTGAAGCCGGCGATCATGAAACTCTGATTAAGCTAGATAGAAAGGCATTTAAAGAGCTAATGAACGACTGCAAATACTTAAGATTCAGCAGTGAAGTTCTGCATTAAACTTCCAAAAATCTGTCGACATTTCGTGAAAAAGGCTCTTTCAAAAAGAGCCTTTCTTTCTCTATTGGCAGCACGTGGTGGAAACTTCCCGACCTTAGGTAATCCGCAATTCAGAACACATAGAAGCAAAAAACGCCCGTTTGAGCGGTTTTAACAATCCAACCACTATCGAACAAAAATCTTTTGTATCGCTTTTATCGCTATAGCTCTGCGACGCATTAATGCCCCCGTCCTTGGTAGCCATTTCGGCGTGTGGAGTACGGTTTTCGCGTGGCTAAAGGTTCTGAATCCTTCCACTCCGTGATAATGACCAATGCCTGATTCACCAACGCCACCGAAAGGCGCATCTTCAGCGCCAACGTGTAATACCGTGTCGTTAATGCCGACGCCGCCACTGTGTGTGTTGCGTACAATATGTCTGATGGTCGATTTGTTGTCCGACATAACATACAGCGCAAGTGGTCGCTGGTGCTGATTAATGTAGTCAATCGCTTCATCTACCGCTTTGTAAGGCTTGATGGGTAGAAATGGCCCAAATATTTCCTCTTGCATGATGCGCATATCTGTCGACACGTCTGTGATCAAATGAGGATACAAAAGCCTTTCCTGTTGAGGTGACGCTTCAACAGTATGGATGCTTGCGCCCTGAGCTTTGGCGTCCTCAAGTAGCGCAGTCAAACGATCATACTGTCGTTGATTAATAATATGGGTCAGCTTTTGATTCTTATTGGATTTCAAATAGAGTTTTTCAAAACGTTTTAAGAACAGCGTGATGAACTCTTCGACGCGTTCTTGTGGTACAAACGCGTAATCTGGCGCCACACAAATCTGACCGGCATTGATGCATTTACCAAACAAAATCGCATCAACGGTTTTCTTCATGTCTGCATCTTCTGCAATGATCACCGGAGATTTTCCACCCAGTTCTAACGTCACTGGAGTCAGGTTTTCAGCCGCTGCTTTTGCCACAGCTCGACCAACATTTGTCGAGCCAGTAAACAAAAGATGATCGAATGGCAGTTGGCTGAATGATCGTGCAACGTCCGCTTCACCTTCAAATACTTCGACATATTCAGACAACTCGCGACAAATATTGACGATGACTTTATTGGTTTTGGGCGTAAATTCGCTGAGCTTCATCATCACACGGTTACCTGCGGCCAAAGCAGTAACTAAAGGCGCAAGGCTCAAAATGACAGGAAAATTCCACGGCGAAATGATCCCGACCACGCCGAGTGGCTGATACTGAACAGTCACTTTCGACGGAGCAAGCAACAGACCGGATTCACGCTTACTTGGTTTGCACCACTTTTTTAGCTGCTTGATGGTGTAATTGATGTGCGAGACCGTCGGCAAAACGTCGGTCATGGCGGTATCAAATTCGGAACGATAGCCAAAATCGTCACTCAGCGCTTCCACCAATGCTTGTTTATTCGCAATCAGAGCTTGTTTTAGCAAGACAAGGCGCTGCTTACGCTCATCCAAACTAGGATACGGTTCGGCGGCATACGCCGCTTTTAAGCGATCAAGGCTTTGTTGTAACGAGTTGTCCACTTCAACCTCTGCGATTGCGTTCATGATGCTTCTCCTAACCTAGTTTCAACCGATGACGCTCCAAATTAACACGAGCGCAACAATGTTACTATTGTAGCGCTCGCGAAATTAGAGTTCGAACTCTGATTAAAATATCAGTGGATTTGGAGCTAAGTCAGACGCAACTCATAAATGCCGAGCCGTTGAGAGCGGTCAAGCGTCTCGAACTCGTGATCAATGTATTCTTTTAATGTAGCACCAGCACGCTCAGCAATATTGATGCTGGCAATGTTGTCTTCCATACAGTGGAATTGAATGAATTGCGCGTGCCCTTTCTGCTTCAAAAAAGGAATCAACACCGCGAGTACTTGGTCGATCACTCGGTGTCCTCGCCCATTGTTGGCAAGCCAATAGCCAATCTCAGTGACGCGTGTGTGCGAATCCACACCTTTAATGCCAATAACACCCGTAAACTGCCCATCAAAATAAATAGCGCACCAGTGGGCATCTAACGCTTTGCTGTTCACGCGCTGAGAGATGTAGTTCACCGCTTCTCTGCGGTTGGTCACAAAGTCCGTCCAAGGCAAATAGCCAGAGAGGCTGTTTCGATACGTGTTCACCACTTCCAGTAAAACGGTCGCGTGTTTGGTGGTAAGAGGCTCAATTGAGACCCTGTCTGAAACAGAAAAACTGGCCTGCATGCTATTTCCTTGATACGCCTTTTGGCACATGACCTCATCCATCCACATTATCCCTTTTTCAGTAAACACTACTCACAAATCCTACCGCCTCATTGCGTTGAGAACAAACTTCCATATTCGTTATTTCAAACGTGCTTAAAAGGATGGTTATCTCGTCTAGTCTGTTTGTTCAATCAACGTAAATGGCGTCAACGACTCCACATCCACGTAATGCCTCCACACATGTTCGTAAAGGTGGTGCTGATTTGCAAACGGCGCTAGTCGCTTTGCTTCTTCAAGCGTACACCAACAATACTCTGTGTGTTCTTCGTTAAGTACAACCGATTGGTTAGGTGGACAAAGTAATACGAAGCATGGAATAACCATGATGCGGTTATTTTTTGCTTCGTAGAACTGTTCTAGAAAGTCTGCAGTATGTAACTCAACATCGTCAATTTGCGTCTCCTCTTTCAGTTCTCTGAGAATAGTTTGCCATCCGGTTTCACCGGCCTCTACACCACCAGCAACATGGCACCAATAATCACCTTTAACACGTTTGAGCAACAGCATTTTATCGACGCCATCAATTTTAGAAATGACAACGCCAGAAGTATGCGTTGCTTGTACTGGGATCATGTATGCTCCTTAAATAGCTAGATATTTCCTAGATGCGCTCCATGCGCGAATGAAAGATAGGGTTGCTTGAGAACCCATAGTCTACTGCTTATTCTCACTCTCGGCAGATGTGTTTGAATATCACGGATCATTTTGTGAGCTGAGTATGCTAAAGTGCGATCTGTCGCAACAAATGAGCAGTAAAATGTCTAATTCATTCAATACTCTGGTTCCCATTGGTGTGCGCTTTATGGTGCTCTCCGCATTCGGTTTCGCGCTAATGTCTGCCACAGTAAAGCATGTCAGTCTTCATGGTATCCCTGTATTTGAGATTGTTGCAGCGAGGGCACTCGTCTCACTTGTTATCAGCTATTTAGATGTTAAGCGAAAACGAATTTCTGTATGGGGCAATAATAAGCCATTACTGTTTGCGCGTGGCGCAGTGGGTACCATGGCATTGATGTGCGTATATTATTCGGTGACTACCTTACCTTTGGCAGAAGCGACCATCTTCCAATACATTCACCCAGTATTTACTGCGCTCCTAGCCGTCTTTTTCTTGAAGGAACGCATTCAACCATCGACGTTCCTTTGTATTGCTTTGTGCTTACTCGGCATCTATATAATGGTAAGTCCAGAAACAGGGCAAGAAGCAGAGCGCACTTTACCTATGTTTAGCGTAATGATTGCAATCTTGGGCGCATTTGGTAGCTCAATTGCTTATGTCATTGTTAGAAAACTTAGCCAAACTGAAGATAGTTCAGTGATCATTTTCTATTTCCCTCTAGTTGCTCTGCCCGCTTCACTCTTACTGATTGGCGATGATTTTGTTATGCCCGACCTGTATCTGACGTTCATGTTGGTTTTGGTTGGTGTATTCACCCAAGTTGGGCAATTGGGATTAACCAAAGCAATGCAAACTCAGCAAGCGGGCAAAGCGTCTGCTTACTCGTATATTCAGATCGTATTTTCTGTGTTGTTAGGCATCATTTTCTTCGGCGAAATCCCGCTCATCTGGACGTACATCGGTGGTGCACTAATTGTAGCGGGCGCACTCATTAACGTATTTGGTCACCATTTGCGCTTGCCATTCGTTAAGCGCAGCGCTTAACCCTTCAGCCCTAAAGCGAGACAACACTAAAACGTAAAAAGCCAGAGTCGACTCTGGCTTTCTTTTTTATGTTTAACCTGACGTTAAGCGGATAATTTTAATCCAGCGATACCAGCTACAATAAGCAATAAACTCAGCAATTTTATTAGCGTCGCGGGCTCGTTAAATATGTAGATACTGACGATTGCCGTTCCAATCGCTCCTATACCTACCCAAACGCCGTAAGCGATACCGAGTGGTAGCGTCCTTAATGCAATTCCAAGTAACCAAAAGCTCAACACCATAAACGTAACGGTAAAGCCAGATGCCGCCAATTTGGTAAAACCTTGTGAGTATTTTAGTCCGACAGCCCATGCCACTTCGCATAAGCCAGCAATGAAGAGAATTCCCCAAGCCATGTCATATTTCCCAACGAGATGGGGTCGTCCCCGAGAAAAGATAGAGCGGTGAGGTCGTCCTCACTTCTTTGTGACTCGCTATTATATACAGAAAATTGAACGTAAAAAAATAAGGCCCTGATATTTCAGGGCCTCTTTACATAAAAATCGCTAGGGCTTAGCGATGATGAATACGGTACCATCCGTCAACGTAAAGCTAACCTCACTGGTTTTCTTTCCGATACCGGATAAACTGCACTCGTTATCGTTATCACACGGCGTATTTGAAATAACATTCCACACGCCATTCATCAAGCCAGAACCAGTAATAATCGCCGTCCACGTTTTACCATTGTTGATTGATTGTGTAGTAACTTCATCAGATGTTGGTGGCGCTTCTTGTCCTACATAACTTGCTTCCACATTCAAGTTACTGTAACTGCTGTAAGCGTACACGCCAATGTGCCACGTTCCTTCATTCGGAGAAGTAATACTACATGCTTCATTACTGTTGCTACTGTATGAGCGACAATCGTAGCTGGTTAAACTTGGTTCACTTCCCAGCTTAACGTAAAGATCCGCATCGCCGTTTGCTCCCGATGTGGTAACAGTAAAGTCTGAACTGTTGGTAGGCACATCAATCGTAAAACAATGCCACTCACCAGTAGATGAAGAGTCTATGTTGCTGGAAACACCATTGTTTAGGGCGATAGCCTCACACGTGCTAGATGGTGGCTCGACGACTCCGCCATCAACTGAAACACCGACCTGAGCAAAAGCGTCGGCTACATCATTCGCCGCCACGTTTAAGCTTTGGGCGGCCGCCAATACACCCGCAGCTGCAGAGTCAAACGTTTCACTTGGCGTCCAGTAGTTCTGGTTAGCGTACGCAAAAACCTCGAACGCCTGTCGCGTTCCCCAATTGTACTCAACCGCCAATAGATAAAACGCTTTGTTAAACACACCACTTGAATAATGCACATCCATGCCACTCACATACTGAGACGCGTGATCAATTGAACGACCATCAAGGGGCGGATTATCCATATAGCGCAACGCCGCATTGGCAGCCTTTCTAATATCGTACCCAACTTTCCAATCGTTAGAACCACGTGAATAGAATTCAGCCGCCTCACCTGCCATATCTGAGAAAGCCTCATTGATTCCGCCAGATTGCTCTGAATAAATCAGATCAGAGTTTTGTTCTGTAAATCCATGGCTAACTTCGTGCGCTGAGACATCTAAACTCACTAAAGGATAGAAATAACTCGCACCGTCGCCAAAAGTCATGCTCGAACCATTCCAAAAGGCGTTTTCATAGCGTTTGCGGTAATGCACTCGCATTTGAAGCTGAAACGTTAAGGGCGCGGTATTCAGCCAATCTTTGTACATGTCGTATACCACTTTGCCAAAGTAATGCGCATCATTTAACGGGCTGTACGCTCCATTAATTTCTTTAACACTATTGGTTGGACAAACGAACGTATGTGTATTGCCAGACGTCCTACCATTCAAGTTAATGGTTTTGACCACGCCTGGAATATCCATCAAACACGTATCACCAGATTGCTGGACTAATAGAGACTCAAAATCCACACCATAGTGATAACGACCAATTTTTTGGTTTCCTCCCGGACCATTCGCTTCTACGTGCGCTAACCCCTCATATTGCAGCAAAATGTTTCCTGTTTTAGCATCAACAAGAAAGGTGGGACGCGTAGGCTTACCACCATGCTCATTATCAGCAAAAAACTGGACAATATAAGCTAAGTGCGCCACGTCACTTTTATCGACATAAATACGCAAACCTTGGCGCTGATTATCTATTTGGTATCCGTTTTCACGGTACGGCTTTTGCGTTGAAGACATTACTTGAGAAAGCGACAATTTAGGCACCATATCATTGATATCTCGGGCAATATCCTTTACGAGAGTGCCGTTGATATGCTTGATTTGGCCCTGTTTATCACGATGTACGACAATTTGCTTGCCCCAAATCGGGACGCCTTTAAACATCTGCTGATAACGACTATGCGTACCGCCGTTTTTACCTTGGTTGGTTTTCAGCTTTTGTACACGATTTCCATTTTGTAAACCTAACACACGATCTATATTTTGTGTGGCTGCAAGGTTGCGTTTTTCTAAAGCAACAACAAGACCATGGTTTTGCTCTAGCCGTTCGGACTGAGCGGCGGATAAAGATGTTGAAAAAAAAAGTGGTGAAGCAAGTATTGCCGTGACAAATAGCCTGCTCTGATAGTTTGATACTGAACCCATCGGTTAGCCCCCTATTTTGCATCAATAGCAAAGCCAAACTGACCAGTTCTATTTGTTTGTTTCTCACCCGAAAGTAAAGTCAAACTTATCGTAATCATCCCGCTCATTGATTTTAGCACACACAATCATACAGCTTATGTTTTAGTGCCATTTCATCTATTAAAAGCGACACCGTTTTTTAACAATTTGCATATAACCTTTTGGTGTTGAAAGTGTTGCGTTTATTGCACAAATCACACAAAAACTAATTGAACATGTAAATATGAAAACGTTTGTGTGATTGATATCGCTTAAAACAATTACTGATGACTTTAATATTCAGCAGAATCAATTATAAGGTATGACGTACCCATGAAAACAATCAAAACCTCTATCGCTCTCCTTGTTGGCGCCGCTCTATTATCTGGATGTAATGACGACACTGAATACGTCAATGTTCAGCCTAAAGAAGTAAAAATAGCGACTTACAACCTCTCTTTTGACCGTGCAACTTTTGAAGCTTTAGTGAGTGAAATGCAAATTGAACCAGCGCAGCAAACTGTATTGGTTACTGCCTATTTAGACGGTTCTATCGCCGCTGAAGACAAAACCACTGCGGAAAAAGTCATTCAAATTCGAAACGTTGCTGCGATTATTCAGAAGAATCGCCCTGATGTTCTTATGATGGCGGAATACAACAACGACGGAACAGGCGAAAACAAAGCAGCCCTTGAAGGCTTCCAGAAGAACTACCTGTCTGTCGCGCAAAGCATCAATGGTGCAGGTGGTGAAGCGAACCTTGAACCTATCGAATATCCTTACGCGGAGTCTTACTCTACCAACACAGGTTTGCTAAGCGAGTTTGACCTCGACAACAATGGAACAGCAGGTCAAATGCCGGGCGATGCATGGGGCTTTGGCATGTACCACGGTCAATACGCCTTTGCCCTAATGTCTAAATACAAGATTGATACGGCAAATACGCGTACGTTCCAAGCGTTTAAATGGAAAGATATGGAAGGTGCGAAGATTCCAACCATTACTATCTGTGACGGCTCACAAAAGATTCCAGATGGCATGAAGTGTGGTGATGAGTGGTACTCTGCAGAAGAATGGGATCAAGTACGCCTATCTTCTAAAAACCACGTAGATGCACCAATTATCATTCCGACTCGCAATGGCGAGGAAGTTGTGCATCTACTGATGTCGCACCCTACTCCACCAGTATTCGATCCAGGTAAAAACAAAGCGCAAAACGCAGCCGAAGTAGAGTTCTGGCATCACTACATTCAAGGTAAAGACTATTTCTACGACGATGCAGGTAAGAAAGGCGGCTTATCGAGCGGGGCTAAATTCGTAATGATGGGCGATCAAAACCTTGATCCCGTGGCCGGTGACGGTATTAGCTCTGTAATGCAAGAACTGCATAATGATCCATTGGTTAACCAAACCATGATGAATGGCGAGCTTTATCCGACAAGCTTTGGGGCAGCCGAACACGCTGTTGACCGCAGCTCCACTCACCCATATCCAAATCGCATCACTTCGACGTTTGGCTTGGGTGTAGATTATGCCTTGCCTTCTGCAAACCTAAATGTGGTGGACTCTGGCGTATACTGGTCAGCTTCTTATGAAGAAGGTCGTAAGCTATTTAACGATGCGCGTATTGGTAAGTATGGTGATGGCAAAGATGTGTCTTCCGACCATCGCATGATCTGGATTAAAGCACAGTTCTAAACTGTGTCATTTAAATAAAAAAAAGCCAACCACAAGGATTCGTGATTGGCTGTATATATTTGTGAACAAAGTGGTTCACTAACAACGTCAGTTGGCTAGGTGACCCTCGGCTTAGAAAGGGTCACTCATACTAAAGCATGAGACGTGCCAACTTTGTAGCGCACAAAAACAGGTTGTTATTTAACCACTTTCATTAAAACTTCACCAATAGCCACTGTTTGCTCACGCAATGAATTGCAATTTGCAAATTATAATTAGCATTTCGCAATAAACCCTACCGTTAACTTTTGTTCTATGGCTTCCTAGCCAAATCACGTGCGAGGATTAATGCGAGTCCGAATACTTGTAAGAAGAGCCCGATATTCTTGTACCAAGCGATCTTTTCATCTTGCTTTGCCATTACCTCATTGAGCTCTACATTCTCAATGTAATAGTCATCAATGCGATCTCTATACGAAGCTTGTGCTTGGTTTATCTTTGACATTAGCTGAGGGAGTTTATCTATTTGTATTTCATCCGATTCGTGATGAGTCCAAGAGGATAAGTGCCCTTCCAATATCTGTTCTATCTCCGAAGGTATCGCTGCGCTCTGACCTATGTGCAAGTGAAGCAGCAACGCCTCTCTTTTTCTTTCTAGAGTTTCAACGCTATTCCACGCGAGTTGGATGGAATACAAGTTTTCCGCCTTTTGCTCTGCGAGTTGCGAATACTGTTTGCCAAGACTATCAAGGACCAAGCTAGTAAGAACGATCGCGCCAATATTCAGTACTAACCCAATCAGAACGAGTACCCATGGCGGCGGGATATAGCTACGAAGACTTACCATAACTTATCGTACGGAAGATAAATCATATTCAACACAACCAGCGAAAGTATCACTAGGAATGTCACCTGCATGCCCCTAACACGCCTTTTTAAGTCCTCTTTCAATATACCTCGAGCATGGATAATTCGACCGATCACGAAAATAATGCCTGTGAGATGTATCCAGGTTGGGTAAGCACTATTGGATTCTAATAGTGCCATTAGAATCAGAGTAATGGGGATATATTCTGTCGCGTTACTCTGTGCACTACGAGCGATTTGGAGAGCCTCTACTCCTCCGTCAGCATAAGCAACCTGATTTAAGCGACGCTGCTTAATCACTTGAACGGCCAACCAAATAATCAGTATTGCAAGAATGCTAGCGTATAGAGCTGTGATCATATGTCGTCCTTTTTGATCCGGTTTTCATTATATAGCGTGTCACTTGGCTATAAATATAGCGGTATCCTAATGATAATGCGTCAATTAACCTCAAATTATGATTTGACTCGAATATAAGAAAACGAGCAAGAGAATACTTTATGGAACTAAAAACGCCCTCGAATAGAGGGCGTGAGAGTGGAATCGTGAATATTCAAGAATAGTGCACTATAAAGGATGATTGGCCAACTTTTTACGCTTATGCCCTTTGACAATACTTTCAAAGATTGTAAATAACAGCCCCACCCAAATAAAGGCAAAAGTCACTGCTTTAACTTCATCAAACAGTTCACCGAAAAACATCACAGCCAAAACAAATTGCAAGCTTGGTTCAATATATTGCATTAAACCAACTGTCGATAAGTTTGTTATACGTATCGCGATAGAATAAAAAATCAGTGGTAAAAGCGTGATCGGTGCGCTGCCAAAGTACAAAAGCAATGTTGTGATATCTACGCCTGAAGCCAACTCACCCACTGTCCATTGTTTGTAAAACAAATACGCCACGGCAACTGGAGTCAATAGCAGGGCCTCAACAAACAAGGTGGTGCTCCAGTCGTATGTTATCTTCTTCTTGTACAAGCCATACAAAGCAAAGAACAACCCCATCGTTAGTGCGATAACAGGCAACTGGCCATAATGAATCACTTGATACATCACGCCAATTGTTGCTAGCACAATTGCGATGAGTTTGCCTTTTGAAAGCTTATCTCCAAGAATAAACACGCCTAACGCCACTGACACCAACGGTCCAATAAAAAAGCCTAAGCTTGCATCAATGACTCGATGGTGAGTCAAAGCCCAAGTGAACGCACTCCATGAAATACACATCAAACTGCTCGCGACAAACGTGTACCACAAAGATTTTTTGTCACACCAGATTTCTTTCCAATTCGGTCCTCGACGGGTTATACCAAGCACAATTAAAAAACCGACCGGAACTGAGCCGATGATTCGCCATGCCAGCAACTCATCCATTGAAGCATTCGGTAAATAACGATAATAAATGGGTAGCAGCCCCCAAATTACAAAGGAGAATGCTGCCATAAAAGTGCCATAACGAGTGTTATTCATAAAACTATCGCTCATCTAAACGAATAAGTCAGCGCAAACAAATCGCGCCATGCATAATAAAAGGAACGCGATATCCCTGTGAGTTTAAGATGCTGAGGGCATTACTGGTTCAACGCTTGTACTACTGCTGTAAACCCACTCACAAAACACAACATAAGTGCTCCAAACCGAATTTTTTCTTTTGGTAACGATTGGGTGGTTTTCATCGCGAGCCAATACCCAAGTGCTGCCGCAGGTAATAGCGGAATAGTAATCACCAAATGGTGTAATGTGAAGAAACCAGCGGGAATTTGAACAACGAGCGAAATGATGGAACTGAAAACAAAAAATGCCGATAGGTTACCACGTAACTGATTCGCTTCTTGATGTTGCAACAACAACGCCATCGGTGGGCCTCCAATCGCCGAACTGGTACCAAACAATCCAGAAAAGAATCCTGCTAATGTCATACGCGATGGTGTGGGTTCAACCCGAAACGGTAAAACACTCACCACAACCGCGAATAACACCAAAAAACCAATCCAAAGTGTAAGGGCTTGAGTCGAGACAAAAAACAGTAGCAAGCCGCCAGCGACCGATCCGGGCACACGCCCAATCAATGCCATTTTTAAACCGCCGATTTCAACACTACTGCGGTGCTTCATCGCATTCATCAACGAAATAAATAACGCGACTAAACAGATTGGTGCAGGCACATACTCCGGCGCCCAAAGAATCAGTAAAGGTGCGGCAACAATTGCCAAGCCAAAGCCTATTGCGGTTTGTACATAAGAGCCAAGAAATATTAGCCCTATCGCAAGCAAGTTTATCGAATCGAATTCCATTTAGATTATTCTTATATTTGAAAGCCAAACACGAAACCAAAGCACATTCGCACGATGAATGCGTCGAGTGTGTTGTGATATGAATCTCGCGTAGCATTCATCAAAGTGAACAAAAAGACAATCCATTTGTGCGGTTTGCCGTCACTTCTTTTCGTCTTTCATTCAGCCGATGTACACGTATGCTTATATCTAGGCGAATTCATGCTCGACTGTTCATGCAGCATTTCTTCCACGGAATTAATGACTGCTCAAAAACGGCCGCATTAGACCTTTGACCCCTCCTCCCGCTCTATATAGGCGTAGTCGATTCTCACTACATCGGTATAGCACTTTATGACTCATCGCTTTATACTATTGATCATTTTGTCATTACCGTACTTATTTACACAACAACAAGTGTACGGTCAGTGTTACTTTTTCTACCTTTAACTTGCTGTGAAAATAATATGAGAAAACAAACTGGATTTACTCTAATAGAGTTAGTCGTAGTTATTGTCGTGCTTGGCATTCTTGCTGTCACTGCCGCACCACGCTTTTTAAACCTTCAAAGTGATGCGCGTGAAGCGCGTTTAGAAGGCATGAAGGGCGCGATTGCATCAGCGCTTGGTGCCGGTTATGGGAAAATGGCGATTGCAGGGTTGGAACACTATCCATATATATCAAACAAACACACAGACGCAGGTTCAGGTAAAGGCCCTGAAAATTTGCCTTTCTCAGGCTGTGAGTTGAATGGCTCTCTTAGCTGTACATTTAGGTACGGTTACCCTGATGCAGATGAAACAAGCTTAGCTATATTAGTCTCAGAACTTGAGAATCAGTATGGAGATAGTGACTGGAAAATTGTTCAAACTAACAACATTAAAGTCGTCATTTCAGCAAGAGATGATAAAAATAGCAGTTTAACTCAATGTGGGATTTTATATGGGCCACCGCAGGGTCCAAACGAAAATTACACCTTGGAAATTCTTCCATGCTCACAATAAAATAAGGCTGCCCATCGGCAGCCTTATTTTTAATCTTATCGAGTTTGTTTACGCAAAGTTAAACACGTATTTATCCATCATATTCACCATACGGCCAATCTCTGGCTTGGTAATCGTATCATTTGCGCCAAGAGACAGTGCTTTCGCTCGGTTATCCTCACTCATCAATGATGAGAACATAATGATCGGCATTTCATGAAACGCTTCAGTATCGCGTAGTCTCTTCACTAAGTGCATACCATCCATTCGAGGCATTTCTACGTCCGTAACCACCGCATCTAACAGCTCTTTAACTGGCAAGTTTTCTTCTTTCGCAACCTCGATTAAGCTCATTAATTTCTCATGAGCCTCACCACCGTCTTTACAAGTGATCACATTGTAACCTGAAGAAGCTAATGTATCTTGAATCAAAGAGCGAATAAATGCTGAGTCATCCACCACCATGATCGTTTTAGCATTACGCTTACCCACCATTCTCTGGTTTAGATCTACCGACTTATCCCCTTTCACATCGTATTTTTCCATACTCAGCTCTGGGTTAATATCCGCGATGATTTTTTCAAAGTCGAGAATCATGATCAGGTTGCCTTCTTTGCGGACAACTGCCACTACACAATCTTGTTCGCCCGCTTCCAAAAACTGACTTGGTGATTCCACATCATTCCAAGAGATACGATGAATACGTGAAATACTATCAATCAGAAAGCCATTGGTCATTTTGTTGAAATCAGTAACGATAACAAACTTACGCTCTAGGTCCTGGCGTGTTGGTACACCTAACCAACCAGCTAAATCAACTAAAGGCGTCAATACATCTCTGGACGAAAACACCCCGATCATGTGAGGTTGTGCGTTTGGATAATCGGTTGTCTCTGGTACGCGAATCACTTCTCGTACTTTCGCAACGTTGATGCCGTAATAACAAGTTTTTGTGCTGCCATCCGGCAATGTTTTTTCTAAATGAAACTCGATGATTTCAAGCTCATTGGTACCACTTTCTGTCAAAATGGTGCTGGTTACGTTACTCATAAAGCCAATTATCCAACCAAAATACGCATCAGAAAAAGTTTGATGCAAACGCCATGAGAAGCCATTCTCAGGCTAAAAATCCAAGCATCCTTTTTAGTCGTTACAACAAAGTTTGTAAACCACCAAAAGGACGGCCAACGCACATTTCCATATCAAACTGTGAAAAAATGTCTCATTTTTGAACAGGATAACATGAGTTAACTTAGTGCGAGCTTACCTTCCCACTTTTAGCGGCCATTTCGATGAAAAGTTTAGGGTTAATATTGATGTTTTTCGTTGGCCTATCACTATACCCACACATATAAAATCCCTCGTGTATTGGCGTATTCGACAGTATCTTATTCAATTGTGCTCAGTGAATTTCAATTATAGAAAATGTCATTTTCCTTTCCATCAGAAAGGTTTTTCCTACAATCCCTCTTAATACAATCATATTGCGTTGGGCGGTATGACAGTTCGGATAGTAGTGAGGCTCCATTTGAATAATGTTCTTATCATTGATGACCAACCACTTTACAGCGAAGCACTAACTTCTCTTGTTGAGAGCGTAATCAACACAGCCGAAGTCATTCAGTCGAAAGACAGCGCAGAAGTAATGGACTTAGTTCGAAATACAAAAATTGATTTTATTATTCTAGACGTTGTCCTTGGTGATCGAGATGGTATGCGTTTGGCGAAGAATATTTTAGCAACGGGCTATCAAGGTAAATTACTTTTCATTTCTTCACGCGACTATTCCAGCCTTTCTAAAGCGGCTTACGAGATGGGAGCTCATGGTTTCTTGAATAAAAACGAGACAAAAGAAGCGATTGCTGACGCGATTGTGAGTGTCTCACGTGGGTACTCTATGTTTAAGTCTACTCACGCTCCTTCTACTGGTGATGTCACGCTATCCAATCGCGAAGCCATGGTGTTCCACTACTTAGCTCAGGGCTATTCAAATAAACGTATTTCAGAACAACTATCGCTCAGCGCTAAAACCATCAGCACTTACAAAACTCGTATTTTGAAAAAATACCATGCAGATTCATTGATTGAATTACTGCATACGATCCCAAGCGCTGAAAACATTCAATGCGATCGTTAGTTCTTCATATATTTTGCAATGGCATCGGTTAATATCTGGTGCATTACGTCGTGACGATGGCTTTGCTTCATCTGAATTACAACCTTTGGCCAGCCGTTGGGGTAATAAGATTCAGGAATACGAATAAAACGGTATCCTTCGATTGGCGCCTGATACTCCAGAAAAACCGTCGCCGCCTTTTTTTGTTTGAGCAGCTTTAGCACACTGCTCACGTTATCTAGCGCTGCAATTCGATTGATCACCATACCGTGATTCTCCATTGCTCGTTTTGCAAGCTGCTCTTTCTCTTTCCAACCGATAATTTCAAGCATAATAAATGGCAGTTTGGCAGCCTCTCCAAGAGTGGTGATCCCAAGCTCTTCCGGAACAACAACCACAGCAGGCGCGTAGCCAATAAATTTCTGATGGATAGATTTTGGCAATTCATCATTGAAGTAATGAAGCTGGGCATCCACTTTGCCTAAAAGGATTTCGTCCACCGTATATTCCGTGATGGTTGCGACAGTAATATGAGCTTTAGGAAACAGCGTCATTAAATCCATCGCCAACAAGTGTCCAAATGAGTACTGAGCCGTTTGGGGTAAACAGACCGTTATATCCTTACTGTATTTTTCTGGTTTGAATTCTGATCGAACTAAGCATGTTTCTAAGTTATCTAATGCATCTGCAATTTTGGGTAGCTGACGCATCAGAAAGTTGGTGGGTTCTAAATGATGTGGGTGACGAATGAATAGTTCATCACCAAGTTGGATGCGTAAGCGAGCAAGATATTTACTGATCGACGCCTCACTCTTGCCCAAGGCTTTCGCTACGGGTTTAAGCTGACGATGCTTTTCTAACAGAACCAGTATTTTTAATAGGTTTAGATCAAGGTCTTTGTTCACGATACAGTACCAGTTGGGTCTTATGCTAATCAGCAATCAAAGGAGCATTATGCATTGCTCGACTAATATAAAAGACCAAGGGTACTGCTTGGTCAAATTTATCAAACAGTTATGTCATGGTTATGTATTGTTGTCCTCAAACACGCTGTTTTTTCATTTCATATAACTCTTCATCTGCTCTCACGATCACCTCTTGCAGCGTTTCATCCTCTTCGCGCACAGCAACACCAGTACTAACGCTGATCTCTATATCTAATGTATTTAAACGATTGTGTTTAACAACGCCACGGAGCTTTTTCGCTAACATGGAAGCTTTGCTCATGCTGCATCCGGGCAAAATAATCATATTTGATAGAAATTACTATTTTTACAATCATAGCTTACCCCCATGTGAGTTTGCCTTATATCTAAGTACTTCTCATAGTAGAGGTAAGCCATTATCCTAGTTTCTGTATTAAAAATTAAGACATTTAAAGCATTTATTGAGTCATATAGTTCCTTGCCATCAACGCCAGACTCCTTATAACATTTTTTAATATAGATATGCTCTTTGTAAAGCTCATCCGCAACTAGTTTATTTTCCAGCCTATCTAATTTGAAATTATATTCCAGTATTTTTGTTGCATACTTTACATAGCGAGAAACAAATTCTTTATCAACCTCGCTTACCGAAAGATAACCGATAGCTTTATCAACGTCATCACGAATACTATTTCTATCTAAGTCTATCCCGACTAAAGAATCCGACGTATCCTTAATTATACGTGTGTTATATACATATACCTCCAGTTGTTCACTCATTCTTAGATTTTCTACTTTACCATAAGAATAACAAGAGTTTCCTAAAAACAAAATTAGCATTTGTAAAACATAATTAAGCTTCATTTATCAATCCGAAAATATTGTAAACAATGTTCTATATCTAAAAATTAATCTATGTAATATTAACGTATGATTTATACTCACCACATTAAATTACCTTCAATTCAAATAAGAAAACTTTGAGCCCAAGAATAGGGCTCATATTTAATATATCGCTAGTATTTATCGCTCTACCCACTCTAAGCTTTGTTTATAATTTTTAGTATTTCCAACCTATTTCGACGCCATCTAAAAATCAGCAAAGACGTTTAAACACCACATAAAATTGAGCACATAAATATTAAAATCACGACAGCAACTAGTGGATTGCACATTACTCTATAGTCAGTACAACTCGACGGTTACAGCCAGATACTTTGTTTTCATTTACCTTACAAATCGGCGCAGACTCACCGAATGCTTTTTCAACAATCCTGTTGCCTAGACCTAAGCCTTGTTTCAGGTATGTTGTTGCGGCATTCGCGCGACGAGCAGACAAGCCTTTGTTATAAGCTTGAGAACCGACCTCATCAGTATGCCCTTCAACAAGAACATGAGTACCCTCGTCAACCAGTTCCAAGTATTGTGAAATCGCTTGTTTGTGAGCATCTGTTAAACGGTATTTATCAGTATCATAGTTGAGGAACAACGACATCGAGTTCTTATCAAAGGTGCAGCTGTCGGTGGCATTCACCCCCTCAACCTTAACTACTCTTTTATCCTGTACAATAGAACGTTCTTCATTTACCGTCACCGCTAACTTACCAACAACCTGAGTGACTTTGGTTTCGGAACTTTTAAGAATTTTAGAGCTCACGTAGTTTTCATCATGATTAATACAATTAGCGAGTGCGACATTTGAGGTAAAAATAATCGCGATTGATAATAATTTTTTCATTTTAATCTTTTAATCGTCCTGTCTCTTCGTTAATCAGATTTAATATATATTTGTAGACATCTTTACCATTTTTTGCGTGATAAATATTTTTCTCGCCAACACAATCACCGAACCCATCGTCTTTTTGTACGTTGTAGTTAACACCTATAACGCCCATAGTGACTTTTGTTTTTTCACCTTCTAACTTCGCGTGTTCACTTTGAAACTTATTTTCTTTGCTAGAAATTCTTTTCTTGAGCTGTTCACAAAGGTTGTGTTCACGCACTAATGACTTCAAGAACTTGTCGTAAACTTGTTGGTACTGAATATAACCATAACTGTCTCGATAACTTTTTGTGACTACATCGTATTTGTTTCTATACGTACTATTTCTATGGAGATGGTCAGGGAATCGTACGTCTGTATCTGCACCATCAGAAAGGAAGATAAACACCTGTTCCGGGTTACGATCTTCTTTCTTCACTTTGTCCGCTTCTTTCGCTGCTGCAATCAAGCCTAACCAAGAGTCGGTACCGCCCCCTTTTGCGGGCATTACCTTGTTGGAATTCAATATATTGATAAAGTCCTGATAGTTGTCTGTTATTGGAATATCTCGTGCCTGATTATAATAACTAGAGTGGTACACGTTTTGTTCATCCACAGACTGGTCAAACATATCATCGACAATGCTTTGGAAAGATGCTTCTGTGTGAGAAAACTCACTTGCATAGTCGTAGAATTTTAGTCTGCGATCCTTTTTATCGTATTTCACGTTGTAGGCGTTGTAAGTCAACAAGGCAACGCGACTCTTCTTATTCTCACCGGTTTTGAAGTCCTTCAAATCTTCGACAACCTTGGTGATCGTTTCCTTCACCACCTGCATCTGAGTTTTGTTGTTTTGCCCATACCACAGGTTACTCATCGATTGACTGGTATCCAGTATGAAGTAGATATCCACCGGTTGAGGTAAGTATTTCCGGGTGATCGAGTCGCCAGACACTTTGAATTTTGGCTCTACGCCGATTTCATTATGTGAAATCCATGAATCATGCTCAGAGGTGGCAACCACGGTGAAGTCTGCAAATGGCGATAACTCATTGGCTTTCTGAACACAACCGTCTTTGTACTCACACTTCTTGGTCGATACATTGATCTGAATGTCGCTAATATTGTCGGTAATATATAAGTCAACAATTCTCTGCGCATAGTCTTTGTCTTCTTGATTGTCTTTGCCCGGACTTGCAATCAAGGCAAGACTCGCAACTTCAGCCGCCTCTTCTATTTTTGAGTGCGCAAGCAAACGTTGCGTATAGCCAACAGAAAACGAGAAAGTGATGATTAATATAGGGAGAAACGAAAGAAATATGATCCCAGCAACCCCTTTTTGCTTAGTGAAGCGATTCATATTAAATCCTTGCAAATGAATAGGAACTGGTCACTACTTTGATCGGCTCACCGCTCATAAGACCGATAATGTTAAACGGCGTTTTGTAGCAAAGAGACACGTGATAAAGAGGAAGGCGTCGGTTCTGCGTGGTCAAAGGCAATAGTTTTGTTGCTTTTTCCACTGTAATGTCCTCTAGATCCGGAAAATTACACCCCGCCGTCATGCCCTTTAAGGCGGTGGCTCTAACAAGCTTCTTATCTTTATCAATCAAAGATAGCTCTAAGACTCGCATCCCCAGCTCATTTTCGTCAAAATCTGGTAGTGTGCGTTTCAACATGCCTTTCGCCATATCGAACGAATTGTTCATGTGTGTCTCGCACTGCTTACCTCCTGCGCCGCAAATATCAAGTTCATTGGCAAACAACTGTCGGCGTTCACTAATAACACTGACGATCGAATACACCACCCTATCCAACTGCCCTTTTTTATTAACGGCGATGGTGTAGTTGATATGCATGGCAATAATGGAGCCAAAAAAGAGTAAGACCAATGCAAGCTCAACAATAAAAGCACCGGTTTGCTTTGACTTAGTTACCACAACTGATCTCCTCTCCTAACTTGAACGTGCAGCGCTCGTACTCCTGAACCGCGACCATCTCACGACTAATGTTCATGCTTGGCATAACAAAGTTAAACAGAGGCTGATAGGTGAAGCTCAATTGGTATATGGCAATTGGCATGTTGACTGAGTTTTCAGCAGTGTCGCCTTTCTTGATGTTTGGGCATTCACTCAACGCTTTTCCACTGCGATTACAATGGATAAAGTCAGTTAGGTTTTTAAAGTAATAAACCGATGCCGAAACCGTTGAGTGATCAACAACTTTTGACCATAGTGCACCACCACTTGATTCAAGCTTGGTTTTTATTACGTCTTGGTAGTCGACTTTTTCAGTACTGTGAGAGCTGCCTTGCTTTTTACTGCTCATCACTGCTGTGGTTAATGCATGATCCGTGACGCCCATTGAGTACGTTAAAACCGACAAGTCAAACCAAGTAAACAGAACCATTAGTAAAACTGGCAAGCCCATTGCGGTCTCAACCGTCAAACTTCCCTTTTGAAACTTGATCATAGCTCGACGTACCTTTTCTTCGTGTAATCAACAACAAAGGCACCTTTGATATCCATATTTTCAAGAAATTTCTTTGCGTCATTGATATCACTGAACTCACCAATGCAGTAACGCTTCCATAAGCCGTGCGTGTAGGAATACACACTTCCATAATTGCCTTTCAGATAGTTTAAGTAATCCGAAGGAATCACCTTATAGGTTGCCAAAACTTGAATTCGGTAAATTGAAGGTGCTTTAGGGCGTAAGTTTTTTGGATCTAGAACTGAGCGTGCTACGTACTTTGGTTTCAAATCGACTGATTTCGTTTCCATTTCCATATTTTTCTTTTCCTTTACTTTAGCGACCTGCTTTGGTGGAACTGTTTTCGTTACTTTTTTAAGAAGCGGTTTAACGCTCTGCATGAGTTTTTTCAGTTTGACTCGCGCTTCCTGTTCGCTGCTGTCGTGCTTTAACACTTCCAGTGCTACGTCAGGTCGGTGTGAGCGAGTCGAAGCTAATAGTAGATTTGAGCGGACTTTTTCATCGTTCGGATTAGCCGCAAACAAGCTGTAGAGCAGTTCCATCGCAGGTTCCGGACGACCTTGCAACATCATCACGACGGCAATATTGTTATTCGCTTCTCGGTCCGATGCGCCGTTTTTCTTGCCGTCGTTGAAGTTGACGATTGCACCGTTGTAATCTTTCTTACGCGCTAAAATCTTGCCTTTTAAAAGATAATAATTACCCTTCGGACCACCGTTTTCTAAATAGTCATCTAGATAGCGTTCACTTGCGTCATAATTACGTTTTAGATATTCCAACTTAGCTAAGATGTAAATAATCTCTGGATCTTCGAGGTCTTTCTTCTCAAGAGTATTTATGTATAACTCGGCAGACTTTTGGTCTTTATTATCGAGGTATAAATTGATCAGTTTTATCTTATAGCTTGGAACTTCAACCAAATTTGCTTTATAAAACTCGATCAGTTGTTCAGTTTGTCCAGCATTAGTTAGTAGTTTTTCTTTGGTTACTAATTCCTGATTGATGGTTGAACAACCACTTAAAAGCAGTAAAATAAAAAGGGAAATATAGTTTTTTACATTCATTATCCTAGCATCCTCATTATCCCTGGCGCTGCGATTAGAACAACAATAGGAACCATGATAAAAGCGATCATTGGTATGGACATTTTTGCCCCCATCTTTCCTATTTTTTCTTCCAAATCGAGCATGTTTATTTCTCGAATATCAGAAGCGAGGGAAGCTAATACCGCACCTACTGATGAGCCGTACTTCAAGCTTTGAGTAAGAGTCATGACAAAGCTTTGCGCTTCTGTGGTTGGAACCAGATCATAGAACTCAGTAAGCGCTCGATCCAAACCAACAATTTTGGCTCGTTCTGACGTTTTTTTAACAACATAAGCCAGGTTTTCATCGACTGTTTTTAGCTCGTTCGACAGATATTCCAAGCTCGCTTCGAGCGTCATCCCGGTATGCACACACACATTCATCAAGTCGAGCAAGAAAGGCAGTCGACTACTGACGTGACGAACGTTCGCATTCCCTTTCGATGAAATGTACATATCTGGCGCAATCAAACACACAAGCATCGAAAGCGAGAATGAAATAAACGCAGATGAAAACTCCATGTCTCCCAGCATGTAAGAATAACCAATAAATGCTAAGCAAAATAACAGTGGTATAACCTTCAGCAGGTAATAAGCTTGCGCAATAAAATCACTATGAATCCCTGCTCTAACTAAGTTGTTTTTTGTTTCTTCTTTATTAAAAGACAGGCGCGAAAGTTGTACTGCCAACTTATCCGCAAAAGGCGTCTTTTCTTGGGTTGAGTCAATGATCTTCTTTGTCGAAATATTCGCTTTGGTTTTATCAAACACTTTTAACGAGTAATACGCGACAGATAGTGAAACAAACAACCCTAATGCTAAAAAGATGAATTTAATGTCGACCATTACTTCACTCCTCTTAATATCATATAGATAAAGAAGAATCCGATAGCTTCACTGACCAGCACGTAATAAAAGATAGGTTTCCCACCTTCTTCAAACATCACGAAGTTATAATTTTCAGGGCTGGTTACTTTCAAAATCATGATAAAGATTACCGGCAGAGCCGCGATAATTTTTGCTGAAGCACGCGCCTCTGACGTCAGTGCATTTTTCTTCTTCTCGATTGCCCTTGCTTCAAACATGATGCGGTTGATGCGGTTAATGACATCTTTTAGTTGGCCACCTCGACTCAAGTTGATTCGAATCGTCGCCGCAAAGAAAAAGTACTCAACATAAGGGAACGACGCAGCACTTCGCGCCAAGACATCATCTGGGTCTTCACCGATAAGTAGGCGCTCTGACATCTTCTTGAACTCTTCGCCTACTTCATTATCAAGCTGAGTGCCCACATATTCGAACGCATGGACAATACTCTGGCCCGAGGAGAGCGCACCAGAAAGAATGTTCAGCGCATCCGGGAAGTTATCCTGGAATCGCTGCGCTTGAATGCCACTAAGTTTGAGAATAAACATCACAAATAGTATTGGCTCCAAAGCAAGCAACACTTTCCAATACTCAAACATGAAGAACCAATCGTTAACGAAGTAAACCGCTAATGAAGAGCCCGCAAAAAAGCCAATTAATTTGATTCCTGCATGAGGACTCAACAGCTTTTTCAACTGCTTAAATTTATCCTTAATCTTTTTTCGGTAGCTGATATCAAAGCTTTCTGAATCGATAACCGCTCGAGAGCCAGAAACGCCCTCGAACGTATTAGATTGCTCAATGATCGATGTGATTTCTTTCTGTTTTTTCGAATGCCCAATAAACAGAAACAACGCAATTACAACCCATAGCAAAATGACAATCAGCATCATGAGAACAGCTCCTGCAGCGCCCCATCCAAGCCAAAGAACTTCGCTCGCTCATAAATTACAGAGCGCTTAGAAAGACCTGGCGTTCGGAATTCGCCCGAGATTTTGCCTTCATCACCCATTCCGTTGTTTTCAAACCGGAAGATATCTTCCATAACAACGTTGTCACCTTCGAGACCAACAATTTCACTGATAAACAAGATCTTACGACTTCCATCATGGAGTCGTCGTACTTGGACTATCAGGTCAACCGCACTCACGATGGTTCGACGAATCGCCTCAAGCGGTAGACTGGCTGTCGCCATCATTACCATACTCTCCACACGAGCAATCGCATCACGAGGGGTGTTCGCGTGGAGCGTAGACATTGAGCCATCGTGACCAGTGTTCATTGCTTGAAGCATTTCAAACGCTTCACCACCACGACACTCACCAACAATGATTCTATCTGGTCGCATACGCAGAGCGTTGATTACCAAATCTCGCGCAGTGATTTCACCCGTCCCTTCAACGCTTGCTTGACGAGTTTCCAATCGAACAATGTGTGGTTGTTGCAACTGAAGTTCGGCCGCATCTTCAATGGTAACGATACGTTCACCACTACCAATGAAACCGGACAATGCGTTCAACAAGGTTGTTTTACCTGAACCCGTACCCCCAGAGATAAGGATGTTGCACTTACAATGGCTGGCAATCGAAAGCAGTTTTGCCATTTCAACCGATAGCGCGCCAAACTGAACCAAGTTTTCTAGCTTGATTTTTTGCTCTTTGAACTTACGAATCGAAATGGATGTCCCATCGATTGCAAGAGGCGGAATAACAATGTTTACACGACTTCCATCTTCCAAACGAGCATCACAAAGCGGTTTTGATTCATCAATTCGACGCCCCACATTTGAGGCAATACGCTTAGCAATGGTGTTGAGCTGTTTCTCGTTAACAAACTGAATTGGTGATTTTTCTACCTTACCGTTCAATTCGATAAAGATGTCTGAGGGACCATTGATCATGATGTCCGAGATTTCATCGTTATCAACCAACGCTTGAAGGGGTCCAAGACCTTTCAACTCGTCAAGCAGTGCTTTAACCAGCTCTAAACGCTTTAAGCTACTGATTTGAAGTTGCTTCTTCTCAATAAGAATATTAACGGAGTCTTTTAGTTGGCTCTCAAGCTCTAACGGTTCAACGTCAACTAACGAGGCTGCATCTAAAGCGTCAAAGATTTCGTCCCGGATCTCGATATAAACTTCTTTCAAGTGATTCATTTCTTAAACCACGCGAACTTTTTCTGTACTTTGACTTTTTTACCCGTCAACGAATTCACAATATTGGCAATGGCAGGTGCAAACTTAAGCTTTGCCGTATTTTGAATGCCTTGTTGAATAATGAGCTTCTCTAGATTGGCTTCATAAGCAAAATCAATCGCGTCTTTGGCTTTGATTTTCTCTTTCGCCCCTTGAAGCGGCATCATGTAGTCCTTCTGAGAGCGCGTCATCGAGAAAATCACTCGATGCTCAGACTTACCCAGCTTCTTCTTGATTGAGTGGTACGCTCTTAGTGAGGCCACAGAAGGTTCACAAACAATAAAAATACGGTTGTATCGGTCACTGATGTCTTCTGCTGTCAACTCATCAATCGCACTGAGCGGCATGGAATCAATGATAAAGTTGTATTGATCAACCAGTTCATTAGAGATGCGAAACAACGAATCTACATGATCGCTCAAGCAAGCAACGTTCTTTTCTAATGTGAGGAAGTTGAGCTTATCTTTAACGGGTTTTACATAGCTTCCAGCAATCGCGGCATCCAGTTCAGACTGGTTCAAATCAATGCTGTTTTGCTGCGCTTTTAGCCCTTTTAAGCCTAGAAATATGTCTGAGTTTAGTGCGATGGTGTCATGCTCAACAAGCAAGGTTTTTAAATTAGCTTGTTGACTCAAACTGTGTGAAAGAAAGGCACTGATCGTGGACACGCCCACCCCACCTTTGCTACCAAGCATTAAGACTCGCTTGGCAATGCGAGACTTCTTCTTAACTGTTGGTGAGAATGTCGCAGCACTTGACTCTTTAAGCGCCCCTAACAAACCATCGAGTTCAGGGTCCCAAAGAATGTAGTTGGCACCCAATGACAAGACTTTATCTCGCATCAGTATTGAGTCCATGTTACTCACTACAATAAGAGAAATGCTGACGTCTAATCTTGAAGAGATCTCCGCAACTTCTGAAATCAACTCGCCACATGCTCTTAAGTCAAGAATGACATGTTTTATTTCAGCGTTAGTTTTATGCCAACTTTCGTCATCAATATCGTCGACTTTTAAAGGTGAAGCGAAACCTTCGATTGCGTAGAGCTCGTCGATTGCTTGAAGAAAAGCCAAATCATCTGAAACAACCAGATCAATGGTGTTGTTCTTCTTATCTTTGCTTGATGAAGTCGTTTTGAATAGGTTATCTAAATCCATTTTTTACTCCGCCACAGGATTCGTCATACTCAAGCGTCTGTTGTATTCCAAGCTGCACCCAAATGGATGATGTTTAAGGGTGTTGAATGAAACAGCATCACAAGTTTGCTCTTGCATCTTGTGGTATTTCGCAACGATTTTTACGCCTTTGCTTTCGCTGTTTGCGTTTAGGGTATAACGCAACTTGTTTACGCCTTTGGCTTTGATTTCTTTCACAAAGCCATCAACAAACTGACTTTCTTTGGCGTCGTAATTGATTGCAAATGTCGACTTTGGATACTGAAGATTAATTTGATTGACGAAGTTAACTGACTTATCCATCGCCACTTCTTTGTTTGTGACTCGAAACTCAAAGGTTTCTACAATTGTGTCTACGGTTGTTTTGTTTGGTGTTACCGATACCGAGCAACCCGAGAGTAATACAGAAACCACCAACAATAGGTTTGCCTTCATTAGTTAAAGCCTCCCGCCTTTATCGTATTTTCCAGCTCTTCGTCATCAACATTTGAAAGATCAAGTTTCAACAAACGCTCAAGATCACTCGTTCGTTTGAACTTCGGCAGTTTGATATCGGTTTCTTTAACAGGATCGACGAGGTTAACTGTCGCTACGATAATCAGCTCAGTCTTTCTTCTTTCAGTATTGGTTTTACTAAACAGTGCACCCAAAATCGGGATATCACCCAGGTAAGGGATTTTGGCTAATGATTCCTGTTCTTCTGATGTCAACAGACCCGCTAGAACAAAGCTTTGACCATCTTTCAATTGCACGGTCGTTTGGGCTTTGCGAGTCCTCAAAGAAGGCACACTGATGAGTCCAGAGTTCACACCATTGGTCTTATCAATAGAGCTCACTTCCGGCAGCAGTGACAAACGAATATTTTCAGAGTCTGTTACTTTAGCAACCATCGACAGCTTTACGCCGTACTCTTTGTAAGTAACAGAGATACCATCGTTATCGCGAACTGTAATAGGGATTTCACCACCGACTAGAAAGCTTGCGGACTCACCGGAAATCACTGATAAATTTGGTTCGGCAAGCACTTGTCCAATGCTGTCATTACCACTCGCTGAAATAACCGCAACGATATCCTCAGCAGTAAAATCTAAAATTTTATTGACGAACTGACCAGCACCACCAATGGACTTACCGTTTGTTTCAGCGTATGAAACCCCTAGCTCGGTCAAGAATGAACTTGAAACTTCTGCAACCGTCAGCTTTACGTTGATTTGATCAGTCGTGAGAACTTTCAGGTTGTTGATGATGTCTTCAAACACATAAGTCGCTGTGTAGTCGAGAGCATCGCCAGCTTCTCCGTTTGCATTAGTGAGCTCAAAAGTGTTCCTTTGTTTGCTCTTTTTCAGCATTTCACCTACGTGGCGATACACCTTGTTTTTGATTTCTTCGCTGCTCACGACACCATCAATGACAACCTGCTCACCAATATTGGTCAGCTTAATGTCTTCATCGGGATACCTTGCAATAAGCGTTTGTTTTAAAAGCCTTAAGCTTTTATTTACTACCACTTCTGCGTTGTAAATTTCGTTTCCTGCTCGGTCGTACGCGATAATGGAAGTGGCGCCACGGCCAATACCGTAAATCACCAATTTCCCGTTTGCGATGACCTTGTAATCCGCAATTTGGGTATCTGCGACAAACACGGTATCAATGTTGCGTTTTACATTAATCGTCTTCGCTGCACCTTTATCAAGGCTTAATAGATCCCCAGCTGACGCGGAAACCGGGAGAAGCAAAACCAATCCCAGCGTGACTGATAATATATTTTTATTGAACACCCTTAATTCCCTCTCAGCTGTCGAACGCCAAATCGATGCTCAATCAAATCGCTACTTTTTACAGATAAGTATTTATGAACCATCTTTGCTGGAACCAGAGTTATGGCTCCAATTTTCTGTGCCATTTCAAGCTTAAGTACCTGTTTAACGGTCAACGCGATAATCAAGCCATATTCTTCATTTGACGAATCATCATCTTCAGAAACGTTCATCGATTGCAAAACCAAAGCCCCGTCAATGATGACGTTGCTCGTTAAGCTATCGATATCGGAATAGCCACTTTCTAATAAATTAGATTGAGATGAGGTTGTGGCAACAAAACTGACGCGATCGCCAGGTTGAATTGGTAGCGCTTCTACAATGCTACTGCCTTGCGACAAGTAGTAGTAAGGCACTTGGTCTTTTTTAAGTGAAAGATACATGTAATCTTTTTCACCAGGATTAGAAACCAAGTCTGGTGTTAATTGCATACCTTCATTGACGTCTTTCGCCCATAGAGCACCTGAATCAATCTTGATACTCGCGTAAGGAACGTATGAATGCTGTTTTGCTTCCGACTCGGGAAACTCACGAATATCTATTGCATCGGTGTTAACCGGCTCAGCTTTGTTTACAGCTCGATTAACGAATGCGACCTCTACAAACACTTCATTTTCGACCACTGCCACTGGCTCAGGCTGATCAAAAAAATCGCTGACGTAGAAAAAAGCCAAAAACATAGTGATGGCAACAAATACAAAAACTAATGCTCTACTCATAGAATAAAAACCTTAAAAGAGAGGGTTTCCCCTCTCTAAATTTATAACTGGTTAACTTATCCTTGTTTACCGTCAGCTTTATTGCCAGAGCCAGAACCTCCAGCAGAGTTAGCACTTTCCATTGAAGTGGAAATTTTGCCCATCGCATCATTTAACGTTGTTTTCAAAGTGCCATCTTTGAATACAAATAGAATAATTGAAGACATTGCTACAGCGATGATTGCGTATTCCACAGCAGTGACACCACGTTTGTCAGAATTAAATTTATGGCGGATATTACGAAGTTTATTATTGATATTTAAAAGCATGTTTACCTCTATTTCCCTTGAATTAATCACTCGTTTCGTGAACGAATAAAATTTACATCAACAGAAACAATCACACCAATTAAGCTTTTTTATTTACATATAAGATGTTGTTATAAAATCAATGAAATCCATTACATAAATTTTTATTATCGAAAACAATTTGAATTTATAAGTGAAAAATTTAAAATAGGAAAATGAATTATATAAATTTTGCTTTGTGGCTAACTTGCCTGGTCAACGTCTTACTCATATTCTATGACGATATTCGTTATAGAATTGTGAAACATCGATTTCTTCTTATTATCTTTATTACTTCACTACTTAGCTTGTTGTTTACTCCAGAACCACTAGCTCAACTCACAGTGAGTATCTCTGTTTTTATTTGTTTCTTTATACTTTGGTTGATAAACATTGTAGGAGGCGGAGATGTAAAACTCATTGGCACACTTTTCTTAGGAGTGAATGATGAATATATGTTAGCTGCAATAGTAACTATAGGATTACTGGGTGGGATTCAAATATTGGTTATGTGGTTAATGTCTGTTTATCGTAAAAAAATACCTTTTGAGAATGGCATCCCTTACACAATACCAATTGGTATAAGTGGGCTCTTTTTCTTCTACATGTCATTAATTTAAGCATTATTAAAACAAACGCCATGTCTATTTATTCAATAGGCATGGCGTTTTTCTACATCACTTCACAACTGGTTAGTAACCGACCCGTAGGTGGTCTACCAACCACGCCTTTAGAAGTCAGTCGGAATGTTTCGGTAATCAAACTTCTCAAACGTTCTTGGTCGATTTTCTTCGCAGCAGAATCATTACACCATACGTACATCTCAATGTACTTGGATAGCGGATACTGGCTACACTTGTAATCGCCCAGTGTCCAACTAGGACAGATAACAAAAGTATTTTCCGCTTGCAGTTCATTGATCATCAATCGAGACGAAGAAGTAGTAAGCCAATGTTTTACTCTAGAAGTATCCACACCAGAAGAGTCAAGCAATACCTCAGCATCTCGCCTAGTCAAAGTATTACAAAAGACGATTCGCTCAGGGTAGCATTCCTCAGGTTTGACTGCACAGCCGCAAGCCAAAATGTATTGCTCTCTATTTAGTGGGAAAACGCGACCTTCCACGGATGTGGTGTCACCAATAGCGAAGACTAAATCGTGGTTATCTTTATCAACACAATTCATGTCGCTATAACTTGTAATAGCTAACTCGACGTCGTTATACACTCTAAAAGAGCTAATTACCTTCGCTACCAATTCAGGAGCAAATGAATCAGATATCGCAATAGAATACCGATCAAACATATCTACTTGAGCCAATTCGTCAAATAATTGGTCATATAAAGACATTGTTCTGTCTGTATAACTAAGTAATATTTGGCCATGTTTAGTCAGATTGAATCCATCTTTTCGATCGAAGACTTCAGCCCCTATAGTACATTCAAGTTTTTTAATATGTTGTGAAACGGCTGGTTGGGTTAAATATAGACTTTCTGCTGCCGCAGTAAAACTTCTATGCCTTGCAACATGTGAAAAAGTGCGCAAGTACTTTACATCGATGGTACGTTTATTTGCTTTCATTTTAATAACACCAAGACCCAATAATTTCCGATAGTTATAATTTTTATAAATCCATAAAGCTACAGATGAAGCTAGTTAATAAATAGCTCCCCTCTATAACTCTGTCTCTTATTTTACGTCTAAGCATTAAACAGTTGTATAAGAAACTAGTTTCTTATTAACTAAGTTTTACACTGATCCGAAAAGACAAAAAACATTGCAAACACATGTTTTAATTATTATTTTACGCTGAAAAATAATTGATTTAAAAAAGGTAAATTTATAATATTGTGTCTTAATCACCCCCTTTATAAGGTCTAAATCCCCCTTTTATTTTAAGTAATCACTTAATAATATTCATATTGTTTTATTTCATAACAAACTATATACATTATATGAACGACAATATTATTAATAGAAATTAAGTAATTATAAGAATACGTATATATAAGTATAAGTTACCGTTATTAATAATTAATTCAAGACTAACTCATTTATACTCGAAAGAAAATAGCAAACGTTTGCCATTTTCGTTCGAACTATAATATGGATTTAAAACGAATGTAAATATGACTATTCAATTAATAATGTTGTATAGATCATAATTCTGGCCATGAGATATGCTTATCATTAAACTTTAATTTGGTTTCTTTTACGGTATTCAAGTGGAGAACAATCATTTTCTCGTTTGAATATCTGCCTGAAAAACTGTGTATCAACATAACCAGATCGACTTGCCACTTCATCAATTGACAATTTTGTTGACCTCAACAGTTCTTTTGCAAAAGATAAACGCCCTAACTGAATAAACTTTAACGGACTGATGGATGTCGCCTCTTTAAATCGGCGTTTTAACTGCCGTTCTGATAAGCAAGCTTCATTCGCTAAATCACTGATAGAAACGATGTCTAGATCCGTGGTGAGAATCCATTTTTGGATTTTTAGAATCAGCTCATCTCTGTGTTGCATGTAACGGAAAACATCACAGTATGAATGAGAGTTTCCACTGCTCTCTATTGTACTTAAAAACTGGTTACCAAGGTTTCGAGTGTGCTTTCCAAAATACTCTTCTACTATTTCCAGCATCACACTTGAGTGAGAGTAAGGTCCAGACGAAAGATAGACGTTTCCGTCAATGAGTGCTTTCTGCTCAGTCATGAGCATTATCTCAGGGAACAGTTCGCCAAAGAGGTGGGCGAAGTAAGAATGCATTACAGCTTTGTTTTGCTGCAAAAGACCGGCTTTCGCGACGACAAAAATACCAGTGTCAATTGCAACTATTTTGCTGCCTTTTAGGTGTAACTCTCTGATCCAATCGAACAATGCAGGATCGATCTTATCTAACGACTCTAAAGGATCGCCAATTGAGCCAATGATTAATATGTTTGTAAAATCAAATGATTGCCATTGTGCGGTGGGCTGAACGCTGATCCCCCCTCGACCAATTAACGGCCGATTGTTTGGCGTAACGACGTGTGTCATGAAACCTTGGAACTCTGCAAATTCAGCTGCTGTTTCCAAGATCTCTAATGAGCTTATTATTGATGCAAAATACCTCCCTGTCGGAGCAAGCGCTACGACACGGAGGTTTTTCTTATTGGTTTCCTTCAATCTTCATTCATCCTGCGAATACAAGGCGATGAATTATAATATTTTTCTACCAAATATCATTTCTTATTACGAATCTATACAAATTATTAACCTTTGTTCTTAGGCTAATCAGGATCATACACAGAATAACCCACAGCCTCATAGAGCCACCTTCTTCACTCTTGACAGGATCATTTTCCACAACAACTTCTTGCTTAACAACCATAGCAACGTTCTTAGTAATAATTGCACCATCATTGTCGTTTACCGTCACTTCAAACGTCAGCTTTTCACTTTTCTCACTCACTTTTGGTAACGTCACTTCTACACTAATCGTGTCCGTGGTGGCAAACTGGGCTTTAGTCCCAGAAACTTGACGCCATTTGAATGAATGATTGGTTGAATCAACGTCTTTTAAGCCAAGTACAGATAGTGTGACTTTTTCATTTGATAGGCCTTCTTTACGACTCGCTTCGATAGAAAAGATCGGCTCATCATTAACCGCTTCGACTGTAATTACAGCCATAGCTGTATTAGATTCACGTCCGTTTTCTTTCACAATAGAAAACTCAAACTGGTCATTACCAAAGTAGTTTTCCTTGCTTTGGTAGGTATTCCCATCAATCTTGCCGTGCATCGGCGGCTTTTTAATGACGATGGTGTCCCCTTTCTCTAGTCCTTGTTGCTGACGTAAGTTAAGTTCCAGTGGTGTATCTTCTAGCGCTTTGTATTGAAGACTATTCGCGGTGATTACTGGAGAATTGATCGTGATGACTACC
Organism: Vibrio sp. 2-1-2a; assembly: GCF_032648565.1. NCBI lineage: Bacteria > Pseudomonadati > Pseudomonadota > Gammaproteobacteria > Vibrionales > Vibrionaceae > Vibrio > Vibrio sp. 2-1-2a. The sequence goes on from NZ_WBOH01000003.1 coordinate 347,607, forward strand.
TCACCTTCTGCTGTCGTCCCAAAATCGTCAGACACTTGATACTTCATTACTGCTCGTTGTTCTGGAATGTCCGAAACAGGAACAGAATAGTGGATTTTTTGTCCTGAGATTTCAGCGCTACCAATCGAAGGCTTTGATGTGATCTTATCTAGCTTCAATGTACTATTCGCATCCGATGAGTGGTCATTCGCCAGTACATCAATCGTAATACTTTCACCGCTTAATACGGTGACGGAATCCGTTTCAACCGTAATACTAGGCTTCGCCTGAGGTTTTTCTAACAAAGCAGCAAAAGGATAGTTACGGCCACGCCCTTCGCTTAATCCGCTCGTCTTGTACGAACTGGTATTTCCATAGAACTGCTTCTTTTTCTCTCCGTTAGACAAATAAGCGTCCAAGAATGAATAGCTGTACTCTGGCTTAGCGTTTTCTAGCTCAATGACCAACAACTGCTCACCTTCATCGATATCAAATGGCGATGCAAACATAACTCGACCACCAAACGTAGGAATCACCCCCGATGACACTTCAACTTGAGTGTCAACGTTAATAGACGCATTCCCCCAACGGTTTGTAGTCAGGTCATATTTAAACATGCGATAACGCATCTCGGAGTTTGGTAGGATTGGCTTAGCAAATAAGTAGAAACCAACCAAAGATTGGTAACCGTCGTTGTTTTCTAACCCAAACCCGATCGTATTGTTGCGGCTGTCTTCATACACGTACGTTCTTGAAAGTGACGTTATCCAAGCCGATTTATTCGTCGATGAAGGAATAGACGCTCGTAACGTGCCGCTTTGATCTGTACTGGCGATATCATTAATCGAGATATTGGTTTCCCGGCCACCGGTGATGAGTTTTAAAGAAGGAGTTGTATCATCCGAAATAGTTACCACATTGCTTGAGCCCGGGAACACATCACCTTGATCTGACCAGCCACGAGTTTGTAGTTCATCCAGACCGTCCGCTTGGAATACCTGAACTTGCATTGGCCCTGTGTCATTGAAACGGTTGTCGATACTTACGGCCGTGATCAAAAGACCTTCACCTGACAACGCACGGTCGTATTCCGTTTTTCTTCTGTTTTCGAAGTAAGCTCTTGGACCTTGCTGTTTCAAATACGGATCGAGATACACCACACCCTCGCCTTGACGAGTCTCGATTGTGCTAGAACCAGACGCTTCAATCACTTTCGGCTTGATGAAACCAGCAGCTTCCTTACTCCATGCCAACATATTGACCGGCGTTTCCCCTGCATACGTATCACCTTGTTTACTTGCCCAGCTTCCGCCACCCATTAATCCCCACTGGCCAACAGAGCCGGAATGTTTGTAGGAATACAAATCAGGTAGACCAAGCATCAAGTGTCCAAGTTCATGGGCAATCACGCCCATCGTAGATTGATGGTCACCTTGGAAGTCAGCAAACAAGCAGTAATCTCGAATGGTCTTTCCATCGATCTCAATCGCATTATGACTATGACGATGAGGCCAAATGTACGGCGTATTTACCGAACCGGCAGATTTATCATACCCCGCAAATACAAACATCACAGACAATTCGTCAGGTGTGATTTTGTCGTCGTTATTCAAATCGTAAGTAGACAAATCCACATAACGGTCTAACTTGTCGTAAGCGGCTTTAAAGGCTTCATTTAACTTACTGTCACAAGTCGCATCATTTTTTGAGTGGCAGTTCGGGTGAGCGATATCCAACGTAAGGTCGATAACACCATCGTTCGCCGTACCTTCCGTTTCTTTCGCAGGCTCTACGATGTAACGTCCGTAGCTATTCTTACTGAAGTAGTCTTTTACACTTTGCTGATTATCCCCAAAAATCACGTTGGTGAAGTCATTCACAAAGTCTTGGTTGTTAAAGCTCACCTGAACAACGAGCAAAGGTTGGTGCGTGGGCTCATTTGTTGTGTTTAGTGCTCGAATGGGAGTTTGCTCAAGATATGGCTCATTCATTGGATAAACGTACTCAGAAGGCGATAAAGAAGACGTCGGGGTGACGCGTTCTTTTAACAGCTCTCTGACTGCTTGTGGCATTTCTAATTTGGCTTCAACCCCAAGAGAAGTGACGACAAAACGCCCATCAACAATTTCATGATTACCATAAAACCACCCTGTCTCTTCATCGTAGACATAAATAATGCCTTCTCTATCTTGATACCAGAAAGATTCTTGATCGCCATAAAGTTTTAATTCTTTCTTTGAGCCATCATTTAACTGAAATTGATGCCAAGTTGGCGCAGGCAGCGTATTGGCATGAGCAAAGGAAACCATCAAAGTGCTGATGATTGGAAAATATATTTTTTTCATATACCCGTCGACTAAAATAAAAATCAAGCGTTATGTATATCAAAATCAATTTTCCCTTCCCAATTAACATTTCTACTGAATTTATAAATAATAGTTATTTGTTCAATATCACATAAAAATTGGCGTGTTGAGCATAATACATTTTTATCTAACCATTAAATTCTATTATTTAACTATGCATCAGTAAAAATATATATTTGACGCCCATTTCAAATACAATACTAATTCTATGAAAAATATTAAAACTGCATGTCTTCTATTATCCATGCTTGGTGTTTTAACTGGATGTGGTGGTGATGATTCTTCCGGTGGAGTCAAGACTGTTCCCGTCGCTGGCGTAGATTCTGGCGACAAAAACGATGACAACGCTGACGTAGATTCAACTGTAGATGACGATACAGATACAGATACAGATACAGATGATGACAGTACCGTCGATGATGATTCCACGAAAGACGACGATACCACTGACGATGACACCGTGGTAGATGACGATACCGAGCTTTTCCCACACAAAGGAAAATGTACTGTTGAAGATTTTACGGTTGACCGAGTCAATATCGAATCAAGAGTCGCAAACAGTGACTACGAGTGCATGAGAACGTGGTTTTCTCCATCGTTAGAGCAAGCAGACGTCGTCTTCAGTACCATGAGCGTGAGTCGAATTACTGGCGGATTAAAAAAGGCAATTGAAGCTTATAAAGGAACAAAAGAGCAAGCTCAGCAAATATACTATTTAGGTGAGTTCATTAAGGCAGCTTACAAAAACCGACACGATACCTTTGCTAAAAAGTTGCAACCTTTCTCATCCGAATTAAGCGCAGATATTGCCAATACCATTCAACAATTTTTGCGCTCGCCATACGCTCTAACTGAAGGTTGCGAACAGCAAGAAGCGCTCGCATCCATGTTGATTGTTGTTGATAGTATTCGACAACTCGCCATCGCCGCACCCGATGTTTTCGCGATTCTTGATAGCTTTTCAGCAGACAAAAGCGACAGCTATTACTACCGTAAAGCCATCAACAATATCTTTGTCGCTATGGCTGGGCACTCACAAACCAAAGCGTTTTACGATGTGATTGAATCTGACTCAAGTTATATCCATCGTTTGAGTGGTTTTATTACCAACAACGAATGGGCGATAGGTACGGATTCTGAACAATTACTTGGCAATGCCGCGCGAGAGCTCGCTAGGCTGGTAAAAACGGAAGATGCAGAGACAAAAAAAGTCGTTGTCGACACTTTAGATTCTTTGCTAAAGCGCTACCCGCTAGGCGGTAAGTCAGACAGAATTTGGGTTGGCATCGCCGAAATGGTTGACGCTTATGCATCAGACTATCTTGAGCAGCTAGGGCTGAGTAACTCAAAATCCGTATTAAAACAGCGAATAATGACATTCAGTTATGATTGTCGCGGACCCGCGCGAATTCTTGCTCAAGAGATGACAGAAGCTCAAGCAATAACAAGCTGCGAAACATTAAACTTCAAAGAAGATGACTTTCACCAAACTGTTAACACCGGATATCAGCCTGTCGCTGACGATTATAGCGATAGTGTCGATGTTATTGTTTTTAAAACCAAAAGTGACTACTCGACCTACTCCAGCTTCCTTTTTGATAACACAACCAACAACGGCGGACAGTTCCTTGAGCGAGACCCATCAAAACAAGGAAATGTACCTCGATTCGTCGCTTATCAAAACGGATGGGGCGACGACTTTTCGATTCTAAACTTAGAGCACGAATATGTGCATTATTTAGATGGTCGATTCAACCAATACGGTGACTTCCATGACACAATGCGCGAAGGCAGTATCGTGTGGTGGTTGGAAGGTTTTGCTGAATACATGTATTACAAAGAGGGCTACAATGCTGCTCTAGTACTTGGCAAAGAAAAGACGCACACATTGGCAGACGTGTTCAGTACGAACTACAGCGACGGTTTAAACCGTGTGTATCGCTGGGGCTACTTAGCTGTACGCTTCATGATAGAGAAACACCCTGAAGACGTTACTGAACTGTTAGGTTACTCGCGTACCGGCCAATACAAAGAGTGGGTAAAACTGCTTGAACGATTAGGGCCTGCTTACAATACCGAGTTTCATTCGTGGCTGGATGAGGTGACGAAAGACATTGACGATTCGGATATTTCTCAGCCAAAACCGAAAGAGAAGCCTAAGAAAATCGAACTCAATACCAGCATCCAAGTAAGCGGTAAAAAGTTCTCTGAAACGCTCTTCTTTGTCGATGTTTCGGAAAGTTATAATCAACTGGAAGTGTCTATCTCCGGCACTGGTGATGCCGATCTATACGCTTGTTACGACAAAGTCTGCCACTACTTTGAGTATGAATGGTCGAACTACACCCATGGCAGTAATGAAACGATTTCAATCCCCAAAAATGAAGACGGTTCAATCAAAATGGGCCAATACTATTTCAGCATCAGTGGTCGTGAAGATTACGACGTAGAACTGTCTGTTGTTGCGAAATAAATTACTCTCATTGTTCATTAAGCACCTGTTTTAGCGATGGTGCTTAATGAACATTAAATATTATTTATAGAGGCATTATAATTCTTAATTTCCTGACATGATAACTTTAGATATAGAATATGAAACGATGTTTAAGTGTGAGTCAAACGTAGTAATAATTAACTGATAAAGTGGATAATATGAAAAGGAATATGCCTTACCTACCTAGCTTCAAATTGACTGACTTTGATATAAAAACGTTAGTACAACCCATCCTCTGTCCTAGAAGCCAAGAAATTAAATATTACGAAACTTTGTCTAAGATAAGCACTTTTGATAAAAGCAACATAAACAACGATGTATTCTTTTCCATTATAGACAACACGTTCATTCAAACTCTCGCTTTACAACAAATTCGATTTTCTCTTGCAAAATACCCTCACCAACTACACTCTTTTAATATTAAACTTTCTTGCTTAGCTGATGAGGACTTTGTCCGTGAGCTTTTAAGCTTCAATGGTGCTAAGTTTGCTCTTGAGATAAGCGAGCTTGATTGTTATACCGAATCAAAAGAAATACGCGAAAATTTATCAATGTTACAAGCGAACAATATCGAAATTTGGCTGGATGACTATCACCGTAACAACAAGTTGGCTAACATGTCTCTTGGCAAAATACTTTGGGATCGTATCAAGATTGACAAAAGCTTTCTAAAACACGCCGGCCAAGAGTCTATACAAGCTCTAGAGTACTTTTTAGCCCCTTTCTGTTTACACGGATTGATCTTCGAGGGCGCTGAGTACATCGAACATCATAAGATGTTAAAAACAAGCCACTCGTTGACTCAAGGTTACTATTACTTTAGACCGTCCCCATTAAACTCTCTCGATTCAAAACCGTGCGCTTCCGACTCCGGAAAGCTCTCGTATGTAGGATAGGCAAAGAGCCCAAAACTTTCAATATAGAGGTCGCACAGGTATCAAACCTTGCATAAACACTGAACTTAAAACGTCTGAACAATGTAACCAACTGATAAATAAAAGCTTAATACTAGATATAATGACTAAAAAACGTGTTTATGAGTAGCTAAAGATAGCTAGGAAAATTTAGAGCTGATGCTTTAAATCAAGCTCTGTAAAATTGTTGATATTTAGACTTTAAAGCTTGCCTAATCATATTCTAAAAGTAGCTCTAATACTCTCCCATTTACCTTACAACTATCCGAACAGGTAGTAAGAATAATGAAACCACTCTCCTTCTAGAGTGTGCCTTATATAAAGACCAAACTGGTTATGTACTTCTTAATTAAAAATAAAGAACTAGAAAACTTTGCCAAAGTAGGACCCTCTTGTCTCTATCGGTAGGGCCCTTTTAATTTTTATGCAATAAATTAGATTAGCGCTTTTTTGAGTATAGGCGGGATACGGCTTCATCTTTATAGGCGTGATGTTGCCCAGCAAGCACCTTATTGAAACTGTCTAATGCGTTATTGAATGTTGCCTCGGACTTATTTTCAGCCCATTCGCCAATTTTAGTGAGCAGATCGGATTTGAGTGTTTTCATATCCTTCGAGTCTTCAGCCATCTTGGTGAGCTCTTTTGCCGCATTGCTAGAAGGCTCAATCAGTTTATTGAATACCTTCTCCAAACCTTTTTGGTGATTATCGCAATAACGTTGCCAAAGCTGTGGCTCTTGCCCCACTGACCAGCCGTTAAACTTGGTTTGTAAGTAGGTTAACGTGTCATCACCTAACCACTCAGATAAATGCGTATTAGAAGAAACACTCACACCACCACCAAACTTAACAGCACCTGCAGTCACGGAACCTTTGCCACCTAGTGAGCTGGATTCCGTCGCGCGAATGTATTGAATATGGAATTTATTGTCTTCCCCTTTCACCATGTTTAACTCAAGTTGAGCACCGAGTCCAAGTGCACCTTCCAGCCCTAAAGTCGCGTCACTTGGCAACTGAGCTTCGATGGAGTTTCTCGAAAGAAACTGACTAAGCGCCTCCCCTAAAACCGCACGAGCAAAGGTTTTCTTCTCACCTTGTGCTCCCTCTTTTGATGACGGCTCACCTAGCGGGACATTGGCAGTGAAGGCGATATTAAGGTATTCACCATCATTATCGGGGTTGATGTCACCTACAATATTGTTGTATTTGACGACCATTCCAATGTCTTTGCTCACACCCGGAACTTGCACAGATACATTACCACTCAGTTGTACGTTGGTGCTTTGCGCCCCCGACACTAGCGTTAGCTGTTTTTCAATGTCTCGCTTTTGGTCAAGGTTCATCTGAGGGTTACTATAAGCACGGTCGATCTCGGTAAGGAATTGGCAAAAACCTGCTTCGTCTTTATTAAGATAAGGCACCTCTCCCTCAGAGAAGCTCGCCAAGTAAGCTTGGGTTAACGCGACATGACTACAGATCACCGCGCGTAAATACTCTCCTCGACCAACAGCACCGCGGTCACTTTCCATACCATGCTTAATAACGCCCATTTGCTTATCCGCATCGCGGCTTTTACTCGAATCCTTCTGGTTAACGAGGATTGAATAGCTCTCGTACTCTTTGTACAAAGTGGTAATGACATCTTTGATCTCAGCACGCTTTGCTTTCAAGACATCAGCATTGAGTTCGCCGGTTTTGGGGTTTTGAGCCGTTGGATCTGCTTTTACCTTTTGGGCAAGGTCACTGACCTCCAACGCCGTTTCTTTCATCCACTCTAAACCTTGTGAACCGCTTAGAGTCTGGCGACTGCCAAGAAATTCAGCGTCTTTTGCATATCCTTCAAACGGTACTGAAACAGTAAAATAGTCCGGATTACGAGCCATAAGTCGGACAGGTTGCTGACGCAGTTGTTGGAGCAAATCGGTATGCTTAGTGAAGTAAGTCTCGGTTATCGACGCAGAGCCACCACCGCTGATTTTAGAAAGATCTTTTATCCCTACACCAGCACCGCCAGAAAGACTTCCAGCAAAGGTTTCTGCTTTCACCGGAGCATCGTACTTTCTGCCTTTTACTTCTATTTTGTCGCCTTGTCCTAAGATCCCTTGCTGACGTAAGTCTTGCTGTAGTTTGTGGTTGTTTGCGACAACACTTTCAAGTAATCGGTCAGCTTTACGAGCTTGATGGATACCGCCTAAATTGGTCAATTTCTTAACACCACTTCCTGCAAGCATCGCGATCATATCATTGGCATGATAATCCACAAACGACTTAAGATTCGGGAAGCTTTGTGCTGCGCCCAGCCCCAAATTACCACCAACATGAACGTCTACAGGTACTTCGCCTCCACCCGCTGAGGCATTAACACCAAGAGAGAAGTTATGCTTCGCGCGAATTTTTGTGTCATCACCACCAAACACTTTGAAGTCGTATTTGAGCTCAACGGTTACCGATGCGGCCTCAAGATTAAACAGACCAAGCGCAGGACCTATCTCAAAAGAGGTCGATACGGCTGACTCCGTGCCGCCTTTAATTAACCCACTGAACTGCTCGGTTAATTGCTGTTTGAATTGATCACGTAGCTGCTCTAGCCCTCCGCTGCGTAACTGTTCTGCTAGTCCGGCAATTCGAGTGTGCTCTGGAGACCCCTTTTCCAAGTTTTCGCATATCTTTGCCAGCGCTTGATAGGCATTACTGTAATTTTCTGCGGTCTTGGCGCTCTTTAGTATGGACACCGCATCACGGGCAATATTGACACTTTCAGATACAGGAAGACGACCCAGCGCTTTAAGTAATAGCGAACTATCGCCAGTTTTAAATACGTTACCAAGCGCCGCGTTGGCAAACAGTTGTAGATTGCTAGAAGAAGAACCTAGATACGTTTCTAAGTGCCCTGCCGCAGCAAGCACCTTCCCAAACTCTCGGTTTGATAAGGTATCGCTCTTTTCTTTTAGATAAGGCGTTTCCAATAAAGCCGTTTGGACAGACTGGGGAAAATTAGTGAAGATTTCCCGTTGATTTTGGCTAAACAAGGCTTCAACGCGGTGCGCAGATGATAAGCTAGCTTTGCCACTTAGCTGTGGATTGCTCGCTACATTTAGCGCCAACGGACTGGTGTTGTTAGTAACTTCCACTTCCTGTACAGGTTTAGTATCAAGAGAACGATCAACGAAAGACGTATTCACTGAAGTCATGGCATCACTCCTAAACAAATAAAGAACTGCGAGGAGAAGAGAAGCCACTCATATCCTGCGCATCAACTGTCGCTGGCTCCGCCTCTAATAACTTTTGCTGCCAGTAGCTAGCAGCATCGACAAACCCGGAAAGAAGTTCAGAAAAACGCAGTTGGTCTTGGTGGCTCACAGACATAGCGAGCAAAACACGCTTCTCATCGAGCAATGAGAGCGTTGCACCATTGGTTGAATTCCAGAGACAGTTTCCTTCAAGAAGCCCCCGCATTTGCCTTTCTTCTATCAGTTCTCCAACCAAGGCATAAATAACAAGTTCATTTACGCGAAGTTCGAGATTGACTATCATTTTAGGCTCTTCAAACATTACCGCTGTTAATGAGAATTCGTCGAAAGAGACTGGCTGACCTACTGTGTCACCGAGCACTTTCTCCCACTGCATTTTTTCCATAACAACTCCAAACTTTTCCGAGAGAGGTTCTGACGCCACGGTTAACAAAATACAGTTTGTTATTATGGCCTCGTTTTTAGCTCATGTTAAAACTCTCAGAAAAAGGGCGTTATCAGTAACAGACTTTTTTTTATCAGTACTCGGCGAAATTTTTTAGGCGTTAAGTTTAGAGCTCTATTTTCTCTTCGATATTTTTTAAATCGGCTTACACTAGTATTTAAGGTAACTTACTACTTTATTAATCCTTTATAATAAATATATTTACAGTATGATTACCTTGCCCAAAAAGCATTCCTATAGGAATTTATAATATAAGATATAAAAATGTTATTTATGATGGTCATTTATAAACAACATCAAGCTAACCCACCTAAAACATCAAAAATTAAGAAATTAATAGTCACTTCAAATTGAATCGATATTAGGAGTTCCCTTCGTTAATATGGATACATGATAACGATAGAGTACATATAACTTTATAGGTATTCGGAATAATTCGTTCTACAACTGTGAAATAATTACACTTGATGCATTTAAGTTTTCATCATGATATAAACATGCCTATTTTTTACGCTCACAACACCAATTACTCTGAACTTCAATAGTGCATTTACGCATCATTTTTCGTTGTTAGCAATAGAACTAGAAAGGTTGGCTTAGTAGTTATCAACATTTTAGTACCCAAAATAAAATGTTAAGATGGTCACATCAGTGCTGTTGTAGCTACAAGTGAAGAATAAAATACATTTGGTACCCCACTTGATGCCACACCAGCTTAGCCATAAAAACTAAAGGTATATTTTTCAAATGGTTAATAACTCAATCCAGTGGTTTCCTGGCCACATGCACAAAGCACGTAAAGAGATCGAAGAAGCAATCCCACAAGTGGATGTGATCATCGAAGTACTGGATGCTCGTATTCCTTTCAGTAGTGAAAACCCTTTGATTTCTCAAATCCGTGGTGACAAGCCGGTCGTTAAAGTCTTGAACAAGCGTGATTTGGCCGATCCTGAGTTAACTCAATTATGGATTGAGCACTTGGAGCAAGAGCAACACGTAAAAGCAATGGCAATCACGACGTCAGAACCGCAAGAAGTGCATCGAATCATGGAGCTTTGCCGTAAACTTGCCCCACACCGTGAAGAGATCGGTAAAAACATTCGTACCATGATCATGGGCATCCCAAACGTTGGGAAATCGACAATCATCAATACTCTAGCTGGTCGAACGATCGCGGTGACAGGTAACCAGCCAGCGGTAACACGTCGTCAACAGCGCATCAACCTGCAAAATGGCATCGTTTTATCCGATACACCAGGGATTCTGTGGCCAAAAGTGGAAAACCCACACAGTGGCTTCCGTTTAGCTGCTACTGGCGCTGTAAAAGATACTGCGATGGAATACGACGAGGTTGCGTTTTACACCATTGAGTACCTAGCAGCCCACTATGCGGACAAGCTTAAAGAACGTTACCAAATCGAAGAGCTTCCTGAATCAGATATCGAGATCATGGAAGAGATTGGTCGTCGCCGTGGCGCACTACGCGCAGGTGGACGTGTGGACTTGCACAAAGTATCAGAGATTTTGTTGCACGAACTTCGCCAAGGCACACTAGGCCAAATTACACTAGAGCGCCCAGAAATGATCACTCAAGAGCTGATTGAAGTCGAGATTGAAACCGCTCGTAAAGAAGAAGAAAAAGCGAAGCGTAAAGAAGAGCGCCGCAAGCGCTATCTACGCAATAAGCGATAAACTGATATTATCTTTTCCCAATCATATTTTAAGGCGCGATTTTCGCGCCTTTTTTGTTATCTAATGCGCCCATTTTTTCACTTTTCAAACTTTATATTCCTCATACAAAATCCAGACATGAAGCACGAAAAAATACCGCAAAATCGCCGTATAAACTTTAAGCACAAACTAGTTTAGACCCCGGGCCCCTATAGAGTTACAGCCACCATCCAACCCTCAAATGTCGAGTTTGCAAGGGTCTGCAAACTTATGCAACCTGGTTAGTGACACTCTCCCCAAAATCCGCAATATGAATAAGTGTCAGCGCTGGCGTTTTTCCATATGAAGAAGAGATTTATTATGAGTGAAACTATACAAAGCAAACCACTTCCTTCCTTTATTGAGGAACGCCTAGATTTTCATATTCAAGATCTAATTGAACCGAACGAGAACAAGAAACACCTTGTTCTTGGTAAACGTCCACCATGTAATGCCGTTGTTATGCAAAGCAATGATTACCTGGCACTGTCCCATAACAAGGAGATTCAAAACGCGCATCGTGATGCGATTTCTCAACACGATGACAACGTCGTGATGTCCGCGATTTTCTTGCAAGATGATGAGTCGAAACCTGCATTTGAAACTCAACTAGCCAGTTTTGTCGGCATGCCTAGCTGTCTGCTTTCTCAATCGGGATGGGCTGCGAATGTCGGTTTATTACAAACTATTTGTGCACCGAACATACCTGTGTATATCGACTTCTTTGCGCATATGTCTTTATGGGAAGGTGCACGTATCGCAGGAGCACAAATTCATCCGTTCATGCATAACAACACCAACCACTTGCGAAAACAGATTTCACGCCATGGTTCGGGAATTATTGTTGTGGATTCGGTTTACAGCACTATCGGAACCATTGCTCCTCTACGTGATATCTACGAAATAGCACAAGAGTTTGACTGTGGCTTAGTTGTGGATGAATCGCACTCGTTAGGTACGCACGGTCCGCAAGGTGCGGGGCTACTGCAAGAGCTGGAGTTGACTCATATGGTGGATTTTGTAACCGTAAGTCTTGCAAAGACATTTGCTTATCGTGCTGGCGCGATTTTAGGGGCAGAAAAGCTGGCGAAGACGCTTCCATTTGTCGCGTATCCTGCCATTTTCAGTTCTACCGTGTTACCGCAAGAGATCATTCGGTTAGAAAAAACACTGGACGTCATAAAAAAAGCCGATGACAAGCGGGAGATTTTGTTTAAAAGAGCGAAGTCTCTAGCCGTTGGTTTAAAACGTATTGGGTTTACTATTCGCAGTGAGTCGCAAATTATCGCGCTAGAATGTGGCAACGAAAGAAACACTGAGCGAGTTCGCGACTTTTTAGAAGAAAGGAATGTCTTTGGCGCAGTTTTCTGTCGCCCTGCAACAGGAAGAAACAAGAACATCATTCGTTTTTCTGTCAATGCGGACATGACTGCCGCCGAAGTCGATCACGTTCTTTCCGCCTGCCAAGAAGCGTTTGTTCATCCCGATCTAGAGTTTGTATAAGCTAGAGTGTAGGTAAAAATAAAGAGCTCAGCCGTTTGCTGAGCTCTTTATCCGTATTCGCGTTATGATCAACTCGTCTCGAGATAACACAGTTGCGAGTGATTAAATCCAGTTTGCGATTTTGTCGAATAAGCGATTTTTATCCGCTGGTTTCACGATAAAGTCAGACATGCCAGAAGAGCCTATTTTGTCCAGCGTAACAGGTGAGCTATCCCCAGTATGCGCAATAATAGGTACCGACGCATAGTTTTTATCCGAGCTTCGAATTCGCCTTGAAGCTTCTACACCATCCATGATGGGCATCTCGATATCCATAAGAATGAGGTCAACGTTCTCTTGCTCTAATGTATCCAGTGCTTGCTGCCCGTCTTCTTTCTGAATAACTTCAAAGCCCTGCTTTTCGAGTAACATCGCGGTAAACTTTCGCAAAGATTCGTTATCATCCACGACCATAATTGTCCGTTTATTTGACGTATCCAAAGCCACTGAGGCCGTTGGTGTCGACACATAGCTTGAATCATACAAGAGACGGTCAATGGTTGGCTTAGTATTCAATAACCAGGCTTGAGTCTCGACCCAAATAGGCTCATATGCCGCTTTGCGTGCTCTCTGTGTCGGGTGATGCTCAAAAAGATAAACGATACGAGCTTCCGTGAAAGACAGAAGAGATTCTAATCTATCTAATTGGTTTGCTCTTGCATCCAAGCTCTCAAGATCGATAAAAATCAGGTCAAATTCGAACTCATACTCTTTCTTTTTGAGCACTTGATTAACATCTAAGATCGTTGATTCAAAACCCATAAAACGGCTAATGTCCGTCACTTTCGACACAAGAATATCTTGATTAGTCACCGTTAGGATGGTTTTGAGTTTGGTCAAATCGTTTTTAATTTCAGTCACGATATCAGATGTGATCGGCGGGAAAGTTAACGTGAACTGAGACCACTCACCTAGCTGAGACTGGCATTCAATGTTACCTCCAAAAGAACGCATCACTTTTTTACAAAATGGCAAACCCAAACCATAGCTGCCTGACTTACCTGTTGTGTAAAAGTCCTGAAATATATTACGTAGGACATCAGGAGCAATGCCTGCACCATTATCGGTTACAACGATTTGGTTTGAGTGCTCCGTACTCGTCATGGAGACATGTATGTGGAAATCTTCAGATGTGCGATGATGGAAGGCGTTCTTGAAAAGGTTATACATAACGTATTTGAGTAAGGTATCGCTACCAAGAAAATCAAACTCACTTCTCGCATCTAGGGATATAGCAAAGCGATCCGTCGCACGCTTATAACTAAAGCTTTCAATCGCTTTTTCAACCACTGAGTGAGCAGAATGCTTTTGGAAACTGGATCGCGAGACACGGTTTTCGTCTATCGATGTCAAAAGTAAATCTATCGTCTCGTTGCCCGACTGGATGATGTTCATCGCATCCTCACTAACTTCGCGCAGCAGGGTGACATCCTCTCCGCTCATCAGATATTGGTCTTTCTCGGCTTCTTTTTTACTGGGTAAGACTGATTGGATAACATCGATTGACGTGCAAAGGCCACTTAAAGGGTTACGCATTTCATGCGCAATTCCGGCCCCGAATGACTTGGCCAACGACACTTTCGCTTCGTGCTCTACTTGGTTCCGAAAGTAGAATAAATTGCCAAATACATAAATAAAGAGAAAGATTGGCACATGCGTCCAGTCCATTGTTAAATCGAGATGAAACCCTTTCGCCACCCAAGCAAAGAACGTCGCTAAACCTATTCCGGAAAAAGTTTGAGCGAACATAACTCTTGTGACATGAACCAATAGAATGTGCAAGAAAATCGCGGACATAAAGGACATGACCCAAACATTGGACCAGTCATTCATCAATAACATATAGAAAAAGAAAAACGGTAAGCAGATCGTTATCGTCACTTGGTAGTAAATATGGATATATTTTCGCCACGTTGACGACAAGCGGTTTCTAAAAATGATGCCAAAGAACAATAGTGAACAAAACAGTCTGAGCGGCAAGTTTTCATAAGCCTGTGGGAAAACAAAATCCCAAACAAAGTAGTACAGCGGAAAGCCAAGAAACCCCATCCAACCAACGAGAGTCAGGTTGGGTTCTGCATATTGATAAACCTTACGTATCGAGTCCATATTATCTATTTTGCCTACTCCGCCTGACGTCCCAATAGTGTGATTTGCATTCATTCTTATCGTTTTATTATTAAGTAATTATATATTACTTAACGCTTATAAGCAGCGCGAAATGGCGCAAATATTTCGCGACGCTTGTCTTTAATTTCAATCTTTTAAGATAGCGACACTTGATTTACAACCAAATAAATGAAGTTGCATATAGTTTAGTGTAATTTTGCGATAATCGCGTTGTATCCTAAGGGATGTTAATCTCATATACGTTCGAGACATTTAAACAGCGCCTTTGGCTCGAACTTCCAAAGATTTAACGACAGCACTCACTGTGGATGTAACGCGGTGAAGAACAATTGGCTTGGGGTGTGTTATGGAACCTTTACAAATAAAAAACGTAATTTTTGATGTGGGAAATGTATTAGTACGCTGGTCTCCGGTAGAGATTGTTCGCTTAACATTTGGTCACTCAGTAGAAGCGGAAAAAACGGCCCAGTTGCTGTTTTCATCACAAATCTGGAAAGACTTGAACAAAGGAATCATTTCCGAAGAGGAAGCCAAACTGTGCTATCAACGTGAGCACAAAGTGACAGCGGAAGAAATGGACCGCTTTTTTTACTACGTCAAACATACACAAATATTACTTTACGGCAGTGTCGAACTGCTAAAAAGAATAAAAAGTGCAGGATATAGCGTTTATGCGCTCACAGACAACGTCAACGAAATTGTTGAGCATCTTCGTGCTACCTATGAATTCTGGCCGCTGTTTGACGGTGCAATCATCTCTTCTGAAGTGCAGTTACTAAAGCCACAAGCTGAGATCTACCAAGCCCTACTTTCAACATATCAGCTTCAGGCTGAGGAAACGGTATTTCTTGATGATATGCCATACAACGTCGAAGGGGCCCGAGCGGTAGGCATGTCTGCCATTCAATTTGAAAATGCTCAGCAATGCGAGTCAGAGCTAAAAGCCATGGGGCTTTGCTTTTAAGTCGCCCACTGAAACACAATACTTTAGGTACAGGCACAAAAAAGAGCAGCGTTGATGCTGCTCTTATTGCTAAGCTAAAAAGTCAGACTAGGAGTAAATAACGTTTTCTTCTATCCCACTGACTAATGACTGAGCATTCTTCCAACGGAATACCTTCTCCAATACTTCTGTACCACCTGGCGCACGCCAAGTTCGCTCTTGACATTCTTGACCTCCAATATGGCGGTAGAATTCAATTGCAGAAATGTTTTGCGATACGACTTCTAGATAAAGACCATTGTCTTTAAAGTACTGTTGCTGCCATTCTGCGACTGCAAGTAATAGCTGCTTGCCAATACCACGACCACGGTAGCTGTCATCAACATGCAGTGCGTCAATAAAGGTTCCACGCTCGAAGTCATGGTTGCCAAACACACAAACGAAGCCGAGCAACAAACCACCCTCTTCCGCCAAGACAATGTGCTGGTTGAATGGTGGGTTGGTCAGACGGGTTTGCCAGATCAGTAGTTTGTCGTCAATCGCCTCTTTATCAAGATAGTTATCACTAAGAATGCCACGGTAATGACGCTTCCAACTATCCGCATGAAGATGCGCAATGCGCTCGTAGTCCTTATATTCCGCTAATCGTAAATCCATTACGTATTCCTATTTTCTTACATTTTTTACTTCTTTATAGAGTCTCGGCATATTCCACCTTTATAACACTTGTTTCTTGGCAGATTTTATACACCTTAAGCCAGAGCTCATTTTTTAATACTACTCATTATTCAATTAAAAGCAAAATATCCCATCAAGTTCCTTAATGTACATCCAAAGGAACAGTCACATTTGTCTAACTTTAATTTGACTTACACGTGTACGCTGATATTCTGGCGAACAGTTGTTAGCTCAAAGTTAGGAATACACCTGTGACTCAAAACAAACCACCCATTATCTGGTTGAATACATTGATATTTTCTTCCAGTTTTGTTCTGACTTTTATTGTAATGCCTTGGTATGCATATCATTTTGGACTGGGTTGGGAGCATCTAGTTTGGGGAGTGATGGCATTCAGTTTTACGAATCTTTCTATTACAGCAGGCTATCACCGACTCTGGAGCCACAAAACATACGAAGCTCATCCAATTTTACGTGCTATTTTTGCGATTGGAGGAGCATTTTCTTTGCAAAATAGTGCATTACACTGGTCTTCTGATCATCGTGTACACCACAAGCATGTCGACAATAACGACAAAGATCCTTACTCAGCGAAACGTGGCTTTTGGTATTCTCATATTGGTTGGATGTTACGCGACTACAACAAATCGCAGGAAAACGAATACACCAACTGCCGCGATTTAAAGCGTGACAAAATCGTCATGTGGCAACATAAGTACTATGTTCCACTTGCTCTACTCACCAATATTGGCTTTCCGGTCGCTCTTGGTGTTATCTACGGCGATATTTGGGGTATGTTATTAGTAGTTGGTGCCGCTCGACTCTTTATGAGCCACCACACGACCTTTTTCATTAACTCACTTGCGCATGTTTGGGGAAAACAGACTTTCACGGACAAAAACACCGCTCGCGACAACGGCGTGTTAGCCTTTTTTACATTTGGTGAGGGCTACCACAATTTCCATCATATCTTCGAGAATGACTATCGTAATGGTGTGTATTGGTGGCATTACGACCCGACCAAGTGGTTGATTAAGTCTTGTTCTTGGCTTGGACTCACATCTAAGTTGCGCACAACGCCTACATTTAGAATTGAAAAAGCTCGCGCAACTCAACTCTTGAAGAAAGCAAAAGAAAAACTGGGAGCAAAACCGAATACGCAAACGATTCTTGATCAGTTACAACACGAGTTTGATGCGCTAGTTCATCACATGCAGGAATATTATGAAATGCGCAAGGAAGTACTCGGTGCAAAAACAGCCAGTGTAGTAAAAAAATACGAGTGCTCTGTGACCAAGATAAAGTATCAGCAAATCAAAGCGGAGTTCGAGCGGCAACAACGCAGTTGGAACCTCATGGTGCGCCGATACGCTTAACTTAACCCATCCTTACGATTTAGCTTCGCTTCGGCGAAGCTTTTTTGTTGCAAGGATTATTACCCTCTTCCAACTCACTGAGTTGTTTCTTTTTCTCATTTTGAATCAATTCCCTCACTATTTATTCAAATTTCTGGTCATATTTTCCTTCCTGCAAACAGCTTCAAACCAGCACATAACACTTAGAAAACCAAATTCCAACAATACAATCTAACGAAATTAATTATTAAATTATTATTTGTCTCAGATCATGCAAGCCCCATATTTGTCTCGTGCCACAGTTAAGAATTCTGTAAATTCCTTGTCATAAACTGAAACAGTTTCTTTCTTTTTTTCATAACATTCGGAGATCCCTATGTTAGAGCTCTTAATTGGCTTAGTTGTCACCATTGCTGTGGGTTACTTTATCGTCAAAGGCTATAAAGCAGCGGGCGTGTTACTGACGGCTGGTATTGCTTTACTTCTTATGACTGGCGTATTGGGGCATGACGTGCTGCCCTCAAAAATCACCTCAACCGGTAACATGGTGACAGACGCGCTAGAATACGTGAAATACATGCTACAATACCGCGGCGGCGGCCTTGGTATGCAAATCATGTTGCTATGTGGCTTCGCTTCCTATATGACTCACATCGGCGCGAATAACGTTGTAGTGAAACAGTTCTCTAAACCGCTTTCTGTTATCAAGTCTCCTTATGTCCTTTTGGTAGCGGCTTACATTGTGGCGTGTTTGATGTCTCTTGCAGTAAGTTCTGCAACCGGCCTTGGCGTACTATTAATGGCGACATTATTCCCAATGATGGTCGCGATGGGGATCTCTCGTCCAGCAGCGGTTGCAGTTTGTGCCTCTCCTGCGGCAATCATTCTTTCTCCAACCTCTGGTGATGTGGTGATCGCCGCCGAAAAATCTGGCTTGGCGCTTGATGTATTTGCGGTACAAACAGTGTTGCCTGTTTCTATTTGCGCAATCATCGTGATGGCTGCCGCGGCTTTCTTCTGGAACAAATACTTAGATAAGAAAGAAAATACGCCAATGGAAAAAATTGACGTATCAGAGATCAAAGCCGATGCACCAGCGTTTTATGCGGCACTGCCATTTCTACCTATCATCGGCGTGTTCCTATTCAACGGTCGTACCATTCCAGGACTTAGCCTAGACATTTACACTATTGTGGTCGGTTCGATTTTCCTTGGCGCTCTGATCCATTACGTTGTAAATAAGTTTGATGGTAAGAAATCACTGGAAGATTTAGATTCTTGTTACGCTGGCATGGCTGACGCGTTCAAAGGCGTTGTGATGCTTTTGGTTGCAGCGGGGGTTTTTGCGCAAGGTCTAATGTCTATCGGCGCTATCGATAACCTACTTCACCTTGCAGACAATGCAGGTGCAGGCGGTGTTGCTTTAATGCTTATCCTTACTGCATTGACAGTTGCAGCAGCAATTGCAACGGGGTCTGGTAACGCGCCTTTCTATGCATTTGTAGAGTTGGCACCATCTTTGGCTGCGAAAATGGGACTAAACCCAGCGTTCCTAATTATCCCGATGCTTCAAGCATCAAACCTAGGTCGTACTATCTCACCAGTGTCTGGCGTAATCGTTGCGACATCCGGTATGGCGAACATCAGCCCGTTTGAGGTTGTAAAACGAACATCTGTTCCGGTTCTTGCCGGTCTTATCACAGTTATTATTGGTACTATGGTACTTGTTCCAATGAGTGCCTAACGGCATCGCCAATATCGCTTATCGACAAGGCCCAGCTTCTAGCTGGGCCCTTTTTTTTCATCTCTCCAGTGCCATTATTCTTTCTGTATTGCTTTGTAAATGCATTTTAATTGTTACTCAACTCGTGACATATTTCTCGGTTATTACATCGCTTCTTCAGAAGCATTTGCGTAATATCTCAACAGTTTATATAAGAACTGAATACATTAAAAAATGGGATTTATTATGACTGCATTTATTGTCTTTATCGTTATTGTCCTGCTCGTTGTGGTGTACGCCGTCAGTATCTACAACAAGCTCGTTACTCTACAAAACCGTTTCAAAAACAGCTTCGCTCAAATAGAGGTTCAATTAAAACGTCGATACGATTTGATTCCGAACTTAGTTAATACTGCAAAAGGCTATATGGAACACGAAAAAGAAACATTTGAACGTGTCATCCAAGCTCGTAATCAAGCAATTGCTGGCCTGAAAGCAGCCAGTGACGCACCTGGTAGTGATGCGGCAATTAGCCAACTAAACCAAGCAGAAGGCATGCTGCAAAGTGCGTTGGGCAAACTTAATGTTGTAGTGGAAGCCTACCCTGAGCTTAAAGCGAATGAAACCATGAGTCAGCTTCAAGAAGAATTAACCAGCACTGAGAACAAAGTTGCGTTTGCTCGCCAAGCATTTAATGATGCGGTAACCAGCTACAACACATACAAACAAACGTTCCCGCCAGTGTTGTTTTCCAACGCATTCGGATTCCAAGATGGCAAACTGTTAGAGTTTTCTGACAGTGCTGAAATACAAGCGGCCCCGAAGGTTGAGTTCTAATGGATTTCTTTGACCATCAAGATACCGCGCGTCAACGCACTGGGCTTTTGGTGTTCCTGTTTTCCTTAGCAGTTGTCACCATCACTGGTTTGGTAAGCGTATTATCGATTGGTATCTATTACGGAGTAACAGGCGAACACTTTGATCAAGAAACCGCACTTACCTACGTCTTGTTGTGCTTTGCTGGCGTATTGCTGGTTGTTGCGATAAGTTCAACGGTTCGCTTATCCGCCCTCACCTCCAATGGAGGCCGAGGTGTTGCTGAGAGCATAGGCGGCAAGCTGATTTCCTCAAACACCTTAGATGCAAAACATAGACAACTGCTCAACGTTGTGGAAGAGATGGCAATTGCATCTGGTATTCCGGTTCCTCCCGTCTATGTGATGCAGGAAGAGCGCGGTATCAATGCTTTCGCAGCAGGCATGAGCATTGATGATGCCGTCATCGGCGTCACACAAGGCGCACTGGATAGCTTCACGCGAGATGAACTACAAGGTGTCATTGCTCATGAATTCAGCCATATCTTAAACGGAGATATGCGTTTAAATACACGTCTTATCGGCGTACTGTTTGGCATCACTTGCATTGCACATTTTGGACACTTGGTCTTAGATAACACTCATCATACGAGCCGCGTATCAAGAAGTTCTTCCGATTCCGATAAAGGCTTTGCGGTTATCATGCTGATTGCGATTATCTGTTTGGTTCTGGGCTGGATTGGCACCTTGTTTGGCTCGATGATCAAAGCTGCAATCTCTCGTCAACGTGAATTTCTCGCTGATGCCAGTGCCGTTCAATTTACTCGAAACGATCAAGGCATTGCTGGTGCACTCAAGAAAATTGGTAGCCATATGGCGGGTTCTTCATTGAATACAAAAGCAAGCGATGAGATGAGCCATATGATGTTTGGTCAAAGCAAACTCTCCGGCTTTTCTGGCCTATTTGCTACTCACCCTCCACTAGAAGAACGGATTCGCCGAATTGAACCTGGTTGGGATGGAAGTTTTTCTCAAAGTTCGCATCGTCCAACGACAAGCTTTGAGAATGATAACGTTAGTGGATTCTCATCAGGGACGTCGACACAACCTGAGAAACCAACCACCGCAGAACTCAGCGAAGTAGGTCAACAACTACTTAACCAACTTCCTTCCGAACTTGTCGACATCGCTCGTGAACCATACAGTGCGCGCTTTATTGCTTTTGCCTTGATATTTGATGGCAGTGAACTCCAGCGAGAGATGATAAAAAGTCATATCCCAAATGTGTCTCAAGCACAATTATTACCATGGCTGGATTATGATTTGCCTCTTCATCTACGCTTTCCATTACTCGAACTCTCCATTCCTGCCTTGAAATCGCTAAGTGAGGGTCAGAAAAACAGACTGTGCCAGGTGCTACGTGAACTCTCTCAAACTGATGACCACTACTCACTCGCAGAATGGTGTGTCATCAACTTATTGGAGAAGCAACTACTCGAATCGTATGGATGTACAAAACAGTTCCAATCTTTAAAGCAATTAAAAGAGAGTGTGTTTTGGCTACTGCGCGAATTGGCTTGGGTTAGTCACTCTCAACCGGAAGACGCTCAACGTGCATTTAGCAGCGCCCTAACCTGTTTGGGCTTTAATGATGCAGAGTTACAACCCGCAAATAAGAACTGGGGCCTAAATCGCGCCGCTTTAGAGCTCCTACTGCAGCTCAAACCGAAAAGTCGTCGCTTGTTCGTAAAAGCGTGTCGATTAGCGATTGAATCGGATGGAAAGGTTACCGTTGCGGAAGGAGAACTCTATAGAGTAATCGCCTGCTTCTTAGAAGTTCCAGAGCCGCCACTAACAGTATCAGTCAATACTGGACAAACCCTACCGAGCCAAACACAACAAGCTAACTGACTTAGCTTTAAACAAAAACGCCAGCAAAAGTGCTGGCGTTTTTTCATTATGTGTTCTTATTTGACGATTTACGCTGACTTAAATCGATCAGGGATCTTAGTAATACTCTCTCGATAACTAAACCATAAGTAGGTCACGGCGAGGGAGAAGAATAAATACGAAAGTGCGAAGACGATTGGAGATGTAATTAATTCAGCCGACATTCCCCACATCACACCAACAACCGTTATCGTCAACTTAGAAAGCATGCCGCAAATTAGTAAGAATAAGGCAAGCTGCGGAAAGCGCGAGCTACGGAATGCAAAGAAATAACAGCTCCCTACCGCTAGAGAAGCAATAGATAGACCCAACATAAATGAATGGATGTGGTCTGCAGATGCGACACCAGCAGATACCGAAGCCATGAGTAATAGGAACAGTTTCATAAGTCACCTCACAACAAGTCTAAAAAAGCATCCCTTCATAAATGAAATCTCATTTTTCGCTATATTCTGCTCCTATAATCTGCAATTACAAGTGACTTTTTTGTTCACTTAATGCACAAAAAACCTAATCAGCCCTAGTTATTACAAAAGGTTAACAATTTAAATTTAAGAAACCCTTTACATCCAATACTTACGGCGACAAGACGATATTTCAGTCATTTTTGTTACAGGGAGTTAACACGGTAACATTTTGAAATTTTTTATATGAAATGTGAGCTGTGCACCCAACTGCGCACTGAATTCTCTATTTTGACTAGTTCCTCATTCCCAATAACATAAATCATCACTTTTTGATAACACGCTAACCACATACAAAACCATGAATTCACATCCGCTTTTAATGTTTCAAATTATTTTATCAGTAACGGTAAAAAGAGATTCCAATCACATATTTATTGGTTATAATCCGCGCTCATTGCGTTAATCGTTGAAAAACGCAAACTAATTTTGAGAAAAAACATCTTTAAACCAACCCTCTTTGCGGCATTGCCAACAAGAGGAAAAACTGAGAATGAAAATGAGCAAGATTGATAAAGCTATGCGCATCCTGTTAGCAGGGTTCTGTATCAACCTTTGTCTTGGCATCCTGTATGCTTGGAGTGTATTCAACAAGGCACTGGTAACTGAATCAGGCTGGAGTGCTGCAGAAGCTTCTGCACCTTATGCAACTGCAACCATCACTTTCTCTATCTGTCTTCTTGTTGCAGGTATTCTTCAAGACCGTATGGGTCCACGTATGATCCTTATCCTAGGTACTGTTCTTACAGGTCTAGGCATGATCGCGTCTGGCTTTGTTGACACTCCACTCATGCTGAACATTACCTTCGGTGTGATCACAGGTGCAGGTATCGGTTTTGGCTACGCATGCCTATCACCTTCTGCAATGAAATGGTTCCACGCTTCGAAGAAAGGCATGGTTAACGGCATCATTGCGGCTGGTTTTGGTCTAGCGGCTATCTACCTAGCACCAGTAACATCATCATTGATCGACAGCATGGGCA
Organism: Vibrio sp. 2-1-2a; assembly: GCF_032648565.1. Taxonomy (NCBI): domain Bacteria; kingdom Pseudomonadati; phylum Pseudomonadota; class Gammaproteobacteria; order Vibrionales; family Vibrionaceae; genus Vibrio; species Vibrio sp. 2-1-2a. Next base: position 371,348 of record NZ_WBOH01000003.1, read on the forward strand.
TTCAAACGAGCTTTATGGTTCTTGGTGTTGGTATCCTGGCAATTGCAGTTCCTCTTGCAGCAACCATCAATAACCCACCAGCAGACTACACACCTGCTGAGCCAAAAATAAGAGAAGGCCAAGCACCTAAAGCGGTTAAAAAATCAGATGACCTAACTTGGAAAGCAATGCTGAAAACGCCACAGTTCTACTCTCTATGGATCATGTACGCGTTCGCAGCTTCTGTTGGTCTAATGATCATCGGTAACATCACGACAATCGCAAGCGTTCAAGCAAACTTGCCAAACGCGGTTTACCTAGCGTCCATTCTTGCTGTATTCAACTCTGGCGGTCGTGTTGCTGCGGGTATGCTTGCAGATAAAATCGGCGGTGTTCGTACGCTTCTACTTGCGTTCGTCCTACAAGGCGTAAACATGGTGCTGTTCGCAACGTTCAACTCTGAGTTCACTCTGATCATTGGTACTGCGATCGCAGCGGTCGGTTACGGTACACTTCTAGCGGTATTCCCTACGCTAACGGCCGAGTTCTACGGTTTGAAAAACTACGGTACCAACTACGGTGTGCTTTACACGGCATGGGGTATCGGTGGTGCAATCGGCGCAGCAGTTGTTGGCTTCTCTATGACGAACGGCGAAGGCTACACCTTGGCTTACACTATTTCATCAGCAATGATGGCAGTATGTATCGTACTTGCGTTCATCACTAAGCCACTGTCTGAAGCGAAAGTAGCGCAGCTAAAAAACGCATAATTGCGAATTGATTTGATAGCGAAAAGGCTTAACCTATGGGTTAAGCCTTTTTTGTTACAGGTCGTTTATGGAAAGCCCTATCGAACTTGCACCAGACTACTATCTAGAAAACTTCTTTAAGCTGACTCACCACGCAGTAACCTGGTACAGCGATTTACTGGCCGAGGATGAACACGCTTGGCTTTGCTCGTTTGATTCCTTGAGCAAACACGCCCAATGCCTGTTGGTGCGTTTATACAGCCGAAAAGGGTGTTGGTTTCGAAGTGATAAGCTGAGTTATCAAGAAATACCTTCTATCAATGAAGCACTGGCAGAATTGAGTCAACATGAGTTTGTGGCCCTTTCCCCAACACTCTCTCATCAAGAGTTAGCGTCTAACTTACTGACGAAACCGGAGATCTCTGCACTTTACCCAGAGCTACCGAAGTCATTAAAGAAAGATGCCCTTGTAGAGCGTTTAAGCAACACGGAATTTGATCGTTTTGAGCAGCTTGAGTTTACGCTCATCAAACTCAATTCCGCTCACATGATCGACGTATTACTCACCCTGTTTTTTGCCAACACTCATCAAGACTTAAGTCAGTTTGTGCTTGATGACTTAGGTCTACATCAGTTCGAGCAATACCAATTGAGTAAAGTGCGCCGTTTCTTTGATTCACGTGAGCAAATAGACCGCTTAATTGAACTGAGCCAACTGGCCAACCTGTACTGGCAATTTGATCGAAAAGACAAAGCGAACCTCGACTTATTAATTGAGGCAATGCCTCATCCAGTTAGTCACCATTACGTAGATCGTAAACGCGAACACATGTTGAATGACATTGCGCGAGACTATGAGCGTATTAATGAGCTAGAGACCGCCCTATCTCTATTTAGCCAAACTCAGCTCGCTCCGAGCCGAGAACGACGTGCACGTATCTATGACAAACTGAACCATGATGATTTATTTAGTGACATTGTCACAGAAATGCTGCAGTCGCCAATTGATGTGTCTGAGCTCGAAGTCGCACAAAAACTTGAGCAACGGTTGAAGCGAAAACAAGGCACGAAAGTACCAAGAATGGCAAAGCCACTCTGCTCCGAATACCATATTGAACTGGATTTATCTCAACAACGAGTCGAGCTTGCCAGCAAAGCGTATTTTGAGTCCTTAGGCTGGAATGTGTTTTACGCTGAAAATGCGTTGCTCAACTCGCTACTGGGGCTCACATTCTGGGATGCGATTTTTGCTCCTATTGAAGGGTCATTCATTAACGCTTATCAACACCGTCCTTTAGATTTATATCACTCGGATTTTGTTACCAAGCGCCAAGTTTTGATAGACACCGCTTTTGCCGAACTAGAAGCGGGCAACACCCAGATGTTATTGACAAAATACGATGAGAAGTTTGGCATCAGTAATCCATTTGTACATTGGAATTTAATAAGTAAAGAGCTACTCGAAACAGCGCTCAACACTATCCCAACCAATATGCTGATGGCGCTGTTCAAAATACAATTGAGCGACCTTAAGCTTTACCGTAATGGGATGCCGGATCTCATTGCTTTTAAAGAAAATGAGTTCGAGTGGATTGAAGTGAAAGGCCCTGGCGATAAACTCCAGGATAACCAATGGCGTTGGATCAAAGAGTTTACTCGCCTTAATGTCCCGTTTGCGGTGTGTTACGTCGCAGCAACTTAACTTACTCTATATAAAGAGCTTGGTGTTTGTTCACTCAAACCGCCCCTCGGTTATCGCCCCTTGCTCTTTTTTCTAAAAATTTTTTCGTTTCTTCACGATCGCTTCACGCTTCTTCACACAAAATGCGCTTCTACTCACTAAGTTGATTTGAAGAGGCAAAATAAAATGAACAAAACACTTCTTGCGTTACTTGTTACCTGCTCAGTTTCGGTATCTGCGGCTCCTTATGTAGGTCTGGAATATGGACTAGGCACCACTGACCATGATTTGGAACCTCACTTTTCAACTGACAACGTAACACTCAACCCTGAGCTTGAAGACGGTATTTTCTCAGGTTTTGTCGGTTACGCGTTCAATGACAACTGGGCGCTAGAGTTGGGCTACAGCCAATTTGACCTTGATGATAATCGTTCAAAGAACCTTGGTATCAAACAAATTGATGGCAAAGATTACCATCATGAAATGGATTGGGATGCGTCAATCAAAGCCAAGCAAGTGTCGCTGTCTCCAGTGTTTAGTTATGCATTAAATGACAAATGGACAACAAAATTCAAAGCGGGTCTAACGTACACGGAATACAACGCCAAGGTTTCTAAACATCAAGAATATGAGCTTGTCGCGAATGATGATGTAGAAATGAACAACACGCTTTTCCACAACACAGAGAAAAACAACGAGCTAGGCGCAATGTTCTCAGTGGGTGCGGAATACAGAATTTTCCCGCAGCTCACCATAGGTGCAAACGCAAAATATCAACTAGACCGATACGCGAACACTGCATCCTTTAACGTAGGCACAACTTACTACTTCTAATTTAAGGAGACGATAATGAAAAAAATGATTTTAGCATCCATGTTTGCCCTACTTTCAAGCTCAGCTTTCGCCGCGTTTAATGGTCCAGAAATAGGCGTAATTAATTCGGTGAAAGAGGCGCACAACGCAACCGACGACAGCGCAGTCATGTTAACCGGGCACATTGTTCAATCTCTTGGTAACGAGACTTACTTGTTCAAAGATGAGACTGGTGAAATCGAAGTGGAAATCGACAATGAAGATTGGATGGGGCTAGACGTTGGTCCAAACGATAAAGTGACGATTCGAGGCGAAGTTGACTCAGAGTGGACAACCAAGCAGATCGACGTAGAGACCATTCAAAAGCTTTAATTCGCCTGACACCTCAACACAAACAACACAGCCACATATTGGAGGCTGTGTTGTTTATGGGCCGTGAAACTACTCGTTTAGCTGACCAAGCAAGGACAATCTTCCGGCAAGACTAATCGTATACTCTTAGACTGAACATCAAACCGTATTGTTCTCGAATGATATGGTTCGCCATCTAAATTGAGCGGTAGTGGATTTGGGAAGTCTATCTCCAACCAGCTTGCTCTTGTGTGTTTTACAAACTCACCTTTCTCGCTAGGATTATTGATCTCTTCGATAACTTTCGGCAGCTCATGAGGCAAAAATGGACGCACCAATGTTAGATCCATCAAGCCATCATTAATCATCGCTTTCGATGCTAACTCTTGCCCACCTCCAGCTAAGCGACCATTGCAGAAAGCGCCAAGCAACATTTCTCCCTGATAAGCCCCGCCTTCAATTGTTATTGTTCCGTCATAAGGTTTAAAGCCGAGCGCTTTTACAACACCGGTTAGTGTATAAGCGCCGCCACCAAGAAAGTTTTTAAGTTCAACAGGCGTTTCTGCCGTAACTTCTGCGCCAAACCCTGCTGTTGCCACGTTAATAAAGTAGCGATCGTTAGCCTTGATACAATCGACCAAAGCAGACTGCCCTTCTACGGCAAGAGATAAAGACGCCTTGATAGAAGCTGGCACTTGAATCGCGGTGGCAAAATCATTTGCGGTACCAAGAGGGATAATGGCTAACTCAGGGCGTTTTTCTTCTTCAATTTGGATAATCGCAGAAGCCGCCTCATTGACGGTCCCATCGCCACCAGCGACAACAATACGTTCAATCCCTTCATCAACCGCTTCTTTCACCAAGCGCGGCATGTCTTGAGATTCCCAAGTCACTCGCACTTGCACATCGACGCCCTTGTCTCTCATTTTCATGATTGCATCTCTTAACTCTGGGTTCCCAGCTTTTTTGCCGTTAAGGATGGCACGTATTGTCTTCTTCATTGCACTTCCTATTGGTTGATGACTTTCCCTGCTTGTTTAATCTGTGATCGCAACCATTGATGGGCACTGTCGTTTGTCCGACTAGGATGCCATATTGTGCAGAGCTCATAGGTTTGTTCATCAAATGGCATAGATAAAGATTTAACATGATAGGTGTGGTTGAACAAGTTGATCATCGACTCGGGCATTAAACCAATATATTCACTACCGCAGATAACAGGTAGCATTTCCAACACGCCAGAAGCTCGATACTTTATCTTTCTTTTGTCCAAGTCGACAATATCATCGGCGTTTAACAAGCTCTTACGACTCTGCCACTGCGAAACCACCACATGTTCTTCTTCAAAAAATTGTTCAGCCGTAATCTCGCCCTTTAAGCGTGGGTGCTCCTCGCTACACACCACCACCAAGCGCTCAGTAAGCACAGTTTCAACTTTTAAAACCGTTCGTGCTCTTGGCGCGATATCAATGATCAAGTCGTAACGTTGCAAACGTAGATCGCTTTCATAATCTTCTGTAAAGAGTGGATGAACCTCTAAAGCAATATGTGGTGCCAACTCACGGATCTGTTTCATGACTTGAGGGAGCAACTCAAAACTTGCAACAGAGACACAAGCAATGGAAAACACTCGATTCGACACTTTAGGGTCAAATTCGCTAGAAGCCGCCAGAGTTGAAGTAAAGTTTTGCACCGAAGTAAGCAGCGCAGGGTAAATATCCATAGCAAAAGAGGTAGGTTCTACCCCCTTGGTACAGCGATGAAATAAAGGTTCGTCATAAATATCACGAAGGCGTGCCAACGCTTTGCTGACTGCGGGCTGCGTGATACTGAGACGTGCTGCCGCTTTAGATAAGTTCCCCTCTTCATAAATGGCAATAAAGATGGGGATGAGATTAAGATCGGTCGGTTTCATGCTATTAAATTTTTCGAAAATCACTTTTTCTATTTTAATCTAACAGCATGATAGTTAACGTAGCCAAGTACAAGAAATGGGCGGTACGACCTGTTTTAATGAGTTTTAACTCAATTTTGACGTACTCCACTCACCGCGTAAGTGAGTAGCTAACGTGCAAAGCCAATACTTACATTAAGATTTGCCTAAATATGGGGTAAGAAACTCGCTGACTTCCTCGCCGCATAAACCAATTTCTACCTCAATACCGGCTTGTTTTAGAATCTCGATACCTCGACCACTGTTGCGCGGATCTGGATCCAACATGGCTACGACGACTTTGCCAATACCGGATTTTACTAATGTCACCGCGCAAGCTGGCGTGCGACCTACAAACGAACACGGTTCGAGCGTAACGTATGCCGTCACCGCTTCTAACGAGCCTTGATATGCATTCAGCGCTTCTACTTCCGCGTGGTTGCCACCAATAGCTTGAGTATGACCTTCTGAAACGATTTGATTGTCTTTCACTAACACGCAGCCAACCGGCGGGTTGGGTCGACATTCAGGAAGCGCATTTTTGGACAATTCCAATGCGCGGCGCATAAACTCTTGGCTCATTTGAACTCTATTCTCTAATAAAAACGAGGCGCTATATTAGCGCCCCGTTTTATTCATTGCCATCTCTTCCAATGACTTTGTCCAGTTCTGGTAACGCTCGCGGTATACGGAATTTAAAGCGTTGTTGTTTGGTCTGGATCTTGCGCCACATCGACTTCATTAAATGAGCGCTATTTTCGCCATTTTGCATTCGCGACGCACTTTTTTGCCACGATTTACTCGTATCGGCTTTGGTCATTTCCAGCTCTGCCGTATTTAAACGCAATTGTTTGTACAATACGGTCCTTGCTTCAGACCAACGTTTAGCCTTTAACAAACGGTGGAACGTCAACCATGCTGGTGTCGGTCTGTTGCGGTAGTAACGTTTAATGGCTACCAATGAAACAGTCACAAAACCCAACAATACAAGCGTGGAAACAATCCATGCAAAATACGTTTTGATGAAGGATTTCAACGTGTGCTTCGCGGCAAATGTTTTGCCCTCTAACACCACCGTTTCCACTTGCTGAGTCTTACTGTTCCACCAACGGAACTCATAATCTGGCAGGGTTAATTCACCACCTTGTTGAATCACGTACACGCTCTCTTCTGTGCGTGTTGACTGGTAATCACCACGTGTTTGCGTATCTGTAAGACGGTGCGGTTGAGGATACGCTTGGTAACGGGTTGTTGATTCTCCTTTCAACAAGTCTGGTAGCAACACAGATAGCGAATCTTGAGCTGAAATGGTGATTTTACGCGTGATTGCATCCCCAACTTTGAGTGACTCAGTGGAGGTTTCCCACTCTTGTTTTACGTCTACGTGCGTTGCAGAAAACCAAGGCGTGTCACCGCTCAACAATCCCGATGGCAAGACAGTTTTGAACTTAATCGGCTGCGTGTAAAGGGTACCTGACACCTTCTCGCCGTCCGGTGCTGACACCTGAACGCCCACTACGACAGGTGGAATCACAAAATCACCAGATGCTTGTGGATACAAAGTCACTTCCCAGCGTTGACGCGACCAAGTTTGTCCGCCCTTGTGCTCCGTGAAGTTAGTGGCTAACTGATTACGCTGTTTGGCGATAACATTGGGCATTTCAATACTGCCAATTCGCGTCCCACCCGTAAACCAGCGCGGCGTTGCCACTTCGATGGTTAAAATGACTTGCTCGTTGACACTAAAACTTGGCGTTTTACGCTTTTCCCCAGCCGTTGGTTGTTGACCGACCCACGCTTGCAACTCAACACCATGATTGCGTTGAAGATCGTAAATATCCTGAGCGAAAACGTGACGACTTACGAACAGACTCAAACAAACCACTAACCATGCCACTATCCTTGCAGGAAGTGCAAAAGAGGTCACGCGATGGGCATTCATCATCATTGATCAGCCTCCTCTGTATTGTGTTCCGTTGTCGTAGTTGAGTTACCCGTTGTTGGCGAGCGTAATTGAATTTGAAATTTAGCGCGTAAGAAATACTTCGGATCCGCTTCGACTCGCTTTAGCCACTTGTCGGCTAATTCTTGGCTACCTAAGATGTCTTCTGCGCTTAACGTCTCTTTAATCATCAACTCTGCTGACGTTTGTTCATCCGCTCCTTCTGCGGTTTGAGGGTTGTCGCCTAGCTCGGTTGACGCCTCTTGCTCTGTTCCTGCTTGACTCTCACTCATCTGATTTATCTCATCGACGATGCCAGCAATCACTTTCAAGTTGTGCTCAACATCAGGTCTTAACGACTCGCTCAACGTTGGCTTACTGGCTAGGGATTTTAACAAGTCACGAGCAGCCAAATATTCACGCTGACGCGCCAATGCGCTCGCCGCATTGTAAAGACCGTAATCTCGAACCTCTTCAGACGGGTCGTTTTGCATTTCCAAAAACGCACTGTGCGCGAGCTCAAACTCGCTAGCGTAGTAGTACGCCGTGCCTTTGCGTAATGGATCGACAAAGTGTTTCGCTGCTTCTAAATACGCTTGTTGGTTGAACAAACGCTGCCCTTGTTGGTCTGGCGTCAGCCACAAATCCCACCACCATTGCGCAACCTTGTCGAAGGTCGTCACTTTTTGCACAACTTGTGGCTGCTCGGCTTTAACAGAAATGTTCTCCGCCATTGCACTGGTCGGCATCAACAGTGTACCGCTCACCATTGCAATCACGCACCACTGCACTAACCACCCTTTTCTAAACCACAGCATCATGATCAACGCGATTGGGAACAGCAGTTGATAACCCATGTCTTTCCAAGGCATTGAAGATTCGCCATTAAGCTGCATATTGCGCTCAACGTATCGATTCAGTTGTTCGATATCACTGTTATCGACCGTCACTTCCACCAATCGACCATTAGTCTGGCTGGCCAGTTTTTGCAGAGAATCCAAATCCATCGGGTTGTTGCTCACGATGTCTGTATTCCCCGCAGCAAGAATTAACAGTTGATAAGGTTTGCCTGCAAAATACGCTTGGTATTGCTTAATCGTAGCCGGGTTCACGCCGTCGCTCACCAACAAAACGGTGGAGCCTGGTTGACCTTGCAATTGTTGATCAATTAACGGCAAGGCTTTTTCAGCAAGCTTACCTTGCACAGGCATGATTTCTGGCGTAATGGCCGCCAAGAATGGGTCAAATACTTTGCTGTCTTGAGTCACAGGCATCGCCACATGAGCACTGCCCGCAAACACGACTAAACCCGTTTTTCCGCCTTTTCGCGCAACTAACAAATCGCGTATTTTCTGTTTGGAACGCTCAAGGCGGCTTGGTGGGAGATCTTTTTGCAGCATCGAGTCGCTGTTATCAAGCACGACAAGCAGAGAGGCTTTATCTTCACCAAAGGGGGAAGATTCACGTTGCCACGTTGGGCCTGCACAAATCACAATGGCGATTAGCACAATCAGCATCAAGAGCTTAAGCGGCAGTTGCTTACGCCAACCTCGCTCGCCTATCGTCAAAGCATTGCGTAAATGTTCGGGCAGAATATCCTTCCAGCTTGGTTTGCTTTCTTCTCGCCAGCGCAACCACACCAAGAAAAACATGGGGATCAAAGCCATTAACCACAGCGGTCGGATAAAATGAAACTGCGTAAAGAATTGCGTCCAACTAAGAGAATCAAACATCGCTCTCTCCTAATGATGATCGTGTTGCAGCCCTTCTTTTGAGTGTCGCGACACTGAACGCGAGTAAATGCATGATGACCACTAACGCCATCAAGTAATGGTGAAGGCTTTGTTTTGGGCGGTATGTGGTGCTTTCGTAAAGTTGAGGTTCCAGTTTGCCAATCTCGTCGTAGGCAGCCGACAGTTCATCACGGTTGAGAGCTTCAAACGCTTCACCGCCGGATTCTTTCGCAATGCGATGAATCGTGTCCATATCCAACGCGGTTTCACCTATCGTTTCCGGATCACCCATCGCAATCACGTGCACTCGCACGCCTTTGGCTTTCGCAACTTTCGCCGCATCAATCGGTTCGACAAAGCTGCCCGTGTCATTACCATCGGTTAATACAATCGCGACTTTTTCACGGTTTTGATCTTGTTCTAAAGCACCACGCGACTTATCGCTTTGCTCAAAAACTTTAATCGCTAAGCCAATCGCATCACCAAGATGGGTACTCTGCCCTGCCATCGCCACATCGGTTTGGTTAAGCAGTTCGAGCCACACTTTTTGGTCTGCGGTAAATGGCGTTTGCACAAAAGCGGCATCACCAAAAAGAACCAAGCCTAATCGGTCACCTTTACGAGACTGAACAAACTCCGTCAGCACTTCTTTTGCCGCATCAAGGCGAGAAATTTTTTCACCTGTACGAGACGTGAAATCAGGCTCAGCCATGGAACCCGAAAGATCCACCACCACCATCACATCGCGCCCTAAACTCTCGCGAACTTGAGGCTCGCCTAACACGGTGGGTTTTGCCATCGCACACACCACCAAAAGCCATGAGAGAATTAACGTTGCTCGTTGCCACCAGCTTGGGGTTAACTGGCTTGCACCTTCCGACGGCGTCTCGCCAATCGCTTCCACCAACTGACTAAAAAACGGCACTTTGATCGCCATTTGCTTAGTGCGATATGCAGGCACCAAGTAGTACACCACCAATGGCAACGGCAAAATCAGAAACCACATTGGGTGAGCAAATTCAAAACCAGACAAACCAGTTAGCGATACAAGAAGATCATTCATGTTGACCTCCCTGATTTGCTTTGCGTTTCAATAGTGGTGATTTCTTTGTTGTGCCTTTTTGAGCATCGCAACGGTGTTCACTCACCCAGTTTTTCGCACGAGCAATAAGCGTTACTCGCTCTTCGTTGGTTAGCATAACGCTTGGGTCAACAATACTTTGTAGCCAACGCTTTGAAAGCTCATCGTTAAAGACCACTTGCGAGTTTGCTTGAGAATCTCCGGTTTGCAGATATAGCGCATCGAGCTTGCGCAAAAAGGCGGTATCAAACAATTTCGCGTTACGGCTATCAACATGAATCAACACAATTTTAAGCACAGAGAACAATGCTTTAGGCATGCCTTTGTCGCTCGGTTTGATTTGCGAAATCGCCAACAGAGCTTCTTGTCGGTAACGGTTACACCACCACTGTTGAGCCAAACGATACGCGACATACACCAATGCAATGAGCGCAACCGCCGCTAAAATCTTCCAGCCAATAGTTTGCGGATACCAACTCACGCTTGGTGGCACGGCCACATCATGTAGCTCTCTGAGTATGTAAGTACTCGGAGGCGTAGGAAGATCACTCATTTAACGCCCTCCTACCAGTTTTTGAAATTGTTTAATGTGCTCGCCTGTCGTATCGAGTTCGATGTGCGGAAGGTGTTTCATCGCCATAAGTTGAGATAGTGATTGTCGCTGTAAGCTAGTTCGAGCCTCAAGCTTTGCGCTCGCGGCTTCTACCTTTGCTTTGCTGTCTAAATTGAGTTGATACTGCCCATCACCAACCACCCATTTCGATTTTGCCAAATCGTCTGGTAGCGCTTGTTCTAATGGGTCACTGACCATCACTGCGAGAACATCGTTGTGCTGTTGTAGCTGTTTAAGGTGATCAAGGTGGTGCTCCTCGCAGTCGCTCCAGTCGCTGATAAAAATCAATGTGGATTGTTTGAGCTTCATGCGTTTAATGAGCTCAATCCATTGACTGAACGTCACTTTTTCGGAATTGCGGGAGTCCACATTGAGCGATTGATTGGCTTTAGCGAGGCGCTTAAGTTGAGCCAGAAGATCGTTTTGCGAACGCTGCGCCTTGCTGTGAAACAACGCCTGTTGGGATGCGATGACAAAACCAACTCGGTCGCCATCTTTTAGCACACGCCACCCGCACATGGCCGCGATTTCTGCCGCGACAACCGATTTCATTACTTGCGTCGAAGCAAAAAACATTGCGCTACGCTGATCGACACACACGATCACGTTGCGATCTTTTTCTTCGGTGTAGCTACGCACATGCGGTTTGCCTGTGCGCATCGTAACTTTCCAATCCAGATTACGAATGTCGTCACCCAATTGATAATGGCGCAGTTCTTCGAAGTTCAATCCACGACCGCGAAACAGCGAATTGTGGCGGCCTGAGAGTACGCTACCCGCTTTTAGATGAGGAAGTAAACTGAATGATTCTGCCTGTGCTTGCAGACGTACTAAGCGAGCGTAATCGCAGTACAAACGGGGATCCATCCCCTGTGATTTTGGCGCAAGAGTTGGCTTAGCCATAATGCCTCCCGCTTATCCAATTTCTACACAATCTAGCAGCTCTTGCACGACGCGTTGGTGATCGACTCCGTCTGCTAGTGCATCGTAGGTCAAAGAAAAACGGTGGCCCAGTACAGACGGAACCATGGCTCGCACATCGTCAGGAGTGACATGGTCACGTCCTTGCATCCACGCATACGCACGAGCGCATTTGTCTAGTGCGATGGAGGCACGGGGACTAGAGCCAATCTCAATCCATTTTGCTAAGTTTGAATCGGCATAACGCTCTGGCTTACGAGTCGCCATCACTAACGCGACGATGTAGTTTTCCACTAGATCTGACACAACAACATCAGGTAGTTGACGACGTGCTTCTAGCACCACGTCAGGTTCGATGTGTTTTGGCGTAATAATTTCGCTGCTGGTTTCCGCACCTAATTCTTCACTGCGCACCAAACGAATGATGTCACGTTCGGCTTCATCTTCTGGATAGTCGACAGTAACCTTCATGATAAAACGGTCCATTTGCGCTTCTGGCAGCGGGTACGTGCCCTCTTGCTCTACTGGGTTTTGCGTTGCAAGCACCATAAATAAGTCTGGCAATACGTGAGTTTTATCGCCTACCGTGATCGTGCCTTCGGCCATGGCTTCAAGCAGTGCGGCTTGTACTTTGGCTGGCGCACGGTTGACCTCATCGGCAAGCACTATGCTGTTAAAAATTGGCCCTGGTTGAAAATGAAGTTGCGGCTTGCCATCCAACTCTTGATAAACCTCGGTTCCCGTCACGTCCGATGGCAAAAGGTCTGGCGTAAACTGGATTCGACCAAAACTGGTGTTTAACAAGTTGGCCAACGATTTTACAGAACGTGTTTTTGCCGTTCCCGGCAAACCTTCTAGAAGAATGTGCCCGTTCGTTAATAACCCGATGACTAAAGCTCGAACCACGTGGCTTTGTCCAATGACGCTTTTTTCTGTTTGTTCGATGAGTTCTTTTATCGCTTGTTGTGCGTGGTTCATAGGGTACCTTTTCAGTGGTTTAAGCCGTCTTTTCAATAGTTAAGTATAAGAACAAATGAAATAACTTAAGGTTATATTCACTATGTTATCTTTGCGCTTCTTCAGATTGGAGAAGTTGTGCAAGACCAACCAACATCGGTAACGCGTAATCAAAGAACATTTTGATTCCCGAACACAGATAGTTTAGTCCAGCCTCGCCATTCGGCGTTTTGATCAGACGGTTTTTCGGACACTCGCCCCAGCAATAAGGCAAGTAGGGACACTGCTTACAATACGTCGGCAAAGATTCGCGTTTTGCCATGCCAAAGGTGTATTGTCGTGTAGAGAAGGCCATGTCATTCAATGAGTGTTCATGAATGTTGGCGATTTTGTATTCTGGGTACACATAGTGGTCGCAACTGAACACATCGCCATTGTGCTCAATCGCCAAGCCTTTGCCACAAAACTCAGCCGTCACGCAAAGCTGAGACGGTTTCCCCATTACTTGCGCTACCGCGGTTTCAAACAGGTTAACCAGTACACGGCCAAGATCGTTATTCACCCACTCTTCAAAGGTCGCCATTAAAAAGCGTCCCCAATCTTCAGGATCGACCGACCAATCCGTCACAACAGACATTGGGTGACCCGGTTTCGCCAGATCACTGCCTTTGGTTGGGATCATCTGTTCGTTCCAAAACTGCGGTGCGGTTGTTTGGAAGTCGTTCGCTTCTACCACCGGTGCAAACTGAATGTAAGTCACACCCAATTCTTGGGTTAAAAATCGATACACTTCGAGCGGGTATTTCGCATTGTGACGATTCACCGTCACCAACGCGTTGAATTTCACGCCATGCGCTTGGAGCTTATCTACCGCTTTCATCACCAGATCAAACGTCGGCTTACCGCTGCGGGTTTTGCGATATTTGTCGTGCAACTCTCGTGGCCCATCAATCGACAAGCCAACTAGGAAGTTGTGCTCTTTTAAAAACGCACACCACTCATCGTTTAGCAAAATGCCGTTGGTCTGAAGGTCGTTTTCAATGCGAACGCCTTGCGGCTGATGTTTCTTTTGCAGAGCTACGACATTGCGGAAATAGTCCAGCCCAAGTAGCGTTGGCTCCCCGCCCTGCCATGAGAATACAATTTCTTCGCCATCCTGACTTTCGATGTAGCTTTTCACGAACGCTTCCAATGTTGCGTCGTCCATTTTGGGCTGCTTTTCTTGGTGCAGTAGATTTTCTTTATGCAGATAAAAGCAGTACTGACAATCGATATTGCATTTTGCTCCGCCTGGCTTTGCCATCACATGGAATCGACGGTCGTACGCACCCGGAACCGTTGCTTTAGACGCCGTTTTAAGAGGCACAATAGGCATAGTAGTAGAATGGCGAGGGGAAATCTTACTCATACGTTTCTCACTATTTAATATACCCAAATAACCTCGCAAGCGTAGTGCAGTAAACGGGAAGCTATTTGGGTATATAGCGCTCCGAAGAGCGCTATGGATTATCGATGTTCTTTATTACTTAGAAGACTTAGGTACGAATGAACCTGCTTCCATGCGAGGTGGGAACTCTTTAAACGTACCCATTACCTCTTTCACTTTCTCTACCGCTGACATCATTAGGAATGAACGCTCGTACATCCAACGAGAGTAACCCATACCTTGGTCACCACGTTCGAATGGATCGATACTCAAGTCGAAGATCAATGGAACACGAAGTTTAGTGAAAGGCTTACGCCATACATCCATGCCCGTTTCATTCTCTTGAATCATAAAGTGGAACTTGTACTTTCCTTGACGTAATGCCACAAGATCGCCGTCATCGCTCCAGTAAACGAATTCGTTACGAGCAGATTTGTCTGACTTACCCGTTAGATATGGCAGTTGGTTGTAACCATCTAGGTGAACTTTATAGTCCATATCACCAACTTTCTTACCTTTTAGTAATTCATCTTTAACTTTGGTGTCACCCGCAGCAGCAACCAATGTCGGGAAGAAATCCTCTAATGACATCATGCCGTTGAACGTTTTACCTGCTTCGATGTTTCCTGGCCATTTAATCAACATCGGCACACGGAAACTGCCTTCCCAACCAGTGTTTTTCTCTGAGCGGAATGGTGTCATCCCTGCATCAGGCCACAAATCAACCATAGGACCGTTGTCAGTGGTGTAAACAATGATTGTATTGTCATCTACACCCAACTCTTTGATCTTATTAAGTAGCTGACCGATTTGATCATCGTGCTGCTTGACACCATCCGCGTAGAAACCAGCACCTGTTTTACCTTGGTATTCTTCAGGAACATGCGTGAAGTTGTGCATGCGAGTGGTGTTGAACCAAGTAAAGAACGGCTTATCCGCTTTTACTTGCTTTTCTATGAAGGTTTCCGCGGCATCGAGGAATTCACCGTCAACATTTTCCATACGCTTACGCGTAAGTGGACCGGTATCTTCAATTTTGCCGTCAGCGTAAGAGTGGATTACGCCACGAGGGCCAAATTTCTTCTTGAACTCTGGATCTTTAGGATAATCCACGTTCTCTGGCTCTTCTTCCGCGTTCAAGTGATATAGGTTGCCGAAAAACTCATCAAAACCGTGGTTGGTTGGAAGGTGTTCGTCTCGGTCGCCTAAATGGTTCTTACCAAATTGTCCGGTTGCGTAACCCATTTGCTTAAGCACGGTTGCAATCGTTGGATCTTTTTCCGAGATACCTTGCGGAGCGCCTGGTAAGCCCACTTTTGATAGACCAGTACGTTTTGGCATTTGACCAGTAATGAATGCAGAACGGCCTGCTGTCGAACTTTGCTGTGCGTAGAAGTTAGTGAACTTCGCACCTTCTTTAGCAATGCTATCGATGTTCGGCGTGTTGTACGCCATCATGCCTTGGTTGTAGGTACTAAGGTTCCAGTAACCAACATCATCACCAAAGATGACAAGAATGTTGGGTTTGTCCGCTGCGTGTGCAACTGCAGATGCAGCGCCTAATGCTAACGTACATGCGTTAAGTACGAGTTTTTTACTGCTCGTTTTGGTCGCATTTTTCATATTATCTCCAAGAGTTCGCTAGTGCGTAAAAATGGTATTCGCTTTTCAATACCATTGTTGATATAAGATAAAGCACTAATTTCAGGCGATAAATGCAGTCAGAATTAGTTAACCTATAAATTAAATTTATGAGTGACGTTATGGACTTGAATTTGATCCAAACTTTTCTTGTTGTCGCGGAGTTCCAATCTTATACAAAAGCCGCGGAACAATTGGGGCTTACGCAACCTGCTGTGAGCGCTGCAATAAAGCGTTTAGAACAAGTGGTCGATAAGCAATTATTTGTCAAAAAAGGGCGAGGTATCGCACTAACATCCACCGCCTATCAACTGCTACCGCAATTCCAGCAAGCGGTTAATATCATTGACAATGCGATATCCGATAAGAATCATTTTGAAGTGTGTTGTTCCGAAATTTTATTGCACATTATGGACCCGATAAAGAACACTATTTTTTATGAATCACCACCCGAAAAGTTCTTATTATTTGAGCTTCTAAGACAACAAAAAGTCGATCTTGTCATTGATACTGTTATCACAAAAGATGCGGCGTTTATTATTGAAGATGCCTACGAAGAAGAGGCGGTGATTATCTGTCGTGAGAATCATCCCCGCGTGCAAGGCTCGCTCTCAAAAGAGCAGTTTTATGAGGAAACTCACTGTTTGTTTTCAGGGAAATGGAACAACATGAGCGGTTTTGAACAGCTATCCCAAGAAACTATTCAAGAGAGAAAAGTCGATTTGATCACATCTTCGCTTGCTGGTATGGCGTTGTACGTCGCGCAACGCGATTGTTTAGGCTTAGTGTCTCAATCTTTTGCAAACAAATGGAGTAAAGCCCTTAAGCTTCAAGTTCTGCAATGCCCTATTTCTATATGCGCTATCCCTTACAAGTTTGTTTACCATAAGCGAGAGATGAACAACCCTGCTCATATTGCGCTACGTGAAAAAATTAAAGCGAACTTAACGGCAGCCCACTACGAGCCAGTTTCCTTGTAGGCCTTGTTGATTCGCATTTTCTTTGCCATTCGTTGCTCTGAAAGCTTTTATTAGACGGAAAAAAGAGGCTCATATGAGCCTCTTTTCTATATGGTTGCATCGTATTGCTTACGTAGCACTAGCCTACTTATTTGGGTTCTCTTTTAATTTCTCCATCACCTGATCGAGCGAGAAGCTTGCTGCTTTTTGCCTTGGCGGGAACTCTTTGAAGGTTTCTAGGAACTTACTCACGTACGCTTGTGCTGGCACTAACATGTATGCCCTATCCATCATCCAATCGTAATACGTGTTGGAGGTAACATCCGCAACTTCATAAGGGTCCATGCGCAAATTAAAGATTTTTGGTACCCTTAATGGTGTAAAAGGTTCAGCCCAAACGAGTAATGTGCCTTTTGCACGCTGCTCCAAAAAGACGATTTTCCAATTGTTGTATCGGATCGAACTCAAATCACCATCGTCAGTAAAGTAAAATATCTCTTCACGCGGTGCTTTCTCTTCATTACCAGTGAGGTATGGCAGGAAGTTATAGCCGTCGAGATGAACTTTGAATTTTTCGCCACCAGCACTATAACCCTTTAGCAGCTTCTCTTTGATGTTGTCATCACCAGCGGCAGCTACCAAAGTCGGCATCCAGTCCATGTGGTGCATGATGTCATTCGAGACAGAACCCGCTTTAATTTTGCCCGGCCAACGTACCATTGCAGGAACACGGTACGCACCTTCCCAGTTGGTATTTTTCTCGCCACGGAATGGCGTTGTACCCGCATCGGGCCACGAGTTCATGTGTGGGCCATTATCGGTTGAGTAGAAGACGATGGTGTCGTCTTTAATGCCTAAATCATCCACTTTTTTCAGTAGTTGACCAACGTGGTTATCGTGCTCCACCATCCCATCAGCGTAAGTACTGATGCCTGTTACCCCTGAGTTCTTTTCACTTACATGAGTTCGATAATGCATACGAGTCGAATTCCACCAAACAAAAAATGGTTTTTTCGCTTTTACAGCACGATCCATGAAGTCGAGTGCCGCATCTAACGTCTCTTGATCGACAGTTTCCATACGCTTACGAGTCAGAGGCCCTGTATCTTCAATTTTGCCGTCAGCGTAAGAGCGAATCACACCGCGTGGGCCAAACTTCTTACGGAACTCAGGATCTTTAGGGTAATCGACGTTCTCCGGTTCTTCCTCAGCGTTCAGGTGGTAAAGGTTACCAAAAAACTCATCGAAGCCGTGGTTAGTAGGGAGATGTTCGTCTTTGTCTCCCAAATGGTTTTTACCAAACTGACCTGTCATATAACCCATGGGCTTTAGAAGCTCTGCAATCGTCACATCTTCAGGTTGCAAGCCCAAATCGGCACCAGGAAGTCCCACTTTACTTAGACCCGTTCTGAGCACAGTCTGGCCAGTAATAAAGGTGGAGCGACCCGCAGTACACGATTGTTCACCGTAGTAATCCGTGAACATCATGCCCTCTTTCGCGATGCTGTCGATGTTTGGTGTTTTGTATCCCATCAAGCCAAAGGTGTACGCACTGAGATTGGACTGGCCAATATCATCACCCCAAATGACGAGAATGTTAGGTTTCTCTGCCGCGATACTGCTACTTGTCGCGCCAATTAAGGCGGCGGCAAGAATCGCTAATCGACGTTTTACGCCATATTTCGCTGTCATATAAACCTCTGTGTGTATTAGAAAAGAGCTTCCTGCAACAGAATGTATAGTCTAGAAATAGTGGATAAGCGAATCTTAGAAATAAGAACTTTAGATACATTAAAAGCTGCTCTAGTCCCCAAAGTAGCTGATTATTTGCTTTAGAAATTGTGGTAGTACTTATTGATTTGGCGATTTAAATTGGTGCTCTTTCCGTCGTAGAGTTATTTCTTCCATATCAGAATTTTGATATGACTCCGACATATTGCATTACAAATAAAATACAGCATTGATTTCACGCCAACATTAATGATAATGGTTTTTACTATCATTAATAATTAAAATGCCAATATGTTTGAGTCTACCCTTTCGTCTGCTCCTAAGACGGCAGCTTCCGATAACGGTCTCAATAATGAATATGAGCTCGTACTGGATAAGCACAGCCATACTGTGATGATAAATCGTCCGCCAGACAAAAAGTTAGTTCAGCTTACAAGCGTTCAATTCGAGCTGCTCCGTACTCTGACTCATTATCAAGATCAAGTGCTTAGCAAACCTTTCCTTTATGAAACGGTACTGAAGCGCACGTTCTCAGAGCATGACCGCGCACTCGATATGCACATTAGTAGAATAAGAAAACGACTGGTTAGCGAAGGGATTAACGCGGATCGAATTCAGACCGTTCATCGACAAGGTTATGTATTTAAGCATGCGAAAAAGTAAAGAAATCGCGGCGAATTGCTCCAACTTTTGGTAATTGACCGCTTATTTTGCTTTAATTAATGCAAATTCTAATCACGTAAAATAACTCAATGAATTTGCGCTTAATTTTTATACTTTGCATTGCTACATTGTTTGCTGGCTGTGCAACCTATGCGGGCCTTAACTATGACCAACTGTTTGGTCCACAGCTCGTTCGTGAACGTACGGCGGACGTAGCTACACCTCAAGCAAACTTCTTCCAAAGCGAAGTCAAACCCATTATGGATAACCGCTGTGTCGTCTGTCATGCGTGCTACGATGCACCATGTCAGCTTAAGCTTTCTTCCGTTGAGGGTATTGACCGTGGCGCGAGCAAAGCACTGGTATATGAAGGAACACGACTTACTGCCGCCGCGCCAACACGCTTATTCGAAGATGCAGAAACAACCCAAGAGTGGCGCGATGCGGGTTTTCATCCGGTACTTAACGAACGTGATCAGAGCATGGCGGCCAACATTGATGCAGGCCTCATTGCACGTTTGCTACAACAAAAAGAACGCCACCCGCTGCCTGACCAAGTCCAGTTAGAAGGTTTTGATTTTTCGATAGATCGAGAACAAACCTGTCCAACAATTGAAGAGTACGAACAGTACGAAAAAGATAACCCAACCTGGGGAATGCCTTTTGGTATGCCAAACCTATCAAACAGTGAATACCACACACTGATGACTTGGCTGGAAAACGGCGCGATAATGAACGTTCACCAACCAATTAGTGAGCAAGAGCAAGCTCAAATCGACAAGTATGAAACTTTGCTCAATCGCGCTGATCTAAAAAATCAACTGATGGCGCGCTATATTTACGAGCATTTGTTTTTGTCTCACCTCTACTTTTCAGAACTCACTGAAGACCCTCGATTCTTTACGTTAGTTCGTTCTTCTACTCCACCGGGGCAACCAGTAAAACGTATTTCAACACGTCGCCCATACGATGATCCCGGGGTTGAGCGCGTGTTTTATCGAATTATTCCAGAACAAGGGACGATTGTAGATAAAACACACATGCCGTTCGCGTTAAACAAGCAACGTATTGAAAACTGGAACACATGGTTTATCGATGCTGATTACACGGTTAATCAACTACCGAGTTATGAACCTGAAGTTGCTGCAAACCCGATGACATCATTTATCGATCTTCCGGTTAAATCACGCTTCAAGTTTATGTTGGACAATGCGCAAAACACGATCATGGCTTACATTAAAGGGCCTGTTTGTCGTGGCCAACTTGCACTGAATGTTATCAATGATCGCTTTTGGATATTCTTTCTAGATCCAGATAAAGCAGATATCCCTGAAGTAAATGAGTTTTACCGCTCTCAGGCTGATAACCTAAGACTGCCAGCAGAGCAGGAAAGCAACACGCTGCCTGTTACCAACTGGGTTAAATACGCGCGTCAGCAAGCTCGCTACCTAGAAGCCAAGTCTGAATTTACCAATAACTGGTTTAAGGAAGGCGAAAACCTATCCACCGACGTAATTTGGGACGGTAATGGCACCAACCACAATGCGGCATTAACGATTTTCCGCCACTTTGACAGCGCGTCAGTCGTACAAGGGTTAGTTGGCGAGCAGCCGAAAACGGTATGGATTCTTGACTACGCGTTACTAGAACGCATCCACTATTTGCTCGTTGCTGGGTTTGATGTGTACGGCAACTTCGGCCACCAACTCATGACACGAATGTTCATGGACTTTTTGCGTCTGGAAGGCGAAAGTAACTTTATCTCGTTGCTACCAACCGATATGCGTCATGAACTGCAATCAAGCTGGTATAAAGATCAAAGTCCACAGTTAAGTGACTTTTTACAACGTAACGTGAAGCCATTTAACCAACCAACCAGCGTCGAGTACAAAACTGACGATCCAAAAACAGAGTTAGTCGAGTTGCTTAGAGAACGAGTTTCAGATGTTCTTCTTCCGCGCTACGAGGTTAAAGATACTGAGCTTTCTGCTCAAAGTGAAAAACAGCTCCAACGTATTGGCCAAGTTCGTGGAGAAGGCCTGAAAACCATTCCGCAAATCACCATGCTTATGGTGAGAAGCCAGCCTGGAAAAGATGAGTTATTCACCCTACTTCACAATAATGCGCACACGAATATTTCTAGCTTGTTTGATGAAGAAAGCAACCGCGACTTTGCTAACGATGATATGACCATCGTACGTGGCATTGTGGGAAGCTACCCAGCGGCATTTTTCTCGATCAACGAAAATCAAGTAAAAGAATTTGTCGATCAATTTAGTGCCATCCAAAATGAATCCGATTACGTTAAGTTGTTGGATAATTTTGCGATTCGCAGAAGCTCAGAAAAATTCTGGCCGTTTAGCGATCGTCTGCACAATTGGTACCGTACAAAACAACCGATCGAATTTGGATTACTTGACTATAATCGTTTTGAGAATCGATGATGATTTAAGGGGGTTCTCATGGGTATCCGAGATAACATTGCCGCTCTTGAACAACAGATTTACGTTGCTTGTTCTGAGGGAGACTACGAAACGGTCAACATGCTTGAGCATCAACTCGAATACTTGCGTGGCAAAGTGGAGCATCCTTTTGATGACGACCCTTATGCCCTAGACACTCGATTCGAGTGGGAAGATGACATGACCGAATAGAAAAAACCTCCGGCTTGCCGGAGGTTTTTGTTTTTGGGATGCAATTGATTTACTTCGCCATCAACTCATCAAGAGCTTGAATTGATTCAGACACTTGAGACACCAATTGATCTTTAGTCGCCATGTAGGTATCTAAAGGTTGAGGCGCAGCTTCAATTGCTTGGCAAGAGTTCATTAATGCCGTAAGCCCTAAACTCCCTGCGCTGCCTTTTAGTTTGTGAGCAAGGTTCTTCACTTCTTTACTGTCATTACCACCAGCAGACGCTTGCAGCTTGCTTAGTACATCGGCACTGGTCGTTCTAAACAGATTAATGATGTGCAACATCTTCTCTCTGCCCAAGATTTTCATATCGGACTCAATCACGCTCGGGTTAATGATGACCACATCTGATTCCTCTGTTTTAGGGACTTGAATAACCTTTGATTGTATCGCTTGTTCTTGAGGCGAAGTTTGATCAAACGGGGTACAGTCGGCATTTTGTGGCAACAACAACGGTTTTCCATCCAGCGCATCCTGAATCAATGCCGCTAGGGCTTCTTTTGCCAATGGTTTAGGTAAATACCCGTCAAAACCTGCAGCTAAATAGCGCTCAACTTCTTCGGCAAAAACGTGTGCAGACACTGCGATCATAGGCGTAGCAGCAAGGGCTTTATTGGCTGGTTTGTTACATTCAATTTGTTTCAAACGTTGGATTAACTCGGTTCCATCACAGTCTGGCAAGTTGATGTCGACTAAAGCGATATCAAAATCCTGCGTGCTGATCAGTTGCTCTGCCTGTGAGCCGTTTTCTGCCATCACGACCTGGTGGCCCATGCTTTCTAAAAAGCCTTCCGCAACCACTCGGTTTACTTCATTGTCTTCTACCAACAAGACTTTCGCTTTCACTTTGCAGCGCGCGGTTGCCACTGCACCGGTTTCAACAGGCTCACTTTCCTCTAATGGAATGGAAAACCAGAATCGACTGCCATCTCCTTCTTCAGAATCGACTTCTAAAATACCGCCCATCGCTTCAATGATTCGTTTACTGATGGCCAAGCCAAGCCCCGTTCCTCCAGTTTGACTCATCCCACCTTCGGCTTGCGTGAAGGCATCAAACAACGTTTTCTGATCTTTTTTGGCAATACCTATCCCGGTGTCTGATACTTCAAATAGGACTTGCGACTCATCCTCTGGGTTGAGGCTAACGTAGATATCAATTTCACCTTCGTCAGTAAATTTAATCGCGTTTCCGACAAGGTTGTTCAGCACCTGACTGATTCTGGTGACATCCCCTTTCCAATAGCGACTTACATCACTTTCAATATGATAGGAAAACAACAGCTTCTTCTCTTGAGCTCGGCTGTTCATTAACTGGAAAGTGTCTTCAACCATTTGGTGTAAATCGAAGCCCATGTGGCGAATCTCTAAATGCCCTGCTTCAATCTTGGAGTAGTCCAGCACATCATTCAGAATCGCGAGCAACGTTTTACCACTTCGGTTGATGATTTCCGCATAACGCTTTTGAATAGGATTGAGGCCGGAGTCAATCAACAGACGTGCCGTTCCGAGCACCCCATTCATCGGCGTTCTGATCTCATGGCTCATGGTCGCCAAGAATGCTGATTTAGCTCGACTCGCTTGCTCTGCTTGCTTACGAGCTTTCGCGTGATTCAAAACCTCTTCATTCAAACGGCGGTTAGCTTGTTTTAACTGCGAAGTGCGTTGCTCAACGAGCTCTTCCAAATGCTCTTTGTGCTCTTCGAGCTCTCGCTTGGCTTGAGCTTCTCCCTCTGCGACCACTTTTAGCGCTTGCGCTGTATTTCGAGCCGTGATGATAGCTTGCCCCATATGCGCTAGCTCATCTTTGCCTTTTACCTCCAGCTCGACGGCTAAGTTACCCTGCGCCACAGAAAGCAGCGCAGCAGAGTACTCTGCCAATCGCTTAACCACAGAAAGGTATACAACACGCCATAAAATCAGCACCAACACAATCAAACCAACAATTGAAATCACCGTTAGAGACCACTGAGCGAATTTCAGCGTGCTCGTCAATTCATCCACAGCGACGGTTGTTGTTTTGTTTGAATCATCAACCAATTTGTTTACGGTACCATTCAGCTCCGAAAACAATTCCAGTGTCTTTTGCATCAGTTGTTGAGATTGTTCGTTATTCTCATACTGCTGCATCAAAATAGTGAACACGACCTGACGCTTACCGAGCTCTGTTAGTAGTTGGCTCATTTGTTTAGAGCGAGTGGGATCTTCTACGGCAAGAACACGGCGCTTCATGATTTTGAGATTACTTTCAAAATCACTTTGCACCTGCTGGATTCGCTCAATATTGGTTAATGTGCGAGCCTCTTCAATTTGATTCAGCATTTTAAAAGCCAATAAGTGCAGCTCATGCAATCGCTCTGTCAGATCTAGATCCACTTCCACCAGCGCATCTAGTGCCTGATAAACTTGCGATTTTTTATTCGATTCTAATAAGTCATAGATATGTGTGACGTTAGCAACGGCAATGGTGCTCGTGTTCTGAACTTGCGTGCGAGTTAGCTGTTCCAACTCTTCACTCAGTAAGCGCATCTCTTCGACACGAGTATCAATCTCTTTTGCCAGCCACAGCTTTCTTTCAACCGAAACACCAAGTTCTGCCAAGTTGTCGATAACGTTCTGGACGTTATTCTCGAGATCTTCTAGCAATTGAGAATCAAACGACTCACTCCCCAGCTCTTTGATATGAGTAAGCAATGATTCGAGCTGTTCGAAAAGCACACGCCCAGACTCTTTTCTTTCCTGCTCGTTTCTTGCGTTTGATAACAGTTGTACAGACGAAATGATGCGAGTACTCAACTCAGAGACTTGCCTCGCTTCAATCATGGCGGGAATTGCAGAATCCACGACATTTCTTTCCGTCTTGGCAACTAAAGAAAATCCAGACACACCAATAAGTGCCGATAACATAACCAGCATTGCCATCGCAATGAAAGACAACAAGAGTTTACGACCGATGCTTGCGGTTGCTAGCAACATATTTTCATGACCTTAATGTTCGTGTTCAGCGACATATTACGTTATATTTTGCAGTGTTTACTTAATCTATGCCAACGAACTTCATTTCATGGTTAAAAATCAACACGCATTTCGCACAATTTTCAAACATTCTGCAGTCACATTAGCCCTTGTCGCTTCTTTACCAGTGGTTGCAGCAGAAAAAGTATGTGCCATTTACCCTCACCTAAAGGATTCATACTGGTTATCAGTAAACTATGGAATGGTGTCCGAAGCGAAAAAAGAAGGCGTCGAGCTGAGAGTCCTTGAAGCGGGTGGCTACCCAAACAAAACGCGTCAAGAGCAACAACTCGCACTGTGCAGCCAATGGGGAGCAGATGCGATTGTCCTTGGGACCGTGGACCCACAAGCCTATGAACATTCGCTTAAGAATTGGGTCGGAAACATTCCTGTCTTTGCTACTGTGAACCAACTCGATCTGGATGAAGAGCAAAATGAGCTGTTAAAAGGTACGGTCGGTGTTGACTGGCACTGGATGGGATACGAAGCAGGAAAATATCTCGCTGCTCGCCATCCAAAGGGATCAGGAAAAACAAACATTGCCTTACTTTTGGGGCCGCGTACTCGTGGAGGCACGAAGCCCGTGACTGCCGGATTTTATGAAGCGATCCAAGGAAGTGATATCAACATCGTTGACTCGTTTTGGGCAGACAACGACAAAGAGTTACAGCGTAACCTAGTTCAACGTGTGATTGATATGGGGAATATAGATTATATTGTTGGCAGCGCGGTTGCGATTGAAGCCGCTATCAGTGAACTGCGTAGCGCAGGCAAAGCTGAGGAGATCGGTTTGGTTTCGGTGTACTTAAGTCATGGTGTTTACCGAGGACTATTGCGTAACAAAGTGCTCTTCGCACCAACAGATAAAATGGTACAGCAAGGCAGGCTTTCCGTCATGCAAGCAGCGCATTACTTAAGGGGCAAAGAGTATGATAAACATGCCTCCCCAACGATCAAACCACTGACTCCGAAGACACTTCATGACGATACGATCGAAGAATCGTTATCTCCGTCAGAATATAGGCCGACATTCCGTGTTAAGGCTGTTGATTGAAAGACAAAAAACGTGTTCTATTGAATAACAACAATTTTAAAATCATACAAACGGAAACATCTTGATGCAAAAAACCATTCGTACCATGCCAACCCACAAACATGTGGCTTTGGTTGCCCATGACAACTGCAAACCTGAGCTACTTCGCTGGGTAAAAGAAAACAAAGAAAAACTGCAGAGTCACTTTCTTTACGCGACAGGCACAACCGGACACATGTTGAGCAAAGAAACTGGACTGGCGATTAAGAGCATGATCAGTGGCCCAATGGGCGGTGACCAACAACTTGGCGCGCTCATTTCAGAAGGTAAGATCGACGTTCTCGTTTTCTTCTGGGATCCGCTAAACGCCGTACCTCACGACCCAGACGTTAAAGCGCTTCTTCGTATTGCTAGCGTTTGGAATATTCCTGTGGCAACGAACCGAGCCACCGCTAAGTTCTTGTTTAACTCCCCTCTTCTTGAGCAAGAAGTGGATATTGAAGTACCGGATTACGAAGCGTATCTTGCTGAACGCATGTAAGCTTTGATGCCAACCGAATAACGTAAAGGCGATACTGAGTATCGCCTTTATTATTTCTAAAATTCAGAACTCAGCCTTCAACGCGAAGTGATGATCGGATAATCACCATTGACGAGCTCTTGAACAAATGCGGACCCAGCGCCAGTGTGCGTAATCCAAACTTTCTCTTTCGCACGCGTAATCGCCACGTAAAACAGCCTGCGCTCTTCTGCGTGAGGGAATTTGTCTTTAGACTCGGTCAATGCGCCATCAATGTGAATTTGCTTCTTCTTCGCAGGGAATTGCCCCTCATCCACAGAAAGAATAATGACAAAATCAGCCTCTCGCCCTTTACTCGCATGGCAAGTCATAAAACGAATATCGAGATTAGGAAAACGTCGCAACCAATCGTCATACAAGTCGGGCTTATGATAATGATTACGTCCTAACAATAAGACTGACTTGGTTTGCTTGGCTTGTTGATTCAATTGATCCAAGATCTTTTCAACTTGGTTGCTCGGTGCGGTATGCACACTCTTCTGCTTACGTTGCTTGTGGCTATTTAGTGTTTTCGGCAATTGCGATGGGTTTTGCTGAACAAAAGTGTTTGCCACATCACCAATCTGATTGTTGAAACGATAAGTCGTATCTAGATGATGAACGGTAGAGTGAGCAAAGCGCTCTTTAAACCCAGTGATAAGATCGACGTCCGCACCAGCAAACTGATAGATGGCCTGCCAGTCATCACCAACCGCAAACAACGTCGCACCCGCTTGTTTCGGTGTAGATTCGCACAGTGCTTCAATCAGAGCTAAACGGTCTGGAGAGATATCTTGGTACTCATCGACCATAATGAAGCGCCATGGGGATACAAATTTCCCTTTATTTACATAATCTGTCGCACGACTGATCATGGTAGGGAAATCCACTTGATTGCTTTCTTTAAGCATTTTCTGCCACGCAGTAAAACATGGCCAACACAAGGCGAGTTCGCTGTTTAAACGAGTATAGTCTTGGTGATTTACCAACTTTTCTTGCACTTGCTTTTTGGTTAGCCCTACCGCAGCTAAGTGAGACAACTGAGAGTCTAGCCACGCGATCAGTTTTGGGTTTTCTGAGTGACTTCCTAACTCATCGTCCCCTTTTAAATAGGCAATCGGCCATTTGTCTAAATGTTTTTGCCAACGTTTAAAGTTAGTAGGCGTCATCCAATGCTTTTTCAGCCAATCTACACACCATGCTGTTCGCTGGTTGTCATCTAACGCCAACGGACTGATCTCAACAGGCTGTTGCTCAACTTGATTGAGTATATATAAGCCTAGTTGATGGAACGTATTCACACGCACACCGTCTGCGGCCATGCCTACTTTATCCACTAAACGCTCTTTCATTTCAGTCGCGGCATCACGACCGAAAGCCAGCATAAGCAACTCTTCTGCTTGAGCCTGGTGGCTTTGCAACAAGTATGCAACTCGAGCCGTTAAAACACTGGTTTTGCCAGAGCCAGCGCCAGCAAGGACTAAGTTGTGATCATCGTTGAGCAACACCGCATATTGCTGGGATAAGTTTAAAGGCGAAGATTCTATGCGATTAAACAGCACTTCCCAATTCGGACGTTCTTCCTCAAGCCAATCACGATTACGCTCACCAAGCGTCGCAGACGTATCAATAAGCCAAGGTTCGATTTCCGCCATGCGATTCGGCATCCGCATTTTGGCTTCTTCTAGAGTGGTTTTCATTTCGCTTAACTCTTGGTTAAGACTTTCCACCCAGGAGACCACTTGAGAGTGTGATAGATAGGCAGGAAGATGCTTAAGTTTGTAGAGCTCTTCTTCCCACTTAGGTAGATACTCAGCCAGTTTTCGGCACTGAGTATTGTGCCATTCTTGATACTGACGAACAGCTTCAAGAGCAAACTTACGGCATTGTGGCCACGGTAGCCCTTGTACTAGCCAGCTTTGTTGTTTGCCTTCGTGCTCATGAGCAAAAAACTGCAAAGAGCTCCATAACAACCCACGCTTTACGCTAACTTTGCCATTCCAGATCGTAAAAGGAATATGTTCTTCACTGCCTATTGAGCTTAATAAAACACTGTTCTCTTTTATTTCGACGTGATGGTACTCATTTTGAATAAAAAACTGTGCTTTGCTAGTGGCAGTGAGCTGCATGAAACGTGCGCCTTTTAATTTAGAAGTTGTCGATTTATATCATTTTAAGGCGCCAAATTGTAGCAATGGCGAGCACCTAAGTAAGCATCTTCTTTTATTCTTTAATAAAATTCACATTACTGTCGATTTAGTAACCTAAAGCTCATTCTATTTGAAGCTGACTTTACAATTATAGACACATTGCATGGCTGCTTTAGTATAAGTCAATGACATCCCTGTTGATTTTATCAGCAACAACGAATTTTTCTTAAAGTAAATCATAAACGCGCTATAGTGGTTTTGGTAGTATTCCCCCGTTCTTCATCGGAAACATAAGGCGCATTGTGCAAGCAACTTCTAAATTTCGGCTCTATTGGGCAAACAAGACCATAAATTACAGCGTTCTTATCCTAATCACCTTACTGGGTGTGGTTATCCCGACTTGGTACTTCGAGCAAAATACGCTGATCACGCCGCTAATATTGGGCGTTATTGCTGCTGCTTTGGCAGAGAGTGATGACAGCTTCACTGGGCGCATCAAAGCGCTGATTCTGACCTTTCTCTGTTTTGCGCTCGCCGCTTTCTCAATTGAAATCTTGTTCGACACCCCTTGGGCATTTGCATTAGGGTTATTTATCTCAACCTTTGGTTTTATCATTCTTGGGGCGATAGGTCCTAAATATGCGAGCATTGCTTTTGGCTCTTTGCTGATCGCCATTTACACCATGCTTGGCGCACATGAGAGTACCAACATTTGGTTTCAGCCACTGCTGCTTTTAACTGGTGCGGCTTGGTATTACTTCATGTCGATGATTTGGCAGATATTTTGGCCTCTTCAGCCTGTGCAACAAAGCTTAGCCAATGTGTTCTTCCAAATGGCAAATTATCTCGATGCGAAAGCCAAGCTTTTTCACCCTGTCACCAACCTAACGCCACAGCCACTTCGGATTGAAGCCGCAAAGTGCAACGCAGCGACGGTGATGGCGCTAAACGCTTGCAAAGCCACATTACTAAACCGCTCGAAACGCGGCCACATTGATGGCCCTAGTGACCGATTCTTAAATATCTACTTCATCGCTCAAGACATCCACGAACGAGTCAGCTCTAGCCATTACCGCTATCAAGATTTAGCAACTGAATTTGAACGTTCTGATGTGCTGTTTCGCTTTAAATATCTTTTGGAATCTCAAGCCCAAGCGTGTCGTGATATTGCATTAGCGATTCAGCTAGGGAATGAATACTCACATACCGATCAGTCCATCTTGGCCTTAGCTGAAGTGCAAAATTCACTTGCTTACTTAGAAGAACAAAAGCAAGGACACTGGAAACGTCTGCTAATGCAGTTAACATATTTATTCAATAACTTAGCGACGGTAGAAAAGCAACTGAATAACATTAACAACCCAGATGTTGAGGGCCTAGAGGAAGATACGCTCGCCGATACTAACCCGCACACATTAAAAGCCATGTGGCAGCGTATATCCGCGAATTTACACAAAGATTCGATGCTGTTTCGACACGCATTGCGTATGTCGATTGCCTTGACGATTGGTTATGGAATCATTCAAGTATTCAACATCGACCGAGGTTACTGGATACTCTTAACCACTCTCTTCGTGTGTCAGCCAAACTACAGTGCAACGCGTCAAAAGCTGACAGCGCGAGTCATAGGCACATTAGCCGGTTTGTTAATTGGCGTACCATTACTGACTTTCTTCCCTTCTCAAGAAAGCCAGTTAGTATTCATCGTTATTTCTGGCGTGATGTTTTTCGCCTTTCGGATGAACAATTACGGATATGCAACTGGTTTTATCACACTACTGGTCCTCTTCTTATTCAACCAGTTAGGTGAAGGTTACGCGGTTGTGCTTCCTCGACTGGCCGATACCCTCATCGGGTGTGTGCTTGCTGTAGGAGCCGTACTGGTTATTTTGCCAGATTGGCAATCGAGAAGGCTGCACAAAGTCATGTCGGATGCGATAGATGCTAACAAACAGTATCTCGATCAGATCATTGGTCAGTATCGAATTGGTAAAAAGGACAACTTGAGCTATCGCATTGCTCGTCGTCAGGCCCATAACAGTGATGCCTCACTTTCTTCTGCCATAAGTACAATGCTTGCGGAACCTGGTAAATATCGTGCTGCCGTTGATGAGAGCTTCCGCTTCTTAACGTTAAATCACGCAATGCTGAACTATATTTCTGCTCTTGGTGCGCACCGAACTCGCATTGAAGATGAGTCAATTCATAAGCTCGTTTTAGATGCGCACCGCTGTATTCATCAGCATTTAGACGTTCTCCATAAACAGCTTCACCAGCATTGCGAAGAGTGCGATTTATCTAATATTGACGACGCCGGACTTGAGCAACGCTTAAATGAGTGGCGAGATGAAGATGATAGTTCCGCTCGCATGGTATTGCAGCAACTTCACCTTATCTATCGCATGCTCCCAGAGCTACATTCACTCGCCAGTAAGTTTGCAGTGAGGGTTAACTAGTAACACACGGATAGAAAAGGGAAGCGGATTGTCGCTTCCTTTTTTCTTTCTACTTTTCTATCTACCCCAAAGTGGGTAATTATGTACCTTCATAGGAAAAATCTGACGTATCACTTAACGCACCTTGACAATATTCGGACAAAAAGCAATCGATCAAATTCTAATCTATCTAGGTTGAATAAATATGTTGTATCCAAAGGACGAAGAATTTCGGG
This sequence comes from Vibrio sp. 2-1-2a, assembly GCF_032648565.1. Taxonomy (NCBI): domain Bacteria; kingdom Pseudomonadati; phylum Pseudomonadota; class Gammaproteobacteria; order Vibrionales; family Vibrionaceae; genus Vibrio; species Vibrio sp. 2-1-2a. The sequence goes on from NZ_WBOH01000003.1 coordinate 402,640, forward strand.
AAATGAAGGATAAACCGAATTACAACGAGGGTATTGAGATGAACGCACAACAATTTAATGAACTTAAACAAAAGCTCAGCGATTTAACGGCGAGTCAGTTGAAATCATTACAGGGTGAGATAAGCGTAAAGTTAAACAAAACGCAAAACCCAGTACTTTCTGTTGAAGAGCGAGAAATGCTTTCTAAACTGTTTGCTTAATCAAATCATTGATATAAAACACTTGAACGTTTTATAAACTCCACCTATGCTCTCATTAGCATAGTATTGGGAGTGGTGATATGCCTGTATCAGGAATTCAATCTGGGCACCAAATTGTTCAGATGTCACAGCAGATGGCTGAAAAAGCCGCGCATGGCATTAATGATAATTTAGGTAAAGTGAAAGAAGAGATCGCTTCTCACAACATCGATTTGGCTAAAGTGGCAGATGTCGCAATAACCGCTTCAACTCCTAGCCTCCCCTCTCAAAAAGTTGAATCACTCATCAACCTTACGCAAGCTGCAGGTTACAACCGAGTGGGTGCGTCCGTCATTGAGAAAAACAATGAAGTCATTGGCAGCTTACTCGATATTCACGTCTAAAACTTCTTAGTTCCGACCTGTCACTACAAATCCGTAACAAGCCCTCTTTTGCTACCTAATGTTGTGCTATTTCGATTCAATAAGTCTCGATAAAAACCAATAACTCCCAATAAAAACGGACGCCTTGTTAAAGCCGCCCGTTTTATGTTGAATCCAAATTTATCCGTTATCAATAACACCGTGATTCAGCAATGACTCTACAATCTCATTGGAGCTAAGACCGTTGAAGTCTATCGATGTACCTAAGTTTTCCACCACAATGGTTTGCTGGACATTTGCATCCGTCGTAATGTTCAGAGAAACATTTTCTGTTGATGCGTCGTAATCGGCTTGAATGTGCGCAAGTAAATCATCAATACCCGCCGTTGGGTCATTCAAATCAGCGATCACGTCTTTGAGGTCAATGGTGTCCTCATTGACGCTAAAGTCAGTGATGGTGTCAATCGCACCATTATCCACCGTGTCTTCTGTCCATTTAAAGATATCGCTACCCGCACCACCAGTCAGAATATCAGAGCCTAGTCCGCCGATAAGCACGTCATCTCCATCTCCTCCTAGGATATAATCATCTCCCGTACCTGCTGCTAAAGTAATGCCTGCATCACTACCAATAAGATAGCTGTCTTCACTTTCAGCAGACTGATCTATATCTTGACTATTTAGTGTAACGTTTAGATTAATATCCAATGGCGTTGAATACGCTTGGTCACCATTTGATGCTGTAGAAACCGCAGTCAATGTAATATCGTAATCTCCCGGGATCGCATTATTGATATGTAGCGTATCAATTTCATCTTCTGGAACAGTCCATGTTGTACCATCAAAGCTGATATTCGATGTTGTAGCTTCACTCGTGATCGTGGCTCCTCTTGGCACGCCAGTGAGCTCTAAGGCCAGTACTTCATCGACATCGGTCAACGCCGCCATAATACCCACCAGCGCGATGCCTTGACGGCTTGCACTTTGACTCGCACTAATTCTTTGAATGTAACTAAAGTTCTGATCAATGGCCAAGTTTGGTACGTCAGCGACCGGCGTTACGTTAATATCAAACGTTTCTGATGTTTGTAGTGAGGTACCCGTTAAGTTGTCATAGAAGATACCGTTGTCATCAGCGGTAACGGTAAGCGCAATAGAATTGCTGTTCACGTCACTGGCATCAATAAATACACCGACATCCGGATCCGTCGAAGCGAAAAGACTATTAAGCTGAGACAAAGTCCCCATCAGTACAGTTTCACCTGCTAAACCAACGCCTTGAGTAATGCCACTCCCCGCCGGGACAACGACACTTATATCACCCTCATCGATGCTGAGTGACACCGTCATGATTTCATTCTCATGAATACCTGCAAAATCAACATCGGTAATTTCGAAACCTGAGATTTTTTGATCCGATGACTCCATAATCGTATTTGTGACCATTGAGCCATCAATCTCCGGAGCATCGTTAATCGCCTGCACTGTCATCACGGCTGAGCCACTGACGGTCTTCGGATCCGAGACGCCATTGGTCATGCCATCATCCGTAATATCGTAATTAAAGCTTACATCCCCGTAAAAATCAGGAGCAGGTTCAAAGCTCCACTCCGTTGAGCTCAGTTGAGTAAGCGTCCCTGCTGCAGGGTCGACAAGCGTAACATTGCTAACGGTTAAATTGTCCGATTCAATATCAACCGCATTAACCAGCAAGTCCGCTGCGGTAACAATAACAGCACCGCTGTCTTCATCAATACTTGTCAGCGTCACTTCCGATGTTGTTGGCGCATCATTCACCTCTGTGACTTCAATTACAAATTGGCTGCTATTTGAATTGAGTGTTTCATCGACACCGCTAATCACAATCCCTTCGTTGCCTTGGTCATCGACAGAGATGTCGACATTGACGTTACCAAAGAAGTTAAGCGCTGGGTTAAACTCCACTAAACCATCAGCGATAGCGGCGTTAAGGTCAGATACGGTTCCTTTCAGTTCAATTGAACCCGTGCCGTCTCCAGAAACCGTCAATCCGTAATTGGCAATAATCGATGGATTGAGCGCCAAGTAACCGCTATCGACAGCAATATTCAAGACATACTCTGCGGTAGGATCATCAAGTACCGCATCCACATCCGAAATACCAAATGTATCCAGCAGGATAGCGTTGTCTTCTGGTGTTTCAACGTCAATGACATTCGCGAACTCCGGTCGATCATTCACCGCTTCAACATCAACAGCTACGTCAAACTCCTCGGCTGAACCTAAACTTTGGCGACCATCGAGCCCGGTATCAACCGCTTGCACTTTGAAATGCAGTGACCCACCCCATGAGTTATCGTTGCGATCACCAGAATTAAAGACCACTTGATCCAAATCTTGAGCATCGATTTCTAATACGAAGACGCCATTTCCTTGGTCAGTAAACACCGTTCCATCAGGTAATGAAACACTCGCCCCATCAGGGACATTTGAAATCTCAACTCTCAGCGTCTCTGGATCATTTTCCTGGTAGGTTGCGCCATCTCCGATGGACTCTTTGTTATCAACCACCAGCGCATTGACGTTGATAACAATATCTTCTCCCTCATTCCCCGCAGCTGAAGTATCAGGATTCACATCGACATCATCGCCAATAGGATTCACAACCAGCGTAAAGTTATTAGTTCGCTCTGTTGGTACTTGTAACAATTCTTCTTGGATGAACACGGTAATGCCAATCTCTGCCTCGCCACTGAAGTTTTTCGGCGGTTTGATTTGGATGTCACTCAAATCAACGGATGTCTGAGTAAGGTCTTTTAGCTGAATACTCCATTCTCCTCCGCCGTTGTTCTTAACAACATAATCAGAGGAATTGGATTGCACGACAAAATCATCAGGGATCCCTGTTAACTTGAGTGAAACGAAACTTTCAGAGCCATCATTATCGTTTAAGCTGATCGAAACCCCAGAGCCTGATTGATTCAACGAAATTAAAGTATCTTCGTCACCAACCACGGTAATTGGCTTCGTAGGATCGGCACCTGTAATCGTAATATCGTCCACCACTGGCGTAACTTCGAATGTCACGTCATCAGTAAAAGTTCTTATATCGATATTATCGCCAGGGTTATTTAGGATAGACTGATCAAATACAGCCTCGTCCGTGATCTCTCCTTCGATATTAATCTTGACGGTGTTTTGTCCCCCACCTACGGGATAATTTTCTTTCGGCTTAAACAGAACATTATCAAGCGCACCCGCTAAAATCTCAGCTTCATTAAACTCAATACTTGTCCCTAAGCTATTGCCATTTGCGTCAACAAACTCCCCCAGTGTTGCGTCATCGAGTGCTAACTTGATGTTCGTTAGCGTTTCCTGACCACCTTGGATATTGTTATAACGGTCAGCAAAATCGACATTTAGATTAAGTTGGATTAAACCATCTTCATAACCCACACCATCCGCCGTTGGTACATCGTTATTGAGGTCATTAACTGGTTGTTTGTTAGCGTCTAAACCGAGAGTACCTGTGATATCCACTGTCACATTTGGTGTAACATCACCATCTAATGGCTGATCACCCGCCGAACTCGGAACATCTGCAATCGGTAAAACCTGGACTGGAATTCGCACGTTGTTTTCTTTTTCGTCGCCAGACTCTGTGTCTTTGGTGACAAACCTCACAGGCAATTCGAAATCACCAGCGTAATCTTCAGCCAAGTGCATCGTTAAACCGTCCAAACCTGTGATATTGCCACTAGCATCAATATCTGCTTGGAAAACGTATTTACCATTGACAAAATCGATATCAGTGCCTGTTATCACCAAGCCTGGAGGAATACCGGGTGCAGATGGATCAATAACAACAGTCAAAACATCTTCCACACCATCCGCATTAATCGCATCGACTTTCGACGTCAATTGAGTGCCAAGGTCGATCGCATTATCTTCCGATGCTTCAATTTGGACGTCATCAGCCACCTGAATTTCAGCTGCAACACTTGTTTGCGGCGTGAGAACCGTCGGAAACTCAAGTGTCACGTCAGTCTCTCTTACTACTGTTGCGTCTTTTTCAACGGCATCTTCACCTAAATCGTTGACCTCGGCATAGATGGTTAACCCAATTTGAGATAGACCGCCGTTGTCACCATCATCGCTGTCGTCGTTTGGCGTTAAATCAAGACCCGAAGGCGCTTTAATCGAGAAGTTTTCTTCGTCAATGACTGTCCATCGACCGCCGCCTTCGTTCAATGCACCAACAATGACCAATTGATTGAGAATCTCAGGGTCGACATTGTGGAACTGAACAACAAGCTGAGTCACCACTTCATCTGAAGAGGCGTCAAACTCTTGGTATTTGATGATATTCGCACCAGACTCCCCACCCGTTGAAGTATTGATCGTAAAATCAATGTTCCCTTGACCGTCTGACTTCACGATGTCAGTGACAACGCCAGTGCTTTCAGTAACAAGCAAACGTGTCTGGGCGTCTAGCGATCCTGTTGTATTTTCTGGCTCAACGATTGGATTGACTTGGACATGCACCATGCCATTGATGGTTTTTTCTGCAATTCCCTGCCCTGGATTAGAAGCATCGACATATTCGTGGTCAATCTCTTTCACCGTCACCGTAGTATTCAAATCAAAGTCAGTACTAGAGTCTTGCTCTAATTGCACCTGGACATACCCGCTTTGAGAGATTCGAGCAGAAAAGTCTTGCTCCGACTCGTTCGCTAGTGGCGAAAGTGTTAATGTTCCAGAAACCAATGTTTGTGCTACGCCATCGACATAAACCGTGCTGCCTGGAGGAAATCCAGAAATCGTCACCTCACTAAAGAACTCGTCTGTATCAGGGCTTTGAGCCAACGTTGGCTTCCAATCAATATTAAAGCGTGTATCTTCATCACCTTCTGATTGAACCGTGTAGTTATCTTGCGCATCAATGACAGGAGCGACAATAATTCGGATCTCACCCGATGAGGTTCGACTGTGACCATCATTCTCTGTGACGATCGTCGTCGCTGTAATATGAATGTTCTCCGTCGATGACGCTTCCGGTTTAATAACAATTCCAGAATTAATATTCGCCGTGGTGATATTGGCTTCATAGATTGGCTGATTTTGCGCGTCATAGCCGACAAAAGTCAGATCGACGGATGCACCATCGCTATCAAATACCTCAACACCTGCAGGAATATTGGACAGCAGAACCGTAACCGACTCTGAGTGGTCATTCGGGTTATCTGGTAACTCGCCAGAGATGACACTAAAGCCCAACTCTACTTGACCATTCTCATCGATATTAGTCTCAATACCTCTTACATTGCCGTCATTAAACTCATGCCAGATCCCTGATTTATCATTCAGCTCAATAAATGGTATGTCAGCTACGCCTTTCACACCGACGATCACTGTTTTGCTGCCTAGTGACAAAATATCTTCGGCAACCCCATTAGATAACGATGCCGTGTCTTTGACGATACCTTCAACGTTGAAAGTAAAGTCATCATTGCTGTGCAACGGAGGAAGCACTTCGACGTTGGCTAACTCAGATTCTGGCACTTCGTAATAGAGTACATTGCCGCTTGAATCGGTCACTTCCACGATTTGACTTGGGTTTGCTGAATCAAGCCACACTAACGTAACGCCATCAATTGAGAAGTCAGAAATACGCACAAACAGTGCTTCAGAACCATCTAAATCCGCAGACGGCTTCATGGTAATCACTTCACTTAACTGAAGTGGATCATGATCCGTGACAGGATTGACGGTGTCTTGAGTTCGAGCATTATCCTCAAAGACATTGATTCGGTTGACTGTAAAACTACCTGGGTCCGCGATTGGGTTAACATCAATGATGATAGTTTCTGTCTCTGAACGTGCCGTTTCCTTCCCTGATAACGGATTATTGTTTTCTGTTGTAATCGCGGTTACATCAATCTTGATTTCGCCCGAGAAATTATCGATTGGGTCAATTTGAACGTCACCAATTCGGCTGGCATCTACGAGATAAACACCACCAGTTTGTGGAATCGCACTACCATCCGAATATACTAACTCTGCGTTATCTTCCCCTTGTGTAAAGACGAGTTCGTACACAATGCCTTCAGGGTTACTAGTATCTTGAGTTTCAGCCGTGATATTAAGTGAGACGTTGTTTCCGTCTTCATCAACCGAGTAGTTAAATTCACTGTTTGCCGTCCACGTTGCAATATCTGCAACGGCAGCAACTTCAATGTCTAAACGACCATTAATCGTATGATCTGGCGTACCATTGTTAAGAATTTCCACACGGATACGAGGATCGATACCAGAAGCATCGGTTGAGGTATGACGATCTGGTACGAAGTACAAGTTATCTAACGAGACAAGCTCACCATTGAATGACTGCTCGACATTTGATGCGTCGAGAACAACCGTATTGCCCACAGATGTTAATTCAATGTAGTTGCCACTACCGTCTCGGTAGTAGAACGTACCGTTGTGAGTATCAGCATCTCGAATAGTGATGTCACCTAAGCTCTCGTTACGGTCGATATCATGTAAATTGATAACCAAGTCGACTTTCGCCGGGTTGACATCCAGCGTCGACAAGTTGTCCTGAGTATTTGCAGAGTCAACGCCCACAACGACACCATCACGCCCTTGGTCCTCGAACGCAGTAACGGTAGACGTGTCAATTTGCGCATTGCGGTCTCTTATCGAGATATCCACATCGGCATCTGCGATATCGCCATCACCATCGGTTGCAACAACGTTGATGGTGAAATCAATCGAGTCGGTTTCGGTATGGTCAAGATCGTCATTAGGACGGAATGACACACTGCCATCAGTTCGAACAACCAAACGACCGATTTCAGTATCCACTCCGTCAAGAACCTTGTGAACAAATACGACTTGGTCGCTGCCGTTCAAATCGACAGAATCGGAATCAACACCGTTTTGCTTAAAGTAAATGCCTGAACCATCAGCCGAAAATGAAGTTATTTGTGCGCCGTCAGCACCAAGATCGTCATCACCTTCTACAGCATCTTGGAATAAATGAACCGTGCGGCTGCCTTGTCCCTCAACACGCGAAATAGATGCATCGTACAAGGTTGGAACATCATCGGTAATCGTCACTGGTAAGTTAATACCTGCCGTATCGCCATCGACATCGGTCGCAAATACAGGAAGATCGAGTATGAGTGTATCTTCGCCTTGGGTTGTGTGGTCGAGCGCCCCCTCAAGTGTAAACTTGTAAGAGCCGTCAGCGTTCAAAACTAGCGTGAACACTGAGTTACCATCAGGTGTTTGACCTTGATAAGTAAAGTTGTTGTTGCTTACCGCGGTTTGAACTAACGTCACCGCAAGACCACCTGAAGTGACTCCTGGTATCGGGTTAGAAGTAAGATCCAACTGGTAAGAGACAACGGTATCTGCCCCTTCCACCGTATCGAAATTACCCGTTGCTTCAAGGCTGTCTTTGTTGGTTGCCTGAGAGCCATTGGTGAGGTCATCCTCATCAACAGCCAAAGCATCTGCTGATTTAATTTCGGGAATGTCATCAACCACGGTAATTGGAAGATTCAGTGATGATGACGTGTCACCATCAAAATCTGTGACTGTAATTGGGATATCAATGACAAGGTTGTTTTCACCTTGAATAGCGTCATGGTCGATGGGTCCCAATAGTTCAAATTGGTAACTGTCGTTATTCGCATCAAGAGACAGCGTGAAGATCTTAGTTGAGGTGCCAGCAATGACCGCTTGGTAACTGGTTACACCACCAACCGAGCTCACCACATTCAACTCGATGCTGTTGCCGTTTGAAGTTAAGCCAGACACAACCGCATTGAGGTCAGAAACTTGGTAGCTGACTATCTCATCCGCGCCATCAACGACTTCAAATCCACCAGTTAATACCGTTGAATCGCCACTTGTCGTGTCTGAGCCACCAGCAAGATCATCTTCATCAACGGTTTGTTGGCTAGAGTCTGTCACTTTCACAATCGCTGGAACATCGTCCACCACAGTGATCGGCAAGGTGATGTTATTGGACACATCGCCGTCAAAATCGGTCGCATTGACTGGGAAGTTGATGACTAACGAGTTTTCATCGTTACCCGCAGGATGATCAAGTGCACCCAACAGTTCAAATTCATAACTGTCTACTGAACCATTTAGCGTCAGTTTAAAGACGGTATCCGTCGTACCTTGTACATAAGCTCGGTACTCAATCACACCGTTTGAATTTGAAAACTCAACCAATTCAAGCGGCTGACCGCCTGAGGTAAGTCCTGATACAGGTGACGTCAAGCTATCCAACTGGAAGCTAACGATAGAATCAGCACCATCCGTAACGTCAAAGTTGCCGCCAATGATATTGGATTCTGGCGTATCGTCTGAACCTTGGCTTGGAATATCATCCTCATCCACAGACAAGGTACTACCAGAGCTAATAGCATCAATGGTTGGCTTGTCATCTACGACAGTCACTGGCAAGGTCGCAGTGATGGTATCGTTGTCGCCATCTGTAATCTTCACAGGTAGATTCAACAAAATCTCATCAGAGTTAACCGCTTGATCTAACTGACCAGATAACTCAAAGTCGTATTTACCATCTTGATGAAGTGTCAACGTGAAGACAGTCACTCCACCCGGAGTTTGTCCCACGTAAACAAGCGCGTCAGCAGTTGAAGCACCAACGTCTTGAGAAAGTGTTACCACTTCTCCACCCGATTTCAGATTCGGGATAGGATTTGAGCTCAGATCTAATTCGAAAGAATCAATACCATCTGCGCTAGTGACTTCGAATTCACCTGATACCGTTAACGGCTCTTTAGTGCTATCAGAACCAAGAGGTAAGTCATCTTCGTCGACACGTAGACTTTCAATATTGGTAACAACTGGAACATCGTCCACAACGGTAATTGGCAATGTGAAGGCTGGAGAAGTATCACCATCATTATCTGTCGCGGTCACAGGGAGGTTAATAATGATCTCGTTTTGATGATTACCATCTGGGTGATCAAGCGGCTTCTGTAAATCGAACTCGTAGGAATTGTTCGTTGCATCCAACGTCAGTTCGAACACCACTTCAGCAGGATTGCCAGAGACACCTTGGTATACGTTCACGCCGTTTGCGCTAGAAGACAGAACTAAGGTGATAGCGTCACCATCTGAAGTCAGTGACGCAACAGGCGTGGTCAGGTCACTAAGCTGAATAGAAGCAACTTGGTCAGCACCTTCGGTTATATCAAAAGTACCTGAAATAACAGTATCTTCTGCACTTGCAGCATCCGTACCTGCTGGTAGGTCATCTTCATCAACGGTTTGTTCGCTGCCTGCTAGTAAACCATCAATGGTCGGAACATCATCCACAACCGTAATTGGTAAGGTGATGTTGTTCGACACGTCTCCATCAAAGTCCGTCGCGTTTATCGGTAAATTGATGACCAGTTCATTTTGGTCATCAGCATTTGGATGATCGAGAGGAGCAAGCAAATCGAACGTGTAGCTGTCATCAGAGGCATCGAGGGTCACACGGAATACTGGTGTCGTCGTGCCATCAATACGAGCTTCGTAAACTGAAACGCCACCTGCGTTTGATACTTCAACCATAACCAGTGATTGACCACCAGAGGTCAGGCCTTGTACTGGCGTCGTTAGGTCAGAAACGCCGTACTCCACAATGCCATCAGAGCCATCAGTCGCGATGAAGTTACCGGCAATGCTGTTCGACTGCGTACCATCAGATCCGACTGTTGGGATATCGTCCTCGTCAACCGTTTGCACACTGGTTGCTTCGATGCCACCAAGTGTCGGCTTGTCATCAACGATCTTGACAGGAATTGTCTCAGCAGACGTGTCGCCATCAAAGTCTGTTGCGATGATTGGGAAGTTGAGCGTTAACTCATCACTATTAACAGCATGATCGATTGGGCCTTCAAGCGTGAAGTTGTAACTACCATCGGTATTCACCGTCAGCGTAAAGACTGCTTCTGTGCCTGCCGTTGCTTTGTAGGTAAAGCTGCCGTCGCCATTTGCGGTTTCAGTCAGCGTGACCGCCACGCCTTGTGATGTCAGACCATCCACTGGTGTTGCAGAAGCGTCGAGCTGATAGCTTACCACTCGGTCAGAGCCTTGCGTTGTGGTGAAGTTGCCATCGATTGATATTGGATCGTTTTGATCCGAGCCAATCGTGGCTAAATCATCTTCATCAACGGTAATCGCATCGACATCAGTAATAGTCGGCTTGTCATCGACGATGGTGACTGGGATCGTTTCTGTGGTGGTATCACCATCAAAATCTGTCGCGATGATTGGGAAGTTCAGCGTCAGCTCATCACTCCCTGTTGCATGGTCAATTGGACCTTCAAGCGTGAAGTTGTAACTGCCGTCGCTGTTCACCGTCAAGGTAAATACGGCTTCTGATCCTGCGGTAGCGGTATAGGTAAAACTGCCATCCGTATTCGCGCTTTCCGTCATTGTCACCACTACCCCGTGTGAGGTTAAGCCATCAACAGGGTTAGAGGACGCGTCTAACTGATAACGCACAACATGATCAGAGCCCGTCGTGACAAAGTGACCATCAATCGACACGGACTCGTTTTGATCAGAGCCAATCGTCGCCAAGTCATCTTCATCCACGCTGATCGCATCAACATTAGTAATGCTTGGCTGATCATCAACAATAGTGACAGGCAGTATTTTAGTTGAAGTGTCGCCATCAAAGTCTGTTGCGATAATCGGGAAATCGATTTGTAGGCTGTCGCTATTCATCGCATGGTCTAGTGGACCTTGCAGAGTAAAGGTGTAGCTGCCATCTGGCTTCAGCACTAATTCAAATACGGCATTGCCATCTGCTGTGGCAGTGTAAGTAAAGCTACCATCACCGTTTGCCGTCTCAGCAAGCACGACAGGCTCACTATGAGAGGTCAACCCTGCTACTGGATCCGCGGTTGCATCAAGCTGGTATTTAACAACGCTGTCCGAGCCTTCTGTCGTACTAAACGAACCAGACATAAACGCATCATCGTTATGGTCTGAGCCTATTGTGGCGAGATCATCTTCGTCTACTGTCAGTGGAACAACGTTGTCGATGCTTGGAACGTCATCAGTAATGGTGACTGGAATGGTCGCGGTCGTCGTATCACCATCAAAATCCGTCGCAATGATTGGGAAGTTCAGTACTAACTCATCGCTGTTTAACGCATGGTCGACCGGCCCTTCCAGACGGAAGTTGTATGTGCCATCAGCATTCACATTCATGGTGAAGACCGGATTGCCATCCGCGGTAGCAACGTAAGTAAAGCTGCCATCGGCATTCGCAGTCTCTACCAAAGTAACAGGCTCACCTTGAGAAGTTAAACCTGCGACAGGATCAGCCGTTGAATCAAGTTGGTAGCTCACCACACGGTCTGACCCTTGAGTGGTCGTGAACGCACCTTCTACATAAACAGCGTCGCTTTGGTCTGAGCCAATACCTGAGAGATCATCTTCGTCGACAGCCAGAGGCACGACATTATCGATGATTGGTGCATCATCCGTGATCGTGACTGGAATAATTGCCGTGACCGTATCACCATCAAAATCGGTGGCAATAATCGGGAAATCAATCGTTAGGCTGTCACTGTTGGCCGCATGGTCGATTGGTCCTTGAAGCGTAAAGTTGTACGTACCATCCGTTGCGACGTTTAGGGTAAAAACAAGATTACCATCTGCGGTCGCGACATAGGTAAAGCTGCCGTCACCATTCACGGTTTCCACCAAGGTAATCGCCTCACCTTGAGACGTCAGGCCCGCAACAGGATCGGCTGTTGAATCCAATTGATAGCTCACCACTCGGTCAGAGCCTTGAGTGGTCGTAAACGCGCCTTCAACGAACAGATCGCCGCCTGGGTCCGAGCCCACACCGCCAAGGTCATCTTCATCGACACTCAACGCATCCACCGCTGTAATGGTCGGTACATCATCAACAATCGTGACTGGAATGGTTTCAGTAACGGTGTCGCCATCAAAGTCGGTTGTGATAATTGGGAAGTTGAGTGTCAGCTCGTCACTATCCACAGCGTGATCAATTGGCCCTTCTAGCGTGAAGTTGTAAGTACCATCAGTATTCACAGTCAGCGTAAAGATCGCTTCAGAACCCGCTGTCGCTTCATAAGTGAAACTACCATCACCATTTGCGGTTTCTGTTAGCGTTACCGCCACACCTTGAGATGTTAAACCGTCAACCGGTGTTGATGAAGCATCGAGTTGGTAGCTCACCACACGGTCTGAGCCTTGCGTGGTTATGAAGCTGCCATCAATAGAAGTTGGATTACTTTGGTCTGAACCGATTGATGCTAGATCATCTTCATCAACCGTAATTGCATCCACATCAGTAATAACTGGCTTATCGTCCACGATGGTGACAGGGATAGTCGCGTTTGTGGTGTCACCATCAAAGTCTGTTGCGATGATTGGGAAGTTCAGCGTTAACTCATCGCTATCTACCGCGTGGTCGATTGGCCCTTCAAGCGTGAAGTTATAAGAGCCATCGGTATTCACTGTCAGCGTAAAGACCGCTTCAGTCCCCGCTGTCGCCTCGTAAGTAAAGCTGCCATCGCCGTTTGCGGTTTCAGTTAGCGTGACTGCCACGCCTTGCGATGTGAGTCCAGCCACTGGTGTTGCAGACGCGTCAAGCTGATAGCTCACTACTCGGTCAGAACCTTGTGTGGTGGTGAAGTTGCCATCGATTGAAATCGGGTCAGTTTGATCCGAACCAATCGTGCCTAAGTCATCTTCATCAACGGTAATCGCACCGACATCGGTAATGGTCGGTTTATCATCCACGATGGTAACAGGCAGTACGATTTGGCTTGTGTCACCATCGAAATCGGTAGCAATAACGCTAAAATCAAGGGTTAAGCTGTCGCTATTTGCCGCATGGTCGATTGGACCTTGCAGCTCAAAACTGTACGAGCCATCAGTATTCAAAATTAATGTGAAAACTGCACTGCCATTTGCCGTTGCGCTGTAGGTGTAACTGCCGTCTGCATTTTGCGTTTCGGCAATGGAGACGGTTTGACCTTGAGATTGCAGGCCATTTAAAGGATCAGCGTTTACATCCAGCTGATACTGCACGACGCCATCAGAACCCTGAGTCGTCGTGAACTGACCTTCAACTAACGTTGGCTGTGATTGGTCAGAGCCTACCGAACTTAAATCATCTTCATCGACGGCAAGAGCAACAACGTCGTTAATGGTTGGCACATCATCAGCAATGGTCACTGGTAGAACAAGTGAACTGGTGTCACCGTCAAAGTCCGTTGCGACAATAGTGAAGTCTAGAGTTAAGCTATCGCTGCCCACAGCATGATCGATTGGACCTTCAAGAGTAAATGAATAAGAACCATCAGGGTTCACTTGTAAGGTGAAGATAGCGTCCCCTTCTGCCGTTGCAGAATAGGTAAAGCTGCCATCTGAGTTGGCTGTTTCCGTCAGAGAGATAGATCGACCCTGTGATTCCAACCCATTGAGTGGATCAGTTCCGCTCTCTAATTGATAACTTACAACTCGGTCTGAGCCCTGAGTTGTCGTGAACTGGCCTTCAACTAATGTTGGCTGTGATTGGTCAGAGCCTACCGAACTTAAATCATCTTCATCGACAGCCAGCGCATCAACACCATCAATCGAAGGAACGTCATCTTGAACTTGAATGACAATTTGCGCCGCTTCTGGTGTGTTCGAACCTTCAGTAATCGAGGAGCGGTCGCCATCCGCATCTACTGCGTAAACCGGCAGTGAGAAAGTAAGCGAGTCATCGTTAGCACCCGTATGGTCAAGTTGTTCATACAAGTTGAATTGGTATTCGCCCAATGCAGGCGCATCAATCGCCACATCAAATACTGTGATACGCACGCCATCCAGCTCGATGAAGCCTTCGTAAGTGCGCACGCCGTTGCTCTCTGACGCTAGTTCCAGTTGAACAACCTGCCCTTGAGATTGGAGTTCTCCACCAACATTAAACTCTGTAGGTTCCAACTCATAGTGATCAATGATGTCACTACCGACCGCTGTCGTGATCGACCCAGTGCCACTTGTTACTACCGCGCCTTCCTGTGAACCTTGGTCAACACCCGCTTCGTCTAAAGACAATCCCGTCACGGTTTCAATCACTGGATTATCGCCATCAAGGATGTTTAACGTAAAGGTGTTGCTTGCCGTATCTTGGTCGAAATCGACGATTGTGGTTGGCAAAGAGAGCTCAATCGTATCTTCACCGTTTGTTTGTTCTAACGGCTTAAATTGCTCAAATTGGTAGGTACCATCAGTGTTAAGACTGATAGTTAAAACGGTTTCATTAGAGCCCGCAACGGACAAGGTGATAGTGCTGCCGTCTTCAGATAGTACCGCCTCTGTCGCCTGATTATCACTCAATAGGCCATCAAATTGACTAAGTCCTTCTTGATTAAATGTGACCGTTGCCAATTGATCACTACCAATATCAACAAAAGTGCCAGTAATCGGAGTAGAAGAAGATTCAACGTTTTCGAAAGTAACGTTTTGCGGCGCCGGATCATCGCCATCAATAACGGTTGTCGTGAAATCGATAGGTGCTTGAATACTGTTACCACCAATATCTGCGCCTGTAATGTCAAAAGCGATATTGATTTGATCACCGGAGATGGAAACTTGACCATCAGCAACAGAAGCGACATGGTCAATGCCCTGGCTAATCGTGGTAACGACCTCTAACTCTAAATCACGGCCTAAAGATGTCGCTTCGATCTCTATACGAAGCACTTCGTTACCTTCTTGAGTGCCGATAATGGCATTTTGCGCTTCGTCATAAACGAACGCCACTGGCTGACCAGCAGAGGTAATATCACTATTTAGCTCGGTTAACAGAGACTCTAATGAGGACGTTTCAGGTACAAATGAAGCGGTATCAAGTGCGAGATCCCCTGCTTCAACCAGCACACTAGAAGAAATGGTTTGCGGATAGCTTGATAGAGAAATTGAGCCTTCTGTTACGCTAGATTGCAGTGATTGTCCGCCATCGGCAAAAATAGTGACATCCAAATCATCAGCTTCATAGCGTTCTTCTACACCGCTACGAGTCGCTGACGTCTCAAAAAAGGTGGAGGCAAGTACTTCCGGATTATTATATTCAACGGTCACATAGCCAGCATTGGCTGAGCCTTCAGCGCCAGCACCAGCAGCCGTTGCTTCCAAAATAGCAGTCGGGTCAGCACCATCTAAAATGGCCTGTTGGATGGCCGCGACATCATTAGCATCAAAGTTAGCACCTTCGATAGCTGTTGGATCGAAAGTAACCTGGCCATTAACTGGAGATTGCAGCAAGGTTTCTGGTTGTTCAAAAGAAGGTTCTGGAAGGCACGCGACACAATTAGCATCAACCAGATACAGCTCATTATGTATCTGTACATCAAGAGAAGCGTTATTTTCAGTAATGATCACTTCGCCAGATATTAACTCATCCCCCGCTTTTATAGACCTGACTTTTCCATCCAGACCTAAAACCAAGACTTCACCTTTGACAGCATTTACAATCGCGTTCTGCGGCACGGTTTGCGTACTCATCTGACCTCCGCTAATGGCCTACGTTTCCCATTAACCTTTTTAGATAGTTTTTAAATGATTTAGTGCGGCATACTGCACACCTTTAGACGATTAGACTAAGTATCAACTCATTAAACAATCGATAAATGGCGCACTAATGAGCAAAGTAAGTAAAACTTACTAGTAGTCACAGAAATGTGACACATGTCCTAACACCGCAATATCGATTAATTATATGAAATTGATACCTTATTCCGTATAAGTGTAGTCGTTTTAAAAAAGAAGATAGATGAAAACGCTCAGCTAAACGCCAAACTACCGGTTGCAATCAATAATGGAAGAAAAGCAATAAGAATGTTGTATACACCTGAACGTGATGACAACTTAATCAATATTGGTGACGAGAAAAACGTGACGATTAAATATTGAATGACATAAATCGTTGGACAAAATATAACCATGAAAATGTGGCTCAAAATATGAATTCCCGAGCACCACGAATTCGGCTTTGTCCTGATATACAGTAAAAAAAATACGAGCAAGCTAATAAGAAAATACATAAACATCACACTTGAAAATAATTATCATTTTCAATCATATGTAAATATTCCCCCACTTTCAATGATGTGAGAGCTATTAATACCATCGTTATTATCAATCAACACAATAAGTAAAATTATCAGTAATTCCCGTCCTAAACGTTTGCGTAATCGCTAACCTTCTCTTAACCTTGATTTGAGGCTTTTATCACGGTTTTTCCATTGATATAGTGCGTCCATACAACAAAAAAAGACCATTCGAGGCATGGAGCTTCCTCATTAATCTCAAGATGAGAAGAATTGGTACCGACAAAATTCGGCAGATTTTAAGAGGGTCAAAAAATGGACATGAATATGGTTGAGATTTTAGGTTATGCAGCTTCAATCATGGTCGCAATTTCGCTAACTATGAAAGATATTGTTAAGCTTCGTATCCTTAACTTTATTGGTTGTGCGCTATTTACTGCTTACGGACTAATGATTGATTCTTGGCCTGTAGTATTAACTAACGGCTTTATTGCTTGCGTTAATATCTACTTCCTAGCAAAAATGCAACAGGAAAAAAAAAGCCTAGAATCTAGAGCCTAAAAAGCAATAGCATTCGAACAATAAAAGCCCGCGAATGATAAGATCGCGGGCTTTTTGCTTTTAATGCGCTCTCATTTTCTGCACATTCATCAATAGCTCTAGCGAACCCAGTTAAGTGCTAATGTTTCTCTACGAGAGAACATGTCTACATGCGATGAGATGATCGCCTTCACTTTGCCCAGTTTCTCTTCGGAATCCGCCTCACAAATAATGGTCAAGCTAGACTCACCAAGAGCAAACTCCGCTTTTCCCGTCGGAAATGTCACCAAACCGCTGTTTTCATTCCAAGTAGCAGGAACCTTTCGTCCAAAATGCCGACAAAGCGTCACTAAGTATTTGTCAGCGTGTTCGCTATCTATTCGGGTGCTTCCTTTAATCATGAATTTACTCGTGTTTTGAAGCGCCCCCTCTCGGGAGCCCTATTAGAATTGATAAGCAGCAGAAAGTTTGAAGTTGCGACCCGGCTCGTAGTCATCAAGCGTGAAGCCACGTGCAGTACCCGAACGAGACGCATGAGAGCTGTACAACTCGTCAAATACATTATCAATACCAAAGGTCACCGACAGTCCATCAATATCAGACGGCACCCATTGAGCATATAGATTATGTACATCATAACTTGCTTTCTTTGGCTGACCATCAAAGACGTTGTCTTCTTCTAGAACAAACATTGAGTTCCACCCGAAGATCGTTTCTAAAGCGTCTGACTGGTAATCCAAAGTTAGAGCAATACTATCACCCATATCAATGCTACGCCCATTCCCCCCAGCAACAGGGCCACCAGTATTCTTGTTTTTGGTGTCCGACTTAGAGTAAGAAAGTTTGCTGTTAAACTTGTCGTAGCCATAAGAAGCACTTGCCTCAAAGCCTTTAATCTCGACATCACCTAAGTTGTAAATCAGGTAAGTTTGAGTCGCGTTTTGGTACTGGTCTGCAATGTAATCATCAATTTCCGTTTGGAATGCCGTAATATTCGCTCCAAAGAAATGCTTATCAAAGGTTTTATCAAAACGGACACCACCCTGTGTGTTCAACCCCGTTTCTGGCTTTAGTCCATCCTCTAAAAATGCAACGTCTTGGTAAGCAATAAAGGTTTCCATCAGCTCGGGGCCTTTGAATAGAGAGCGTGCGCTCGCAAACAACGTCCAATCCTGAGTGACTGCCCATTCTGCTGCTAGGGCCCAGGTCACATCATCATAGTTACTCGTCCCCGTTTCAGCTTCACGTTTGTAATCATCAAAACGCATACCTGCGGTAACAAAGAAAGCATCAGAGAAGAAGAACTGGTCTTCTACAAACAATGCGGTTGAAATGGCCGATTCATCCATGAACTTACGACTACCGTAGTAACTTGAAGATGTCTTATCCATGTAGTCGAAACCATAGGTGATTCGATTATCAAACTCACCTAACATAACATCCGACTGGAACTTACCATTCAAACCAAAGTTTTGGTTTTTAGCGGTGTTCTTCGATAAACGGTTCGAAGGCCAGCGAGGAGCCATAACGCTCTCATCCCGTTTAATTTCTGTCTCGGTATTATAAAGTGTGACGTTACCTTTATGCTGTTCGCCTCGCAGCTCGTAACTCAAGGTAACGGTATCTCGGTCATAATCCGTAGGAATAAGTAACGTGCTCGATAAGCCATTGTTCGCACTACCCGACATATCAGGACGCGGACTGTAATCACCACTGTCTCGGTACATGTCATAAGAGAGCTCAAAACGATGGATGTCGTTTAGTTCATACCCCAACTTAGCCAGAATGTTGTAAACATCACCCGCAGCGCCATAGGTTTTGTTGCCGTCACCATCTTCAAAGTCATCGCGCGTAACGTAATGGCCATAAACTATCGCATCAATGTTTTCGGACAAAAGCCCGTACAGTGTCAACGAGCCTTGTTGGTTGTCGTTGGATGCATAACCGCCATAAACACGAGCGCCAAAGGTTTCATCGTAACGAAGTAAATCGCGAGCGTCTTTCGTTTCAAAATAAACCGAGCCGCCTAAGCCATTTTGAGTCACAGAGTTATTACCTACCTGGATATCGGCAGATTTGAGAATGTCAGGGTTTAGCGTCAAGTTACCAATGTGATGGAACATGCTCGCATGCTGAGAAGCACCATCAAGACGAATGTCCAAATCGGTTTCGCTCAAACCACGAATGGTAATACGTTGATTCACAGAGTGTGTTCCACCAACATCCACACCGGGAATATCGCGCAGTAAATCAGACATATGATCCGCTTGCTTCAGTGACATGTCGTCCGCAAACATCGACTCAGTATTGCTAGAAACTTTTGTTCCCCATACAACGACTTCTTCAAAATGTGACTCGGTATCTTGAGCTAAAACAGGGTTTGATAGCGCCATTCCCACTGCAAGGCAAAGGCTTGAAAGCTTGATAGATGAACAAGCAGGGCTTTCCATAACTTCATTCCTAAATATTAATGATAATAATTCTCAAGTATAATAAACATGAGTTTTATAAATACAAAGGCGATTTGATTATGCGAAATCGCACAAGTGTTATGAGGAAGTGTCAAATGCAGGAAGTCACACCAAAACGAACTAGAATTGCCAAGATCGCTTTAACCCAAAAACTGGAAGCCACAGAAAAACAGTGGATCGTCACTCAAGGTCAACCTTGTCAAACTCAACTGGCAGAAGGCAAATTCCTATCATATCAGTACAATGATCAAATCTTTGTTCATGGTGGACGTTGCCTAGAGCTTGTTGATTCACATATTGTTTCTACTGCCCACGCCTCACTGTTGGTCACTATTCTTTTAGAAGGTAAGCTCTCGTTTGGCTATGACGATTTGCAATTTGATTTAGACGCAGGCGACGGCCCTAAAGGTGTCGTGGTGAACCTACTCAAACCTGCAAACTTTCGTCGCTCACTGCTCAAAGATAACCTCATTAATAAGATCAACATATTGGTTAAGCCCCAGTGGCTAGAGGCTCGCCTTGACCAAACCTGTCGTCATCGGTCCTTTTTTAACTCTCATCAGGCGTTTCATCCTCTAGAGCTTAACCAGGCGTTGTGCGAACTGGCTGAAACGCTGACAAGCCGAGAAACACCACAAGAATTCCAAGATAAGTTGGAAGTTGAAAGCTTGATCTATCAAATTTTGCATCAAGCGACTGAGCAAATCCCCAAGCACTTCAGTGCTAATAAAAATAACCTTGAACGGCACACAGATGGTCGAATAGAGGATATTGTTAGCTATATAGAAACTCACCTTGAGCAAGAACTAGGCTTAGAAAAGTTGGCAAGCGTGTTTTCAATGAGCGTTTCAAACCTGCAGCGCCGATTTAAACAATCACTGAATATGACCGTAAATGGTTATATTCGCTTTCGTCGCCTTGAGATTGCGAGGCAGCACTTGGAACGTGGCCTAGTGACGATCACGGAAGCTGCTTATGAAGCCGGATACCACCACCCTTCCAACTTCACCTGCGCTTTCAAAAAGGTATTTGGTGTACCACCGCATGAAGTGATAAAAGAGTAAAGAGGTCCCAGGTAACTGACTGTTATTTAGGAGTGTCTTATCCACAACATCGGTATATACTCGCCTTAAACGTTATGGAGGTTGAACATGAATATTGGTGCTGTCGCAAAGCTTACTGGGCTTTCATCTAAGTCGATTCGATTGTATGAAGACAAAGGGATCATATCTCCACCAGCGCGCAGCGACTCTGGCTATCGCGAATATTCAGATAATCATATTCAAGAGCTTAACTTAGTATCACGCGCAAAAAACGCTGGCTTTTCACTGCAAGAATGCAAAGAGTTTGTGCAGCTTGCCCATAATCCCAACCGAAAAAGCAGCGAAGTAAAAGCAAGAACCATGGATAAGCTGAGAGAGGTTGAAGAAAAAATCGCGCACCTCATGGAGATCAAAACGCAACTTGAAGGTTGGG
Source organism: Vibrio sp. 2-1-2a (assembly GCF_032648565.1). Classification (NCBI taxonomy): domain Bacteria; kingdom Pseudomonadati; phylum Pseudomonadota; class Gammaproteobacteria; order Vibrionales; family Vibrionaceae; genus Vibrio; species Vibrio sp. 2-1-2a. Next base: position 423,786 of record NZ_WBOH01000003.1, read on the forward strand.
TTTCTTCTTGTCCGGGAGACGCTGAAAGCCGATGCCCAATCATAGACGAGCTCACCAAGTAAACTCGCCTATCTATCCTCATTGAGGAATCGCTTTCATTAAGCCCTGAGGTTGGATTAATGGTAAGTACACATGCGCTTGCCGTTTAATTCGATAATATTAAACGGCGTTTCGTAGATATCCTCTAGCGTAGACGCCTGAATCACCTCCTCCACCGCACCACTTGCCACAACTTTGCCTTGCTTAAGCGCCAATATGACATCCGAGTAGCACGCTGCGAAATTAATATCATGAATTACCACCACCATGGCTTTGTTCATGTCATGAGCTAACCGCTGCACGACTTTCATGATCTGAAGAGAGTGTTTGATATCTAGATTGTTAAGTGGTTCATCAAGAAAAACGTAGTCTGTATCTTGTGCAATCACCATGGCAATAAACGCAAGCTGTCGCTGACCACCACTTAATTCATCCAAATATTTGTCTTGGATACCTTGTAAATCTAGATAGTCGATCGCTTGTTCAATCACCACATGATCTTCTTTGGTCAGATTTCCTTTGGAGTATGGGAAACGGCCAAAAGAGACCAACTCTTTCACGGTAAATCGCATGGTAATCGAGTTGGCTTGACGAAGTACCGCCAGCTTTTTCGCTAACTCTTTAGTGTCCCATTCCGCAATTTCCTTGCAATCAATGATAACACTACCACCATCCCGCTCCGTTAAGCGCGAAGCCATAGATAACAGCGTGCTCTTTCCCGCGCCATTCGGGCCAATAATCGATGTTACCTTGCCCTTTTCAAACTGAGTATTGGCCTCATCAACCACTTTATTTGAACCGAAGGCCTTCGTTAATTTGTCTATCACTATCATATTTATACAACTTTGTTTTTCAGTAGTAGATATAAGAAATACGCACCACCAATAAAGTTAATAACGACACTCAACGTCGTCTCAAAACTGAACACGTTCTCGATAATCCATTGCCCAGCCAGTAACGAGCTGATGGAGAGAAACGAACAACCAACCAGTAGCGTTTTGTGTTGGTAACTTCGGAACATTTCTCGGCTTAAGTTGGTCACCAGCAAACCAAAGAACATAATTGGTCCCACTAGAGCCGTAGAAATAGCTATCAGAACCGCCGAGATAATGAATACATTTCGCGTCACCTTAGGTACGTCGACGCCCAAACTTTTCGCATTGTCTTGGTCGAGCCAAAACACGTCTAAAGTGCGATGCATACTAAATAGCAACCAACATGCAAACATCAAAGCTGGTGCACTAAAGTAAACCAAATTCACTTTTACATTATTAAAGCTGGCGTAAAGTTTCGATTGAACGATTGCAAACGTATTTGGGTCCATCAGCAAAGAGAAAAATGACGCCGCATTGGAAAATAGCTGACCAAAGATCAAGCCGACCAATAGCAACGTAATCAAGTTCTTGCTTCCTTTAGAAAAGTAAAAACCAAACAACAATAACGAAAACGACACCATTACAATTACGGCAATCGCGAAATTGACATACAAGTTAAGAACTAAAGTACTCAAACCACCAAAAATCAGCACGATCAAAATTTGCGTCAACACATACAGCGCATCAAACCCCATGATACTTGGCGTTAAAATTCGGTTGTGCGTAATGGTTTGAAATACAAGTGAAGACTGAGCAATAGCCACACCCGCTAACACTATCGCCAATACTTTAGGAACTCTACGAGATAAAAAATACTGGTAGTTGTCAGCCGTTAGCCCAATACCAATAAACAAACATGCAAAAAGTACCGCAATGCCACCTAGCAGTAGGATTTTCGTTGAATCACGCATGTTGCTTACCTCGCAACAACATCGCGATGAATACCACGCCACCCAATATGCTGATCACGATAGAGATTGGCATTTCATGAGGGAAGATAATCAAACGACTCACCAAGTCGCAACACAGCACTAAAGTCGCCCCATACATGGCCGTAAGCGGAATGTTCTTTTTGAGGTTATCACCATAAAAGTGACTAACGAGGTTCGGCACAATCAGACCAAGGAATGGCAGCTGTCCCACAATCATCACGACACTTGCTGACATGATTGACACCAACAGCACGCCAATCGTGACAACCTGCTGATAATTTAACCCCAAGTTAACCGCGAAATCTTTTCCGATACCCACAGCTGAAATCCGTGCGGCAAAAAGATAGCTTAGAATAGCCATTGGTACCGCGATGTACAGTAGCTCAAAGTCACCACGTAAGATGTTGGCAAAATTCGCTACTGTCCAAGCATTCAGACTTTGAAGTGCATCGTATTTGTAAGCGATAAACGTGGTCATGGATTGGATGACATTGCCGAAAATAATTCCGACAAGTGGCACAAAGACCACACTCTTAAATTGAATGCGTTGAATAAAGAAAATAAATGCTAGCGTCCCGAACACCGAAATACCGAAGACAAGCCATAGGTGATTGTCGTTGCCAAAGAAAACCACGCTCAGTACATAGCCCAGCATGGCGCATTCGATCGTACCGGTTGTAGAAGGTGCAGCAAATCGGTTCTGGCTGATTTGCTGCATAATAAGGCCTGCAATACTTAAGCCTGCACCAGCAAGCAGTATGGCGAATAAACGTGGTATACGGCTGGTAAAGAAAAGCTCTAACGCTTTCTCATCACCCGAAAATAACTGTTGGGGCGTCATGTTTGCCACCCCAACAAACAACGAAACCGTGCTTAAAACCACAAGGGTTAGCAATAACTTTTTCAAAGTTAACCTCTGCTATCTTGGATTAAAGTTCAACGGTTTGCTTGATCTCACTGACCATTTTTTCTGTTGCAGTCACACCAGACATCGACAAATACCACGCGTCCACATCTAAATAAGTGATTTTGTGATTCTTATATGCGGCGGTTGCTTTGACTAAGTCGTTATCCATGGACTTACGAATATCGTTATCTGGCGTGCCTTTCAGCGAATTGCGGTCAACTACGAGTATATTTTTCGGGTTAGCTTCACGAATAAATTCATAAGAAATAACATCTCCGTGAGTGCCCGTCTTCACGTTTTCAACTGTTTCCAAGAAACCGAAATCGTTATAAATCACACCAAATCGCGATTGAGATCCAAACGCACTGATGTTGTCACCCATGCTTAAAATCGTTAACGCATCATTGTTATTTGATTGATTGTAGTCACGGATTGCTTTGAATTGAGCATCTAGCGCTTCAATTTTCTGCTCTACTTTTTCTTCGATATCGAAGATTTTACCAATATTGCGCCACTGTGCTTGCGTACCTTCCCAGTAACCTTGATTCTCTTTCGCAGCAAAAACGACCGTAGGAGCAATTTCACTCAGCTCTTCATATTTCGCAGACGCTCGCGGACCAACCAATATCAAATCCGGTTTTTGCATGTAAATGGTTTCAAAGTCAGGTTCAAACAAACTACCCGCAGAGGTGTAGTTATCTTTGCTGTATTTTGAAAGGTAGCTAGGCAGATTAGAAGAGTTAGAGACTGCAACAGGATCGATACCAAAGTTGTCCAGCGCATCTAGCGGTCCAAAGCCAATCACAACCACGCGTTCTGGTGATTGTTCTAGCTCGGTTTGACCCATGTAATGGTCAATCACAACCTTAGCAGCGAAAGAAGGAGAAACAGTAAATAGCGACAGCAAAGCCGCACCGACGAATTTTTTCATTTTGTTAAGCCTTAATGAGATCTATTATCATGCGCGTTCGCAATATAACGTTACTCTTTACTGCATTCAACAAAATTTAAGGTACTTTACATTAGTTACGCTTATTCGAGCTTCAACTATATCAAAGACTTATAAAAACCATTCATTGCAATATCTAGGTGTATCATTCATGCGCTTCGATAAATGCTTTGAGTGCAGGCTCATCAATAATCTCCAACCCGTTTTCCGTTTTTGCAATCAATCCCTTTTCAATCAAATCTTTAACTGCACGTCGATAAACACGACCAGAAGTACCAAATCGCTCAGCTTCTTGATTCACTTTGTCAAAGCCACCGAGCAATGTGTTGGTTTGATTACGGACGAAAAGATCATACGCAATATTATAAGTAATGGGATGCAATAACCGATTGGTATAGATATCCATAGAGTCTTGATAATCTTCGGCCAACGCTGAAGCAAAGAACACCATCATTTCTGGATGCTTTTGTAGCGCTTCAGTTAGTTTTTGGATGCAGATGACATCAACCTGCATGTGCTCATCTGCAATCACATTCCATTGGCAAGGAGTCTGAGTGAAGTACTCCATTTCACCATAGATATGGTAGTCGCAGTTTGCCTCTCCTAATTGAAAGCGTCGCCCATTCGCGGCCAATATACTCATTGACACTCGACCTACCGGCACAACATATAAATACTGAAGTTGCTCACCTTGACGGAGAATTTCTTCCCCAGCATCAAAGTAACGCGTACTAATTTGACACTGATAGATCATCTCACGAAAGGCAACGCTCTTTTTTTCAAGGTATGTTTTGAAGCGGCCAGTTGGATACGGGCTGATTTTCATTCTCTGCTCTCTCAGAAAAGTTACTGATAACTATCTCAGGTGGATTGTACCCCGTAACACCAAATAAAAAAGCGACAGTGGCCTGTCGCTTTACATTCATTGATTTATAAGAGTTACTGAAGTTAGTACGGACTATCTCTGAGCAATCAACGCTTCTAGCGCCGTCATTGCAGCAAGCTTCTCACCTTGCATCATTACTTTCGCTTCATCAACGTACTGGCCAACCCCTTCTTTCACATCTTGTTGATACAAAACGACGTTATTTAAGATCGAAGCCACATGAAGGCCACGTAATCGGCCAACGGCAAACAAAGCTGAGGTTTCCATATCGGCACCTAAGACGCCCTTCTTGTTCCAGTATTGGCATATCGCATCTTCGTCATCGGTATAGAAACTGTCGTGAGAACGTACCACACCGAAATGATAACGCGCCTCTTGTACTGACAGGTAACGCTCAACTTCCTTTAATAAGGAAAAGCTTGCGTACGCCGGATAAGCCGAATCCACATACGCTTTGGAGCCGCCTTCATCTCTTACCGCACCTTCGGCAATGATTAGCTCGCCAAGCTGAATCCCAGATTGCATCGCACCTGCCGATCCGACACGTACCACATGAGTTACGCCGCACTGTTTTAGCTCTTCAACTGCGATGATCATCGATGGGGCGCCGATACCTGTGCTGCATACTGAAACAGGCTGGTCTTTGTATTTGCCAGTAAAAACACGGTACTCGCGATTTTCCGAGATCATTTCTGCATCATCCAATAATGCGGCAATACGATTAGCTCGGTCTGGCTCACCACATACAATGACGAGAGGAGCGACTTGTGTTTCATCAACACCAATATGAGGTTGTTTCGCCATTTTTCGTTCCTTAAGCTGCAGCTTGAGCTAAGGTTTTATCGCCATTGCGCTTGGCGCTACGGGCCCATTCACGCGTACCATTGGCAGCAATGAACATCAAAATCGCATACTGAACAGACATCGCATAAACACCCTGTGTCGCGTAGATGCCAACACTGATGATGTTAATCACAACCCAAAGAATCCAGTTTTCCACATATTTACGTGTCATCAGAATTTGTGCAACAACAGAAAGTACTGTCATGGTTGCATCCCAAAACGGGAACGCATCAGGTTCAAGTACCGGATCAGCCAAACCTGCACCAAAGAGATTCAAGCTATCAACAGCAATGTTTGCTAATGCAAAGAAAAAAGGGTCGATGTAGATGGTTAACAACGCGATAGACACAACGCTAATAGAAGCAGTGGCGATGAGTTTGTGTTTGTTTAACCAGCGTACTTCCAGCGTTTCACCTTCCGCGTTTGGACGAGTCCACGCATACCAACCGTAAATGTTCGCACAGAAGAAAAACAGTTGAAGAAGTAATAATCCGTATAACTGAATTTGGAAAAAGATAACGGCAAAAAGAGTGACATTCAGCAAACCGAATAAGTAGTTGATGGTTTTTTCTTGGCTAGCAAACCAAATGCAAAGCAATCCAAAAACCGTACCGAAAGCTTCGATCCAACTCATTGCGTAACCGCCGCCAATTGGAATGTTAACCAGGGTGTTGTTTATATCGAGTAAGGCAAGTAGGTCCATGTCGATGTCCTTTATTATTTTGTTTGGGAATATGCCTATATTAGGGCGTGACACCTAACAAAAAGGAGGACATTTGTCCCCCTCTTGATGCACTCGATCATAATTCAGTTCAATATTTGCTTGAAAGCGCCTATTTATCTCAACCATTCATTCCAAATGAACTAGGACTCGTGTCCTAGGTAGCGCTTTTTGAACGTAGATGCTGACGCGAACAGTAAAGTCGAAGCAAATGTAAACACCACGCCAGCCAAGTATACATACTCTTCATTCGCAAGTAGCTCATAAACACTCACGACAAACACCGTTAATACTAGTGAAATATTGAAACGGTGAAACCACGGCCTCTTTACTGAATACTGTGCATATCTCTTAACTAACATAAAGATTTTCCATTCATCTCAATAATTTATAAATCTAATTATAGACTTTATTAATAATAAGCTTTTTAAGCACTATCTACACGAAATCTTTCGAGTTACTCGCAAAAAATCACACTTTTCAAATATTGAGTTAATAAATTCGAACATCTGTTTTGCATGCTTATTTATTTTTAGCCCATTCTTTATAAATTATATGCACTAAATTTGTTAACCATACGTTTGTTTTTAATTAAGAGAAATTCGTCACACTGTTGCGTACAACCAATGCTGGTTCCAGTTGAACGACTTGAGCTTCGTTAGATTTGTCGTCCAGTCTTCGGACAAGAGTTTCGACGGCGGCTTGGCCGAGTCGATATTTGGGTTGGTGGATGGTCGTTAAGGAAGGCGACATAAACTTCGCGATATGTATGTCATCGTAACCGATGATTGAAATCTGTTCCGGAACTTTAATATTGAGCTCATTTGCGGCGTTAATCACACCCATCGCCATCATATCATTGGAAACAAAAATCGAACTGGGTAAGGTGCCTCGCTGCGCCATTTTCATAAATGCTCGATATCCGCCTTCACATTCGAAGTCCGATTCAATTATCCAGTTAGCATTAAATTCCAAGCCAGCTTCGTTCATCGCACGTTTGTAACCTTCGTATCTCATTTGTGCTTGGTGTTTAATCAAAGGGCCAGTGATACATCCTATTTCTGTGTGGCCACAATCAATCAGGTATTTCGCCGCTAGGTAACCGCCACGAAGCGAGTTATCTTGAATTTTGTCGCTCGTAAACAGCATCGGCCCCCAATCCATCACCACGACAGGGATATCAGGATAACGCTCAAATACATCGATACGCTCCCCTTCTAGCGAGGAGCACATCAAGATCAAACCATCGACACGCTTTTGCAAAAGCGTATTAATGGATTGGCGCATGCGTTCATTATCACCTTCTGTGTTACATAGAATGAGACTATAGCCTTTGTGATAGCAACTGCGTTCTACGCCTTTTACGACTTCGCCAAAGAATGGGTTGGTTGAAGTTGTCACTAGCATACCAATGGTTTTGGTACGATTGACTTTGAGGCTACGCGCCAAAGCTGATGGCGCATAGTAGTTGAGTTCTTTTGCGGCATTATTGACGCGTTCGGAGATCTCTTCACTCACAAAACGCGTCTTGTTAATAACATGGCTCACTGTTGAAGTGGAAACCCCTGCCAGTTTTGCGATGTCTTTCATCGTCGCCATGTTATTACTCCTAATTAATGAGGCGTTTAAGCCCTATTGTGCAGCGAGAAACGCGTCCACCTCTTCGCGAGTTGGGATCGACGTCTGCGCGCCAAAGCGGGTCACAGAAATTGCAGCCGCCGCATGTGCAAACTTAATTGCTGATTCTAAAGGTAAATCCTCTAACAGGCCAGTGACGAATGCCCCATTAAACGTATCCCCTGCTGCGGTGGTATCAGTCGCGTCAACACGGAACCCCGGGATGAGCTCACCTCTACCATTTTGACTTAACCAAACACCCTTCGCACCGAGAGTGATCATGACAATTTCGATACCTTTGCTATGAAGCACATTCGCCGCTTCTTGCGCGCTGTCATTATCCGTTACCGTTACCCCCGTCAGGACTTCAGCTTCGGTTTCATTTGGTGTAATGACATCAATACAAGCAAGCAGTTCGTCTGACAGTTCACGAGCAGGGGCAGGGTTTAAAATGACGTTAGTTTTTGCATCTTTCGCCACTCGCGCGGCTTTCTCAATGCCGCACATCGGCGTTTCCAATTGCATCAGCAGGTAATCCGCTTGGCGAATGCGATCTAAATCTGGCTCAATCGCTTCTGCTGTCAATTTGGCATTCGCTTCTGCTGAAATACAAATGCTGTTTTCACCACTATCCGACACTTGAATCATCGCAATGCCAGTGGGGCAGTTTGGTTGCATCTTCACACCAGTGATGTCGATGCCGTCCATATTGAAGTTTTCACGAATATTGATGCCGAACGAGTCATCGCCTACACAAGCAATAAAGCCAATATCAGCCTTGAGTCGAGCTGCAGCAACAGCTTGGTTGGCACCTTTGCCACCTGGGATAACTTGATAGTTGCGACCATGTAGCGTTTCGCCAGGGCGAGGGAAAGAAGGCACTTGAAGAACATGGTCAGCGTTTACACTACCTAACACCACTAACTTATTCATACGGTTATCCTCGGTTCTGAATGAACCCTTTTTTTGAAAAACTATTTTGGAAAATACATTAGATGACTTTAACTTCTCTCCTTAGCGAAGGAGTCACGATAAAAAGCTAAAGGCATCTATACCCTGCATTTTTAAGTCACTTGGGTATGTTTGCCCTCTCCTCCTAAACGACAGATATAAACGGAGGAGAGAGCAAAAATTAGGACGCTTTATTGAACGTCAAACTTATTTAGTCACTACTTTTAGTGGTACCGGAATGTATTCTTCTACTTTTTCACCTTTCAAGACTTTGTCAGCCGTTTCAACACCTAAAGCACCGATAAGATCTGGTTGCTGTGCGATGGTTGCTGCTAGCTTGCCACGGTTAACTGCGGCAATGCCGTCTTCCGTGCCATCAAAACCAACGATAACGACGTCTTTGCCAGAAGCTTGAACGGCGCGAAGTGCACCCAGCGCCATTTCATCATTCTGTGCGAACACCGCTTGTACATCAGGGTTAGCCGCGAGTAGGTTTTCCATCACGTTTAGGCCTTTAGTACGGTCAAAGTCTGCTGGCTGGCTGGCAAGAAGATCCATATCGCTGCCCTTCACGGCATTCATGAAACCTTCACCACGCTCGCGCGCCGCCGATGTGCCCGCAATACCTTCAAGCTGAATTACTTTTGCTTTTTCGCCAACTTTTTCCATGATGTAGTGGCCTGCCATTTCACCACCGATCACGTTGTCGGACGCGATGTGACTCACGACTTCACCACGGCTTGCGCCACGGTCTAGTGTCAATACAGGGATCTTAGAACGGTTCGCCATACGAATCGCATTAGACACAGCATCAGAATCCGTTGGGTTGATAAGAATTGCTTTTACACCGCGAATACTTAAATCCTCGATGTTCGACAGCTCTTTGCTCGGGTCATTTTGCGAGTCCAGTACAATTAAGTCGTACCCCAATTCTTTCGCTTTAGCTTCCGCACCGTCTTTCATCGTTACGAAGAACGGGTTGTTTAGCGTCGAAACCACAATCGCCATCGTATCTTGGGCTTTTGCCGCTACTGATACAGTGGAAGAAAGAAGTGCAGCAGAGATAAGAGTTGCAAGTTTTTTCATCGTTCTAGTCCTTTGTGTAGGGTGAGCCAGCACACGCCCACTGGCTCGGTTTGTATTCAGGATTTAATGGTTATGGATTATTTGTTTTTGTTGTCTACCAGTACTGCGAGCAAGATAACCACTGCTTTGGCAATCATTTGGTAGTATGAGGAAACGTCTAGTAGGTTAAGAGCGTTGTTTAAGAAACCGATGATCAGCGCACCAATTAGCGTACCCATGATGCGGCCTTTACCGCCCATCAAGCTGGTACCGCCAAGTACAACCGCAGCAATCGCATCTAACTCGTAACCCATACCCGCAGTTGGCTGAGCGGAAGACAGACGAGAAGTTACGATGATTCCTGCAAGCGCTGCCAGCATACCGCAGATGGCGTACACACCAATCTTCACTCGGTCTACATTGATACCAGATAGACGAGTCGCTGATTCGTTGCCACCTAGTGCATAAACGTAGCGACCAAAGCGAGTGTGGTTAAGTAGGTACCAAGCCGCAGCGAATACAACTACCATCAACCAAACAGGTACTGGAATACCTAGCGCGTAGCCGGTACCAAACCATGCAAACGCATCAGCTGTGTCAGTAAAACCTGTCGAGATTGGACGACCTTCGGTGTACACCATAGTCACACCGCGTAGTAACGTCATGGTAACCAGCGTAGCGATAAAGGCCTGTACTTTGCCCTTCGCAATGATGATGCCGCTAATTGCACCTAACGCTGCACCTGCGACTAAAGCGGTCGGAACCGCCACCAGCACCGGGACTTCAAGCGCAATCATGCTTGCCGCAAAGGCACCACATAACGCCAGTACGGAACCAACACTCAAGTCGATGCCTGCGGTTAAAATAACCAGTGTCATACCTACCGCGATAATGGCATTCACTGAGGTTTGACGAAGAATGTTGAGAATGTTGTCGACCGTAAAGAAGTTCGGGTTCAAAAATGACACAACAACAATCAAAAAAATCAGTGCTATCAGTGATTTTTGCTCAATCAACCACTCTTTTGTGAACAACTTCTTGTTGCTAGCTTCGGTTGGTTTGCTCATGGTATTAGTACTCATGCTGCTTCCTCATTGATCTTTTTGCCTACGGCACAGGCGAGTAATTTTTCTTGATCGGCGTCTTTCGCATCGAATTCGCCAGTAATACGACCTTCATGCATAACCAGAATGCGGTCACTCATACCGAGCACTTCTGGCATCTCGGAAGACACCAAGATGATGCTCATGCCTTCGGCTTTGAACTTGTTGATGAGTTGATAAATTTCTTTTTTCGCACCGACATCGACGCCACGCGTTGGCTCATCGAGAATCAGAACTTTAGGTTTGGTCATTAACCCTTTCGCGATCGCCACTTTTTGCTGGTTACCGCCGGATAAGTTACCAATAATTTGGTCGCGCGTAGGGGTTTTGATATTAAATAGCTTGATAAAATCTTCCACGGCAATCACTTCATCGCTATGTTGGATTTGGAAGCCTTTAGTCAACTGATTGAGAGAACAAAGTGACATATTCTCCTTAACCGAGAGACCTAACACCAAGCCATCGCCTTTGCGATCTTCAGAGATATAAGCGATGCCATTTGCTAAGCCATCTTGTGGGCTAACCGGGTTAATGGTTTTGTTATCGAGGTTGATAACACCATGCTCACTTGGCAATGCGCCGTAAATCACTTTCATCAGTTCGGTGCGGCCTGCCCCCATCAAACCAGAAATACCCAATATCTCACCGCGTTTCAGCGTGAAGCTCACATCGTGAACGCCAGAGCCAGTCAGGCCAATCACTTCAAGGCAAGTTTCGCCATGTCGCACATCAATACGTGGGTATTGCTCTTCTAACTTACGACCAACCATCATTTCGATCAGGCCGTCTTCATCAGTGTCTGCTACTTTGCATTCACCGATAAATTTACCGTCACGAAGCACGGTAATGTCGTCACAGATTTCAAAGATTTCTTTAAGACGGTGTGAGATGTAAACAATGCCGCAGCCCTGCTCTCGAAGCTCGTTGATCACTTTAAATAGTGACTCCGTCTCGGTATCAGTCAGCGCGTCAGTTGGCTCATCCATAATGATGACTTTCGATTCAAACGAAAGCGCTTTCGCGATCTCCACCATTTGCTGTTCACCTAGGCTCAAATCACCAAGCAACGTTTTCGATGAGTGTTTTACGTTAAGGCGTTGAAGCAACTTGTCTGCTTCTTCATACATCTTGCCCCACTGAATACGCCCCATCGTGCCGGTAAATTCACGACCTAGATAGATGTTTTCAGCAATCGTCAGTTCAGGGATCAAGTTCAATTCTTGGTGAATAATACTGATGCCCGCTTCCTGTGAGTCACGCGGACCTTTAAACGCGGCAGGTTGGCCTTGATATTGGATGCTACCCGCATCCATGTGATAGATGCCCGTCAGCACCTTCATCAATGTTGACTTGCCTGCTCCATTTTCTCCCATGAGCGCCATGACACGGCCTGGGTAAACATTCAGGCTCGCTTTGTCCAGTGCTTTCACGCCCGGGAACGCTTTCTCAATGTCGCTCAGTTGTAGAATGGCTTGAGTCATAATCTGTCCTCAATATCTCTGGCTTAAAAAACCACGCCCGCTTGAAAGATAACGTTCGCGTATGGCGAGCATTCGCCAGTTCGAACGACAGCGCGGCTTTGTGCCGTGCGTGCTTTAAATGCTTCATGTGACACGTAGCTGATCTCGATAGATTTACCCGTTTCTTCGCTCTCTTTGCTCAGTTCGTTAAGCAATGCTTGATGCAAAACTGGGCTTACATCAGAAAACTCTTCCGCAATAATGACCCCTTCGATTTGCGACTCAGATAGAATCACGCGAACAGTATCAAGAAAACTTGGTACGCCATGCGTTAGCGCCAAATCAATTCGCTGTACATGCTCAGGGATTGGCAGGCCAGCGTCACATATCGTGATCTCATCGGTGTGGCCTAGCGTCGCCACCAAGTAAGAAATATCTGAGTTAATTAGGGTACTTTTTTTCATCTCATCGACCTTTCGGTTACACGTTCATACAACCATGAGCGCCTGTTTTAAAGTGTTTTCGTTATTAACAGAAAACTCATCGAAACGTTTCGATGAAATAATAATTCGTTGTGGTAATTTGACCAGAGTGAGATCGATAAGATGTGAGAATGATCCGTAATTAACGGGTCATCGAATAGTAAAAAGGTACATGAGTCACACTTTACCATCGAAACGTTTCGATGGCTGGCTTAATCTACACTTGAAGTGAGGTTTTTTAAAGACAGTTGAAAAAGAGATACGTCCCATTACTGAGAAACACTCTAGTTAATGAGATGGAAACCTTACACATCGTCACAGTTCTTGGATGGCTGTCTGATTTTGGAGAACGCTCACCTTACAATCTGGTTACAATTTGCAAAACACATCATCCGTTCAGTACCTTATATGGTATGCGACGTTTGTAGGGACACAAACGGAAACTAAAAGCCATAATGAAGTTAAGCAATCGAGTCATCTTGCTTGTCGCGCCAGTGATCTTATTAAGCGCGCTGGTATCAAGTTATATTATTTACAGCATTCAAAAAGTAACGCTCATCAAGCGAGAAGACAGCTATATCCAATTGCAAATGGAAAAGCTCGCAGGGCAGTTCCGACAAGCCAACATATTCCTCAATAGTTATGCATACACATTAAGCAAAAGTGATGTATTGCAAGACTACTTGGTGAATCATAGCAATCCGTATCGTGAACGCGTGTTATTTAACCGACTCGATGAAACCGCAGATGTGTTAAGCCATGGCTATACAGGCGATGCAAGCATGGCGATTCTTGACGGGAAACAAAACCTTCTTTATTACACAGAAAATAAATACTACGAATCTTCAGGTGTAGTCGACCCTAAGGTATTGGATTACATCTCGCGAAGCTTTAGTACGAGAGAAGCGTTTAACCATACTGGCTTTATTTACAATTCCAGCGGGCAAAGTATTCTTCTGCAATACGAACTCATCGACAAACGAACAGGGACACAACCTCTAAGTTTTGATCCGCAAAATGTCTTTTTCGTGGTGGTATCGGTATCGCTCGAAGCCTTCAATGAGATCAAGCACGAAATCGAGTTCGACACGCATAGCGTGATAACTTTTGCCGATAAGCCTATTTATCTCGATATTCCTCTCGCTCAGACGATTGAACTATTGCCACACTTTTATGCGGTACTCTCCCCCGCTGAATATTTGATGTGGAATAAAGTCGATAAAGTGTGGCTAGAACTGGCCCTTTCCTTTGGTGTGGCGGCGTTTTGCACCATCACCTTAATTGTTTTGGTTTTGTATCGTTATGTATTACACCCCGTTTCTCGCCTCGATAAACAGCTACAAGAGCTGGAAACAAATCAACGCGGCAACATTGAAAAGCTAGAAACAAACGATGAAATAGGACGCTTATCCTCACGCTTTTTTGATATGTATGAAGAGCTCAACGTCATATATAAGAAGACAAAACGCCTGGCTGAAACGGATCACCTAACGCAACTCGCTAATCGCCATCGTTTCCATGAACTTGCAACTCGTGAACTCATCTCCCCTTCGCAGCATTTGTGGGTCATTTATGTCGATCTCGATAACTTCAAGTACGTTAATGACAAATACGGGCATGAACTGGGAGACAACTTATTAAAGGTGTTTTCATCACACATCAAAAATGTCTGTCAAAAATTCTCGCACGACTACGATAGTCCCTGTTTTGCAGCAAGATTGTCTGGTGACGAATTTGCTATTTTATTGAGTTCAAATCAGGATGCACAACGCCTACCCGACTTGCTGGCCTCAGAGTTGCTAAAACCGATTAGCAATCTCAGTCCATCTTGGAGCAATTCATTCCCCGTGACTGCAAGCGTAGGTATCGCTCAGTACCCTCAAGACGGTACAGACGTCGCGAAATTACTCTCCAGTGCCGATGCGGCAATGTATCAAGCCAAACGAGCCGGGAAAAACCAGTACGCTTATTACTCAGCAGCTCTCAATGTTGAGTCTCAAAGACGCAGTCAGCTTGAGCGAGCGCTCAGAAAAAGCAACGTGGAAGAAGAGTTCCATCTCGTTTTTCAACCCTATATGAATAATCGGGACAACGAGATTGAAGGACTAGAGGTATTATTGCGCTGGGAAGCGGAAGGCATTGGTCCCGTGCCTCCGAAAGAGTTTATCCCAATCGCGGAACAGGCGGGCTTATTTGATAAAATTGATCGCTGGGTTTTCGCCAACGCTACAGCGGAATATCACCAATTAAGAAATATTTTTGGCAAAGACATTGTCCTTTCGATCAACCTCTCTTCAGCAGAGCTTAACTCCATCGAAATGGCGAATTATATTCATGACCAAGCAAGCAAAAACGGTGTGAAACCAGAATGTATTGAATTAGAAATAACAGAAACCTTTGCCGCAGAACAACAAGGTACAGCATTACTTGATGAGCTGTCGAAGCGTGGCTATCGTCTCGCCATTGATGACTTTGGCTCTGGCTATACATCGCTGACTCAACTTGTTCAATATCCAGTTCAAAAGATCAAGTTTGACCGAGAGTTCCTCGTTACATTGATGAAAACCAACAACGGTCATGTGATCAAACCCATCATCGATCTATGCCACGCTCAAAATAAAACGGTCACCGCAGAAGGTATTGAGCACAATGTGATGCATGAATGGTTATCGTCCTACCGCTGTGACTATATGCAAGGCTATTTATTTGGTAAGCCAATGAGTAAGGAACAACTGAATTTGTGGTGGCAATCCGCAAATGACGATAGCCGCTTCGATGGTTCCATAGTTGGTTCAATTACTGTTCAAGGGACATCTTATTAAAGATTAAGTACAGAAGCCATGTGTGTGGCTGCTGTACTTGGTCACGTGTGATTCATAGAGAGAACAAAAAATCTAGCTCTTACTATCACACACCTATAGATATAATACAGTTGCATAAAATTACCGTTTATCTACTCTTAAACAAGCACCTCTTTGAAATCCAATCCAGTCAAATTTAGTTCTTTGACTCTATCGTACAATCCACCTTTTTTGTCCGTGCAAAACGTTCTGAGTCCCGCACCTTTTACTCTGAATAAGCCAGCTTCATTAATGGCTTCTCTATTCAAAACGAGTTTCTTAAACGGCCTAGTACGACTCGGTTTCCCATTACGAAGGTTATACTTGGTAGCAGAGCTATCAATAGCATCGATTTGAGTAATAATATTTAATGCTCGCCAAGGCTGTCCTTTTAGACTCAATGGCAAGAATTCGACATTCTCGCTTAACGCACCAAGCTTATCAGCAATGGCAGCTGGCACAGCGAAAGTAACCGCTCCCCAAGCAGCAACATCAGGCCTAGGTAATGTGTTTTCACCTTCAACATCTAACCATTCAATATCAATACTTCTCCAACTGTCTTTAACAGATTCTCCATACAGCTGGATAGGTTCGTTTGTGGTTACTTGAAGGGACATTTCCAATGCAGATTCTTGCAAGATTGCAAAATCATGCGCATTGGGTGTGACAATAAACACTTTGTTAAATGCTGTCATAACCATCCTTAAACAGGTTGAATAGCTTCTCTTAATGGGAACTCTCCACCCTCAAGATTTTCGCCTACTTAGCTAAATATATCAATTATGCTTGGTATGTTAATGTCACTGCATTATCAGGTATGACAAAATAGGTTTAAAGATCAAAATTAAAAACTCGATACTCAGTTAAGAAAGGGGATTTTTCTCTATGAATCAAACATAAGGTCCAACATAAAAAATCACTCTTAGATTCAACAAGATAAAAATTGATACAAGTTCGTACGTTAATTTTTGGCATTATTATTTTTCGATGAAAGCTCTCAGTTATTTAAATATTTAATCAAAACGATAGAATTAATTTCTGGTAAGTTTAGTTCAGACTTTTATGTATTTAATTGAAAACATGAGGAAATAAGTAAAAGCTGACAAAACTTACTTTTGTACTGCTAATCACCGGCTTAGATGATTCGTGTAGAAGCCCATTTGTCGGCTCCACTTAGACTTAGCTTTATCACTTGTGAACAGGAAATGCCCTTCTTCTCGGTATTTCTCTACCTTTCTTATCCATCTTGTTGTTTACCCACTCACTTAAAATGCACTAACACACATAACGAGTTGACGTTACGATTTGTTACGAGTCAAATCACAAATCTAAACGCAGGCTGAATAGACGCACAAAAGACAAACACATTGAAATAAAAAGAGTTTCTAATCTAGAAAAAATAAAACGTCGTTTTTATAAATTCGCCATCTCACAAATATCCTTAAACACAGTTTTATTAATTACGCATATCAGATATTATTTATGCCGAAGTTTATCGAAACAATCGATTAACTTCATAATTTATTTGAGTTTCAAACAGTTAGTTTTTAACTTAAAAACTTATCGTTAACCCAATATTAAGTACCTAAGCGTACAATAAGAAACATTGGGAATAGAATTATATTGATGTGCATGTTGTTTTAACGAATGCATGAAGCAATCGGTAAATTTGTAACACCATAGAGTTTTATTTAGCCAAGATGAAAAAGTTAATTTTATTATTTATATGGACATTTCTGTCTGCCTCTCCTTTTGCCTTTGCAAAACAAGCAGATAACGAAGTCAAAAGTCACATACCACAGAATCAAATTGAACAAGTGTTCAAACAAGCAAAGTTAGATGGCGTAGTAGACTTTAAATTGTTTCGTGACGCTTACATCGCGTACAAAAAAACACCCGATAGAAAGAAATCAGTACTAACCATCATCGACTATAGTAAACCATCGACTGAAAAACGCTTTTATGTGGTTGATTTAGATAAAAAGAAGCTTATCTACAATACTTATGTTTCTCACGGTGTGAACAGTGGAAAGAAAACAGCGACGCAGTTTTCAAATGTGGTGAACTCGCGTAAAACATCACTGGGCACGTTTTTGACTGACACCACCTACTACGGCTCAAATGGCTATTCACTTCGACTTGATGGTTTGAGCTCAGGGTTGAACGATAAAGCTCGCGAGCGTTATATCGTTGTTCACGGTGCCGACTATGCTAACCCTTCTTTTATCAAGAAGAATGGTTACCTTGGGCGCAGTTGGGGTTGCCCTGCACTGCCAAAGAAGTTGTCTCGTGAGATCATTGACACCATAAAAGGCGGCAGTGTTATTTATGCAAGCGCATAACACGGTGCAAATTATGTGGGGAAGAATGCTCTATTTCTTCCCTAACAAATAATCGGATTGGCTCAAGCTTCCTTGTCTCATGACTCTCTTTACCTGTTTCTCCAGTTTTCGCTTGCTTCAACGCTAAAATTATTTAGGTATTAGCTTATACCCAAATAACATCAGAAAACTCTGTTCATCCCTCTTCCATCTCGTTAGTATACGCTGAGTTGGTCAGACACCGATTTTCATTGTTATCATAGTGTCACTAGATTCCGTAGTCATAGTGATAGTCTATGACGTTATATGTTTAGGGTTACTTCTTGCGTTATCTACACCGTATATTATTGATGCTTTCATTGTCCCTATTTTCAGGGTTCATCGTTGCCTCATATGTGTATACGTATCACCACACTAAACATTACACCTCTGAACGCTTGCTTAAACTCGCGCAACAAGACGATTTTGAACTAGCACACAGCGAATTCCATACATTTGCCTCTCCAAGTTCTTGGGGTTCAGAAGGTTATTATCTGCACATAAAGCGCGAGTTGTTAGCACTGGTTTCCTGCCGCCGAACATCCGCCACTGATGGTGTTTTATCATCAGATTTTACTCCTGATTATTTTTTACTTGTTGCTTTCTCTTCCCCACCACTATTGGAACTGGCAAAACAAGCATCTCGCTTACCTCTTGATGGTTATGGCGGGCTGATGAGTAAACGCTCTCTCTATCGACTTTCAGGAAGAAAAGAAGCCAATTTAATGTACGTCTTTACTCATGGTCGCAACGCCTTCCCTGTTGTTTAACTTTTTATGACATACAGAGAACACGGAAATGTAACGATGAGGACCAATACGCTCATTGTTACTAGAACCAATTTGAGGTCCATATAATGACAAAATTCGCTACGACTATCGCACTAGCATTACTATTTGCAACGAGCTCTGCCTTCGCTAACACGGAAGCAAAACCAGAAGAAATGAGCAATGAGACTCTGCTAGAGTGTGCCAATGTTTCTAATGCACGTATTGCGGTTCCTGAACACAGAGCGATGTTCAGGCACTACCTAATGTCTGAAAGAAACTACAGTTTCAGTCAGTTATCTTCTGCTGAGCTTGAATTTAAAGCAGCAGATAAGAATGAATCCGAAGTAGAAACTATCTACAAATCTCAGTGTAAAGAGGTTGGCGAGTACCTATATAGCATTGGCTATTAAATTCGAAACCCTAACGACACTAAAAAAGAAAGGCGCATACATTGCGCCTTTCTTTTTACTGATAAAAACCAGCCGATTAGATGTCTAATCTGTATACAAGCTTAAAAGTGCAAATCAAAGTAAACTTACTGAGAAAACTCTGACACATCCTTGGATTTACAGAACGCTCGACGTGCTTTAACAAACAAGAAACTAAGCACCCCAATCACAAGAGTAATTATTGGGGCCGCCATTAATAGCATTGTGATCGTTTTGCTTATATTCTCTGGTAACAAGGGAAGTAATAAACCAAAACCGCATAATATCAGCGTCCATAAAATCGCACTCAGCCACGCAAAGTAATGGAATTTACTAATACCTTTCACTCGCAACCCCATCATTAATGGCAATAGGGAACGAACAACCGGAATAAACCGCGCACAAAAAAGCGCGATCAATCCATGTTTACTGAGTAATACGTCGACCTGTTCCAAACGCTTTTGAGGAACCGCGCTCACCCAGCCTTGGACCTTAGGTAAGCGATTTAGCCACTTGCCTTGTAAGTAAGCCGCCCAACTTCCCAATCCCGCACTAACAGCTATCACCAACATGATCATTATTGGATCAAGGACACCAACCGCCGCCAGCGTACCGGATAATACGACGACACTGTCGCATGGGAATGGCGCAGCAGGAATAAAACCACTTTCCAAAAAGATAAGCGCAGCAACAACAAAATAAACCAATCCTGCACCGCCTGGCGCCATTAACGCCGTAAAATCTTGATGCCAAAAGGCACTCAAGACCTGAATTATCGAATCAAACATAAACCGCTCCTAAGCATAACTAACCAAAAATTGTAAAAACATGGAATGTGTTAGCGAGCATGTATAAAGCGGTATATGAGATTCGATTCTTTCCTCGCACCGATTCTGTATTTAGAATGAGTAAAAATACTTTCAACACAACGACCTAAAGCCTCATTGCCGATGCGTTTTAGCAGCCCCATCGAGTGAAATGCCGAACGATGTGTCCACCATACTACAGCAAGCGTTTCAAAGCATTCGAGCTCTACATCGTCGTTCGAGCTCGTTTCCTTAGAATGGCTAACCCTCAATATATTCCGGCTGTTTAAACTCGGATAGTCTTGTTGTATTGGAGAGACAGGGGGTTCTGAAAAGTACTTCGACTTAGCGTCAACAGCAATATTCTGGTTATGAAAGGAAAGAAAATTTGGGTATGAGTGCGCCAGACTCATGCTCGGAGCCAACAAGCAGAAAAGTAGTCCGAGTAAAGCAATCAGAGTCTTACGCACAAAGGTAACCAAAACCAAAATAATAAGTTCTTTTAACTCTGTGCGTAACGATTGGCAATTAGTATTCTTAATCGTTAAGAATACTAATTATTTTTCACCGTAAGGGTAGTTTTCAAACATTTTCGCAATTTCTTCTTCAATCAGAGACTCTCTTTTCTCAGAGCTCATAGACTCAGACAGTTTCCTGCTTGAAACACCTTTCCACACAACCTGATTAGCCTTTGCATCAACAAGCTCTACCACCAGTTTGCCATACTTACGCTCTTTGTATCGTTCCGGGCTTGAAGTGATCACGCCAAAGCTATTCCAACCATAACCGAAACTCACCGAAGACCCAGAAGAGACAAGCTCGGACTCTTCGACGATATCATGATGAACGTATAGGTCCCCTCCACTATTCACTTTAATTAGGCCCTTGTCTTCAAGCTGTTCAGCCAATCCTTGTTCAATACGTCGACCATCAATACTCGTAGGGGCTTCTGCTTGGGCACCGAAATCAAACGTTCTGTAAGCTGAAAAATCGGCTTGCTTATCAACATCCGTCGTTACTGTTGTACAAGCAGATACGAGCATCATCACCGCCCCTAATATCAAACCTTTCCACATGTTAAATCTCCTTTGGTTAAGCTGACTGTTTCAGCGGAATTACGCTAGTGCTATACATACGCTTCAGCAGTAAAAAGTAATCATTTCAATATCTAGTCTTGACCATGAAACGTGACTGTTCAATAAACGTGATTAACCTTTACACTGACAATCTTGAATATCATCAATGCCTAAACGCTAGTAGACAGTGTGTTTGCCCCTAATTAGCAGCCATCGATTTTAGAAGAGGAATCGCTGACCCTCCTGAAAAACAGAGACAATGGACACTTTAACACCAAGACGCTACTTTTTTAGGCACCTGACAAACAATTGATGAGAAAAGACTTTTCTTTTTCGTTCAGTGTGGCATATTAGCTGAGTCCTATCGATGCGCGGGCATCGTATAATGGCTATTACCTCAGCCTTCCAAGCTGATGATGCGGGTTCGATTCCCGCTGCCCGCTCCAATCTCTTTTATCTCAATCTACTCAAAAGAATCCGATGGCGGAGCAAATAGACAGCGCCAACGTTGTTTCCACGTTAAATTTGGTCGTGTTACGTCATAAAACATATCTTTCCATTCTGCAAACGTCACACGAATGGGATTAAAGCTGTTTACCGGTTTAGAAATTCCATACCTAACGGTTTCCACTTCTGGTTCAAACGTTCCAAACATCCGATCCCAGATAATCAACACTCCCGCGTAATTTTTGTCGATGTACTGACGGTTTATACCATGATGAACACGATGATGAGATGGCGTGTTAAATACCCACTCTAGCGGTCCAAGCGAGCGAATTGATTGAGTATGAACAAAAAACTGTAAGCCCAGATTAAACAGCACAACGAAGACGACCCACTTAGGATCAAAGCCAATAATCACCAAAGGCAACCAGAAAATCCACATTCCCGCTAACGGATACATCAAGCTTTGACGAAACGCGGTGCTGAAATTCATTCTCTCCGAGCTGTGATGGACCACGTGCGCAGCCCACATCCAACGAATACGGTGGCTAGCTCGATGAAACCAGTAATAGAAAAAATCTTGCAGGACGACAAGTAACAAAAACGCTGAAACGCTCATTTCGATATCAAACAATCGCCAATCAAACCACCACAAATATAACTGAGCAATCATTAAACCTGTGAGTATGTCTGTCGCTTGGTGTAAGCCCGCAAGCACAAAATTACATACAACTTCCGGAATATAATACATCGCGCTTTCAGGTAAACGTCCCCTTCGTTGTCCAAACCAGTACTCTGCAACCATACATAAAAAGAAAACTGGCGCCAAAATCATCAGAAGTAATTCAGGGCGTTCCATCAACTGTGTCCAATCCATTGTGTTTCTACCATTTTGCATAGTGATCTTCAGTAAGACCTATGACTTCTTCTAACTGATGTTTGATACCATTCCCATCAACGATGTAGCCAGAGAAATAGCCGATATATTGACGAAAATTGCTTTTGAGAAACCAAAAGTTCTTCTTTTCTGAACGTCGGTTTAAAGGCGTGAACACTAGGTCAATCCGTTTATCTTCCGACGTGATATGCCATCTTTGTCCTTCATCATTTCGTGAAAATTGAAACTGAACAGACTGTAAAAAATGCCGTTCACCATTAATCCAGAATACATTTTCACAGTAGCCCGTTTCATTGACGCCTGCAGCTAAGTTCAGCCCCAATCGTCTGCCGCTTTCAAAGCAATTAATACTCGCCCACCGCCAGCTTGTCTCCCGTCGCATGTACCCAGCGGAAAAGTCGTAACCAGCAGCCACTTCTGAGAGATCTTGTTCCTTTCCTAATATGAATAAATTGCCATCTACCGTTAACGCATTGTGCTTCTGCGTATAAGTCCAACCCGCATAACCGGTTGGCGTACATAACATTAATGGCAAACTCATACTTTCTGGACGTAAGTAGAGATCAGCATTGACAGACTTTGTCACAAAGTGGACGTGCCAAATACCATTCTGAATAGAAAACTGAATACTTTTGTCAGCAAGATGGGCATGACTAGACCAACTGGAAGGCTGAGTTTGATAATCAATATTAAAAGGCTTTAACCACTGCTGCTCCACTAACTCATTATTTTGAATGTCAAACAGATAGCAAAAACCAGATGCTAAATACCTAATATCCGCAATCGCAACCCCAATCACGTAGTTAGGTGTGACCAAATTAACGAACTGAAACTGCTTATAATCACAGTAACGGCGCCACTTAGACGCTGGCTTATCCATCTCATCAAGGTAGGTAAACTTATCTAACTGTAAAGATGTGGGAATCCCATCAAGATGGCCAAACACTGGTAGACCGTCTTGCTGCATAAACGAGTCCAGAGTCTTAAGCTCATGCATATTTTTATCTTTTTCGAGTCAACACGCTCAAATGTTAACATCGAGTTAACAAAAACAGTTTGCGTGACAGCACAACAATATCGACTAATTTGGCTTCTGCTCGCTATATGTGAAACCGATCACTCAACCATCCAATCATGTCACTCACTTAATCTTCCTCATCAATACGACCAGAAGTTGGAAATTGAGCGTTCTCATCCGCAGGAAAGACCATTATAGCCATTGAGAATTGGTCAAAATCACTATTTAATGGGAATAAATTCATATAAACTGATTGCTTATTCACATCAAGGAAGAGATCTATGTCACACATACACGATACTATTGTTGCGTTGCAACACAGTAGCCCGGCTCAAAAAGAGTTTTACCAAGCCGTAGAAGAAGTATTAACTTCTCTCGCTCCAGTCATAGAAAGCAATAATAAATATAAAGAACAAGCGATTATCCAAAGAATCGTAGAACCAGAACGTCAAATCATGTTTCGAGTTCCTTGGGTCGATGACGCAGGGAATGTGCAAGTAAACAAAGGCTACCGCGTCGAGTTTAACTCCGCGTTAGGTCCATACAAAGGCGGACTGAGGTTCCATCATTCAGTGAACGCGAGCATCATAAAGTTCCTCGGCTTTGAACAGATTTTTAAAAACGCGCTTACTGGCCTTCCAATTGGTGGCGGAAAAGGCGGTTCAAATTTCGATCCTAAAGGAAAATCTGACGGTGAAATCATGCGATTTTGCCAATCATTTATGAACGAGTTATACCGCCACATTGGTCCTGTTACCGATGTTCCTGCTGGCGATATCGGCGTCGGTGCGCGTGAAATTGGTTATATGTTTGGTCAATATAAGCGATTGACGGGCCGCTACGAAGGGGTACTTACAGGCAAGAGCCTTCTTTGGGGGGGCTCACTTGTTAGGAAAGAAGCAACGGGATATGGAACCGTATATTTTGCGGAATGCATGCTCAATGACCGTAATGATTCACTCAAAGGCAAAACTTGCCTCGTTTCTGGCGCAGGTAACGTCGCTATCTATGCAATTGAAAAGCTATACCACATGGGAGCAACCCCAGTAACATGCAGCGATTCTAGAGGCACGATTTATCATGAGCACGGTATTGATCTGCAGCTCCTCAAGCAACTTAAAGAAGTGAAAAGAGCAAGTTTAGAAGAGTATTTAGACACTTACCCTGAAGCAGAGTATACGCCGTTGGGTGACTATCCTAATGAAGGGCATGCTGTATGGCGATATCAAGCTGACGCCGCATTCCCTTGCGCGACCCAAAATGAACTAACGTCAAACGATGCTCTTGCTCTTATCGATAATGGGTGTGTTTTGATTAGTGAAGGCGCAAACATGCCAACCACTCGTGATGCGGCCAATATCATCGTGGATTCCGAAATGGCTTATGGGCCAGCGAAAGCAGCCAATGCAGGCGGCGTTGCAACCAGCCAGCTTGAAATGGCACAAAATGCCAGCATGCAAAACTGGACCTTTGAGCAAGTCGATAGCCAGTTGCAGGCCATCATGAAAAACATCTTTATTAACGCAAACGAAACCAGTCGAGAGTTTGGTCAGCCTGGTAATTTAGTTTTAGGCGCAAACATTGCCGGCTTTAGAAGAGTCGCTGATGCGATGATCGAGCAAGGCATCGTTTAGTTCACAATAGCCAGCAGCCGGACTGCTGGCTTAACACTATTCGGTGATACACTGCGCTTTGACACAGAGTTTCATTTAATCCGCAATAAGCGTCGTCACTTCAGTTTTAACCGAATGGGCGATAAAACAATTCTCATGAGCCATGTGGTGCATTTTTTCTAATTGAGATCGTGTCGGTTGATTATCACCAGCAAATGTTATCTTAGGGTTTAGTGTTACCTTAGACACCCATTCTTTTCCATTTTCACCTTTTTTCAGCTCCCCTACTGCTTCATCTAGGTAGCGATCCACAACGTAACGTCGTTTCGCCGCAATAGAAAGAAAAACAAGCATGTGACAACTGGAAAGTGCCGCAACAAATGCTTCTTCCGGATCAACGTTTTCTTCTACAGATAATGGCAACGGCACTACGTGTGGAGATGGTGACGCAGGGACTTGCAACCCGCCATCAAACTTCCAAATGTGCGCCCGACTATACTGGTTATCACTGAATACTTCGTCAGCTTCGCGATGCCATTCGATTAAAGCGGAATGCTTACTCATTCTAACTCCCTGATTTTCTCATTGACGAATCAACACATCCATTCACGTCATAGTAAACCATAACGAAACAAGGTAAGGAACGCATGAACTCAGAGAGGTTACAAAATTTGTTGAGGATCGACGTTTTTTTTCTGTATGTCATCCAGAAGTCGATTAGCCTGATGGATGTTAACTTGTAATCGGTTGATTAGCATCTGTAACCGCTCAATTTCAGGAGTTTGCTTCGCTTTGAGCGTGTTTTCTAGCGCCTCCGTTTGTCCAGCTAAAATCGGCAAACCAAGGTTCAATGCCATACCTTTTGTTTTATGCAACGTGTCTTCTAGAGACGCGAAATCTTCAGCCATAAAATAATCAATAAGTTCATCAACCGATGATTCAAAATCGACAATAATACTTTTTAGTAGCTCATCTATCGCTTCCGGCGCTTCTTGCAAAGAAATGAGCATCTCTGAACTGGATAACTCTTCTTCTGTCAGCCGTAGCTTCTCTATTGGCTTGCGCTGCAACTGGAGAACGTTGTTGTCATTCGTTAATGGTAAATTCTCTTTTGGTTCGAGCCTCGCAGCAAACTGTTTAAGAGCGTCCGAAAAGCTCTCTTGCTGTAGCGGTTTTGTAAGCACATGATCCGCTCCGGCTTCAATAAAGCTATCATGCGCCTCACGAAATACATCTGCCGTATACGCAAAGAGTAATGTTTTGATACCTAACTCTTGTCGAATCACACGCGTCGCTTCAACACCATTCATCTCAGGCATGTGATTGTCCATCAAAATCAGGTCATATTCGTTATCTCTCGCCTTTTTAACCGCCACCAATCCGTTTTCAGCAACATCCACTTCATGTCCCAACTTTTCGCAAAACCCTTTCGCCACAATGGCGTTCACTCGGTTATCTTCAGCAAGCAATATCTGCAAATTGTGTGTTTTCTTGCGCGTTTTTGGTGGCTCTTGTGCCTTTGGAAGTTCGCATTCAACCCAAGGAATGGGCAGTTCGACGATGAATTGACTTCCGACGCCCTCCACACTTTTCAATGTAATCTTGCCATCCATCAAGCCAGTTAATTTTTTAACTATTGCCAAACCAAGCCCTGTGCCTCCAAATTTTCGGGTAGTTGAAGAATCGGCTTGCTCAAACGAATTGAAAACATGTTCTTGCTTGTCTAGCGCAATACCAATACCAGTATCGCTCACAATCATCACCAAGCACTGATTTACCTTATCAAGTTCCGTTCTGATTAACACATGCCCTTCACTGGTAAACTTCACCGCGTTGCCAGCAAGATTAAACAAAATCTGTCGTAAACGTGCGCAGTCTCCGGTAAATTCAATGTATCCAGGCACTTCATTTTCCACGATCAATTCGATATTTTTTTCATCGATGAGCGGTTTTATTGCGCTACACACAGGAGAAATGACTTGGTCTAAATTGAACTTAGCCTGCTCAAATTCCAGTTTGTTTTCTTCAACTTTAGAGAAATCCAAAATATCGTTAAGAATCGTCATCAAGTGTTGGCCAGAATCAAGAATGACTTTCACGTACTCTTTAGTCGTCGGCTCTTTGGTTTCCTCTGCAATCATTTGAGAAAGGCCTAATACACCATTCATCGGCGTTCTTAATTCGTGACTCATTGCGGCGAGAAAACTTGATTTGGCTTTTGCTGCTCGCTCGGCTTTATTTCGAGCCTCCTCGATTTCGAGGTTCAATTGTTTCAAGTTGTACATTCGATATTGCGACTGATACAAAAATGCACTGACTAACAACATCACGGCAATAAAAACAAACAACCAAGTGAAACGCGCTTCACTTTGGGCAATATTGAGTAGCCGATGCTCCGCATCCTCGATAAAAACAAAGTATCCATGATCAAGCAGTTCATTCGTGAGTAGTTCTATCCTTTTATCGCTCGCTTGAAGCCGATCTAAGAAATTGGCTTCACTTTCACTCTCAACTACGTTTTGTGTCAAAAGCAGTTGGTTGAGAAACTCAAAATAGTGATGCCCACTCAACGTCTTTCCGGTATCGGTAGAAATATCTTGCTGATATAAGTTGAATAGCATTAATAACGCGTATTGATTCTCTACCTGAACGCCAATCAACATATCGAGCTTCAGCGTTGTATCAAGCACACGGTTTTTGAATAGATTGAGCGTATCCTCAACTTTTTTATGATTGGGCGTCACAGGGAACCAAACTGACTCCCTTGATGAATTTAGCAAGTTCTCAGCTGCGACTTCTATATCTACTAAAGATGTCGTCAGTTCATAATTCTTCCTATCTTCAACCGCATATCGATTCACGATAACATCGCGCTCTTCAATCAACTTGTGCCCAATATCCGTCAACTCCGCGTGGAATTCTTGTGCACTTTTTGAATTCACATGTGACATATACGCCAATACACAACACGTCAGCATGGCAATAAAAAAGCAGAGATTAACCAGTTTGAATTTACTCATTTTCCAACACCTCTAAAATCACGGGTCTGGGTGCTGTCAAGGACTGTAAGAACGCTTCAATATCAGCGACACTTTCATCGCTCATCGTAATACCGAGCTGCGTTTTCGCCATAATCTGTATCGCCTCGGATAACTGGTCAACTCGTCCGTTATGAAAATAAGGACTTGTTAGGGCGACATTACGTAAACTGGCGACTCTAAAATAGAATTGTTCTTCACTTTCCGTCGTAATCAGGTGACGTCCCGAATCCTCTACTACTGGCTTATCTTTGAAATAGGCGAACCTTTGTATCATCGCTCCGCCAATATTTTTGCCCTGATGACACTGTACGCAACCTGAAGACTGAAATGTTTTCCACCCCCTAATTTGCTGCTCACTGAGGACATGGGTGTAACCCAGTAAGTAGGCATCGAATGGTGCACCTGGAGTTTGGAGCCCTTCGACAAACTCCACAATGGCGGACTTAATATTGTTAATATTAATCGGTAGCTCACCATCACGACTAAATAGTGCTTGATAACGTTCGCTTCCTTTCACGTACTGCTCTATTGTTTGCCAGTTTGAGTCCATTTCTATTGGATTGTGGATTGGCCCATCAATCTGAGCCATTAAGGTGTTTTCGGTACCATCCCATAAAAAACGATAATTTAACGCTGCATTAAACACTGTGATGGAGTTTCGAGTTCCATCACCTTTCACCCCTGTAGAAACTGGTGTATTTTCAGCGCCATTGGTTTGCAAGTTGTGGCACGTCGCACAACTGACGCTACCGTTTGAAGATAGCTGAGGATCACGAAAGAGATGCCAGCCAATTCTCGCCAGCTTAATATCTACGACAGGGTCACCTTCTATCGGCTGAACTAACGAAATATCACCTAGCACCTTAGCATTTCTTGCGATTGTTGCTTGGCTCAAAATGAGTGCCACAACAACTAATGTGATTATGCTGAATTGCCTCATCAACTGCATACCTTACACTTGCCATTAGTATAAAGTTAGTTGCATTTTTAGGTTTTTTCCATTAATGGAAAACGGTTACCAGAGCTGCACGTGGAGGGACTTTTATTTAAAGCTCACATAAGGAGCAAATGACGAAGGCGAGTAACGAAGAATTGACTTGCTTCGTGGAGTTATGCGTGCATATTGAATTCTAGATTTAGCTTATAGAAGCCAGCAACCTTTGAACCCAAGTAATCTCACCATAGGAGATGAGATCGAAGATAGTAAAGAAAATGGCACAGATAATGGCCAGTTTGACCAAGCGTTGAACAATAAACATCATAATTACCCATCATTTTTTCGCAGTTTACTATTACAAAAGAAGTTTAGATACAGAAGAAAAGCACTAGTTACACTAATAGACTGTTTTATAAAAAGATTTATACCTTTACTAGCTGCACGATTAAACCGTAATTTGAATGCGCGGTACGTTATTGAGCATTTTAATTGCAAACACTAAAATCTAGTAATTAGAGCAAACGTTTCACTTACCATATCAGCTCAGCAAATCCTTCATTTTATCTCTATAATTTGAATCTATATCAACAATTTCTGTTAGAACATGTCGTACACTTTCAGTGAATTAACATCTATAACTATTTTTTAATGAAAACACTTCGCTTGTTTAACTTGAATCTTCGCTATAAAACCGCCTTATACTTTTCATTAGGACTGCTGGGCATGGTCATCAGCTTCCTTTTTATTAGCCGTTATTTTTTCCTGTATAGCTTAGATGAGCTCGAAGACATGGAAATTAACCATGCGAATCAGCAAGCACTCGCTGTCATAGACATGATGGTGAGCCAGCAAGAAAGCGCCTCATACGACTGGGCGTACTGGGACGAAACGTACGATCTGTTTGTTGACCGTGATATTGCGAAATATACCGAGCGAAACCTTTACACAGAGAGCATTGATGCGTTAAACCTCGATATGATGGCGTTTATCACGACTAATGGGCAAACCCTGCTCTCCTTAACTCGTGAGGATAACCCCGACACTTCTTCAGAACTCACCGCTAAAATGGCGAATCAACCTACTCTTCAAGATTACATCAAGTCCATGAATCACAAGCTTGATATCCATAGAGAGAGCATCTCAGGGTTGTTTAAAATCAACGATACTATTTGGGGTCTTAGCCTCAGCCCAGTTAGAAATAGTGAAGGCGACCGCCCTTCTAACGGATGGATGCTTTGGGGAAGAAACCTATCTTTGCGCTTTCCTGGAGACTTTAAATCCATTTTAACTGCGGAAAACTCATTAGAGACGCAGATGGTAAGTGGATCAGACAGTAGTGAGATGCGGGATATAGAGAAGACCTCGCGGTCAATAACAAAATGGGCCTCACTCTCTGATTTATCTGGTGAACCGATCGCATGGCTAAAAACGAAAACACAGCGAGAGCATTATGCGAAAGGTAATACGCTATTTATGTATCTGTTTGCAACGGTTGGCGTTGTAGCATCAATCATCGCTACCGGCACCTACATCACGTTTAAAAATAAGGTCGCCACTCGCTTTAATCATTTTGCTGAAGGAATAAGCGAAATCGCCTCTCAATACCAACTTGAAGGGCTGCATTCTGTAAAAGTAGACGAATTAGAGTTAGCGACAAAACTGGTACAAAAGCTCTCTGAAAATACATCGTTAACCCAACTGCAATTGAAAGACTCGATGGAAAAGTTTGGTGCTCTGTACCATAGCTCCTCACTAGGCATGCTAATTGTTATTGATCGTAAAATTGTCGATGTAAACCAAAGAGCGTTAGATCTGTTGAGCTACAGCAAATCGCAATTGATAGATCGTCCTCTAGACACCTTGTGCCCATCGGAGGACGATGAATGTCGAGTTGACGCCATGTTCAGAGAGCTGAAAAACGGTAAAACACAATTCGAAGCGCAAGTGCTCGATAGCAATACAGAAGAAATCGACTGTTTGATAGAAGCCACGCTCATTCAACATCATGGTCAAAGTGCGCTGATGTTGTTGCTTCAGGATATGAGAGAGACAAAACAGCAAGCAGAAATGATCCAAAAACTCACCGACTTTGATCCGGTATCCGGTTTCTGTAATCGTCCTGTCATTCTCAATGCACTGCACGAGCTCGTAGAGACACGGCCAAACCATTTTTCGTTTGTGTACATTAACAGTAAAACTCTCAAGCAAATTGCAGGGGTATACGGTCACCTCATTTTTGATGAAGTGATTCAATACATCGCATCCGCAATACGCGAGCAATTAGGGGCATTCCAAATAGGCCGAATTAGTGAGCATGAATTTATCGTTTTGATTCCAGATATCGAGCACCACCAAAAAGCGATAGATGCTACCAATCGATTACTGAATCATTTGTCACATAAGGTCCAGCTCTCTGGGATCATGATGTCATTAGACAGTAAAGCGGTGATGATGGACCTAAACATTACTCACCAATCTGTCGAGCATTTGCTGCTTGCAGCACGTTTCTCATCGCAATCCGCTAAGGGTCGTCACTCTCACGAAGTATTAGTCATTGATGAAGAACTATCAGAGCAAGCGGAAACGTCTATGGTGATCAATCGCGATTTAGAAAATGCCATTAGACAAGATGCGATTAAACCTTTTTTCCAGCCTATCGTGGATGCTAAAACCACTGAAGTCATTAGCTTTGAAGCACTTGCTCGTTGGCAACATCCAACATTAGGGATGATTTCACCAGAAGTATTTATTCCGATGGCAGAACAAGGAAAACTTATCGTCGAATTGGGAGAGTCCATTCTCAAACAATCGTGCGAATTTATCAGTCGGCTCAACGGAGTTCGTCATGCGCAAGGTCTGTCGATGTTAAGCGTGCATGTGAACTTAAGTGCGCAGCACTTTTATCATTCCGGACTGATGCCCTACCTAAAAAAAGTGATGGCTCAATACAACCTCTCTGCGGGCCAGCTTGTGCTTGAAATTACCGAAAGTATGTTGATGGGCGGAGAAATAGAATCAATCCAAAGCATTCAAGACATCAAGCGACTTGGTGTTGGACTCGCTTTGGATGATTTTGGTACTGGATACGCATCATTCAGTAGCGTATGTAATTTTCCATTGGATATTGTGAAGCTGGATAAATCTTATATCGACGAGATTGAAACCAATGACAGAGCAAAAACACTGGTAAGAAACATTGCTAACATGTCTCAAGAACTAGGGTTAACTATTGTCGCCGAAGGTGTTGAAACCGCGAGCCAAGTACGCAAGCTTAAAGTTTGGAATATTGATGAGTTGCAAGGGTTTTACTTCCACAAACCGATGCCTGCCGAGCAAGCACTTGTTCAATTTTCTCGCCACGTAAACAGTTAGTCTCTATCCTCTAAAACACATTAGGAAGGCAAAGTGCTTCCCGTCACTTTGCCTTTTTGTTGAGCCTCTTCACACCAGACGCCCCACGGTTAGTGGCTACCGATATTCATATCAAGGCCCGTAGCCCCAGATGTGCCATGATAAATGCTGATATGACTAATTCGAGTGATCAATTACTTATTTGCACTAGTATTACTGCGTATATACTTGAATTAGGTTTTCAAAAAGTCCCTGTGACCGCACAAGGAGGACTGCATGAAACGACTATGGATATGGGTCTTACCTTTACTATTGTTTGCTAGTCAAGCACTGGCCAATACTGTCTGGATTGTTCCCGTCAAAGGCGCTATAGGTCCTGCTACCAGCGACTATTTGTCTCGTGAGATAGAAGAGGCACAACTCAACGGTGTCAGTTTAGTGATCTTAGAGATGGACACTCCTGGTGGCTTAGACAGCGCAATGAGAGATATTATTCACGCGATTACCACCTCCTCCACTCCAGTTGCGACTTGGGTTGGCCCGTCAGGATCTAGAGCGGCTAGCGCAGGGACATACATTTTACTCGCAAGCCACGTTGCTGCCATGGCTGAAGCCACTAACCTTGGCGCGGCAACGCCCGTCGCGTTAGGTGGTGCCCCTCAGCCCCCTTCATCGGATGATGGCAAAGATCAAAACGCGGAAGAAACGTCAGAAGGAACCAACGAAAGTTCAGAGAAAGTTCCTGCGAAAACCGCGATGGAGAAAAAGGTGATTAATGATGCTAGAGCCTATATTAAAGGCTTAGCAAAGCTTCATGGCCGAAATGCAGAGTGGGCAGAGAAAGCAGTGAGCGAAGCAGCGAGTTTGGACGCCACTGAGGCATTGGAATTAAACGTTATTGATTATATAGCCAACTCACCAGAGGATTTAGTCAAAGCCATTGATGGACAAACTGTTAAAGTTAATAATCGCGATGTGACATTGTCACTGGAAAATCCCGTATGGATTGAAAGAACACCCGATTGGCGAGCAGAAATGCTAGCCGTTATCACAAACCCAAACGTCGCCTACATCCTGATGCTCATTGGTATCTACGGTTTGCTTCTTGAGTTTTACAACCCAGGCATTGGCTTACCCGGCGTGTTGGGTGGTATTTGTTTGCTCCTCGCCATGTACGCCTTACAAATGATGCCTGTGAACTACGCTGGGCTTGGTCTGCTGTTACTCGGAATTGCACTGATGATCGCGGAAGCATTCAGTCCGAGCTTTGGCATTTTGGGCTTAGGTGGCGTTGTCGCCTTTGTGCTCGGTTCCATCTTCCTCATGGACAGTGAGTTGCCAGGATTTCAGATCGCCCTTCCTTTAATTTTCGGTATTTCCATCTTTTCTGTCGCGCTGATCGTGTTGACGGTCGGCCTGCTGCTCAAAATACGCCGACGACGTGTGACAACAGGTTTAGAAACTTACCCTGGGAAAATCGCTGTCGTGAGCGATGACTTTATCGATGGCGAAGGACGCGTTCAACTTGACGGTGCGCTATGGCGAGCCAAAACCAAAGACCATCAACAACTTAAACAAGGTGATCATGTCACCATTGTGAATGTGAAAGGGCTGACCTTAACCGTGATGCCTGATGACCGCCAAAATAAATAGGAGGCGCTTTATGATGCTCTATACTGTTGCGGTGATCGTGGTGCTGTTGTTCGCACTTGCGACCCAAATGTTTAAGGTTTTGAGAGAGTATGAACGTGGGGTTGTATTCTTTCTTGGTCGCTTTCAAGAAGTAAAAGGCCCTGGCTTAATCATTCTTATCCCATTTATCCAACAAATGGTACGGGTGGATTTACGTACTGTCGTTTTGGATGTGCCTACACAAGACTTGATAACCAAAGATAACGTGTCTGTGCGCGTCAATGCGGTTGTTTATTTCCGCGTAGTCGATCCTCAAATGGCAATTAACAACATCGAAAGTTACAGCGATGCCACCAGCCAGTTAGCGCAAACCACGCTGCGATCAGTATTAGGTCAACATGAACTGGATGAATTACTATCAGAGCGCGAGCGTCTCAATAAGGATTTACAATCCATCCTCGATCAACAGACTGATGACTGGGGCATCAAGATTGCCACGGTTGAAGTCAAACATGTTGATTTAAATGACAGCATGGTCAGAGCGCTAGCGCGTCAGGCTGAGGCAGAACGTAACCGTCGTGCGAAAATCATTCACGCTACCGGTGAGCTAGAAGCTTCTAATAAATTAAAAGAGGCAGCTCAAATGCTCAACGAAGCGCCGAATGCGCTGCAATTGCGTTACATGCAAACCCTCACGGAAATCACGACAGACAAAACATCGACTATTATCTTCCCAATGCCGATCAATCTTGTCGAAGCCGTCAGTGATATCGCCGAAGCGGTAAAAAAGAATAAAGAGACACAAGACAAATAAAAGCCATACTCAAGGAAGTAAGCTGTTTACACGTTACTTCCTTGCTTTAACTTGCTTGTTTTCGAAGAGCATTTAGTTTCTCTTTTAGTGTTTGGAGCACTCCCGCTTCATTACCGACAAACCTGTGTTAAAACAAGCTCTCCACGCTGTTTCGACATCATCGTCGTATTCAAAATCACACTCTTGAACCGTTTCGATAAGGCTTTCAAACCAAACATCAATATCCTGTGGTTCAATGCCAATATCGGAACTCGCATGCTTCTTACCATATTTCTCCACCATCTTGTGCGCCTCGTTAGAGGTATCGGCCATCATAAAAAACACGATAGATCCTCTAAGCATTCGCACCTGTTGGTGCATGTCGACACCATCAAACTTTTGTCTGAAGCTTGTACTTTTTGACCATAAATTCTTGTAAAACAAGTCGAAAAAGCCTTGGTTCGCGATACAACGTTCATAACTATCGTTGAAAACTTGAATCACGTTCATGTTGTTCTCCATTACTCTCTTAATATGAGTGTAATTTAATAATCATCAAAAGCATCTAAATGATGATGCCTAACCCTATGAAGCACACCAATTTTCAATAAAAAGTAAAAAGTGATTCAAATAAACGCCCTCTTATCAATGAAAAAATATCCCGTATTATGAATCCATATTCGAGGTACGCATGGTTGTCGATGCTAAGCGCATCCTCATTTGTCACAAAAATAAAAAGGATACAAACGTGTCTCATCAAATCATTACTGATCTAAACAGCCGCTACACTGCTAAAAAATACGACGAAACCAAACGCGTTTCTCAAGAAGATATGGCAATCATCAAAGAAGCACTCCGTCTTTCAGCGTCTTCAATTAATTCGCAACCGTGGAAATTCATCGTGATTGAAAGTGATGAGGCCAAGCAACGCTTCCACGATACATTTGCAAATATGCACCAATTTAACCAGCCACACGCGAAAGCCGCGTCACATACGATTCTGTTTGCGTACGATCCAAACTTCACCAAAGAGAAGTTCGCGAAACGTGTGGATGCCGAAGTAACGTCTGGCCACCTACCGGCGGAAATGTACAACAACTTTATGGGCGCCTACGCTTTTGCCGATGCAAATACGGACGAAAATGGCTTCAACGGAAACTGGACAAAAGCACAAGTCTATTTGGCACTAGGCAACCTACTACACACATTGGCACGACTAGGCATTGACTCAACACCGATGGAAGGTGTCGATCCGGCTCTGATTGGAGAAGAGTTTAAAGAAGAGCTCGAGGGCCATATTTGTGAAGTTGCACTGGCGATTGGCTACCATAAAGATGGGGAAGATTATAATCATGGTCTTCCAAAAGCACGCCTTGCATTGGATGACGTAATTACGACTCTATAGTCGACCGTTTCCTTAGCTTAACTACTTAACTCATTGTTTAAAACCAAAAGAGCCGCACTAATGTGCGGCTCTTTTTTAGCTAGGCTTCAACTCTACTCTAACTTTATGCCACTTGCTCAGACTTAAAGTTACCAAGCAATGCATCGTAAAGCTCGTTGTCGCTTAACACACCAACTAACTGGTTGTCCTCCACCATAAGCAGAGGCTGATTGCTGCGCTGCTTAAGCTCAATCGCTTCTCGCATACTGATTTCCGGGCTAACCTGAACCAGAGAATTTTCGTTTACCTCATCAAGGTTCGAAGAATCGCTCTTCCATTGAACCAACGACTTATCTGTATCCGCTAAGCTTAAGCCTTTGCTCTCTTGGGTCACCCAAATATCTTTGTCAGGGCAAATCAGAACACGCTCATCTTCACGAACTAAGTCGTCACGCATCAAAGAGCGTCCCTTAAGTACGTTCAATGGATTAGTGTGGGCAACAAAGTCAGCCACATAATCGTTTTCTGGAGCAAGAATGATCTGTTCTGGCTTGCCGTGTTGAATCAACTTTCCTGATTCCATAATGGCGATGTTGTTACCGATTTTAAGCGCTTCATCCAAGTCGTGACTCACAAAAAGAATGGTTTTGTTTAGCTTTTCTTGAAGCAGAATCAATTCATCTTGAAGCTGAGCACGAATCAATGGGTCAAGCGCTGAAAACGGCTCATCCATTAACAAGATATCAGTGTCCATCGCAAACGCTCGCGCTAGGCCAACACGCTGCTGCATACCACCAGAAAGCTCGTGCGGGAATTTCGTTTCCCACTCAGACAAACCGACCATTTCGAGCTGTTCACGCGCTTTTTTACGGCGCTCTGCTTTGCCAATGCCTTGCATTTCTAGACCAAACGCAACGTTATCCAATACCGTTAACCATGGCATCAATGCAAACTTCTGAAACACCATGGATACGCGGTGAGTACGAAGGTGGCGCAACTTCTGTTCGTCACAGTTAGAGAGCTCAACCATGTCGTCGCCGTCTTTAATTTTCAGAGAGCCACGAGAAATTTCGTTCAACCCGTTAACTGTTCGCAGCAAACTTGATTTACCCGAGCCTGAAAGCCCCATCAAAACACAGATCTCACCCTGTTTCACGTTCAGCGAAACATTATCAACCCCAACCACTTGGCCAGTGTCGTCGATGATTTCTTGTCGAGACTTGCCTTGGTCTAGTAGTGCTAACGCTTGTGACTGCTGCTGACCAAAAACCACATCAAGATTTTGAATAGTAATAGCGTCCATGATTAAGCCTCCTTCTGGTTTGGTGCTTTACACAAGCGGTCAAGAATGATGGCGACGAGTACAATCGCTAAACCCGCTTCAAAACCTTGCGAGATGTTTACGGTATTCAGTGCACGTACGACTGGCTTACCAAGTCCATCAGCACCAACAAGTGCCGCAATGACCACCATAGAGAGAGACAACATAATACATTGCGTAACACCGGCCATAATACTTGGTAATGCCGCAGGTAACTCTACCTTAAACAGCAGCTTCATGCGGCTTGCACCAAATGCTTTGCCCGCTTCAAGTAGCTCCTCCGGCACTTTAATAATACCGAGGTACGTCAATCGAATTGGCGCAGCGATAGCGAAAATGATGGTCGAGATTAGACCAGGGACAATACCTAAGCCAAACAGAACCAAGGTTGGAATTAGGTAAACGAATGTCGGTACGGTCTGCATCAAATCGAGGATTGGTCGCAACAAGGTGTATAACCAAGGACGGTGTGCCGCCATAATGCCCAACGGCACGCCAATTAATACGGAAATCGTTGTCGCTGCAAACACAAGGACAAAGGTTTCCAGCATTTCTTGCCAGTAACCAAGGTTGAGAATTGCGAGCAAGGCCAACACGATGAATACGACAAGCGGAATGCTGCGGTGTAAGAACCAAGCAATTGCCGCCGTCATAATGATTGGCGCTGCAGGTGGCATCCATTTAAAAATGTCCACCACGAAAAGAATGATCGTTTCAAGTGTAATAGAGATTGCATCGAAGAAACCCGATGCATTGATGGTTAACCAATCGACGCCAGTTTCCATCCATTGGCCCAACGGTAGTTTGTTGTCCGTAATAAAATTCAAAATAAAACCTTTGTGTTAATGAAGCGGGCATGACTGCCCACTTTCTTTTTCAAAAAAACGCGCTTAAAAACTGCTAAATTAAGCGTTGGTTTTTAAATAGTTTGTAATCGCTGTTACTGCGTCTTGACCATCCACCGTCTTAACGCCTTCTAGCCACGCTTCAATTTGTTCTTGGTTTGCGTTCAACCATGCTTGCGCTGCTTTCGACGGTTTCTGCTTCTGGTTGAGAATCGCTTCCATCAATTCGTTTTCCATTTCTAGGTTGAATTCTAGGTTTTTCACTAGCTGACCTACATTTGGACACTCAGCAAGGTAGTTTTTACGTACGTTTGTGTACACATTCGCGCCGCCGTAGTTAGGGCCGAAGAAGTCGTCACCACCCGCTAGGTATTCCATTTCAACGTTGCTGTTCATTGGGTGCGGGGCCCAACCTAGGTACACAATCCATTGGTTGCGGCGCGCAGCACGTGATACTTGAGACACCATGCCTGCTTCACTGGATTCAACTAGGCTGAAGTCTTTTAGGCCGAATGCGTTGCTATCAATCATTGACTGAATTAAGCGGTTACCATCGTTACCTGGTTCAATGCCGTAAATGCGGTCTTTAAATTTGTCGGCATGTTTTACTAGATCAGCGAAGTTGGTCACGCCTGCGTCATAAACGTATTTTGGAACCGCGAGTGTGTATTTTGCGCCGACGAGGTTCGCTCGTACGGTTTCAACGGTACCTGCATCACGGTATTTCGCGATGTCACCTTCCATTGTTGGCATCCAGTTACCTAGGAAAATGTCGATATCGCCATTGGCCATAGAAGAGTAAGTAACAGGTACCGATAGTAGATCGGTCTTCGTTTTGTACCCCA
Organism: Vibrio sp. 2-1-2a; assembly: GCF_032648565.1. Classification (NCBI taxonomy): domain Bacteria; kingdom Pseudomonadati; phylum Pseudomonadota; class Gammaproteobacteria; order Vibrionales; family Vibrionaceae; genus Vibrio; species Vibrio sp. 2-1-2a. The sequence continues at coordinate 463,018 of NZ_WBOH01000003.1, forward strand.
ACCCTTTTAGCAGCTCAGATGTCACGGCGGTGGTCGCCGTAATGTCGGTCCAACCTACATCTGCAAAACGTACCGTTTCACATTGGTTGGCATAAGCGCCTGTTGCTAAAGTACTTAGTGCGATTGTTGAGAAGATTTTTGTCATCTTAGACATATTGAATTCCTTGTAATGATTACTGACTTTTTTCGTTTTTATGAGATCGAATCGAGATCTCTTTTTGGCGGATGCATTCGTTGCATCTCTTGCCAGTTCGGTGCAATCCAAACTGGTGCGTTGTTCGACGTTTCCAGGGCGTTATCCAAAATCATGTCCGCGGCGCGTTCTGCCACCATAATAGTTGGCGCATTTAAATTACCGTTCGGAATGGTTGGGAAAATAGAAGAGTCCACCACACGTAAGCCTTGAATACCGCGTACTTGGCATCGCTCATTCAAAACCGCTAATGGGTCATTGTCTGCGCCCATTTTGCAGGTACAAGATGGATGGTAAGCACTCTCGACATTCTGCTTCACCCATTCATCAATTTGCTCATCCGTTGTGATATTCAGACCCGGCTGGATCTCATCACCACGAAACTCATCCATGGCTGGCTGATTGAGGATCTCGCGAGTAAGGCGAATACAATCACGCCAATCCTGCTTATCTTGTTCAGTGGAAATATAGTTAAACTCAATCTTCGGCTTATCATTCGGATTCGCAGAGACAACTTCGACCGAACCGCGACTTTCGGGCTTGTTAGGTCCAACATGTACTTGGAAACCATGACCGTCAAAAGCAGCTTGTCCGTCATAACGCATTGCCGCTGGCAAAAAGTGATATTGAATATTTGGCCACTTTAGTCCCTCACGAGACCGGATAAACGCACATGATTCAAAGTGGTTAGTAGCCCCAAGGCCTTTGCGAGTTAATATCCACTCAGTGCCAATCAAGCCCTTGCTCACCAAACCTAATTTGCTGTTGAGTGTGATAGGTTGCTTACAGTGATATTGGAAGTACACTTCTAAGTGATCTTGCAGGTTTTTACCTACCCCTTCCAACGGATGTTTCACCTCAATGCCTGCTTTTTCTAATACTTCTTTAGGGCCAATGCCTGAAAGCTGCAACAGCTGAACTGAGCCAACCGAACCAGCACTCGAAATCACTTCATGATTCGCAAAACATTGCTGAACTGAACCTGACTTTTCGAATTCAACACCAACCGCTTTCTTGCCTTCTGCGCCTGTTTCTTCTAGTAATACGCGATGAACTGTCACTCGCTTCATTAGGGTGAAGTTTTTGCGTTTTTTAGCACGGCTTAAGTATGCATTAGAGGTTGAAGCGCGTACGCCTTTGTCAACGGTCATGTGCATTGGGCCAAAGCCTTCTTGCTGATAACCGTTGTAATCTTTTGTTTCTGGGTAGCCCGCTTCTTTGCCTGCATCAATAAAAGCTTGATACAGCGGATTGATCTTCATATCGTTGCCGTTACATGTGCCGACTGGACCGTTATCGCCTCGGTATTCATCAGCACCACCAATCCAAGACTCTGCCTTACGGAAATAAGGCAAACACGATTGATAATTCCAGCCTTTCGCGCCTTCCTCTTCCCACTGGTCAAAGTCACAAGCGTGTCCACGAACGTAAACCATGCCGTTGATCGACGAACTACCGCCCAGAACTTTCCCGCGAGGACAATGAAGTTGACGGCCATCCAACCCTTGCTCTTCAACTGTCTCAAACTGCCACGCGTATTTTTCAGTGTTCATAGGGTAAGAAAGCGCCGTTGGCATTTGGATAAAAATACTTTTATCCGACCCACCCGCTTCGAGTAATAGGACCGAATATTGACCACTTTCACTTAAGCGATCCGCTAACACACAGCCGGCCGAACCCGCACCGACGATGATATAATCGTAGTGTTGTTGCATTTTGATTCTCCTAGGAGTTAATACCAATCACAGTAGATAAGTGAACGAAATTAGCGTAGGAAAAATGCTTGAGAACAAGGCGGAAATTTTCGATAAGTAGTTAGCCTACAATCAAAATTGACAACGCAGTTATCGAGCATTTTAACAAGCTAAAGTGGTCAGTTATCTACTACGATTGGTATCATTTGTAAGGGCTTTCGAAGTCGCTTAGCTGAACCAGAACACTCTTCGTTTGCGTGTAATGTTTAAGGGTTTCGACACCGTTTTCACGGCCAACACCTGATTGTTTGTAGCCACCAACTGGCATTTCCGCAGGTGAGTCGCCCCATGTATTCACCCAACAAATACCAGCTTGAATTTGATGAATCACGCGGTGGGCACGAGATAGGTTTTGAGTAAATACGCCTGCAGCCAAGCCATAATCGGTGCCATTTGCACGCGCAATCACTTCCGACTCATCACGGAATTTCAGCACTGACATTACCGGACCAAAGATTTCTTGCTGAACGTGGCTCATGTCATCATCGCAATCGACAAATACGGTTGGAGCAACAAAGTTACCATTGGCTAAGCCATTCTCTGTTACTTTGTAGCCACCAGTCAGTAACGTCGCGCCACTCGCTTTCGCGGCTTCAATCGCTCCTAGTACTTTCGATTCATGATCTTTAGAGATCAGCGCGCCAATTTGCGTGTTCTCATCAAGCGGATCGCCGACAACTAACAATTCAGTTCGAGCTTTAAGTTGTGCGATAAAGTCATCATAAATACCTTCATGAACAAACACGCGTGTACCGTGCGTACAAACTTCACCTTGCGTGTAGAAGTTCGCCACCATGGCCGCAGAAACGGCATCGTTTAACTTTGCATCATCAAAAATAATCAGTGGAGACTTACCACCCAGCTCCATCGTTACTTGTTTTAGTGTCTTAGCGCTGTCACTCATGACGACTTTACCGGTGCCTGATTCGCCCGTGAACGATACTTTTGCGATTTCAGGATGCGCCGTTAGCTTCTGCCCTACTCGGTAATCCCCTTGTACGACATTAAATACGCCATCTGGCATGCCCGCTTCTGAATAAATTTCTGCTAGCTTGAGCGCTGTTAATGGTGTTTCTTCTGATGGTTTGAAGATCATAGCGTTGCCCGCAGCCAGCGCTGGCGCCGATTTCCACATCGCAATTTGAATTGGATAATTCCAAGCGCCAATACCTGCGCAAATGCCCAATGGCTCGCGACGTGTGTAGAAAAACTGGTCTTCGCTGAGTGGCTGCTGTTCACCTTGCAAGCTTGGAGCAAGACCCGCATAGTACTCAAGAACATCGGCACCTGTTGTTATATCAACCGCGATAGCTTCTTGAATTGGCTTACCAGTATCTGCCACTTCTAATGCAGCCAGCTCGTCATTACGCTCACGTAAAATGGCAACGGCTTTGTGTAAAATACGGCTACGCTCGATCGCAGTCATTGCTGACCATGCAGCAAAACCTTTCTTTGCCGACTCAATCGCCGCTTCGAGATCGTCTTGGTTCGCTTGTTTAATGTTGGCCAATGGCTCACCATTCGCCGGATTGTAAGTGGTGAAGTGCTCATCTGAACACCCGTTGTACATCGCACCATTGATATAGTGTGCTTTCATTTCCATTTTGAAGACCTGTGACTTTTATATTTTTTCAGAATAAAACGTAAGTTGTTTGTCGAGATAGTCGTTGATGATGATTCTCGCTCTTTCTGCATCAATGCCTTGCGGGTTGAGCGTTCCGCGCAGCCAAATACCATCAATAAGTGACGCAATACCATGAGCAACCAGTTCGGCCTGCTCTGCATTTAATAATGCTTTGAGTTCTTTTCTTAGGTGGGACAATAAACGTCGTTCATTGACACGCTGCAAACGCTTAAGCTGCTCGTCATGCATTGAGTACGACCAGAACGCTAGCCAAGTCTTAGCAACTTGGTTTTCTGCCTGATAGCCGACAAAGTTACCGTCAATGATGGCATTAATTCTTTGGTGATGAGCATCACTTGGCAGCTCACGTAACTTCTGTGTGATAGTAGACGAAAGCTGACGCAAGATTTCGCGCATCGTTTCCTCCAGCAATCCGTGCTTACCACCGAAATAGTGGTTGATAATCCCCGTTGATACTCCGGCTTCTTTGCTGATTAACGAAATACTCGCAGCGTGTAAACCGACTCTATCAATCACTGACATTGTCGCTTTCACCAGCTGTGGTTTTCTGATTTCAGGCATCCCCACCTTTGGCATTTTGCGTCCTTGTTATTTTTAATTGAACGGTTAGTTAAATATAAAATGCCTGAAAATTAGTTCGAACTCAAATCATTTTTTAAGAAAAAGGTTATTAACAAAGGAAGGAAAGTTGATGGTGTACGCAAAATTGCTCGGCAAGAACTTGTCGGGATAACTAGATTTTAATTTAAGAACAAACAAATAAGACAAATAAAATCAACGACTTAAACCTTACTCCGTTTTTAGAACGATGATGAACGAGTTGATTTTTGAACAACAAAAATCTGTGCCACAAAAAATTTATATCGACCACTAATCATTTCACCTGTACACGGTTTGTTTGTACAAAGAATAGACACACTAGTAGTTTGTTATAGTTTTGTAGACACAAGTGGCATTCGCACTTTGAAGGTGAAGGAGGCAAAAAGAGAGGTTATATTGAACGCCATGAATATGCGATTCGATATCCTTAAGCCATTTTTAAGTGATATCGCCAAGTGACTTTAAGATGTTAGATTCAGCGTTTTGTATTCGAAGCAAGGATCTCAAAGTTACTTGGCTATCAAAGTAAATGGGAGGGATAAGTTCAGGCTCACCGTTTGATGAGCCTGCATTCTTGATTTTATTAGGTCAGCTTGCGCCCTTTCACGCAGTTACGTCCATCCGCTTTAGCTTGATAAAGTAATTTATCTGCCTGATCACAGAGTGATTTAAAATTCATCTCACTATCTTCAGTCGTCACAACACCAAAACTACAGGTCACTCTCACTTCTTCATTCTGTTCCGTGACGAACCCATGTAAGGATAAAGCGCTACGTAATCGTTCAGCGGTAATGAGAGAGTCTTCATGATCGGTATTGGGCATCACAACAACAAACTCCTCACCACCAAAGCGTGCAACAATGTCATTTTCACGCACCGTCTCTTCTAGCACTTTGGCAACGCCTGTTAGTACGGCATCACCGAACACATGCCCATAGGTATCATTTACCTGTTTAAAATAATCTACATCGATTAGCGCTAAACTTACCGGCCCCGACTGCGGCTTCTTTGGCACCATTTTCTGTTTATCGAGTTTGCTATCCACCCATTTGTTTAAAGCTAGGTAGCCGTACTTAACTTGCTCGACTTGCTCAGACACAAAATGCTGCACCTTTTCTTGCTTAGATTGAGGCGTCGGCTTTTCTTTGCGTTCACGTTTCGTCTCTACGGGTTTAGTGAACCAATCTTCTAAAAAACGGCGATTGAATAACCCTGTCAACGTATCTGTCTTTGCTAGGCGGCGCATTCTTAAACGTGATCGATTCACAACAAGGAATACCACTGCCATCATAAAGAGAACACCAATGAGTGCTAGTAGCGCTTCACCCAATAGATAAAAGGTACGACGGTTATTTTCCAGTTCCATACGCTGCAACACGTTGTTCCAGTTGAGATCTTCGTTCTCATATTCAAGTCGTTCCAACTCAAATAACGTCTGCTGGCGCTCAAGATTTTCAACTTCTCTTTGGTTGCTAAATTGGATGAATTTATCGTGATAGTTGCCGTAAGTTTTATACGCTAATTTAAAGTCATTGCTTCCCGCGTAGGCCATGGCAGCCACTTTTAGTAGTTCCATTTGCTGTTGCTTAACATATCGGCTCTCGATAATTTCCGGCAACATAGGCGCGATCATCGCTAGAAGTGTCTCAAACTGCTTCTGTTCTAGCATATATTCGGCTTGCAACAGCTTAAATGTAGCTAAGTAGGCGCTAGAGGTTTCTCTATACTGTAAGTTCTCCGCCAACTTTAAGTGGTGAACCATCTTATTTTCTTGGTTCGTCTCACGGTATAACGCAGCAAGCTCGAGATTAACTCGAAACCTAAAGCGCCCGTCACCAATGATTTGCGCGAGCTTTAGCGCTCTCTGATACGATACAATCGCCTCTTCGTATTGGAACTGTGCCTTATGAAGCTTTGCTATCGTTAAGACGCTCAGCAGCTCATTGAACGACATGCGTCTATCCCTAAAATAACGGTACGCTTGTTCCAACAATGCTTCTGAACGGTCATAGCCCTGAATTTTGACCAGTACGTCACCAAGCTCTAGCGCCGCCCGTTCGACCAATCCTTGAACGCCAGAGGACTCAGCCGCATCCATTGACGACATAATTGCGGCATAGGATTTTTTAAACTCGCCCTGTTCATCGTAGTAACGTCCTTTTAGCAACAGGATCTCCGACTCGAGCTGCTTATCGCCATTTTCACGCGATGTTTCCAACAAACTATCCAACGAAGAAAGCGCGGTATCGATATCGCTCTTTCCGACCATAGTTCGCATCTGAATCAACTTAAATAAGAGATGCTCATGGCTTTGTGGACGCACAAGTTCCAACCCTTTTTGTGCGACGTTTTGGCTCTCTTCCGCGCGCCCAAGTAGCTCTAGAACCGTGGACTTTGCAAGCCAATAACGTACCAGTAGCTCTGTTGGTTGATTTTGTAGTAGAGAGTCTTCTTCTAACGCCTCAATCAAAGCCAAAGAGCTCTGAGGTAATGCGTAAATTTGATTTTCAATGCCTTCTAGCGACTGTAAAAACTTACCTTCTTGTTCAACCTTTTCTGCGGATGCCTGAATAGAAAGACACAGACACCCCAATAGTAGTGGCATCGTCCTAAGCGAATGAAATAGTGACATTATTGCTCTTCCCTAATGGGTAGTTACTTCAGTGTAATAGAGAATTCTGGTTATTTTATTATTAAGGTAGCTGAAGGTTATTCAGCCAGCCTCATATTCCCATGTATTTTGCGCTGAATAATAAATCACCATCTTTAGATGTCGAAATGGTTTTCGGTCACAATATAATCAATAAGAGTGTTTTTCATACCCCAAGAAGCAAAATCTCATCAATGAGACAAATAATTGTCTTGATTGTGAATTAATGTATTTACATAAAAATTAACACGAGAGCACTTATTCATACCAAAAATACAAAAGAGTTGTAAATGTAATCGGTACAGCAGCCGTTGCTAAAACATCCATTAAAAATTATCGATAGAAACAATATAAGAAAGGAGGAAGGAAGCGGACAATCAAGCTCGCTCCCCTTTTTAATATGAGGAGGGGCTACATTCGCATTCCGCCATCGACTTCGAATACTCTTCCAGTCACGAACTCATTGGTTAACACGTATTTGATGGTCGAAGAAATTTCATCAGCAAGACCTAAGCGTCCGACAGGAATCATTTTAACTAAACGCTCCATCGCTTCAGGTTTTATTTGGTCCGTCATGGCAGTCTTGATGACACCCGGAGCAATCGCTACTGAGCGAATTCCGAAACGCCCTAACTCTTTCGCCCACACCGTCGCCATGGTGGCTACCGCCGCTTTGGATGCAGAATAGTTAGTTTGACCAATATTCCCCGCACGCGCGACGCTAGATATGTTGATCAGAACGCCTTTGCTGTCGGTGTTCAGCATTACCTTGCTTGCTTCGCGGCCACACAGAAAAGTGCCTGTCACATTCACATCCATAACAGACTGAAATTGTTCCAGCGACATCGCGTTAACCTGACCATCTTTAACTTTGATGAACATGCCATCGCGCATAATGCCTGCGTTATTGATCACGCCATTGAGCTGTTTGAAATCCGCTTCAATTTGCGTAAAAGCAGCGCACACTTCTTGTTCTTCCGTCACGTTCGCTACATAAAAACGAGTGGTGACGCCGAAAGATTCACACTCCGCTTTCGTTTCAGCCAGTTGGTCTGAATTGAGGTCGATAAGCGCAAGGTGAACACCGCTTTCCGCTAGCGACAGCGCCATTTGTTTACCAAGCCCCTGCCCGGCCCCCGTGATCGCAATAACCTTATTTGCTAGATCCATAAGCACTCCTTAGGCCTGATTTTGCTTTTGGTAGAACTCAAACAAGCTTGAAAAATCTTTTTGTCCGTTGCCCTGACCGTTGTGAAAATTAAACAGGTTACGAGCCAAGCTGCCCATTGGTGTTGATGTTTGACTGGCAACCGCCGCTTCCATCGCAAGACCGAGATCTTTCGCCATTAACTGACTCATAAAGCCGCCCTGATAACCATTGCTTGCAGGCGTGTTTTCCATCACACCTGGGCACGGGTTGTAAAGCTCTAGCGCCCAGTTACGGCCTGAACTTTGCAGCATGATGTCAGACAGCACTTTGGGATCGAGTCCGTTTTCCATGCCTAAATTGAGTGCTTCACAAGTGCCGCTCATCAAAATGCCCAACATCATGTTATTGCAGATCTTCGCCACCTGACCGGCTCCGGCATCACCTGCATGGAAAATTTTTTTGCCCATGTGGCTAAGCACCACCTTGGCTTGAACAAAGTTCTCTTGTGAGCCGCCAACAATGAAAGTCAACGTACCTGCCGCTGCGCCCGCAACGCCACCAGATACCGGTGCATCAACAAAGCTGAAGCCAAGCTGCAGCGCCTTTTCGCCAACCAAACGAGCGGTCGCTGGATCGATGGTCGAAGAGTCGATTAGCAACGTTCCAGAATCTACGCTATCTAAGATCCCGTCTTGACCAAGATAAACACTTTGAACGTGTTGGCTAGCAGGTAGCATGGTGAACACCACGCTCGCACCTTGAACGGCTTGTTTTACCGAATCTGCACTCGACGCACCAAGTGCGGTAAGTTCTGCCACAGCGTTTGGATTCAAATCAAACACTTCGACGTTCAAGCCCGCTGTAAGTAGGTTCTTAGCCATAGGCGCGCCCATGTTGCCAAGGCCAATAAATGCAATTTTATCCATGTCGTATTTCTTCCTTGTCTAAAGTACCACAGTGGCAACCGAGGATGCGGTCAGTGGGTATTCTGCTGAATCAATTGGCGCGAAGAAGCGTTCCAAAACTTGTGGCGTTACGTCAGAAACCGTGCGATGTTGCCAAGTCGGTTGATTGGTTTTATCGATAATCAGCGCACGAACCCCTTCTCTAAAATCACCTTCTAAGCCGCAACGTAGCGTCAGGTTAAATTCCATATCAAAACACTCTTTTAAAGAGAGATTTTGATACTGCGTTAACTGCTGATAGGTGATATTGAGCGACAACGGACTGCCATAGTTCAATGCTTTTTGCGCATTGACGAACCACTTGTCATCAACGTCAGCACTGCTGATTGCGCGGACAATCGAATCTAAATCCCCCGAACAAAGCTGATCAATCAATCCCGCATATGGCATCAACATCCCTTCGCTTGGCTCGTCCACTTGTACCGAACGCAGCGTATTGGCGATTTTTTCGTTGATGTTCGCTTCACCTTTCCAACTTATGGATGTAAGCAGATCCAACAGTGCTTGTTTGCTTTCTGGCTTTGCAATCCATTGGCTTAATCCCAACGCTTTCATGTCTGTCGCGTTAATTTGGCAAGCCGTCAAACTTAAGAAAAGTGCCAAATGTTTTGGTAACTGATTTAGGAAGTACGTCGCGCCTACGTCTGGGTAAAGGCCGATTTTAATCTCTGGCATCGCAAAGCGTGTGGTGGTTTCTGCTACGCGATGACTTGCGCCCATAAATAAGCCCACACCGCCGCCCATCAGATAACCATGCCCCCACGCGATGATCGGTTTTGGATAAGTGTGAATAAGATGATCACAGCGATATTCGAGGTCAAAGAAGGTCTCCATGGCTGAAAACGCAGAATCAAAATCTTGCTCTTTGTTTTCAAGTGCACGGTAGATCGCTTGAATATCGCCGCCAGCACAAAACGCTTTTTCACCCTTGGCATGCAAAAAGACCGCGACGATACTGTCGTCCATTTGCCATTCATTAAGCTGTTTGTACAACTTCTCAATCATCACGTAACTCAACGCGTTGAGAGCAGCTGGATTATCAAGTTCCAGCACACCAATAACAGAACCATCAGCGCACTCAAGTTTTGAAACATTTACTGTACCTGTCATTTGGCCTCCGCTAGCTGTTTGTCCATTGTGGCTTGCGCTTTTGCAAGAAGGCATTCACACCCTCAGTCTGATCTTGTGTATTGAACAGCTGTAAAAACAGTTCACGCTCCAAAACCAATCCAGAAGCGTGAGTTTGGCTGCGTCGACCTTGAATGAGCGTTTTGCACGCAGACACGGATTTCGGCGATTGGCCAGCAACGCGCTGTGCAAGTGCCATCGCAGCATCCAGTGCTTGGCCTTTCGCCACCACTTCTTCGACTAAACCAATTTTTTCCGCTCGCTCGGCCGTCACTCGTTCGCCACACAGAATCATGCGCTTCGCCCAACCTTCACCTACCAACGCGGTCAGGTTTTGTGTCCCTCCCGCACACGGCAACAAACCTACCGATGCTTCAGGAAGTGCCATTTGTACTTGTTCTTCTGCGATACGAAGGTCACACGCCATCGCCACTTCCAGACCGCCGCCCATCGCATAGCCATTAATCGCTGCGATAGAAACCCCATCGAATGCAGACAGCGCTTCAAACGCTTCACCAAATGCGAACGCCATGTCTGCTGCTTGTGATTTATCACCCGATGCAAAGTTATTAAGATCTGCTCCAGCAGAAAAGAATTTCTCGCCTTCGCCTGTTAAAACCAACGCATAAATAGAGCGATCATTACTAAGTTCAATTGCCAACTCTTTAAGCTGATTCAAAGATTCAAGCGTCCAAGTGTTCGCTGGCGGATTACTAATCGTGAGCTTGGCAATGTGCGCTTCGCGCTCTAATTTGATTTGTGCCGTCATAATCTCTCAGTCCTTTTTAATTTCTTTAGGTAAGGCTGTGTCTCGCTGACTAAAGCAGCTCAACGCCTTCCGTTAGTAATCGTCTTGCGACGATCAGACGCATGATTTCGTTGGTACCTTCAAGAATTTGGTGAACACGAACGTCTCGGAAATGGCGCTCGACTGGATATTCTTTGATGTAGCCATACCCACCGTGAATTTGCAGTGCCTGGTCACAGACCTTAAAGCCCACATCAGTAGCAAAGCGTTTTGCCATGGCACAGTAGGCACTCTTTTCTGCGTGCTGGGCATCGAGTTTAGCGGCAGCGAGTCGCACCATTTGACGCGCAGCGACCAGCTCAGTCGCCATATCAGCAAGCTTGAACTGCAACGCTTGAAATTGCGCCAGTGAACGGCCGAACTGTTTGCGTTCGTTCATGTATTGCTTTGCTTCGTTCAGTGCTTGTTGCGCAGTACCGACGGAACAAGTAGCGATATTGATTCGACCACCATCAAGGCCAAGCATGGCGAACTTAAAGCCTTCTCCCTCTTCACCCAACAGATAGTCAGCCGGAATGCGGACATTTTCGAAGGTAATCATGCGAGTTGGCTGGCAGTTCCAACCCATTTTGGCTTCTTTTTTACCGTAGCTAATGCCTTCGCAATCAGCAGGAACAACGAATGCAGAAACGCCACCCGCTCCTTCACCACACGAACGCGCCATCACGACGAGAACATCTGTATCACCCGCGCCCGAGATAAACACTTTTGCGCCATTCAAGACAAACTCCTCACCATCACGCACTGCGCTAGTAGTTAGAGAAGCGGCGTCAGAGCCGGCGTTAGGTTCGGTTAAACAGTAGGAAGCGAGCTTTTCACCCGAAATTAGATCCGCGCTAAATTGCTGCGCCACTTCGGCTTTGGCAAAGCTGGTGATCATCCACGTCGCCATGTTGTGAATGGTCATAAACGCAGTAGTCGCGGTACAACCCATAGCCAACTGCTCGAAAATGATCGCCGCATCCAAACGAGACAATCCCAAACCACCATGCTCTGGCGGCGTATAGATGCTCAGAAAACCAAGTTCACCTGCTTGACGCAGTACATCTTTAGGGAAATGATGGTTTTCATCCCACTCGGCCGCGTGCGGCGCTAACATTTGGTCTGCAAACTGCTTTGCTACTTCGGCAAACGCGAGTTGATCTTCGTTTAATTCAAAATCCATCTTGAAGTCCTAAGGTCTAATTCGTTGCATTTTTATCCGACCCAAGCCCTCTAAAGGGTTGAAGGGCTTGGCTAGAGGTATCGCTAATCCAGTAATTAGCTAAGTTGAATAGTCATGTTTGGACCACTTGGAATATCATCTTCAAACCAACGCGCAGTGACAGTTTTCGTTTCGGTGTAGAAGCGAACCGCTTGTTTGCCGTAAGCATGCAGATCACCGTAGAAGCTGCCTTTCCAACCCGTAAACGAGAAGAACGGCAAAGGCACTGGAATCGGCACGTTGACGCCTACGTTACCCACTTCGATGTTGTGCTGATACTTTCTCGCTGCTGCGCCGTTCGCCGTGAAAATAGACGTACCATTACCAAAGCGGTTTGCATTGATCAGTTCAATAGCTTCATCTAGGTCATCCACTTCCATAGTTAACAGTACAGGCCCGAAAATCTCTTCCTGATAAATCGACATGTCTGTCGTCACATTGGTAAACAGTGTTGGACCGACCCAGTTACCGTTCGGGAAGCCAGATACTTCGCAATCTGTCCCATCCAGAACACAATTCGCGCCTGACGCTTTGCCTTCATTAATCAGATTCACCACTCGCTGCTTCGCTTGAGGGCTAATCAGCGGACCATAACCGGCGGTTTTATCATCCCACGCGCCAGGTTGAACCTGAGCTAACGCCTCTTTAAGCTCTGGAATCCATTCTTTGGTTTCGCCGACAAATACTGCCACCGAAATCGCCATACAACGCTGACCTGCGGCACCGACGGACGCGCCAACCAAGTTATTAATCACTTGCTGCTTGTTTGCATCTGGCATGATGACCATGTGGTTCTTCGCACCCGCAAATGACTGCACGCGCTTTAGGTTGTCCGTACCCGTTTTGTAGATGTACTCACCAACTGGCACTGAGCCGACAAAAGAGATCGCACGAACGACTGGATCAGTCAGAATACGGTCGACTTGCTCTTTGGTGCCGTGAACAATTTGCAAAACACCTTTTGGTGCACCTGCTTGTTCAAACAGCTCCGCCAGTTTCATTGCCGTTAGTGGCACTTGCTCTGACGGCTTCAAAATAAAGGTGTTGCCACAAGCGATCGCCATTGGGAACATCCATAGAGGGATCATCGCAGGGAAGTTAAACGGAGTAATACCCGCACAAACACCAAGCGGTTGAATGTAAGAGTAACCATCAATATTGGTTGCGACACTCTCAACCGTTTCGCCCATCATTGAGCTACAAATGTTCGCCGCTTGTTCTACCACTTCAATCCCGCGCCAAATGTCACCCTTTGCATCCGCAAGAGTTTTGCCTGTCTCACTTGAAAGCAGTATCGCCAACTCATCGTGTTGCTCTTTTAGCAAGTGTTGGTAGCGTAGCATCAATCTCGCACGCTCCGGCGCAGCGACTTCTTTCCAACGCTTGAACGTTTCTGTTGCGCTGGCAATCGCCGCATTCATTTCCGATTCCGTGGCACAAGGTACTTGTGCAATCACTTCGTTGGTTGCCGGGTTGGTTACATCTAGCCATTGTTTTGAATCGGAGATGGCAAATTCACCACCGATATACTGCTTTACTTGTTCTGTCATGATGACATCCTTGTATTTTTCAGCTTGTTACTGACTACTGTTATGTAAGTGAAACTTTGTTGAGAGTGATTTAGCAGATTTCAATCGCGATAGCGGTTGCCTCGCCGCCGCCAATACAAAGCGATGCAACGCCACGTTTGCCGCCTGTTTGTTTAAGAGCGTGAATCAAAGTCACGAGGATTCGGTTACCACTCGCACCAATTGGATGCCCCAACGCACAAGCGCCGCCGCGAGGGTTCACTTTGCTCTCGTCCAATTCGAGTGCTTTCACCGCGTATTGAGCAACAACGGCAAAGGCTTCATTGATTTCCCAAAGGTCCACGTCTGATTTGTCCCAGCCCGTTTTTTCCAGCAGCGTTTCAATCGCGAATACGGGTGCGATGGTGAACTCATCAGGCTGTCTTGCATGCGTGCTGTACGCGACAATTTTGGCTAGAGGTTGAAGGTTTTCCTGACGGCCAAATTCACTATCAACCAATACCATTGCCGATGCACCATCAGAAATAGAACTGGAATTTGCTGCCGTTACGCCGCCACCTTTGGCAAACGCAGGTCGTAAGGTGGGAATTTTATTGACATCGAGTTTGCTCGGTTGCTCATCGTCTACCACCAAGGTTTCGTCGCGTCGACTTTTTACGTTAACAGGCACGATCTCTTCTTTGAACAAACCTTGCTCAATCGCTTGCTGCGCACGAGTCACAGACTGCTGCGCCCAGATATCCATACTTTCACGGCTGAACTGATACTTTTGCGCGGTTTGTTCGGCAAAGACACCCATCAATTCGCCTTGGTAGGCATCCTGCAAACCGTCATAAAACATATGATCAAGCACTTGCTCATGGCCTAAGCGGAAACCATCACGCGCTTTCTTAAGTAGATAAGGAGAAGAGGACATGTTTTCCATACCGCCAGCGATAACCGCGTGCGCGTTACCAGATTGAATAAGATCATGTGCCAGCATGACGGTTTTCATACCCGAACCACAGACTTTATTCAGTGTCGTACAACCGATCGATTGTGGCATTTCTGCTTTAAGACTTGCTTGTCTTGCTGGCGCTTGCCCCACGCCGGCGGGTAAAACGCATCCCATCAACACTTCGTCTATTTTTTGCACATCGAGTTGGCTTTCGGCTAGTGCCCCTTGGATGGCTTTCGCACCGAGTTCTGTGACATCTGTTGAAGCTAATGCACCTTGAAAAGAGCCGATAGGCGTTCGCTTGGCGGCAACAATCCATGTTTCATTTTTCATTCCATTAACCTTTTATTGACGTTTACGTCATAACTATACTAACATTTACGTTAACGTCAAGTTTGAGGTTATTGTTTGTTCGAGTGATTATTTTATTTCGAGTAAATGCGAGTGATATCAAGGCTCAAGAGTGGATGTTGTTTGTTTACTTTAACGTTAACGAATTGTATATTCGTATGAATGTTATACGAAAGTCGTAAGGTTAAGGAATGAACACATTTAAGATCAGCGAGCTCGCGAAAGAGTTCGACATTACTACCCGAAGTATTCGCTTCTACGAAGATTTAGGTCTCCTAACTCCGGAACGTAAAGGCAACACACGAATCTACAATGGTCGCGATCGAATTCGACTAAAACTGATTTTGCGAGGTAAGCGATTGGGCTTTTCTCTTGCAGATATCAAAGAGTTATTTGAACTCTACGATACCGATCAAAGTACTGAGCAGTTGAACTATATGATTCGGTTGATCGAAGAGAAGAAGGCAGCATTGCAACAGCAAGCAAACGACATTCAAGCGGTAATGATGGAGTTAAATGCTGCGCAGTTGCGATGCCAAAACACACTGAGAACCATGAAAGGCGAAAAAGTCACCTAACACCTCAACTCTGGGATGTAGGTGACGTAAAGGCAAGGACACGCAATGAAATCTACCTACTCTTCCCTGAACTTTGTTTATGACGAAAATACCGATTTGCTTCGCGAGCAAATCAATAGTTTTGCTGCAAGAGAAATTGCGCCGCTAGCGCAATCTATCGACCAATCTAACGACTTTCCAAACCATCTTTGGTCCAAACTGGGTGACATGGGTCTTTTAGGTGTGACCACCAGCGAAGAGTTTGGTGGAGCAGGCATGGGTTATCTCGCCCACGTTATCGCTATGGAAGAAATCAGTCGAGCATCCGCTTCGGTTGCGTTAAGTTACGGTGCTCACTCCAATCTTTGTGTCAACCAAATCCACCGCAACGGCACACAAGCGCAAAAAGAGAAATACCTACCTAAGCTCATCTCTGGCGAACATATTGGTGCACTAGCAATGAGTGAGCCCGGAGCAGGTTCTGATGTAGTCTCTATGCAACTTAAAGCGGAACGTAAAGGCGATATATTCCTGCTAAATGGCAACAAAATGTGGATCACTAACGGCCCGGATGCACACACCTATGTTGTCTACGCCAAAACCGATCCAAGCCAGAATTCTAAAGGCATCACGGCCTTTATCGTAGAACGTGGATGCCCGGGATTCACTCAAGCGCAAAAGCTCGACAAATTAGGTATGCGCGGTTCGAACACTTGTGAATTGGTATTCCAAAACTGCGAAGTCCCTGCTGAAAACATTCTCGGTGAAGAAAACCAAGGCGTGAAAGTATTGATGAGCGGCCTCGACTACGAGCGCGTGGTACTTGCCGGTGGTCCACTTGGCATCATGCAGGCGTGTATGGATATCGTTGTGCCTTACATTCACGACCGCAAACAGTTCGGTAAATCCATCGGTGAATTCCAGCTAGTTCAAGCAAAAATCGCTGATATGTACACGCAAATGAATGCCGCTAAAGCGTATGTTTACGCCGTTGCTGCTGCTTGTGATCGCGGTGAAACCACACGTAAAGATTCTGCTGGTGCGATCCTCTACAGCGCAGAGCTGGCAACCAAGATGGCACTGGATGCGATTCAACTACTTGGCGGTAACGGCTACATCAACGAGTTTGATACTGGTCGTTTGTTGCGTGATGCCAAGCTATATGAAATTGGTGCGGGCACTTCAGAAATTCGCCGCATGCTTATTGGTCGCGAATTGTTTAACGAAAGCGCCTAATCATCATACCTAGGCGCTCTGACTCTAAATAACTTCCTTATTCAACCTAAATCTTATTC
This sequence comes from Vibrio sp. 2-1-2a, assembly GCF_032648565.1. Classification (NCBI taxonomy): domain Bacteria; kingdom Pseudomonadati; phylum Pseudomonadota; class Gammaproteobacteria; order Vibrionales; family Vibrionaceae; genus Vibrio; species Vibrio sp. 2-1-2a. The sequence goes on from NZ_WBOH01000003.1 coordinate 479,784, forward strand.
AACATAGATAAAGACGGGTGGTGTCACCCGTTTACCGAATGGAGATCGGCTATTTATGGCTTGTTTGACGACCAATATTAATACCCATTCAGAGCAGTATCAGGAAAACTACCGCTCTATGGCGTCGCTTGTGGATCAACTCTATACCGTGACCGCGCAAATCGAAGATGGTGGCGGTGAGAAAGCACGCGAGCATCAGCAGAAGAAAGGCAAACTTCCGGTACGTGAGCGCATTCTTGCCCTACTCGACCCCGGTTCATCTTTTTTAGAAATCGGTCAGTTTGCTGGCTGGGATGTGTATCCAGATTACGTTCCATGCGCGGGCGTAGTAGCGGGTGTTGGTGTGATTGACGGCACCGAGTGTATGATCGTTGCCAACGACGTGACGGTAAAAGGCGGCAGTTACTACCCGCTCACGGTGAAAAAGCACTTACGCGCACAGGAAATCGCAGAGAAGTGTCAGTTGCCTTGTGTTTACTTAGTCGACTCTGGCGGCGCTAACCTCCCCCGCCAAGATGAGGTCTTCCCAGACAAAGACCATTTTGGCCGCATTTTCTACAACCAAGCCCGAATGTCAGCCAAGGGTATCCCGCAAATTGCGGTGGTCATGGGGCTATGTACCGCTGGCGGTGCTTACGTTCCTGCCATGTGTGACGTTTCCATCATTGTCAAAGAACAAGGTACGATCTTCTTAGCTGGCCCTCCTCTGGTAAAAGCAGCAACAGGCGAAGAAGTCAGCGCGGAAGATCTTGGTGGCGCAGACGTTCACTGCCGAACGTCTGGCGTAGCCGACTATTATGCAGAAAATGATCACCACGCGTTAGAACTGGCAAGACAAGCGGTTTCACAAATCAACCACTTGAAACCCGTCCAACTCAAGCAAAAAGCGCCACAGGAACCACGCTTTACTGCGCAAGAGCTGTACGGCATCGTCGGAACCGATCTTAAAAAGCCGTTTGATGTCAAAGAGGTCATTGCCCGAATTGTTGATGATTCACAATTTGATGAATTTAAAGCCTTGTTCGGTGAAACCTTGGTCTGTGGCTTTGCTCATATTCACGGAATGCCGATTGGCATTGTCGCTAACAACGGCATTCTATTCTCGGAATCGGCGCAGAAAGGTGCGCATTTTATTGAGCTGTGCGCACAACGCAAAATTCCTCTACTTTTCTTGCAGAACATAACGGGCTTTATGGTCGGTCAGAAGTACGAAGCCGAAGGCATCGCCAAACATGGTGCGAAAATGGTAACTGCTGTTGCGTGTGCAGACGTGCCGAAGTTTACCGTAGTGATTGGTGGCTCGTATGGCGCAGGGAACTACGGCATGTGTGGCCGCGCTTATGATCCAACCATGATGTGGATGTGGCCAAACGCGCGCATCTCCGTCATGGGTGGAGAGCAAGCGGCTGGCGTGATGGCGCAAGTGACCCGCGATATCAAAACTCGCAAAGGCGAAAGCTGGAGCGCGGAGGAAGAAGAAGCGTTCAAACGTCCAATTGCGGAGCAATATCAGACTCAAAGCCATGCATACTACGCCAGTGCACGCCTGTGGGACGACGGCATTATTGACCCTGCGAAAACCCGTGATGTTGTCGGCATTGCTCTGTCTGCTGCGCTTAATGCGCCGATATCAGACAGTAAATTTGGCATCTTCCGTATGTAGTCGGATGCAAGGCAAACCTTAACTCCTCGCGAATACCGATGTTTAACAAGTAATGGTTAGCGAGCATTGAAATACAGACTGAAATGTCAGACAAAGGAAGTCACATGACCGGACTACTGCTTGAAAAAGACAGCAATGGCGTTGCCTGGTTGAGCCTGAATCGGCCAGAAAAACACAACGCGTTTAATGACGCATTGATTGCCTCACTAATTGAGACACTAGAACAGCTCGAAAAGGACGATTCTCTCCGTGCACTGGTGTTAACTGCACAGGGAAAACACTTTTCTGCGGGAGCAGATCTGGGCTGGATGCAGTCAATGGCAACCAAAACCGAGGGTGAAAACCTGCAAGATGCACAGCAACTAGCAAAACTTTTGCATACGCTGGATACCTTTAGCAAACCAACCATTGCTATGGTGCACGGCGCTGCATTTGGCGGCGCACTTGGGCTTATCTGCTGCTGCGATATCGCAATCGGTACACCTGAAAGTCGCTTCTGTTTGAGTGAAGTGAAGCTCGGTTTATTACCCGCTACCATCGGACCTTACGTAATCCGAGCGATTGGACAACGACAAAGCCGACGCTACTTTTTAACCGCGGAACTGATCGATGCCGAAACCGCGCTATCGATGAATATTCTTCATCAGATCGACTCTCAACCACGTGAAGCTGTCAATCGCACCATTGATCACCTGCTCAACAACGGTCCACAAGCCATGCAGGCAGCAAAAACGCTCTGCTTACGTTGTGATAGCCAACCTATCGATCACTCATTAATTGAATACACCAGCCAAGCGATTGCAACCGCCCGCGTGTCCAGCGAAGGACAGGAAGGACTGAGTGCATTTTTTGAAAAGCGCGCCGCCAATTGGAGGAATCATGTTTAAAAGAATACTGATCGCAAACCGCGGTGAAATTGCATGCCGAATTATTAAAACCGCAAAAAGCATGGCCATCGAGACAGTTGCCGTCTATTCCGAAGCGGATCGCAGCAGCTTACATGTTAAACAAGCAGATTTCGCTGAATTTATCGGCCCTGCTCCGGCGAGTGAGTCGTACCTCGATATCGATGCGATTATCGGTGCTGCGAAAAAATGGCAAGCTGATGCTATCCACCCTGGGTATGGTTTTCTCTCCGAGAACCCAAAACTAGCCAAAGCGTGCAGCGAAAATGGCATTGTATTTATTGGCCCACCTACCAGCGCAATCGAGGCAATGGGTTCGAAGTCGCAAGCCAAAGCCATCATGTCAGAGGCGAACGTGCCTTTGGTTCCCGGCTATCACGGCACAGACAACAGCGTTGAGCACTTATTGGCTGAAGCAGAGAAAATCGGTTATCCAGTGATGCTCAAAGCAACCCAAGGGGGCGGCGGTAAAGGCATGCGAGTGGTCAACAGCGCCGCCGAAATGCCCTTGGCCATCGACGGTGCGCAGCGTGAAGCGCTTTCAAGCTTTGGCGATAAGCAGCTTCTAATCGAAAAATGCATATTGCAGCCTCGCCACGTGGAAGTTCAAGTATTTGCTGACCAACATGGCAACTGTGTTTACCTGTCTGATCGTGACTGTTCCATTCAGCGTCGTCACCAAAAGGTGGTCGAAGAAGCACCCGCGCCGGGACTCAGTGATGAACTGCGTAAACAAATGGGTAAAGCCGCGGTTCAGGCCGCTCAAGCGATCGACTATGTTGGCGCTGGCACGGTGGAGTTCTTACTCGATAGCCGAGGTCAATTCTACTTCATGGAGATGAATACCCGTCTGCAAGTTGAACACCCTGTCACTGAATTGATCACCGGCGTTGATTTGGTGGAGTGGCAATTAAAAGTCGCAGCAGGTGAGCATTTACCGATCTCTCAATCTGAAATCACCCACAACGGTCATTCAATCGAGCTACGAATTTACGCCGAAGATGCAGACAACGACTTTATGCCGTCGACGGGCCGCATTGATTACTTAAAAGAACCATTATCAGACAAGGATGTGCGCCTAGCTTGTGTACGTGTTGATAGTGGTGTTGCTCAAGGCGATACCATCAGCGAATACTACGATCCGATGATCAGCAAACTGATCGTCTGGGGCCAAACACGTGATATCGCGCTCAAACAGCTTAAACAGGCGTTAACTCAATATCACGTACGTGGAGTAACGACAAACATTGGTTATCTGCACAGCATTATTTCGCAGCCAGCCTTTGCCAATATCGAACTTGATACCGACTTCCTGGTTAAACATCAGCAAGGCATTAGCGCGCAGCAAAATGTGTCAGATTCTATCTGGCTAACGTTGGCAGCGGTCGCTCGCTGGAATGATCTCATTTCAAAATCAGACAGCTCAACGTTACCCGCGCCAACCAAACAAGGTTTTAGACTGTCGGTTGACAACGTTTATCGATTTAACTTCACGGATGCCAATGCCAACCATCAGGTACGTTTGCAACAATCATCGCAGGATACAGGTTCTCACTTCACTATCCGATGCGGCGAGGAGTTGCATCAGGTCATCCTGCTTGAAAGTGGCAACCAGTTTATCGTCGATATTGATAATGTGCGTTACACCTTTAATGTACTTAGCGACGAGCAACAGACAACGCTGTTTTATCTTGGTCAGCAGCGCACGTTTGCTCATCAACCTAACTTTGACTCTGCAAAAGATGCAGACGATAAACTAAGTCCAACCGCACCACTGAACGGCGTGATCTCGGCGGTCATGGTGAATAAAGGTGACAAAGTGGCGGCGGGCGATCCGTTGTTAGTGCTCGAAGCGATGAAGATGGAGTACACCATCACAGCTCCGGTAGCTGCAACTGTTGATGAGATTTTTTATCAGCATGGAGACCAAGTACAGCATGGTTCGATACTGCTGCATTTAGCTTCGATACCCGAAAATGTCTCTGTCGATAAGGAGCGTGAGTATGCTACCAGCGAAGGTTAATATCGTCGAAGTTGGTGCTCGCGACGGCCTGCAAAATGAAACGTCAGTGACGCTGGTTGATAAAATCCGTTTGATTAATCTGCTGAGCAACAGTGGCTTAAAGCACATTGAAGCAGGCTCTTTTGTCTCTCCAAAGTGGGTACCACAAATGGCCGATTCCGATCAGGTATTTGCGGGAATAACTCAACAACCAGGCGTGGTTTACAGTGCGCTCACACCAAACTTAGCAGGTTTAGAACGAGCACTAGAAAGTGGCGTAAAGCAAATTGCGGTATTTGGCTCCGCTTCTGAAGCGTTCAGCCAGAAGAACATTAACTGTAGTATTGCGGAAAGCCTCGCGCGGTTTGAACCTGTGATCGCGTTAGCACAGCAGCACAACATTCCTGTGCGCGGGTACTTGTCTTGCACTATGGTTTGTCCCTACGAGGGAGAAATAAAACCAGAGCAAACTACCAAGGTCGCGAATGCGCTGTTTAATATGGGATGCTATGAAATATCTCTGGGCGATACTGTCGGTAAAGCAACGCCTAATCGCGTTATCGCCATGCTGGATTCGCTGTTAACGCAACTGCCAAAAGACGCGCTCGCGGTACATTTTCATGACACCTATGGACAAGCGTTGGCCAATATTTACCAAGCCTTGTTAATGGGCATCAACACCATTGATAGTGCTGTTGCTGGTTTGGGCGGCTGCCCTTACGCGAAAGGAGCCAGTGGTAATGTCGCAACGGAAGATGTGCTTTATCTGTGTGAACAGCTTGGCATTGAAACGGGGATTGATCTCAACATTATCAATGAAGCGGGTTGGCAAATTTGCCGTGCGTTAGGTAAACGTCCGTCTTCCAAAGTAGCACTCGCTTTGGGTGATCCGCACTGCTTGTAAAAGACTCAATCCGCGATAGGCAACCAATAAATACAAACGGGCATGCGTAACAACATGCCCGTTTTATTAGGGCCAAATACGATTCACAAAAGCACTAACCAGAGGCGTGCTTTTCTGCCATTTGAGTATGCCGTCCCCACTTCGCAATCATATCGAGTAAATCGCTTTTCTGAACTGGCTTCGTCAGGTAATCATTCATCCCTAGTGCAATACTCTTTTGCTGCTCTTCTTGCATCGCGTGAGCAGAAAACGCCACGATTGGACACCAAGGAAACTCACCGTTTTCCTGTAACTCACGAATGTCTTTTGTCACACCAAAACCATCTTTGTTTGGCATAGAAATATCGGTAATCACCAAATCAGGGGAAAGCTGCTTGTAGAGTTCAACGGCCTCGACACCATCTTCCGCCAACGTCAGTTTCACACCGGTGTCTTGCAACATTTTTTCAATCAAGATTCGGTTGATATGGCTGTCTTCTGCAACCAAAAGGTGCAAATTAGAAAAATCTGGATTGTCTTGTGAGGAAAGCGCTCGACGCTTTTGTATTTTGCTAGAGAACAGGGTTTGCAGTTTATGCTGCGTGACAGGTTGCGGCAGTAAACGATCCCGCTCGCACGACCATGCCTGCCCTTCCTCCATCACGCAAGGGGCGAGAAACAGTACCCGTTTGGCGGATGATTCTGTCGCATCAAGCTCATAGAGCGCATCTCTATCCTGAGCATTGTTCACGCTCGCGATGATGCGGTCAAAACCGTCCAAATCTCTGCCCAAAGACTGCGCCGCAGACCAATCGTTGCGATGAGTCACCTCGATGCCAATCTCTTTAGCTAAGCGAATCAAGTGTTCCACGCGCGGTAGATAATCATCAATCAACAATAGTCGATTTGCATTCAGTTCCACCGGCTCAGAATGAGGCTGACTTCGTTTAGGCAACTGCAAACTAAAGCTAAAACACGATCCTTTGCCAAAATCCGAGTGCACACAAAGCTCACCGTTGTACATGCTGATCAAACGTTTTGAGATTGCCAACCCTAAGCCCGTTCCTTCATGTCGCCTTGTCGCGGAGGTATCGACCTGCTCAAATTTACCCATAATATGAGTTAGCCTGTCTTTAGGAATTCCAATGCCAGTATCGCTCACTGAAAAATCAAAACCGAGCTCACTTTCTCTTACTTTCAGCTGCACATGACCTTCATCCGTGAATTTCACTGCATTGCCGATCAAGTTAAGTAAGATTTGATTAATCCGACCTTTATCGCCGACCACGACCGTATTCATAGACAATGGCATATCAACCAACAACTTAAGGTTCTTTTTATCCGCCTGATAGGCACACAAAGCGGTGCAACTCTCGACGAGTGAACGCAAGTCAAACTCCTCTTCAACTAACGTCAACTTGCCCGCCTCTACTTTGCTGTAGTCGAGGATGTCGTTAATGATCGTCACAAGGTTGTTGGCAGATTTGTGCAGCAAGAGTAATAACTCCCTTGGCTCTCGACGGTTTTCGTTCTCAAGCAATATCTCGCTGATCCCCATGATCGCGTTCATTGGGGTGCGAATCTCATGGCTCATGTTCGCCAAAAATTCCGATTTGGCTTGCATCGCCTTTTTCGATTTATCTAAAGCAGACGACAGACGCCTCTCCATCCTGCGCCTGTCGGTGATGTCACGCTCTACCGCAATAAAACGTAACAGCCCGCCATCTTCATCAAACACAGGAGATAGCTCCAACTCGACCCAATACGGGTGCTTCGACTTGGTATAGTTGAGTATTTCAACCCTAATAGGAGAGTGCTTACGGACACTTTTTGAGAGCAATGCCACCGTATTTGGGTCTGTGTCTGGCCCTTGGAGTAACTCGCCCGGCGATTTGCCAATAACTTCTTCCAACGTATATTCGGTTAGCTGTTCAAACGCAGGGTTTACCCATGCAATAGTGCCGTCAGGGTGAGTAATGATGATGGTATCACGCGCATGTTCAGCAACCTCAGCAAGCTGCGATATTTTGGCCGATAACTGTTGCTGGGTTTGATGCTCTTGCTGAAGTTTAGTTTGCGCTTGTGCTAAAGAGCGTGACATTTGGTTAAACGCTTCGCCAACACGTGTAACTTCGTCATTGCCTGAAATCGAAATTTGCGAACCCGGACCTTGCTGTGAAACCTTGATTACCCCAGTACGAAGAAGATCAAGCCGCTTCATCAAATAGCTACCGAGAGCATACGAAAACATGGCCACCAGCGACATTTCAATAAAGGCGATAACCAAACTTGCATGAGTCGCAAATGAAAGTACTTGATGTACATGTTCAACATTCACACCCATTTCAACCTTACCGAAAGTCTGCTTTCCAAGAGTAATCTCTTGCGCAACATCGTAAACTCCATCGGTCACATCAAACGGTCTCACACCAGTATCAACACCGCTGTAATCCCCCTGTAGCGTCAGCTCGACGCCATCTTGATTAACAATACGAATGTAAGCCAGCTCGTGCTCACTCACGACAGAACGAGCAAAACTGTCTAGATAGGCTAAGTCCGTCGCAATCACCGCATCTCTCGACGCCTGAGCAAATACACTCACCAAGTGTTGGCTCCCAACCTCGAGGCTAGTCTCGTTGGAACTTTCCAACCAATTAAGCCCACTAATGATGAGTACACCGAGCGCAAGGGCCTCAATAAGAGCAATGCCAAGTATCGTTTTCGAACGCAGCGTCATAGGACAACCATTTATCTTGAGATTCCCAATTGAACAACATCTTGCCAATCTTGGTCTTGTGCAAGCTGTAACCCGTCAATGTTGAGTAAAGTAAAACTCTCCTGTGCTTTTGGATCATCATTAAGTTGCGAAATTGCCTTTCGTAAGGCAAGAGTAATCTCTTCATCGACATTATTTGAAACCGCAATAGCATGAGGCGTATAACCAGCAGTTGTATAAATGATGCTAAGTTGGTCTTTTATTTCACTCGGTAAGCTCTCAAAGGTACGCTTCACGCCACCACCAGCAATGTACAAACCTTTAAGTACCCCCAAATAGACTGAGTCGTGCGAACCAACATATTTAGGCGTAAACTTGATGCCTTTCTGCGCCAACTCTGATTGTGTGATGATAGAAGCAGCAAATGCTCGTGGAGCAGGAAAAGCGATGGTCTTTTCTTGCAGCTCATCAAGGGAAACCGACTTCCCTCGCCTTGCTACAATAATGCCTGTGATGCGCTTATTTTTCGCTCTTGCTAAAGCGGTATAACCTGGGTTTTGATTCACCAACGTAAAGTGATATGGGTTCATGTATGCAATGTCGTAGGCTCCAGCCATCAAGCGAGCTTCGAATGTGGGAATATCACGTGCCGTGGCAAACTTAATCTCAACGCCAGCAAGATCTCCCCAGCGTTGCAGTAATGGCTGCCATTGTTGCACTAGTTTGGTCGCCGACTGCTGCGGTACGACACCAAAAACAATGGAAGGTTGAGCAACGACAGAAGGTGAACATGTGCATAACACCATAAGCAACGTAAATATTCGCTTGTGAAGCCGCCAAATCAACGTCTTTAATTGGGAGTTCAACAAAATCATCTCCTTAGGTTTGTCTTTCGTTAAAGATAGATAGCTATCTGAAAGATTGCGAATTATCGGATTAAATTGCCTCGTGTCTCAGATACCATTTATACTCAAATGAACACCTAAAACAGGAGCAGGTAAATGCTTATTACATTTCGTTGCCATAGCCACTCGAACGTCACTATGTTTGGCGATATTGCAATAAAGATGATCAAAATGATGGGGCATAGTGGCTCAGTACCAGGGTCAATTTCCGCTCAAGATATCCCTGATGCTCTATCTAGATTGACCTCCGCTCTCGCAGCACAAGAAGCGATAGAGAAGAACAACAGTCAAGCAATGGAAGAAGATGAGGAGCAAGAGGAACAAACGGTCAGTTTAGGACGCAGAGCATTTCCACTTATTGAGCTTTTAAAATCGGCTATTAAAGAAGAGTGCGAAGTGATGTGGGACAGCCAATAAATGCTCCAAATCAAGCTATGGAGAGGAAAGCAACATCCAATCTATACTTTCCTCCCCTGCTAAAAGGAACTTACCCAATTCACTTCACTTCTCTATTTGAATGACTCTTAACGAGTGCTTACTCAAAACTAACCTATTGAATATAAATCAGTGATAAACATCTGATTTAATAATAAAAATCTCCTATTGACTGAAACACTCACTTATCATTGTGGCCTCAACTGCAAAACCATTAATGGAATGATTGTTATGTCAGAACTGACTCGGATGCGCTCTGGAAAAACCTATAATTGTCTGGATGAAGAACTAAAGCTAATGCGCGCCAAAACTGCGCAGCTTGTCTTCCAATTTAACCACGAGCCAAACCCAGGTATCCGTAGACAACTATTGGCGGAGATGGGCGTCCAATTAGAAAACAGCGCCTGTATAGAGCCCCCGCTTCAGCTTACCTACGGTTGCCACTTGTCCATCGGGGAAAACACCTACATCAACTGGGATGCCATTATTCTGGACAATGGGCAGGTTGAGATTGGCGCGAACGTCATGATTGGGCCTAGAGTGCAAATTTACACAGCCGCTCATTCACTCGATACACAAAGACGCTTAGCCGGAGATGAGATCGCCAAACCGGTAAAAATCGGCAATAACGTTTGGATTGGTGGGGGCGCTATCATACTGCCAGGCGTGACCATTGGCGATGAGGCCGTCGTCGGCGCTGGCTCTGTCGTAACCAAAGACGTTGCGCCGGGCGATCGAGTTGCTGGAAATCCGGCGCGATCCATTAGACCAAAAAACTGAAGAAAGTCGCTATTTCGCCAAATGTTCGCGAATAATGTTGGTAAGCAGATTGAGAGCATGAACGTATTTGTCCTTGAGCTCAAAAGAAGCGTTAAGACGAATACAGTGATCGTATTGTTCTGTCAGGCTGAACATCTTTCCCGGTGCGATACTGATATTGTCTTTTAGCGCTTTTCGATATATCGGCAAGGCATCGATATGCTTGGGAAGCTCTAACCAAATAAAGTACCCGCCGCTTTGGCTTAACACTTTGACTTCTTCAGGTAACAGCTCACTAAGCAGATCCGTCATCTTACTTTTACGTTCAAACAACTTTTTTCGTAACTGCTTCAAATGCGATTCATAATTGCGGCTTGTTAAATAGTGCACCAATGTCATTTGCACTGGTGCACTCGTCGCTAATGTACTCATTAACTGTAACTTTTGTACCTCTAGCGCCCGCTTTCCCGCCGCAACCCAACCAATACGTAGCCCTGCGATTAACGATTTTGAAAACGAGGAGCACAACATGGTATTGCCCGTGTCATCAAACATTCTTAGTGGGTAAACCGAGTCATTCTCGGCATGCAGTTCGCTGTACACATCATCTTCAATCACTGGCACGTTATATCGCTGTGTCAGTTCAATCAGCTTTTGTTTTTTCTCGTTGGAGAGCGTAAAACCCAGAGGATTTTGGAAGTTCGACATCAGCCAACATGCTTTCACATCGTGTGTTTGCAGCGCTCGTTCCAATGAATCTAGGTCAATACCCGTGACTGGGTCTGTTCTTACTGAGAGCGCTTTCAAACCTAACCGCTCTAAGGATTGCAATGCGCCATAGAATGCAGGCGACTCCACAACCACCCAATCTCCCGGTCTTGTACAAGCTTGCAAACTGAGCGTTAACGCCTCCAGCGCGCCTGCCGTAATGACAATTTCATCGGGTGAAATTTCAATGCCTTTCGCAGCATAACGCTTCGCGATGATGGTGCGTAATTGTTCGTTTCCCGGCGGTAAGTTATCAAAGGTGGTGGAAATCGGCATATTGCGAGCGGCTGCGCTCATCGCCCGATTCACGTGATATCGTGGGTACAAACTTGGGTCTGGATAGGCAAAGCCAAAATTGATCATGGATGGATTTTTACTCGCCTGCAGAACATCAAAGATAAACTCATTGATGTCTACCTGCTCTGTCCACGAAACCGCGGCTGGCGCTTGGGGTTCATTTGAACTCTTAATATTGGGCGCGACTCGATAACCAGAGCGCGGCTGTGAGGTGACCCAGCCTTGAGATTCCAGAATTTGATAAGCGTGCAATACCGTCATCAAGCTCAAACCCGAGTGTTCAGATTGGCGACGCAGAGAAGGCAGTTTGTCACCCGGGTGCCATATCCCCGATTTTATCTGCCTTTTAAGCTGTTCCACTAACTCTTGATACTTCGCCAAACGCAAATCCCCTTCCATAAAGCCGAATGCAAAATAATAACACTTCAATATTTAATCTGTTATAGGTTTATAGTCACTGTCTGTACCTACTTCCCTCATTCCGCTCCTTTTAAAATAGCTCTCTCATAAAACTTAAAAGATCAAAGGAAGTTTAATGTTTGGCCTCGACGCATTTATGCTTGCACGGATACAGTTCGCCTTTACGGTATCCTTTCATATTATTTTCCCCGCTATCACCATAGGTTTGGCCACCTATCTCGCCGTGCTGGAAGGCTTATGGCTAAAAACACGTAATCCCGATTACCAAAAGCTCTATCACTTCTGGTCGAAAATTTTTGCGGTTAACTTTGGAATGGGTGTTGTATCTGGTCTTGTCATGGCCTATCAATTCGGCACCAACTGGAGTGGTTTCTCCGACTTCGCTGGTTCTATCACTGGCCCATTACTGACTTATGAAGTGTTAACGGCTTTCTTTCTCGAAGCCGGATTTCTTGGCGTAATGCTGTTTGGGTGGCGTCGCGTCGGCGAAAAGCTGCACTTTTTTGCAACCTCGATGGTGGCGTTAGGCACGATCATTTCGACGTTCTGGATTCTCGCCTCCAACAGTTGGATGCAAACACCACAAGGCTATGAAATTGTCGACGGACATGTGGTGCCAACCGACTGGTTTGCTATCGTTTTCAATCCTTCATTTCCTTATCGTTTGGCGCACATGAGCGTCGCAGCTTTTGTCAGTTCAGCACTCTTTGTAGGCGCGTCAGCCGCTTGGCATTTATTGAGAGGCAATCAATCGACTGCGGTAAAAACCATGTTTTCGATGTCGCTCGGGATCTTAGTGTTCCTTGCGCCACTCCAAGCCGTGATTGGCGATGTGCACGGGCTAAACACCTTGGAACACCAGCCCGCCAAAATCGCCGCCATCGAAGGACATTGGGATAACAGCGATGGCAAACCAACCCCATTGATATTGTTCGGCATGCCAAACATGGAACAAGAACGCACAGACTATGCCTTAGAAATTCCTGTTCTAGGAAGTTTGATCCTACGCCACAGTTTAACTGAGCCAATCCCGGCGCTGAAAGACTTCCCGAAAGAGGAACGACCGAACTCACCTATCGTCTTTTGGTCATTTCGAATCATGGTCGGGCTAGGACTTCTGATGATTTTTCAGAGCTTCTACAGCATGTGGTTACGAAAAAAGAACACGCTTTATACCTCGCGTTGGTTCCTCAAGTTTTCATTATTTATGGGGCCATCTGGTCTTATCGCGATACTCGCTGGCTGGTTTACGACAGAGGTTGGTCGGCAACCTTGGGTCGTGTATGGCGTACAAAAAACGCGTGATGCGGTTTCTGCACACGGAGACCTACAAATGAGCATCAGCCTGCTGTGTTTCCTTGTTGTATACAGCTTGGTATTTGGTTTTGGTTATTACTACATGATCCACCAAATCAAGAAAGGCCCCGATGCAATCGAGCACGATGAGCACGACATGACGACCGTTTCAGGCCGCATCTAGAATTTGTCACAAAGTGAAGGTAGAAGATATGCATTTTGATTTATCCGTGATTTGGTTCGCGATCATCGTTTTTGCCACTTTGATGTACATCATCATGGACGGCTTCGATTTGGGTATTGGAATACTGATGCCCTTCATCAAGGATGAAAAACAAAAAGACGTCATGGTCAACAGTGTCGCGCCAGTTTGGGACGGCAACGAAACTTGGATTGTGCTTGGAGGCGCATCTCTATTTGGCGCTTTTCCCATGGCTTACGCGGTGATTATTGAAGCACTAACCATCCCTTTAACGTTGATGTTGATTGCTTTGATCTTTCGTGGCGTAGCATTTGAGTTTCGCTTTAAAGCATTGGAAAACCACTTAAAGTTCTGGGATCGCTCTTTTATGGTCGGCTCGATTTTAACCACGTTTTTCCAAGGCATCGTTGTTGGCGCGGTAATTCAAGGCTTTGCGGTGGAAAACCGCGTCTTCGTAGGTAGTCAACTCGACTGGCTTACCCCTTTTCCCATCTTTTGCGGTTTGGGTTTAGTCGCAACGTACGCGCTGCTCGGTAGCACATGGCTCATCATGAAGACGGAAGGTGCACTGCAAAACACGATGTACCGCTTCACTAACAAAACACTACTGGCGATGATCTCCGCATTAGTCATTGTGAGCGCTTGGACCCCACTTGCTTACCCTGCCATTGCGGAAAGATGGTTTTCTCTGCCTAATTTGTTCTACTTATTGCCCGTACCTGTCATTACTGGGCTGGTATGTTTGAAGATTGCCGACTCCGTAAAAAAGCGAAAAGAGCACAGCCCTTTCGTGATGGCATTGGTGATCGTGATTCTCGGGTTCGCTGGGCTTGGCATCAGTATCTGGCCAAATATCATTCCTCCTAGCATATCAATATGGGAAGCAGCCGCTCCTGCAAGCAGTCAGCGCTTTATGCTCGTTGGAGCAGTGATCATCATCCCGATAATTCTGGCTTACACCTTTTGGAGTTACTACGTCTTCTCTGGAAAAGTGAAAGAAGACGAAGCGTACCATTAACGAGTTGATAAGGAGTGAGTATGAAAGTCAAAAATTGGTGCCGCCAATGGGCGTGGATGGTTGGAATTTGGGTCGCTAGCGTCGCTGCATTAGGGTTAGTGTCTATGTTATTTCGCGTCATGATGACCGCTGCAGGATTAAAATCTTAGCTCGGCACTTTTAAATGGATGCCTCTAGATCTTGTGTAAGAGCTAGAGGCGTTGAACCTAATACTCAATCTTAATGATAAAGCCAAGTGTTAAGAATCTACTCAAAACACTCTTTCATAAGTCTACATTGCCTGCAGTCGTTCATGCATGCTTACGAGTTCAAAAGGTTCAAGCTTTTTCGCAAGGTTCAGTAATGCTTCCTTTTTATCTTGCGGTAAACTTTGAAACTTCGACTCTAAACGTAAATCCACTTTGCTAAAAAGTAGCTTTCTAATTTGACTAGCTTTTGCCTTTGATAATTGCAATCCATCATTATCGGAGGTTTCAATTATCATGATCATCCTTGCTAACTCACTGAATTCATTATCAGAGCATAAATAAAGTGATTGTTTGTATAAATAGCCAACAGAAATTTCAAAATCAATATTAAGCGCTTGAATCTTATCGACAATGTTTTCACTCACATCATTTTGAGAAGAAGAGTTGATACAATCATCAAATCGCCTTTCAAATGTAACAAATCGATTATTGAGCTCGTCCAACATAGTCGTATCTTTTGCGAATGATTCTATAGGTAAAACCAATAAGAACATTGGCAGTAGGTATTTTTTCAGCGACCGACTGTTCACAATCAAGTCCTTCTTCTAAAAACTTTCATACGGTGTTGGTGCAATTGTTGCTCTCAAACTCAAGTCCATTAAACTCGCCAAATGGCTTTCATTAAACTCTGATAGCTTTTGCAGCTTTAGACTGGCTTCATTAAACTCTTGGTAGAACTTATCAGGTTGAGGTATCACGACTGTTTTTATGTTTGCTCGTGTTGCCGCAAGCATACCCGAATAAGAGTCTTCAAAGGCAATACAGTTACTTGAATCTACACCTAGTTTATTGATTGTTGAAAGGTAGACATCTGGCTCTGGCTTGCCCTGTTCTACATCGTCTGACGATGATATCGCGTCAAAGTAACTGGCAATACCGAGTTTGTTCAAAATGGTGGGAATGAGTTGATAAGGTGAATTAGTAGACAGCCCTATCTTAAACCCTTTTTCCTTAAGCAATTTGAGTGTTTCTGTAACACCCTCTAATTCGCATCCTTTTTCAATTATTAATGCCTCCACTTTATCCACAACAGCATTCTCTACTTCTTCTAGGCTCTTTTCTTGCCAAGGATTACGTTCATACCAAAACCTTGTTACTTCATCTGTCGTCATCGTTGCAGTCTGCTTTGACAGTACTTCGGTCACCTGGACGCCAACTGATGAAAACACCTGCTTTTCCGCTTCCTTCCACAAAGGTTCTGAATCAATCAGCAACCCGTCCATATCAAAGACCGCAGCGTATATCATTGGTACATCCTCAGTAAGTTCTATTCGTTGAGTAAGATTTGTCTATTCAACCAAAGCATAGCTTTGCATATAACGAGGGAGAGTATCACATTTGCCTGTGGTTATCAGAGCCAGTTCGATGACTCATCTTTAAACCTCAACATGACCGATGTTCATGGCTACTTTCAACGCTTGTTTATTGAGATTAGATGCCTCCCAAGCAACAACAACACGACTAGTGAGAGGGATATCATCAATCTCGGCGACTGTCGCAGAATCATCGAGATGTTCAGCCAGTGAACGCGGAACGAGAGCTATACCTAACCCAGCCTGCGCCATGGCAATCGTCGTACGAAGTTGCGGTGCTGCGAACTGTGGTTCGAGTCTTACTCCTGCGTCGGCAAAAAGTGTGCTCATGCCATCAAACAATGCAGGTCCAGTCTCTCGTGGAAACAGTAAAATTTTATGGTCTCTCAACTGTTTCATCTGGATACAGGGATACTTTGCCAGCTCGTGCCCCGCCGGAATCACCGCGACAAACGGGTCGTTAAACAACACCTTGTGCTCAAAAGGCTCACTGGCGTAGCAGGGTAGCCGCATGATTGCGAGATCAAGTTGTTTGCTTTTTAACTGAGCGGCAAGCTCTGGCATTGACAGTTCCGCCGTCTGTAAATGAACCCCATTCTCTTGAATACGCCCCACCCTCTCTAATACCTTAATGCAGGTTGATGTTGACGTTGCGAACCCGATTTTAACCTGCGTATTTTCACCACGGGCAATCTGTCGGGCTTTTGCTTTAGCGCGTTCCACATCAGCAAGAATATTTACCGCATCCGTATAGAAGACTTGCCCAGCATGGGTCAGTTCTACCCCTCTAGACAAGCGCTTAAATAGGTCCACACCAAGCTCGTGCTCTAACTTTTTGATTTGTTGACTTAAAGGAGGTTGCGCAATCCCTAACTGTTCAGCGGCTCGGGTAAAGTGACGAGTCTCGGCGACCGCGACAAAATACTTCAGGTAGCGAAATTCCATATATTTTCCATATCAAAATAAATCTTTTTTATATTGGATTTAGCACCGTGTAGAAGTCAATCTAAATATACTCTTCATTGCATAACTGGTCTTACTCATGCGTGGATTTTATAACCCTCTATGTGCTTGTTCGCTTGAAGTAGCGAAAGAATTTTCTGAATACCATCACGTTACCGGAGATGGTGAGATTTATCAGACTTCGTTAATGAGTGCTTTGATCGCTGGTGTTTACGAAGGCTCAACAACCATAGAAGAACTGCTGAAACATGGGGATTTTGGTTTAGGTACGTTCAATGAATTGGATGGTGAGTTGATTGCTTTTGATAAGGAAGTTTTTCAACTCAAGTCGGATGGCTCCGCAAACCCGGCAGACCTAGCGCAAAAAACACCCTTTGCTGTCATGACTTTTTTTAAGCCTGATATCGAGCTGCCACTGACATCGCGCATGTCACGTCATGAAGTCCATAGCCTCATAGACGACATGGTTCCAAGTGACAACCTATTTTGCGCAGTGCGCATTGATGGCGTTTTCGATTCAGTTCGTACTCGCACCGTACCTAAACAAACACGCCCTTATCGGCCAATGCTTGAAGTGGTCAAAGAACAACCGACATTCCGCTTCACGCATAAGCAAGGCGTGGTCGCCGGCTTTCGCAGTCCTAAATATACGACTGGCATCAATGTACCCGGCTATCACGAACATTTTATTACCGATGACCGCCAAGGAGGTGGTCATATCCAGGATTACAGCATTTCGTCAGGATTTCTCCAGATTGGCAAAGTCTCACGGCTAGTGATTGATACCCCAGTATCGACAGACTTCCTCAACGCCAATTTGGCTCCGGAAGATATAAATACCGCCATAGAAAAGGCGGAAAAGTAACAAAGTCAGGCAAATAATAAGGACAACAAATGCAATCCAAACCTTCAAATAAAAATGGAGCTCAGTTGATCGCTCAACAGCTAGAGTCTCTCGGCATTAAGTACATTTTCGGTATTCCCGGTGCAAAAATCGATCGACTGTTCGATGCGATTGAAGACACTAACATCCAAATGATTCCGGTACGTCACGAGGCTAACGGCGCGTTTATGGCGGGCGTTATGGGAAGACTAACCGGCAAAGCAGGCGTCACAATGGTTACGTCAGGTCCAGGCTGTGGAAACCTAGTTACAGGGGTGGCAACAGCAAACTCCGAAGGCGATCCGCTGATTGCTATCGGTGGTGCTGTGAAACGAACTGACCAGCAAAAACAAACACACCAGAGCATGGATACCGTCAGTATTTTTCGCTCTATAACCAAGTTCAGTGCTGAAGTGCAGCATGTGGACGCCGCAAGCGAGATCATGGCGAACGCATTTCGTATCGCAGAGTCAGGTCGTCCGGGGGCTTGCTTTTTGAGTCTCCCTCAAGATGTTTTATCCGAGCAAACCCAAACGGACATTATTGTCCCCTCGCCTTACA
Organism: Vibrio sp. 2-1-2a; assembly: GCF_032648565.1. Classification (NCBI taxonomy): domain Bacteria; kingdom Pseudomonadati; phylum Pseudomonadota; class Gammaproteobacteria; order Vibrionales; family Vibrionaceae; genus Vibrio; species Vibrio sp. 2-1-2a. The sequence goes on from NZ_WBOH01000003.1 coordinate 498,021, forward strand.
CACAGCCTGGTTGCGCAGACATCGCAGCAATCGAAGAAGCGGTCAGTCGAATCAGCAAAGCAAAGCGTTGTGTGGTTTTACTTGGCCTTCACGCGAGCCGCAGCCAAAACGCTGCTGCTATCGCCCGATTTCTTCAAAATACGCAGCTACCCGTTGTCGGCACTTACCAGGCCGCCGGCACGGTAGACATCAATTACTATCACCACTTTGCTGGGCGTGTCGGTTTATTTAATAACCAACCTGGCGATGTTTTACTGCGGGACGCCGATTTAATTCTCACCATCGGCTTTAGCCCAATAGAGTATGACCCTGAGCTTTGGAACAGCCACCGCAACCCAGTGATTCATCTCGATATTGAACCTGCAGAGTACCAACTTAATTATCAGCCTTGTGTTGAAATCGTCGGAAACATTGCGCAGTCATTAGACAAAATGGGCAGCTACATCTCTGAATATGCTCGCCTTTCCCCAACGGCACTTTCAGTACTGGAAGAGGTAGCACTGCAACGGCAAGTGATCAAAACCTATCCCAATGTCTATAACAAGCAAGGATTTCATCCACTGGCACTGATTAAAGCCATGCAATCTATCATCACACCAGATACCACGTTATGTCTTGATATGGGGAGCTTCCACATCTGGATCGCTCGTTACTTAAGTTGTTTTCGAGCTCGCCAAATGCTGGTGTCTAACGGCCAACAAACGATGGGCGTTGCACTGCCATGGGCCATTGGTGCCAGCCTACTGAAACCTGGCAGCAAAGTGGTATCGATATCGGGAGACGGCGGTTTTATGCAATCGAGCATGGAGTTAGAAACCGCGGTTAGACTGAACTGCAATATCGTCCATATTGTGTGGGTTGATAACGCCTACAACATGGTAGAAATGCAAGAGATCAACAAATATCAGCGCTGCTCTGGTGTGAAATTTGGACCAATTGATTTCAAGGCGTACGCCGAATCATTTGGCGCGAAAGGCTTCGCAGTGACTAGTCAACACGAATTGCTACCGACATTGAATAAAGCCATGGACGTTGAAGGACCAGCAGTGGTGGCTATCCCCGTAGATTACAGCGACAACGACAAACTGATGTTGCCGCGCACAGAGAAAAATCAAGATCCCGTTTTTGTAAGTTTCGAAGGAGAAATCGCATGAGAGGATTAAAAAATAAAGTCGCACTCGTGACTGGTTCTGCCAATGGTATTGGTTTGGCCATCGCAAAACGTTTGTATGAAGAAGGCGCAAACGTCGCTCTTGCCGATTGGAATGAAGAGCAGTTGGCAAACGCCGTTGAGAGCTTTGATAAACAGCGCGTGTCTGCGCATTCCATTGATGTTTCTGATCCAGATAAAGTCGCAGCCCTGATTTCTGATGTTGTTACCCGTTTCGGTAAACTGGATATTTTAGTAAACAATGCTGGCGTACATGTCCCTGGTTCAGTGATTGAAGGTAGTGTGGAAGACTGGAAGAAGATCTCTGGTGTAAACATTGACGGCGTCGTTTATTGCGCGAAGTTTGCGTTACCTGAACTCTTAAAAACGAAAGGTTGTATGGTGAATACCGCGTCCGTTTCTGGTTTGGGTGGTGACTGGGGTGCCGCATTCTATTGCGCGAGTAAAGGCGCTGTGGTCAACCTTACTAGAGCGATGGCATTGGACCATGGTGCGGAGGGCGTAAGAATTAACGCAGTATGCCCAAGCTTAGTAAAAACCAACATGACGAACGGCTGGCCGCAGGAAATCCGCGATAAATTCAATGAGCGCATTGCGCTCGGCCGAGCAGCCGAACCTGAAGAAATTGCGTCTGTCGTGACTTTCTTGGCAAGTGATGACGCATCTTTCATTAATGGCGTAAACCTACCTGTAGACGGCGGTGCCACCGCATCAGATGGTCAACCTAAAATAGTATAAGCATTAACACTGACTGAGCAGAATCTTTAACTGTAAGATATCCACATAAAAAAAGAGCCGAGTTTGTACTCGGCTCTTGTGTGTCTGTTCTTAAGCCTGCGACGTTGCTAAACCTGCCGACGCGCCGCCTAATAACACATGATTAAACTCCATTCGAGATTCTTGGGCTTGTTCAGACAGTTCTTGCTTCTTCTGTTGAGCCAACTCAAGCGCTTCGGTTAGTTGCTGTAGCTCTGTTTGCATCTCTTCTGGTAAATGATGGTCCGAAAACCCAGATTCACAGCTGTGTTCTAAGGCGAATGCGCGAATTCTCTTACGCATGCTCATCAGGGCCGCCATTGCTTCGCGCTCTTCTTCAGCCGCCTGTTGAGCTAAGTCTTTAAAGCGCTCAAATTTCGCCAAAGCCATTCCCTCTGTTGACCAAGGGTCAATTTCCGGCAGTTCTTCAATGTTAATGGTTGGCTCTTCGTATTCTGCTTGATGTTTAATATCTAGGCTCGCCGCGCGAACAAAGGACACCATCAACATCACCGAGATAACTAACAACGGTAAACCGCCCACGATCGCAGCGGTTTGTAATGTCGATAAACCTCCCATGAACATTAGGACGGTTGGCAGAAAAGACAAAGTAAACGCCCAGAACAAACGGTTCCAGCGCATCGGTTCTTCCGTCACATCATTTTGAACCACTGACGCAAGAATGTACGAAATAGAGTCAAACGAAGTCGCCGTAAAAATGATACACAACAGTGTAAAAACACCAATAACGATTGGCCCTAACGGCAGTGTATCTAACGTTTCAAAAATTGCCGCCGGTGCGCCCGATTCGTTGAGGATTGCGATGACATCAAGCTCACCCGTCAATTGCAACGATAAACCATAGTTACCTAAAACAATGAAGAATAAGAAACAACCTAAAGAACCGTAAAATATAGAACCTACGACCATCTGTTTGATCGTTCTTCCACGCGAGATACGCGCAACAAACAATCCCATACAAGGAGCAAAGACCAACCACCATGCCCAGTAGAAAATAGTCCAGTCTTGCGGGAAGTGTGTATCTGTAAACTCACCATAACCACCAAACGGCTCCGCCCAGGTAGCCATAACAAAGAAGTTAGACAACATACGACCAATAGAATCTAAGCCTGTTTCTAACATAAACACGGTTGGCCCAACGGCGAGTACAAAGAGTAACAAGCCCATCGCACCCCAGAAGTTAATGTTACTAAGGAATTTGATCCCCTTCTCAAGCCCTGCATACGCGGAGTAACCAAAAATCGCAGTACAGAGAAGTAATACAGCCACTTGGCTGAAGGTATTGTTTGGAAGACCGAAGATATGATGTAGACCACCGTTGATAAGAGGCGCTGCTAAGCCAAGCGTAGTCGCCGCGCCACCCAACATACCAAAAATAAATAGCACATCAATAAACTTGCCAATACCACCGTTTGCGCGCTTTTCTCCTAATACAGGCATTAACGCACTAGAGATTTTCAAAACAGGTTGTTTGCGTACATAAAAGAAGTAAGCGATAGGCAGAGCAGGAATAAGGTAAATTGACCAAGCGATCGGTCCCCAGTGAAACAGACCATAAGTCGCGGCCCAGCGAATGGCTTCTTCACTGCCTGCTTCCAACTGAAATGGTGGTGATTGATAGTAGTATGCCCACTCGATACACCCCCAATACAGAATACTTGCGCCAATACCTCCACAAAATAGCATTGCAGCCCATGAGGCGTTACCAAATTCTGGTTGCTCGTCGGCTTCACCAAGTTTGATTTGGCCAAGATCGCTGAACACCGTGTAAATCATAAAACACATTGCTGCGATACCCAGTGCGAGGTATAACACACCAAGCTTATCGGTCATGAAAAATTTGGCCGAAGCTATCCAATCCGCACCTTGTGTGGGAAATAAAATTAAAGGTATAACGACGCTGAGTAAAAGAAAGAGTGAGCCTAAGAAGGTAGGCTTATCGATGAGAGAAAATGATTTGTCCATATTATATATCCTTATGTTTTCAAAGGACATGATCTACATTTCTCACAACTTCGCCAATTCACAACACTTATCGTTACCACAAGAATAATTGTCTTTAAAATATGCATTATGTGACGCTGATTTTGTATTCATTATTTGATGCCATAGCGTTTAAATACGGCAGCTTTTCTGCCACACCATCCAGTGCTCCCTACCTTTAAAAACCTCAACACTGTTTGCCACCACTGAGGATTCCACAAGCTTAAATGCCGGTTCTAGATAACCCTCCAACTCCCCACTTCGCAAACAAAATGGAGGGAAGCGAGAGTGGTAATCATCATCTATAACGAAATAACCAATTAACAAACCGCCTCTTGGCAGCAATTTATCCACCATAGCAAAGTAATCTGGCCACTGGTCTCTCGGTAGTGCAGCGAGAAAGGATTGATTTTGGCGCAACATGGATGGATGCCGAACTCGCAGCCCCAGCAAATGACGGCGCTTGACAGACGTTCAACGCCAAAGTGACATTCCCCCAAGCGGGCTACTACGAAGTTTGGGCAAAAGCGACTGATGACCAAGAGGTGAGCCAACCTTTTGCTATCGCATGGAACCCGAAAGGTTACCTCAACAACACCTTCCACCGCATCGCGCTGATTGTTAAGGGTTAAACATGAAGGGGGAATAACAGTGAAAGCAACATTCTTAAATGAGCGGGGTTTCCCGCTCTCGTTTACTTTTCTCGCGCTGTTAAGTTGCTCTGCCTTAGCAAACAATGACGAGTTAATAGCCGCAGGCGAACAGCAAGCGATGGTGTGTAAAGCTTGTCACCAGTTTGAACCCAATGGAGTAAGTGTTGTGGGGCCACCTCTTTGGGGGTTAGCAGAGCGTGATATTGCCAGCTTTGCAAGCTTCAATTACAGCGAAGCCATCAAACAGCATCAAGGTCAATGGGACGCAGAAAAACTGGATGCTTTTTTGGCGTCACCATCGGGGTTTGCTCCGGGCACAAACATGGTCTTTGCCGGCGTAAAAGACCCGGGTGCTCGAGCCGCGATCATTGCATGGCTAGCGACCAAAAACCCTACGCCACCAGATTGGAATACTACTTCATCTGAAATGGAGGTTAAATCGCCAGGTGATGGGATATTAAGGCCGGGAGAGAATATGGAGCTCGTCGCGGCAGTCTGCTCAGCCTGTCATTCGTTACACATGGTCACACAACAAGGACTAAGCCGCCAACGATGGGATGAAACCTTAGACTGGATGATTGAAGAGCAAGGGATGGATGAACTGCCGGGTGATGATCGCGAAGCCATTCTGAAATACCTTTCGACCTATTATGGGGGTAACTCCCGCCTTTAAAACTAACGCTTATTGATATTTTACATACGTATTCTTTCTATGTGAGCATCCCCTCTACAGAAATAGAGTGAAGTAACCTCTGTTATTTCACAGTACGTATCGATGAGGTTTAAGAGATTGAAGGCAGAAGAGTTTTTTGACAACCATTACCTTTCTATTTGGGTTTTTCTTGTTGGCGTGGCAGTCATTACCTTGATTATGATGGGAGGCGGCATGGCAGTAACGTTGCTGGCAATATTGATTGACCAGTCGTCTGAGCACTTAACAACTGATGCTTTCTTGGCTCTAAACTTTTCTTTTGCTGGGATCATGACTCTACTGCTTGTTATCCCAAACATGATGATTGTTAGAGGCAAACCTAAAGCGGCAAAAATCAACTTAATCAATATTTACTTTCAGTTCCTTGTTTACGCTCTTGGCCTATTCCTTCTTGAAGATGAACATAAACTTTTTTTTGTTAGTTTTGTACTTTTTCCTATTATCGCTCTCTGGCTCATGGCATCGACCAAATATCATACATTTGTGACTTACTTTTCAGCGATTAAAAAAGAGCCAGAAAGTTTCCGCGAATACTTCTTCAAAAAGATTAAAAGCGATAACACTTCTGCCACACCATCCAATACTCCTTACCTTTAAATACATCCACACTATTTGTAACGGTTGAAGATTCAATAAGTGTAAACGTTGGTTCAAAATATTGCGCCAACTCCCCACTTCGCAAACAAAATGGAGGGAAGCGAGAGTGGTAATCATCATCTATAACGAAATAACCAATTAACAAACCGCCTCTTGGCAGCAATTTATCCACCATAGCAAAGTAATCTGGCCACTGGTCTCTCGGTAGTGCAGCAAGAAAGGCACGCTCGTAAATCACATCAAATGCGTGCGTAGAGTCAGCGTTAAATACATCCCCCAGCACGACTTTATCTTTGTGCTTACCTAATGTCGATTGCGCCATTTTCACCGCTTGTTCACTGTAATCCATCGCGATCACGTCATGCCCATATTGAATAAAAGAGCTGAGTTCATAAGCAGCGCCACAGCCAGGGATAAATACAGACTGACCGCTATTAAGCGCTTTTTCTAGGTAAGCTTTTAGCTCTTGAGGTGTAGTTTTGGCATCCCATGGCATAGTGCCTTGGGTAAACAAATTATCCCAAAACTGTTGATTGATGGTCGGTGCCTGCTTCATTTATCGCCCTCCTGATTGTACTGGCACAAAAAGAAAGGGATACGCAGCACAATGTGGTATCCCCTCTCCTAGCCTTTGATTTTTACGTTGTTAGCTTTTTATAACTGCGGTTTACAATGACGGATTAACTGCGCAAGTCATTGATTAACGGCTGTTCGGTCTGATTGGACACGAACTGGATATTGCCTTTCAGTTTGGTAACAGACTGGAGTGTCGCTTGAATGTCCTCTGCCGAGACATGGACATCATTGCAGCAGAAAGTAATGGTATCGTTGAAGCCATCACGCTCAATTTTCAAGGAGCCTTTAATATCGTGGCGACGACAGACTTCTTGGATCTGATGCGGATAAACAAACAGGCCTTTCACTTTCACCGCTGAGTCCGCACGCCCCATCCAGCCTTTAATTCGCGCATTCGTGCGTGGCGAATCCGAGCCCGTTTCTAGGTATGCCGATAAATCTCCCGTTGCGTAGCGAATCAGCGGAAACTTCTCATCGAGCGATGTCACGACCACTTCGCCGACTTCTCCCGGTTGTACAGGAATGCCATCAGGATTAACGATTTCCACGATGATATCTTCGGCAATCACCAAGCCTTGCTCGCCAGACACTTGATAAGCAATCAAACCAAGCTCTGCACTTGCGTAGGCTTGAGAGACTGCAATGCCTTTGTCCTCAAACATCTGTTGCATGTCTGCGGTGACCGCTTCACCAGAGACCAGCGCTTTGGTAAAACTCGGCGACTCATCGTATTGTTCTTGGTACTTTTGTAGCAACGTCAGCAAGTAAGAAGGCGTGCCCGTATAACCCGTTGGCTGCAGCTGTTTAATCGCTTCAATTTGTGCTTCGGTATTCCCGACACCCGCCGGAAATACCGCGCAGCCACAAGCTCTTGCGCCACCATCCATAATAAATCCACCAGGCGAGAAATGATAAGAGAGCGTGTTATGCACTAAATCGCCCGCACTAAATCCAGCCGCGTGAAACGCGCGCCCCATACGCCAGAAATCCATCTCATCCGTTTGTGCCTCATACAACGGCCCCGGTGATTGGAATACGCGCGCCATCTGACCAATCGCAACACTATTTAAACCACCAAACGGCGGTTTAAGTTGCTGTTGGTTTGGCATATTGAATTTGCGCGTAACCGGAAACTGGGTAAGCCCTTCACGATTATTTGCCAACGTAGGCTCTAACTCAGCAAAATGCGCCGCATAATGTTCGCTGTTGGCTTTTGCATTTTCAATCAGTGTCGGCAGACGTTGAAACAGCGATTCTTCTCGTGCCTGCGGAGACAACGATTCTTTCGCATCAAATAGTTCGTTCATCCTTGCTCCTTATAACCAACGCTTACGACGTTTGTAAGATTTCAGATTCTTGAAGCTCTTGCGATCTTCATCGCCGCCGCCAAGGTAGAACTCTTTCACATCTTCATTGTTTAGCAGTTCGTGCTTGCTGCCATCCAGTACGATTTTGCCTGATTCCATGATGTAACCGTAATCGGCCGCTTGAAGGGCAAAGTTGGCATTCTGCTCAACCAAAAGCATGGTAATGCCTTGATCTTTATTAATCTTGTTAATAATGCTGAACACCTCCTTCACCAACAGCGGCGAAAGCCCCATCGACGGCTCATCCAACAAGATCATTTTCGGGCGAGCCATCAGTGCTCGACCAATCGCTAGCATTTGCTGCTCACCACCTGACAAATAACCCGCTAGACCGGTGCGCTCTTTAAGGCGAGGGAAATAATCAAACACCATTTCGATGTCTTGCTCGACTTCGTTGTCCGTACGTGTATAAGCCCCCAAGCGCAGGTTCTCTATCACCGTCATATCTTCAACAATTCGGCGCCCTTCCATCACTTGGAAGATACCCGAACGGACGATCTCTTCCGGGCTTTTGTTGTCTATGCGCTCGCCCATGAAGTTAATTTCCCCACGGGTCACTTCACCATCTTCGGTTTTTAACAAACCCGAAATGGCTTTTAGTGTGGTCGATTTACCTGCCCCGTTCGCGCCTAACAGCGTCACGATTTGACCTTTAGGTACTTCAAGGCTCACGCCACGCAGAACCAAAATAACTTCGTCGTAGACCACTTCGATGTTGTTTACCGAGAGTAAAATCTCCGCTGGTTCTATATCCCTTGCTAATTCACTCATCAAGCCACTCCTTGTTCAGGAGAAGGGATGATGTATATCGCATCCCCTCACCTGTTCTTGTTTTGTTGTTAGTAACCTAGCCAATCGTCACGACGTGACAATGTCACTTGTGACACTTTCTTAATATCGACTGCGCCGCCGTTGTTGTTACCCATAAACACGTTCACGGTTGTTGTGCCACGGTGATCTTCCGGCTTCCAGTTCGCAGGTACACAAACACCTTCTAAGCCTTGTGGGACCCAGTTGTCATGGACATACATGCCCTTCTTGATGTTTTCACCCGTTATGCCACCGTTGTCTTTCGCCCACTCCATCGCTTCTTTCATGTAGAACGCAGAACAAATGCCGCGAATGTAGTGGTGAGTTCTAAACTCGCCCGGCTCTGATTCAGACTGCTTAGAAATCTCACGAACCAGTTTCATGCCTTCGTTATCGTCTCCCCAAAACGCCGTCATGCCAGGAAAAACGTAATCTTTAAGGCCATCGCCCGCCGCTTCAAGTACTGGTTTGTCACCGCCCCAAATGTTCGCCATGTACTGGAACTCTGTACCAACCGTATTACAAGACTTCACGAGTGAGATTACCGAGCTACCGATATTGGCAATGTAACCGTAGTTAGTGCCAGACTCTTTGAGTGACAGACATTGTGCTTTGAAGTCCCCTGGTTTTAGTGACACAACGACTGGGTTTTGCACCTCAAAACCAAGCTCTTCAGCATATTCTGCACACGCTTCTTTTGGCGCATTCGGGAATGGGTGGTTATCGCCAATGTGGGTAAATTTCGGCGCACCTTGGTTGCCCTTTGATTCCCAATCTTCTTTCGCCCACTTCACTAGTGCACGACACGCATCTGAGTACGACGCACCATAGAAGAAGTTATAAGGCGCTGGTTTCGCGGTTTTTGGGTTCTTGCCGGTTGGGTCCGTTAAGTGACCTGAATAAGAGGCAGAGAACACTGGCACTTTGTCTTTGGTCACAAACGAGATGAGTGCTTCGGTATCTGCCGTGCCCCAACCTTGTAGCGCAACCATGTCTTTACGCGCCACCCAACGTTTGTAGTTGGAAATGGCTACTGGCACTTTATACGCCATGTCTACCGTTTCAAATTCGAGCTCAGTACCGTTAATGCCACCGTTTTGGTTGATCCAACGCAATGCGTCTCGTACGCCAGAACCATAGGGCTTGCTCACATAGGCTGTTGGCCCAGAAAAGTCGACCAATTGCCCGACAAACACAGAATCTTTTGCCCAAGTTGCGGTAGTAAACAGTGCCGAAGATAGCACCAACGTTGTCGCTAAATGTCCTTTGTTCATAACTCGTTGTCCTTGTTATTGAGGTATATTCCACTTAATTCCACGTTAATATGAGAACGGATAGTGTTTCCAATATGCTCGAATCTGTTGCCAGCGATGCGATAACCCTTGAGGTTCGAAAATCAGGAACAGCATGATGACCAAGCCGATCGCCATTTCTTTGAAGTAAGCAAGCCCATCAACGAACGAAGTGTTATTGCTAAACGCAGCCAGCCCCGTCACGCCAAACTCCAAAACTTCAGGCAGCAATACGATAAATATCGTACCCATCAGTGTGCCTTTGACTGAACCCAAACCACCAATGATGATCATTGCCAAGAACTGGATAGACATCATGATGGTGAAACCTTCTGCTGATACAAAACCTAGATAATGTCCGTAGAGTGCGCCCCCGATGCCCGCATAGAATGCGCACACTCCAAATGAGAGCAGACGATACTTGGTTAGGTTGATACCCATGATTTCTGCCGACAGGTAGTGATCTCGTACCGAGACAAACGCGCGACCATCACGAGAACGGATCAAGTTCGATGCCCACATGTACATAAAGATCAACGCAAACAGAGCAATGTAGAAGAAGCTTTCATCGGTCGTAAACTCAAAGCCAAACAGATTGATAGGGTTTGCACCAGCACCATATGAGCCGCCACTGAACCAGTCTGCGCGAGCAAAGAAGTCCTCTAAAATAAACTGCGCAGCCAAAGTCGCAATCGCGAGATATAAGCCTTTAATTCGCGCAGCCGGCAGACCAAACAGCATCCCCACAATCATGGTTAAGTAACCCGCAAGCGGAATCGCAAACACGACTGGAATATTGAACTGGTTATTCAGCCAAGCCGATGCAAAGGCACCAAAGCCAAAGAACGCGCCATGACCTAGGGAAATTTGTCCGGTAAAACCAACCAGAATGTTTAAGCCCAGCGCCGCGATACCGAGATACGCAATCTGAATAAACAGGTTAAGAAAATAGATATCCAATACCAAAGGCGCAGCCAACATGGCGATCACACTTGCAATCGCTAGGCTTCTAATGGTTTTGGTTTCAAAAATTGGCGTATCGCTTTTGTATGTGGTTCGAAAATCCCCACATGGGCGCATGCTAAGTTGAGCCATGTTATTTCTCCTTAAATACGCTCGATATCTTTGGTACCAAACAGGCCGTATGGCTTGAAGGCAAGAATGATTAACAGCACATAGAACGGTGCGATGTTATAAAGGTTACCCACTTGCAGGTATTGGCTATCAAAAAACTCAGCTAAGTTCTCTAGCACCCCGATGGTGATGCCACCGACAATTGCGCCGACTACAGAATCTAAGCCACCTAAAATAACGGCTGGGAAAACTTTGATACCAATAATGGATAGCGCGTCAGAGACGCCGTTAACGATCCCAATAACAATCCCTGCTGTTGCAGATACCATGGCCGAAATAGCCCAACTGATGGCGAACACTTTCTTGATGGAAATGCCAAGACTCTGCGCGACTTGCTGGTTAAATGCCGTTGCGCGCATTGCCAGACCCATTTTGCTGAATTTGAAGAACCAGTAGAACGCGCCCATGATGAGCATCGAGAAGATCAAACTCAGAATGTAAGCAAACTCAACGTTCAAACCACCGATATTCACCACATTTGTTTCGAACACTTGCGGATACGACACAGCCGAGACACCAAATATCCACTTCATCAGCGCTTGGAAGAACATAGACAGACCGATGGTCACCATGATCACCGAGATAATCGGCTCACCAATTAACGGCCTGAGCACAATGGTTTGCACGGCGATACCGAACACCATCATGAACGCGAGCGTGAGTAAAAAGCCGATAAAAAATGGCAGTTGCAGATGAACAAGCGCCGCCCAACATACCCACGCGCCAATCAGCAAGAACTCACCCTGAGCGAAGTTGACCACCTGGGTCGATTTGTATATCAGTACAAAGCACATGGCGACCACGCCATACAACATGCCAACGATCACGCCATTAATGACGAGTTGCAGTAATAAATCCGTATTCACTATGCGATCCTCCGTTGTTCGCTATCCACCAGTGTTGGCTCACGTTCAATAAGCGTTTCAATCACTAGCGACGTTTGAATGCGTGTTTTGGTGCCATCCTGATAAGTGATCACCGTATCCACATCGACTTTTGGATCGTCGCTGTAGATGGTCTCGATGATGTCTCCGTATTTCTCCGCAACCACACCACGACGCACTTTACGCGTACGAGTTAGCTCGCCATCGTCGGCATCTAGCTCTTTGTAAAGTAGAATGAATTTGCTGATCTTCTGTGCATCCGGTAGGGATTCATTCACTTTCAGAACTTCTTCACGAATGGCTTGATACACTTCTGGTTGAGCGGATAAGTTGGTGTAGTTAGTAAATGCCAAACCGCGCTGCTCTGCCCACTTCGCGACGATCGCGTAGCGAATACAGATGATGGCAGACAGCCAAGGTCGACCTTTGCCCACCACTACGGCTTCTGCAATAAACGGCGAGAACTTGAGTTTGTTTTCAATGAACTGCGGAGAGTAGCGGTCGCCATGGCTGGTTTCCGACATATCTTTCAGACGATCAATCACCACCAAGTGACCAGAGTCTTTAAAATAGCCCGCATCGCCTGTGTGCATCCATCCGTCTTGTACGTCTTCGTCATACGCTTCCTGGTTGTTCAGGTAGCCAGTAAACATGCCCGTACTTTTCGCGATGATCTCACCCACGCCATTGCTGTCTGGGTTGATGACTTTCACTTCTGCATTGTCAAACGCGACGCCGACGGAATCGTAATCCACGTCATCGGCTTGGTGGACGGTGTACGCACCACACATTTCGGTTTGACCGTAAAGCTGCTTGAGTGGTACGCCGATCGCTTGCAAGTAACGGAAAGTATCCGGTCCCATCGCCGCACCACCCGTCGCAGCAGATGCTAGATTCGAGAAACCTAAGCGGTCACGCAGAGCACGTAGCAAAATCCATTCAGCGAGTTTTGAACGTTTACCCTGCTCCAACGCTTTATTCGCTAAGCTCATGCCCAGTTTGTACATCTTCTGCTTAAACGGTGTGGAATCCATCATTCGTGCAGACACGTCTGCCACAATGTTTTCCCACACTCGCGGCGCAAGCAGCACGAAGTTCGGGCCAATTTCGCGCAAGTCAGACATCATGGTTTCTTGTTCTTCCACGAAGTTGACGATTTGACGCGAAATCAACGCCTGACCAACCACATACACCTGCTCCATAATCCAAGGCAAAGGCAGAACGGAAACATAATTGTCGCCTGGGGAGCGCGGGTCGGCACGCAGATAAGCCGCACAGTGATCTAAGAAAGTGCCGCTGTGTAGCTGAGCCAACTTTGGTTTGGAAGTCGTACCCGACGTGGTACAAAGAATCGAAAGATCGCTGCCTTTGGTTGCCTCAACCATATTGAGATATTTATCCGGATCCGCTTTGTCGATCAGTTGACCTTTTTTATAGACCTGCTCAACATCAATCAGTCGTGGATCGTCGTACTTGCGCATTCCACGCGGGTCACAATAGATAATGAATTCTACGCTTGGGATCTCATCACCGAGCTCAAGTAGCTTATCGCATTGCTCTTCATCTTCGGCAACCACGACTTTTGCTTTGGCATAGTTGATGAGGTACGCCACTTCTTCGTGCATGGAATCTTGATAGATGCCCAGCGAGAAACCTTTGATCGCATGTGCGGCCAACTCGCCCCATACCCATTCCGGGCGGTTATCACCCAGCAAACCAACAACGTCTTGCTCACCAACACCTAAATCTTGCAGTGCCAGAGACATCCACTTCACTCGGTTTTCATAATCTTGCCAAGTGAACTCTCGCCAAATACCAAACTCCTTTTCACGCATTGCGACTTGCTCGGGCCAGTGCTTGGCGTTGTGCTGCAATACTTTTGGAAAGGTATCTAAGCGGGTTATATCTGCCCAATCATTATGTTGCTGTGCCATTATGCACTCTCCTCTAATGTCGGTAGCTCTTCGCCTAAGTACGCTTGTTTCACATGTGGGTTGGCCATCACTTCTTCTGGCTCGCCCATCGCAATGTGTTTACCAAAATCCAACACCAATACGCGATTAGAGATATCCATCACCACGCCCATATCGTGCTCGATCATGATGATGGTGATGTCTAACTCTTCATTCAGATCCATGATGTAACGCGCCATGTCTTCCTTTTCTTCCAAGTTCATGCCTGCCATTGGTTCATCAAGCAGCAGTAACTTAGGTTTTAAGGCAATGGCACGAGCAAGCTCTACACGTTTACGTAAACCGTAAGATAGCGTGCCTGCGGTTGCTTTACGGATGTGCTGGATTTCAAGAAAATCGATTACGTCTTCTACGTATTTACGGTGCGCCATTTCTTCTTTCTGCGCGTTAGAGAACCAGTAAAGTGGCCCTGTGACGAAGTTGTTTTTCAGTAGGTGATGTCGACCAACCATAATGTTGTCGAGTACCGACATATGAGAAAAGAGTGCTAAGTTCTGGAAGGTTCTTCCCAGCCCTAACTCAGCTCGTTGGCTAGGCGTTCGTTTGGTTACATCATCTCCAGCGAAGATTACAGAGCCTTTGTTTGGTGTGTATCGACCAGAGATGCAATTGAGCATTGAGGTTTTACCTGCACCGTTTGGACCAATGATTGAAAAAATTTCCTTTTCATTCACATGGAAGCTCACGTCAGTTAGAGCTTTCACCCCACCAAAAGCCAATGAAATATCGTTTACCTGCAATAGAGGCGATTCCGATACCATAGTTGATCTCCCTTTCGTTATTTAAGTGCGTTCCATTGAGCACTATTTGATCAAACCTAACTTTGATACTGGTAACCGCTTTTACACCTATGCATCAACTTTGTGTTCAGTTTACGTAAACGTCAATTTAAAATCAGAATAGTGCTTGAAAGATTAAGTTGCAATCGAGTTCATCGAGAAAGATTTGAACTAACGCAAACTTTAAGTAAATAAATTGTTAATAAAAATTATTCTCAGACGACTACATATTCGGATAGTTAGGGCCACCACCACCTTCCGGCGGTGTCCAGGTAATATTTTGACTTGGATCTTTGATGTCGCAGGTCTTACAGTGGATACAGTTCGCCGCATTTATTTGCAGCTCTGGCTGCTCCTCCCCCTGTACGATTTCATACACGCCAGCCGGACAATAGCGCTGTGCTGGCTCTGCATATAATTCAAGGTTCTGCTCAATAGGAATCCGTTGGTTCGCCAGTCGTAAGTGGCATGGTTGATCTTCCTCATGGAAGATATTGGATAGATAAACAGAAGAGAGGCGATCGAAACTTAACACGCCATCAGGCTTCGGATAGACAATTTTATTGCTGTTTTCCGCCAATAACAGAGACTGATGATCAGGCTTATCACAGCGGATATGCCACTTAGCTTTACCTTTTAACACGTTATGTTCCAGCAGCGCTAAGCCACCGCCCAGCCACGATCCAAAGCGGTGGATTCCACTTGAGAAGTTACGTGCTTGATAAAGCTCTTCATACAGCCAAGACTGTTTGAAATGCTTTTGATAATCAGCAATAACTGACTGACTCTCAAGGGTTTCACATACTGCTTCGGCGGCAAGCATGCCAGATTTCATTGCGGTGTGCGTGCCTTTGATTTTAGCGCCGTTAAGCGTTCCTGCATCACAGCCAATCAACAAGCCACCAGCAAACTGTTGCGTGGGAAGCGAATGGAAACCGCCCTTGGTGATCGCTCTTGCGCCATAACTAATTCGTTTACCATTTTTGAGGTATTGCTCAATCATCGGGTGATGTTTAAAACGCTGAAATTCATCGAATGGACTCAAGTGCGGGTTCTTATAATTCAAGTCAACTATCAACCCAACGGCAACTTGGTTTCCCTCTAAATGGTAGAGGTAGCTGCCACCTGTGGCTTCGTTCGCTAACGGCCAGCCTAAGCCGTGAACCACTAACCCTTGTTGATGCTGCTCTGGTGGTATTTCCCACAGCTCTTTAAAGCCGATAGCGTAATGTTGAGGCGTTTTATCTTCAGCGAGATTAAATCGATTAATCAACTGCTTACCAATATGACCCCGCGCGCCTTCAGCAAATAAAGTAAACTTCGCTCGCAGTTCAATACCAGGTTCGAAATTTCCTTTTTGTTCACCATTTTTGTCTAATCCCATATCGCCCGTGATCACGCCACAAACGCGGTTGTCTTCATCGATGATGGCTTGACTGGCGGTAAAACCTGGGTAGATCTCCACCCCTAAGTTCTCAGCCTGCAACGCCATCCATCGGCATAGACTGCCCAAACTTATAATGTAATTACCGTCGTTATGTAACGTATTAGGCACTGCCCAAGAAGGCAGTTCATGACCATTGATTTCGTTGCCCAGATAATAGGTTTTATCTTGGTTTACTTTGGTATTGAGTGGTGCGCCTTTCTCCTGCCAACCTGGAAACAGCTCATCCAAACTGCGCGTTTCAAACACCGCACCCGATAAAATATGCGCTCCAACTTCAGAGCCTTTTTCTACCACGCAAACAGTGAGGTCTTGTTCTTTTTCTGCTGCTAATTGTTTGATTCGGCATGCCGCAGACAAACCTGCGGGACCAGCGCCTACAATCAGAACATCAAATTCCATGCAGTCTCTTTCCATGATTGCATTCCTTTTTCTTTACATGTTGCCAACTTGTTAAGCAACAATATATTTAAAGTTGACGCAAACGTAAAGGTAAATTAACATCATTTTAAAGACGTCATCACATCGTCTTCACTGTAAACACATAGTCTTCACTGTAAAAAGGAATCTAACGTGAAAATACTAGTGCCAATCAAAAGGGTCATTGATCCCTACATTAAAGTTCGCGTGAAAGCGGACCATAGCGATGTTGAAACCAATAACGTCAAGATGACGATTAATCCATTTTGCGAAATAGCCGTTGAAGAAGCCGTACGACTAAAAGAGCAAGGTATTGCAGATGAAGTCATCGTTGTCAGTGCCGGCGGTAGCCAATGTCAGGAGCAACTACGTACTGCGCTTGCTTTAGGTGCCGATCGCGCTATTCATGTCGATACTGAAGACAAAATAGAGCCATTAGTTGTAGCTAAGCTGCTCAAAGCTCTGGTTGAGCAAGAACAAGCACAGCTTGTGATTACGGGTAAACAATCCATTGATACTGACAACAACCAAGTGGCTCAGATGCTGGCAGCCCTACTTGACTGGCCTCAAGCAACTTTCGCTTCCGACGTTAAGATAGAAGATCAAAAAGTTCAGGTCATGAGAGAAGTGGATGGCGGCTTGATGACGGTCGCGATGAACCTACCTGCTGTGATCAGTACTGACTTACGCCTGAATGAACCGCGTTTTGCCTCTTTGCCTAATATCATGAAAGCTAAGCGCAAGCCGTTAGATACAATCACACCTGACAGTCTGGGTGTTGAAGTGGTATTTAGCCAAACCATTCAAGAAGTCACACCTCCAGCGCAAAGAAAAGGTGGCATCAAGGTTGAATCTGTCTCAGAGCTTCTCGATAAGCTGCGTAACGAAGCGAAGGTGATTTCATGAAGAACTTAATCATAGCGGAACATGACAATAACCAATTGCATGCGGACACACTCAAAGTGGTTAATGCAGCAAAACAAGTCAGCCAAGACAATGTTTTGATCGTAGTGGGCCACCAGTGTGAAGAAGTCGCTCAGCAAGCCTGTCGCGTTGATGGTATATCAAATGTAATTTGTGTCGATGATGAGCAACTTAAGCATCAATTTGCCGAGAGTATCGCACCTATTGTGGTGAGTATTGCTGAAGGTTTTGACGCAATCTGGGCTAGCTCATCATCAAAAGGGAAAGATCTTGCACCGCGAATAGCCGCGAAGTTCGGCGTTGGGCAAGTTTCCGATATTGTCCAAGTTATCGATGAAAACACTTTTATCCGCCCTATTTACGCAGGAAACGCATTTGCCAAAGTGACCACCAGCGACAAGGTTCGCGTCGTCACAGTGCGCGCGTCTGCGTTTGAGCCGGTTACTTGTCACAACCAAGCTGATATCGAGCATCAGCAGGTCACTATCTCAGAGCCATTGGTTGAATTGGTTTCTGTCGATAAAACCGTGTCAGAGCGTCCTGAATTAAGCGCGGCAGAGGTGGTTGTGTCAGGTGGACGCGGGGTCGGTAGCAAAGAGAACTTCGCGTTGATCGAACAAGTTGCCGATAAACTAGGTGCTGCCATTGGCGCTTCTCGCGCGGCGGTTGATGCAGGGTTTGTTGCCAACGATTTACAAGTGGGTCAAACCGGTAAAATCGTTGCGCCTAAGCTTTATATTGCGGTCGGGATCTCCGGAGCAATCCAACACCTTGCAGGAATGAAAGAGTCCAAAGTGATTGTCGCGATCAACAAAGATCCTGAATCTCCTATCTTTGAAGTTGCCGACTATGGATTGGTTGGTGATTTATTTGAGGTACTACCTCAGCTTGCCGAACAACTTTAAACGATCAGATAAGGGGCGAACACTGCTATGTTCGCCCCTTTATTTTGTTTTTGGTCATATTCAAAAGAATTGAAATTAGAGGGACCTATGCCAAATTCTGCACCTATTTGGTCACCATCTGCTGAGCGCGTCAGCAATAGCAACTTATTACGGTTCATCGAAAAGGTTAATAAAGACAAAGCCGAAGGTACCGTAATCAACAATTACACGTCTCTACACCAGTGGTCCATTGAGCACAATGATGAATTTTGGCGACATACTTGGCAGTTTTGCAACGTAATCGGAGATATGGGTTCGCAAATCAAGAGCCTTGGCAGTCCCAAATGGACACAAACAGGTTCTAATCATCACCATGTAAATAGAGACACAGTATGGTTTGCTGACGCCACGCTGAACTACGCAGAGAACCTCCTATCTCAGGCTGAACAATCACCAGAGCGTGAGTTTATCGTTTTTACTAATGAAAGCGGTGAACACAAGCAACTCACTGGTACACAGTTGCTCGAACAAGTGTCTGTCGTTCAGCAATGGCTACTCAATTGTGGTGTTGGCAAAGGCGATGTCGTTGCGGGTTATTTGCCCTACCTTCCTGAAACCGTTATTGCCATGCTGGCCACCACCAGTCTTGGTGCCATTTGGACTTCAACCTCGCCTGATTTTGGTATCGATAGCGTCGTAGAGCGTTTTGGCCAGGTCAAGCCGAAAGTTCTTTTTTGCTGTGATGGCTACCAGTTCGGAGGCAAAGCTTTCGATATGACGGACAAAAACACGACTCTTAGTAGTAAGCTAAGCAGTGTCTCCGAATACGCCACTATTAGCGTATGCCAAATCGAATATATACAAAACGCTAAGAGTGCTAGCACTTCTGACTTTGTGTATTGGTCTGATATTACTCACCACTTTTCTCCAAAACCAGTTCAATATCAATCAACACTGTTTAATGACCCATTATTCATTTTGCATTCTTCTGGCACAACGGGGCAACCAAAGTGTATTGTCCATTCCGTGGGCGGAACCCTGCTCAATCACCTCAAAGAACACCAACTACATTGCGATACCAAACCACAAGACAAGGTTTTCTACTACACAACATGTGGTTGGATGATGTGGAACTGGCATGTTTCCGCTCTTGCGAGTGGTGCAACCTTAGTGATTTACGACGGTAGTCCGGTTTACCCTGATCACTCGGTCTTATGGCGATTAGCGGAAGAACATAGCGTGTCACTGTTTGGTACGTCAGCGAAATACTTAGAAGCACTGGAGCATGCGAACTGCTCTCCAAAACTAGAACATAACCTGAAATCACTCAAAACTCTGTGCTCAACTGGTTCGGTGCTTTACCCAGAACAATTTAATTATGTCTATCAGCACATCAAGCAGGACTTGCATCTCGCTTCTATCGCTGGCGGCACGGATATTTGTGGGTGTTTTGTACTTGGGAACCCTATTTCACCGGTGTACAAAGGCGAATGCCAAGGTTCAGGGCTGGGAATCGACGTGCGTGTTTTGAACGACGAGGGAAATGCGATTACAAAGCAACGCGGCGAACTAACGTGCAATAACTCGCTACCTAATTTCCCTATCGGTTTTTGGCACGACGACGGCGAACGCTATCACAACGCTTATTGGAGCAAGTTTACCGATATCTGGCACCACGGCGACGATGTGATGCAAACCGAACATGGCGGCTTTATTTTTTATGGCCGTAGCGATGCGACATTGAATCCAGGCGGCGTACGAATCGGCACCGCTGAGATCTATCAGCAAGTGAACGCGTTACCCGAGGTCGAGGACTCCATCGCCGTCGGCAAGTTAAACCAGCAGTCTGAAGAAATCTGGTTACTAGTAAAACTCGCTCACGAGGTCGAGTTAACCCAACAACTCACCGATTCAATTCGCCAAACATTAAAAACAAAATGTTCACCGCGCCATGTACCACGCCAAATTTTTGCTATCAGTGATATTCCTAAAACGCGCTCAGGAAAACTGGTTGAACTAGCAGTGAAACAATTGGTTAATGGACAACCTGTAAAAAACATTGGTGCCATTGCCAACCCAGAAGTGCTGGAAGAAATTAGCCAGCTTAATCAATAGTGACAATTGGTTAAACAAGAAAAAACTTAATCATTGCGCCAAATCTTATATCCGACCTCTCGCATTGCTCTGCCGAGCAAGTGGGAGGCGACTGGCGCCGTGAGAACGATAAACAACATCGTACCGATAACTCTGGAGATCACGGTGACTTCAGGAATTGAGAGGGCAACCGCTAGTAGTAAGCAACTAACTCCGACGGTACCGGCTTTGGTTGCGGCATGCATTCGGGTATATAGATCTGGCAACCGCAACACACCTAAACTAGCGCTTAGGATCAATAACGTCCCTAAACATAAAAACAGCCCAATCAACACATCCATTATTCTTTCTCCTTCCTTTTAACGATCAAACGCGCAAATGCGATTGTGCCAAGAAATGCGACCAAACCTAATGTAATGGCGATATCTAACAAGGCATCCTCACCACTGTCTAAGGTGTAAACCGTAATAAAACCGATGGTGATAAATGAAATCAAATCTAACGCCACAACTCGGTCAGCCAGCGTTGGTCCTAAAATTAAACGGAAGAAAGCCATAACGAAACTGAGTAATAGCCCTGCATAGGCAAAAGTGACACTTATTTGCAGCCAACTATCCACGCGTCACCTCCAAAATTCGATGCTCTAATCCGTTTTTAATTCCACGGATAACTGCTTCATGCTCAGGAGCAAACATGGCATGAACGATAAGATGCTTTTTATCAGGCGTAACGTCCAAACTGAGTGTGCCCGGTGTTAACGAAACCATATTCGCAAGTAAGGTGATTTCAAGGTCGGAATCGACGTCCAAAGGGACATAGACGATATCTGGCTGGCTCAAATGCGTTGGCGTCACAACATCCCACACGACTCTTGCAACCGATATGATCATTTCATAAGCGAAGTACACCAGTAACTTTAATGCCGACGCAAAACGTCGAAAGTAGCTGGTTTTTAATCCAAATGGTTGGCTCAACCGTAAGGCAAAAAAACCGACCGTAAATCCGACAATAAAATTCAAACTCGAATAACTGCCGTTTAACATCATCCATGCTAATGCTAAGAAAAGATTGAGGAATAGATAGATCATAAATTTCCTCCCAATACCGCTCGAATGTATTCATTCGGATTTAACAGTTGTTCAGCGGCTTGAACAGAAAACTGATAAAAAGGCTCCGCCACCAAGCCTATGATCAACGTGAACATGGTCAATACGGCAATTGGAACGCAATACAACCAATGTACTTTGACTTGCAGAGTCTGTTCTGTTTTCTCCCTAACCGGCTTTTTCCAGAATGCCTCACTCCAAATTTTCGTCATCGAGTAGACGGTAAGCAGCCCCACCAATAGCGCGGTACCGGCTAACCAGTAATATTCAGCCTGTATGCTCGATTTGATGACCAAGAATTTGCCCCAGAAACCAGAGAGCGGCGGAAATCCTGCCAGAGAAAACGCAGGGACAAGAAACAAGAACGCTAACCAAGGCATTGCTTTATATACCCCGCCCAAATGTTCAAGTTGACTAGACCCATATTTGCGCTCAATAAAGCCACCGATTAAGAACAAATTCGCTTTTACAATGATGTGATGAACAATGTAGAAAATAGCGCCAGCCAAAGCTAAAGGAGTGTAAATCGCTAATCCCATTATCATGTAACCTATTTGGCTAATGATGTGAAAAGAAAGAATTTTCTTAATGTCGAATTGACTTGCCGCCCCCAAAACGCCCGTTAACATGGTGAGGCCAGCAATCCAAATCAACGTCGGCTGCCAACCACTCTCGGCGAGCGGAAATACTAATGTGAAGACTCGTATTAACGCGTATACGCCGACTTTAGTAAGCAACGCAGCAAACAGCGCAACCACACCACTTGGTAAGGTGTGATAAGAAGCTGGCAACCAAGCAAATAAAGGAAATAGTGCCGCTTTGATAGAAAAGGCAAACAAAAACAAGGCGGACAACATCATGTTGATGCTCAGTTCGCTCTCTCCCGCTTTGGTATAGAGATCGGCCAAGTTCAAGGTGCCAGTTGCACCATACAACAAACCGATGGCAAGTAAGAACACTAGCGTCGAAATCAGGTTCAACATCACATACTTCACTGCCCCATCAATTTGAGTTTTCGTTGCATCTAATACCATTAAACCAAATGACGCGATGAGCATGACCTCGAACCAAACATACAGATTAAAAATATCTCCGGTGAGGAACGCGCCATAAACACCAGCAAGCAACACGTGCGTCAACGCATGGTAATTGCTATAGGAAGGTTTTCGGTGAAGGTCCGCCATGGCATAGAAAACACATATCGCACCAATCACCGCCGTAATCATCACCATGGCAACGCTGAAGTAATCTGCGACAAAAACGATACCAAACGGTGCTTGCCACTGGCCAAAAGCAACGGCTTGAATACCATTACTTATGATGTTTTCTGTGAGAAAGCCTGCGACAACAAGGTTCAAAATCGCACTCGCGCCACTTAACCACTCAGCACTTTTTGTTGAGCGACGTACAAAGAAAATGGTCAGCGCCGTACTCAATGAAAGAACAACAGGTAACGTCAGCAAAATCGAACTCATTGACCCTCCTCAGAACGTTGCATTTCGTCGACGTCTGCGGTTCCAGAATCTTTATAAGCTCGATAGAACAACATTAAAGCAAAAATAAGTAGCCCAAAACCGATGACTATCGCGGTTAAAATCAGTGCTTGAGGTAATGGGTTTGCCGCGCCATCTGGTGGCAAAAGTGCATTATCGCCAATCAATGGCGGCTCTCCAGGAGTCAGCCTTCCCGCGGTAAAAATAGCAAGGTTAACCGCACTACTGAGTAACATGATACCGAACAAAAGACGCAAGATATGTTTTTCAAGCATTAAATAAACACCTGCGGCGACAAATACTCCAACGACAACACTCCAGACAATTTCCATCACTCTAGCTCCTCATTAATACGAAGCAGCATCCCCATCACGCCACCTATAACGGCAAGATAAACACCAACATCAAAAACCAACGGCGTACCCAGTGGTATCACATCTTTCCACCACAACCCGGTTAAAAACGGTTTATCAAACGCAAAGCTCAAAGCTCCTGATATCAAGCTCAATGCAATGCCAGATAACGCAATGAAAAACGGCTTGAAATACAATCTAGAACGAACGTATTTCGGTGATTCCGCGAACATGAGAAGCGATAAGCCAATAACGGCAATCAATGCACCAATGAAGCCACCACCCGGTTCGTTATGACCACGTAATAACAGATACACTGAGAACACGAGCATGAGCGCCGCGACGATATGTGCCGTGGTTGCAAAAATTAATGATTGAATACGGTTTTGCTTTTTCGCTCTTGTCTTAAGCAAGCTCACTGCTGCAATCCCAGCAATGACAACGACGACAACCTCTCCCAATGTATCAAACGCACGAAAGTCGACGAGAATGACGTTGACAATATTGCGCCCATGCCCGCCTGGGACACTATTTTCCGCAAAGAATTCCGACACCGATGAATCCATCGGCTGGGACGTGATTCCTAACAAGAGGAAAGTAATCGAAACACCTATCACGCCCGCTATACAAACATTCGCCAATTTACGTTTTATTGAATGCTTGGGCACGGTGGTTAAACGCGGCATATGACGCATTAACAATGCTAAAAAGACCACCATTAATGTTTCCACTAACAGTAGAGTCTTCGCGACGTCCGGAGCACTGTAGATCATAAAAACAAGCGTGGTCATAAAACCAATCATGCCTAGCGCAGAAATCGCAAGAAGCCTTGAGTGAGACAACGTACATACGATCGCTGCACCAACCAGCAATAAGGCAATGCCAATCTCATAGAAAGCCACGTTTGAAAGCTGTTCAAACAAAGGCAGAGGAATAAATGCTACCTGACCAAGCAAAGCGACGGCGAGTACCGTGAAAAATAGCAGGACATAACGACTCAACTTCTTTTGCTGCAACAGCGCCGTTTGCCACTTCGCCAGTGTCATCATGCCATCTAATAGTCGTTCAAAAGCGTTCTCCGCTTTAGGTACGAACAGATGTAACCGCTGAAAAAATGCAGACACAGTAGGATAAACACGGTACACCACATACCCCAATACTAGCGTGATAACGCTTAGGACCAGCGGTACATTCACACCATGCCATAATGATGTCGCTTTAAGAGCAGCTGTGGGCAGAATGTCAGCAGAGCCCGGAAAAATGATATTGCGATCTAACCAATTTAAACCGACTAAAGGAACGATGAGACTGCCAAGTGCCAAGAGTAAAGGTGGAACCCACATAGCCTTTTGGGCCTCAATCGGCTTCGTTTCAATTGGCACGAGAGCACGGTGAGCAAAGAATGGTCTCGCAATAAGCATAATAGTTAGCGCAACCATCAGTATATTCACGATTAAAAGTACAAAGGCGATCCAGTTATTGAGCTCTACGGCGGATTTGTACATGTATTCTTTGCTCAAAAAGCCTAACAACGGCGGGAATCCCGCTTTAGACAATGCAGCCAAACTCCCCGCAACCATGCTGATGACGAGCACTGACTTCAAGCCGTACAGTTGATCGATATCTCGTGTTCCTGTCGCTTTGTCGATATTGCCCACCACCATAAACAGCGCTGCTTTATAGAAAGAGTGAGCGAGAATAAACATCAATACTGCGCTCACGGCCAAATCTGTGCCCATACCTAACAATAATGTTAGTTTCCCCAAAGCCACGTTCGTGCTGTAGGCTAGCATCAGCTTCAAGTCAGTTTGTTTTAATGCGACAAACGTGCACCAAACGGCGGTGATACTCCCTGTGATCACTAAGGCATAAAACCAAACCTCGCTATGAGCATAAACTGGCGATAAACGTGCTAACAAGTAAATGCCCGCCTTTACCATTGTTGCCGAGTGTAAATACGCACTGACTGGAGTGGGCGCTGCCATCGCGTTAGGTAGCCAAAAATGAAACGGGAACTGCGCAGATTTAGTAAATGCACCAAGTAGTATGAGCACGAGAGATGGGATAAACCATTCATGCTGCGCAATAGTGTCTGCCTGCTCGATAATGGTATTTAGCTCATAACTCCCTGCCATTGCTCCCAGCAAGATAAGACCAGCTAGCAACGCTAGCCCACCAGCACCGGTAACGATCAACGACTGCAGTGCATTTTTTCGTGACGTTTTGTTTTCGTGATTAAAACCAATCAGCAAGTAAGAGGTGATGGTGGTGAGTTCCCAGAAAACGAACAACAATAGGATGTTATCGCTCATCACAATCCCTAGCATGGCAAGCATGAATAGGGTTAGGTATAAATGAAAGGAAAATCGGCTATCACTCTCTCGTAAGTAAGCCAAAGCGTATATTTGGATCAGTGCGCCAATCCCGCTGATCAGCCCGGCAAAAAGGAATGACAGACCATCTAACCTAAAGCTGAAGTTAATATCGAGGCCAGGTATCCATTCCGCATTCCAGCTTACGCCTGTGGGTGTGTAGATGTAAAAAAGAAAAGAGAAGATTAAAATTGGCAGCACAGGGAAAATCAGTAAGACCAACTGATTATCGGGATTTTTCGGCAGGTTTTCTTTACCCGTTATGCTATTCAACATCGCAGCCCATTCATTTTTATAAGAAAGTTCGCCCTGTTTGGCGCAAAGATAAAAAGCTCCACTTGATTGTTTTAGCCCAAGTATTTCAAAAAAGATCATAAAACCAAGGGATAAGTAGCAAACAGCAATCACTGAATGCTACTTAAAGGAACGTTAATACAAACAGCTACTTGCTGTCCGCTACGGTGTAAGAACGTAGATCACTACTTACGTGTTCTCGACTGAATGTGTATGGATTATCGTCATCAGTTAACTCGAACGCATCGTAGGTGCAGTCACCGATATCATTTCTCGGACAAACATAAACGTTCGAACGTTCTATCATTTCTGTGTGGCATTTCGGGCATAGGTTTTTCATGTCACTCTCCTCTGATAACTTATTGATACACTGATAATTCCATGTTCTAGAACTCCGTCTCCCTCCTTTACCTAAAACAACCACTTAAACCTAGGTTTGTTACACACCAATTACTGAATCGGCGATACAAAACCATCGGGCTTAAGAGCGACCAAACTACAGTTTATAGATTGCAAAATATTTTCAGCCGTATTACCAATGACGTAGCCAGATATCCCAGTTCTCGCTAAGGTACCCATGACTAGAACGTCCACTTCTATGCTTTCTACGTAATCCGGGATTTTTTCATCAGGCTTTCCGTGTAAATGATGAATCACAATTTCACCCGTAATCCCCGACTCTTCCAGCAGTTGTTGTAGAGCTTGTTTATGATCGGCTTTTGCTTTGTCGAGTTCATGTTTCAACTCAGCATCGTCGACTTGAATCCAAGCATTGTCATGTAGGTAGTTCTCTAAGTAATATTCCCAGCAAGAAATCACATGTAAACGACTGTCACAGGTGTCGGCTATTGAACGAGATAATTCAAGCAAACGCACCGCTAATGAGTGCTGTTCATCGCTCGCCGTTAACGGATCTATCGCAACAGCCACACGGCGTTTGTCTCTCGGCTTATCAATCGGTCGGTGTAACCATAATGGACAAGGACATTTGCGTAACAGTGTCATATCAATGGCTTTGAAGCCTTCAGCGCCTTCACCGAGTGGTTCAGCTTCTTTGATGATAAGATCTTTGTTGTCAGCTAATGCTTCTTTAATGATACAGACAGCGGGTTTTTCACTGCTTTTCACAGTAAGAGGAAATGCCAGATCATCTTCAGAAAGATCGAGCTTCTGTCTGTATTCCTGAATGCTTTGTTTGAGGGAGTCTTGTAGCGATTGCTCATAACTTTGCTGATACTGGAGCATATCCGCGGGGAAGTCGGGGCACGCAATTAGCCCTGAAACAGGTACTTTGTTGCTGGATGCGATCCTCATCGCTTGTTCGAGCGCCTCACTATGACCAGGCAATCCTTGTGTTGCAAAAAGTATGTTCGCGAATCGTTTCATACACACCTCCTTGTTTGGTTAAATATTAACCACCCACAAAGTATAATACCTAACGGATAATTGTAACGGCTTGTGACGTTGATGAAATCAATTCTCATTAAGCTATGGATATTGCTTCATTTTGCTTTACGTCACCTTCTCCTTTTCTTTACGACTGTGGCCCGCTGACCCCAATAGAGCTACATACTAAAAATTGAGACCAAATAAAAACCCAAATTACTCAAAGCTTTTTCTCACCTTGAGTAACTTGGGTATAAGCAATAACACACTTAGGCTACGGACTTAAATGGGTAACCTAAATTTTCATACGACTTAGTTGAAAGATGCCATATCAATCACGAATCAGTGTGCAAATATTCACAGCCCTAATGATCCAGAAGTCGCTGTAAATTAATGTTAAGGTTGCTGTTTTGTTGGTGCCAAAGCAATTTCGCGAACACATACACCTTGCGGTTGCTGATAAGCAAACAGCACTGCTCGTGCAATATCGTCGGCTGCCAACACGCCCCCCATATCCTCTTTCCAAGCATCATAGCCATCTTTAATATCTTGAGACGTAGTATGTGAAAGTAATTCAGTTTCCACTGCGCCAGGTGCAATAGTCGTAACACGAACATTCGATGATGCGACTTCTTCACGTACGTTTTCAGAAATCGCATGAACCGCAAATTTGGTACCACAGTAAGCGGCATGATCAGGAAATGTTTTCTTGCCCGCAATAGAGCTGATATTAATGATCGTACCACTGTTACGCGCTTTCATCGGTGCTAAAACGGACTGCATGCCATTTAGCAAGCCAAGTACGTTCACATCAAACATGCGCTTCCACTCCGATGCGTCCTGAGTATCTATCTGGCCTAGAAGCATAACGCCTGCGTTATTTACAAGTGCATCTACCGGACCATACAACGCTTCTGCTTTCTCAATTGCCGCTTCAAAAGAAGCTTTATCGGTCACATCTGCCTTTTCACAAAGCGTATTTGGTAAGTTTAATGCTTCTAAACGTTCTACACGTCTTGCTAACAAAAGAAGAGCATGGCCCTGTTCGCTGAAATGACGTGCAATCGCTTCACCAATGCCTGAACTAGCGCCTGTAATAACAATTAACTTTTTCATTTTGAATCCTTAATAGAACGGTTTACCTCAATGGCGATAAGTTTAAGAAAACTTTGTTTGTTGATATATACCGACTTAGTTGAAACACTGTTGTTATACTGCAACAATACTTTTTTGAATTACGCAGAAGTCATCATGCAAACACACATCAACCTTGCGGATATCCGCTCTTTCGTCCTAATCGCTCAACTAGGAAACTTCACGAAAGCAGCAGAGCAACTTGGCGTTTCTCGCTCACACGTTTCACGTCAAATAACAAATCTGGAACAACAGATTGGTGCCACTTTGCTACAAAGAACCACTCGAACACTGAAGCTCACCGAAGCAGGCAAGGTTCTGTATAAACAGTGTGAAACCGCCCTTCACAATATTGATCAAGCTGTTATGGCAGTGGTTGATGATGTAGAAGAATTAAGAGGCGAAATTCGTATCAACTGCGTGGGGGGTTATTTAGGGGAAGACGTTGTCGCAGATATCGTTGCTCAGTTTCTAATCCAACACCCACAAGTGAACATTAACTTAGATTTTAGCAGCCATCGTGTCGATTTAATCGCGGATGAATTCGACATCGCTTTTCGAATGGGAAAGTTAGACGACTCCAACTTTATCGCTCGCAAACTGATTGATGTGGAAATGGGGACGTACGCAAGCCCAAGTTATTTAGAAACACATGGCTATCCTTCGCATCCAAAAGACTTAGAAAAACACATTTGTTTGACAGGTAGTGTGACACGCTGGGCATTCGAGAACACAAATACAAAGCAGTCAACGGAACACCAGATACGTGGACAGTTACGATGTAAGAGTGGCAGAGTAATGATAAAAGCAGCGTTGGCGGGAAATGGTATCATCCGTGTGCCAGCACTTTATTGCCAACAAGAACTCCAGACAGGCAAGCTAAAAGAAGCGTTTACCGACTGGAGCATTCCGAGTGTGGAGTTTTCACTCCTTTACCATCACGACCGACATCAACCAAAACGCATCCGAGCCTTTATTGACTTTGCTACTCAATATTTTCGTCAGCTGCCGAGTAAACACAAGTAACGTGCTCGATAGCATTTCACTATGTGAACCAATATATACGGAATCTATAAAGCCCAAATTTGTACTAAAGAAATACGTAAGCATCGTGATGTTTTAAGGTCTAGTTTTCATAAACATTAGCGGTGTTTGCCCAGTTTGCTTTTTGAAAAATGCAATAAAAGCACTGTCTGAAGAAAACTCCAGCCAATCAGCAACGGCGCTAACTTGCATTCCCGTTGATAACAATTCAACTGCTTTTAAGAGCCTCCACTGTTGACGCCAATCTTGATAATTCATACCCGTTTCCGACTTAAATAATCGTGTTACCGTCTTGGTACTTGCCCCCACTTTGCTTGCAAGAGTAGTAAGCGAAGGAGCGAGAAATGAAGGTTCAACCAACTCCCGGCGAAATGTTGTTAAGCGCCGATGTGATGGCAAAGGCAACTGAAACGAATAACGTTTCGCAGCATAAAACTCCTCCCAGAAGAGTGCTGTCGTATTTAGCATCTCGCTGTTAGGCTTATCCCACTCCCAAAATGACATTTTATCAATGAGGGCTTGGAGTAAATTATTCACTTCTATCATCGTGATCTTACTCGGACACGCAAACACCTCACAATCAAAATACAAAGATCGATACGCAACCACATTCGTCATCAGTGCGCGATGCGGCGTATTAGGTGGGATCCAAACCGCCTTTGTCGGGGGCAGAATACAAATCGAATCTTTCAGAGCAAAACTCATACAACCTTGAGATGCGTACAACAATTGCCCTTTCTTGTGCTGATGCATACCTGAGTCGTGCTTGCCAATATCCGCAGCAATTCCCACTACACAATTAGAAATTTTGTCTGCGTCAAATTGTGTTTCTTCGTCAATAAGTGCCATTTTGTCCGAATGTTGATGTATTTGGTTTTTATGTTGTTATTAGATCAATCATAGCCTCATTTATACTGCCCGCCAACTTCATTAACGATGGGTAACAATATGAATACTAAGCCCTCTTTATGGCTCATGCTGGTTATGTTGATGTTTCCACAAATTGTAGAAACCATCTATAGCCCAGCGTTGAGCTCAATCGCTCTATCATTTGATGTAAACCACGCACAAGCAGCCCAAACATTGTCGATTTACTTCCTAGCTTTTGCCATTGGCGTTGTAGTTTGGGGAGTGCTCGCAGATAAACTGGGAAGAAGGCCTACCATGCTTATTGGGCTCTTTATCTATAGTTGTGCGTCTTTACTCGCAACTCAAACCGAGAGTTTTGCTGTTGTCATGGCTGCGCGAGCCCTGAGCGCATTTGGTATCGCGGTAGGTTCCGTTGTCACACAGACCATGCTTCGTGACGCATTTGATGGTCAAGAACTGAGTAAAGTCTTCAGCTTAATGGGGATGGGTCTATCAATCAGCCCGGTAGTTGGCATGCTATTAGGCGGGCAGCTTACAGCGCTTGGTGGATACCGTTATGTGTTTTTTGCCTTGTTTTTAATCGCGTTATTATTGCTCGCTTATAACGTTATTAAGCTTCCTGAAACACAGAAAGAACAGACACCAGTACGGTTGCGTCAACTTAGCTGGAAAATGGTAAGAGACGCGCGAATTTGGCGCTCAGGATTACTGGTTGCTTTGTATAACATTGCTCTATTTTCTTATTACCAGCTTGGCGCATTTACTTTCTCAGCACTTGGGTATAGCTCCGAACAATTTGGATACAGTGGCATGGTACTGGGGTTAGGCACTCTGCTTGGGAGTTATTTAAACAAATCCCTAGTGTCTAAAAATGTTCGAAAAAGCCAACTACTTTGGCTCTCAGCAGTATTGCTTAGTTTGGGATCAGTCGGTGTGTTGATTCTGAGCCAATCAATCTGGTTTGTTGCTCCAATGATGTTAGTCGTCATGTCGTATGGGATTGCGATACCCAACATACTCAGTGATGCACTCGTTGATTATAAACAACAGGTAGGTAGCGCAGGTGCTTTATTTGGGCTCATGTACTACATCATGATCGGGACGGGATTAGCGATGGCTGGAACAGTACAAAACTTAGGTGTCGTTCTATTAGCATGTAGCTGTTTAGCGATTTTATTAGCGTTTTCTACAAAACAAGTTCATACCGACTTGTGAGTATAATAATGAAATACTCTCCGTAATGGTTAACCGAGAATCTAGAGAATTTTTCAATCAATAGGAACTGAGGAGCACAATAGTAACCGCTCCTCAGTTGTCTTCTAGAGGGCGATCTAAACTAAATTAACCTTAAAGAAGCTCTCTAATTTATCAAATGGGATCACATCCAATTGATCGTAGAGATCGGTATGATTCGCATTTGGAATGATCATCAATTCTTTAGGCTCTGCCGCCGCTTCATACGCCGTTTCACTGAAATAGCGAGAGTGCGCCTTTTCGCCATGAATGAACAACACTGGGCGTGGAGATATCTCTTCAATGTAGGTCAGAATTGGCATATTCATAAACGACAGCGGCGTTGTGAGTGTCCATGCAGCATTTGAGTTAATCGCTCGTGGATGAAAGCCACGTTCAGGAGACTTGTAATAGGCTGCATACTCAATAACAAATTGGGGCTCACCTCCAACTAACTCAAGCGATACTGGCCCGTAAGTAGGTGTTCCATTTTCGGCATCTTCCCATCGTTGTAGGCTTAGCTGCTCTAACGTTTGCGTGCGCTGCTCAAACGTCGTACTGTCGTTATAGCCTTTAGACATTACACGGGTCATATCATACATCGTACTGGTTGCGACTGCTTTGACGCGTTTATCTGTAGCAACTGCGTTTAACGCCATGCCGCCCCAACCACATATGCCTATCACACCAATTTTCTGACGATCAACGTCTTTCTGTAGGCCAATAAAGTCCACAGCTGCGCTAAAGTCCTCTGTATTGATATCAGGTGATGCAACGTTTCTTGGTTCACCACCACTCTCTCCGGTATACGACGGATCAAACGCTAAAGTAATGAAGCCTCGCTCGGCTAATGTTTGAGCATATAACCCTGAAGACTGCTCTTTCACAGCGCCAAATGGACCACTAATGACGATAGCCGCAAGCTTGCCACTTTTATTTTTAGGTTGATAAAGATCCGCTGCCAACGTGATGCCATAACGGTTTTTAAAACTCACTTTGCGATGTTGAACTTGGTTACTTTTCGTAAATGTTTTATCCCAGGTGTCACCAAGATTTATTTGCGTCTCAGCTTGAACGGAACTCGTTGAGAGCGATCCGACTCCCATAGCAACCACGCTGGCACCCGTCATTTTCATCATATTGCGACGACCTTCATCAGGTTCATCTTGGTAACTTGCTTGATTGTCGTTCTGGCTTTTCATGGTAGACACTCCTAATTAACGTAACACACGATGAGTACAGTACGCGGATGCTTTATCGCTCCTACTTTACTGACACGTACATTGTTGCAACTTTCGTATTTTTTCGTTAACCAGATACTACGCATTGCTTGCCTAATCTTCCGAAGATTGGTCTAAACCTGCCATAACGGTAAGTGCCTAAGTCAATTAGTCTCAGGGGCTCACATGAGCCACTCTCATCGCAAAACTATGAAATTTACCTAAAGCTTGATAATCGTTGTGAAACCATCTATCAAAAACTTTCGCCCCAAAATCGTTCCTCCGACAAAGCTATGACATTTTCAAACCATATGTTAACTAAATGCTAAGGGGTACTGATAAAACTAGCAAAGTACTTACTAAATAATAAAGTGGCTCGCTCGTTATGCCAAAAATTCAAATATCACTTTATTTTCAAAACCAGCTATTGAAATCTGCAAAGTGTATGGGGGTTAATAATCCTGTTCTACGTGCGAAGTACTCTAACCAACGGCGAATGGCTCCGAATACCACCTATAGCTATCGCATTCCAGAGAGAGCACATAAATTATGCACCAGCGTGCACTAATAGTTAAAATGATTGGTGATAGCGACGTTAATTAAATGATTCTGTCAAATTAGAAGAGAATACAAGCCCATTAAGCTGATTTTGTTCACATATAACCTTGAACTTCTCAGTACAGTATAAGTTGCCGGCCCCTTCTAATCTCGATTTAAAGATCACTTTATCTTTTACATCGTCATCAATGAACACAAGGACCTCTAACCCGTCCGGGCTTCCATATGAGATCTTTTCTATACATTTTTGTCTATCTTCTTTTCCAAAAGTCAGCGATGTATATAAATACCATTTCTCGCCTTGATAGTTAACAGGTAAAAACTCCCCGCCCTCTGATAGATAAGTATTCAAGATTTCATATGCCCTCGGAGATAAAACAAGATATGTACGCAACCATAAGCTAATATCAGGTAATTCAGAATTTTTTGTTAACACGTCTTCAAACTCGACTACCGCAGGCTTCCAAATACCTTTCAGAGATTTATTTTCAACACCCTGTAATAAGATCTTCTCAAAATAATTGAAATCCCCTAGCTGGGTAGCGACTTCATCGGGACAAGTGCATATCGTCTGAAACACATGTAAATTATCGTTAATCTTATAAACCGTCATCATCTTTTCCAAGCTTCACTCTTACCTTCCAATAAGTAAATGTTATCCTTTAAGTCTATTTTGACTCGAAATAAGTTCACTTCAAAGTGCTGATTACGAAGAATTGCATTATAAAATTGGCGTTAATACAAGAGGTCATTTTTGATAAGTCAATTTCTTGCCGACCGATTAGTTAACTAAATGGGTCTGTCAAACTAGATGAGAACACAACTCCACCTAGATCATTTCTCTCGCACAAACTCTTAAACGATTCCGTACAATACAGAAAGGTCGGTCCTAGCATCTTTGACTTAAAAACGGCCTTTTCCGTAACACCGTTTCCATTAAACACTAACACCTCTAAACCTGCTAAGCTACCATATTCAAGTTTTTGGACACACTTGTCTTTATCTTCTGGCCCAAACTCCAATGGTGTATATAAGTACCACTCTTCTCCTTGATAACGAATCGATAAGAACTCACCTACTTTGCTCAGTGGTTCTTTTAAATATGCATAAGATTTAGGGGAAAGCACTAAGAAAACTCGTAGCCATAAACTGATATCTGGAAGTAATGAGTCTTTCTTGAGAACATCTTCAAACTCAATATCCACTTCACCCCATATACTTTTTAAAGAAAAGTTTTCTAATGGCTGCACAACGATTTTTTCTATTAAATCTATATCACCTAACTGCCTAGCGACAGAACTAGGCGTAGTGCTCACAATTTTATATTCATTGTGACAGTCGGAAATTTTATAAATCATTATAGGCCTCTTCAGTACTCATTTATCCTTTCAGGTATGGTCTTAGGATATATTCATTTTTTCAAATGATTTTTTACTCGAAGGAAAGAAGCTATAAAGGACAAGATAACAAAATAAAAGAGTCTCTCTACCTTAATGAGGCTGGGATTCCAACGGTGCTGATGGTGAAGCGTAACTTCTCAACTCCGTTACGACTTCAATTCCGTATTTAAGCTTGTCAATTAGCCATGGTCATATTACATTTCGACCTGTCACCACTTTCCAGTTTCAGAACAAAGAAGAGCTTTAATGGTTCAGCATCCAACTGTTGTTGATCGCCTCTCCCTGCTCATCAAGTTTATGAATAATATAGTCGATAAACACTTTTACTTTCGCGGGCACAAACTTACGACTTGGATAGTATATATAGACACCTTGACCATCGGTTCTTTGAGGTTCAGAAACCAACATCAGCTTACCTTGCTGCACTAAGTCTCGAGCAAGATATTGGGGCATCAGAGCAATCCCTGCTCCTAAACTCGCTAAAGAGGCCATCGCATAACCATTGTCTACTGTCACTTGATGTGTAGGACTAAATTCTACTAATTGCCCATCTAAAGGCATCGTCAAGGTAAGCAAGCGCCCCGATTGTTTATAGCGGTACATTATCCATTTGTGCTGGTTAAGTGCTTCAACACTCTGAGGCCGACCAAACTTCTTTATGTACTCCGGACTGGCAAACATACCCATATCAATAGGACATAATCGCCTCGCAATCAGGTTGCTGTCATTTAGTCTCCCGCTTCGAATAGCAACGTCCATCCCACTCTCCAATATACTGGTGTATTCATCGGAAAAGCTAAGATCCAACTTCACTTCAGGGTAACGTTCGCAAAACTCTGGAATCAGCGGAGTTATATAGTTTTGCCCAAACGATAAAGGAAGGCTGACACGAAGTGTACCAAACGGAGAGGCAATACTTTGATGAAGCTGCTCTTCACTACTTTTGAGCAAGTTGAGCACTTCTCTTGCCGTCTCAAGGTAGTTAAACCCCGCTTCAGTGAGCTGGAGTTGACGTGTAGTACGGTGAACTAACCGAACACCCAAATCCTGTTCTAGGCGAGCAATCGCTTTACTAACAGTAGAAGGCGACTGCCCTAATTGATTCGCGACTGCTGTAAAGTTCCCTAAGTCCACAACAGATACAAACAACTTTATTAATGACAGCTTATCCATAACGCTCACAATTAATGAAAAATAATCACATCTAATATGACAGAAAAAGTATTTTTGTGTCATGCAAACTTTTCTAGTATTTCGGAAAAGCATACCTAGCTATGGATATTTCTACTGACCTCAGAGACAACAAATAAAGCCAACACCATTAACTCTACACTCAGAATGCTCGGGCTTACGGCATTTTCTCCAACCTTTAATTCCATTGCATCTCATTAAGTGCAATGAAACATACTGAACTTGCTCTAACACGGTAAGAGGTTTTAATGACAATAATTCAACTTAAACGCGAAGTGATCTGTTTTGCTGGCGATTCTGGAGATGGTATCCAATTACTTGGAGAACGCTTTTCAGACAACTCGTCGAAACAAGGAAACGATGTCATGACGTTACCTGATTATCCAGCTGAGATACGGGCTCCAGCAGGAACCACATCTGGAGTATCGGCTTTTCAGATGCAATTTGCCTCAACAGAGATTTATACTCCTGGCGACGATTTTTCAGTCTTAATCGCTCTGAATGCCGCTGCATTAAAAACCAAAATCTCACAACTCGTTGAAGGCGGTTTGGTGCTTATTGATCTCGATGGTTTTAATAAAAAAAACCTTGAGCTTGCTGGCTATGAATCTAACCCATTGAGCGATGGTAGCCTCGCAAATTACCGAGTGATTAGTGACAGTTTTACGCGTTTAACCGTTCAATCTCTTTCTGAGTTAAACATAGCGCCTAAAGTAGTGAAGCGAAGCAAAAACTTTTTTATGCTTGGTATTGTTTTATGGATTTACAGCCGTCCGCTAGAACCGACCATTGAATGGCTAAATAATAAATTCGCTGACAATTCGCAAGTGAGAGAGGCAAACACTTTAGCCATAAAGTCGGGATTTAATTATGCTGAAACAACCGAAATATTCAGCGACTGTTTTCAGATTGCTCCCGTAGCAGATAAAACTGGCTTGTATCGTACTGTTTCAGGGAACGAAGCATTATCGCTTGGGTTAATATGCGCAGCAGAAAAACTCCAACGCCAGCTATTTTTGGGCTCGTACCCCATAACACCCGCCTCAGATATTCTACACACGCTATCAACCTATCAACACTTTGGGGTCACGACATTCCAAGCAGAAGATGAGATTGCAGCTGCTTGTTCAGCTTTAGGCGCATCTTATGCTGGCGGTTTAGGAGTCACATCAACGTCTGGCCCTGGATTATGTTTGAAAGCAGAGACCATTAACCTTGCCGTAATGGCGGAGTTGCCAATGGTTGTTATCAACGTACAACGTGGAGGCCCCTCCACTGGCCTACCGACTAAAACAGAGCAATCAGACTTGCTTTTGTCTTTGTATGGTAGAAATGGGGATTCACCACTCCCAGTGTTGGCTCCTGCTTCTCCCGCAGACTGCTTTGACATGGCAATCGAGGCCTGTCGAATTGCTACTACATTTATGACGCCAGTGATCTTATTGAGTGACGGCTACTTAGCAAACGGCTCCGAATCTTGGCTCGTGCCCACCCCTGATGAGATTAAGCTCACTGCCGAGGCAACAAAAGCAAACATGAGCCCGTTTTATCCCTATGCCCGTGATGACGTGTATTACAGCAGAGAGTGGGTCACGCCTGGAACAAAAGAGAAAATGCACCGCATTGGAGGGTTGGAAAAGCAAGCGATTACAGGCAACCCTTCTCATGATCCTGAAAACCACCAGCGCATGACTGATGAAAGAGCAAAAAAAATAAATAACATCTGCCATTTCATCCCTAAACAAACACTAACAGGCAGTACTCAAGACTCACTGCTAGTGCTAAGTTGGGGAGGCACGCAAGGTTCTGTGTCGACCGCAATTGAGCAT
This sequence comes from Vibrio sp. 2-1-2a, assembly GCF_032648565.1. Lineage (NCBI taxonomy): Bacteria > Pseudomonadati > Pseudomonadota > Gammaproteobacteria > Vibrionales > Vibrionaceae > Vibrio > Vibrio sp. 2-1-2a. The sequence continues at coordinate 535,978 of NZ_WBOH01000003.1, forward strand.
CTGAGAAAGCAAGGCGCATCGGTTGCCCACGCCCATATTAAGTATCTAAACCCGTTTCCAATCAATTTGGAAGAGATCATTAGCCAATTCAAGCATGTGCTTGTTTTTGAGTTGAATAACCAGCAACTCGTTAAAGTGATTCGCTCACAATATGCCATTTCTGCACGCTCCGTAACCCAAGTTAAGGGGTTACCATTCAAAGTTCACGAGGTCATTGAGTCTATTAACCACCACCTGAAGGATATTAAAAATGACGACTAAGGTACTCAACCGCAAAGATTTCGCATCTGATGTTGAAGTCAAATGGTGTCGAGGCTGTGGTGATTTTAACGTATTAAAAACGATGCAATCCGTTCTAGCACGATTAGGTCGAACTAAAGAGAACACCGTATTCATCTCAGGGATTGGCTGCTCATCTCGTTTTCCTTATTATCTCGATACTTATGGATTTCATACGATTCACGGCCGTGCCCCTGCCATCGCTACTGGTGTAAAAGCGAGCAATCCAGAGTTAGATGTTTGGGTCGTAACCGGCGATGGTGACGCACTGAGTATTGGCGGAAATCACTTTATTCACGCGATTCGACGCAACCAAGACATTAAAATTTTGCTTTTTAATAATGCTGTCTATGGACTGACCAAAGGCCAATTTTCCCCGACAAGCGAACAGGGCTTCATTTCTAAGTCGAGTCCTGAAGGCTCTCCCGATCAAGCGCTTAAACCTTTGGCATTGGCAGCATCCGCAGGTGCTACGTTCATAGCACGAACATCAGACAATGATCCTGCACACATGACGATGGTGTTAGAGGCTGCCGCCGCGCATTCGGGCACTGCTGTGGTTGAAATCCTACAAAACTGCGTCATTTTTAACGATAAAGTGCACGAACCTTACAACGGCCCTGCTAATAGAAGCGAACATCTACTTTATCTCTCAGATAATGAACCGTTATTGTTTGGTAAAACACACTCAAAAGCGTTGATCAATAGAGGGTTTGGTTTCGAGATTGTCGAATCAGAGGCCCCGAACCTTTTGCTCCACTCCAGTCAATGCGAGGAGTCATACTATGCTTATGCGCTTGCTAACTTGATCTATCCAGACTTTCCCGTACCCGTGGGCGTTTTTCGTTCAGTGACTCGACCTACTTTTGATCAGGTCATTCAACATCAAAAACACCAAGCAACTCTAAAATATGGTCAAGGCGACTTAACCGAATTGCTCAAACAAAACAGTTATGAGCGTCTCTGCTAACAATTGAAAGAGCCAGCTATTGAGGCAATCTTCCCTACAAGGATGAAACTAAAAGGTTTCCGATTCTAGTTGGCGACTTGCTGAATGATGAGTTGATAAGGAAGTGTGGTGGTTGCAGATATCCATCACACTAAAAAGAGGCTCTATAATGAGCCTCTTCTGTTTTTTAAAATAGTGACATCGTCACTCTACTGAATGGTTTCTATCGTATTCAGCACTTGCCGTTTTCAGCCCTTCTAAATCGTCTGAACATAACAATCTCTTTAGGCTGTCGATTTTCTTATCAGGCCAATCATATATCCTAAGGGCGAGCAGTTCGTCTATCGTCTCGCGAGAAAAGCGATATTTGATATGCTTAGCTGGTGAGCCTGCAACCATGCTGTAAGGCTCAACATCTTTCGTCACCACGCTGTTTGCCGCAACGATTGCTCCTTCTCCGATAGTCACACCCGGCATTATCATGGATCGCATACCGAGCCAGGCACCATCGCCAATGTGAGTATCTCCTTTCCCGACGTACGCTTCTTCAATAAAGTCCATAAATGGGTACAAGGAGAACCAATCAGCTCTATGTGTACTATTTCCCCCCATAACAATCACAACTTCCGCTGCAATGCAGACAAAGTCACCTATATGTAACTTATCAATCTTCCATTTTGGTTCCCAATCTCGGCTGAACTCATCGCCTTGTAGATATCTTACAACGGACTCCTCAAAACCGGCGTCCCAACAATCACTGTAATAACTATGTTTACCTTTAATCGTTATATTTGGGTTCGTAACAACTTCATGTAGCAAAGTCACCTTAGACCAATGCTTAGTTTTCATGAATACTCCTATAAATACTATCGAATAAAACACTGCAGATAGTATGTATCTAAATAAGCTCTAATAATTACGTAGTGCCTATTACCACTAAAATTTATTTCACCACCGAGCTAATAATATTGTAAGCAGCCTCTACTCTTTCTGCATTAGGGTAGTTTTTATTCGCCAGAATCACTATGCCTATTTTTTCAGAGGGTACATACGCGACATATGCCCCAAAGCCACCTGTTGAGCCCGTTTTGTTATACCAAACGTCACGACCGAGAGTACCGGGTTCACTTGCTTGAACCGGTTTAGCGTTGAGAATTACGTCGCTGGAGTTACCCTTCAATAATTGCGAAAGTGAAACGGGATAATCATAACCTTCCCACCCTACGGCTTGTGTAAACGTGTCGGTATCAAAATACTTAGTATGAGCTCGCTCTAGCGCGTTTTCTATATCAGTATTAAGTTGCGCTTGACCCATATTTGCTTCGATATATTGAAGCATATCTAAGCTTGTTGATTTAATACCATAGGCTTGTGCATCAAGAATACCTGGATTAACTCTAACGGGTTTTCCCTCAGAACTATAACCAAAAGCATAGTTGTTAAGCTTATCCTTTGGTACATCGACAAACGTATTGGTCATACCGAGCTCAGGTAGGATGAGGGTCTCCATCATTTCCGTATAGTCTGACTTCATACTCAAGGCACCGATGTAGCCAAATAGACCAATACTAGGGTTTGAGTACTTCCTCTTAGTACCGGCTTCGTACTCCGGTTTCCACGTTTTGTAGTACTGCATCATTTCAGCGTCGTTCGTTACTTCGCTAGGGAATTGCAATGGTAGACCACCTGCAGTGTAGGTTGCGACATGAACTAGCTTGGTATTACCCAGGACACTATTTTCTAATTCTGGAATATAATCTTTGACCTTGTCATCCATGTTCAACTTACCTTTTTCTTGGGCGTACCCAGTCAAAGTAGCAGCAAAAGTTTTACTGATAGAGCCGAGTTCAAAAATTGTGTCGTTGGTGACTAAACTCCCCGTACTTTCGTCAGCGAAACCGTAATTGTAAAAATAACGCTTACCATCAATCGTTACTGCAACAGCCAACCCCGGAATGTCGTATTCGTTCATTAATCCTTTAGCACATTCATCAACTACGCTCTTTAATTGACTGCTAACCGTTAACTCCGTTTTCGCAAACGTGACGAAAGACGTGAGCGATAAAATAGCCACCAAGGCATTGTTTAATTTCATTGAACCCTCAATTTTTAATTTTCACTTATAATTAATTTCTAGTTTATTCCAAGGCTTTTAGCTTTTTATATAAAAGTAATCCTGACTTGAATAACTCCAATCGTTAACCCCCGATGAATAACACTGTGTCTTCAAATTTTTAGTGCGATATAAACAGGTTTAAACCTGATCACCGTTGATAGGTAGGCCGATTAGATACGAATGTAAGTAACATCCGTTTGCAAAATGAGGAAATAGTGTACGCAAATGCGCTTTCTCCATACCAAGATAACGGTATACTAGGTAGATATACTTGGTATATACAGATCCACATCCTCACAACGCTTTAGAACCATTTTTCAACGTCTACAGAGAAAACGATGCCATTTTCACTACACTTCGAAACTGGAAAAGTCACCAGCCAACAGCTTTATTCCGAGATATACCAAGGGATATTAGAAGGCAGATTACGCTCAAATGAGAGATTACCGTCGACTCGCATGTTGTCAAAAAAGTTAGGCATAGCAAGAAACACTGTCATTTCGGTGTATGAGCGACTTCAGTTCGAGGGGTGGATAGTAAAAAAAGCAGGGTCTGGCACGTACGTAAGTAATGCTCTAGAACAAACGGTGAATCAAGATAAGAGACCAATAAAACACTACCAACTAGGGATGTTTGGCACTAACGCAGCGAAGAAGCCAGAGATCATCGCACCAAAAAACCTAGACTATGACTTCACTTTAGGCGTTCCTGATCATCAGAGAATAGCAAAGCATATTTGGCGACACTCAAGACTGAGTAGGCTCAATGCATTAACTCCAGAGTTTGCACATGGTGGTGATTTGCAAGGACTAGCTTGTTTACGAGAGTCTATCTGCGAGTATGTAAGACATTCGAGAGGCGTAATCTGTGACCCTGAAGACATCATCATTACGCAAGGGTGCCAGCAGGCAATAATGATGACTCTCCTTACATTACTCTCTCCGGGGGATCTCGTGTCGACGGAAGATCCAGGATATCCTGTTTTTCGAAATCAAGCTCGATTACTTGGCGCGCAAATAGGCACCGTGCCGATGGACGACCAAGGCGTTGTCGTTGAATCAATCCCTTCTAATACCAAAATTATTTATACAACGCCTAGTCATCAGTTCCCTTTAGGCTTTAGCTACTCCGTTGAAAGGAAGTTAGAACTGCTGAGATGGGCAGAAGTTAATAACGCAATCATTATCGAAGATGATTATGATGCGGAATATCACTATCTAAATACCAGTAAGCAAGCTCTCAAGTCACAAGACAAAAATGACTGCGTCATTATGGTAGGCAGTTTCTCTAAAATACTATTTCCCGGCATACGCATTGGCTATATGATTCCACCAAAGTCTTTAATGGAGCCAATTTCAAATATGTTATGGCACTTGGGAAGAAGTACATCTGTAGTGTCTCAAATCCTACTTGACGAATTCATGCGTGACGGTCATTTCTCTCACCATTTACTTAATATGAATAAAATCTATAGCGAAAGGTATCATAAACTCACTCAATTAATTGACAACATAGATTGCTTACAACGTATTCCAAGTCAAGGTGGATTGCATATAGCAGCTGAAGTATCGGGGTGCGCGACAAAAATGGCGAATAAGCTTGCTTCATCCAATGTAGCGGTTTATCCATCATCACATTTTTCTATCAACAATCATTCTAATGCCCTCTTATTTGGATTTGGTATTATCCCTACCCCAAAAATAGAAAAAGCGTTTAATATTATTCAATCAGTATTAGATTAAACCGAGATAGTAGCAAGCATCTCATCCTAAAGCAGATATAAAATTGCCTCTTCAAAAAATGTCATAAACTTAAAAAGCAATAGATTTATGAAGAGGCAATATCAAACTATCGTCTTGATAGGTATCAATTTATCGTCGTGTTATCACCAGCAGAGTCAGAGCAACTGCGAGCTTGGAACGCTTTTCAACTCAATAAGGGTTCACTACGAATTGTGTCGCTCTAACCCGCTTGTTTTGCTTCAGCCCCAACACTATATTTCTTCGACTATAAACGTACTAGGTTCAAAGTAAAGCGACGTATCACGCATTAATCTCCAGTAATTTACCATACCGCTTCATGATCACTTGGGATACAAATTATCGAAAAATACCAAACCATAAATTAATACACTGATAACGGCTCAAAAAAATAACGAAGTTGTAGCGCAATTATATCAACATCATTTTCATGTAAAAAATAACGAGCGCCTTGGACACCGATCTCCCAATTATCTGAGAGGTTGTAACCAACTTCTGCACCAATATATCCATCAAAACCATCCACTTCCGTCGTTATCTTGCTGCCTTGATACGTACTTTCAATATCGGTATCCCAGAACAAGCCCCCCAAACTCAGTTTTGCGGACCATGAATTGTATTGCCAGAACTTATAACCGATGTCGAAGCCTATGCCCTTAACAAGGAGTGGTGCTATAGATGCGACACTAACGTGATAGTCTTCTGGTGAAGTAGTAGCACTACGCAATGTTGCACTACCTTCACCCATATCAATATAACGGATAGTTCCTGACCATTGCTCAGAAAAAGCATATCCAAACCCGATAGAACGGTAGAGCCCGGTGTTGTCAGTAGAGATTACGTTATCACCTTTAACAGCATCACGCTCATCTGCATGGCTTGACCCCATTTGAACATCAACATACCAACCCGCTTGACTACTAAAACTAAACACAGCAATTAGTGCTAGAGCACTGTTTCTTCCATAACGTTTCATGGCTCCTAACAAAATCAAAAGCATCAACACCATGCCACCCAATGATCCTGCTGAAGTATTTTCAACCTTTACATCTCTTACCAACTTAACTGTCACTATAACTTTCCCTGTGTCTTGCAGGCCTTGGCTATCTTGAATGATATATGTCAACACATCATTGCCTTCAAACCCTGAGGTAGGGGTATAGGTCACGCTCTGATCTGCATTCATGACCACCTGCCCATACTGCGCTTGGACTGAAACCAACTTCAATGTGTCGTTATCCGGATCGGTATCGTTAGCAAGGACATAAACCGTGACAGGGGTACGATCATCGGTGGTAATATTATCGTCCACCGCATTCGGATTCTGACTGTTTACCACATTCACCGTCACCTTCGCCGATCCCGTTCCACCATTACCATCCGTTACGCTATAAGTGATCAAAGCCTCCCCGTAGTACTGTGGTTGAGTGACATAACTTAGTTTGTTATCAACCACACTAACACTACCAATATCTACAGAAGCGCGACTTACCTTCAGCCCATCACCATCAGCATCGGTATCATTGCTCAATACATCGAGCGTCACCGTACCATTGAGACTAACAAACGCATTGTCGTCAATCGCTTGAGGGAGTGCATTATTGTTTACACGAGCGGCAACGACGCCAGGGTCAACGACACTGCCATTAGCCAATCCGTCATCATCGTTCGGACCACCGTCTTCAATGGTAAGTTGTACACACCAGTCACCTTCAGTCAGACCCTGTGACCATGAACTGTGCCCTGGTGGCGGACAATAACCAGCCTCGCCAGCACTAGAAGAAACTGTGTTTTGAGCATCCTCAATAAAGTCTATCCACCCCTGTTCAGCGTTATACTTTCGGTACACTGCATTTGCTGGAACAGGTAAACGCTGAGGCAAAACTAATTGATAGCTTTGACCGGGCAGCGGCAAATTAGTTACTACAAAATCAAAGATTCCACCTATGCTCTTCATGTTGATATCTTTAGGAAGCTCCTCATCTAGCAATAAAGCTCCTCCTGTTGTGTTAGTCAGAATGGTTATTCCTTTGCGTAAACAGACACCTGGCTGTCCCTCAATGAGGAAGCGATCTTTTTCTGACACAACCTGTTGAATTACGTTACAGTCAGAAATTGCATCAAGATAGTCAGGAATGCCATCACCATCACTATCATTATGACCTTCTTGATCATCCGGGATTAAGTCGCCATCACTATCTTCACTTCCGAGCTCCGCCAATGTTTGTACCACTTCTAAATAGACATTCCGTGTCACTGATAATGGTGGAGTGCCATTGTCAGTAACTGTCAATTGCAAATTGTAAATTGCTGAACTCAGTAATTGCGGAGAGAAAGTCAATGTTTCGCTGTACATCTGCCCCGCAATCGCTTGGTTAAGTACATCGCTATCACTAGTCCATCTGAAACTGTGTATATCGGACATATTGGCATCATTAACACTGCTTGTGATTGTGACCGGTTCAACACCATTTTCAATTTGGCTCCGCTGCTCCCCCGCCTGAGATACACTTACCGAGACCTTCGGAGCCACATTCTCTTCAAAGATTGTCAAGGTGTAACGACGCTTACTACCTAGATTAAGGGTACTGTCCAAATCAATCACTAAGGTTTCAACGCCTTCACTTTGTCCATCATTAAGTAGTTCGAACGAAAGTTTGCCTTCGGTACCACTAGTTATCACCACTTCGCCAGAGGTGAGTGTGTGGTCATCACTGTCTGTGCTTCCTGAAACCGTGTAAGGTACGACTACTGGGTAACTCGGCGAAGGGCCGTTAAGGTGTATCGTTACGCTATGGTTGGTGCCTTCCGTGGTTTGCGCATCTTTGGAGATACTTATCAGTGGATACACTGTTACCGTTTGACTAGCCTCAGCGACGTTTCCATCAGAGTCTTGAGTACGCCAATAGACCGTATTAGTTCCAGGTCGGAAGAAGGTCGTGCTGTCGACCAATGAAACAGGTAATAGCTTGCCTGTACTATCTCGGGCCACGGCAGAGCCTAATGCAACTTTAGTAAAGAGCGAACTTGCGTTCACTTCGATATCTGAAGGTGCGGTTATTGTTGGTACGTCCAATTTCGCACTTTTAATTGTCACGATTGCTTTCGCGGTGGCCTTTCCACCATTACCATCTTTCACACTGTATTGCACTGTCACTGTACCAATTGAGGTCGTTGCCAATTGGATTTGACTGCCCACAATCGTTGCCGTTCCAGATGTAGGTTTAACCCATTCCAGTTGTAATGTGTCTAGATCAATATCGCTGTCGTTGCTGAGTACATCCAATAAGTAGCTACCATCGTTACTCTCGGTAAAGACATAGGTATCATTAACTGCCATTGGTTCATCATTGACGTTGATTACCGTGATGCTAAACGCTGCTAGAGACGCGCTTAACTCACCGTCAGAGACACTAATAACAATATTATTGGTGCTGCCAACATGCTCATTTTCCGGCGTACCACTTAGCAACCCAGTAGCTCTATCAAAGGTTGCCCATGATGGTTTATTGCGGATTGAAAAGCTCAAGCTACTACTATCAACATCCGATGCCTGCAGCGCAAAGCGATACGTACTGCCTTCGTTGACAGTAAGAGCAGGAGTGCCACTGATCACTGGAGCGTCATTGATATTGTTAACAACAATACTGAATCTATTGAGCATTGTGGTCGTGAGACCATCAGAAACCGAGATAACAATGCCCTGATATTTGCCAACATCACCATTATCTGGTGTACCACTAAGCGTGCCTGTTGATGCATCAAAGCTAGCCCAAGATGGCTTGTTCACGATACTGAAGGTGAAGGCTTGGCTGTCAACATCTGACACTTGTGGCGTGAACAGATAGGTGCTGTCTTCATTCACTTGTGTTGCTGGTGAGCCAGATATAACGGGGGCATCATTCACGTTATTCACAGTAATCGAAAACGCTGACAATGAGGAAGAAATTTTGCCATCGGATACGCTAATCACGATATCTGAATAAGTCCCCACATAACTGTTACTTGGCGTGCCAGAAAGTGCTCCTGTTGTCTTGTCAAATTTAGCCCAAGGTGGCTTGTTAGCTATCAAGTAGGTCAGAGTATCCGCTGGGTCATCGTCCAATGCGGCGGGCACAAACTGATACACACTATCTTCATCCACTTGCGTCGATGGGGTACCCGTAATCACTGGCGAGTCATTAACATTATTCACCGTGATGGTCACTAACGCCACTCCAGAGGTAAGTTCTCCGTCACTTACGCTGTAAGTGAAACTGTCCTGACCAAAGAAGTTACTGTTACCCGTATAAACCGCGTGATTGCCTGTGACGGTAACATTACCGTTGACTGGTGATGTTACAATTTGATAGCTCAAAGATGAGCCTTCTGCATCGTTACCATTTAAAGTAATGGTCAGCGGTATCTCTTCCTCTCCCGTAACACTGATATCGGTCGCGGTTGGTGTATCGTTGACTGGATTAACCGTCAAATCGACACGAACCTCTGTCGAGTCGAGATCACCATCGTTGACCTTGAACAAGAAGAAGTCGGAGCCATTGAAGTTCGCTTCTGGTGTATAGCGCCAACTATTATTGGTCAACTGCTCTAGCACGCCATGACTGACTTGCTCAGTGATAAAATACTGCAGAGTGTCATCATCGTTATCAATATCTGAACCAACCAGCGTGATCACCAAACTCTTGTCTTCATCAAGCGTTTGTGACTGTGCTTGCGCCATTGGTGCGTCGTTGACTGGTGTTACCGTCATGGTCACTGTTGCGACGTTAGATACAGCACCTGCTAAGTCTGCCACCGTATAGGTGAAGCTGTCTTCACCGAAGTAGTTCTCATTGGGGCTGTAAACAATCGCTCCTGACGCCGTCACGTTCACACTGCCATATGCTGGCGTATCGACGACAGTGACACTAGTGAGTTCAAAACTGTCTCCAACATCGGCATCACTATCATTGCCTAATACGTTGACCTCGAAGGAGCCTCCCTCTAGTAGTTGTGCACTGTTATCAACAGCAACGGGGGCATCATTCACTGGCGTAATATTGAGCGTGACGGTTGCTGGCACGGAGACTGCTTGACCACTATCGGTTAACGTGTAGGTAAAGCTATGTTGACCATTAACGTTCGCTGTTGGCACAATCTTTAAGGTCCCATCGGTATTGACCCTGACCGTGGCAAAACTGTATCCCCCCTCTCCTTGACCAAGATCTTGTAGGGTAATACTACTCGCGGTGAATGACCCATCTTCGATATCACTGTCGTTACTTAAAACATCGAGTGTCGATATGACATCTTCATCAAAGGTAAAACTGTCTGCCTCCGCCACTGGTGAGTCATTGACGGAACCGATATTGACGTTGACCGTGGCCGCAAGAGAAACGCCGCCTTCACTATCTGCGATCGTGTAAGTAAAACTGTCGCTACCATTTTCATTCGCATTCGGCGTATATACAAAAGTGCCTACAGCTTGATCAATGGCGACTTGTCCTTTTTGAGGCAAACTAACTAACGCTAAATCACCCGTTGGGATGCCATCTTCAACATCCTTCGCTTGACTGCGCGCGGTGACTGCTGCGCTTGCGGTATCTTCGTCAGTGTTAATGGTCAGCGCTTTCGCGACTGGCGCATCATTTATAGCCTTGATAGTTACGGTTACTGTCGCGTCTTGTGACTCCTGTAACAGGGCATCTTTCACGGTATAGGTAAAGCTATCCGTGCCTGTCTCATTACTATTTGGCGTATAGGTAACAACGCCGTTGCTGATCGACACCTGACCTTTAATTGGTTGCGTTTTAATCGTTGCAGAAGAAGCGACCATGTCATCATTAATATCGGAATCGTTGGCTAACAGATCAAATTGTTTCGCCGTATCTTCCTCAGTCGAGAAGCTATCATCAACTGCCGTTGGCGCGACATCATAGCGTTTAGTCACCGTATCCGTCACTGCATCAGATGCGTTGCCTGCGGCATCGGTTACCACCACGCTTACTGTCAACGTCCCCTCTTGCAAACCAGTGACGTCAATGCCCGTTACTTGCATGGTCTCCGAGGAGATTGTTTGACTAGCGCCGTCAATGGTCGTGGTACCGTCGGTCACGCGATAAGTGAACATTGCGTTCACTTCAGCTGCTGCGAAGGTAAAGCTCATCGCTTGTTCGTTGGTTTTGTTAATGCTCTCCTGATCAATGCTGATGCTATGTCCAGTCGGGATCCCCGTATCCACTGAAATCAACAACTGAGTCGCTGCAGTATTGAGGTTGCCTGCAGCGTCGCTAAATTGCTCTGCTGCAACATCAATAGTTGCATCCTCAGTGCTTTCTTCTGCAGGTGTAAAGGTAGCCGTGTAACTGGCGCCACTGCCCGCAAAGTTGGACAAACTGCCGCCAGTAACGGTGACATCTGACTCAGCAAAGTCACTTGATGACTCACTTAAGGTGAACGTGATACTCGCCGTTTCGCCAGAGATCAAATCGAGGTCTGAGCTGCTCAAAGAAACAGTTGGCTGCACGTTATCTAACGTAAATGTTTTGCTAGCTGCACTGGAGGTGTTGCCTGCAGTATCGCTCTGGCTAGCCGCGACCGTCAGGGTGCCGTTGTTAAACGCACTTACATCAAGCTCACTGCCGCTCAACGTCCAGTTGCCTGAGTTGTCGGCCGTCACCGTACGACTGGCATAATTGCTGTAGTCCGTGATGGTCACGGTCACGCTATTGCCTGCTTCCGCGCCGGAGCCAGCAATCAGCACGTCGTTGTCTTCTGCCGCATTGACGATGCCATCAGTTTCAATCGGCGTGGTGATGGTCACAGCTGATGGTGCGGCGTTATCCAGGGTAATGCTCTGGGTGGCGGCGGTGGAAGTATTACCTGCTATATCTGCTTGGGTTGCAGACACCGTCAGGGTGCCATTGTTCAGGCCACTGACATCAAGCTCGCTGCCGCTCAACGTCCAGTTGCCTGAGTTGTCGGCCGTCACCATACGACTGACAAAGCTGTTATTGTCCGTGATGGTCACGGTCACGCTGTTGCCTGCTTCCGCGCCGGAGCCAGCGATCAACACATCGTTATCTTCCACTGCATTGACAATACCATCGGTTTCAATCGGCGTGGTGATGGTCACTGCTGATGGGCCAGCATTGTCCAGGGTAATGCTCTGTGTGGCTGCGGTGGAGATATTACCTGCTATATCAGCTTGGGTTGCAGACACAGTCAGGGTACCATTGTTCAGGCCACTGATATCCAGCTCGCTGCCGCTCAACGTCCAGTTGCCTGAGTTGTCGGCCGTCACCGTACGACTGACAGAGCTGTTATTGTCTGTGATAGTCACGGTCACACTGTTACCTGCTTCCGCGCCGGAGCCAGCGATCAGCACATCGTTGTCTTCTGCAGCGTTGACGATACTATCAGCCTCAATCGGCGTGGTAATGCTCACTACGGATGGTGCTACTGTATCAATGGTGACACTTAACGCGTTGGATGCCGAGCTAACATTATCATCGCTATCAGACGCTTTAGCACTTATTGCATGTGTAATACCAGACGCCAACTCATTGGTTGTTATCTTCCAGTTTCCTCCAGTAGCAGTGCCTGTGCCAATAACCGTTGCACCTCCACCGACTTGATCACTGTATAAAGTAACGATCGATCCACTCTCAGAAATCCCACTAAACGTTGGAGTAGCGTCACTGGTAATATTATCAGTATTTAATGATCCGGTATCCGAACTAGCATCTAAATCGGGTGTAGATGGCGTATTTGGCGTGGTATCGACTGTAGTAAAGTTAAATGTGGCATCATCGCTGATCCCAGCAAAGCTATTATTTGCGGTGTCAGCCACGGCACTGGATTCAATATGAATGGCGTAAGTCCGGTTTCCTATCAGATCACTGGTTGGGTTTAAATAAACTTTATCGTTGGTAACACTGATGCGGCCAGCGCCTGGTGAAGTTGTTGTGCCATCGCTTTCGGTGGCAACATTAAATACTTCAAAATCGCGACTGTCTGTAACATTACGAATGGTAATATTGCCGCTCTTCAGCTCAATATTCTCATCAAAGGCAATCTCGATGTTGTTGCTAACAGAAACATTGGTTGCATCATCAGTGGGGGTTGAGCTCGCACTGACAAAAGTAGGCGCGGTTGAGTCTGAAACCGCAGCGTCATCAATCTTGATACTTCTGATAAGATAACGAGAGTCAGCACCTGGACTTCGGGTAAACGCCATAGTCACTGTATCAACGTCCTGCCATGCCGGATCAGTAAAGTCTGTACCACGGGTCAGGGTAAACAAATCCTGTAACCCTGAGTTTGCTTCACCACCTTTTGGCAAGGTGACAGTTTCGGTCACTGTTTGAGTATTATTAGAGAAGCCAGTTAACACAAGTTGATACGTTTTATCTGAGTCTCGGGCCGACCCCTGCATAAAGGTAATTTCGTCGAAACTGAAGTTAGTACTTGATCTCTCAAAAAAGCGGAAGCCACGATTGTTGAACTCATTAATCATGGTATTTGAGAAAAAAACACCAGCTACAAACCCGAGGTCATTTAGGCCAGTAAACGGAGTGCTATCAGTGCTATTGCCAGCATCTAATACCATAGACACAGCACCTGTATTGGTAAGAGTGACCGAGGGCATACCCCCAGTGACGCCTGTCTCCACCTCACTAAAATTGGAACCTGAACCATTAGAGTAGTTAATCGTTTGCTGTGCGGCCCAGGCTTCACCGGAAAAAAACGCTGAGGACACCCATGCTGTTGTAATTGCGATCGCTACCTGACGACGTAATCTCATTTTCCTCTCCTGAAGATGACGGCCTTATCAACATAGCCGGGTTATCATAATCAACTTAAATATTTAATTTTTTTATAGGAAAGGATTAGCGAAAGTTTCAGCCAATTCTTTCTTGGTTGATTAGCTACGCGGTGGGTATACTCCCGCAGTGGCAATTAACCAATTAATCGGCAATACCGGGCTCAAAATATTAAGTGGCTCTGAACCGCCTGTTTCAGTCACAGTTACAGTACCTCCTTCCGAGCCACCACCAGACACACTTAAGCCTTCGATCTCAGTCAAATCTGGTTGCTGAAACGTCGGTTTATAGAACCCGGGGGTAGAGTTTTGCGCTATATACGAATTACTTTCGGGTACCTGCGTATTTGCAGCATTGGTAGCAACCTGCATCCTGCCTGTTACAGGTGCAGAAGTGCCAAGAGGGGTAAAAATTGCCGTATGTAAGTGTGCTGGCATTTGGGTTATATCAATAGTTACCAGTTCAGTACCCAATCTTTCTCCCTGATGATAATCCATCCCCCCAGGTCGTGTGCCTACACCAACTGGACTGCGGCCACGCAAATCAGGTAAACCAAAGGTAGTTCGGGCGTCACCTCCGTATAGAGTGCTAACTAGAGAGAAGAGTGCTGGATTATCTTCAATTGCCTGCATTTGCCCCGAGCACATTGCCCAATTTCTAATTGCAAAATTGCCGCCAAATGCGGTTAGTGTCCCAAGATACGGTTCTGTAGCCATACTGTTCTTCCTGTTAACGTATACACTTAAGTTAAAACCAACCCATAACGTAATTGGTGTGGTTGGGTAAAACTTTCCAATCTCGCATTACTAAATACCGTTGCGGGCTTCATTAATGCCGCAAAGAGCCGTATTGAGATATTTCTTTACTCGCAGGCTGAAGCGTGCTGAAGCAATGACATCCCAGCGTCCAGCCCGGCCATTTGCGCGTAGCGATAACCCGAAAACACGCCTTGCTGTGTAGCAATAACATCTATTGATATTGCGCTATCTAACGTTTTCACTTGTAACCCATGTTGTGGGCTGATCTCGAGAATGCTCCCCGCCTCAACACCGGCTAAAGAAGTCTCCATTGCGCTTGCTTGCAAAACATTGGCGACACCATTTGGCAAGCTCAACATCGCACCTCCGAAGTCATGATTGCCTGCTCGCACTAAGTTGACGATTTCGCGACTCGTTTGCACGTTCCAACGAATGTGCAGATCATGTTGGTTTACTGCTCGTGCCACTTCGTTGGGGTTTGATACTTGCTTATGCCAAACCAGCCCTTGCTTTTGTTGCGCGATGAGGAAGTCATACATCAGCTTAGCCGTCATTTGTGACGCTTTTTGCTGAGCACTGGTTAAGGTCTCAAACGGGTGAAATGGTACCTCTAACTCCATTCCTATAGCACCAGAATCAGCCGATGCCTCAAGACGATGCAGGGTGAGGCTAAAGGTGTCTAAACCGTCTCTTAATTGCCAATAGAGAGGCATCGGGCCTCGATACTCGGGCAGCTTTCCCGGATGAATGTTGTACAAGTTTCCGTTGAAAAACTGACACAGCGAGGAATGAACTATGTGCCTGAACAAATAGATGACGCCATCCGTGACTCGCCAAGCATCGAGTTGCGCCATCAAAGCACTGCTGTCATTGGCGGTATACTGAGCAATATGAATCGATTGAGCGCTCAGATAGCTCTGTAGCTGCTGTAAGTCAGGATTTAGTTCTCCTTCCGGTACTACCACGCCCGCCAATTTATGCTGTTGTGCCAACAACTGAATGATGGGCAAGGCGTAACAACTTCCTGTAAAAACGACGTATTTTTGCTGCATATAGAAATCATCCATGGGTGGCGACAAAACCTGGCAATCCGGTTAACTGATAATAGAAACTGACCTTATCCCCTCCCCTCGCTTCGAAGTAATGGTGTTCAACAGCTTTGGGCTTGGCATCCACATAAAAAGTCATGTCGGGTTTAGGATGGGTAATGCCGGAGTCGTATTGTCCGACCATGGCATCTCCGTAAGTATCGATATGGCTGTAAATGGCCAGGATACGTTTTGCCATATCTGGCACATCTTTCGGCAGCTCAACGGTGTTGCCTTGCAGCATTTTTATTCCACCATCTAGCTCAAAAATCTCGCTTTTGAGCAACATGGCTTTATTGACGTTAAGAATTTCTCCCAGATCAATTCGATCATCTATCGCTTCCGGTTGGCAATGGTTGGAATGTGCATACTCTGCTTTTTCCCATTGTCGATTAAATTCCGTCTCCCCGATGACCATCATGGCGCGCACAGATACCTGCTTGGGGATCATTTCGCCTTGAATATGTAAATATTGAACCAAATGTTTCGCGATGCTTAGGAACCCTTCCCGACTAAAGCCATGCTGCATCGCTTCAAGTATCAGGAGATCAAACGTTTGAGTTGACGAAAATTGGGTAGCATCTTCTTCCACTAAGGCTTCAATGTAGTCTGCGATATCGAGATCAGCGATCAATTGATTGAGTGCTTTAATCGCTCCGGGGTGAATATCTACTAGTGTCACCTGAAGCTGCTCTGCGCTAATCCGATCACTTTGTTTGTAGTGAGCAAGTAAAGGCAGCAGCAATGGTGCAAAGGGGCCGCAAGCTGGATAAAGCACTTTAACCTGTGGCTTGTTGGCAAGCATTTGTTGGATAGCTTTGTTTGTACCACACGCAAAGCCTTTAATTCGGTACACATCTTTGATGGTGTGTTTACAGTTAAGTGGAGACATCACCAGCCCAGACGTGGAAATGTACTGTCGGGTCAGTTCCTCTTGAGTGAGTTTAGCCAGAGAAAGAGATTGGCAAGCGTTGCCATACATGGTCTGAAAGGCTTGCACCAGTGTTTGGTGCTCAACTTTTGTCTCCTTCAATACGAGCTCAACTGCCGCAGCGAAACTCTCTTTCAGTTGCCGTTGGCGTTCAGCCGTGCTGAGTTGGTTTTGGAGCATAGCCTCAAGTTGAGTCCGTAATGAGTACTTAAGCAGCTCATCCATTTCGGGTTCAGCAAAACCAAACTGTTGAGTTTGTTGCTGCACTTCTTCAACACCGACCGTCTCACGAGATTGAGGACGTTGCTGGTAGAATTCTATAGGTGAGCCCTTTTGCATAATTCATGAACCTCAATTGCCGCTGTAGCAGTTGTTAATGATGTAAACAAGCCTGTACTTGAGAAAAACATACGCCATAAGCTCGGCGTTATAATATCTGAGCTCACGGATCTAATTTCATAAACCGTACTGACAAAATTGGGCAGAAAAATTGAGATAAAAACAGTTCCAATTCTGGAAATTCAGAGAGTAGTAAATAGTTAGGGTAATAGGCCTTTCGATAGGATTCTTCTAAAGCAAGCGCTTGCCAATCCCCTCGATAACAAGATCGTTTGACATGTGGCAGCCACGCAGTCTCCTTGATAGAGGTAAGCGCGGCATTCAAGTGTGGTGTAATATGAAATCCTTTTAACAGGCAGAAAAAGCCAATATCCATTGTATAAAGCCAACTATTTATAATATTGAAATTAAAATTATTTTTATCGGCAGTTATTTAGAAAGTACCGATGTTTAATTTATAGACTAGAAAAACTTAACTCGCCAGAATAGGAATAAAAAAAACACTAAAAATAAGATTATCAATTTATATCTCTAAAATTAAAGAGTTTAATGGTTAAAGTTTAATGCAGTCCAATATAAGTTGAAGGTGTGCAATCTTTTAAAAGATATACATTTAAAGATATTTCAAAAAACTTATTAAGAAAAACATGAATTCACAACAATAATTATCAAAATTATTAATAACAAAAACACCACTAATACAACAATGAATTAAGGTAGTTTGAAGATTAAAATGCCCATTTCATTTTCGTATGTAACATTTTAACTACTAGTATTATATGTGGTGAAATAAGATAAACTTATTCACTCAACATATCCAATCGATTCAGGTTTACTGGGAAAAGCTATACGTTACAACGGAGTGAAATATGGCAAATAGGGATGGAAGAATTCCACTCAACGTATTACGACTCAAAGAACTGAGAAAGAAATTAGGACTGAGCCAAGAAAGACTGGCGGAAGAATGCTTTCAACAGGGTTTAGTCGTATCTATTGCTTCCATAAAGCGAGCAGAGTCTGGGGCGAATGTGCTGTATCGTACCGCATCCAATCTCGCGGAATACTTTTCTGTCCCCGTAGAGGACCTCTTAATAGATCGCGCCTCAGAACCATTACTTACAAATGTGTCTTCATCACCACCATATTTTTTTATTTTTGCAATCGAAGCAAAGTGTGATTTGACCGTAAAGACTCTGCAAACATTACTTTTCAGCCAAAACACTACACCCATAATAAAAAACCGGACGTTTGTTCTTACTTGGTCTATACAGGAATCGGACGAATATGTTTTTGAACGAATTCGACAACTAGCCCTTCAATTACAGGTTGCTCTTTCGGCTTCGATTCGGTCTTTTATCAATGTGAAATACAAGCATCGAGTCACTGAGCTATCGGAACATCCGAATGCGATAACCCCAATCAATGAAATCCTAGTTAAAATCCCTTGGGGAGAAATAGCTGCTTGCCCTTGCTTTATCTCGTCCAATTGTGCCAGACCAATAAAACCGTTTCTAACAGGAGAGCCAGACTTCAACAACTGGCATCTTGTATCCTTACACCAAAGCCATACTGACTGTTTTGTAGGGCGTAAACTTGAACTAGAAACATTGAATAGCGGAATCAAGCGATGGCAAAAACAAGAAGCAGGCCAAACGTATTGTATTACTGGTACCGCAGGGATAGGAAAGACCAGCCTACTCAACCAGGTCATTGCGTCTTTGAATCGATCTTCGTGTTTAACCACAGAGATTCAAATCCTGAATCATGGTAGTGCTGATCTCTTGTCCCCTCAAAATATATTCACTCGGGCAATTTGTTCATTTACTCGTGAAGATACCGATGATTCTATTCGTCAGCAAACTGTCGAGTCATCAATTCCCTCTTCTTTCCACCTCTGCCTTTATTGGTTAATGGGGGTAGCACTCAACGAATCAGAAAAGCAGTTGCTGAACTTAATGGAGTTCCAAACGCTGAAACAAACGATAGAGCAATCTATCCCTTTCTTAATTCAACAACGGCAGACCAGCAAACCGCATTTGATTATTGTTGAAGATGTCCATTGGGCCGACGAAGTAATGTTGGCATTTCTTGAGACACTGCTACCTCATATCACAAAAACCAATATTTTACTCTTTCTGACGTTTAGGCAGCAAAAACGACTTAGTTCCAAACAATCTTGGTTTGCCAACGTGAATCTAATCGAACTTAAGGAGTTATCATCTGAAGAGTCTTACGAGTTAGCTTGCTCAATCACATGCCAACAGAATAAACATATCAATGACTGTATAAAGCTTGCGAAAGGCCATCCTCTATACTTGCGCCAAACACTGCTTTGCTCTCAGTTTGATAAAGACGTTCCGGAGTCATTGGAACATTTAGTTTCGATACAATTAGCTCAACTTCCAGCCCAAGATCGCCAAGCACTCTGTACTGCCTCTGTGTTGGGGCAGTGCTTTCAACTGGAGCAACTGCGTGAAATCACTCGAATTCCCGGCTACGTACCAGATAAGTTAGTCGACGCTGGCTTAGTAAAACTCAATGGCGATCAATACCTTTTCCATCATGATTTGATTTGCAATGCTGTTTTCCGTCAAATAGACAAGTCACAGTGTTCAAAAATACACATGGCCTGCGCAAAATGGTATGAGAACCGAGATCGATTCTTATATGCCGTCCATATCAATCATGCCAAGGGCAAAGGTGTATTTACTGTTCTTGAACAGACCGCCAAACATTACCTGAGTAATTATCAGTTTGAAAAAGCACTGACACTTATTGAGTACGCTATTAAAGAGTCACCTAAAGAACAGATGGCGTATGCACTAAATATGAAAGGAAACTGCCTGTATTCGATGGGACGCATCAAAGAGAGTATTGAGGTTCTTGAGCAAGCGGTTCATCACACAGAAAATGCTCCTGAACGTGTTCAATACTATTTAGACCTCATTAACCCCTATCGCTTAACCGACAACTTTGTACAAGCGATGTCGATTTTAGACCAAGCCCAAGCCCTGTGTGAAAAGCTGACGTTAAATAAATCTTTGTGTGAAATTCATTCGATGAGAGGTAATATGCTGTTCCCTACTGGGCAGCTAGACGAATGTGAGAAAGAACATTTACTTGCATTAGATTACAGTCAACGAGCAAACTGTTTTCGCGCGAAAGCGAAATCGCTTGGCGGCCTCGGTGATTGTGCCTACGCACAAGGAAAAATGGCCCGCTCATACGAGCACTTAACCGAGTGTTTGCAGCTGTGTGAAGAGCATCAGTTGCTTTCGATTGAAACTGCCAATCGCTACATGCTGGCAACAGTGATGATCTATCAACTGCAATCTGACGAAGCACTAAAACAGGCTCAGCATGCCTCGAATCTTGCCTATCTCACGGCAAACCGCCGAGCAGAAATTGTTTCCAGACTTACGGCAGCATGGATCTTTCTCGACCGTAATGTCTTGGTGCAAGCTGAAAACGAAATATCGACCGCTCTACAAATTTCAAAACAGCTTAATGCTCATCGATTTGTCGCTTTTCTTTTGGAGTCCAGTGCAAGATTGCACTGGTATCAGGGAAAAGAGGAGAAAGCCCTTTCGGACATCGACACGGCTCTAGAGCTTGTTCATATCAATAAGCTACACAATTTTATTGGTCCTTGGCTCGTATCTACCAAGGCACTTATTTGTGGCGATGAATCAACGGCCCTCTCCGCTTTGCGCACTGGTGAGGCTTGGCTAGAATCTACCTGTGTTGGTCATAACTATTTACGCTTTTACCAACAAGGAATCCAAGTAGCGTGGCAGTATAAGCAGCCTACGCTACTTCGAAAATATCGCGATAAGCTTGCTAACTTCACCCGAGAAGATCCGCATCCATGGGGTGATTTTTATATTGAACAAGCGAATCTGATGCTTGCCTTACTCGACCAGTCCAGCTCCGTCTCTGAGTTGTTAAACTTCAATCAGGCCGCGCGTAAGCATCAACTGAACCAGGCTCAAATAAGTGTTGATGAGCTCGACCATTGGCTCTTCACATCTACTCAACCATGAAATATTCAATAAACGAAGAAAGTCGACTAATTGCACCGTCAAATCATCTTGTTTGCTCGATTTACCTCGTCAAACACAGATATTCGAAACCATCGAATATCTGTGTTTTGGCACAGTGTCATCGCTGATTAGATTTATGCTGGAGCAAGATCACTTTGCTCCACCTTAAAGTTTTCGATGCTAGGAACATGCTCAGGTAAAAGTAGAGTAACGCGTTGATTTGCTACTTCAATCCATTTACCTGAACTATTTTTATATCGATAAAATGCCACGCCTGACTTCCAATCATCATTAAGTAGGATGTTGAGCGTTACGTTGTGAAGATCTGCTCCTAGAGGAGCAATACCTAGGTAAGGCTGGTAGCCCTGCAACGTCACCATGATATGACAATCACGCATCGTGCATTGATAGTTGAAACTGCCATTGAGATCAGACACCACATTTAACGGTGGGTTAATGGCCTGAAAGATATGTCCTTTACCCACTATTGATTTGTCTTCGCTGGCCACGAGTAGATTAACATCGAAGTTCACTCCTCCAGGTAAGCCGTTGCCAATTTGATAATGAGCAGTAAAAATTGCTTGTGATTCTTTTGATTCCATTTTCATTGTGTTCTCCAACTGAATTTATTGTCGTTAGTGACCCATTCAATGTAGATAACACGTCATTCAAGTTCAGTATCACTTTAGGCTCAGATCTACTTGACTACATAAATTATCTACGGTCACGCAGATGCCGCTCGTTCTTTTCATCAACCAGATATTATTGCTCTCTCGCTGATGCTTTTGGCGATTTGTACAGAACAACTGATACCAAACTGATATGGCGAAAATATGCATGCGGGTTAATATTAAAACAACTATTCAATACATAAGCCAAATGGAAAAAATAATGGAACAAGAATGGATGCAGGGAACGAAAGAAAACCAAGTGGTAGAACAGCACCCTAACCCTCAAATACAACGCCTCGCTGTACTTAACGCGTACTCAATCTTAATCAATAATGCCAAACTGTTTATTCAGAAAATGGATAAATGCGGTTTTCCTAAAGAGCGATTACTGACACCTCTTGAAAACACGGTTTCACCGGTTCCCGGTTTGAACCAATATCAAGTCGAGTCACTCATCTTCAATACTCGCTATCAACACCAACCCTTTGTCATTGTCATGTGCGAAAGTACGCAAGAAGTTCAACAAGCCTATCTAACAGCAACTCGATTCAGTCTCCCGATTCGTGTTCGCTCAGGAGGGCATGATCACGCAGGTGAATGCAGTGGTGACAACGTCATTTTGATTGACGTGGCAGAATTAAGACCTTCCAACTGTGTGACAATATTGCCACCATTGGTGCAGGCTATCGCTTCTATCAACTGACACCAAAACTTGCAGAGCATGATCGAATGATTGCACATGGAACCTGTGCCACAGTTGGGTTGACTGGCTATATTCAAGGCGGAGGATGGGGCCCTTGGACGCGAAAATACGGCATGTGTTGTGAGCACCTAGTGAGTGCAACCGTGGTATTGGGTGATGGTACGATCACAGAAGTCTCAGCAGAGTCCAACCCTCACCTATTTTGGGCACTAAGAGGCGGCGGAGGCATGAGTTATGGCATTGTTACCGAGCTACGCGTAAAAACATTCCCTTTACCCAAAGAGATCCACCGCTTCGAGCTTCAGTGGAACCTCTATCCAAAAATCAACGGTATGCTTCAGCCAATACCAACGCACCCTACCATAGATGTGCTAAAAAATTGGGAGCAGGCTATAAAAAGCCTCGATACGCCTAAACTTCTTGGCACCAACTTGCAAATTGATGCTCTGCCTGAATCATCTAACCACTGTGATCTCGAAACCATCAGCCATCACTGCACTATGTACGGTTACTGGGAAGGAACAGTGCAAGATCTTGACCAATTTATAGCCGTTCAATTTAGCGCCTGCTCCCCTGATTTAGTTCAAGTCTATGAAGCACATGGTACTGATTTTGACGGGAAGAAATACGATCACTCTCTGATGAGCACATGGGGGCGCGATTCTTTGTGTCAAAGCGGTTCTCCTTTCCCTCCAGATTATGACGCCCCAGCACCTCACAAAATCACTTCGCGATTGGTGTCAGAGCGAGGTCTTAAAGCAGAAGGCTATACTGCACTTTTGCAAAGCTTAACTTCGCCTTTGATAAAGCCAGAAAACCGCGATCAAGGGCTATTTAGTTACGTAACCTTAGGTGCGATCACTGGTGTCTTTTATCATCACTCAGACGACCTTGAAGACATATCTTTCCCCTACCGCCAGTGTCAATATACAGTCCAATACCAAACTTGGTGGAATGAAGAGATAAAGCAAAAACTAGAACTACAAAATAACCCAGTACTTGTTGATGTAAACAGAGCCATGGATTGGATTGATAAAGCCAGAGAAGCTGATATACCGGGAACCTATGGTGCCTTCATCAGCTTTAAAGATCCGGCAATTCCGACAAGCGTTTATTTTGATCGAAGCTACCGCGACTTAATCGGTATAAAAGAGAAATACGCTAAGGATAAGTTTAATCATCTTAGAACTAATAAGACCATCATTTAACATCAATATGCATCTTAAGAAGCATATATTAACAGACCGTCATTTGGCCGTTCTATCACGTATAGAAATTAAAAAAGAGGAAAAATTATGACAACTAAGGGTTCATTTTACGTTAAAAATAACTCCAGCGATAAAATCACCGGATATGTGAGATTTAAAGACTCTCCGGAAATGGAGGTCCGTTTCGACTTGAATACTGGCGAACAATCTGAATCTGCTAGTTTTGAATCCGGTGCCGCTACCCATGACTCCTGGTACTACAGTTTCAAAAAGGCAGGTGAAACCTATACTGGGGACAAGTCCTGTGCATACTATGCAAAAGACGAAAATAAAGGCCCCGTCGCTGTGGAAATCTTTAATGATAATTTAAAAATATCTCCACCACTTAGCGGTTCTTGTGAGAAAACTTTATAGCCGCTTACCCGATTCATTACTTCGCCCGAGACAGTTGCACAACTTCTCGGGCAGTTTCATTTCTCGGTATTTGGATTGAAGACTCTCCCTATTTTCAATCATAATCTGAAATTGTTAACTTTATGTTCTCACTTTATATCACCACTGCAAGATAATCGAATCAATAAAAATCACTTTTAAAACCAACTTTAAATCTAGAGTAACCAAGATTGAAAAAATAAATATATTATTGAGTTCTAAGATCAAAGAGTTTTACTTAATACATCACTTTTTATTTTAACTCTATCAACTGATACTAAACTGCTACTGACGTTTTTTGATTGAATGCTTAACTTAATAGCATGCGCTTATCTCAATGGCTAAAACCATTATTAAAGCGCAATTCTTCTATATCCACGTAATCTCTAAGCATTTGATTCAGAGAGTTTCTTGGATATGCATCATTCAAAATAAACAACGGAAAGCATGGCTATGTGTACAGATGTGAATATCAATTATGGTTGCAACAACCAAACCTTATCCGCTAGAACCATGGAGTTTGCAGTTAACCTTCAGACCGAGATTTGGTTTAGAGCCCAACAAACTTACCAAATTACGACCTTTACTTCCGACGAAAAAGCCGACCGTGTTTTTAATGGTCAGCCGCCACAACGTCACAGTAAAGAATGTGAGTTTAAAGCAAGTTGGAAGGGAAAATTAAGCTTCATCCACTGCAACGGCATTACCCGATATAATAACCCTCTTTTAACAGCTGATGGCATTAATGAATCCGGCCTTTCTGTTGGGTCACTGTACTTGCCCATTCTCAATCAAAATGTATCGACCTCTCACATCCCTGATGATGCCTTTGCATTAGGCAGCGGCCTGTTTGGTACTTTTATCTTGTCTACGTTTAATACTGTGGACGAGATGGTGACGTACTTCACTACTCACCCCGTTTACGTGTTTAACTCGACTATTTCAACTGGTGAAACAGAGAGTGACAATATGACGTTGGATCAGCATTTCGTGATTCACGATGCAAATAATGACAGTGCAGTCATTGAGTTTCTTAACGGTAATATGCATATCTATCGAGCATTTAAAGAAAGCGATATGTTCAGCAAAGAGGAAAATCAGCAAGCACGCTATCAATGTACCGAATATGACTTTGATGATTATAAAGTGGTTGTGGACCACTCCTACGTAGGAGTAATGACTAACTGCCCAAATTACCATTGGCATGTCAATCACCTCTCTTATTTTTCCAATTTGCGCAACTACAACCCAGAACCGAACAATGAAGTAACCATGCAACGTCATGTCCAAGTGCCTGGTCCACTTCAATCAATCAATGGCGCTGGCTTGATGGGCCTACCCGCCGACCCAACACCGCCGTCTCGATTTGTACAAACCTATGCAATTAAGCAGTTAAGCGAACAACCAACTAACTTCGACGAAGCCTTCTCACTCGGACAAAAGCTACTTAATCGCGTTGATATACCTTTGGGCATCATGGCGAATGAGTTTGAGACATCCGATAACCCTGAAGTCTTTTTTAGTGATATCACCCAATGGAGCGTTATTAGACATAACAGTCATCAGTCACCCGCGTTCTATCTGCGTACTTACGGAGACATGACTTGGCGAGTCGCTAATGTCAAAGACTATATTGGATTAAATAGAGACTGTCAGATTTCAAACGTTTTACAGCTCATGCCAGTTACAACATCATTACCGTTTGAACAAGTCGAATCTCGACCAACTATTAAAATCGCTTAGAGTTAATTTTGAAGCGCAAACAAATGAGAAGCAAAAAAGCCAGAGTAAGAAATCAATCTCACTCTGGCTCATAGCTGCATATAGTATAGTTTTATCTGCTATAGATATAACGTATGGTTGCTTTTACACTTGTTACATTCAGTCGATTTACTCTTTACCGAACACGTTGTTCTCTTGTTCTTGAACACGGATGAATGTAGTACGCTTGGTTAGCTCTTTAAGCTTTGCTGCACCCACGTATGTACAAGTTGAGCGAACGCCGCCAAGGATGTCTTGAATAGTGCCGTGAACGCTACCACGGTATGGCAATAATACGGTTTTACCTTCGGCCGCACGGTAGCCAGCAACACCACCTGAGTGCTTCTCCATCGCGCTCTTAGAAGACATGCCGTAGAATTTCATGAACTTCTCGCCGTCTTTCTCGATAACTTCGCCGCCTGACTCTTCGTGGCCCGCTAACATGCCGCCTAGCATAACAAAGTCCGCACCGCCGCCGAATGCTTTGGATACATCACCTGCGCATGAGCAACCGCCGTCACCGATGATCATGCCACCAAGGCCGTGCGCTGCATCGCCACACTCGATTATTGCAGAAAGCTGCGGGTAACCAACACCCGTTTTTACACGAGTTGTACAAACTGAGCCAGGGCCAATGCCTACTTTCACGATGTCTGCACCAGCGAGGATCAACTCTTCACACATATCACCAGTAACCACGTTACCCGCAGAAATCACCTTGTCTGGGAACTCTGCTCGCACGCGTTCAACATACTCGACTAAATGCTCTGAGTAACCATTTGCAATATCGATACAGATGAAAATAAATTCATCTGAAAGCGCCATAATATCTTTGGTTTTTTGGAAGTCTGCGTCAGATGTTCCCGTAGACACCATTACGTTATTCAGGGTTGCTTTATCAGCTGATTTAGCAAACTCAGCCCAATCTTCTACCGTGTAATGTTTGTGAACAGCAGTCATTACACCATGCTCAGCTAGCGCTTTAGCCATTGCAAAGCTACCAACCGAATCCATGTTTGCTGCGATTACAGGCACACCAGACCATTGACGACCACTATGCTTGAATGTAAAATCGCGGGTTAAATTTACTTGAGAACGGCTCTTAAGGGTAGAACGTTTCGGGCGAAACAGTACATCTTTAAAACCTAACTTAAGTTCTTGTTCGATACGCATTGTGTAATTCCTTGATTCATATGTATATGTGTCATCTCAGAGTGCGTAGTGATTTCGTTGGCAGACGAGTTCACTGTTCTTCGGACACAAAAAAACCGGAGCGTTGGCAGACGCTCCGGTTTTCAGCATTATAGGCTGTGATTTATTTCCTACAAGTCTGA
Organism: Vibrio sp. 2-1-2a; assembly: GCF_032648565.1. Taxonomy (NCBI): domain Bacteria; kingdom Pseudomonadati; phylum Pseudomonadota; class Gammaproteobacteria; order Vibrionales; family Vibrionaceae; genus Vibrio; species Vibrio sp. 2-1-2a. The sequence goes on from NZ_WBOH01000003.1 coordinate 563,154, forward strand.
TATTTGAATTTTTTTTGTGATACCATCTTGATAATCGCATATCAAAAACACTCCTCAAGTCGTTATTTTTTCTCATTATTTATAATTATCAACAACTTAAGAAAACGTTCAAGTTAACCTATTGCGCAAACCTTTGCGTCATACCTTTAAAATGAAAACGCACAACCTCTCAAATCTGCCTAAAACTCAATCACCTAATACTAAGATGCCCTGCTAATTCGTAAAAAGTACTCAAAAAAATCGACCAATTTTCTCAACAATGCATGAAATATAATTAAGTTCGATAGAGCTCTTGGGTGATAGCGGTACGAAGAGTGCTAACGACATCACTTGCCAAAAGACCAATTTGACCATGCTGACTCACGTTTATATCGGCAGCATGACTGTGGAGTACCACACCTAAACGTGCCGCGATGGAAATGGGTAACCCTTTAGCTAGCAATGCACCAATAACACCTGATAGCACATCTCCCATTCCGCCCGTCGCCATTCCTGCGTTGCCCGCTAGGCAGACGTACATTCTCGTTCCATCGTAAATAAGCGTTCCCGCACCTTTTAAAACCACCACACCGCCATAACGCTCTTGCAGTTGTCTTGCAGCAGAATATCGGTCACTTTCTATTTGTTGAGTGGTCACATTTAATAGTCGAGCTGCCTCTCCAGGATGCGGCGTGATCACTCGCTGGTTGTCGCACACCAAAGTGCCATCACATCGTTGGCTTAGCATCGCTAGAATATTGAGCCCATCAGCATCAACAACTTTAGGTTTCTGTTCTTGAACCAGATATTGATAGGCTTGATAAGCCCACTCATCATCACCAAAACCTGGACCAAACACCAATACTTCAGCCCAGCGAATGCGTTTGGTTAAGTCGTTCTCAGTATCCCTGAGTAAGTCGGCGGTGATACTTTGGCTCATTACTTCTGGGCAGCCAATCTGTAGCGGAATAAGGCTACTCGGGTGAGTAATTGCGGCAGTTAAACCCGCTCCGGATCTAACCGCAGCGGAGGAACATAAGCGAATCGCTCCTGACATACCTTGGTTACCACCGACACAAAGTAGTTTGCCATTGTCACCTTTGTGTGCTGTCGGATTTGGCTTGGGCATTAACCTTGAAACAACCTGACGATCAATACCTAGTGCACTTTCTACTTCGATAGAATCAAACTCAATATTTACACCCAATCCACAAAAGTGGAGTTCACCAACTCGATCTCTCGCTTGTCCGGTGCACAAGCCTTGCTTAACACCAATGAAGGTTACAGTATGCTCAGCATGAATGGCATCGCCTAAAATAGCACCTGTATTTGCACACAACCCGGAAGGAATATCGACTGCAATCACTGGGGTGTGAATTTGATTGATTTGCTCAATGTAGCGACGGTACTCCGAACGAACCTCACCACTTAAACCAGTGCCTAACATGGCATCAATGATCACATCGGCTTCTAGCAATGCGGTATTCCACTCATCCCAATCATTGTTAACACCATCGATGGACTGCCAATCTTGATATGCGCGTAAAGCATCACCTTTGAGCGCAGTCACATCACCAAGTTGGAAAACCTGTACATTGAGTTGCGCTTGTTTAGCAAGCGAGGCAAATACGTATCCGTCACCACCATTATTCCCTTTGCCACAAATGACTAAGATATTTTTTGATTTGGGATATAAGTGTAAAAAACGCTCATACACAGCCATACCTGCGCGTTGCATTAGGCTATACATAGAAACACCAGCCATTTGCGCTGCCAGCGTTTCACCGTTTTTTACTTGTTCTGCGGTGTAGAGTTTTAGGGCGAGATTAAAGTCCATCTTCACGTTCTGCGCATTAGGAAACACAGTTATAAGTATACAAAAAAGCCAAGGCGAACCTTGGCTTTTGAGAAAGTTTTTTATCGCTACTGACTCTGAGACATCAATGCTTCAGCCGTCGCGTCTTGTATAGATAAAAACAACGAATTGATTTTCCCAGTCGGGGTACGCATGGGGTTCAGCGTAACGTTCTGGTACATAAACTCCGCTTGCTGAGTAACAGGGCGTACGTTACGGCAACGGAACAAGTAAGGACGCTGGCGCCACGTAATAAAGCTGCGGCAACCTAAATCATACACGGGCTTTGTTTTTAACTTAAACCATTCCTGCGGGATTTCAGGGAAGATATCAAAGATAGAACGACCAATTGCATCATGAGATTGCAAACCACTGTGATGAGTCATAAACCCATTCCACACTTGCACATTATAATCTCGGTCAATGACGACGAGCCCCATGTCGACGTTTTGCACCATGTCGACCATCCAATGGAATTGTTCAAACTCTGCTGGCATATTCAACATTAGAACTCCTCCATTAGATATGACAGTTTGTTATCGAGCAGCGGCAAAGATTCATCGACGAACATAAACAATAAATCACAACGGATTGACGTTCCCTCAATGTTGTAGCTCACCTCGAATGTCATGGTGCGGCTGAATGCGCCCGTCGTAGACTCAATGATCGAATCAATTGATATATGCTGACCAAGAAGCACTGGAGGGCTTTGGAAGAATCGCACTTCAGATTGTTCGCCTAAGCCATTTAAGAATGACCCCACCAAGATATTGGAAATATCCATGAGCAGCTCAAGCTCTTCCAGTTCGTCGCTGTCAGCTGGCACTTTCATCAACTTCTTGAGATCCGATACGCTCGAATCGCTCAAAATCACCAGCGCTTCACCCGCAATACCTTCGCCACAAAAGCCCTGACAAACGCCCGATACGTTATCATGCGACGCTAAGTCACGGAGTGCCATGTGTAGTTCGCTCACTTCGAAGATATTAACGTTCGGGAGCGGTAATTGCACAAACACATCAAAATGACGCGCCAATGCATCTGCGGCTCGACCAATAGAGACGTTCGCCACTTCCATATAAATATCGCGACGACGTAAAATCGGTAACTCAATAGAAACAGGCGTGATAATTTGAGGACGAGGCTCTGGCTCAACCAACTCTTTAAGCGCATTCTTGAGTTCATCTTTGGCGATCGGTTTTTGAATAAACGCTTTTGCACCCAGTGCGAACACGCGCTCTTTCGCTTTAGGTTGGATATCCCCCGACACCACAACCACCGGAGTTGTATTCCCTAACCGCTGCATGTTTTCTAGTGTTTCAAAGCCATCCATTTCTGGCATGGTCAAATCAAGAAACATCAATTTAAACTCGTTCTTTTCGAGTTCTTCTAGCGCATTTTTTCCGTGGATAGCAAACGTAATATCGGCATTCAATGTGGCTGGTAGTGATCTCGCCATCTGTTTGCGTGCTAACGCTGAATCATCACAGATGAGTACGGGAAAAGACATTCAATCACCTTTTTATATTCCACAATCTGCGCCGGAGTCTAACAGATTGTTACAGCATGTAATACGAGAAAACTGACGAGTTTTTATTTATTTTTTATTCAATAAGCATACGCAATATGAATGGATGAGTGAACAAAATGGCGAAAAAGCAAACATCCCATTCGCTGTTTAGTGACATGAAACAAACATGGATAAAACGCCTCCATTAAAAATAAGCACAAATTTGCATTTTAAATTAAAAATCCGTTTTTACTTCCACTCTATCCGCTCAGTATGAGTACTGGGTAAATCGGTATCGCGTAGCAATAAAAAAGCACCCTTTCATAGGGTGCCTTGAATAATGTATTCATCAATAAAGTGTCACTTCTATGGCACACCGTGACCTTTAGAAGCCACCCATACGCGATACCATTGCTCACGAGTCAATTCGATATTCAGCGCATTTACTGCCGTTTGCACACGCTCAATCTTACCAGAGCCAATGATTGGAATTGGGTTAGATGGCAAACGGCGTACCCAAGCGTAAATCACTTGGTCAATGCTAGTCGCCCCCACTTCTTCGCGAATCGCTTCTAATTCGTTGCGAACACGAACGGCTTGCTCACTGTCACCACTGAAGATAGAGCCTCCACCGAGGCAAGACCAAGCCATTGGGCGCGTACGCAGCATTTGCATTTGATCAAGCGTTCCATCATGTGCAACTTCAAAATTAAGCGGGTTGATTTCCACTTGGTTAGTCACAAGAGGCTTACCTAAACGGGATTGCAACAATTCAAACTGACGTGGAGTAAAGTTAGATACACCAAAGTGCTTCACTTTACCCACTTTGTGTAGCTCTGAGAATGCTTCAGCCACTTCATCGGCATCCATTAACACGTCAGGGCGATGGATTAAAAGCACATCGATTTCGTCCACATTCAAACGCTCAAGCGAGTTATTCACCGATTGGTAGATGTGAGCGGAACTCGTATCATAGTGATTAATCTTACGCTCTGGTGTTTTATCTCCGCACAGATTGATATCACACTTTGTGACGATCTGAATCTGCTCTCGCACGCTCTTATCGAGAGCAAGTGCTTCACCAAACAACTTCTCACACTCGTAATTACCGTATATGTCTGCGTGATCGACCGTGGTAATGCCTAACTCAATATGTTGCTTGAGGAATGACAAACGCTCTTGAGCAGTCATACCCCAATCAACTGCACGCCAATATCCTTGGACCAGCTCTGAGAACTCAGGGCCTTTTGGTGCAGTCACAACTTTTGCAACCATGGTTTTTCTCCTTCAATTGATCTGCATCCATCGTAGTCTTGTTTTCACATCGGCTCAACGGGTAAACTTTGGCAATTCGAACTGGAGTACGAAATATGTCTTTTGCCCAACGCCTAGCCACCTTGATCGGAGAAGAAAGCATCAGCGGATTTGCACGACGCGTTGATGTGTCTGAAGCTTTAATACGCAAATATTTAAAAGGCAGTGAACCGAGCCTAACGAAAGCAAATCAAATTGCGATGCGAGCCAACTGCTCTCTTGAATGGTTAGCGACCGGATGTGGTTATTTATATCGCCGCGCTGAAGTCGTAGATATGGATGCGTACAAACTTGCATTTCAACACGTTATGAATCAGCCGTTGCCAGATGAGGCAGAAGAACAGCACCGTAAGCTCATCGCTGGCTATCAATACCTGCGCGCGCACAAAAAATCGGATGGATTTTTGGACGAGTCTGCGATGGCGACCTTCCTATCTCTCCATAAAGAATCTAAAAACGAGTCACTTTAACATCGATAATTTCGCCATCGCTGTGCAATTCCACATTTAAAGACGGTGATGGCGTCGCAAACTCGTCCGGCTTTACCCAAAGTAAGCTTCGAATCGTTTCTTGCGGATAGCGGTTTATCAACAAGATCACTTCTTTATCGACAAGCTCAGAAGATTTCTTTTCCAGCGCTTCAACGACGTCATAGTGTTCTTGTCCGATAGTTATGTTGCGTAAAACTAATCCGTCTTTTCTTAAATTGAGGATTAAGCCATTGAGACTTTGCCATTGATATTCGGTCAAAAAAGAGAACTGAGCACTGTCCTTTCCCAAAACCACTTCACCATACAGATGCTGCTGATAGTACGAAAAATCGTCCAAACAAAATGTGCTGATATACGTTGAAACATCTTGCTGCTGCACGTCACAGCGATACCAGCTTCCCCTTGTCTCTATACGCTCTTTTAAATTGGAGTACGGCATTGAAGACAACGTGTCCTGCCACCAACTCGGCGTCGAAAATGCTGGAAACGTTACCGAAAAACAACATAAAGAAAACAGGACTCGAGGATAAAAGCGCATGAATTACTCTGGTTGATTAACATCGAACCCAGACATTACCGACTAGTAGAAATTGTTCAAGATAAAAATAGTGGCAGGTAGTGCGGAAAGTTGTAGAGCAGAAATTAAGAAGGCGCACATTTGCGTGCGCCTCTACCTCGTTACTCAATCGTGAGTGTGCGAATCGGAGATGTCTATTGATGCATCCCGAACATAAAACGAGGACTTACCGTAGGGTTTGAATCCATCCAAATTGTGTGTAAAACCTCACATCCCTCCTTCTGAAGCAGTCATGTTGCTTTACACCTAAAGCATGGTTCATTTTGCTCAAAAAACAAGTTTTTTATCCCAAATTATGAGAGCAATAGCACAGTCTTGGTGAATGAATGACATCGCGACACTTCGAACACTCAATAGTGAAAAGCTAAATTGCATCTTTATTGATTAGGTCTAGACTCTGCGAAGCGTATACTTTCTCGCGTCCCTTCCACCAGCAACAGGAGAACTTGTTAATGACCAAACGAGAGAGAATTGTAAAATCTGTGTTAGCGCACGTACCGAAAGATGCGATTAACCAGTTTGTCTCTCGAGGGTCCACACCATTTTCTGTCCTGATTATGGCCGCAATCGTTGGCACACTAGCTGGTTTTGTCGGCACTTACTTCGAACTTGCGGTTCATTTTGTTTCTGAAACTCGTACCGAATGGCTAAGAAGCGAAATCGGTAGCGTACTTCCTCTTTGGCTTGCTGCTGTACTGATCAGTGCTCTGCTTGCTTTTGTTGGTTACTTTCTTGTTCACCGCTTTGCTCCAGAGGCTGCGGGATCAGGCATCCCAGAAATAGAAGGCGCGATGGACAACATTCGTCCAGTGCGTTGGTGGCGAGTCCTGCCAGTAAAATTCTTCGGCGGCATGGGCGCACTTGGCTCCGGAATGGTGCTCGGTCGTGAAGGCCCAACGGTGCAAATGGGCGGTGCTGTCGGTCGAATGGTGACCGATATTTTCCGTGTGAAAGATGACGATACTCGTCATTCCCTACTCGCTTCAGGTGCCGCTGGTGGTTTGGCTGCCGCCTTTAATGCCCCACTCGCTGGCATTATGTTCGTTGTGGAGGAAATGCGACCTCAGTTTCGCTATTCTCTGATCTCAATTCGCGCGGTGATCATCTCTGCTATTATGGCCAATATTGTGTTTCGTGCCATCAACGGGCAAGACGCTGTCATCACAATGCCGCAATATCACTCTCCAGAGCTTCAGTCCCTTTGGTTATTTTTATTGCTTGGCGCATTGTTTGGCGTATTCGGAGTGATCTTCAATAAATTGATTACCGTGGCACAAGACAGTTTTGTCGCAATTCACAAAAACGATCGTAAACGCTATTTAATCGTGGGTTCACTACTTGGTGGCATTTTTGGTCTGCTTCTCTTATACGTGCCACAGCTAACTGGCGGTGGCATCGGCCTTATTCCTGATATTACCAATGGCAACTACTCGGTATCCGTTTTAGTTCTGCTTTTCTTTGGTCGCGTCATCACGACGTTGCTATGCTTTGGCTCTGGTGCGCCGGGCGGTATCTTTGCACCGATGCTTGCTCTGGGGACCTTGTTTGGCTATGCATTCGGAGCGAGTGCTGATGTGTTGCTTCCTACGCTTGATATCGAACCTGGCGTATTTGCTATTGCGGGCATGGGGGCCCTGTTTGCTGCAACGGTACGCGCACCGATCACGGGCATTTTGTTGGTGATTGAAATGACCAATAACTACTACTTAATTCTACCACTTATCATTACTTGTTTAGGTGCCGTGATTATTGCTCAGTTGTTTGGCGGACAACCGATTTACAGCCAGTTGCTACATCGTACAATCAAAAACGATAAGTTACGTCAGCAGGATCTTCCTGAAAACCAATCGACATAATTCTCGCTTTGTTATTATTTCGCTCCAAACTATCGAAGGGTTTGGAGCGATAAACTCTACATTTTTACATCTTTTCCAAAATATTCGATACCAAACTCACAAAAACACCATTCTCTGATATTTCCTCACCACCTTTCATGAGTAAGCACTCTCTAAACTTGCTAGTATTCGCTACTCAAATAGAGCATTTCATCCAAATCATCACGTTTCGTTTCATTCAGGCAAAAATCAAATGGAGTAGATTTGAACTGGAGAAGACTTGTGCAGTTTTATAGCGTTCCGCCGTCTCAAGCCGCGTTAGCGCTAGGTATGATAGGTTTAGGACAAGCTTGGGCACTCTATGTCCCTGAAATTGGTGAACCAATACGCCCATTTTTAGCGTCACTCGGCGCGCTTTTACTCGCCCCTGTGCTGATAAAATATGCCACGAATCCACGATTATTTATGGTCGACATTCGTCACCCATTGAGCGGTAGCTTAATGGCCCCCATGAGTATGGCGTTACTGATCCTTGCAGATTATCTTGCTTCTGTAGCGCCAATCATTGCTTATCCACTCTGGTTTATGGCACTTTTGCTGCATTTTACTATGATGGTACTGTTTTTTAGCTTTCAGCTAATGAACTTCAAAATGTCGAATATTGTACCTAGCTGGTTTCTCTATCCAGTGGGACTGATCAGCAGCTCATTAGCAGGCTCCCAATTGGGTCACAACCTATTCTCTGAAACCTTAGCGATGATGTGCATTGGCATTTATTTCTTTATGTTACCGCTGGTGCTCTATCGTTTGGTGTTTTTCGGATCTCTACCGAGACGAGCCAGGCCGACCCTCGCAATTATGGCCGCACCGGTAAACTTGTCATTGGCGGCATACTTGGTGAACTTTCCCCTGCCCGATCCGATACTGACGGGCGCATTAGCAGGGATTGCTATCACAATGACGTTATTGATCTACCTGTGTTACTTCCGCTTACTTCGATTGAAGTTTCAACCTTCTATCGCGGCGGTAACCTTTCCTTCCGTGATCAGTGCCATTGCGATGCACCGCTTAACCTCCTTTTTTGCCGAATCGCATCCACATTGGCACTGGCTACACGATTTTGGCTTTTTAGAGCTCAGCATTGCGACTGTGTTGGTGGTTTGGGTATCGGCAGGTTACGTCAAAATGTATTGGCCAGAAATCGTTAAGTCGCCCTCTAAACAAGCATAAAAAACGGCCTCATCTGAGGCCGCTGTTCATCTCATCAATAAGACATCAACCCACAAACTTCGCCATGAAGTTCCCAATGTTAGTCAAACTCGATGCCGCCATTACGATAACAATCGCTGCTCCAGTTAGCGTTAAGTACATTGGGTGTTGGTAGTCACCGACAATATCTTTGCGCTTTGTCGCAACCAATACAGTGCCCAAAACGATAGGAAGAATAATGCTGTTCACTAGGCCCGCTAGCATCAAAAGAAGAATTGGCATGTCCATGGTTACCGTGCCTAGCGAGGTTAGGATAATGAAACCAACACACCACGCTTTCTCGTTTCGCGCCACAACTGGGAAAAGCGTCTTAATTAATGAGATAGCCATGTAAGAGTTACCCACCACAGACGTGATGGAAGCCACAAACAGTACTAAGCCAAAGATGAAGTAACCAAGCTGGCCAGCACCTTGACGGAAAGCGTCGGCTGCCGGGTTAGCTGAATCCAACGTTGCGCCTGTCGCGATAACACCAAATACAGCTAAAAACAGTAGGACGCGAATAACCACCGCAATAGAGATACCAGCCCACGCCGTTGAAGTGATGGAAGGTACGTTCTCTTTACCTTTCAAGCCAATGTCCACTAGACGTTGTGCACCCGTGTAGTAACCGCCAACTGCGCCGCCAACGATAGTCAATGTAGGCAGAAGCAAGCTTCCAACATCCATAGGCATCACCGCTGCACTTAGTGTCTCTCCCATCGGAGGTAAGCTCGTCATTGCCACGTATGCGATCAGAACAATCATGAACAAGCCAAGGTAGCGAGCCATTTGGTCCATTCGTTTGGAGGCGTTATGAACCACAAACAGCAAACAGCCAACGACACCGGTAAACAGTGCGCCCCATGTTGTGTCCACGCCCGTTAGCACATTGATGCCTAACGCTGCGCCACTCACGTTGCCAAAGTTAAACGCCACTGCACCAAGCGCAAGGAGAATACCAACACCATAACCCATGCCGGGTGCCACTTTGTTCGCAATGTCTTGGATTCGCATGCCAGAAACGCCGACAATACGCCACAAGTTCATCACAATACCAAACGTGATAAAAATGGAAGCCAAAACTGGAAATGCCATGTCGACTTTGTAGATATTTGTGAAGACTGCGGTTTGAGTTAAAAAGCCGGGACCCACAGAGGTTGTCGCCATCAAAAAAGCGACACTGAGCATGGCTTTCTTTTGCCAACTGCTTTCTGTAACTGGAGCTGAAATAGAGGAGGTGCTGATAGTGCTTTGTGTAGTCATGCCGAGTCCCAAATTTGTTGTCTTTCTATTATTAGAAAATAGAAAGACAACTGACCGAGATCAGCTGAACTTAGAGAAATATTTCTTTTTAAAACAAACGATTACAAGTTGTAGCCGTTCATTGGGCGCATATATTAAGAGCAACGAATGTGACTGTCAATACACAATTGCATAATTACTATTTATTGCGACTCACTTGACGATGATTTGGATATAAAAGATATAAAAAAGGATGGCAACTCGCCATCCTCTCTCAATTTTATTTGTCGATTTGATTAACGCAGGCCATGCAGAAATTCAGCCCGGGTCGCTGGGTTGCTCTTAAAAATACCACCTAACGCTGTAGTCGTGGTTTCACTGGTGGCATCCATCACACCGCGTGATTTCACACAGTAATGCGTCGCGTCGATAGTCACCGCTACATCATCAGACTCAAGCAATGTTTGCAAAGCAACAAGGATTTGCTGGGTCATACGCTCTTGGACTTGAGGGCGTTGCGCAAAGAAACGAACAATACGGTTGATCTTAGACAGGCCAATGATCTTACCGCGAGGAATATAAGCAACAGCGGCTTTACCGTCGATTGTCACAAGGTGGTGTTCGCACGTACTGGTCACAGTAATGTCTTTCACGCGAACCATTTCGCTCACGTTCATCTTGTTTTCGATAACTGTGATCTTGGGGAAGTTGGAGTAATCCAAACCAGAGAAAATCTCGTCCACGTACATTTTTGCAATGCGGTGTGGCGTTTCCTCTAAGCTATCATCCGTAAGGTCGAGCTGAAGCAGACCAAGAATCTCACGCATGTGGTATTCAATCTTTTCCTTCTTCTCTTCACGGCTAACGGCATTAGGGCGCATTGGTGTTTCTAACCCGCGTTGCTCTAGCGCTTCTTTCACTAACTTTGCTGACTCGCTAAGACCTGACATTTCACTTCCTCTTTTGTAACTACCACTCTCGGTGTGAAATACAATTGCCGTGTTTTCATCCCGTAGCGTTAAAGTCGCTCAGTCCGATGTTTATAACGCCAAGGCACATAACAAGAATACACTGAGCTATTTTCTCATGCTCCGTAGGAACTTTACCCCTTTCGGATGGGTGACAAGGATACTCGGATTTTTGAATAATTACACCCATATTTTATAGGTGGACATTCTTACTCGGTCCCCTTTTATGGTAGAGTTGCCACAAAACAAAAGAACATAGGATTATCTCAATGGGCTGCTGCGACGCACCTGGCTTGATGCCAATTGAAGAAGCGATGGATAAGATGCTATCGCGAATCAAACCTATCCAAACGACACTTTCTCTTCCTCTTGCTGACGCTCTGGGTTTTGTGCTGGCTGAAGATATTTTATCGCCAATTCACGTACCCCCTTTCGACAATTCAGCAATGGACGGTTATGCCATTCGTATTCAAGACCTAGAAGTGTCTACAGTGTTGCCTCTGGCAGGAAAATCCTTCGCAGGTCAGCCTTTTGAGGGTGAATGGCCGGCAGGCACTTGTGTTCGAATCATGACTGGCGCGAAAATTCCGGAAGGCTGTGATGCCATTATCATGCAAGAAAATACGGAAGTGACCGACTCTGGTATTCAGTTCAACCAAACGGATGTGAAGCCGCAAAATAACATCCGCCCTACGGGTGACGACATCAAGCAAGGGGATATTGTATTGGCAAAAGGCGCGCGCCTGACACCGCGCGATATTCCAATGATTGCCTCTCTTGGTGTCAGCCATGTCACCGTCGTGCGTAAGCCAAAGGTGGCATTTTTCTCCACAGGTGATGAACTTAAACCATTGGGTGAGCCACTCAAGGCGGGTCAAATCTACGACAGTAATCGTTACGGTATTAAGCCGCTAATCGAAAACTTTGGCTGTGAAGCGATTGATCTTGGCATTATCCCTGACTGCCCAGAAACACTAAAAGCAACATTCGAAAAAGCACAAACTCTCGCGGATGTAGTTGTAACGTCTGGCGGCGTCAGCGTTGGTGAAGCAGATTACACCAAAGACATTCTTGAAGAACTTGGAGAAATCGGTTTCTGGAAACTGGCAATCAAGCCGGGTAAACCTTTCGCATTTGGCAAGTTAAGTACTGCTTGGTTCTGTGGGCTACCAGGTAACCCTGTATCTGCGGTGCTAACCATGTACGTACTTGTTCAACCAATGTTGGCTAAATTGGCTGGCCACACTGAATGGAAAGCACCTGAGTCTATCCCTGCTACGACTAAAACCGCATTTAAGAAAGCGCCGGGACGTACAGACTACCAACGCGGTATCTATACTCTAGAAAACGGTAAATTTGTCGTTGAAACCACTGGCAACCAAAGTTCAGGAGCCTTTCGCTCAATGAGTTTGGCAAACTGCTTTGTTGTGTTGGAACGTGAACGTGGCCGTGTGGAAGTTGGCGAAACGGTTCAAATCCAACTGTTTAACTCAACGTTATACTAGGAACATACCGTGGATATTCTTTCCGATCAGGAGATGCTGCGCTATAACCGCCAGATCATTCTTCGCCAGTTCGATTTCGAAGGGCAAGAAGCGCTCAAACAAAGCTCAGTGCTTATTTTGGGTGCTGGCGGTTTAGGTTGCGCTTCTAGCCAATACCTTGCCACGGCTGGTGTTGGCAATATTACTTTTATCGATGACGATATTGTTGAGCTCTCCAATTTACAACGCCAAGTATTGCACCACGACGCCGATATTGGCAGTAAAAAGGTTGACTCCGCGGCGGATGCATTGCGGGAACTTAATCCTCATATCGAAGTAAACACCGTCGCTAAACGCCTTGACGACACTCAGCTTCAAGCTTTGATTGAACAACACACTGTGGTGGTCGATGCTTCAGATAACGTCGACACTCGCAATCAACTCAACCGACTCTGCTTTGCAACAAAAACACCGCTTATTTCTGGTGCAGCCATTCGTATGGAAGGCCAAGTGAGTGTGTTTACGTACGACGACCCAACTCAACCGTGCTATCAGTGTTTGAGCGCGCTATTCGGCAGCAGTGCATTAAGTTGCGTTGAAGCTGGCGTCATGGCGCCTGTTGTGGGTATTGTAGGCGCTGTACAAGCGATGGAAACCATCAAGGTGATTGCAAATTACGGCCAACCCAAAAAAGGGAAGATCCTCACTCTCGATGCGTTTAGCATGTCCTGGCGGGAAATGAATTTGATGAAAATGCCGACCTGCCCTGTTTGTGGCTAAGTAATGCTGTCAGCTTATCAATGAAGATTCTCAAAAAGCTCAACGTAACGTTGAGCTTTTTCTTATTCTGAGATTCATATTTCGAACCAAATAACTTACCGATATAAAATTCATTATAAACAGTAAGTTAAAAACTGGCACATTCCTTTCATTGCATATCATACAAACCAATGAGAGGGCGAATCATGAAAAGGACATCACTATTACTTGGATCTCTGTTTGCAAGCGCATACGTAAGCGCAGCGCCATTCGACACTTGTCCGAGCAAAGCATATTTATTCCAATCGACCCCAGTGCAAGTTTACGGCGTTAATCTGGTTACCGGATCAACCAAGTTACTGACCGACGATGTGGGCTTAGCATCTGGTATTAACGGCGTCGGTTTCAACTTCACTGATCGATACATCTATGGTTACGATACAACCAACTTGAAAATCGTACGTTTAGGCCAGGACTTTCAAGCAGAAACTCTCAACGTACAAGGGCTTCCTAGCCATACGTTTTTTGTCGGTGACGTGTACAACCACGTCTACTACTTGTATCGCAAAGGTAAAGGGCTGTTTTCCATTGATCTGTCGCCGTTAGATACGGACCCAAATGCTACCTTAACCCTGAATAAAATCACATCAAATGCAAGTGTGAGTTTAACCGATTTTGCGTTCCACCCTGGCGACGGTGCGCTCTATGGTATCGATAATGGGTCTGGCGTATTGTATAAATTCGATACAAAAACAGGCCAAGCAACCGCGATCGGCAATACAGGGGAAACGGGTACCTTTGGTGCAGGCTACTTTGATGTAAACGGAAACTACTACGTATCGCGTAACCAGGACGGCAAAATTTATCGCGTCGACTTATCAGAAAATAATGCCGCCAATATCGCTGCGGGCATTGTTCCTGCTGTAGAGTTTGTGTCTAACGGTCCAAGTTCCAGCCAAAATGACGGTGCCCGATGCGCGAACGCTCCTGTTATTGACGAAGACGAGCCAATTGACTTTGGTGACGCACCTGACACTTACGCTACCTTGCTCTCTTCTAACGGACCACGCCACGCTGTTGATGGTGTAACTTGGCTTGGCACAATTGCGCCAGATGGTGATGCCGATGGACAAGTGGCTCCGTCTGGAGATAACAAAGTTGGTACAGCAGATGAAGATGGCGTCGGCTTTGTTGCCGCACTCGACCCAGGGTTAAGTTCACTAGTGAGCGTAACTGCATCAACATCCGGCTACTTGTCAGCTTGGTTTGACTGGAACCGAGATGGTGACTTTGCTGACGAAGGTGAGCAAGTATTCACCGATGAGTTACTCTCTGCAGGCAGCAATACGCTTCCATTTGTCGTCTCTGAACTGGCAACCGCAGGTCCTAGCTGGAGCCGATTCCGCTTTAGCCAACAAACTGGTCTGAACTTTGATGGCGGATCAACATCAGGTGAAGTAGAAGATTACCCAATCACAATCACTGAAAACGGCGTATCCGTACAGCACTTCCCAAGTGCCGATTCCTACGCAACGGTCGCGTATGAAGACAACTGGCCTTACACCGCTGACTACGACATGAATGACGTAGTCATTAAGTTCCGTATGACTGAAACACGTATGGACGGCACGGTGGAAAATATCCAAATTAGCGGAGATCTGGCCGCCTATGGGGCTGGCTATAAAAATGGCTTTGCTATTCGTCTACCTGGCGTTTCGAAAGCGAGCATTGAAAACGGCTTAACAAAGCTAACGTTTAATGGCAAAGAACAACCGACCAACGGTCTAGAAGCGATATCAGAAGAAGCCATCTTCATTATCAGTGACGACCTCAGTCAGTATGCGCAAAGTCAATGTGCGTATTTTCGAACCCAAACGGGTTGCAATGATAACGTCGCGTTGTCTTTCACACTGACCATCTACTTTAAGGAAGGAGCCGACCGCTCAGCGCTACAGGCCATGCCTTATGACCCATTTATCTTTGCCACACCCAATACATATCACGGCGATGGCATCACCTTTCAACCAGGTAGAAAATGGGAAGTACATTTGCCAGACCAAGCACCAACTGAGCAGTTTGATGACGCAAACCTATATGGCGTGGGCGTAGACGCAAGTGACCCGGCTCGAGGCGTGTACTTCAAAACAGCGAACAATCTCCCTTGGGCATTGCTTATCGTCGAAGAGTGGAATTGGCCGCTAGAGAAAGTTGACTTAGTTGACGCTTACCCAGAGTTTGCCACCTACGCCGAGTCTGGTGGGCGAGAAGGAGCAAACTGGCATACCCAACCTAAAGCAAACAAACGTTACATTCCATAGGAGAAGCATCATGAAAAACTTAATCACAATCATCATGGGATTAGCGTTAACAGCCTGCGGTGGTGGCGGTGGCGGCGGTGGCGACAAAAGCAACGATAACGCTACTCCACCTCCAGCTCAAACTACCGTTATTGTTGAAGAGCCAAGCATGCAAAATTTAGACGTACCAGATGGGTTCGATTATGACCCAAGGTTAGAAAGCTCACTTGCGGTAGATATAAGTGGTTACTCTTTACAGCGCGCACATCTGAGCATTTATAAGGAGTACCGTGAAGATGCGTCTGGAACCTACCAAGCGAAATATTCGAGCAATGTTGCTTCTGCTGCGCTGACGAGTGGGAAAGCTAACTTAGACTTCTCCACCTCGGATAGCCAAGGTAACCTGTTAATCGAAATTTGGTTCTACGATGGCTCAGAACCTCTGCAAAAAGTCGTCTCAACCGGAAATACGACATGGCGCATGTAAGATGCTCTATTGGTGAGCATTGATACTCGGGACTGGCGCAAGCCACAGGTTTTAAGACAAAATCGCATCGTTCTTTGAACATGCGATTTTTTTGTTGTAAAACAAAATAATTACTTGAAACAATAGCAATGGAGCGCAAATTGGATAATCCCAAAACCTATATGTTGGTCTTCAGCGGTTTCATTGCCCTACTTGTGCTCTTGTTGCTCATTAAGCAGACGGATGAGAACACGGTTTCAGCCACCGTCATTAGCAACACTTTAACTCAGTCCCTTGATGGTCAACGTCGGTACCTCACTATTAATTCACCTGAGATAGAGCAACAACGAGTGACGGTTCCAGTGTCCGCATCTTGTCCAGTGGGCTCTATTGCGTTGTTCCACCAAGCATCCCGCTCAAGTCTTGACTCATCCCTTTCATTCATTCGCTGTGAGTAAAGCTACTGTGCGGACTTCCCAAATCAGAAGGATTTAACCATGCAAGCATTGATCGATGCCAAAGAACTTCATGCTTTATTAGACCAACCAAATGTAAAACTTCTAGACGCGAGTATTCGTTTTCAAATTCCTTCCGAAGGGAAAAAGATCACCAATAAGTGGATTCCAGGCTCATTGCGTTTCGACTACGACAATGACTTTTGTCTCCCAGATACCAATCTCCCTCATATGATGCCAACAGAAGAAGGATTTAATAACAGCGCTCAGAAACTTGGCCTGAACAACGAAGACCTTATTGTTGTTTATGACAACTCAGGAACACTCGCCTCTCCGCGCGCATGGTGGATGTTTAAGGCAATGGGACACGATAATGTCAAAGTGCTTAATGGTGGCCTCCCGGCTTGGATTGAGGCTGGACTGCCTGTCACGGATGTCTTGTCAGAAGCTAAGCAGCTTGGAAACTTTACCGGGAAATTAAATAAACATGCTTTTTTGGACGCAAATGCAATATTAGAGTACTCAAACAATTGCAGTGCAAACATTGTTGACGCTCGCTCACGTGCACGTTTTTTAGGCGAGGTACCAGAGCCAAGAGAAGGACTGCGTTCTGGTCATATTCCTAATTCTGTTTGCCTCCCTTTCCAAACATTATTGAGTAATGGCTTTATAAAGGCAGACTCGGAATTGAAACAAGCATTTAGTGCACTAACGTTATATAATGATAAATCAATCATTTTCAGTTGTGGCTCAGGTGTAACGGCCTGTATTTTGCTGCTAGCAGCATACCAGTTAGGTTGGCGTGATTTATCGGTCTATGACGGGTCATGGACAGAATGGGGCGCAGACCACTCATTACCCATTACTCGCTAATCTAGGAGCTATCGAAGCGGCATGGTCAGGTTAAAGAAGAACATTTGGACACTATACATGGCGCTACTTACAATAAGCGCCGTGCTGTTCGTGTTGTTTGGCCGCTACCATTATGAGTCAACCCTGAATAAGTACAAAGATAAGCAGCTCCTACAATTGGAGCTGTTTGCCTCTTCTGTCGAATCACTTCTGAAAGGACAAGAATCGTTACTTGAAGTCATTGGTCATCAGTTGGTCGAGAGAAATGACTTTACTCGTACAGCAGCAGTTCAAACTCGCCCGATGCTGGACAAACTGCTCAGTATCCATCCGGCGATTATTGGATTCGGCCTAACCAACCCCGATGGAGACTACATCGCCGTAAGCTCCAACTTAATCTTGGCAAAGCTACATAATCTAAAACAAGATCCACTGACTCGTGATACCTTTTTGGCAGCACTCAACTCCGACCGAATGATTATAGGTCGAACGTATTTTATGCCAGCTCAAGATTCACTTGTGATTCCGATCCGAAAAGCAATTCCAAATAAAGATGGTGTTGTACAAGCAGTGATGACGGCTGGCTTTAATATGAATTCATCTTCGGTTTTTCGTAACGACATCCATGCCAATGAACACAACAGGGTCACATTGATCCGCAGTGATGGCTACCTTACTTTTAGCTCGTCAGAAGATACAACCCTAGAAGATTACCTAAAACCTGCCAATGATTTAGATATAAAAGCCGTTATGGCTCAAATCACAAAAGATTCAGGCTGGGATATAGCGCAACTAAAAGAGCTCACACGAGCGCTCAATATTGTTGTCGACAATTCTCGCCTGAGTGAGTTAATCACATTGAGATACCTTCCTGATTATCATCTTTGGGCCTCTTCCTCGACAGATTTGAATTTTATTAAGCGCGGATTTTACGAACAGTTTGCACTGTACTCGATTGTTTTTCTTATCGTCCAAGGTGCTTTTTACGCTTTATTCCGCTCTATTGCGAACAATGAACATAAAACAAAACTGCGTTTGCTCTATCAAGCGAACCACGATCATCTCACTGGATTACCAAACCGAGAGTACCTACGCGCAAACATTCGACACTGGCTTTCTGGGAAAGGGAACCCTTTTTCTTTGATGTTTATCGATATTGATAATTTCAAATCAGTCAACGACACACATGGTCATGACTTTGGCGACGAAGTTCTAAAACAAATATCTATCCGCTTAAACACCTTTGTTAACGATGGCCGATTAATCATCCGTGAAGCCAGTGACGAGTTTATTTTTCTAACAAATCGAATTGATGAAGTAAGCGTTAAAAGACTAGCGAGCGACTTAATAAAGGCGCTATCAGAACCCTACGAAGTCAATGACAGTCAGTTTCTGCTCAGTTGCAGTATTGGTATTGCCTGCTATCCACACCATGGTGAAACATTAGATGAACTGCTCCTGTCAGCCGATATTGCGATGTATCAAGCGAAAAAACAACGCAACGTATACAGCCTGTTCAATCAGCAGATGCAAGCTACACACCTGCGTAAAATGAAAATTGAGCAACGCCTGAGGCTCGCGATAGATAAGCAAGCGCTTCATATGGTTTATCAACCTCAGTTAAACCTAGAAGGCGATATTTATGGTGTCGAAGCGCTTATTCGTTGGAGTGATGATGAGCTCGGCTTAGTCCCACCAAGTGAATTTATTCCCGTCGCAGAAAGCACTGGGTTGATGGTTCGTATTGGTGAACAAATCATTGAAAATAGCCTGACAGATATGGCTAAACTGACTGGTAATATTGATACATCTATCCAGATGTCTATTAACATCTCGGTCAAACAGTTTGTTCACGCTAAATTCATTACTAATCTTATGAATGCTATTGAGAAGCGCGGCATCGAATGTTCAAAGATTACCCTAGAGATCACCGAAAACCTGTTTATTGAAGATCTTGAAAAGTTCGCACCAATTTGCGAGCGCTTGCATGCTCTTGGCTTTAAAATCTCGCTCGATGATTTCGGGACTGGCTACTCTTCATTAAGCATGTTGCGTACGCTACCTATTGATGAGGTGAAGATTGACAAGAGCTTTGTCGATCACATTGAGCATGACAAAAAAGCACTGAATATGGTTAAGAATATCATTTCTATCGGCAAAAACTTTGAAATGAAAGTACTGGCTGAAGGAGTAGAAACGCTGCAACAACTGAATGAGTTAAAAGCTTGCGGTTGTGATTTGATTCAGGGCTACTTCTACTCTAAACCTTTATCGCTTGAAGACCTGATCGCTTTTACGAAGCAGAACCAAAGCAAAGAAACCGTAGTTGAATAATTA
This sequence comes from Vibrio sp. 2-1-2a, assembly GCF_032648565.1. Taxonomy (NCBI): domain Bacteria; kingdom Pseudomonadati; phylum Pseudomonadota; class Gammaproteobacteria; order Vibrionales; family Vibrionaceae; genus Vibrio; species Vibrio sp. 2-1-2a. The sequence continues at coordinate 582,826 of NZ_WBOH01000003.1, forward strand.
CGATCGCTTTGCTTAGAAGGTTTTATTTATTCATTTCTTGGTACATCACCTCCACCAACTCTCCTTTCGGATCGCCTGACAATTCCCAAGTAAAAATACCGCCTAAGTTCGTCTGTTTAGCCCAATTTGCTTTGGCTTTGATCGAGCGTTGATCTTCGTAAGAGATAAAGACTTTCTTTACAGGATGCCACAAGTAAGGCGCTTGAGATTGCTCATCATACTTGTACTCGTAGCCCTGCTCCGCTCCATAGTTCTTCACCAAATCCCAGAACATGAAATAGCCGTTCTCACCCGTACCAAACTGCGCTCCTTGCTCAGATACAAGATCTTGCGTTGGTAAGCCACCCGAGAAGTCTTTGGTGCCTTGCCAGCCACGCCCGTAAAACGCAGCGCCAATCACCAGTTTCTCACTTGGAATACCGAGCTCAATCATCTGATTGATGAACACGTCTGCGCCCATGCCCCACCAGCTTCGCTCAGTCGCATGCAAGTTGGTAGTATGCCCAGTTTGCTGCCCCCAACCACCAAGGAAGTCATACGTCATCGCAAACATGTTAGTTAGGTACGGCTCCGCGGCTTTCCAATCGATACCTGCTGCTTTTGGACCAACGCCTACCGCTGTAGAGAGCTCGTATTCACGTTTGGTTTGATTTGTGAGTTCATCTAACTCTGCACGCATGGTTTTTACCAAATAGGTAAAGGCCTCACGCTCAGATACTTTTTGTTCATCAGAAAGCTTGGTGTCAGGGTTCCAAGGCGACGTTGTTAAACCGCCACCACCTGGGTATTCCCAATCCAGATCAATACCATCAAAGAAATCATATTGAGCAATCAACTTAACGGCAGTTTTTGAAAATTGATCCATCGCTTGTTTGCTTTTCGCCATAGCATGGAACGGTTCGGACATTGTCCAACCACCAAAAGAAGGGAGAATGTTAAGATCAGGATGTTGTTTCTTCATTTCAGCAAGTTGAGCGAAGTGGCCTTTGTATGGCACGTTAACGGAGACATCGCCAAAGTCCTTTTCTAATGCTGCTTCGGTATCGACAATGATCGCCGTATACGGATCTTTTCCTTCACATTGTTCGGCAACCAGTTTTTGTACCGTTTCAGAAGCACCGGCATGAGGGCCGCACATACTAAGAAACGCGTAAATCACATGCGTCAGCTTATCGGCGGGAATATCGTTCACCGTGTATGGGTTTTCTGCATTCGCGTACTGCCAATCCGCAAAGTAACCTGCTACGACTTTTTGCTCGGCGTGCGCAGCACCAGTCAGCCCCATAATCAGAGCAGCAAGAAGTGTCTTTTTCATTGTGTTCTCCAGAGTAGATGTACAAATTTAAAGCTACTCCTAGAGAATATTTTTAACTTGAAAACGAAATCAGGCTGCGAGTCATTTATAACTCCTCGCAGCCTGATTACATAAGTTGCATATTATTTGTGCTAACTCTCAGATGCCGCGTTGCCGTGCATTTGCTCATCTAAGTTGAGTACCGTTAATGCGTTGCTGACGCTCGTGGCGATCACGTCTATCGCTCCGGTTCTTAATGCTCCAAGTAAGGCGAGCGGCTTGCTGTTCTCCGCTGCAATCGCGATGACTTCCGATATTGGGCGAAACTCTTCAATACCAAGGCCAATCACTCGGTCACTCATTACGGTGTTGGCAACATTACCGTGAATATCAAAGAAATCATAACCTGCAAAGTCCCCGACCACGCCTTGTTGAAGTCTCGACTGAACCACTTCATCAGGCGTAAACCAACCTAAGTCCACCATGTAGCTGTTTTCGCTCATGTCACCAATACCGACCAAAGCAACATCGGCTTTACGTGCTAGGTCGAGCGTTTGTTTCACGGTTGCATTTTGCATGAAAGCCAACTTCTGTTCTCTGTTCTCTGCATAAGCCGGCGCATAGAGAGTTTCGGACGTTCCACCGTACTTTTTCGCTAACTGACGACAAATGTGGTCGGCGTTATACATACCACCACGTGGGTGAATACCGCCGATACCACATACAAATTTACAGTCACGCGGCGTAATAACACCAATATGGTGAGCGACGGACGACACGTTGCGCCCTTGTCCAACGGTCACCACCATGCCGTTTTTAAGCGTGCTGGTGAGATAATTGGACACCAATCCCGACACCTGTAGTCGCTGTGCCTCTTCATTTGGCTGATCAAGAGCGACAAGCGCACGCTTAACGCCGAATCGCTCGATCAAACGTTGCTCAATCTTGGCGCTAAACACCGGGTGGTATTTAACGGTGATTTCAACGATGCCTTCATCACGCGCCTGCTTGAGCATTCGCCCGACCTTTGCGCGTGATATGGCAAATTTTCTCGATATCTCTTCCTGAGTCGCACCGTCTTGATAATACGCGACGGAAATCTCTGTCAACAAATCCGTGTTTTCAATGGAAATATCTTGGTTAGAACTGCTCATGGTTTCTCTCGCCCTTTAAGAGGATCGATATTGTATGCAATAAGTGAGCATATGCTCATTGACTTAGCATATGTTCTTTATCAATTTAAACGCTACATTTGCTCATCGCAATAACATTTTCTCACTACAATTTTTTACCCTAGCGTACAACGCTCAAGCTTTGAACAATAAGGGCAAACGTTTATTTGGGTTAACCACTAAACACACAGTAAAAAAACGTTGATGAAGTTCACTATAAGTCGATTTCAGCAATTGACTTTCAGCATAGATAGGATAAATATGGACACATCATTTACTCAGCTATCGATCAAATGTTCATGGCATTTGTTCGGTAACGAAATTTTCCGTAGTTGGCTGAGCAGATGTCTCATTAAATGCGATGAGACGATTAGCTAACTCGCTTGCAAATGCACAAGCTGTGATAACAAAAATCACGCTTAAGCCCATTTAAATAGGATGATCGATTATGAGCAACAAGTTAGAGCAACTTCGTAAACTAACGACTGTAGTAGCAGACACTGGCGAAATTGATGCAATCAAAAAGTATCAACCAGAAGACGCAACAACTAACCCTTCTCTTATCCTGAAAGCCGCTCAAATCGCAGAGTACGCACCTCTAATCGATGCTTCAATCGAATATGCTAAAGCACAGAGCAACGACAAAGCTCAACAAGTTCAAGACACTTGTGACATGCTTGCAGTAAACATCGGTAAAGAAATCCTAAAAACTATTCCAGGTCGTATCTCTACAGAAGTTGACGCACGCCTATCTTACGATATGGAAGGCAGCGTAGCGAAAGCACGTCAACTAGTAAAAATGTACAACGATGCAGGCATCACTAACGACCGCATCCTTATCAAACTAGCGTCTACTTGGGAAGGTATCCGCGCAGCAGAAATCCTAGAGAAAGAAGGCATCAACTGTAACCTAACGCTTCTATTCTCATTCGCTCAAGCGCGTGCTTGTGCAGAAGCTGGCGTATTCCTAATCTCTCCATTCGTTGGCCGTATTATGGACTGGTACAAAGCGAAAGAAGGCCGTGACTTCGAAGCTTCAGAAGATCCAGGCGTACTGTCTGTAACTAAGATCTACAACTACTACAAAGAGTACGGCTACAAAACTGTCGTAATGGGCGCAAGCTTCCGTAACATCGGTGAGATCCTAGAACTAGCTGGCTGTGACCGTCTAACTATCGCTCCTGCTCTACTTGCAGAATTAGAAGCTGCAGAAGGTGAAGTGGTTGAGAAGCTAGTTGATTCTAAAGGCGCAGCTGAGCGTCCTGCACCAATGACTCACTCTGAGTTCCTATGGGAACACAATCAAGACCCAATGGCGGTTGAGAAACTGGCTGAAGGCATCCGCAACTTTGCCGTTGACCAAGGTAAACTAGAAGCGATGATCGAAGCTAAGCTTTAATTGCTTACCAAAAGCGAGTAGCCCGTCTACTCGCTTTTACCATCAGCGCTTATTCAAGATTTTCTATTTGAACTTGTTTCGACGAGTTCCCTCTATTTAAACCCTTATCGAGAAGTAATCACTATGGATCGTAAATACCTAGCAAATGCAATCCGTGCACTAAGCATGGATGGTGTTCAACAAGCTAACTCTGGTCACCCAGGTGCACCTATGGGCATGGCTGATATCGCTGAAGTTCTTTGGCGCTCTCACCTAAACCACAACCCATCAAACCCTGAGTGGGCAGACCGCGACCGTTTCGTACTGTCTAACGGTCACGGCTCAATGCTAATTTACTCTCTACTGCACTTGAGCGGTTACGAGCTATCTATCGATGATCTGAAAAACTTCCGTCAGCTTCACTCTAAGACTCCAGGTCACCCAGAGTACGGCTACGCGCCAGGTATCGAGACAACAACGGGTCCTCTAGGTCAAGGCATCACTAATGCGGTTGGTATGGCTCTAGCTGAGAAAGCGCTAGCAGCACAGTTCAACAAAGAAGGCCACGACATCGTTGACCATTTCACTTACGTGTTCATGGGCGACGGCTGTCTAATGGAAGGTATCTCGCACGAGGCATGTTCTCTAGCTGGTACACTAGGTCTAGGCAAACTGATCGCATTCTGGGATGACAACGGCATTTCTATCGACGGTCACGTTGAAGGTTGGTTCTCTGACGACACGCCTAAGCGTTTTGAAGCGTACGGCTGGCACGTAATCCCGGCAGTAGATGGTCACGATTCTGAAGCGATCAACGCAGCAATCGAAGCGGCGAAAGCGGATCCACGTCCTACACTTATCTGTACTAAGACAATCATCGGTTTTGGTTCACCAAACAAATCTGGTTCACACGACTGTCACGGTGCGCCACTAGGTGCAGAAGAAATCGCAGCAACACGCAAAGAACTAGGTTGGGAGCACGGTCCTTTTGAAATTCCGCAAGAAGTCTACGCAGAATGGTCAGCGAAAGAAACAGGCGCAGCTAAGGAAGCAGCGTGGAACGAGAAATTTGCAGCTTATGAAGCAGCGTACCCTGAGCTGGCAGCTGAATTTAAACGCCGCGTAAACGGTGAGCTTCCTGCACAGTGGGAAGAGAAAGCAAGCCAAATCATTGCCGATCTTCAAGCAAACCCAGCAAACATTGCATCACGTAAAGCATCTCAAAATGCTCTAGAAGCATTTGGTACTCTACTACCTGAGTTCATGGGCGGCTCTGCTGACCTAGCGCCGTCTAACCTAACCATGTGGTCTGGTTCTAAGTCTCTAGAAGCAAGTGACTTCTCTGGTAACTACATCCACTACGGTGTACGTGAATTCGGTATGACGGCGATCATGAACGGTATTGCGCTACACGGTGGTTTCGTTCCTTACGGCGCGACATTCCTAATGTTCATGGAGTACGCACGTAACGCAATGCGTATGGCGGCTCTGATGAAGATTCAGAACATCCAAGTGTACACGCACGATTCTATCGGTCTTGGCGAAGATGGCCCAACTCACCAACCGGTTGAACAAATGGCATCGCTACGTCTAACGCCAAACATGAGCACATGGCGTCCATGTGACCAAGTTGAATCAGCAGTGGCTTGGAAACTAGCGATTGAACGTAAAGATGCACCAACTGCGCTTATCTTCTCTCGTCAGAACCTAGCGCAACAAGAGCGTGATACGGAGCAATTAGCAAACATCGCGAAAGGTGGTTACATCCTGAAAGATTGCGAAGGCAAGCCAGAGCTAATCCTTATCGCAACAGGTTCTGAAGTTGAACTAGCAGTAGAAGCAGCAGCACAGCTAACTGCTGAAGGTAAGAAAGTACGCGTTGTTTCAATGCCATCAACAGATGCATTTGACAAGCAAGACGCCGCTTACCGTGAAGCCGTTCTACCATCAGACGTAACAGCTCGTATCGCTATCGAAGCAGGTATCGCTGACTTCTGGTACAAGTACGTAGGCTTCGACGGTCGCATCATCGGTATGACTTCATTCGGTGAATCTGCACCTGCTGGTGAACTGTTCAAAATGTTCGGTTTCACTACGGAAAACGTAGTAAATACAGCAAAAGAACTACTAGCGTAATTGCAGTAAAAAGATAATCAGTTTTCTCTATTGCGAATGTGAAAACTGAAAAGCCCCGCCAGCAATGGCGGGGCTTTCTTTTATCTGGCCCCTATTTGTATAAACACAGCCAGAAAGTGAACACAACGACTTTCGTTACGGCTATTTGTCTTCAAATCGAAGCGCGAGCTGATAGAAATCTTGTACTTGCTCTTTCAACTGACGGCTGTTTTGCTCTACGGAGTGCGTTGCTGCCAAGTTTTGCTCTGCCGTAGAAGCAATAGAGTGAATATGCTGATTTACATCGCTGGAGAGCTTCAGCTGATTATTCGCCGCTTCCGCCACATCGACCATCAACCCACTCATGCTTTGCATCATCTGTTCGACCTCAGACAAACGAAGCGCGCTTTGCTCTGCAACCTGAGAACATGTATCCGTTTGCTCTTTGTTTGCCAGAATGTCTTTTTGCCAACTTTGTATCGTCGCCAACATAGCAGAGATAGACGCTTGGATTTGTTCAGTTGCATTGGATGTGCGACCAGAGAGCGCGCGCACCTCATCGGCAACAACAGCAAAACCACGACCTTGCTCACCCGCCCTCGCCGCTTCAATTGCCGCGTTAAGTGCCAGTAAATTGGTTTGTTCTGCGATCCCACCAATCTCTTCCATCAAATGATTCACTTTCTGCGCCTGATCACTCAGTTGATACGTCGTTTCCGTCGCTTTTTCAGCTTGAAGGCTTAATTGCGCTAGATTGGTGTGCGTTTGATCGATGGTCTCCTTCGTCATCAAGCATGACTTCAATGTATCATCAATTAGCATATGGGCATCATTGGTGCTAGAAGAGACTGAATTCGCCGAAGACTCCACCTCTTGAGTCGCATCACGTACGCGATGAATATCGGTGTTTTGCTGATTTAATGCAGCCGAAACTTCTGCTGTGGTTTGGCTCAACTCTTCAGCACAATGCTGCAAAGGCAATGCGGAGTCTGTCATTCTTCCTAACACGGTTCGAATTCTTGCGGATAGCATTTTGATATGGAAATCGACAATCGAAAATGCCGTATTACCGGAATAGATCAAGCGACTCACGCTGTCGTATTGCTTTTGTAACTTTTTCAGTTGTTGAGGCGTATCAATTAATTCTTGGCGGAATAACAACGCTAGAACACTCGCAGGTAGTGCACTTGAAAGCCAAGCTAATGGACCTTCAATAGACAATGCATATGCGGCTGCAGGTGCGGTCAATGCGCCTAGTAGAATCGCATAGCGAATGTTTTCATTGAGTTTCAACGACCAAGTACGACCTGATTTCTCGGCGGCGCGCATACTCTTGTAGGCTTTCGTGGCTATATCAACCCACTCTCGCTTTGGCTTCACGCGCACAGATTGATAACCAACAACGTGGTTATTTTCATAAATAGGGGTGACATAGGCATCAACCCAATAGTAACCACCCGACTTAGTGGCATTCTTAACCATGCCGCGCCAGGCTTTGCCTTGCTTAAGACGTGCCCACATATCGCCGAAAGCGGCTTTAGGCATGTCATTGTGGCGAACGATATTGTGGTTCTGGCCGACGAGTTCTTCGTGAGTGTACTCAGCAACACGGCAAAAGGCTTCGTTACAATACGTAATAACACCTTGTAGGTTAGTTGTTGAGACGAGTTCCTCAGACTCCCTCACGAGAGTTTCTTGAGCTTTATGAGAAATATTGACTGACATAGACGAAACTTCTGTAGTTTTTATTGATTTTCGGCAAGATATATACAGGATTTTTATTTTTATTACAAAAAGTTAGACAAAAAGTCTTATCAATTCGACATTTTTAGTGTGGGAATTCACATTATCAATAAAAACATAAAGAAGAAGTTGTAGAGTTGAGCTAATAAACAAAACCCGACACGTTATGCCGGGCCATGTATAGAAGATTTAATCAAGCAGTTTGGGATTCCGTTTCTTTGTTCGTTTTCAAAGCAAACATCACGATGACGAGTAACACAAAAGGAAGAACGTACAAATTAAGGTTTTGCCAACCTACGGTGGATTCAAGCCAGCCAGATAGTAATGCAGTGATAGTGACACAACTGAACACGAAGAATTCATTAAATGCCTGAGCCTTGCTCCTGTTTTTCGCTTCATAGCTTTGACTAAATAACCCAGTTGCCGCGATAAACATAAAGTTCCAACCAACGCCTAACAGAACTAAAGCAAGACTAAAGTGCCAAATGGACACTCCGTGTATGTTAATTCCAATACAAGCAACAAATAGCAATCCACCGGCTAAAATCATATTCTTCGCGCCAAACCGCTCTATCAAGCGTCCCGTGACAAACGCCGGTGCAAACATGCCCAGCACATGCCATTCGATCACTCCTGCCGCTTTGTCAAAATCAAAGCCACAACCAATCATCGCCAGAGGCGTTGCTGTCATTAAAATGTTCATCACCGCATACGCAACCATTGCGGCGATAACCGCTAGCATGAAATTAGGTCGACGGATAATATGCCCCACTTTATCCGCTTTAGTATGTAGAACTTGCGTGTGTGCTGGTGGAAAACGAATCGTTTGCAGCACGATCAACGCAGTTATATAAAGTCCAATAAGCACGGCAAAAGCACTAATGTACAAACCATCATCTGACCATTGCTGTGAATACACCGCCAAATTAGGGCCAAGTATCGCCGCTAGTACCCCTCCCGCCATAGATATCGAAATCGCCCTGTGTCTTGCCGACTCTTCACACACTTCAATAGCAGCAAATCTGTATAGCGTACCGAAGCCAATACCAACACCGAGCAAAAAGGTAGAAACACAGAATAGATAGAAGTTCTGTTGACTTAACGCATACGTCGCTAGGCTGGCACCCAAAATGCCAATAACATTACCGAGACTAAACCCAAGGCGACGTCCTAACTTGCCCATAATCAGTGATGCTGGGATCGTCGCAGCCATCAGTCCTAAAAATTGCAGCGCAACGGGCAACGTAATAAAACTTGATGACGGCGCAAGTGTTTTGCCAATAAGGGCAATAACAGATATGAGTAAAATATTCCCTGTCATTAATAGGGCTTGGCAAAGGGATAATAGCCATACATTACGATTCAATTCCAAATTCCTTTTGGTTACAGCGCATACAGATAACATATAGGAAAGCAGAAACAATAGAAAGAGATGCGAGTAATTCTCAATAAAAAGAGCCAGAGGCACAATGCCTCTGGCTCTTTAAAAAAAGTTCTTTCTGTTGAGCTTATTTGTTACGGCGCGCTTTTACTGCATCAGAAAGCTGACGAAGTACGGTTTCCGTATCTTCCCAACCGATACATGCATCGGTAATCGACTGACCATAAGTGGCCGCTTTACCATCCACTAAGTCTTGGCGACCTTCAACTAAATGAGACTCAATCATCACACCAAAAATTGCTTCTTCGCCACCAGCTATTTGCTCTGATACGTCATCAGACACCAACATTTGACGTTTGAACTGCTTCGAGCTGTTAGCGTGGCTAAAATCAATCATCACTTTTTTCGGTAGCCCTGCGCCGTCTAACTCGTCTTTAATTTGAGCAACATGCGCTGCACTGTAGTTTGGCTCTTTACCACCACGGAGAATGATATGGCAATCAGGATTGCCAGCGGTTTCTACGATCGCAGAATGACCGTATTTTGTTACTGATAAGAAGTGGTGAGAAGCACTTGCAGAACGAATCGCGTCGCTCGCGATCTTAATGTTCCCGTCTGTACCATTTTTAAACCCAACAGGGCAAGAAAGACCAGAAGCAAGCTCACGGTGAACCTGAGATTCTGTCGTACGAGCACCGATAGCACCCCAACTGATCAGATCCGCCACGTACTGGGGCGTGATCATATCTAAGAACTCACTCGCGGTCGGCAAGCCCATATCGGTAAGATCAAGAAGAAGCTTACGTCCAATACGCAGACCATCATTCAGCTTGTAGGTATCATTTAGGTAAGGGTCGTTGATCAGACCTTTCCATCCTACCGTTGTACGCGGTTTCTCAAAATAAACTCGCATCACAACTTCTAGTTGTTCACCAAGTTCATCACGTAATACTTTTAGCTTTTTACCATATTCAACCGCAGCAGCAGGATCGTGAATGGAACACGGGCCAACAATTACAAGTAATCGGTCATCTTTTCCTTCAAGAATATTGTGAATGGCATTACGGCAATCAAAAGTGGTCGAAGAAGCGGTTTCAGTCGCTGGGAACTTCTCTAATACTGCTACAGGTGGCAATAACTCTTTTACTCTATTTATTCTTACATCATCAGTTTGAAACATTACTTCTACTTCCTGGTTTTTATTTCCGACCCAATTTTTTGCCAACTGAACTCATTGCAACATTGTTCACAAAGCGAGCAGCATCAAGGGCTCTGGTCATTTTCTGTCTAGCGTTTAAGTAACTTATCGGCTTAGGCGTAGACTTGCAATCAGTTTTTGCAAATAAATGCAAATAAAAACCACCTGTTAACCACCGCGCACGATGTAAAGTAAAGTTTACGAAAAAAAGTTCAAAATAATCATCAATTTTCTTATGACCCCAAAAATCTTTACTACAATGTAAGAAATATCAGAAGTTTGTGAGGTGTTATTGGTTAGTAAATGTTGATCAAGTTCAAAGATATTGTTGCTTGATATGAAATGATTAGAATATTAAACTAATTTCTTATAAACGCTGGTTTTTTCTAATTTTTTGATAAAACGAAGTAGAAGTTAATATGCAATCAATACAAGGAAACATTATGAACAAAGTAGCAATTGCAGTAGCAGCAGTGGTAGCTGGTAGTAGCGCGCTTTTAAACTCTGCTCAAGCTGAAATGTATATCGGGGGCAAAGTAGGCATGACTACACTTGACGATGCTTGCTATCTAAATAGCCCTTGTGATGATGAAGCTTTTGGTGCTGGACTACATATCGGTTATGACTTCACCGATATCATCGGGCTAGAGTATGGTGTCGACTTCTTAGGCGATTACAAAGCTAACTTTAAGTCAGGGGCTAATACAGTTAATACGATCGACGGCAATTTAACGGCTTTAACTCTCGCACCTAAATTCAACTGGCACTTAAACGAATCTTGGAACTTATTCGCTAAGATCGGTGGTGCTTACATGATGTCTGATGACGAAAAAGATTTCGTTCCAACTGGCTCGCTAGGTGCTGAATACACTATCGACAGAAACTGGAGCGTACGCGCAGAATATCAACGCTATCAAGACCTGTCTGATGACGTATGGGACGACATGGACGCTAACTTCTTCGGTATCGGCTTTAACTACAAATTTGCGGCTGCGCCAGTGGTTGCGGCAGTTGTAACAGAAGAAGTGGTTGAGCCAGATCCAGAACCAGTGATGATGAGCAAAGTGCACAAAGAAGAGTACGGTACAGGTACGTTTGAATTCGACAGTGCTAAGCTAACAGACTCTGTTTCGGAGCGTCTAGACAACTTCGTATCATTCTTGAACGAATACCCTCAAGCTCAAGTAGAGATCACTGGCTACACGGATAGCTCTGGTCCTGCGACTTACAACCAAAAACTGTCTGAGCGTCGTGCTCAATCTGTTGCGGATTACCTAACTGCTGCAGGCATTGACTCAGATCGTTTAACTGTGAAAGGCATGGGTGAAGAAAACCCAGTTGCTGACAACAGCACTCGTGAAGGTCGTGAGAAAAACCGTCGCGTAGAGGTTGTGGTTCCTTCGTTTGAATACCAAGAGCTAGTTCAACCTGAATAAACATTTATGATACTTTATCTATGATGTTGTAAAAGTTAATGGGGTGCATTTGCACCCCATTTTGATCTCTCTTTATCGCTCTTTTTACTATGGTTTTGGAAAAAAGATTAACTCGTTATCTTGCACCATAACGCAATCCATACCCGCTGCATGCGCCGCTCGTTTACCTAGCTCGGTATCCTCGAATACAAGACATTGTGACGCTTCCAACCCAAGATGCTCGGCCGCCACCAAAAAGGTATCCGGAAAAGGCTTATGGTTCTCTACATCACTTGCTGTTACCACAACATCCAACTTGTCCAATAAACCGGAGTGGCTCAATAGGCGCATGGCACTTTCTCGTTGACTGCCAGTTCCGACCGCTATTTTCTTGTGGCCTAAATATTCTTCTAACACGATATTAGTGCACGGAATAACGTCCCCGTGCAGCTCCATAGCAGCGAACGTTTCCATTTTAAATGTAGCGACGGTTTTAGGATCTAATGAAAGCTCATGCACACGGTTTAGCTCCTCAACAATTTTAAAGCTCGGCATGCCCCCTAAACTGTGAAACCACTCCTGACAAAACGGAAAATCAAAGCGATCTGCGGTTGCTTGCCAAGCAGCCAAATGGGCTGGCATGGTATCTATTAAAGTACCATCCATATCAAATATGAATCCCTCATAGGGCCTAAAATCAATCGTGCTCATGTCTTTTCTTCTATTTGTACATCTGTGATGTTAATTTATCAGCTCTTTCAATCGTCCTTACCGGCATTTACTTATCATGCTCAAAATTTCGAACTCCGTCACAATTCAAGAGTGGGAAATTCAATTATCCCCAATTAGAGCTCAAGGAAATGGTGGCCAGAACGTTAACAAGGTAGCGTCCGCTATACATTTACGCTTTGATATCCGACATTCCAGCTTACCTGACTTCTACAAAGAACGATTACTTGCTCTTTCTGACAGTCGTATAACTAAAGATGGCGTGATCATCATCAAAGCGCAACAATTTCGCACGCAAGAACAAAATAAGGAAGACGCCCTGAATCGGCTTCAAGCTTTAATTAAAGCTGCCGCCTTACAGGAGAAGAAGCGTATTAAAACGAAACCAACCCGCGCTTCTCAACGCCGAAGACTTGATACCAAGAACAAGCATGGAGCGAAAAAGCAGCAACGTAAGAAAGTGCTGTATTAATGCATGTCGTTTTCTCGACATGTTAGTTGAACAACGTTTGCTAGCCCTTGGGAAATCTCATTGGATTTCTCTTTTTAGTTACTTATTCAGGAAACAACAATATGACTATTAGGCAAAAACTCTACTTCCTCGGAGTTATCGCCATTTTAGGCATCGTGGCCCTTTTGGGTACGTCATCCCATTTCGCCAATAAGAGCAATGAACTTAACCACGCCATCAAACTCGTTGGCGATCTAGAAATACGTTTACTCAACTTACGCAGAAACGAGAAAGATTTCTTACTGCGTAGTAATGACAAATACTTAAACAAATTTGATGCGAATGTTGATAAGTTTCTAAATACCGAAAAAGAGCTTGCGAGCATACTCACGAGCAATGAATTACCTTCCAGTCAACGATTCAAACAAGACCTTCTTGCATACCAAAAGGGCTTTCAGAATCTGGTCAGTGCTTACCAACGCTACGGACTTGATGCAAAGAGTGGCCTTCTTTCTGGTTACGAGCAAGCACTGTTAGAAGCCAAGCAACGCTCCGACCACCAGCAATTGCTGGCGTTGGTTCGTTTTGACTCTGCAGTCAAATCAGGTCAATTCAATAGTGATTTGCTTGTTGGGCTATATGCTCCGGAGCTCATCAAAACAGGTAAGCTAGTAGCGGCACAAAAACAAGTTGTAGGGGTCGCTTACGACCAAGGCCTACTTGGTGAAACTCGTGCATTATCTCATGCCGTAGAAGAGCAATTTGAAACCTTTTCGACAGCCCTTAGCTCTGCTGCTGCAAAGCGTGATGAACAAATGTCGACCATCAAGCAAGTCATTACTGCCCTGATCTTAGGTGTTATTTTCGCATTGATTTGGCAGATCTCTCACTCAATCAATACACGAGTAAACAGCTTGCTTGGTACCATTCGAAGCATTAGCGAAACAAACAACATGGGACTGCGCTCTGACTTGAAAGGCAAAGATGAGCTATTTGATATCAGCCACCACCTGAATGATCTGTTGGATAAGCTTGAGCAGTTAATTAGTGGCACCCAAGAAAAATCGGCGCAGTTAACGGCCAGTACCGATAATATGCATCGTGAGCTAGAAGGGGTTATGGAGCAGTTCCATACTCAAACGGACCACACTGCATCGATGGCTACTGCGGTTCAGCAAATGGTGGCAACGATAGGCGAAATATCGGAAAGCACGTCGGTTGCGGTAGAGGGTGTGCATCAAGCCGCGAATAATGCCGAACAAGGCCGAAGTGTTGTTGAAACTACTGTAACCAACATTGGTCAATTGACCAGTATTTTATCGAACAGTCAGCAGTCGATTGGCTCGTTGAACCAGCATGTAGATAAAATTGGTGGTGCGGTGAACATCATCCAAGAAATTGCGGAACAAACTAACTTACTGGCTCTCAATGCAGCAATTGAAGCCGCGCGAGCAGGCGAGCAAGGTCGTGGCTTCGCCGTTGTTGCCGATGAAGTACGTGCCCTAGCTAGCCGAACTCATCAATCTACCGAGGAAATCACACGAGTTGTTGTTGATATTCAAGCTCAAATGTCGACGGTCGTGGCGGATATTGATCAATGTAACGATCAAGGACAACAAACGCTTAATGCCTCTGAAAAACTGGATTCTAGCCTGCAACAGATCATCACTGACATGCATGCAATTCAGGGCAATTCGGAGCGCATTGCTTCAGCGATTGAAGAGCAAGGTATCGTGATGAACCAAGTTAGTGGCTCAATCACCGAGCTTAACGCGATATCTGAAAACAACATGCAATCTGCTCAGGAATGCTTGCACGAAGTGAACTCTGTTTCTGCTCAAGCTCATGATATGGACGAAGCCGTTGCACAATTTAAAACCGCGCTAAAATAACCTTCCCTACAAATAAAAAGCCCGAGGCAATCATTGCTTCGGGCTTTTTTTCGACTTTAACTTCGTGCTCTACTGTGCACTGCGGGTGTGATTACTCATCATCAAGAGGAACCAGCTTGGTGTTGCCGCCATGAACTTTCTCACGCTGTCTTTGCACCAGAGCGTAGAAGCCTGGGATCAAGAATGTACCTGCTAGAAGCACACACAATAGACCACCAATCAGCGACACGCCGAGCGAGTTTTGGCTCACGTGCCCTGCACCTGCGGCGAAGATCAGCGGGAAGATACCCAGGATAAACGACCAAGATGTCATATTCACAGCGCGGAAACGTAACGTGCCTCCTTTAACCGCTGCACTATCGATATCAGCATCTTTTTCTTCACGTTCTTGCTTGGCGAACTCCACAATCAAAATTGCGTTTTTCGCCGCCAAGGCTATGAGCAAGACAAGGCCAATTTGCGCATACAAGTTAAGCGGTGTCCCAGTCAGATTCAACGCCAAGAAGGAGCCTAACGTTGCTACTGGCACCACCAAAATTATGGCTAATGGAATACTCCAGCTCTCATATTGTGCCACCATGAACAAGTAAATGAAGATCAAAGCCAGTGCAAACGCATAAATGGCTTGGTTACCCGCAAGTACTTCCTGGTAAGCCATACCTGTCCATTCGTACGTGTAGCCCTGCGGAAGAACCTCTGCAGCAACGCGTTCCATTGCGGCAATCGCATCACCACTAGAGTAGCCCGGAGCTGGTTGGCCTTGAATGATAGCACTGCGGTACATGTTGTAACGCCATGCCACATCAGGCTCGAACACTTGCTCGTAGCTCACTAGCGTACTTAGCGGAACCATATCGCCGTTCGAAGAACGAACATGGAAACGCTCTAGATCTTCCATGCTGCTACGGTGCTGGCTATCAGCTTGCATGGTTACGCGGAAGTTCTTACCAAACATGGTGAAGTCATTCACATAAAGCGAACCTAAGTTGCCTTGCAAGGTTTGGAAAATAGACGACAGTGAAATACCCAACTGCTGTGCTTTCTCACGGTCGATATCAACGTAGTAGTGCGGGACATTCGCGCGGAACGTACTAAACGTGTAGGCAATTTCAGGGGCTTGGTTGGCCGCTTGGATCATTTCTCCCATGACCATCGACAAATCGGTACGGCTTCGCCCTAGCGTATCTTCAAGCACAAACTCAAAACCAGACGCAGCGCCCATACCAGGGACCGCCGGTGGCCCCATCGCAAACACAACCGCTTGAGGCAACTCTGTTGCAGCACGACCGTTAATACGCGCCGCGATGGCATTGGCAGAGTGCTCCCCTTGCAACGAGTTACGAGTATCCCAGTCATGCAGTTTGATAAACACAGATGCACCGTTTGATGCTGCTGCGCCTGTCATAAACGAGTAACCGTTCGCAACCGTCACGCCATCAACACCAGGTTCTTCACCAATCATGTTCATTAAATCATTGGTGACTTCTTCAGTACGAGATAAAGAAGCTGAATCTGGTAGCTGAACGTTAACCAGCAAAATGCCTTTATCTTCTTGAGGAACAAACGCTGTTGAGGTGGTTTTCGCAAAGAAAGTGACCGCCGCGATAGCGACTATAAAGAACGTCACGAGCAGCAAAGATTTCTTCACCAAGAAACCAGCGACCTGACCATAACGCGTTGTGATACGCTCTAAGCCTCGGTTGAAAGCCTGGAACCAGTTAGCGGTGTTGCCCCCACCCTGCTTCAATACCAAAGAACAAAGTGCTGGAGACAGCGTCAATGCGTTAATGGATGAGATCACAACCGAAATACAGATGGTCAAAGCGAACTGGCGATACATGATACCAGTGATACCCGGCAGCATCGCGACTGGTATGAATACCGCAAGTAGAACCAAGGTCGACGTGATGATTGGGCCCGTTACTTCTTTCATCGCTAGCAATGTCGCTTTACGCGGTGAAATGGTTGGGTCTTTCGCCATGGTGGTATCGACGTTTTCGATAACCAGAATCGCATCGTCCACCACGATACCAATCGCGAGGATCAAACCAAACAAAGTGACCGTATTGATGGTGAAGCCCGTCGCCTGCATGATGGCAAACGTACCAATCAGAGAAACGGGGATCGCAACAACAGGAATCAAAGTTGCGCGCGCACTACCCAAGAACAAGTAAGTTACAGCAATCACCAATAGAATCGCTTCAATCAGTGTTTTTACTACCCCTTTGATCGATTCAGATACGAACACGGTTGTATCGTAGCTGGTCTCGTACGCCATGCCCTCAGGGAAGTTTTTACTCAAGTCCTCAAGCAGCTCCATGACGGCCTGACCACTTTCTAACGCGTTCGCATCTGATTGAAGAGACAATGCAACAATTGACGCGTCCTGACCACGGAATTTACCGTTACCATCGTAGAACTTTTTGCCTAGTTCAACGCGAGCAACATCTTTCAGATAAACCGTAGATCCATTGGGATTAGCTCGAAGGACAACGTTCTCAAACTCACTCACGCTTTCCAAGCGACCTTTGGTCACAAGGTTAAACTGAACTTCTTGCGGATTGTTGTATGGTGCTGCACCAACACGCCCTGCCGCAACTTGAACGTTCTGTTCAGCCAAAGCGGCGTATACGTCTGACGTGGTTAGCTTAAGGTTGGCCATTTTTTCCGGATCTAACCAAACACGCATTGCGTATTCGCCACCACCAATCACGTTAACTTCACTGATGCCTTTCGCACGAGCGAGCTGATCTTTTACATTCAAGTTAATGTAGTTAATCAAGAACTGATCGTCGTATTTGCCATCAGGCGAATAGAAGTTAAGGACCATCAGCAAGTCAGGTGAGCGTTTTTTCACCGTCACACCAACCATGCGCACTTCTTGAGGCAGTTTTGACTCGATCTGTGACACACGGTTTTGCACGTTTACTTGCGCCATGTCTGGATCGGTTCCGACATCGAACGTGACATTTAGGCTGTATGAGCCATCGTTCGCGCTCTTTGAAGACATGTAGATCATGTCCTCAACGCCATTGACCGACGTCTCTATGGGGTCCGCAATGGCCTGCTCGACAACTTCCGCACTCGCACCGGTGTAGTATGCCGAAACGCTGACTGATGGCGGACTTATCTGTGGGTACTCCGCCACTGGCAAAATCGCCAGTGAGATCGCGCCTGCTAGCGTTAATATGATCGAAATAACCAGCGCGAATTTAGGTCTCTGAATAAAGAAACGACTTAACATAGTGCCCCCTACTGCTTATCTTCAGCAGGTGTTTGAATGCGCACTTCTACACCATTACGCACACGCTGTAGGCCCTGTGTAATAACCGTATCTTCCTGTTCGAGGCCTTCTCGAATGATAATGCCTTGTTCAACCTGAGGTCCAAGCTCGACGTTACGACGCTCAGCCACACTTCCCTCAGCCATCACCATCACAAAGTCACCTTCTAAGTCAGTCTGTACGGCACGTCGTGGGATAACAATAACGTCTTTTGTGTTCTTATCTCTCAAGTTCACTTTGATGTGCTGACCCGGAAGTAACTTCTGCTCTGGGTTTGGCACTAGCGCACGCATTGCAATCGTACCAGTTTTGGTATCAATACGATTACCTAAGAAATCGAGCTTACCGAGATGCTCAAAAAACTGACCATTTTCCAGCTCAAGCTGAACTTCAACTCTGTTTGATTCTGCTGAGCCGTCGCCTTTGACTTGATCCATACCCATGGCTAAACGCTCGCGCTCACTCACACTAAATGAAGTATGCACTGGGTCTAAGCTCACCAATGTCGTCAGCACGCCAGATGAAGGGGAAACAAGATCACCAGTACTCACTTTGGTATCGCTAATGCGACCGCTGAACGGAGCTCGGATTTGAGTATAAGAAAGGTTAACTTCAGCAAGCTTAAGCTGAGCATTTGCTGCTTCTAGCTCGGCTTTCGCACCAAGAAGTGCCGCAGTTAAGGCGTCAAACTCAGATTGAGAGATACTACCGCGAGGCAACAAGTTTTTACCTCGGGTGTGGTCTAGTTCCGCTTTTTTTAGCGCGGCTTTTGCTTGTGCAAGTGCCGCTTTAGCGCTCGCGACTTGTGCTTCAAAAGAAGATGGCTCGATAGAATAAAGAAGCTGCCCTTTTTCTACCATTTGCCCCTCTTCAAAGTGACGAGCTTTTAAATAGCCAGAAATCTGCGCGGTAATATTGGTATCTTCTACTGCTTCAATGCGACCGATATAAGACTTGCTCGGTTGGTAGTCGATAACCGTGACATCCTGAGTCACTACGAGAGGCGCTTGGCCTTCCCTTTGGGCATTATTAGCTTCCCCGCATCCAGCGAGGATTGCTGTAGCCGCCATTAGTGCGACAAGTGGTTTCTTTTGCATGTATTTACCGTCTTTATAGAACAGGATATTGTTGAATTCCCATCAACCTTACTCCTTGCTGCTACTGAAAACTTCACTCAAAAGCCCCCAAAATGTTTCTAAATGTAAATATGAGAAACAAAAAGAAAATAAAGTAATTTAGTTAACAGTGATATTTAATGAACAATATACAAACAGCTCAATCATAACTATTTGGTATACACTCTCAGGCATCGTGCATTTAGAGGCGCTAGGAAACGCGAATTAAGATATCGTATAAAGACGGAAGTGAGATTCGGTGCTCAAGATAAGAACGTTTTATGGTTAAAAAGACAAAAAATGACGCCTTCATACTCAAGACCCCGATTTTGACTATTTTTTTAATATAAATGGGTTATCATTCAATTAATTCAACGCCTTCGACAGAGAGGATGACTATGATTTCTAAATGGGCAAAACGCTTTTACCAGATGGCAGAACTAGTGGCGTCTTGGAGTAAGGACCCATCAACACAAGTCGGTGCAGTTATCACTAAACAGAATCGCATTGTATCTGTTGGATTTAATGGCTACCCGCACGGTGTTTCTGACAGTGTCGATACCGATGAACGCGAGTTGAAATATCTAAAAACACTGCATGCAGAAGAGAACGCAATTTTGTTCTCAAAACGTGATTTAGACGGATGTGATATTTGGGTGACGCATTTTCCATGTCCTAACTGCGCGGCAAAGATCATTCAAACAGGGATCTCACACGTACACTGCCCTGAGCAGTCTGAAGACTTTTTATCTCGCTGGGGAGATAAAATCCAAGTCAGCCAAGACATGTTCGATCAAGCGGGTGTGAAAGTCGACTGGCTACCACTAGAAGACATTGAAATTGAAGACAAAGACGTACGTTAATGTTTCGTTTTTGAATTTAAAAATAGCCCAGATGACTCTGGGCTATTTTTCCCCATTCAATCGAGAAGAACCGCTCGACCTGGTCTGTTAGCCGTGTTTTTTCGCGGTGAGTTCAGCAATTTTGACGATGACAAGCACTGACTTCTCCATCATTTCAACCGAAATAAACTCATGAATCCCATGGAAGTTAAAACCACCAGTGAAGATATTCGGGCACGGCAACCCCATAAAAGATAAACGTGCGCCATCTGTACCACCACGAATAGGTTTTATAATCGGTTCAACATCACACGCTTCCATCGCTTGCTTCGCTAACTCAATGATATGCGGGTAAGGCTCAACCATTTCTCTCATATTGTAATAGCTGTCTGTTATTTTCAGTTCTACAGAACCATGACGTAAGCCCGCGTTCATGTCATCAACGAGTTTCTGCATAAAGGCTTTTCGCTCTTCAAGGCCCTGACGATCAAAGTCTCGGATAATGTAACCAAGTTCGCTTCGCGCCACGCCCATTTCTGCCGATTTTAAATGGAAGAACCCTTCGTAGCCTTCTGTTGTTTCGGGAGTTTGATCTTGAGGCATTTGAACCTGAAATTTCGCAGCCAAGTTCATCGCATTAACCATTTTACCTTTTGCAGTACCAGGGTGAACGCTGACACCATGAAAAATCACATCGGCGTTTGCCGCATTAAAATTTTCGAATTCCAGTTCACCTTGCGGGCCACCATCAATAGTGTATGCCCATTTCGCGCCAAACTTTTCAACATCAAATAAATCTGCGCCCCGGCCAATCTCTTCATCTGGTGTGAAGCCGATACGAATGTCGCCGTGTGGAATGTCTGGATTTTCTAGTAACAGCGCGACCGCAGAGAGAATCTCAGCAATACCAGCTTTGTTATCCGCGCCAAGTAATGTAGTGCCATCGGTAGTGATAAGGTTATGGCCATGTAGATGATGTAAATCTGGGTATAGCACCGGAGATAACACTTCATCCCCCAACCCTAGCGCAATATCGCCACCTTGATAATCTTCAATAAATTGCGGTTTTACGTTTTTTCCTGAGGCGTCAGGCGCGGTATCCATATGGGCAATAAAGCCGATAGGCGGCACCTCATAATCAACGTTAGCTGGCAGTCTAGCCATCAAGTAGCCATTTTTATCTAATGTCACATCACTTAAGCCAAGTTCGATCATCTCTTTCTTAAGCAACTCAGCAAACACAAGCTGACCAGGCGAGCTTGGGCAAAGCGTAACATGTGGATTTGATTGGGTATCGAACGTGACGTAGCGAAGAAATCTTTCAACTAAATGTTTCATATTTATTCTCATTGTTTTTATACGATGAGGCTTTATCAACCATCAGTAAGCTGACCTTACCTCATCAAACCTCAAGCTATGTTACGCTCTTAGCTCAATAAGAATTTGCTTTGAATCATTTTTTCATAAGAAAGGCTAATGCACATCCCCTCGTCAATTGAAGCATGAATCTAATCTAATAATTCCTCAGCTAGTACTCGCCACTCTTTTACCTTATCGCGAAAATGACGCCATTGTTTATCGGTCATAGATTGAGAAATATCTAATGTCAGTTGATCGACCAGCACAAAGTTAGAATCAATATTTTTAGAAAGCTGCTCACTGTAATAGCTCTCTGGCTCGAACAACAGGCGCATAAATATATCCTGATAAGTGACAGCATTGGACTTGTTGTCGAACAGATATTCGAGCTCTTGATATATCGTTGCTCGATAACCTCTCCATAAAGGACTGTTAAGAGTGACTTGCTGAGAAAACGTTTGAGCTAATTGGCGCTGACTTTCTGATAGGCTTCCCAACCACTCTTCCATCCATTCTTCTGTGTTATCTAGAATAATTTCACGTATTTCATCTTCCGTTTTATCCGCATATTTTGCGTTTCGCTCTTGATAATGCTCTTGTACATTACTCAGAAATTCCCGTTCTT
The DNA here is from genome assembly GCF_032648565.1 of Vibrio sp. 2-1-2a. NCBI lineage: Bacteria > Pseudomonadati > Pseudomonadota > Gammaproteobacteria > Vibrionales > Vibrionaceae > Vibrio > Vibrio sp. 2-1-2a. The sequence goes on from NZ_WBOH01000003.1 coordinate 604,818, forward strand.
GATCTTTCGTTAACTGTAAACTCAAAGCAAAAAGGTCTGGTGCCGCTTTGCTTACCACTCTATCGTAATGCGCTCGCATTCTATCTCGATTTTCCTGCAAATAATTTAGGGTGATATCGCTCGCTTTTAATCTCTCAAGCTCTTTTAAATGATCGATATATAACGGTAACTCTTCTTTCTTATGCCATTCTGCTAACAATAATAAGCGTTCTTCGACCAAGACTTCTTGTTCACCTTGCAGAGAAACATAATCCTCTATGTAATCGATAACGAACCAATCGATATTGCTGTATAGAAACTTCTTCGTACATCCGGCAAGAAGAAATACGAAACAAAATAGAAGGCCATAACCAAGCACCTTATTAGATACACCCTGTAATTTAGTCACTTATTCGTATTCCCTTTTCTATTGATTAAGTTCTATACTCAACTTGTATCACTTAATATTGCGGCAAACTTACACCAGTGTGACAAATATTGATTGCCACCTTAATAATATATAGAGTTTGAAATTAACTTTTTGATCACAACTATCCGCAAAAAAGTGAGTTAGAGCGCAATTATCGGCTAAAAAACACACCGAACGACGCTCCCTATAACGGCATATAATTTGCATGGATGTTTTTTGGATGGTTTATGGAGGCGAAGTATGGCAGCCGCTGAGCAACTTGATACCAGTGTAGAATATGAGATTCGATATTTTGAACAGGGGAAAATGCACTGCATGAGAGTCATTGCTGAAAGCAAAAAAGTGGCTTATCAGTACTATTTAGAGTGCGGTAAGCACAACAGTGACTTGTACTCTATTCGCCCAGACAAATAAAAAAACCGCCTTAAAGGCGGTTTTTTTATTATTAAAATTACGCTAAACGATTGATTCCATTGGTGGTTTGGGATTGTTCTTCAACTGTATTATTTGATGTCGCCAAAGCGCTCAAGATAAAGAACGGTTGCCGCAGTACGAGAAGGAACTTGAAGCTTTTTAAGTAAACTCTTCATATGCACTTTAACCGTGGATTCAGAAATAAAAAGACGATCGGCAATCTGCTTGTTGCGGAAACCTCTTGCCACCTCTCTTAAGATCTGCGTTTCGCGATCCGTCAGCGTATCAAAAACGTCCTCTTGTCCTGAACGCTCACTCAAGTACTTAGAAACTTCTTGGCTGTATGCTTTGTCGCCTTGATGCGCTTGTTTTAGCAACTCAACCAACTCATCAGGCTCGGTATCTTTCAACAAATAGCCATCTGCGCCACTTCTAACTATTGCTTCTATGTCAGCTGGGCTATCTGATACAGTTAAGATAACAATTCGAGCTTCACAACCATCAGCACGTAGCGCTTGTAAGGTATCGAGGCCTGACATGCCTTTCATATTGAGATCAAGAAGTACAAGATCCAGTTCCAGCTCATGCGCTTTCGCTACCGCATCTGCGCCATTACTTGCTTCTGCAACGACTTCAAACTCAGGCTCAAAGCTTAAAAGTTGGTGAATACCTCGTCGCATGAGTGGATGATCATCCACCAGCATTACTTTACACACTGTCACTGTTTACTTCCTTACTATGTTGGAATTCTAGTTTTACGGTACAACCTTTGTTGATCGATGCTTCAATGTGAAGATCGGCATGCAGCCTAGCGGCTCGCTCTTGCATGATACTCATACCGTAATGATTTAATTTTTCGTCTTGATGTTCAAAGCCTATTCCATCATCGGTAACGGTTACTGTGACTTTTCCATCATTATCAAGACATTGAATGTGAATATTATCTGCTTGCGCATGCTTGATGGCATTAATTGCCGCTTCTCTTATCAACTGTAGTAAATGAACCTGCTGGTGTGCATCCAGTTCAGTTGAAGAAAGTCTATTTTTTAACGTAATGTCAGCGACGGTTTGTTCGTTGAGCGTTTCGACCATATCTTGCAATGCTTGGCCAAAACTGCCCTCTTTAATCGTAAGACGAAACGTCGTCAGTAATTCGCGTAGTTGGGTATAAGCAGCAGATAAGCCCGTATCCAACTCGGCAATGACTTGATTCGCCTGAGCTATCGCTTTTTCATCAGGCAAATTCTTTACGCTTCTCTTTAATAAAGCGACCTGAATTTTTAAATAAGAGAGTGCTTGAGCTAATGAATCATGCAGTTCCCGAGCAATGGTGGCTCGCTCTTCCATCAGTAGGATTTGTTCTGCTTGGCGTTGGGCTCGATTGTAATACACGGCACGCGATAAAATCTGCACAAAGTTGTCAATCAGTGCCTCATTCGGACAAGGTAACCCGGCCTTCCAATACAAATAGCCTAAGTGCTCACCGTCCAACGTTAGAGCCTTACTGTGGCAATCTTCATCACAGTCGTGGCAGCACTCTTCCCCTTCCATCAATATCCAACTCGGTTCTCCCAATTGCTCTATTTCAAGTTTGACCGCTTTAATGCCTTCAAGACTTGCAATATGTTGTAATATGGCTTGGAAGTTATCCTGATTAATACGCGAAGCCGTTAACTCTTTCGACGAGTCATACAATACTTCTAAAGACTGATTCGCATGCTGTAATTTACGCGTTTTTTCATCAACCGCTTGTTCTAGCCCTCGGTATAACTTACCAAGGTCCGTCGCCATCCGATTAAAGGTTCGAGTCAGGATCCCCATTTCATTATCGCTGGATACATCAAGCGATATATTAAATGAGCGATTCTTAATTTGCTCGCTAGCAAAAACTAAAGCACGCAAAGGCCGTACAACTTCGAGGCGCACAAAATGGACAACAAACATACTGACACAAAGGATACCGCCTAACCCTAACCCGCCAATCCAAGCTAAGTTAATCAGCTTTTGCTCCGAAAAGCTTTGCAGCTTAAATACAAACTCATCGATCTGCTTTACAAAACCAGCCACTAGGAGTTGGTACTCCGCCGGGTTGTCTCCTCTCAACACCGACTTGAGCTCATGCCATCTCATAATAAGACGGTAGTAATCATGAGTAATGTCTTCTGGCACTGACCAATGCTGGAGTGCTTTCATGGAAGGTGAGTATATCGAATGTTCAAATGCGTCAATATGTGAAGAATAGTCAACAGATTTAACCTGAATATCATTCGCCAGACGGTAGCTTTGCATTCGCATCGAGCCAGCAACATTGACGGCTTCTGCATCATTCAAGCTTGACGCTAACGTAAAAATTGCAAAACCAGTCGTAGCAACTGAAAGCAGCAAAATAAGAAGCATCGCGGACGCAATCGTGCGCGTCACTGACTTTTTCACATTTTTAAACAATCTGAGTTCCTCGCCCATTAACAACCCTATTTGTACGTGCAATGAACCCATTACCTTTCAACTTTATCAATATGTGATCACCTGCGACGGAATTTATTGATCCAAAACAATATTGCATCCCATTTACCTCCTAAGAGGTATTTATACAAATATGTCAAAAACTACAATTTCGTTAGTTTAAATGACAGTTTATTAATGAAAATTGTGGACTATGCTTAGTTTGGGTTCCAAGTTTCGAGGTGACTAAGTGGTAGACCTTTCCAGAAGAAGACTCTTTGCAAGAAAAGCGCACCCCGACAACGCCGTACGTTTGCCTTGGTTAACCAAGCCAGAACAGTTTACGGACGATTGCACTCGCTGCGGTAAATGCATTGAGGCCTGTGAAACAAAGATTATAACCAAAAGTGATGGCGGATTCCCCTCGGTCGATTTTTCCATCGATGAATGCACATTTTGCTATCAATGTGCAAACGCCTGTCCTGAGCCCCTTTTCTTGCCAAAAACAGAGCAACCTTGGCAAGCGAAAGCAAGCATCAACGATAGCTGCTTAGCAAAACAAAATGTCGAATGCCGAAGCTGTGGGGATATGTGCGACCCAATGGCAATTCAGTTCAAATTAGAGCTGGGGAAAGTAGCACAACCCAATTTAGACCTTGATGAGTGTAACGGCTGCGGCGCCTGTGTTTCAGTGTGCCCGACTTCATCCATCAATGTGAGCAATATAACAGCCTAAGCCGTATGTCGTCGGCCAAAGGCAATAAATGAGAGAGCTATATGTCACTAAATGAAGTGCATATTTCAAGTTTGGTAGTACACGTACTGCCAGAACATCTGGACGAAATCAAACAACAGATCGAAGCACATGAAAATGCGGAAATCTATGGTGACAGTCCAGAAGGCAAGATTATCGTCGTGCTTGAAACCGAAAACCAAGGTTTTATCACAGACACTATCGATGCCATCAACAATTTACCGAATGTCTTGAGCACGGTATTGGTTTATCACCAAATCGAAACTGGGCTTGAAGAAACGGATGAAGAAGACACTGGAACACAACATTCCCAAATCGAGGGTGAAGTATGAAAATGACAAGACGTGCGTTTGTGAAAGCAAACGCGGCTGCATCAGCTGCTGCTGTCGCAGGTGTGACACTACCAGCATCTGCAGCCAACCTGATTGCAAGCTCTGATCAAACCAAAATCACATGGGACAAAGCACCTTGTCGTTTCTGTGGTACAGGCTGTTCTGTTCTTGTTGGTACTCAAAATGGCAAAGTGGTAGCAACACAGGGTGACCCAGAAGCACCAGTAAACAAAGGCCTAAACTGTATTAAAGGCTACTTCCTTTCTAAGATCATGTACGGTCAAGACCGTCTGACCCAGCCGATGCTGAGAATGAAAGATGGCAAATTCCACAAAGACGGTGAATTTACACCTATCTCTTGGGATGACGCTTTCGACATCATGGCTGAGAAATGGAAAGCTTCCCTCGAGAAAAAAGGTCCAACAAGCGTAGGTATGTTTGGCTCAGGCCAATGGACAGTAATGGAAGGCTACGCTGCGTCAAAGCTAATGAAAGCGGGCTTCCGTTCAAACAACATTGATCCAAACGCTCGTCACTGTATGGCTTCTGCTGTAGTTGGCTTTATGCGCGCATTCGGTATCGATGAGCCGATGGGTTGTTACGATGACTTTGAGAACGCAGACGCATTCGTTCTATGGGGCTCGAACATGGCAGAGATGCACCCTGTTCTATGGACTCGTATTACTGACCGTCGCCTAAGTCACCCTCACGTTAAAGTGAACGTGCTTTCTACTTACTACCACCGTTCATTTGAGTTGGCAGATCACGGCTACATTTTTAATCCACAGTCTGACCTAGCGATTGCTAACTTCATCGCGAACTACATCATCGAAAACGATGCGGTAAACTGGGACTTCGTGAACAAGCACACTAACTTCACTCAAGCAGATACCGACATCGGTTACGGCCTACGTGACGATGATCCGCTACAAAAAGCAGCGAAGAATCCTAACTCAGGCAAACTAACGTCTATCTCTTTCGAAGAGTACAAAAAGTCTGTTGCACCTTACACAGCTGAGAAAGCCTCTGAAATCTCTGGTGTTGAAAAAGAGAAGCTTATCGAGCTTGCGAAGCAATACGCCAATCCAAATACGAAAGTGATGTCTCTATGGACGATGGGTATGAACCAACATACTCGTGGCGTGTGGATGAATAACTTGGTTTACAACATCCACCTACTAACCGGTAAGATCTCGACTCCGGGTAACAGCCCATTCTCACTAACGGGTCAACCATCTGCGTGTGGTACCGCTCGTGAGGTTGGTACTTTCGCTCACCGTCTACCTGCAGACATGGTAGTAGCTAACCCGAAACACCGTAAGATTGCGGAAGACATCTGGAAACTGCCAGAAGGGACGATTCCACCAAAACCTGGCTTCCACGCCGTATTGCAAGACCGCATGTTGAATGATGGTGTTCTGAACTGTTACTGGGTTCAATGTAATAACAACATGCAAGCGGGTCCAAACATCAACACAGAACGTCTTCCAGGTTACCGCAACCCTGAAAACTTCATCGTTGTGTCTGACCCATACCCAACAGCGACAGCGCAAGCAGCAGACCTTATTCTTCCTACCGCAATGTGGATTGAGAAAGAAGGTGCTTACGGTAACGCAGAGCGTCGTACCCAAGCTTGGTACCAACAAGTGGGCACGGTCGGTCAGGCAAAATCTGACCTATGGCAGCTAATGGAGTTCTCGAAACGCTTCAAAATGGAAGAAGTGTGGCCTGAAGAGCTACTAGCGAAAGCGCCTCAGTACCGTGGTAAAACCATGTACGACGTACTATACCGCAATGGTAATGTCGACAAGTTCCCTATCGAAGAAGCTCGCGAATTGAATGACGATGCCCACCACTTCGGTTTCTATGTTCAAAAAGGTCTGTTTGAGGAATACGCAACGTTTGGCCGCGGTCACGGGCATGATTTAGCACCATACGACCGTTACCATGAAGTGCGTGGTCTACGTTGGCCAGTTGTTGATGGTAAGGAAACACAATGGCGCTTTAAAGAAGGTTCTGATCCATACGCAAAAGAAGGTTCTGGTTGGGATTTCTACGGCAATGCTGACGGCAAAGCGAAGATTATCTCTGCACCATATGAAGCGCCACCAGAAGTGCCAAACGATGAGTTTGATATGTGGCTATGTACTGGTCGTGTTCTTGAACATTGGCACACAGGCACCATGACTCGTCGTGTACCTGAGCTATACAAAGCAGTACCAGACGCAGTGTGTTACATGCACCCTGAAGACGCAAAAGCGCGTAACGTTCGTCGTGGTGAAGAAGTACTCATGGCAAACAAACGCGGCGAAGTACGCGTTCGTGTTGAAACTCGCGGTCGTAACCGTCCGCCAAAAGGTTTGGTATTCGTACCGTTCTTTGATGCACGTATTTTGATTAATAAGCTCATCCTAGATGCGACTGACCCACTGTCTAAACAGACAGACTTTAAGAAGTGTCCAGTCAAAATCACTAAGATTGCTTAACCTTCAGATACCGAATGCTACGGCCGTCACTATGGCGGCCTAATAAAGAATTTAAGCCATAAAGGCGGAGATGAAATGATGAAAAAATTACTTGTCGCACTTTTATCTGTAGGTGCTTTAGTGACAGGCATTGCGCAAGCTGAGTTAGATAATCCAGGTGGTATTGGCGGTCTAGAGTCTCTACGTGGAATGTCTCAATTGGAAGACACACGCCCAGCAGATGAGTTCAAAGACTTCCCTAAAGATCAGATTGTTGAAGATAGCTTTGTTTATCAACCACCGTTGATCCCACACAGCATCCGTCACTACGAAGTGTCGTTAAATGCTAACAAGTGTCTTGCGTGCCACAGCTGGAAAAATGCAAAAGAGTCAGGCGCGACTAAAATTAGCGTAACGCACTATGTAAACCGAGAAGATGCTGTATTGGCGGATATGTCTCCTCGTCGTTACTTCTGTTTGCAATGCCACGTGCCACAAACTAATGCTAAGCCACTAGTTGAAAACAAGTTCGAGGCAGTTGATTCGCTTCAGTAATTGAAACGCGAGTACGAAGAGGTTATTTATGAAAATACTTAAAGCGTTTTGGAAAAGACTGAAGAACCCAAGTAAAGCTGCCGCTGGTGTGGTTTTGTTCTTAGGTTTTGCTGGCGGTCTTTTATTTTGGGGCGCATTCAACACAGGTATGGAGGCAACCAACACAGAAGAGTTCTGTTCTGGCTGTCACGCACCAATCGTTGCTGAAATTCAAGAAACAATTCACTACTCTAACCGTTCTGGTGTTCGTGCCATCTGCTCAGACTGTCACGTTCCTCATGAATGGACAGATAAGATCGTTCGTAAAGTACAAGCATCCAAAGAGCTATTCGCTCACTATGTTCTACGTACTATCGATACACCAGAGAAGTTCCAAGAGCGTCGAGGACACCTTGCTGAGCGAGAGTGGGCGCGAATGAAAAAGAATGACTCTCTTGAGTGTCGTAACTGTCACGAGTTTGATTACATGGATTACTCTCAACAAGGCTCACGAGCAGCGGAGCAGCACTCTACTGCGCTAGCTTCTGGAGAGAAAACCTGCGTAGATTGTCACAAAGGCATCGCGCACAAACTACCGGACATGAGCGGCGTTGAAGGCTGGCACTAAGGAGACTTCCCATGAGTACTTTAGAATCTGTAATTTGGCATATCCTTGGCTATAGCGCCATGCCTGTAATTATTCTTTCCGGCTTTGTGGCAGTAGCAGCAATCTCTCTCTGGCTGCTGTCATTTGGTAAGGATAAAGAGGTGTAACGTAACGCACTTCTACCCGTCAACTTGCCTATTTGTTGACACTAAGCGCTGAGCATCTACTCGGCGCTTTTTTATTCACCGTCACTTTCAGCCCAAAATGTCCTCAACCGATACGTATATTCAATCGGTATAACAAGGTAGTCAGTAACGACCAAAAAAAGCGACCATAAAGGTCGCTAAAATTTACTGCTATAGGGAGTTGTTTAAGACTCTTTTACTGGCAGAACCTGCTTGACGTATTGCCCTGGCGCTTCATCGATTGCTGGGTGATCTTCCGAGCCAATAGGGAATGGTTCGACTTGCTCTTTAGGATTGAATTGAAGTAGCCATTCATTCCAATGTGTCCACCACGACCCCTCTTTGTGCTCGGCATTATTCAACCACTCGTCAGCCGAATCATCCAAAGTATCGTTCAACCAATAACCATACTTATTTTTCGCTGGAGGGTTTACGATACCCGCAATATGACCCGACTCACCGAGAACAAACGTTTTGTTGCCACCAGTGTTCAGGGCACCACGATAAGTTCCCTGCCATAACGCAATGTGGTCTTCTTTCGTTGATACAAAATAGCTAGGAATTTTGATCTTATTTAGGTCAATCCATACCCCACCAATTTTGACGCCTTTGTCTTGCACTAGCTTATTCTCTAAATAGAGCTCACGAAGCAAAAAGTTATGAGAGGCAGCACTCACGTTGGTGCTGTCACTGTTCCAGTACAACAAGTCAAAATCGACTGGGCTGTTGCCCTTCAAGTAGTTGTCGACATAGTAGTTCCAGTACAAGCTGTTTTCACGCAGTAAGCTGAATGTGACGCTTAATGAACGACCGTCCATATACCCTTTTGCGTTGTTTTGCGCCTCAATTGCACTCACAATGGTGTCATTGATGTACGCGCCAACTTCGCCTGGCTGAGAAAAGTCGAGCAATGTGGTGAAGAAAGTCGCAGATTTAATACGCTTCTTCATACGTTTTGCCGCATAGTACGCAACCGTGCTCGCCAGAACCGTACCACCGATACAGTAACCAGCCGCGTTGATTTGCTCTTGGCCCGTTATATCTTCAATTGCGGCGACGGCTTTGACGACGCCTTCTGTCACATAGTCACCAAACTCTACATGCGCTTGTGCCTTGCCTGGGTTGCGCCAAGACATCATAAATACGCTATGTCCCTGCTCTAGCAACCATCGAACCATTGAGTTCTTCGCTGTTAAGTCAAGGATGTAGTATTTATTAATGAAAGGCGGAACGATGAGCAGTGGCGTCGCATTCACTTTCTCTGTTAGAGGTCGATATTGAATCAACTCAAACAATTCGTTTTGAAAAACCACATCGCCCGGAGTGGTCGCAACGTCATCACCCACGCGGAACGCATTGTTGTTCGTCATACGAATTTTCAAAATGTCCGCACTGGACTCAACGTCTTCTTTTAACTGCTCTAAGCCAGCCAGAAGGTTTTGACCGTTTTGCTCAAGTGTCAGTTTCAAGAGTTCTGGATTCGTCGCGATGAAATTCGAAGGGGAAAGTGCATTGATGGCTTGACGAGAAAAGAAAAGTATTCGCTCTTTAGATTTTTCATCCAAACCTTCGAGTGACTCAATTGTATCTAAATAAGTCTTACTGAATAACAGGTAGGATTGCTTAATGAAGCTATACATCACCTCATTTTGCCACGCTTCATTAGAAAAACGCTTGTCCCCTTTTTCTGCTTCGATGACCTGTTTTTGATTACCCGCCAACGCGACATTCTGCCAAATTTGTAGCTGCTGTTCCCACCATTCTGCTTGCAGTTTTAAGATCGCAGCAGGTTGATTTACAGCTTGTTCGAAGAGTTTGGCAGTGTCTTCCAAGTTCACTTCTTGCATGGCCTTATTTAAAGGAGAGTTCACGACTGCCTTGTTCACTTCGAAATCATGCCACCACTGTTGATTGGTTTGTTGAAGCTGTACAAGATAGTCCGAAAAGAAGTGCTGAAACATAGTCTTACTCCTATATTCGGAAAAAACAACGCCGCCCAAATTAGGGTCTAGAGACCCTAAGGCGGCGAGAATCGGACAAATTACGCTGGAGTAACAGTCTTTAGATTTTCCGAAGTCATTTTCTCAACGTCTTCTTTGAACTCTTTTGCAATAGCTTGAAGCTTGTTGCTGTCGTCCATCATTTGTTGAGAAAGCTTAGTAAGAACGCTTAGTTGCTGGCTGTTGAAAGCAGTCAATGACGTTACGTCTTTGATTTCTGATGCCGCTTTCATTTGGTTCAGACCCACTTCGCTGTAAGTACGAATTGCGTTCAGTTGAAGCTCAGTCAACACTTCTACGTTTTTTGTCACTAGCTTGTTGAACTTCAAGTAAGGTTCTAGATTTTTTTCAGTTTGATCGCTAAAGGTTTTGAAGAAATCTGTGTACATGGTTTATCTCCTAGAGAAAGAATTAAAAATGTCCGTTTAAATAATTACTTAACTGCTTTTATAACCACAGCCGTCCCCATGCCGCCGCCCACACAAAGTGATGCGACACCATATTGACCATTTTGCTTATGAAGCTCGTGAACAAGCGTCACTAAGATTCGGTTGCCCGATGCACCAAGTGGGTGACCTAGCGCGATAGCACCACCATTAAAGTTCGCTTTATCTTGAATCGCGTTAACGGGAACTTGGTTGGTTTCCGCCAACTGATGAATCACGCCAAGTGCTTGCGCAGCAAATGCTTCGTTTAACTCGTAAACGTCAATGTCGTTTACCGTTAATTCCGCTTTTGCTAATGCTTTATTGACTGACTCCACTGGACCTAGACCCATAATTTTCGGATCAAGCCCCGATTGCGCATAGCTTACGATCTCAGCAATAGGCGTGAGTCCATGTGCTTTAACTGCGCTCTCAGACGCGACGATAATTGCACTCGCACCATCGTTAATACCTGATGCATTCCCCGCAGTCACAGTGCCTTCACGGTCAAAAGCAGGACGCAGCTTGCTTAACGCTTCCATGGTCGCATTAGCCTTTGGGTATTCGTCGGTATCAAATAGCACCGTTTCACGGCGTTGCTTTACTTCTACGGGCACAATTTCGTCTTTGAATTTGCCCGCTTCGATTGCCGCCACCGCTTTCTGTTGGCTAGACAGCGCATACTCGTCTTGCTGTTGACGGGTTAGGCCGATTTCTTTTGCAACGTTTTCTGCCGTCACACCCATGTGATATTGGTTATAAACGTCGGTTAAACCGTCTGCTACGAGCAGGTCTTTCAGCTCTAGGTTGCCCATTTTGTTGCCATCACGAATACTACTTGGCGCGGCAAACGGAATCTGAGACATGACCTCAACACCTGCTGCAACAACAATCTCTGTATCGCCACTACGGATATGTGAAACCGCATCCATGACGGTTTTCATGCCACTGCCGCAAACCATGTTTACGCCGTATGCAGGAACAGATTCAGGAATCCCAGCAAACAATGCGGCTTGGCGGCCAACCCCCATGCCTTGGCCTGCGCCGACAACGTTGCCAACAATCACCTCATCAATCTTATCACCAGCCAACTTTGCCGCTTCTAACGCGCCTTTAATCGCTACTGCTGCCAAATTACCAGCAGAGGTATTTTTAAGACTGCCACCAAAGGCGCCAATTGGAGTGCGCTTCGCCGCTACGATAAATACTTTTTCCATCATCTTCTCTCCTTAGTGCATGTATAGGCCGCCATTCACCGACAAAGTCTCACCGGTGATATAGGCCCCTGCATCGCTGACCAAGAAGCTCACTGATGCTGCAATTTCTTCTGGTGTAGCAAGGCGTTTCATTGGGATTTGATTCGTGATGGATTCCAATACTTCTGGCTTCATTTGCTCAACCATTGGTGTACCAGTGTAACCTGGCGCAATAACATTTACTGTCACACCCGAACGAGCACCTTCATACGCCAAGGCTTTAGAGAAACCTATCATCCCAGCTTTCGCCGCCGAGTAGTTTGCTTGACCAAACTGCCCTTTTAGGCCATTGACTGAAGAGATGTTAATGACACGACCACCGCCTTTTTCGCACATCGCAGCGAACAGAGGTTGCGTAACGTTGAATAGACTATTGAGGTTGGTATTAATGACATCATTCCAAGCTTGCGCAGTCATCTTTTTAAACACGCCATCACGTGTGATACCTGCGTTGTTGATAACGACATCAATGGTCCCTTCTTCCTCAAGCAATTGCGCTAACTTTTCTGCACACTCTGCAGTGTTTGTTACGTCCAACTCAAAAAGGCGAACCTGATCTTTGGTAAACCCTTTACTGTTGAACCACTCCAACGCACATTCATAGTTGCCTGTGAAATAAGTAGCGATTACACGGTAACCATCATTCACTAATTGAGAGGAAATAGCAGAACCAATTCCGCCTTTTGATCCGGTGATCAAAGCGACTTTCTTCATCGAAGACTCCATTCTTAACGGCATTTAAAAAAGCAAACTAAATACACTGATGAAATAAATCACCAACTGACGTGTTTATTTATTCTTTTGGCTATCAATCCTGTGATGCCTTTTATTTTAAGTTAAACCAGAAATATTACATTTCAAATAAAAAACTAATCCATTTGCATAAGATTGATTTAGATCTCATTAAACATGAAATGTTATAAAATGGTTAACTCTTTATAAGTCATTGTTTTAAATAAATTTAAGTTAAACACAAGCTTATCAGAAAATAAATTTAATCATTATTTATCAATAATTTACATACCGAACAGTGGACGTTACATCATCTCATGATTTCGGATACAACTCTCATGCTGAGAGTTGTTATCTATAAATACGATTAGAATAATAATTCAAATATCAATATAAGCAATTGTCAGTAATATCATTTAATTACTAACTTAAATGATATTTAAGACAGTATAAACTTAATTTTATATTTATAGTTTCGCTTATGAAAAGTGGTATATTTAGAATGTAAACAATAGAAGAAAACGTCTCATTTTGGTGCAGTTCGCACTATTATGACGCAGCAATTAAAAAATAATTTCAGTTTTATTTTAAATATCCAAATAACATCAATTAACTAGCATTTAACGTATCGAATCACTTTTTATCTATTGAAGTACCGGTACGGTGCAATATTCGATGGTGCCATCTCCTAAAGCAATCATCTAGATTCTTTAACCCAGTAAATTGATGTTATACCCAAATGACGTCAAGATGCAGAAATCGTGTCAGTGACATGCTCCGCAGGGCGAGTTTCCTTATCCCACAGCCTTTGTTAACGATTTTTGATTTAGAACCACTAGATCTTCAAATCGTTGCCGTGCCTGTGAGCCAAGTCATTCTCGCTGAACCTAAGCACCTTGAGGTTATTTGGGGATAGTATCCTTTATCAATTTGCACTATCTTTGTGGCTTCTATCAAATCACTTAGTTATCAACAAACATGAATCTTGCATTGCTCAGTATGTTCATCCCTACCTTCTTTTTTGTCTCAATTACACCAGGAATGTGCATGACGCTCGCCTTAACGCTAGGAATGAGTATCGGTTATCGCCGCACATTATGGATGATGATTGGTGAACTCGTCGGTGTCGCGCTGGTTTCAGTCTCGGCAGTACTAGGGATCGCAGCGATCATGCTCAACTATCCTTGGATGTTTATCGCACTCAAGTTTATTGGTGGCGGCTACTTACTCTATCTTGGTGTAGAAATGTGGCGATCTCGAGGTAAGTTAGCAATAAATGTCGATAATTTAGAAAAACCCAGAAGTGGCAACGTCGCGCTCATCATGCAAGGCTTCGTTACCGCTATCGCAAACCCAAAAGGCTGGGCATTTATGATTTCTCTACTGCCGCCTTTTATCGATCAAAATGCGGCTCTTGCTCCACAGCTGATCGTGCTTGTCTCCATCATCCTTCTTTTTGAGTTCATTTGTATGTCTCTGTATGCCACTGGTGGTAAAGGACTGAAACGCGTGTTGGGTCAATCAAAGAATGTGCGCCTGATGAACCGTATCGCGGGCACTTTAATGATGGGGGTTGGTGTTTGGCTATTACTGAGCTAAAGCAACGCTGGAAATGATGAAAAATATCCTAAGAAAAATTACGCGAAACATAAGTACAGTATTAGATTTTCAGGCCCGGGTTTGGGTCGTAAACGTTTATGCTGGAGAACACAAAGGCGAATCTTACATTGTAAACGAAGACAGCTTTTCCGAGCCATTGCAATGGATGAAAAAGAAAGGTTATCACACATCCATGTTGCGCCTGGTTGAATCGATGAAGCGCTCTCAAATCATTGAGTTCGATTTAGGTCACGTCAAACACCGCCTGATGCGTGTGAAATAGCACAAAGTAAAACGCCACTCAAACTGAGTGGCGCGAGCACTTTTTACCTTCAGCACCTCGTATTACGGCGCGGTATCAATCTCAACAGGCAAGTAATGCTTCGGTTCGAGCTTGAACAGTTCAGGTAATACGGTACCAATGGAAATGGAAGACCATGTACCTGATAGCACACCAATAAACATCGCTGTTGAGAAACCCGCTAGCGGTGCTCCCCCCATAATCCATAGTGCACCAACAGTAATCAGTGTTGTGCCTGATGTCACCATCGTTCTAGAGAACGTCGCGATGACAGCCTGGTCATTGATGTCTTCCATTTTCCAACTTTGTTTCGCGATCAGTAGCTCACGAATTCGATCTGAAATGATGATCGAATCATTCAATGAGTAGCCTAAAATTGCCAATACGGCAGCAAAAACCGTTAAGTTGAATTCCATTTGGGTAACGGCGAAGAAGCCGAGGACGACAATTACGTCATGAGCCAGAGCAAATACAGAGCCACTCGCTAAGCGCCATTCAAAACGGAAACACAAGTAACCAAGGATGCTCAGCACACAAATCAATAGTGCTAAACCGCCTTGGTCAAACAAATCCTGGCCAACTTGAGCACCAACAATACTGTTGCTGACGACATCAACTTGATGTGAAACTGGCTTTAATACCTCTTCCACACTTGGCAGAGTTTGCCCTTCTTCAGGGGCTGAGTAGCGAATGAGCCAACGACCATCTTCACCTGTGCGGGTGACAGAGGTTGATTCACCAAGTTTTGGTTGTAGTGCATCAAGCAGATCGTGGTTGGTTAACGACTTATCGACTTTCACTTCTGTCACCATACCACCAGTGAAATCCAAGCCGAGATTCAACCCTTTAAAGCCCAGAGCACCAAGTGCGATCACCGTCAAAACGATAGAAACTAGCGTAGTGAAGTGGCGAATTTTACGAATATTTTGTTTTAGCATTTCGACCATGATTAAACCCTTACATCACGACGGGCATCTCGGCCCCAAATTAAATTGATCATTGCTCGAGAGGCAAATACGCCTGTAAACATACTGGTTAACAAACCTAATCCGAGTGTTAAGGCAAAGCCTTGGATTGGGCCGTTACCGATGGCGTATAAAATCACGGCGGTGATCATGGTAGTAATGTTGGCATCAAGGATGGTCGAGAACGCGCTATCAAAGCCCAGATCAATCGCTTGAGCGAAACTGCGGCCTTCACGCATTTTGTCCTTAATACGTTCGAAGATAATAACGTTGGTGTCCACTGCCATACCAACGGTTAACACCAACCCTGCAATACCTGGAAGCGTTAGCACCGCACCTGGTAACAAGGCAATTAAGCCAAGCAAACAAAGCATGTTGGCACAAAGCGCCACGTTCGCCACCCAACCTAAGCGGCGGTACCAAAGGGCCATAAAGGTCAGTGTTAAACCCATACCCAAAGCAAGTGCCGCAAAGCCATTTTCAATGTTTTCAGCTCCCAAAGAAGCACCAATAGTGCGCTCTTCTACGATAGTAACCGGGGCTGTTAGCGACCCCGCACGAAGTAATAGCGCTAACTGCTGCGCTTCGTCCATGCTGCCAGCGCCGGTAATACGGAATTGGCTACCAAGTTGAGATTGAATAGTCGCAACGCTGATAACGCGCTCGCTGCGCTCCGTTACGCCACGATCGTTTGTCTTGTATTCGCGGTAAACCGTCGCCATTGGCTTGCCAATATGCGTTGCAGAGAAATCACTCATCTTTTTACCGCCCGCGTGGTCAAGCGAGATGTTAACTTCTGACATACCCATATTGTCTACGCCTGCACGAGCGTTAACAATGTGCTCACCCGTTAGGACTGGTCGTTTCTCCAGAATAACCGTTCGGCCATCGTTATCTTTCAGCACAAGATCTTGGCCGCTTCGCGCTTGGCCTGCATCTTTCACTTCGTAGAATGCCAAACTCGCAGTGGCACCAATAACGTTTTTCGCTTGTGCTGGGTCTTGTACACCTGGGAGCTCAATACGAATGCTGTCTTTACCCTGACGCTGAACTAATGCTTCCGTAATACCTAGCTCTTCAATACGACCACGCATAATCTTCAAGTTTTGTTGCAATGTCGTTGATTGGAACTCTTGAATATTCTGCTCACTTGGCTCAAGAACAAAACCGCGAGACGAGCTTTTCACCACCCAACCAGGATAGTTTTGACGCAAGAATTTGTTTACTTCAGCTAGGGCGGTATCACTCTCACTGTTTACCGCAATGCGGTTACCACTTTCTGCGCGAATTTGTACACCACGCACGCGCTGATCTCGCAGGCTTGCTTTGATCTCATCGATCAAAGCATTACGTTGCTCCTCAAATGCTTTATTTACGTCGACATTCAAGAGGAACTGTACCCCACCGCGAAGGTCAAGACCGAGTTTGATTGGGCTAAAACCCATCTCATTCAGCCACTCTGGAGCAACAGACACATATGAGAAGGTAATGCTGTCTTCTTTATTTAGCTCATTGTTTAGTAACGCACGAGCTTTGCTTTGCGCATTTTCATCATCGAATACAATGGTTGTTTTGCCATCTTTTTCGATGATTTTGTCTGCTGAGATGTGATTGGTTTTCAGTAGTTGATTCAACTGAACAACCGACATTTCACTGCTGTTTTGGTTTGAAAACGTTAGCTGGATCGATGGTTGCTCACCGAACCAAGTCGGAATCGCGCTTAACGTTAAGATAATGACCGTAGTGATTAATACGACATATTTCCAAGCTGAATAGTGATTCATCAGCTTTCTGTTCTTTTGCTGCTTTGCTGTTTTTTTCATGTAAACATCATCCCTTCACTACGAAGTGAAGCTTTTAATAACAAGGCTTAACACACGACAGATGCCCCCAGAAAAAAATTCAGGGTATGAAATGCTCAGGACGGTTACGCCCTGTTGAATACAATCGTCGTGTTAAGAGTGCACAATGGTGCAAATAGATGGTGTTTAGGCAGAAAATTGACTATTGAGTGCGACGTACATTGCGTTGGTCTCTTTCCAACCAGAAATGCGATGATCGCTTGTGAAATGATAAAAAGTGTACTGGTTTTGACGCCAATTGATATCCATCAGGCTGTAGGCATAACCTGCGTCAGCATAGAAAGGCGTGTTTAGGTCACCAATAACGTCAACATGCTCATCATCGAGGCCTTCACGTAAGTGAGAAACCCAACGTTGAGTGTTAAATAGGGCTAGCGTATCGAGTCTTGCGTGACTTTCAGAAATCGGAGACTGCGTCGTTTCTTCTGAGACTTCAGAAAAATCGATTGAGGTATTTGCAAAAGCAATACTCGCAACAAATGGTTGCAGCTTAGAAAAGTAAGGTAAATGAGCTTTCTGATCGATTTGCGCAGCAAAAACATGCGCTGGTAGCAATACCATCGCAAGCAGCATAAAAAGCAATTTTTTCAAGCAAATCTGAGACATAAGAACTCACTAAAAACAAAACGAGTCGAGTTTTTTCACTCGACTCGATGATAGTATTCCTATTAATTATGGTTCACAACTAAAAAGTTATAAATCTCTAGAGGCTTTAAACTAAAGGCGCTCTGTTAGCGGTAAAAGATATCGCCTTTATCGACATCTAAATAGATTTTGTTCTCTTGCTCCAAACCACCACAATAAATGAAGTACACATTGCGCTTGTCATAAGTAACCGAACGAACCCAGCCACCGAGCTCTTCAAAATCACTCGGATCACAGGTTTCATCGTCTAACAATTGCTGGGTTTTCTTGCGGAAGATGTCTAAGTGGACTTTTAAATCATCCGACTTCTGCAAATATCCATCCAGTATTTCTAAACGCTCTTGTTCTTTAATAACTGGCTCTGCATCAGATAATCCTTCGGAATTCAACCACTCAGCTTTTTCTTCACCGCCCTCTTCATAAACAAGGTAACCAGAGATTCGATACCAACCATCCACTTTTTCTAACACCGATACTTTTTCTCCCTTATAGAGCGTATCGACAACCAAAGCATTAGCATTTGGCTTATTGTAAACATTGATTCGACGCTCAATGACATAGTATTCGGTCACTTCAGGGGGGGCGGTTTCTAAATCCAGAATCGGTTTAGATATTTCTTCTTCCACTGGCGCTTGGTCCACTTGCACCGCTTTTGTCGCCTCAGGTTCATCTTTCTGCATGAAGAAGAAATAGTATCCAGCACCCGCCCCACCGAGCAACAGTATGACAATCAATGCGATGAGAATTTTCTTCATGTACTTTTCCTTTTCATTCTTTGTTCTTATCTCACCGGCAACACGCATGTCGCGGAGATTTGGGTATATACTCAAAAGGGTCGGTTAACTAACGCGAGAAATAATGATCAACAAACTCAATTGGATACTGTTGTTTCTTCTGTTCCCCATTATGGGACACGCCAATATTCAATGTAACCCGTCGTCGTGGAATGACAATCTTACCCAATTCAATCGTTTAGAGTCCAATTACAATAAGCATGTTGAGGTATTCAATGCACTTTTAGCCGAACATAAGCAGCGCCAGTTATTGTCCCAAACCTTTTCCCTACATGAACTCGTGTTACTTTGGCGCGCTCGCTCGAACCAAAATGCGTTCAAAACTCAATTAAAAGCCTCCATTCAATATAAAGAAGAACTCACGACTAAAGCTAATGAGTTGATTAAATTGAGCACACAATCTCAATGGTCAGCAAATGGATGGAAGAAACTTGCCCAAAAGTGCCGTGAGTCAAACGAAACTGCCAATCAAATCACTGCGGAGTGGTATAACACCAACGCTTTGCAACTTACCGAGGATTACAAACGCCTTTCTTCACAGTACCAAGCACTAGCGCAACTCTATGATAAAGAAGCGAGATCGCTTCAATACGCTCAAGATGTTTCGAGGTAAAAATCGAGCCCGTTTTGAAAAGACGATGTCGGGTTTTCACTCCAATATTGGACGTTATTCGTGCTTTAATTCCCTCTTTTAGTGATCCCAACATTATATGTAAAAAATGGGACTGTTCCCTTTTACAAACTTGACTAAACCATGACCAAGAGAGGCAACTTATAGAGACATACGTCACAATAATGCTTTACTTATGGCCAATTTTTGGTTAATTTACCCATTAATAAAATTTAATAAAAAGTCACATTTGGCTGGAGATGATGCTACAACCATGGTTATCAATCGATTAAGTAACAGGGACTGTCCTAATGCTACCAAAGCCAAGTTTTTGTCAGTAGTCAGGCACGTAAAAGAGTTTGGTTCAATCAGCGATTTGGACCTTTGTAAAATCTTCGGAGAAACAATTTGGAGTGATGGGAGGGAATACCATTCAGCTGCGTTCTCATTCAAGGTTGATAGATACACAGGTATCTGTGAAATCTCACAATACAAGCACCAATAAGGCTTAAGAATTTATAAGGCGGAGTCAGGAAACTGATTCCGCTTTTTTGATCATCGCAATCGTAAAGTCGTGATCGGAATAACCCTCAATCAATTGTGCGTCTGGACATAGCCATCGGCAATAGCGTAACACCCCAACTTTATTATGCGATGCGAGCATTCTCATGCTCGGCAGCTTTTCTTCATCCAATAAGTTAAACACGCACCCTTTCTCTGCGGCCCGGTACATTTTCTCGATCATCTCAATGGTATGACTTGGATTCGCGGATTGATAATTCAATGATCCAGAAGCAAAGACATAATCACTACGGGGCAATACCAACGTTGAAAAGTCACCGCATACGAACTCACTTTGAGTACGAAAGTCCCGCTTTCTGGCCTCAGAGATAAACTGTTTTTGCTGATCAATGCCAATATAACTTTGGGGGCGCAGATTGTTGAACTCAATAAACGCTAATAAGTCTCCGTAGCCGCACCCAATATCTAAAAGACTTGAACCGTCTAACGTTAACCCACGGCACAAAGCTTCAAATCGACTGATTTGGCTGTACTTATCTCTCCATCCCAGCGTTCGCGCTCTGTCTGTAACGAACTGTCGGTATCGCTTTCGGTGATAGTGAGCAATCTTAAGTCTATCGAGAAATTTCATCTTTCTTATGCATAAATCGGCAAGCTTCCATTTCCTTTCACTTGTCTAATCGCCAAGTGCGTATGGATATCTTTTACGTTTTCTAATCGTTGTAGCTTTCTAGTGAATGTTTCATAACCAGCGAGATCTTTGCTGACCACTTCTAACAAATAATCATAAGCCCCTGATACAACATGGCACGAGATCACTTCGTCCATTTCAACAACAGCATGTTCAAATTCATCAATCGAAGAAGCTTGGTGGTTGTTCAAACTGACTTCAACAAATACGGTCATCGCAATACCCACCGTGTCTCTGGACACAATGGCTCGATAACCGCTAATTACGCCCTCCTGCTCTAAACGCTTAATGCGTCTTGCACAAGGTGATGCCGATAATCCTACTTTGTCAGCGAGCTCTGCCGTAGTCAGGGTTGCATCCTTCTGCATCAAGTTGATCAGTTGCCTGTCAATTTTGTCCATTTGTCCTTCCATGCCAATAATCACTAACAATTAACACTTATACGCGCTTTATCACCAACATCAAGCTTAATTGCGTCAAACTTTGCCTCCCTTTGGCACGAGTTTTATTCAACAATTAACACATCATTTACAAATGGACATGCCGACAATGATATTGGGATACGCAGCTATATTAACGACCTTACTGCTTTGGTCTGGTTTCTTTATTTCTTTAAAAGGGGGCGCAATTTCTAGTTTGCAGCCAGCCGATATCGCGTTAGTTCGCTTTCTAATCCCAAGTTTAATTTTATTACCATTTGTGATTAAGCATAAGCAGGCGCTTCGCGTCGTGCCTAAACGCTACCTAACTGGTGTTGTGGTAGGGAGTGGCCTGCCCTACCTGCTGGTCGTCGGCACAGCTATGCACTTCGCTCCCGTGGCGCACGGCAGTGCATTAGTACCTGGTACTTTGCCATTATTTGTTTCTGCTATCGCGGTGTTGTGCTATCAACAGTCGCTGAGTGCTCACCGCTTAATCGGGCTTTCTACGGTGCTGTTAGGGATTTTCGTATTTCTTCTTTCTAATAGCGGTGCAGAGTACAACTGGTCTCAATTACAAGGCCACATCTTGTTTCTAACCGGTAGCATTATGTGGGCTGTTTTCACCATCAGTGCTCGTGTTGCTAACCTTAATGCGCATGTCTGTGCTGGATTCGTTGCAATCGCGTCTTTGGCACTGCTCATCATTGCGGTTGGCTTCGGATGGGTAGATAGTTACCTAGCGATAACGCCGATCAGTCAGTGGCCGTGGGAAGAATTATTTGGCCACGCGATGTTGCAAGGTGTCGGCGCAGGCTTAATCGCCTCTTTTACCTTTATCTATGCAATCCGAATTATTGGCGCCGAAGCCAGTGCTGCTTTTGGGTCATTAACTCCAGTCGTCGCGACACTTCTTGCCGTTCCAATCTTTGGTGAACAACCAGATTCACTTACTTGGTTAGCGCTGATGCTGGTAACCTGCGGCAGTATTGTGGCAAGCCAAATCTTTATGAAAGATGGAATGAGCCAAACTTATCGCCCACCACTTCACAGATAGCGATAATTTTACAAAAACTTTTGTCCTACTATCTTGAATAACAAAATGGCGTTTTGATAGCCTCGATTTAACCAATAATTAAAACGCCAATGTAATGCCTGCCACTCATACTAAAGATGAACTGCATAGATTCCTCAAACCGGGAATGAAACTTTCGACTAATTTCGAGTTTGGGCCTAAGGACCAGTATACGTATTCCACCACCTATCTTGGGATGAAAGAGAACGCGTATTTGATTCTTGATATACCGATGCGTTTGCTTGAAGAGCAAGTGATGAGAAAACTCCCAAACGCCGATGTCATCGTGCGTGGTGTATCAGATACGGAGTTAGGCCATGTCATTGCATTTAAATCCAGTGTTCTAACAACTGCGGTTCGTCCTTCGCCCCTTTTATTTATTCGAATTCCAGGAACATTTGCAACCAAACCAGTCCGGGAACACGAACGATATAAGCTGCAAATGGATTGTAAGATTGTTCATGCGGGGAATGTTTACGACGGCAGCCTTATCGACTTCTCACTGGCAGGTATTGGTATCTCAACCTTTATAGAGCCTGAATTCACCGTTGGTGAAAGTGTCACTATCGACTCTTCTCTAAGCCACTATATCGGAGAAGAAAATCGATGTGTCATTGCCAACATTAAGAAGTTGGTGAAAGGCTGGGTAATAGGAATTAAGTTTGAAAGCCCAATAGCGATGAGTCACGAGCTAAAAACAGAGTTGCTGGAGCAGTCCTTTCTAACCAGTAACGTCTGAACTTACTGCTGGCTAAAGCGCGTCGCCTCAAAGCTGTTGAGCACTCTGTGCACCGCATAGGTCACGAGCAGAGTGACAACAATAGCAAACAAAATACTACTCACGCGATACAGCGCGCTGAACATTAAATCGCCATCCGGAGTAAGGTATTGGCCAAATAAAATACCTAATGTAGTTAATCCGCCAAACCCAGCTCCTGACCCACTAGACTCTTTTACATGCATATAGCTGAACATCATCGCGCCAATCCACAGCAATGGGACAATAAACAGCAAGGTATCCGACCAATCGTATAGTACGAGCTGCCCAGCAATACCAAAGGTTACCCCCATCAAGGTCCCCATTGCTCTTTTGCGCGCATACCCTAAAGCACCGTTCCAATGCATAGGAAACAATAAAAGCAAGGTTGTCGCCTGAGCGGACATAGAATCACTGAGGTCAAATAGCTGGAATACAAGGAAAGACATTGTAGCGATGCTCGCCCCCATAAGGGCTTCATGACGCATGCGGTGATTCTGTTTAGGCTGAGATGGTTTGGCCGATGGCTGACGAGGCTCTGCATCAGGGATCAAAAATGTCACGACGTAGGCCACGATCACTGAAATAACATTCGCTTGTAGGTTGCTGAATATCAGATCATTTAAGTCGGTTGTTGGATAACTCGCAAAATGCAGCATGATGCTCAAGCTCAGCACGCTATTTGCCCCAAACAAGAATAAGCTCCCTTTTGACATACAGGCGAACTTATACAAAAACAACCCGAAGGCGATGATCGTCATCATGCCAGGATGTCCACCAAATAGCCCACCAAGAATACCGACCTCCAATCCGCATACGACCGCTGAAAAAATCAGCTGTCGTGCAGCATGCAGGCTCATGACTGGTACCATTCCAAGTAACAACATCGGTGTTACGGTAAAAAATACGCCATAATTCCAGCCAAAGACCTTACATAAGGTGAAGCCAATGGTCGCGCCAGTTGCAATGCGCAAACACTGACGGAAGTCGTTTTCCGACATGGGATGATCCCATAACTTCATATCGCCTCCTCGTTAATAAATATAATGAAGAAGACTCAAGAATTGGATCTGGCACCTCGCTAACCAACCAGATAATGCGTTTTCTGGCAACAACTGCACGGTTGCTCGTGCCCCTGCTGGAAATGCGCGCTGCTGAGGTTCATCGATAGCTAAATGTAAACGTAAGCGCTGCGCGTCTCTCACCCAACGGTTTGAGTCAGTTGGTGTTGCTAAGCGACCATCCGCATCGAACTGACCCGAGCTGACCCCGGCATCCACACTCGTAATACGAGCTTCAAATACATCACCAGGCAAGCTATCAAAGGCCACTAACGCCCGGCTGTTCTGATTAAAGTGTCGTAAACTCTTTTCACGAAAGTCGGCAATGATATCCACGTCATCGGAGACTAAAGCGACAAGAGGTGTACCAGCTGCCGCATAGGCCCCCGTCTCCAGCTGCAAGTTAGCGACAACGCCATCATGTTCCGCCGAGACTTGAGTGTAAGACAGATTAAGTTCCGCTTGTTTTAGCTGGTTTTGCGCCACGCGGATATTCACATTCGTTGTGCCTAAATCACCGCGGTTTACTTCCAACTCTTTTAAACGAGCACGTGCGGCCAGTAAGTTCGCTTTAGCTGCCGTTGCACTGCTCTGTGCGTCATCGCGCTGCTGTTGCGAAGTACCATTACGGTGAAACAGGGTATTAAGACGTTTTGCTTCGCGAACTTTTTGTTCCGCCACGATTTTGCTCGCTTCAACGTCCGCTTTTGCCGCAGCAATAGAAGCATCAAGTTGTTCGTTGTTTTGAATCACACGCTCAAGGTTAAGTTGAGCCTTTTCTACGGCGAGCTGATAAGGCTGGGGATCAATCTGAAATAGTAGATCGCCTTGGCTTATTTCTTGGTTGTTGGCAACATAAAGATGCGTAATCTGTCCACTCACACGGGGAGCTACTTTAGTTACCACTCGCGTTGCCATTGCCTGGGGCGTCAGTGGCATGGCGAGATCTGCGACTAGAAAATAGGCAAAGACAAGGACAAACGCGACGCAAGAATACTTGATCCAACGTGCGAATTTTTGATCTGGAGTCATAGGCGTTTACTTCTCTTTTAATTCGGGTTTCTGACTTATTCGCTAAGTGAATCAAGTGCATTGTGAGCAATCTGATCTAGGATCAATGAAAGCTTTTGAAGCTCTTGGTCATTGATTTCTGTCAGTAGCTTGCTCCGTACTTGAAGAATTCGAGTCTCCATTTGCTTCAGTAGAGTTTTACCTTCTTCTGTAAGGCTAACAATGCGTGCTCGCTTGTCATGCTCACTGCAATGGCGAGTGATCAGAGATTGCTCTTCTAATAGCTTTAATGTGCGCATCAGCGATGCTAACTCAATCTCAAGCGCTTCAGCCAAATGCTTCTGACTAACGTTGTCGCCCATTCGATAAAGTTTCCATAACGCAGTCCAACGCGGATACGTCAGGTTTAAAGGCTCCAACTCGCGATCTGCAACCATTTTCCACAAACGGGCAACACGAGATAACTTTTCAGCCAGAGAAAGGTCGCGCAAACTGTTGATGTCTTGAATCATAAGATCTACTCAATTACTTAGCTTGCTAAGTAATATAGAATAGTTAGCACGCTAAGTAAATAAGTTTTTGTGATTTAAATCACATAGAATATGCCATTGGGGAACAAGTTTGCGTAACGCAACGTCGTACTTGGGTTGTAATAGTGATATACGACACTAAAGGTGATATCAGCAATCCTGGCTTATCAACAAGTGAAGCATTGAGATACAAAAAAAGCACAACCCTAAGTTATGGCGTTGTGCTTTTCGGTTTAGTGAGCGATTGAATTATCAATTAAGGCTCATAGCGAATGAGTTCATCACGTTCGTTCAATTAAGAATCGCTGCTTGAAGTCAACAAAGGCTTCATGGAGCGCATTTTCTTTAATCGGTTTGAGCAATACGTAATTCGCGCCCGCCTCCATAAACGCATCACTGGTTTCTTTCGCCGTATCGGCAGTACAAGCATAAATTGGCGTGCCTAACTTCAGCTTCTGTCGGATCTCTTTGGTTGTTTCAATTCCTCCAAGATGCGGCAGTTGGTTGTCCATCAAAATCAAATCGTAAGTATGATCTTTTAAGAACTCCATCGCTTCCAATCCATCTTTTGCCCAATCAACCTGCATTTTGTACTTGTTACAAAATGCTTTGAGAATGAAAGCATTAGTATGGTTATCTTCTACCAACAGTACTTTTAGACTCTCTGCGAATAACTCACCAGGTTTAACTCTCAAGCTTGAATCAAGAGGGGTGAGCACTCGCTCACGATCTTTCACTGGCATTGTAATAACAAAGGTCGTGCCTAAACCTTTTTGACTACGTACTTGAACGTCACCTTCCAGCATATCGACGAGGCTTTTCACAATGGTCAGTCCCAAACCACTGCCACCGTATTCTCGAGTGGTCGTTGCTTCCTCTTGAACGAAAGGTTCGAACATTTGGTCGAGCTTATCGGGCTCTATGCCGATGCCCGTATCCGTAATTTCCACTACCAACACACTATTTTCGGCGCCGTAGAACTGCTCCAGTTCCGCATGCAAGCGTACGCTGCCCGAGGGGGTAAACTTAACTGAGTTACTGACTAAGTTGAATAAAATTTGGTTCAGACGAACTTGGTCAGTAAAGATTTCAACATTGGGATCAATCTTGTTTTCAATGACGAGGTTAACGCCTTTATTTTCGCAAATTGGACGATAAATGTTTTCTAACGTTCGAATCGTGTCAGTGAAAGAAAACGGGTGCTTTTGAATATTAAACTTACCCTGCTCAATCTTCGAAAAATCCAAAATGTCATTCAAAACAGCAAGTAAGTGCTCACCACTATGTCGAAGTACGTCAATTTGGTTATTCTGTTCTTCGGTTTCGACCGAGTCTTTTAATAATTGAGCAACTCCTAGAATGCCATTGATTGGCGTTCGGATTTCATGGCTCATTTTAGCCAGAAAATCGGCACGTGCTTGGGCGGATTTTTCTGCCTCTTTACGTGCCAAGTTACTTTGTTTTTCCGCTTCAATAAGCGTCGTAATATCCTGACCTTGAACAATGATACCGCTGATATCACCGTCAACTCGAATCGGCGATAAGTTCCAGCGATATACCTTGTCTCCAATTGGTACATTGACGCCAGTTAACGTGGCTCCTTGAGCTGCCATTCGCAGGTGCGGCATCAACTTTTCTTTGAAGCCTTTAAACACTGGGTGCATGGTTTCAATGTCGTTTTCCATGACCAATTCTTTGCGGGCTGCCGGATTAATTTGGATGAGTACGCCAGACTCTGACCACACCATAATCGGCGATAACGCAAAGTTAAACAGATCGCGGAATGAACGCTTTTGCGCTTCCAGCTCTTCAAAGGTGTTTTCTAGTGTCGAACCAATATGATCGAACTCCTCGATATCCGATCCGCCAAACCGTTCGAACCCTTTTTCTTCACGAGCCGAACGAGTATATGCCATCAACGAGCCAAGCTCTTCGACGACTCGATTCTCAATCCACTCTTTGGTCATCAACGCAATCATCACCATCCCGATAACCGAAGCCAGCATCGCTAAAAGGTGCTGGATTTGCAGTGTCACAACACTCTGATTGTCTTGCACGGTTAGCAAACACAAATCCGTCGTGGCAGCATTGACTTCGATAGGGGTTTTAATGATCAACAACTGGTCAAGCTTTTGCTGAGACTCTCGCCGCTTCAGAACATCAAATATCTTGTACGCTTCATCTCCGACTAGGGAGCTGGCTAGTGGCGTATCGTTGGCCACCAAAACAACATTATCAACGTTCCCTTCGTTTTTTAGTCTTTCCATCAACCCGAAGTTGTTATCTAGAACAACAACATTGTAAGAATACCCCATCACTTCACCGGTTTTAGGTTGTAAAACCGGTACACGACGCAGTAACAGATGGCGAGTTCCCATTGGGGTATGTGAAGGGAGGTAATACCAATTGTTGCTAAAAGTCACTTGGCTCGCGAGATCATTGAGAATCAAGTTATTGATGCCATAGAAATGCGCATTCCCATCGTCCCAAATAATGCCTTGATGATCGGTGAGAAAGCGAAATTCTGGCGTATGGGAAGGATCACTCTGGTCAATACTCATGAAAAAGTAATTGAGAGCTTCTTCATCCCGTTCTGTATAAAAATCTAAAACAACATCACTCTTCGAGTTACTGTTGTGATGAATCTGAATCGCAGCAAAATGGCTATCAAAAATATTAAGAATCAGCGCTGACGTCTGTTGCTTAGTTCTGTCGACTTCCTGCCAAATAATTTGCTTCGAGAAGTAATAACTCTGAACGAAGATACCTAAAATGATCGGAGCAAGTACGAGAATGATTATTTTCGTAATAAGCGTCGACAATGAGCGACGCTTTCTTGTTTTTGATGTAGTTGTCATCAATTGTCTGAGTATCTAAATGCGCGTTTTCTTAATGCTTCAATTCTTTCTGGAGAATCAGATTTCGTGACGACTTCAAAATCACCAGAATAAACGGTTGGAACGGGTTTCCCTTCAAGATCCCACTTAATCGCTTCTGCCATTGCAATGCCAGTATCATCGTTCATACGCATAACAGTAACGTCTAACTCCCCTTTCGAAAGCGCTTCTAATTCTGCAGAGCCGCCACCCCAGCCGTTGATCATGACATCATCACGCCCTAATTCTTTCAGCGCATCAACAGCACCTAGCGCCACATCTGTAGAACACGCATAAATAAAATCGACGTCAGGGTATTTTTCCAAACTCGCTTTTGCTGCTTCGTACCCAGACTGCTTTGTCGCTTTAGTATAGTAAGCAGATTGTAGTTCAAAGTTGTTATCACGGTTGACTTGATTGATAAAGGTATTGCCTCTGATATCGCTGATATACCCTTCTGAAAAGTAGAGCACACTATAATGGCTCTGTTTTGGAAAACGCTTACCAAACTCCACTGCAAGCTCACGGCTGCCTTCAGCATGATCAAAACCAACATAAAGGAACGGTTGGTGATCCTCCCAATCTCTTACCGGTGTAGTGATATTTTGTAAGATCAACTTGGTTTTCTTTGAGTCTAAGACGTGTTCAACAAACTTACGATGCCTAGTGGTATCGAGAGTGAAAATAAGATAATCGGAGTTGCTCTTCAGCGCTTCCATTAAAGACAAACTTTGTTGCTTAATATCTGCGTTGGGACGGGTAAATACTTGATTAAGTTGATAGTCGATATCGAGTTTATCTAAACGCTGTTCAAATGCGTCTATATTTCGAATCCAATAATCCGAAATCTGTTGGCCTGGATAAACCACAGAAATTTTTAACGGACGTTTTTTGTCTCTTTCAACCGGAACAGGAGTCTCTCGCACGGCGTCAGCCAACGCATTCGTTAACTGCTTCTGTTCTGGAAACTGGTCTAAAAATTCTTGATATGCCCAATACCCATTGAGGACTTGAGTGGCTTGCGCTATCGGCGCGACAGTGGCCATTGACATCAGGGAGAATACTAACGCTTTTTTCATCTACTGCTCTTTTAGCTTTTTATGAGCCTAATTCAGCTCTATTCGTTACCTAGCCGAGTCATCCTTTACTCTTGTAATCTACCTTCCTCTGAGTGCCTGTTTCAATAATAAATTGGTTCTTAGTCTGAGTTGGAACGAATAAACGTTTATTGTGTACCTAATTGTAAGGTCACAAAATATCATTTCTCCTTTTCATACTCTGAGTGTTTAAACAGAACACCAACCCATTATGCGTCAGTTTGTTCTTACATGGTACTCCAAAACTAAAAAGAAACCGCCTCTGTGGACGGTTTCTTTGTTATTCGGCATGTCGCGAACGCTTATTTCGATAAAGCCATTTCTAACATCATCTGCTGATTTTCATCAACGACAATACTTGCTTTTGACGTAACAAGTAGCTCTTTCTTAGCTTTTGTTAGTTGCTTAATATAATACTCAGCCCGCATGGCAAGTGTCTTTGAATCAAAATCCGAAGACCACTCCAATACCAAGGGACCTTTTCCTTTTAAAGCTTTCGCTCCTTTGCCCGTTTGGTGCTGATTGAATCTTCGCTCAACATTGTTTGTGACACCGCAATACAGCGCATTGCGGTTATTTCGTATCAAATAGACACTCCAACGCTGCGCTGTATTTTCAATCATGAAAGTAGTGACTCGACCTTAGCTTTTAGTTCATCGAGCTCTTCTTTAAGCTGAGCAACTTCGAGCTCTAACTGGCTGACTCGATCAGAATTAGAGCCAGCCGCTGACACTGGCACTGCTAGCTCAGAGACGTCAACGTCGCCACAGAACAAATGCATATAGCGTGACTCTCGCTTTCCGGCTTCACGCGGTAACTTGACCACTAATGGCCCTTTATCTTCGCTTGCTAAGTGCTCCAGAACCGTTTCAACTTCTTTTACATCATGAAATGTCGCGAGACGATTGGTACGAGTGCGAATTTCCCCAGGCGTTTGAGCACCACGCAAAAGCATACAGCACACGATTCCCTTCTCTTGTTCTGTCAGTTTTAAATCACCAAACTCCGTATTACAGAAACGGTGCTGATACTTGCTAACACGGCTGTTAAACGCACTTTCGTCACTGACGAGCCTACGCTCAATTAGAGCATCAACGGCATCGAGAACGTCTGACTCAGAGAGCGACATTACGGGATCACGGTTGCTTTTTTGATTACACGCGTTGGTTAAAGCGTTTAGGCTGAGGGGGTAAAGATCTGGGGTGGTGACTTCTTTTTCGATCAAGCAACCAATGACTCGTGCTTCAATTGCCGTTAGCTCAACTTTCATAATGCATTTCCTTATTATTTTTGCATTTGACTTGGTACCTAAATCGCTTCGAAATCATGCATCATACATTGGCAAAGAGATGCAAGAAGCGTTAACGATTCAGGTGTCGGTGTCAGGCTAAAGCATAGCGCAAGACCTGGCACCCTTTGCGAATCGGGTCAGGTATCAATGCTCCGAGAGAATTGGCACTTTCGTCAAATTGCCATCTTGATCAACCATCATTATTTTTGAACGATTCAGCTCAACTTCGATGATTTCGAGTTGCTCGCGAGCGTTGATATACGCTGTTTTTAACTTTTCAGCCACAGAGCGAGTGGCTTGCTCATTATCTTGACTACTTACTTGCTCCGCAGTGTTCCCAGAGTCCATATCAAGTTCATCATTTTGCATTCAATGGTGTTGATAATATAGTGAAGGCCACGTTATGACAATGCATCGATGGATTCTACGATGTTGCCCAAAACTCGATTAAAGAAGCGTGATTATGTAGACACATCGCAATTGGTTGAGAAATGTTCAACTCTGCATTGTGATTGATCTAAAGACTGTTATGCCACTGGATGTTGTGCTTTAATCGAGGGAGATATTCATAAAATTAGGAAAGAGAACTATGAGTAGCGTATTTGAAATCGTTAACCAAGCTCGTCGTAAAAACAAACTAAAACGTGAGCTGCTTGATAACGAAAAGAAAGTTCGTGATAACCGCAAACGTGTTGACCTTCTAGAAAACCTTCTAGATTACATCAAACCAGAAATGACTCACGATGAAATCGTCGCAATCATCAAAAATATGAAAGCAGACTACGAAGATCGTGTTGATGACCACATCATCAAAAGTGCAGAAATCTCTAAAGCACGTCGTGACATCAGCCGTCGTATTCGCGAACTGACTGAAGAAGACAAGCAAACTAGCGGCAAAAAATAAACGCTTAAGCTAGATTTTCCAACCCCGAGTAAGGCTACCTTACTCGGGGTTTATTTTTGTCTCTAAACTAAGCGCCGTGTACAATCAATCCAACTCTTATTCCTAACGCATTCAGCTTTCTATGTCCTCAACTACGACAAGTACACAACCAACACTTGCAAAACAATTATTTACGATGACTTGGCCAATGCTATTTGGCGTTCTATCTTTAATGAGCTTTCAGCTTGTAGATAGTGCATTTATCGGTCAGCTCGGCGTTTTACCTTTGGCCGCTCAAGGTTTTACTCTTCCGTTGCAAATGGTCATTATCGGCATTCAAGTCGGTTTAGGTATCGCCACGACCGCTGTCATTTCTAAAGCGCTTGGTGCGAATGAAAGTCGTTATGCCAAACAGCTCGGTGGCTTAGTTTTGATGATTGGCTCAATCGGTGTAGCCGTTTTTGGAGGGCTAATTTGGCTTTTGCGCTACCCCATTTTATCTCTATTAAGTGCTCCAGAATCTGTGATGCCGATTATCGACAGCTACTGGCCTTGGTGGCTGCTAAGTTCATGGACTGGAGCGGTTTTATATTTTTACTACAGTATTTGCCGAGCTAACGGCAACACCATGTTGCCTGGCACAATGATGATGGTGACCAGCGGTGTGAACCTTGTGCTCGATCCACTATTTATTTTCACGTTTGACTTGGGTATTAACGGAGCCGCAATAGCAACCATCGTTGCTTTTGGGTTTGGTATTTTAGTCGTCGCGCCTCGCGTAAAGAAGAATCACTGGGCAACAACGCAGTGGCAAGACCTCAACGTAGCTAAAAGTGTTGCGTCTATCGGTAACATCATGGGACCTGCGATGATCAGCCAACTGCTGCCTCCGTTGTCGTCCATGTTAGCAACAAAGTTATTGGCAAGCTTCGGGACCGCCGCAGTCGCCGCTTGGGCGCTCGGTTCACGCTACGAATTCTTTGCTATCGTTTCGGTGTTAGCGCTGACAATGTCTATGCCCCCAATGGTCGGGCGCTTACTTGGCGCAAAGAACTACCAAGATATCCAATCGCTAGTCAGTATTGCCGTAAAATTCATTCTGGGCTTTCAACTTTTGATCGCAGCCATTACGTTTGCCGTCGCAAACCCACTTGCACTACTGATGACCAGTGATGTTCAAGTAGAGCAAGTATTAGAAATGCATTTGCTGATTGTTCCTGTCAGCTTAGGTTCACTAGGTGTATGTATGTTGATGGTTTCTCTTTGCAATGCATTAGGTAAGTCTTACACCGCGCTCACCATTTCAGCGCTACGCTTGTTTGTCTTTTTCCTTCCTTGCTTATGGGTTGGCGCTCAAATGGGGGGAATCCGAGGTCTACTTTTAGGCGCTTGTATCGGCAACATTCTGGCGGGCATTTCCGCTTACCTAACCTATCGACAAACCATACGTAAACTCGCTAGCGCTCAAGCAAACGCATGACAATGCATGGTTAAAATAAAGCCCCTTTGATTGGGGCTTTATCGTCTTGAAATGTTATCGATTTAGGCGAGTTTTAATTCATTAAAGAGCTCAAATAGCTGATTCGATTTATAAGGCTTAGGTAAATAAGCATCCATACCTGCAGCAAAACAGTTGTGAATGTCTTCTTCCAAAACACTCGCGGTGAGCGCAATAATGGTCGTTTTCTCACGCCCCGATTTCTTTTCCCAACGACGAATTTCTTTCGTCGCGGTCAGTCCATCCATCACAGGCATCATACAATCCATTAAAATTGCATCGAATTCTTCTCCCTTTGTGATGGCTTCCAACGCTTCTTGTCCATTGCTTGTTATCAAATAGTCATACCCTGCTTTATCCAGAAAGAAACTCGCGATTTTCTGATTCATCAAGTTATCCTCCGCGATTAAGATCCTCCTGTGAGAGCGCGACGTTCGATATTCATACTTTGGAACACCATTAGTGACAGCGTCACTTGAAATGGTTTTTTCTACCTTCGCTAAATCGTCAATGACATGCTTAAATCGATTGCCAAGAAAAGGCAATGTGAGTACAGCATGTACTCTTTCTGCATTGTCGTAGGGAGTGGATAGATGATGCTGACAAATAATCACACGACGAAGATCATATTTGAGTGACAATTCATCTAAGACTTCATCCGTATTGGAGTCGTCACTATGGCACAGAAATATGACATCAAAGTCATCGTTTATTGCTTTTACTTCATTAACATTATTCGCACCAAAGAGATTGATTTTCGCTAATCGACACTCTTTCAAAAGTTGATCAGCGTAATCGTAATTTGTGCAGATCAAGAGCCCTTTATTTATCACGTCCGAGCGCCAGCCAAACACCGGAATAACGTCAACCTCAATAGAGAATTCAAAGCATGTGCCCACTCCTTTTGTGGATGTCGCTATAAGCTGCCCTCCCATCATGGATACCAGTTGACGACAAATTGCCAATCCCAGTCCCGTTCCACCGAACTGCCTCGACACCCCTTCATCTTCCTGAGTAAAGGGTTCAAAAATCGTCGTTAACTTATCTTGTTCAATGCCTATCCCGGTATCTTCGACTTTAAACATCAGCACTCCGCACTCTTTCTCAGATAACTCGTCATAACTGACATCAACACGTATATGACCGCTTTCGGTAAACTTGACCGCATTCGATACCAGATTCGTGATGACCTGCTTGATGCGATGATCATCAACCATCACTCGAGTTGGAATGTTTTCAGCTAAGTTAATCCCCAGCTCTAGCTGTTTAGATGTGGCTTTGGATTGAAATAAAACCATCGACTGGTACACCACCTCTCGGATATCGGCCTCGACTAGCGACAACTCCAGTCGACCAGATTCGATTTTAGAAAGATCCAAAATATCGTTAAGCAAGGTAAGTAATGTTTGGGATGAAGAGTCAATGTCATCAACGACTTCTTGTTGATGGGAAGATAACTCGCTTTGAGAGAGTATCTCCGTCATGCCCATAATACCGTTTAGGGGGGTACGTATTTCATGCGACATGTTGGCAAGAAATACTGATTTAGCGCGATTAGCAGACACTGCTGACTCTTTAGCATGGAGTATTTCGTCTGTTTGTCTCTGCTTTTCTTCAACCACTCGATTCACTTGCTGAGCGAAAATCGTCAGTTCATCACTGCCATCGACTTTGACTTTCGTCTGTTTCTCTTCATCATTGATCAGCGCCGTTAAGGTATGAATAATCGCATCTAGTTTGCTATTAACCCGAAACCAAGTGCCAAAGCCAAGCCAGCAAAGCATGACGATAACCAAAATAACGCCAGAGGTAATCATCGCAATATTGGTCTTTTGTTCATGAACTTGTGTTAGGAGCGACTGCTCTGTTTGTTTCGTGAACCCATCAATGAGTACTTGCAAGCGTTGCACACGGAAATCGAGTTCTCTCAAATACGCTTCATAGTCACTACGTGACATGTCCCCTGACATTAATCGCCCACGAGATGCCAAATTTCTCTGATATCTCGGCGACGTAAACAAGCCTAGCAATTTATCAACTTGATCGTATGACCCTCCTAAATTTAAAAACGCATCCAAATTTTGCTGCTGTCGATCAATAGCCTGAAAAAACAGACTCTGACTCAACCGACTCTTAGGATCTTGAACTAGGCGATGCGTCAACCAGGCTTCTTTCTGTGTCCAAAAAGACAGCTGAGCAAGGTAAGCAATAAAATTCTGCATTCGAATGCCATCCTCACTACCATACCACTGATGATTTTGTAGCAAAGAGCGCGACATATTTTGAAGCAGTTGAAATGCCCAATCGCCCAGGTCATCCATCTCGTCCAACCTACCTGATAATACCCCTAGCATGGCCTCTTTCAGCTCATCAGCATATTCAGCGGTATTGGGGTTACTGACGAATTTTTGATGCATGGAAGAAATAACACCGTCTTGTTCTTCTATATTAAGTGCGGCTGATGCTTGAAGCGTAGGCTGGCGGCGTGCTTTCTCTATGGAGTATATAAAATGAGAGGCTTGGGATATCAACTGGAAACCTTGGATATTGATTACCGTTTGATTGAGACGGCTTACGCGCAACGCATTGTCAGAAAACTGCTGAACTGCAAAAACCACTATCACCACCGTGGGTAATAGTGCGAGGAGTGCTAAGCGTGTTTTTATTGATAATCTCAACATCCATCAGCCCAATGGTTGATCTCATCCGATTATTTAATACTAGACTAGTTTCTAGCATTGAAAGGCATATACGACATGGTTACTTTAAAACAACATTCACCTACCAAAACCATGGTCATTCCGCTTATTTCGCCATCGGTCAATGAAATGGTAATTGTGACTCGAATCATACTTTTCGATCTTCAAGCTGAGTACAAACAGTGAAGTTTCACTCATACCTAAGATGCACATCACTTTTCATGAAATTCCAAACCATATGTTCACCTATCTCGTTGCCTTATCGAGACAAATCACACAAAAATGCAAACGAATTCACAGTGACAACAAAACTAATTTGAAAACACACATTATCATCGCGAAAAAAGTGGATAACTTTTTAAATGTCAATACGTGAAAACCACCGCTTTAGTCACATTAATTCACCACTAACACGACCTTAACTAGTGTTTTACACTGGATTTAATTTTCCTAGCAGAATAAGGGCTCCGACCTTAGAATCCGCACACATAACTATTACAACCCGATTACATAACCCACCACACTCTTGCACGCTGCCGAAGAGGCAACAGCAGAGAGTATGGTTAGCCCCCAAAACGTGAAAGGTCTAATACAACAATGAGTCCAGAGAAATATCTCCAAGACTGGCAAACTAGCCAAACGATTGCTGAATCTATTTCCCCTCTAATTGGTAAGCTATATCGTCAAAAAGGAATCGAAGTGGTTCTGTTTGGTAAAACGCTTATCAATGCTACTACTATAGACATTCTCAAAACTCATCGCGTTGCAAGACGTTATACAGGCAGCCCACTCTCACTTGAGCACACAATGCCTATCATTCAAGCGCTATGTGAAATGAGCATTTCTTCGTGTCGTGTCGATGTTGGCCAATTGGCAACTAAGTACTGGAATGAGCATGACGATACTGCGTCTCTAAATGATTTCCTTATCACTGCACTTGATGGCGCACGCGATGCAGACTCTTCATTGAAAGCGCGTGATGTAGTTCTTTATGGTTTTGGTCGCATTGGTCGACTACTAACTCGCCTTCTGATCGAGAAAAGTGGCCCAGGTTACCCACTACGACTACGAGCGATTGTGGTTCGTGGCGGTAAAAAAGGCGATTTAGAGAAGCGTGCTAGCTTACTGCGTCGTGACTCAGTCCACGGTCAGTTCAACGGTAGCATTGTGATCGATGAGGAACGTAAAGCTCTGATCGTTAACGGTAACTACATCCAAATCATCTACGCAAACAATCCAAGCGAAGTGGACTACTCTGCTTACGGTATTAACAACGCGCTTGTTGTTGATAACACAGGTGTTTGGCGTGATTCTGAAGGCCTAAGCCAACACTTAGCGTGTCAAGGTGCAGAGAAAGTGCTGCTAACGGCACCAGGTAAAGGCGATATCAAAAACGTTGTATTCGGTGTAAATGAATCAGTTATTCAAGAAGATGACACCATCATCTCTGCCGCGAGCTGTACCACAAACGCAATCACGCCGGTTCTTAAAGCGCTGAATGATAAATATGGTGTCCTTTCTGGTCACATCGAAACCGTGCACTCATACACAAACGACCAAAACTTGATCGACAATTTCCACTCTGGTGACCGCCGTGGACGTAGTGCTTCTCTGAACATGGTTCTAACTTCAACTGGCGCAGCTAAAGCAGTAGCAAAAGCACTGCCAGAGCTAGCTGGTAAGCTAACAGGTAACGCAATTCGCGTACCGACACCAAACGTTTCGATGGCAGTCGCTAACCTAAACTTAGGTGAAGACGTAGACCGTGATTCACTGAACGATTACTTGCGTGAAATGGCGTTGAACTCTGAGCTTTCGGCACAGATTGACTACACCGATTCAACAGAAATTGTATCAACTGACTTAGTTGGCTCTCGCCATGCAGGCGTCGTAGATGGTCAAGCGACTATCGCACAAGACAAACGTTGCGTACTTTACATCTGGTACGACAACGAATTCGGTTACAGCTGCCAAGTTGTGCACTGTATGGAACAAATGATGGGTGTTCGTTACCAAACATTCCCTCGATAGGTGAACTTTGCTCCACAACGTTAACCACATAGCGTAACGGACAATATCTCATATTTGTTCTAAATAATAAGCGCGAAGCGCATTACTAATATTTTTCCCCGTTTATACGCCTGATCACCCTCAGGCGTTTTTTGATTTCGCTCATTTGACACTCTCCGGACAAAGTAAAGACTATCATTCATGTTTTGTTCATGTTCACAGCATTAATCTGAACACATGAATTACAGAGAGGTCATGATTATGAATCGGATTATTGTTACCGCACTGGCACTGATTACGGGCTTTTTTACATTAGTCTTTAGCTTGATCATTGCGATTCCGTTGACCATCGCAGCATTAATTACAGGCAAACGTATTGAGAAGCGCGTGAAGAAAATGCAGAAAGAAATGCATGAAGAGTATGAATTCAATACTGGTAAAGCCGATGCTATTGAAGGTGAGTTCGAAGAGGTTCGCCGATAAGTAAATAGAATTTATATAAGTTTCTCTCCCCCGACTGCTCCTGAGAAACTTCTTGCTTTCACCCTGTCTTTACAATGGCAGGGTGCTTTTTTACAAAAAAGGCAGCCATCCGGGCTGCCTTTAATATTTTGTTGTCTTTGCAAATTTATACGGTTACGACCACTCGAAGTGCCAATAGCATGAGAACAATCCCTGACAAACGATCAATTAACACCGCTTTAGAACGAATTCTGTCCACTACTTTAGAGCTCGATAAAACTAGGGTGATAAAAGTATACCAAAGCCCGTCCACAACAAATGGTGTAGCAACAATGATCATTTGATTGCTCAAATCATTACCTAGCGCTACAAACTGACTGAATAATGCGATAAAAAACAAGGCAATTTTGGGGCTTAAAATCGAGATAAAAAAACCTTCTCGAGCAGACTGGCTTACCGTTGTTTCTTCGCCTGACTCCAACTTCGCCGCCACACCGCCTTTCGAACGCAGCGCATTGAACCCTAAATATGCAAGATATGCCGCGCCTGCAAGGCTGATCGTCTTGAACAACATCGGGCTTTGCTGCAAAACAACAGCGAGGCCAATCAGCGTAATAAACGCATAAATGCCAATTCCAAAAGCGTGTGCCCAAGCCGTTGCCAAACCATTGATGCGTCCACCAGCCAAGGCATGTTTTGCCACAATCGCTAGGCTAGGCCCAGGTGACATAGCGCCGAGTAAACACACGGTAAAAAGTGATAACCAAACTGTTAGTGTCATAAATAACCTCTCTCCATTTGAACTCAATCTATCAATTGAAGAGCTATAATTTGAAATCAAAGTTTCGCATAAAAGTCATGATTTAAAATCATAACTTAATGGATGGAGTATTCCGATATTTTCATCACCGCGTGGATTTGCTCTCGCACCCACTGATGAGCTGGATCATTGTCGTATTTAGGATGCCACATCAGCCAGTATTCATGGGTAGGTGTCTCAAAAGGAAGCGCTTTATGAACCAAAGGCCAGTGCTTGGCCAAATTATTTGCAATGTGCTCCGGAACTACCATCAAGTGGTCACTTGAGACCAAACGATTTACCGCCGCAGAGAAAAAAGGCACTTTAAAGGTAACATGACGCATCAGCCCCCTGTCTTTTAGTGCCATATCAGTACTTGAGTCTTTGTCTCCCCCACCCGTCACTTGAATATGCGAATGACTGATGAGGTCCTCTATAGAAATCGAAGCCTTACCAGCTAAAGGGTGAGACGCCTTCATCAAACAAACTGACTTATCAGAACCAATATTGATGCTAGATACACCTTCAGGCTGAGTGGGATACATAGAAGAAGCAAGATGGATTCCTAACTCGTGAAGCTTATCGATAAAATCTAGTTGCCACAGTCGATACGCCAAATCCAATTGTGGTGCTTGTTCACCTAAGTGAGATGCAATATCGGGCAAAACGTATTGTGCCACGTAATCACTTGAGGCAATAACCAGCTCGCCTTGCCACAGTTGCGGCTCAAAAGGTTTGTCATCGAGTAAATGGTCAAACTCAGCCAGTAACGCATCAAGCTTTGATTTTAATGCTATTGCTCGCGGGGTTGGTATCAGCTGATTACCTTGACGAATAAGCAGTGGGTCACCACACAGATCGCGCAATTGTGCAAGCTGTCGGCTAACCGCAGACTGAGTAATGTGCAAACGTTCTGCAGTTCGGCTGACATGACACTCTTCTAAAAGTACATGCAAGGACCTAAGTAGATTCAAATTGATGTTGTTTAACATACCGGCTCAAGAAGGTTTAATAAATAATGGCACCCATGATGCTTATTTCACAAACTGGTTGCCAGTCGTATTAAAGAACTCAGCTAAAACGGTATGAGTCATGAGGTGCCTTAGCTCTGGGTAACGTTGAATTTGATCTCTGATTTCGTTCAAACGAGTCATCGTAGGTACTTCGACAAAAACCATCATATCCGTTTCACCACTGATTGCATGGCACCATTTTACGCCATCGATTTTGTATAGTTCGTCGGCATATGATTCGCAATAATACGTGGATGTAGATTTATCGAACTTTAGAGCAAAATAAGCACAAATCGAGTCCCCGCCTGAAGAGGCAATTTCAGCGTGATACCCGAGAATCACTTTGTCATGTTCTAGCTTACGAATACGAGCAGTCACCGCAGAACGAGAAAGGTTCACTTTATCCGCAATTTCAGTCACCGACAGCCGAGCGTTGTGTCGGAGAAGATCCACAATCTTGTGATCAAACTTGTCCATATACTTACCAAGCTTTCCTTATTTTTCTCATTCTATACCGATTCTAACTGCATAAGAAACCAACATTTTGTTGGAAATATTTAAAACAACCGTCATATTGACGGTTCAGTAAATCATTTTGTTATTAAGATTTTGGATATGCTATTTGGTAAGCATGAGATGAGCACCGTTATCCATTCAAATAAAAGAGCGATAACGCATTGAAATCAAATACGCTTCTTATGCACTCAGCGCACTAGCGGGCTCATTAAACTCCAATAAATGAGATAATTAGAAGCCACAAGCGTTTTCGTCATAAGTCCTACAACATTGGATGAATCAATTAGCATGGAACAGCTCAAAAAAGACATTTCACTCACATCCGGTATCGCCCAACTATCCACAACATTAATGGGAACGGGGCTTTTTATGATACCAGCTATTGCAGCAGGCATAGCGGGTCATTTTTCACTATGGGCCTGGATTTTATTATTCATCGCCATTTGTCCTATTGCGCTGACTTTTGCCCAGCTAGGCAAGCGATATCCCAACGCGGGCGGAACCGCATTTTTTGTGCGTAAAGCATTTAACGCCAAGCTGGAAAGTAGTGTAGCTTGGCTATTTGTTAGTGTCATTCCGGTAGGGGTTCCGGCCGCGATTGCACTCGCCGCAGGCTTTCTACAGCAAATATTACCAGAGCCTATTAGCAATAATCTGTTTGCACAAATTCTAACGGTATTACTTCTTGTGTTCGTCAACTTGATGGGCACTAAGTCATCAGGTCATTTACAAACTCTTATTGCTTTGAGTGTCTTTGCGCTCGTTGGCACATTTTTATGGAAAGGTGACGTTAACAGCGCCGATCTCGTGATGCCAGCTATCACACAAGAGTCAATTTGGCCTATTACCGCAGCGCTTGGCGTGATGTTCTGGTGTTTTGTTGGCATAGAGGCTTTTGCTCATATGGGGGAAGAATTCAAAAACCCTCAAAGAGATTTCCCTATTGCCATTATTGTCGGTTGTTTTGTAGCGGGAGCTACGTACTGGGCTTGCTCTGTTGTTATTTTAAAGTTTGGTGCATATGGTAATGCTCAATTCGATAATGCATCGATTCCATGGTTGAGTGCTCAACTACTTGGCGATGGGGCCAAATGGATAATCAGTTTGATCGGATTCTCCGCTTGTTTCGCGAGCGTTAACTTATACACACAGAGCCTAGCGCGAATGGTCTGGGCTCAAGCTCGGGAACATCGTCCTTACAGCCCACTAGCCAAGATTTCGCGTCGTGGTGTCCCTTTCTCAGCCACCTTATTAGTTGGCGGCGTACTGCTAATATCTTGCGTGATAGGAACGCTATCGCAGCTCGATCTGGAGTTTTTCCTAAAACTAGCAAATAGTGTATTCGTTTTGGTTTACATGTTGGCGATGTTAGCCGCTTATAAATTGCTTCGTGGGTTTGGTAAAGCGCTTGCGGGACTTTCTCTACTGCTTTGTACCGGTGTTTTTATATGTTTAGGCTGGTCAATGTTATATGCACTTGGCATTTTCACTCTACTTTTACTGCCTTGGAAACAGTGGCGACATAAACGACAAACACGCGCAGTTGAATAGTCACCGCTTCCCATGTCGAAAAATTTGGGCTAAACGTTGGATACCAGCGTCTATGTTCTCTAACGCGATATTACCATAACCAAGCACGGCACCATGCCAGTGACGTGCTTGGAAACCTGGATGTTCATAATAGCTCAAAGGTCGCAATATGATCCCTTCATGCTCTGCCAGTTTTGTAAAACGCAGCTCATCTATACCGTTTTGCCATTTCAACGTAATATGAAGCCCAGCCGCTTGGCTAACGACGCAAACACTGTCGCCAAAATGCTGTTGAATGGATAAATGCATCTGTTCATGCTTGGTTTTATATAGTCGGCGCATTTTTCGGATATGGCGCAACAACCCACCCTCGGTAATAAAATCTGCCAACGCTTCTTGAGTGTGCGTCGGTGAATCACCACTTAACGCATCTTTAACCACTAAGCATTGCTCTACTAAACGTTCAGGAACCACCAGGTAGCCAAGCCGCAATCCGTTAAACATCACTTTACTGAAGGAACCCACATACAACACATGCTCATCTCGACCCATTTGAGCGGCTAGCCCCTGTAAGCTGGTGTAGGGACGATGAGCAAACTGAAATTCGCTGTCATAATCGTCCTCGATGATCCAACTTGATTGCTCGACCGCCCAGTTGATGATCTTTCCTCTTTGCTCGGTATTGAGTGTGGTCCCCATCGGATATTGATTACTTGGTGTGATATACAGCGCATCGGCATCGCTTGAGGTCACAGCTTCCACATCAAAGCCTAATTTCTCTCTTACGAACAAAGGCTCAAATTGATAGTTTTGGAACTGAATCAACTTCCGCATTTGCGCGTAACCCGGTTGCTCCATCAGAACCTTATCACCTTGTTTTAGAGCTACCATCGTCGCGATTGACAACGCTTGCTGTGCCCCAGAGGTAATAATAATGCGCTCTGGAGAACAATTCACTGAGCGACTTGATGCGAGGTAGTCAGCTAAAGCACTGCGCAATGCCCAACTACCCTGAATATCTTGATTCCCCAACAAGCAGGGGCGGGACATGTGGCGAGCAAGTAACTTTTGCCATTGCGCCATCGGAAATGCGTCCAAATCCGGCACACCCGGTGCAAATGCGCGGCTGATGTCAAAGTTGGTTTTCGGTGATGAGTCTCTCTGAACTGAATTAGGTTCAGGCAAGTACTGCTCCGGCAGTTCTACGGCAACATAAAAACCCGAACCTTTTTGGCTGTTCAAGTAACCTTCCGCCACTAACTGCTCGTAAGCAGAAATCACGGTATTCCTACTTAGATTAAGCGCTTGTGAAAGCTTCCGCGTAGAAGGCAACTTCCCATTCTTCACCCACAATCCTTGAACAATTTTCTTGCGAATAGCAAAAAACAACGCTTGCTGACGCGTTCCATCACTGTCTTTTAAATGCAGGTCACCGATATCAATCAAAGACAAACTGGATCCATCCATTAGTTAAAAGTGGCTCTCTTTAAGCTACCAGTTAAACGCTACATTGCAATCAAAGAATGAGGATCAATCGCTCGTAATCGTGAGCAAACAAGGAGAGAAAATGCTATCCAACACCAATAGAACGGAAATTAAGAAAGGTGCACATAAAGCCGTCTCTGATGTTAGCAAACTGCACGCCATCATAGATGAAAGCCTAATCGCTCATATTGCGATAACCAACGAGTCAGGCCCTGTGGTCATCCCTATGCTGGCATGGCGTGTCGATGATTACGTGTATATCCATGGTGCCAACAACAGTCGACTGTTACGCTCACTCAAACAAGGAGTGCAAACGTGCTTAACCTTTACTTTGCTTGATGGTTGGGTATTGGCTCGAAGTGCATTTCACCACAGTGCGCATTATCGTAGCGCCGTGGTCTTTGGCCAGTTTGAGATGGTGGAGAATAACCAAGAAAAAGACAGGTTGCTGAATCACTTTATCGAACAGATCGCTCCAGGGAGAACAAAACAAGTCCGTTTGAGTAATGAAAAAGAGCTCAAAGCCACCATGCTGCTGCGTATCCCACTCACAGAGGCATCTGTGAAAATCA
This sequence comes from Vibrio sp. 2-1-2a, assembly GCF_032648565.1. NCBI lineage: Bacteria > Pseudomonadati > Pseudomonadota > Gammaproteobacteria > Vibrionales > Vibrionaceae > Vibrio > Vibrio sp. 2-1-2a. The sequence goes on from NZ_WBOH01000003.1 coordinate 648,946, forward strand.
GCAATTTTGGCGTCAACGACGATGCGGAAGACATGGATATTCCTGTTTGGGCAGGTGTCCTACCCTACCGAACCGTCGTAGGTCCGCTGCAAGCTTGTGAAGATTTGTATGAAGGTATCGCTGAACCAGACTACCGCAGTGCCTACTCTAATCGTTGGCAGGAATAAGCACCGTAAAACGTGCACCGCCTAAGTGACTCTCGCCGACGGAAAGCTCCCAACCCAGTTGCCTCGCTGCACTGGTAGCGATGGCAAGCCCTAAACCAAAGCCTTTCATGTCGGCGTTGCGGCTTTTGTCTAAACGCGAAAATGGCATAAATACTTCTTCTCGCATCGCTTCAGGGATGCCCGGACCATCGTCCTCAATATCGATGCTCCAGCAATCCGCTACCATTCGAATCGTCACCTCAACGCAGGATTCACCGTAACGCTTGGCGTTTTGCAGTAAATTATCGAGGACGAGGTTACCCAAAGTAGGCTGAAAGTGAATCAATTGGTTCGCGAGTTCATTTTCTGCTCTCAACATGGTGGACTCTAAGCCTAGGTAATTCATGCGGCTTTTACACCAAAGAGGCAGTTCCATGGTTTCAACAGAATCGCTCAAAGAATGGTTTTTCACACTCAAGCGAGACAGCATGACAATGTCGGACGTTAAATCCGTCACTACATCAACGTATCGTTCAATATCGTCATGTAACTCTGCCTGCATTTCACCACTCGTGCGCCTAGCTAAATCCGTCGCTAGCTGAATACGACTCAGCGGAGTGCGCACTTCATGAGGAATAGCTTGAGTAAAGATGTGTGTTTGACGTACTCGTCTCTCAATCTCTTCAGACATGTTGTTGAAGCCTTGGGCGAGCTCTTTCACGGGTTGCGAAAATTGCTTTAGATCGACTCGCGTATTCAACTCACCATAACCAAATTGTTGTTGTGCAGCCGTTAGTTGTCGAATTTGGCGGTCAAGACGTCGTACAGGTATGTAAACCATAATGCCTAAACTGCACACAACAACCAAAAGTAGAGTCAGTATAAATACAATCTCAGAATCTTCATTCCAATCAACATCTGGGCTAAAGAAATCCGTTTTTTCTTTGAAAACTAAACTCTTCGAGGTGTTAGGTAAAGGGAATACCGCGGCATAGGTACTGCCATCAATAAGATAAACAGGTATCCCTTGTATTCGGTACAGCAGCTTACAATCTCGACAAGGCGGTGATCCGTCCCAGTTTTCAACCAATGTTAAATCAAAGATAAAGAAATCTTGCTTGCCGTTTTCGGTTAACTTCTTATAGAGAGAATCCGGAGTGCCTCGTTGCTCAATGTATTGATCGACAAAATAAGCACCATCACTCAAAAAAACACCGACTTCTGTTTTGCGCATGTACTCTTCCCCCATAAAGAGAAACAAAGCAACAGTCAGCGCAAGGCCAGTAACTAACCCCACATATAGACGAGTAAACAGGGAAAACATGCGTCATTTACCTGTCAGCATATAGCCGTGGTGACGTATGGTCTTAATGGTAGCAGTATGGATATGAGCCTTAGAGAATTTCTTCCTTAGTGAGGATATTCGCATATCGATCGAACGATCAGTAATGCAGTATTCAATGCCTCTGGCAAGACGGCAACATGATTCACGAGATACTGGCTTATCGACATTCAGCATCAGGAGCTCTAAAATTTCAAACTCAGAACTCGTCAAACCAATATCTTTTTGCAAATAAAATGCTTGGGAACGACGAAGACAAAGGCTAATGCCATATCGGCTCAGCTTTTCTTCTTCAACGGTATCAACTTGACGACGATAGCGACGCAACGCCGCTTCAATACGGGCGAGAAGGATGTTGCCTTTTATCGGTTTGGTAAGGTAATCATCAGCACCGAACTTAAATAAGCTCACCTCGCTCATTTCATCATCGGTTGCAGTCAAAACAATGATAATCCCATGATAAAATTTACGTGCCTCTTGGCATATTTCTGCGCCATTTTTTCCTGGTAACATCAAATCTAACAGCACTAGGTCCGGCTTGAGTTCCTTAATCGTTTCTAATGCATTTTGACCGTTGTCGATAACAGTTACTGTATAGCCTTCGGCTTCGAGGTACATTTTGGTTAATCGAGCAATCTCAGAGTCGTCTTCTACCAGTAAGATTGTATTGCCCACCATGAATCATTTACTCCACCAATATGATGGAGGGAGTATATCGCTCGTCCTATACTGCGCAACCAACTTAAATGATAATTTTAATAAAAAGCAGGCTTACATACGCTTACAAACTATACATATACGATAATCCTAATCATTCTACGCCCCTAAAACCATGCAATAACCTGATGTTTTATTCATTAGCAGAATATAGCTTCACATAAAAAATAAAGTTCGGAATAAAAATCTACTATATTTTTAAATATATCGAATGATAGTCCTTACCAAAAAAACAATATCGATATATATGACTTGGTTTGCTTATATAGACAGGACTTTATGTTGCTTCTAAGTTTCTTGCTCTAATAAAGTCTACGAGTAACATGAAATGAGATATTCCCAATTAACACCTTTAGCCATATTTTGCGCGATAAGTCTAACTGCTTGCGGCGGCAGTGAATCTAATTCGAAACCATCGACAACGACACCTCCAACACCACCAGCGCCAACATTGAGCACTGTCACAATCCCAACTGTCGTTTCTACAGAGCTTCCAGCCAAGTTAAAAGTGGCTGCTGATGCGGGCTTCACCCACTATGTGAAAATCTCCCTTTCTGAAGCAAATAACAATGATGCATTTCACATTGTGGCTGTTGATGACGGTGCGAATAATGAAAAAATCTTTCGTGCAGCCAAAATCATCCAACACCTTCTCACAAACCAACCAGACTCTAAGTCCGGCGCTGACAAGTCTCGTATCGCTAAGACATTAGCCGAGCGTGATGCCACACTAATGCTGACCGAAAACGACGAACAGAATGATGAGATGTTAACCAAAATCTTTATCAACGAACTGATTCGCCAAGACAAACTGAACGATGCAGTGACAAACTCGGGCTTAGCACACTCTTTTGATACGAGTTCTCTAGAAAAGCTTTTTGTAAGCATGATGGTACTTAACGAAGATGATATGGATACACTTGTCACATCTATCGTGGCAACATTAGTAAATAGTAAAGAAACACCAAACTGGCTAAGGAACAGCCAATCTTTGATGTATCGAGAACTGACAGTTGAAGGCGATTGCCATTACATGAATAATTTTGCCGATTACTGTGCCAATCTTGGTAAAAAAGCCGAACGAGACGCCGCTTTTGAAGAAATTTTACACTTGGTCCAAGCGCAAGGTATTGCACCTAACACGGGGACTGCGGCACTGCAAAATGACATTCAAGCTCATGCGTTAAAAATCTATAACGATATTCAAGCGGGCAAACCGACGGTGTGGCGCCCAACTCAGTATGACTGGGACGATTGGAAATCGGACGACTTCGATCCTGAAAGTGTTAAACAAACGGGCCCTTCATATTCTCACGAATACTTTGCTGCCGCTTTTGAAGCTTACATGGGTGTAGCAAAAGCAAACGGACAAGGTTTAGATGGCTACCAAGCGTTAACACGTGAAGAAATGCAAACTCAAGATCCACAAGCCGTTGATTGGATCAGCGGCTTATTCCACGGATACTTGCAATACACCGCGAACATCGACTCTGCGGGCGTCAAACTTTACACAGAAAAGACAAATCCAGGCACAGTGCCTACCTTCCGTATGGCTCCCAACAAAGACGGCTTGATAGAAGCATACACCTACAAATCTCAGTGGCTGACAAGAGTGAAGATCATTGGCGACGACGCAATGAATGTCATCGGTAATGACCAAGACAATACCTTTGAAGGCAACAGCAAAGACAACAGCATTTATGGTGAAGGTGGTATCAACACCTATATCGTGCCACACAAACTGGCAGAATGTACTGTTATCAAAGCAAAGAGCGTTTCTGTTAAGTGTCCGAGTACAGGCTCGGATGAGTTGTACGACATTCAAAAGATCCAATTCACCGACCAAATCTTAGATGTAACCGAGCTATAAACGATGAAAAACATGAAGAAACTTACTCTATTCGCTCCCCTACTCCTTGTAGGTTGTGGTGGCCTAGCCGTCATGGATCGTACTGACGCCGTAAAAGCACAACCAGAAATGCTGATCAAAACCGACGGAGATTTTTGGGGATTCGGTGCAGATGGTCATTTTGATTTTGCTGGTAAGTACAAAGGCAACTATTCACGCAGTGCTTCTAACTCAAGTTGGTTTAACCATATCTCTTTCAAAGAAGGTACGATGGGCGCAGAAGTTACTCGTATCGACAACGGGGAAACTTGGCTTTTGAACTGCACTGGGGGCGGTATGTCGGTTAACTACATGGGCGTCGATTTTGGTGGGAATGATCCTTACACCTGTGACATTACTCAAGATGGTAAAAAAGTCGGTGAGTTTGCGATGGAGCCAAAATCCGCTCTCATCGACATCAGTTTTGAGAAAAAAGAGACAGGCGTAGTGCGTATCGGCAGCACCCACTTTAATGTAGAAACTGTACATACTAGTCCTGACGCCATGATGGCGGTAGACATTCCATTGGGTTATAGCTTTAAGGAAGGCACACAAGAAATTGCCGCTGTGCAGACGAACGGTACCATTGCGGTACAAATGCTCCCAGAACTTAGTGAACAAAAAAAGGATGTGATTGCCATCGGCGCTGTTGCAAGTGCACTAAGCTGGCGCCCTAAGAAATAGCTATTACATTAAACAACACCACACAAAAAATAATAAAGCCCTCTACCTTGAGGGCTTTTACTGCTTGTTTTCATAAAGACAAGTGAAGCATTACTTTTCTAATCTTCCCGCATACTGCTTGGGCGTTAATCCACGATGCTTCTTAAACATACGATTGAAGCTCGCCACATTGGTGTAACCAAGGCGCATGGCAATATCATCAATGCTCACGCGCTTACTCAATAACCCAGCCGCAACATTACTCAATACATAGCCGGATACCATCGAGAAGTTGAGGCCTAATTTGTGCAAACGACGTTGAAACTGCTGTTCAGATAAATCAAGCAGAGAAGAAACGCGCTCTAACGTTGGCAATCCATAATGACTGCTGTAGTTCACCACTTCATAAATCACTTTCAACTCATCTTCTGGGTCGGGCATATTAAGCAAATCATCCAAATCGGAAAAACTCATCGCTAGACGGCTGTCCTCGCGATGGCTCACTTGGCGGGAAGCTAATCGGTCATCTCCCGGGATCCATATTTCTGTTTTTGGCTGACTCCATTCCACCTCGCAGCCGAAATATTCCCGGTATCGCTCAGTATTTTTCCTCGACCCTGAAATCTTGACGCGCAAAGGCTGATAGTCTTTACCAAGAAATTCGCGTAGCACTTTAATCATAAATACCGCACCGCGGATACTATCGTGCACCTTTACTGACGTTTCTATAAACGGATTGTGGTAAGTCCATTTGATGATTTTGCCCGACTGTTCGCCAGCAAAAAACGCCCCAGATTGTAAGTTACTCGCACCATAATTAACGCGTCGAATCGCGCTGGCTAAATCATTCCCAGAAAATAGCCAGCGTCCCACAGGTCCAAGCTTTTGCAGTTCAATACCTCGGCTGAGACTCAAAACCACATCTGGATCACTGCTGGCTTGTTCAACACAACGATACCATTCTGCGACGGCTTTTAGCGGGATCAGTGTCATTGGGTTGTGAAATACCGACGACGGAATCCCCAGTTCATCCGAGCCCAAATTATATTTAGATAACGCGAGGTTATGCATGTTTAGAATGCCCATCGCGCGAATAAATCGAACCGTCTTCATTACCAATCACATCAAATTTAATCCTCTATTGATTGAATCTGTCACAAAGAAAGACCTAAATCAAATCCAGATCACAATACGCCAACCGTTTGATAGAGGAGTGTTTAATGAGTTTACTGAGTGTCCCATTTGTCGGTACAGGCGCAGATACGGCGTTACATGTTGTCGCTGCTGTCGTTTTAATCGCGAGTGTCGCGGGCGCGTGTTACGGCTTTTGGAAAATCCATGAGTTGCCAATTAATAAGGCGCACAGCAAAGACCATCATCAGATAGGGCTCATCACTGCGCTCACCTGGATTGGGTTTGTCTGGCACTGGGTTTGGGTGCTAGCTGTGATCTTTGCATTCGTTGATATGGAAAAAGCCATCATCAATCTGCGTGATACATGGAGAAGTAAACCGCAAACAGAAACACAGCCAAAAGAGGAAGCGTAATGTTAGAAGGTTTAGCGGTATGGGCTCTCTTCATCTATCTGCTCCGTTTAGTCGGCATGCCTTGGAACAAAGCAACCAAATCGTTCGCTTACCTAGGCGGCTTGGGTTGGTTAATGTTCGTCTGGGTAGGCCTCATCAACTTCACGCCGATGGATCTATCCGGCGGCTCAGTGGTGCAGTCACCACACATCCAGTTGCGTCCAGATTCAACCAATGTGAAGGGTAAAGTTGACCACATTTACATTAAGCCAAATCAACAAGTTAAAGAAGGTCAGCTTATTTATGAACTTGACCCAACTCAATACGAAATCGCATTAAATCAGGCGAACGTATCCGCCGATTCTGCACGAGTCGCATTAGCTACGGCAAAAGGCGACATCGAGATTGAAGACGCGAATCATCAAGCATTGGTGCAAGATCTAGAAACATCAAAGAGCCAATTGGAAGCGGCGAAAGTTGACTACAAATTGCAGAAAAAGATGCTAGATCGTTATGTTGAGCAAAACCGAGTGGTGCAAAACACCATCACGGAAAGCGACATCGACAAACAATCGAGTGCGGTTGATATGGCACGTCACAACGTGTTAACCCTTGAGTCTCAAATTAAGAAGAAACAAGTCGATATTTCACGTGCAAAACTGGCGATTCATAAAGCAGAGCTCGCAGTTGAAACCAAACAAGCCGAACTGCGCCAAGCTGAAGAGCAAATTGCAAAAGCGCAATGGGATTTGAACAGCACCAAAATTCATGCCCCAACAGATGGCTTTGTGACCAACTTTATCCTGCGTGAAGGTCAGCGTGTATCGATGATGCCACGTATTAATATGTACACTAACGAGAAGTATGTGCTGATGCGAGTCAACCACCAGGCGATTCGTAACATTAAACCGGGTCAACCTGCGGAATTCTCTTCGTCCGTTTACCCAGGCAAGATCTTCTCAGCGACCGTCGAAGGCATTGTTGAAGCAACAGGTGAGTCACAAGGTAATCTGCTGGGTTTCGATGATTCTGTTCGCGTTACAACCGGCAAGAACTTACAGAACAAACACCACTTTGTTCGTCTTAAGATTGATGAGCCAGAAGGCTACGACATTCCTGTTGGCTCTGTTGGCCTCGCATGGGTCAGCGGTGAAAAACCGATAGGCTTCATGGCCTTCTTGGATGTGATTCGCGGGATCATCATTCGAATGAAGTCTCAGCTGTACTTCTTCTACTCCATCTAAACTCACAAACCGCCAGTTTCGCTGGCGTTTTTTTCATTTGTATCCAAACACACCCTTTTCCCGTATAACAATTAGTTAGTAAACAGCGGAGAAGATTCATGTCGGCAAAGGAAAGAAGCCTACCTACCCATCGTATCTCAAGGTTCAGCAAGTTCGCTTCACTTGCTACCCGTGTCGCCGGCAATGTGATTGCAGAAGGCACGAAACAAATCGCCAAAGGCAATAAACCAAAAGCGAAAGACCTCTTGCTGACGCCACAAAACATCGCACGGTTGACAGACCAACTTGCTCACCTACGTAGCGCTGCAATGAAGCTTGGTCAAATGCTCTCAATGGATGCTGGTGATGTTTTAGAACCTGAACTCGCCGATATTCTCTCCCGTCTTCGCTCCAACGCAGACCCAATGCCTGCAAAGCAACTGAACGGAGTCATGGAAAGTTCGCTAGGAACGAGTTGGAAAGCTGAGTTTCTATCATTTAACTTCAAACCAATCGCCAGTGCATCAATAGGACAGGTGCACCAAGCCTACAGCGATGCGGGCGATAACCTAGCCGTCAAAGTGCAATATCCGGGCATACGAAAAAGTATCGATAGCGACGTAGACAACGTAGGTACGCTGCTTAAAGTGGTTGGGTTGATTCCAGAATCCGTCGACTACAAAGGGCTACTAGAAGAAGCCAAAAAGCAACTGCATGATGAAGCCGATTACACCCGAGAAGCGCAATTTGCGATTCGTTACCATGATGCTTTGAAGGAGCATCCTCATTTTGTCGTACCAAAGATTCATACTGAAAGTTGCTCAGACTCCGTTCTCGCCATGGAATTTATTGACGGCGTACCCATTGAACACATCGAACATTATGATCAAAGTACGCGAGATTTTGTCATGCACAGTTTGCTCGAATTGCTGTTCAGAGAGCTGTTCGAATTCAAGATGGTGCAAACCGATCCTAACTTCGCCAATTACTTGTACATTGAAAGTACTCGCCAAATCGGCTTGTTAGATTTCGGTGCAACTCGCGAATACAGCGAACGATTCAGTGCCGGCTATCGCCAAGCCTTTGCGTCCGTCATGAATAATGACGAACAAGGCTTGAATGACGCGCTTGAGCAAATTGGCTTCTTCAGCCAAACCATCTTACCTGATCAGCGCCAAGCGATTCTCGATTTAGTAAAAATGGCATGTGAACCCATGTTAGTCGATGAGCCATATGATTTTAAAGCCAGTGGCTTAGCGCAAAAACTTCGCGAAGCCGGCACTATTTTGAGCATGGAACAAGAGTACTGGCATACCCCACCTGCCGATGCCCTATTTTTACATCGTAAAATTGGTGGCATGTATTTGCTCGCAGCGAGAATTGGCGCAAAAGTGAACATTCGCCAATTGGTACAGCCATATCTCACTATCAACAGCGAATAGCCTATTGTTTTTCTGTTACTTTCAAGTACCTTGAGCAAGGTTAAGATGCATAGTTGTGCATCTCAATAACATGCCATACTTCCATAAAACGAATTAACTATCGGGGTACTCGGTGAGCAAGTTTCAAGATCTCTCCACTCTAATCCAGCAAATTGGCCAAGCCGAAGAAGCGGATCAAGTCGCAACGCTCAATGAATCTATTGAAGCGGGTCTCGAACCTGGCGCAGTCGCCCTAATTCTGGAAGCCTTTCCAATCGATGATCGTGTTCGCTTATGGCGAGCTTTGCCACTAGAACTGCATATCGACGTGTTAACGGAAATGCGTGCCGACGTACGTTTTTCTATCATCAATGCATTATCTGAAGTCGAGCTAAAACTCACCCTCGCTAAACTTGATAACTTATCGCTGATCGAATGGGCGGATTCGTTGCCTGAGTCGATCATCAACGAAGCGCTCGCGTTAATCGAAAAAGATGAGTTAGAGCTTTACGATCAGGCAAACGAATATGAAGATGAAGAACTCGGCCACTGGGCTGAGCGTAAAATCATCACCCTGCCCTTTAATATTACGATTGGAACGGCTAAGCAGTTAATGGAGCGCTATAGCTACGACACGCCTCAACAGGTCTACCTGATCAACCGTAATAAACAGTATCGAGGTACAGTCAATTACTACGAAATTTTACGTAGTGATCCTGATACTCGCTTGAAAACACTCGTTATTGAAGCGGTGACGGTGCTAGACAGTAAGATGATGCTTCCCGAAGCGGTAGAAGCATTAGAGCACAGCACACTACCCGCTCTGCCTGTGACTGATGCAGACCAAACTCTGATTGGTGAAGTCGATTGGCAATTTGCATTAAGTACGCAACGTGAAATCTACGAAGCGCGCTTAATGGCCGGTACTGGTATGGATGAAGGCGATGACTTGTTTGCGCCAGTATTAAAAAGCTCACAAAAACGCGGCGTGTGGCTGGGCATCAATTTGCTGACTGCAATTTTAGCGTCTGTCACTATCGGGCTATTTGAAGACGTGATTGCTCAAGTGGTGGCTTTGGCCGTACTAATGCCAATTGTTGCATCGATGGGTGGCATTGCAGGCAGCCAAACGCTGACTCTAATGGTTCGTGCGATGGCGCTTAATCAGATTACCCCAGGTAACCGATTCAAATTCTTAAAAAATGAGCTGGGTATTGGCTCACTGAACGGCATTGCTTGGGCGCTAATCATCGGCGGGTTAGCCGGATTGTGGTTCCAATCGCCAGTTTTAGGTGGAACCATCGCGCTGGCCATTATCGTCAACATTATTACCGCTGCTTTATTTGGCGTGTTGATACCCATTATTTTGGATAAGTTTAAATTGGATCCAGCCTTAGCAGGTTCGGTTATTCTAACGACGGTGACAGATGTGGTTGGTTTCTTCGCCTTTTTGGGAACGGCGAGTTTAGTCATGCTCTAAAAAGTCCACTGTTTATTAATCAATCATTAGCATAATAGAGTCAAATTGCATAACGCAGTTGCAAATTGCAAACAAACTCAAACTTTAAGCAACGCATGTCACAGAAACTACGTATTTTAGGGCATATTAAAGTTGGCACAGTAACTGCATTATATAAATCGACCCTTCTTAAGCCGAGGGTCACCTAGCCAACTGACGTTGTTAGTGAACTTGATTTTGTTCACATGTATATAAGCCAATCGCACTCTTTGCGGTTGGCTATTTTTTTATGTGGCTATTGCTCTCTTATCCTCTGACCGAGCTCGGTTGTACTTTTCCTGCCCACAACAGATTGTTTACTGTTTATAAAATTCAAATATTCGCCCACTAAACCATTAGAAATACCAGCTTCAACAAAAACAAATTACCTACATAAAATAAAACCAAGAAAACATACCCAAAAAAGAAAAAATAACGTCCAAACCAAAACGCTCATCATGAAATCGTTTTCTTTTCATAGAAATCGACTGAACAATCCAGAGTTATAGATAAATTTAATCCATAAACATAAATAGCAATTCAAAACATTCATTTCACATAGAAAACCTGTCTATAAATCATATAAAACACGTAAAAACAAACTTTTTACCTTTATAAGTAAAAAATCAAGCCATTGTTATTAAAAGAAAAAATAGACATAAAAAACCAAGCAAACGTTTAAATTGCAATTTTATCATTGACTATTAAATTTACATCACGATAATACGCGCCGTTTGCCTGAAAACCAGGTGCTATAATTTAACATTTCAATGTGCGGAGGTAATAATGGCTGGAGACAATAACTACAGTCTTGGACCAGTTCCCAACACGGCCAGAAAAGGCGTGGCGTCACTAACCATGGTGATGTTAGGACTCACTTTTTTCTCCGCAAGTATGTGGACAGGTGGTTCTCTCGGTACTGGGCTCTCCTTTAATGATTTTTTCCTCGCTGTTCTCATCGGTAACCTAATCCTCGGTATTTACACTTCTTTCCTCGGTTACATCGGCGCTTCTACTGGTCTCTCTACCCACCTTCTTGCTCGTTTCTCTTTTGGTTCTAAAGGCTCTTGGCTTCCTTCTGCTCTTCTTGGCGGTACTCAAGTTGGGTGGTTTGGAGTTGGTGTCGCGATGTTTGCGATTCCGGTGCATAAAGCAACGGGCATCGATACCAACACGTTGATCCTTGTCTCCGGTTTGCTCATGACCGCGACCGTTTACTTTGGAATCTCAGCACTGATGGTGCTGTCAGCAATCGCCGTTCCTGCCATTGCGCTACTTGGCGGTTACTCTGTCGTAGAAGCAGTAAATAGCGTTGGCGGTATTAGCGAACTACAACAAGTTCAACCAACCGAGCCACTCGATTTTTCAATGGCTCTCGCGATGGTTGTAGGCTCTTTTGTCAGTGCAGGCACATTAACGGCAGATTTCGTACGCTTTGGTAAAAAGCCGCGCAGCGCCGTGATGATCACCATGGTGGCATTTTTCATCGGAAACTCATTAATGTTTATCTTTGGCGCGGCAGGTGCGTCGGTGACTGGTCAATCAGACATCTCTGAAGTGATGATTGCGCAAGGTTTATTGATTCCTGCCATCATCGTACTTGGGTTAAACATTTGGACGACCAACGACAACGCGCTCTACGCATCAGGTCTTGGATTTTCCAACATCACAGGCTTACCAAGTAAATACATCTCGATGGCGAACGGTCTTGTTGGCACACTTTGCGCTCTCTGGCTCTACAATAACTTTGTTGGCTGGCTGGCATTATCGCTGTAGCGATTGGCGTTGGTGCGGGACACTTCCTTCCTGGCGTAGTACCGATTAACGCTGTACTTGGCGGCGCAATTAGCTTCCTAATTCTTAATCCTATTCTCAACAAAAAAGCACTGGCTACACAGCCAGCGTAAGGAACCATCATGACAACACTACTGATCAAAAACGTAACGCTAAAAGGGCGAGAAGGTCTGCAACAAATTTTGATTGAAGGTGGTCAATTCAAGTGCATTGAAAGCAACGATGTGGAGCTTAATCACAACGGTGACACCATCGATGCTGAAGGCGGCATGGCGGTTGCACCTTTCTGCGAGCCACACATTCACCTAGATACAACGCAAACCGCTGGCGAGCCAAGCTGGAACATCTCTGGCACATTGTTTGAGGGTATTGAACGTTGGGCTGAGCGCAAAGAAATGCTGTCGATTGAAGACGTGAAAACGCGCGCAAAACAAACCTTAAAATGGCAGATCGCAAACGGCGTACAACACGTTCGAACTCACGTAGACGTTTCAGACCCTACCCTAATTGCCCTAAAAGCGATGGTAGAAGTGCGTGAAGAGATGAAAGAGTGGGTAGATATCCAAATCGTCGCCTTCCCGCAGGAAGGTATTCTCTCTTACCCAAATGGCAAAGAGCTACTAGAAGAAGCCGTCAAATTAGGTGCGGACGTGATTGGCGCGATTCCACACTTTGAATTCACACGCGAATATGGCATTGAATCACTGCACTACGTATTCGAGTTAGCACAAAAATACGACCGTCTGATCGACGTGCATTGTGATGAAATCGATGACGAGCAATCTCGCTTCGTTGAAACGCTGGCAGCATTAGCGCACAAGTTCGATATGGGAAATAAAGTCACGGCCAGTCACACAACAGCGATGGGTTCCTATAACGGCGCATATGCATCTCGCCTGTTCCGTTTATTACGCATGTCCGGTATCAACTTCGTGGCAAATCCATTGGTGAACATTCACTTACAAGGCCGTTTTGATGATTACCCAAAACGTCGCGGCGTAACACGAGTGAAAGAGATGCTGAATGCCAACATCAACGTCTGCTTTGGACACGATGATGTATTTGACCCTTGGTACCCACTAGGCACTGCAAACATGCTGCAAGTGCTGCATATGGGTCTGCACGTGTGTCAGGTGATGGGTTACGACCAAATCAACAACTCACTGGATCTGATCAGCACCAATTCAGCACGTACACTGAACATTCAAGACAAGTATGGAATTGAAGAAGGCAAACCAGGTAGCCTACTGATTCTTCCTGCAGAAAATGGTTTTGACGCCGTACGTCGCCAAGTGCCGGTTCGCTACTCTGTTCGTCACGGTAAAGTGATTGCAGAAACACAGCCAGCGACGACTCATATTCATCTTGAACAAGCAGAGCAAGTGACGTTCAAACGCTAAGGTTAGTAAAAATACCGACTAAAACGAAAAAGGGTCTGACGAAATCATCAGGCCCTTTTACTATTGGCAAACGTCACTGCTGCTCTGTGTCTTACGACCTTAGTAGCCAACTGAACGCACAAAAATGCTATTTAAGATGACCCGATACTTACTAAGTTGCATAAGGTTCTGATGGCTAAATCTCAATTACACTATTGAACTTGGAAATTCCTCTCTGCGTTCGGCATACTTCTGCCTTCACTTTAGTTGTAGATATAACTCATGACCTTATTAAGCCAGATAGAATCGCAATTTTTGGAATTTATGCAGCAAGAGATGCAAGTCGATGCGGCGCATGACATAAGCCATGTTCAACGGGTCGTAAACACCGCAAAAAAACTGGCTATGGAAGAAGGCGCCGACTTATCTATTGTGCTTCCCGCCGCCTATTTACATGATTGTTTTACCTATCCGAAAGATCATCCAAACCGCAAGCAGAGCTCAATCATTGCAGCCAAAAAAGCGGTCGCGTTTTTAGAAAGTATCGATTATCCGCGGCAATACCATGATGCCATTGCCCACGCGATAGAAGCACACAGCTTTAGCGCGAATATCAGACCCAACACATTGGAGGCAAAAGTCGTTCAAGATGCCGACCGTCTGGACGCTTTAGGCGCAATTGGCATTACTCGCTGTATACAAGTGAGCACTGAGTTTGATGCGCAACTTTACGATAACAAAGACATCTTTGCTCAACAGCGAGAACTCGACGATAAACAATTCACTCTGGATCACTTCCAGACCAAGTTATTCAAAATCGCTGAAACTATGAACACGGAGTCAGCGAGACGCGAAGCGCAAAAACGCAAAGCCTTTATGCAAGCGTATATAGAGCAATTACACGACGAGGTGACAGCATAAATGTCAGAAAGCTATACGTTAATTAAAGAGCTTAAACGCCAACTAAAGTTAGCTGGGCTGCATTATGTCGATGTTGCACAACACCTTGATTTAAGTGAAGGAAGCGTCAAACGTTTACTCGCTGAAGGTCAACACATTAGCCTTGAACGCTTAGAACGCATTTGCCAATTGATTGGTTTAGAAATGGCGGAACTGTTTAAGCTCGCGGCTGCGCACAATAAAGGTCTAGAGTCGCTAACGTTAGAGCAAGAAAAGCAGTTGGTTGACGATAAAGCCCTGCTACTCGTGGCAATCTGTGTTGTAAATGGCTATCAGTTTGAACAAATAGTTCAGCAATACACCTTCAATGAGTTGGAACTGGTGCAAAAGCTTGCTCATTTGGATCGTCTGAACATCATCGACTTGCAGCCAAATAACAAAATTCGTTTGCGTATATCTCCGACATTTAAGTGGCAGATGGGCGGCCCTATTCAACGGTTCTTCCAACAGCAAGTTCAAGACGCCTTTTTCCAAAGCTACTTTTCTGGTGAAGATGAAAAGTTCTCCATGGCAACAGGGCTGATGAGTGTACCAACCAACAAGAAGCTGCAACAGAAACTGCAAAAGGTCATCGATGAGTTTTATCAGGCTTGCCAAAGTGATAGCTCTCTCGATATGGACGAAAAGCACGGCACCTCTCTGATTATTGCGATGCGTCGCTGGACGTTCCCTCTGTTTGAACCATGGGAAAGAAAACCTACTCAGAAGTCTCGAAATTAGTAACTCAATAAACAAATGGAGATAAAAGTAACGAATTTCGTTACTTTTGGTGGCATGCAACGTCACTTGACAGAGAAAGCTGGTTTAATCGTTCATTGAGCATAAAGTGCTCCCATCTCATTCGACTTTGTTTAATCGGAGCCAGCATGTTTTTCTCAAAACGCTTTTTTCCTTACTTTGTGACGCAGTGTCTTGGCGCACTCAATGACAACATCTACAAAAACGTTCTGTTATTGATGGTGACATACAGCCAAATTGATAACCTACCAATATCCGTCAATCTATTCGTTAATTTGGCGGCAGGCTTATTCATCCTACCTTTCTTTCTATTCTCTGCGCATGCTGGTGCCGTCGCTGACAGCATGGACAAAGCCAAATTAATCCGACGTCTAAAGCTCATCGAGCTGGCTATCATGTCTTGCGCTGCAACCGCTATTGCCACCCAAAGTGCCATGCTGATGCTTGCTCTTTTATTTATGACAGGCACTCAATCGGCTTATTTTGGTCCTGTGAAATACGCCTTGCTACCACAAGCGCTCAAACCAAATGAGCTTGTTAAAGGAAATGCTTGGGTTGAAATGGGCACGTTCCTTTCGATTCTTATAGGTACGCTAAGCGCAGGCCTACTGCTAGCCATTCCTAATGGTACCTTGATTGCTTCTTGTGTCGTGATTGCCTTGTCTTTGCTTGGGTTTATGAGCAGTGTGAATATTCCAACGATGCCTAGCCAATCGACTGACAAAGCGAAATTTGAACCGATTTCTGGTTTAAAGAACACGTTAAAAGTGGCAAAAAAACAGAGAGGCATTTGGATGTCTATTCTAGCCATCAGTTGGTTTTGGTTCATGGGTGCGACTTACCTGACTCAATTCCCTAACTTTGCGCGTGAACATTTGTTTGCAGACAGCACTGTCGTTTCTTTACTGTTGGCATTGTTTTCCATTGGTATCGCGACAGGCTCTTGGTTGTGTGAAAAACTTTCCTTCAACCACGTTGAGCTTGGTATTTTGCCATTCGGTATCCTTGGTCTGACAGTCTTTGGCGTCGACTTGCTATGGGCAGTCCCAAGTTATCCATCACTTCCGGTGCACTTTTATGATGTGCAAAGCTTCGTTGCTGAATCAAAACATCTGCGCGTCATGATTGACCTGTTCCTTGTTGGTGTAAGCGGCGGTGTCTTTATTGTTCCTCTTTATGCGTTCATCCAATCGCGTTCAAACAAAGGGGAGTGTGCACGTGCCATTGCTGCTAACAACATCATGAATGCGTTGTTTATGGTGGTGTCTGCTTTGGTTTCGATCGTTGTACTCAGCGTACTAGAGCTTTCTATTGTGGAACTGTTTGCCATGATGGCAATAGGTAACTTTTTCGTGGCGATCTATGTCTATCGCCAAGTACCGGAATTTACACAACGCTTTATCAGTTATTTACTCAGCCATTGTATGTATCGTGTGTCCGTAAAGGGGCGCCAACATATTCCTGAACAAGGTGCTGCGTTAATCGTGGCTAACCATGTTAGCTATGTCGATGCATTGATTTTGATGGGAACCTCTACTCGCCCGGTTCGTTTTGTGATGGACAAGTCCATCAGCGAGCTACCTGTTCTTAAATATGTATTCCGTCATGCCGGTGTTATCCCGATCTGTTCTCCACGTAAGTGTGCCGACACTTACCGACGAGCATTTGAACAGATTGAACAAGCACTTAACGACGGTGAGGTTGTCTGTATCTTCCCTGAGGGTCGTTTAACGTCTAACGGTCAATTGGGTGAGTTTCGCCCTGGTGTAGAGAAAATCCTTGAACGTAACCCTGTTCCTGTCATCCCTATGGCGTTAAAAGGGCTTTGGGGTTCTTTTTTCAGCCACAAAGGCGGACATGCTCTCACAAAACGACCGACTCGTTTTTGGTCAAAAGTGGATGTTGTTATCGGTGAAGTGTTAAGTCCTGCGTCTTTAAATCGTAATCAATTGCAACAACAAGTACAGGATTTACTGGGCTGAGTCGCTTGCTACAGCAGTCAAACTTTGCAGCAAAACGTAAATATGCACCACAAAGCACAAGTAGTTCTTTGTTAATTAGAGTAGGATATCTACGACGTCATAAATATAGGAGGTATTATGAAAATCATCATCTTACATGGTCTTTATATGCATGGGCTGGTCATGCAGCCTCTTAGCCAAAAGCTGAGAAAACTCGGATACGAAACGCAAGTACTCAGCTATAACACTGTTGCTATCGATGAGTCTTCACTGTTTGATTCTATTGATCATTCGCTTAATCCACTGACCACAAACGTGCTCGTGGGACACAGCTTGGGAGGCTTGATGATTAAGCGCTATCTCGCCAACAGAAAACCGAGCACTAACTTAATCTCTCATGTTGTCGCTATCGGTTCGCCTCTTAAAGGCGCGTCCATTGTAGGTCGAATTCAAGATCTCGGATTGGGTGCAATTTTAGGCAATTCGCCACACCACGGATTAAACAAACATGATGACGCTTGGGATTTCCCTCAAAAGCTCGGCAGTATCGCAGGAACGATGCCGATTGGCGCTCGCCCATTGTTGATCCGTAATGACAACACCATGTCGGACGGTACGGTTACCGTAGAAGAGACAAGACTGGACGGTATGCAAGATCATATCGAAGTGAAGCAAACGCATACGAGCCTGATTTACAACACCTTCGTGCCACAGCAGATTGATCACTTTATTCGCACAGATTATTTCCGTCGATAGCACACTTTTCCATCATACAGATGGAATCGACTTTCCAAGCTATTCAGTTCGCAGTACTATCCTAGCTCCACTTCCTCACAACTTGGATGAAGTGGCACATTTTTAATTGTTCTCAGGGCGGGGCGAAATTCCCCACCGGCGGTATACTTTTTCAAGTGAGCCCGCGAGCGCTCGATTCGTCGAGGTCAGCAGATCTGGTGAGATGCCAGAGCCGACGGTTATAGTCCGGATGAAAGAGAATAAGAATACACCAGCATAGCGAGTCAGATTGCTAAGAGTGCTGGTGCACTTCTTTTTGATCGTATTTTACGACGATCTCTCATACCGCCCTGATTCTGGTGAAATTTAGGAGTTAACCATGAATCAGTCATCACTACTTGCCGAATTCGGCGACCCAATTACTCGCGTTGAAAACGCACTTATCGCTTTAAAAGAAGGTCGTGGCGTACTACTTCTTGATGATGAAGATCGCGAAAACGAAGGCGATATCATTTATTCAGTCGAGCACCTCACCAACGAGCAAATGGCGTTGATGATCCGCGAATGTAGCGGCATCGTTTGTTTGTGCTTAACAGATGCTCAAGCGGACAAACTGGAACTGCCTCCAATGGTAGTAAACAACAACAGCGCAAACCAAACCGCATTTACGGTTTCTATTGAAGCGAAGGTTGGTGTAACAACGGGTGTTTCAGCAGCAGACCGCGTGACGACCATTAAAACGGCGGCAAACCCGCATGCGAAACCTGAAGATCTTGCTCGTCCGGGTCACGTATTCCCTCTGCGCGCACGTCCAGGTGGTGTAATGACTCGCCGTGGTCACACAGAAGGTACGATTGACCTGATGCAAATGGCAGGGCTTCAACCCGCTGGCGTACTATGTGAAGTGACCAACCCAGATGGCACGATGGCAAAAGCACCAGAGATCGTTGCGTTTGGTCGCCTGCACAACATGCCAGTGCTGACGATTGAAGACATGGTGATGTACCGCAACCAGTTCGAGTTGAAACTGGCATAATCAGATCTCAGCTCGTGACAGAAGCCGCGCATTTGTGCGGCTTTTTTGATCGATCCTCTTTGCGCTTGAGTAGTTATACTTATTGAAAACAAAGGGAACAACACCATGAAAGGATTACTGAAACTCGTCGCTCTCGTTGGCTTTATCTCCATGAGTTCGCTTGCTCTCGCATCTGAGTGCCCTGATATTCTTCAAGGTAAGCAAAGGTTGTTAAATTCAACAGAAGAAGTCGACCTATGCGAAAGCTTTAAGGGAAAGACGCTTCTGGTCGTCAATACAGCAAGCCAGTGCGGCTTCACTCCTCAGTTCGAGCAGTTAGAAACCCTCTACCAAACTTACAAAGAGCAAAACTTCACCGTCATTGGTTTCCCGAGTAATGACTTCCGACAGGACAGAGGAAGCGAAACAAACACAGCGAAAGTCTGTTATCTCGATTACGGGGTCACCTTTCCAATGATGGCTCGCTCCTCAGTATTAGGCGTAGATGCAAACCCCGTATTCAGCGAGATTACTAACCAAGCTGGCATCAAACCAAAATGGAACTTCTATAAGTTTCTAATTAGCTCTGAAGGCAAAGTTATTGCCACTTTTCCAAGCTCCACATCACCGACAAGTACTACGCTTACCAATATGATAGAGCAACAATTGTAAGGTGACGACCATGACAACACGCTCAACCATGCTACAACTCGGTTACTTAGGCCTGGTTCCATTTGTGTTTAGTTTAGGGCTGATTTTCACTGACATCTCACTGTTCAATTTAAGTGGCCAGCAATTTTTCATCGCATACAGCGCCGTTATATTAAGTTTTTTATCCGGCATCCTTTGGGGTAACGGCATTGAGCATTACTACCACCGCCTTAGCAGAAATATATTAATTCTCAGCAACCTTTTTGTCTTACTTGCTTGGGGCGCATTACTGCAGGGTCACAAACATTACTCGGTCGCTACCCTACTCTTAGCAATTGGGTATCTTGCTGTTTGGTATGCAGAAAAACTCGTGAGGAAAGTCGAACAAGACGCCGAGCCCAAGGGATATCAAGGAATGAGGAGCAAACTGACCTTCGGCGTAATCGTAATGCACGGATTGGCTTTAGTTTCATAACCTGGTCTGTCCAGTACTAAGATCACAAAAAAACGTCTTTTTATAAAACAATGTTCATTTCGTGAATGCACACATATTTTGAACACTGTTTTGTTTCATTTATGAATCAATCCACATATAAGTAATTCAAAGCATTCACAAAGGATATGAATATGTTTTTTCGCAAACTTTTGTTTAGCACTGCGATGATCAATGCAACGACAGGTTGCGTGTCTTACCAGGCACAACAAGCCGCCGCTCAAACAGTAAACAATACAGGTGCCGTGCTTACCAATGTGATTAAAACTACGATTGCTCAGCCATGTAATGTTGCAATCACTGCTGCTAGCTTGTTTTATCCGCATGCCATATTTATGACTAGTGTTCCGACTCAAGCATGTACAAGCGTTCTTAGATAATACGAAAGTGATAAGCATAAAAAATGGCGACTCTACCGTCGCCATTTTTAAGCATCAATGCTATTTATAGTTACAGCGTCAATAAGTAATTAACTAATTGATTGTACTCGTCGTAAGTACGAATTTCGTTGGCCAAAACAATGTATTTATTGTTCACAACCACACCTGGAACCCCTCTTAACGTGCTGGCTGCAAATTGTTTGTCAAAGCCTTTCTGCATTGAGTTTACGGCAAAGCTATTGTAAGCGGCATCAAACTTCTTACCTTCTACGCCATTATCAACGAAGAGCTGTTTCAGCTCAGCTTCATCTTTTGGCGCTTGTCGCTTTTGATGAATTTGGGCAAACATGGCAGGAATCATTGTATCTTCAACCCCGAGCGACACCATCGTCGCGTAGGACTTGGCCATCGGAATCGCCATATCTCCGCCCATGAACCCCACATGTACCTTTTCAAACTTTGCCTCTTTTGGCAGAGCAGGTTTTAAACGCTCAATAAGCGACTCGAACTTATAGCAATGTGGGCAATAAAAAGAAAAGAATTCCGTCACAACAGGTTTCGATGCTTTCTTAACATCCAGAACTTTGTAGTGCTTCCCTTCTTCAAATTGCGCTGCATGAGCGGTAAAAGTCAGTAAAAGTGCGCTACATAAGGCAAGTAGTTTTTTCATTGTTTATTTCCTTGTGGCATTCAAATGCCAAATCATTTCATTTGGTAAAAAGGGGGGAAACCCCAAGTAATTTGAGATGAGGAATTAAACAATCGGAGGACGATAAAGCTTGGTGATCACTGTCACTACTTTTTCGACTAAAGGCCTATCAATCAATGCAAGGCTGTAAGGAAGAAGCAGTAAGTCGTTTTGAGATAAGTTGGCGGGAATTTTGACCATACAGGAAGAGCTACAACTCGTGTGAGACTGTTGCACCTTATTGATAGTTGACTCATCGTGATGTGATTCAACGCAGTCGTCATTGACGCCAAGTTGTTTGTGCAGAGCAGCCTGTTGAACAATAATATCGCGTACTTCAATTGTTTTCACCGGGGCTGAAGCCTTCGCCATAGGAGCGACACTGCTCAAAAGCATAGCGGCTAAACAAACTATCGCGGTCAACAATGTACGGTTAAACTTCAACATAGCTACATCAACAAAAATGGTGATTTAAGATAATACATGATAACGGTTTGACTTCAAGATACGGACTCTGAGTTCCGCCTCGCCTAAAAACTTGGTACGTTAACGGTTCCATATCCTTGAGGCTTCTCAATACCGCTCCCCTCTCACAAGAACTCATAGCGATTAAGCTATTCATCATTTAGATAGTTCTTCACCTGATACCAGTGACAATTCGATAAAACTTGAAATCGTTATGAAACACGAGTAATAGTTAGAACAGTTTTTGTACGAACAAGGAAAGATCAATGCTTAAAAAGAGATTCTTTAAGACAAAAGATGAAGTTGAAGTCACGTTCGAGCTAGATAAAGACCAGTGGGACTCCATCCATATTGCTGGGGATTTTAACAACTGGCAGCCAGAACCGATGAAATTAGTGAAGAAAAGCCGTCAATTTAAATTTAAAACGCGCTTACCTAAAGAGCAGAATGTTCAGTTCCGCTACTTGCTCAATGATGCAAAGTGGGAAAACGATCCTCAAGCCGACGCTTATGTTCCCAATGCTTTTGGCAGCGACAACAGCGTCGTGTGCACCACCGAATAAAACGTAAGTTCACCCTAATATTCCATATTAAGGCGCAACAGTTGCGCCTTTTTTAGACACTTCATAATGTGATTAATGATTAAGTTTGAATCATTACTTGGGGTATTTATCGAATCAACTCATCCGATAACCTTATTCTGAGAAAGCTTTATTTGAAATAATTCGTAAATTTGTTTAAGTTCCAGTGATATTAAATATTGTATACATCACTCAAATGAACGCACAACAAATCAAACCATCTTTAATCATCGTGGAAGACGATCCCAAATTACAAGCTATGCTGGGAGAGTATTTTGTTGAACAAGGTTTCCAGGTCAAATGTATCGACAACGGGACAGACGCACCGGAAGCGATTATTGACACACAGCCAGACGTGGTTTTGTTAGATTTGATGCTACCTGGACAAGACGGCCTGAGCGTATGTCGTCAAATCCGTGAATGCTACAAAGGCAAAGTGTTGATGCTGACAGCGAGTGATGACGACTTTGATCACGTCGCCGCATTAGAAATTGGCGCCGATGACTTTGTTACCAAGCCAATCAAACCTCGCGTGCTGCTGGCGCGCATTCGCATGCTATTGAGAAGAAAAGAGGCAGCCTCTACCGAGTCCGAAAACGGTCTACAAATTGGAGTGCTGTGTTTAAACCGATTACGTAAATCATGCGTCATGAACCAGGAAGAAATTGCGCTGACTGACGGTGAGTTCGATTTATTATGGGTTCTCGCAACACACGCAGAAAAAACACTCTCACGTGAGTGGTTAACGAAAACACTACGTGGTATTGAGTACGACGGTACAGATCGCACCATTGACAACCGTATTGTGACATTGAGAAAAAAATTAGGCGATGCCTCTTGCTCTCCACAAAAAATCATCACGGTTCGCGGCAAAGGCTACCTATTTATGCCTGATGCATGGAATGAATAATGAGACGGATTTATCTGGAAAGCTTTGTCGGTCTTATCATTCTATTTATGGTGAGTTTGTGGGGTTACGAATTCTTAGTCTATGAGATCAACACAGATTACGATTACCTGCTACAAGAGCAAGAAGGTCAAGCTTTCCACGATCTTATCTATCCTATCTACGAAGAGCACGGACTAGAATACACTCAGCAACAGCTTGAACAATTTGCCACGTCCAGCCATCGCTTGTTGATTCCTCACGCGCTCGAAGAACTTCCAGAAGACATCAGAAAAGCATTTGAAAGTGACACCTCTGTTAACGTTGCTTACGACGAAGAAAGGGATATATGGTTCCGCCTAGATGCGGACACCCCTATTTTCAAAATGATCGATGATCCGGATAGCTCAGTTATTCAGGCGATTAACTTTGATGACAACATTGTATGGTTATTCTTTTTAGCCGGATTTGCTCTGTATTGCATACTGCTGATCTGGTTTTTGAGCCGTCGAATTCGTGAGTTAGAAAGAGTCACGGTCGAGTTTGCTTCAGGCAACTTCAAAGCACGAGCAAGCACCTCAAGCGCCAAGTCGGTTGGAACGCTGAACAAAAGCTTTAATACGATGGCTGACAAAGTTTCTCGCCTGATCACTAGCAATAAAATGCTGACCAATGCAGTTGCGCATGAATTACGCACTCCTATTTTTCGTTTGCAGTGGCAAGCTGACTTGTTATCGGACTCTACATTAACCGAACAACAGAAAAAGCATGTACGTAGTATCGTCGAAGACATTGACGAGATGGAAGACATGGTTGAAGAGCTGCTTTATTACGCCAAAATGGAACGCCCAGATACGGCGTTGCAAACAGAAAACGTAGCACTCGCCAAGTTAGTTAATGAGTTAAAACAGAGATGGCAAAAAGAGACCAAATTATCTATCTCAGTCAATGAAACAAACTCTGAAAACGCGCGCGCATTCGCCGATCCAAAACTGCTAAAGCGTGCCTTGGATAATCTGCTACGCAATGCAATGCGATACGCAAATACTCAAATTATGGTTGAGATAAAAAGTGATCAGCAAAGCTGTTTAATCCATGTACATGATGATGGTATAGGTATAGAAGAGCAGCATTGGCCTCACCTTTTTGAAGCATTTTATAGCGCGGATGAGTCCCGAAACAAAAACACGAGTGGGTTTGGGCTCGGTTTGGCGATCGTCAGGCAGATAATGGAACTTCAACATGGTGAGGTTTCGATTTCTCATAGCCCACTTGGTGGTGCTTGCTTCACACTTCGTCTTCCAAAATCAGACAGTTAAGTTAACGTCTTTCCTCCTTTACAGAAGACGACACTTCAATACACTCCAGCGACAGAGCTCAACAATAAAACAGTGTACATTTAATCCATAAATTCACAGAACAAATGGATAATACTCATGTACAAACCTTTTATTCTGGTTATGACGCTTGCCTCTACTCTTAGCGCTTGTACTTATAATCAAAAGCCTGTTGTCGACATGACTAATGTTGATCCTGCTAAATATGAACAAGATTTTCTTTATTGCCAAGGGTATGCGGACAACGTAGACAAAACGTAAGCTGCAAAATCTGAAGCCGCTAATGGCGCAGTTACAGGTGCACTAATTGGGGCAGCAGCTGGTGCGCTGGAAAACGGGATAGGTGGAGCTGCTGTTGGTGCCGCTGCAGGCGGTGCTGTAGGAGCAGGGGCCGGAGCGTTGAGTGGAAGCAATGACTCCACCAAGACACAATCTCTCGTACTGCGAAAATGCCTTCAGAATAAAGGCTATACCGTCTACGACCTTGATTAATTCAACTCTTTTTTCTTATTCAAACCCTATATCGTTGTGTGATGAATGCCATTCACAAATGTTTCACGCAAGAACGATTAGTCTCTTTTCATCGTTTGGATAGATGCACAATCTAAATTATTAAGCTGTAGTAAGGTCATATTTTGAAGCCAGGAAAAACAGGTCTACGCCGTGTCATGGATGCGACCGGCTATTCATTTCAGGGATTGAAAGCCGCATGGAAATACGAAGCCGCCTTCAGACAAGAATTGATTCTAGCCTTAGTGCTTTCCGTCTGTGCTTTTTTCCTTCCAGTCACCACATTTGAAAGAGTACTGATGATCAGTAGCCTGTTATTGGTCCTGATCATCGAACTTATTAATTCCGCCGTAGAAGCGGTTGTCGACCGTGTTAGCGATGACTGGCACGAGCTCAGTGGTAGAGCCAAAGATATCGGCTCGGCTGCAGTATTTGTTGCGCTCACTCTTGCCCTTTTTGTTTGGGCTTCGTTCTTGCTCTAATTTTGATTCAAGACATTTACTTATGAAGACACATAATTTGCAACAGAAAGGTATCTCGTACGTTACCTTTACTTTCTTGTTGGCATTCTATTTCGCGCTGGTTGTAAACATTCCTATTTACAAAGAGCTGAATGGTATTTTTTCAAGCCTAGATAATGTCAAAATTGGTTTTATTATTACGATACCCATTTTCTTTCTTGCCGCGCTCAATTTCCTTTTTAACTTATTTAGTTGGCCTTGGGTTGGAAAGCCATTCTTTGTTATTTTGCTCATAATTTCGAGTATGGTGAGCTACGCAAGTTACAACTATGGCACACTTTTCGATTCTGGAATGATTGCTAATATTGCTGAAACTGATTCGAGCGAGGCAAGCTCTTACCTGAGTACTTATTCTGTAATCTGGACGCTACTTATGGGGGGCGTCCCTGCGATGATTGTCTATAAGGTCAAGTTGCAATCTCAGCGCCACCAATTGCTGTATTTTTCTCTCACGAAGTTGGTGTCGATGTTGTCATCTCTTGCAGTAATTGCTGTTATTGCCAGTGTTTACTACCAAGACTATGCATCTGTCGGTCGCAATAACAGCTATCTGAAAAAAATCATTATTCCCACTCAATTCGTTTACAGCGCGACTGGGTATGTAAAGGGGAAATACTTCACCACGCCAGAGCCGTATCGCGAGATTGGAATCGATGCAAAGCAGTCAGATAGCGCAGTAAAGCAAGCACAGAACAAGCCGACACTACTGGTGTTTGTTGTCGGAGAAACCGCTCGAACACAGAACTACCAACTCAATGGCTATAAGCGAGAGACAAACCCTTACACCAGTAAGCTGGATGTGATTTCATTTCAAGAGGTTGCATCTTGTGGCACTGCAACTGCAGTATCTGTGCCTTGCATGTTTTCTCAGCTCACGCGAAGCGAGTTTGAACGGACCAAGGCAGATAACCAAGACAATGCTCTCGACATCATGCAGCGCGCTGGAGTGGACCTCATCTGGAAAGAAAATGATGGCGGAGACAAAGAAGTCGCCCACAAGATCAAGAAAATTGAAGTGAACCGAAAGCAAGCAAGTCCTCTGTGTAACGGTCAAACCTGTTACGATATGGCGCTGTTAGATCACTTTGATCAAGAAGTTGCGGATATGCACGGCAATCGCGTTGTCGCCATGCATCTTATAGGAAGCCATGGTCCTACCTACTTCCAGCGTTATCCTAGAGACAAAGCGTTTTTCAAACCAGACTGCCCACGTGCAGATATAGAAAACTGTAGAGTCGAACAAATCGTGAATACGTACGACAATACGATACGCTACACAGATCTTGTGTTGGCAGAAACTATCAACAAACTCAAAGCATTAGAGTCTCAATATAATACCGCTCTCATCTACGTATCGGATCATGGTGAATCATTAGGCGAAAACGGATTGTTCTTACATGGCATGCCTTACGGCCTTGCACCAGACTTCCAAAAACGTGTTCCTTTGCTCATGTGGCTATCTTCCGGCTTTAAGCAAGTGAAACAAATCAACACCGACTGTTTGTCGAATGAAGCGCAAAAGGCAGGCCAGTACTCACATGATAACGTGTTCCACTCTTTATTAGGCATTATGGATGTACAAACCCAAGCCTACGACGGCAAGTTAGATATATTCAAAGACTGCCGCACGACTTCCTAAGTGGACCAACAAAGCCTGACTCAAAATGTGAGTCAGGCTCTTTTCTAACAAGGCATTTAAACTCATCAGCTTGCCAAGCGTTATACTACAACCTGCCATCCATACATCGAAATAAGGACTAGGATGAAAATTGGTATTATTGGTTTAGGAGATATTGCTCAGAAAGCATACCTTCCCGTTATCACTCAGCTTCCAAATATCGAACTTGTATTTTGTACCCGCAACGCAAATGTGCTTGAGAGTCTGGCTAAGCAATATCGAATCTCAGAGACCTGTCAAGACTACCAGCAGCTTCTGCACTTTGGCGTAGATGCTGTCATGATTCATGCGGCAACAAGCGTACATCCTCAAATCGCAGCATTCTTTTTGCAACATGGAATCCCAACCTTTGTCGACAAACCATTAGCGGACAATGCTGATGACGTGGAAAAACTGTACGATATTGCCGAAAAAGAAAAACAACCACTTTATGTGGGCTTCAACCGACGTCATATTCCGCTTTACAACCAACACATGCCAGAGGTACAGCAAGGCAACATTTCTGACCTAAAATCGCTACGCTGGGAAAAGAACCGTCACCAACTACCAGGCGATATTCGTACCTTTATATTTGATGATTTTATTCACCCATTAGACAGTATTAACGTGACAGCCAAAACCGATTTAAAAGAGGCTTACATAACGCATCAGCTTGAGGGTGACCAATTGGCGCGTTTAGATATTCAGTGGCAACACGGAGATACTTTACTCCACGCTTCGATGAATCGTCACTTCGGTGTGACTGTGGAGCGCGTTCAAGCTTGTTATGCTAACAAAGCAGTGGAATTCGACTCTTTCGTTGAAGGGAAACGATGGCAAGCGAACCAAGAGCAAAAAATCAATTTGAAAGATTGGACGCCAATGCTGACGAGCAAAGGTTTTCATGCGATGTTGCTCGACTGGTTTAGCGTCGTTGAATCTGGAAAAATCGCTAGTGAAGTAGTGAAACGCAACATTGCTAGCCATCAGTTAGCAGAGCAAATTTGTCAATATATCGAGAAAGTTACCTCTAGGTAGCTTAATTCTTGGCTATGTGCTTAATTGAGTATTACGCTCTATACTAAAACAAACGTAGCTTCAGAGAGTCATTCATTCTCTGTTAATACTTATGCGGCTATTCTATCAAGCAAGTGAATGAGGGAACGGATCACGTTTATTAACGGAGTGGTTCTAGTTTTACATTACTATACCCTCAGGAACCTGCATCGTCATATTCAAGAGTAAAGGAAATAGAATGAGAACACTCGGTAACATCATTTGGTTTGTATTTGGTGGCGTATTTATGGGGTTGCTATGGTGGTTTTTCGGTATCTTAGCCTTTATTAGCATCATCGGAATACCTTGGGGGCGTGCGTGTATCGTTATGGGTAATTTTTCCTTTTTCCCATTCGGAAAAGAAGCCATTTCACGCGATGAATTGACCAATGAAATGGACATTGGTACGAGCCCTCTAGGCGTTATCGGTAACGTCCTTTGGTTTGTCTTTGCAGGCCTTTGGTTAGCAATCGGTCACGTACTTTCCGCCGCAGCGTGTTTTGTAACCATCATTGGTATTCCGTTTGCACTCCAACACCTGAAGCTTGCGGTTATTTCACTCGCACCAATTGGTAAAACGGTTGTGTCGTCAGAAGAAGCTGCAATGGCTCGGTACAATATCAACCGCTAACAAACAGCCAATATACTTTCTATCCTCTGGGCAGTATTGCTCAGAGGGCAACTCCCGTCAAAAGTAAGCCTATTATCGCTATCGTATATTCAATAATGGTTGATTGTATATCCATACCGTCACCTTTAAGTTGAAGTTCACCCTAGCTCTGTACTACTTTACTTTTTTATTAATCAATGGATTAGCTTAACCCTCCAAGCTCACCCACGCTCAAAAATCAGTATTATTTCCGCTCCTCTAAATTGAGTTCATTTACGAAAAGTCGAGCTATAAGCATAGTTGATATTAATGATTTTTGACGATAAATAACTCACACCAATCCAGCGATAGTTCCAGCGTTTACTTTTTCTCAATAAACGTAAGCCGTTACGAAAGCGGGTTTCTTCCCGATCAAAGCCACCACTTCGCATCACTATCGCTTTTCTTTAAAAGGCAACAAATATTCGTTGTTATCTTGAGTAAATTATTTTGTTTGTCGCATTTAAGTTCAATCAATATTATTCGCGACATCAGAGAAATAGACCATTGAGCTCCTTAGCATTTATCACAGACATAGAACGTAAAGCCCCTTTTTTGCTCGTTTTTCTTTTTACAAATGTTCTAACTCAACGTCTATTCAGACAGGAATACACCGTGGATAAATATCAAGCTGCTTATGCCAAACGCCTAGAGAAGTTAAAGGGTAATCAATCTCCAAAAACGATAGCCCGTCTTTCGGCTTGGGAGGCATTTCTTAACAAAGAGTACGAACTCCAAGACTTAGAATACCAACTATCAGACGCAGCACACCTACACTATGAACAATCTCATGTGAAAAATGATATTTCTTTTAAGGCGTTCAAGCGGGCGTTCTATAACGAATCCATCAAAATCTACAACCTAACCGATGGCGCCTCTATACAGAAAGTATTCACTCCGCTGCTCGCATTAACGACAGTTTGGGTGCTATTTATCTGCTTTTTTGACAAGTGATCATCACTTTTATTAGAACAATAAACTTAGGGCGCTTGCATCATGATTCAAAACGATAACCAGACGCACAACGCCCCACTTAAATATAAAAAAGGAGTTTGATCTTGTATGTCTAAGATGACACTTCTTTTAATTACAACAACGATCAGTATCGGAATTACAGGCGCCGCTTTCTGTGTGGGAGTGACATATTTATTCAGTGCGCTTTCACTAAATGAGCTGCTCAATAACCTGTAACTCCCTAGGCTTAATATGAAAAGGGCATCCATCGATGCCCTTTTCTTTTACTTAAGGAGATGCCCTAGCACTTAGGGCCACTTGGGTATAAAACCGTTATGCGTTAAGCTGCATTCTATTCATCCAATAGGTAAAGAATGGAACACAGTGATGGAACAAGTAGGAGAGCGTGCATTGATTGTCGAAGGTGGGGCGATGCGAGGTGTATTTTCTTGCGGCATACTCGATCATTTTCTCGCTAACGATTTCTCTCCATTTGATAGCTTTTGGGGCGTATCGGCGGGCGCAAGTAACTTGGCGGCGTATTTAGCTAAAATGCCCGGGCGCAACTTAAAAATCTATCTCGATTACAGTTTAAGGAAAGAATTCATCTCACCATCTCAGATTCTACGTGGCGGCGATATGATGAACTTAGATTGGATGTGGAACGTCACTCTCGAAGAGCTTGGTATCGACAAGTCCGCACTAAAAGCGGATTCGAGACCTTTCTTTTTAGGCGTAACACGTCAAGACAATGGCCAAGCCGAGTACCATACTCCTAATGTCGACGAGCTCGCAGAAACAATGAAAGCCAGCAGCGCGCTTCCCGTGCTTTACCGAAATGGTGTCTTACTGAACGGCACCCGATACGTTGATGGTGGGGTTTCTGATGCACTTCCTGTCGCAGAAGCAATAAAGCGAGGAGCCAAAAAGATTATGGTTTTACGCAGTCAACCCTCTAGCTATCAAAAGCCGAAAGGAAAGTTCAGCGCACTAACCAAACGGATGTTGAAAGAAACGCCAGGATTAATTGAGCCGATGTTGACGCGTGAAGTTCGCTACAATCAAACTTTAGCACTGATCGACAATCCACCATCGGGAGTCGAAATCATCCAAGTTTGTCCTCCTGAATCATTTAAATTAAAACGATTGAGTCGCTCGCCAGCACCATTGCGTCAAGCTTATGAGTTAGGTATTGAAGCAGGAAAAGAAGCCATCATGCGATGGAATCAGAAGTAGAAAAAAGCCACGTGGATTAGACGTGGCTAACGCAAATTCGATGGCAGTGGATTATCGTATTTGCTTCTGGTCGAGCCCAATAGTCAGGCTCAAAACTGTTGATAACTGCGCTACTCACAGAAAAGGGAGTTAGGATGTTGACGCTAGTAGGTTTCAAACAATCCTGAATTGTAGTCTTGGATTGCTTGTTCTATTTCTTCCATGCTATTCATTACAAAAGGGCCATAGTGAACCACTGGTTCATTGATTGGTTCGCCAATAAAAATCAGAGCACCACTCTCCTTTTCGGCTTGTAATTCAACCCATTCACCTTTCGATAGAATCGCCATTTTGCCTTGATTGATCTCACGATCTTTTAACTGAACACGACCTTTATAAACGTAAATCATCATGTTGTGGTCTTGCTCCGTGGTCAAATTCAAAGCTTGTCCAACCATCGCTCTCCAATCGGCCACCGTGGCAGCAACACCTGTTTCTGTCAAAGGCCCCTGAATACGTTCGTTGTTTATCGTCAGATGACCAGCAATCAAGCGAACAACACCCGAGCTTTGAGTTTCGAATTCCGTTATCGTTTCAGGTTGAAAGTCATGATATTGAGCCGGTGCCATCTTATTTTTCGCAGGCTGGTTTATCCAAATTTGGAAACCATGCAATTCACCTTCCTGCATAATAGGCATCTCACTATGAATGACGCCTCTT
The DNA here is from genome assembly GCF_032648565.1 of Vibrio sp. 2-1-2a. Classification (NCBI taxonomy): domain Bacteria; kingdom Pseudomonadati; phylum Pseudomonadota; class Gammaproteobacteria; order Vibrionales; family Vibrionaceae; genus Vibrio; species Vibrio sp. 2-1-2a. The sequence continues at coordinate 680,715 of NZ_WBOH01000003.1, forward strand.
CCTGCCGCCATCCATTGAGCGCCACCAGAACGAAGCTCACCAACATTATCCATGTGGTCACGATGCTGAAAATGACCTTTCAACATATAAGTAAGCGTCTCGATGCCGCGATGCGGATGAGGAGGAAAGCCACCCACATAATCAGCACGGTCGTCAGACTTAAGTTCATCCATCATCAAAAATGGAGAAAAGCTCGCATTATTAAACTCTGCTACTCGACGAATTTTCACTCCGTCACCATCAGCAGTGGGTTGTGATTGAATAAGCTGACGAATTTCTCTGAATGTGCTCATACTATTTCTCCTCGTTTACCTTTGTGGCCGCTTGCAAACCGCATGTTCAGCCATGGCTATCGATATGGTTCTATTTTAGATTGAAGAAAAATAATCATGAGCCTTGCTATTTGAGCTACTTATTCAAATTTTTCGAACAGCCCACTAATCCAAGCTGTCGAAATATATTTAAAAATAAGTGTAGCTATTTCCTAAACAAGGTGTATAGTAGGCCTTGGCTCTTAGAAGAGAGCTGTTAATGCAACATTTAGTTTAAGTTTCCTCTCAGTAAAATCTTGAATCCCCCAATTCAGACACCTGCGTACAACTTCCTCTTGATTGAACATTCAATAGCTTAGAAAAGATCCACAAAACAAATTCAAATTTTAATGTTTAATTCAAAGGTATTTTTATGTCTAAAGTAAACGGCTCAGTAAAATGGTTTAACGAAACTAAAGGCTTTGGCTTCCTATCTCAAGACAACGGTGGTCAAGATGTATTCGTACACTTCAACGCTATCGTTTCTGACGGTTTCAAAACACTGACTGAAGGTCAGAAAGTAAGCTTCAACGTAGAGCAAGGTAAAAAAGGTCCTCAAGCGACTGAAGTAACTCCTCTATAAGACTGCTTTTCTTGGTGTAGCATGCCCATGCTGCACCAAATCTCTCTCCTTCAAAAATATTCTCACTTTAATCACTCAGCCTAATATCAGGCATTGCTTTGTGCTACCTAAAATAAATAGGATAGTACTGCTTAATTTATTATTTATAGGAAAAATCATGTCCTCAAAAAGAACAGGCCGTCAAAGGCATTGGTATCAATTACTTAACAAAGACAAAATCACTAAGAAACAGGAGAATAAATGTTAGAAATTGAATTTAATCTAGAACAACCTCACACCTCTTGGAACGCTAAAATACATCAATTAAATGGTGATATTTTACGAAGACACGTATTACCTAAGCTTCATTCTCATAGCTACATGATCGATTTTGAATATTGTGAGAAAACGCAATCTGGAACTATTCTCTGTGATTCAGGTTCAAAGTTAGGAAGTTTTACTGTTAACTAATTCAGTTTTCATGCATTAATGAATGATGCAACTAATTTGGAAGGTATCCAATGACTAGAAAAAGTAAGAAGCAAGCAGAAAAAGACAAAAAAGAGTCTGAGCAAAACGCGGCGGCGGTAAAACAAAAAACGCGACGCCGTATAGAAGACATTATGGAACAAAGAGAATTTGACAAGTTATTTGATCTATAAGCTATCCTTGACTCTTTCAATTCTCTCTCTGCTCCATCGTTGTGCAAGGTACCGCCACCTACCTTTGCTCAAACGAAGCCTCACTCTTTTCCTCGCTTATAACAACACGATAAGCCTCGTTCACGCTCAAAAACCAATTTGCTCCTCTATACCCAAGTGACTTATACGGTTGCCAGTTACTTTTCTTAGAAAAATCCTTCGACTACTGACAACTAGGTTATTTGCGTATAGCCAAATTGAGAATTTTGCGTATAATCGCCTCGTTTGCTTCGTATAACCCCAATGATATGGTTTGGGGGTCTCTACCAGTTCCCGCAAAGTGCTGATTACGAAGAGTTGAGATCATCGTGGGTCTTACTCTTTGTGATAGCGTTCGATTTATTCCTATCTATACCTATTCTTAGAGTAACTGCATCCACAATACACATAAGGTGGAATATGAACGCATTTATTCAAGGTCTTCCAAAAGTAGAGCTGCACTTACATATCGAAGGTTCACTTGAGCCAGAACTTCTCTTCAAGTTAGCACAACGAAACGGCATCGACATTCCTTACTCTTCTCCGAGTGAACTACGCAGCGCGTATCAGTTCGAAGACTTACAGTCATTCCTTGACCTTTATTACCAAGGGGCGGATGTTTTGCGTACAGAGCAAGACTTTTACGATCTCACTTGGGAATACTTACTGCACTGTAAAGCGGATAACGTTATTCATACCGAAATCTTTTTTGACCCACAAACGCATACAGAGCGCGGTATTGACTTTGACACCGTTATCCACGGGATCGCCCGCGCACTACAAGATGGGCACGAGAAGCTCGGCATTACTTCACAAATCATTGCGTGTTTCCTCCGTCACCTTTCAGAAGAAAGCGCTATGGAGACTCTGCAAGCCGTTCTGAAACACCGTGATAAGATCATCGGTGTCGGTCTAGATTCTTCAGAACAAGGCCATCCACCAGCTAAGTTCAAACGAGTATTTAAACAAGCGGTAGAAGCAGGCTTACTGACTGTTGCTCACGCAGGTGAAGAAGGCCCCGCACAAAACATTACCGATGCAATTGAAATGCTTCACGTCAGCCGCGTGGATCATGGTGTTCGCTGTGTTGACGATGAAGCATTAGTCGAGTCGTTAATTGAAAGCAAAATGCCACTGACGGTATGTCCATTATCGAACCTTAAATTGTGTGTATTTGACGATATGAAAGATCACAATATTGTCGAGCTACTGCGCAAAGGTGTCGCTGTGACGATTAATTCGGACGATCCGGTATACTTTGGTGGTTACATGACAGATAACTTTTTAGCCGTCAACAACGCACACCCAATGAGTAAGAATGAACTAGCTCAATTCACAATGAATGCGATTGATGCTAGCTTCATCGATAATGAGTTGAAAGCGAAGTATCGCCATCTCGTTAGTCAATACGTAAGTCAGCATGAAGCGTTGTAATAAATCCATCAGTGCTACATCTTGGGTCAAACACTTAGGTGCTAAAACCTTACAAAAGCTCTGTGGTTAACCGCATTTATAAGCGCTAGACTGAGAAAGCTAAACTAGCACACAAAAAGGAATAAAATCATGATTCAACAAGGCCAAGCTCTACCAGTTGCGACTCTAAGCGAATTGACTGCCGATGGTATGGTTAACCACGACGTTACTGAGCTGTTTGCAAACAAGAAAGTCGTACTCTTCGCTGTACCTGGCGCATTCACCCCAACGTGCTCGGAAGCTCACCTACCAGGCTATGTGGTATTAGCCGACGAGTTGAAGGCAAAAGGTGTTGATTTAATTGCGTGTGTTTCTGTAAACGATGCATTTGTGATGCAAGCTTGGGGCGAAGCTCAAAACGCTTCAGAAATCCTGATGTTGGGTGATGGCGACGCAAGCTTTACTAAAGCATTAGGTCTTGAAATGGATACCGGCGGCTTTGGTGGTATTCGCTCACAACGCTACGCCATGATCATTGAAAACGGCATTGTGACCAAACTTAACGTTGAAGAACCAAAAGAGTTTGAAGCAAGCAAAGCAGAAACGATTTTAGCGGCGCTTTAAGCTTACCCTTAGATACAAAAAACGGAAGCCATCGCTTCCGTTTTTTGTTGGCTAACGCATTCTCACAACACTCGTTTGTTGCTTACGCTGCATTTCCGCAAAAGTCAGCACAAATGGGGATGACTGCTTTACGCGGCTCGGCAGTGAAGAAAGCGCATTGTAGGCATCCTGTTTCGTTTTAAAATCACCAACAGTTACCGTATACCAACGCGTGCCTCGGCTGTTTTTCCAGTTAACCCAAACCGGATGCTTAGGATCGATATAACGAATGTAATCTTTCACATCTTTTTCTTGCTTTAGCGCGAGTACCTGCATCGTGTAATGGTTTGGGTTTAAATAACCATACGCATCCTGAGAGGTCATTACTCCAACACATTGGCCACTATCGACCTGCTGCTGGTAAGGCATAGCGCAGCCCATGAGCGATAAAATCAATGTCAAAGATAAAATCTTGTGCACGTGTCACTCCATTTTTGTTCTAGTTTCTTTTCTCTCGCACTCAAAAACACAAAAACGCTTCTAATTAGGCGAAAATAGACCCATACGAGAAGGTTCGATGTTTTAGCGCAACGAGTATTCCAAAAAAGTAAGGCGACCACGTTGGCCGCCTTAGTAAATTGATTTAATAGAACAATAACAAGATAGAGTGATAATGGCAGAAGTTAGCTGTTTTTTAGAGCCAACTCGCGACCAATTGCTTAAACCAGTCTAAAATTCGCTTGAATAAGCTGCCTTCTTCCACCGATTCCAACGCAACAAGTTCGGCTTCATTCACAACTTTACCTTCGACTTTGTAAAGCACTTTACCAACCACTTGTTGTTGAGAAATTGGCGCTACCAAATCGCCATTATATTCAACTTCAGCTTGTAGCTTTTTCACATCCCCTTTTGGTAAAGTGAGATAAACGTCATTGGCCACGCCTACTTTAAGCTCATCTTGTTCGCCCATCCAAACTCGAGCGTTCGCAACTTCCGTTCCTGCCTCGGTTGGCATTACCGTATCGTAAAAGCGGAAGCCATAACTTAGCAGTTGTTTGCTTTCGGATTCACGGATATTCTCACTTTTTGCTCCCATCACAACAGCAATTAAACGCATGTCACCTTGAGTCGCTGAAGTCGCTAGACTGTAACCAGCACCGCTTGTATAACCAGTTTTCATACCATCGACATTCATACTGCGATCACGAAGCAAGCCATTGCGGTTATATTGCGTAATGCCGTTGTAGGTAAACGAGGTTTCGCTATACAGTGGGTAGATATCAGGTAAGTCACGAATAATAGCTTGACCCAACTTGGCAATGTCATAAGGTGTTGAATATAAACCGTCACTGTCTAGACCATGAGGGTTGGTGAAAGCCGTGTTATTTAATTCAAGCTTAGCAGCCCAACTATTCATCAAGCTTACAAACCCTGACTCACTACCTGCGACATGTTCAGCAATGGCCACACTAGCATCATTACCTGATTGAACAACCAGGCCACGGTATAAGTCAGATAAAGAAACGGAAGTATTGACTTCAATAAACATCTTTGAGGAATCTGGGAAGTTTTTTGCCCAAGCATTTCGGCTAATGACGACCTCATCATCCAAAGTAATATTACCTGCGTTAATTTCTTGACCAGCCACATAAGCCGTCATTAACTTCGTTAAGCTCGCAGGATTTAGCCGTTTATGTGCATCACGTTCAACCAGCACTTTCCCAGTGTGAAAGTCCATCAAAACATAGCCACGAGAACTGAGTTCCGGTGCATTTGGCACAACCGTTGGTGCTGCATAAGCCAACGAAGATACAGCAGCGAACCCTGTAATTAACACTGTGTTTAATATAGTACTTTTTCTCATCATGACATCTTATCTTAGTAGCATTTAAGGCTTACAAACGGTACCCGAATGAATTCAAAGCGCAGGGTTACCTAGGTAAAGAGCGAGTATATTGAAACGGCGCTCAGTTACAGCCACCTTGTTACGATTAGTTACTTTTACTCAATGTTTGTCGAGAATAATGAGAGGTAGGTAGAGCTTTCGTCTAGAAAGATGAGACAAGAGGCGAGAAATCATGCCGTTATGCTATGTAATTAGTGTTCAGAGAAAAAACCGTACAAGCCAGATCTAAAACTAAGCTTGTACGGGAAAAGATAGCTAAAAATTTTATCACTATCTAACTAGGGGCAACTAAGAAAATCTACAATTCAATTAATAATCCGAACTAATAATTTACTAACCAATGCTTCATCTCGGTCATAACAACATAATAATTTATTGTCAGAATTTCAGATAAAAATAAAAATTTAATTTATATATAACCTAAATATTATCTATTACTAGACAGGAGAAAAGTATAATTTCCCTTTCTTAAAACTAAGGGAGGCTTTTTTCGATGCCTTTGAGTTTGTATCGTCATCAGTAAACTGAGTGTAACAATGAGGGATAAGACATCCGGCTTTAGCGCGAAAAGATAAGCCACTGTTATTTAAGTTCACTCTCTGCTTTTTTATCACTAAAGACTTTAAATTTCGGTTACCTTCAGTTTGTATAGCAATTCTTTCACGTACCCCAACCCAGTACGACTCAAACGACGACATTATACATATCCTCTTTCATGGTATAAGCAGTTGTAATTAAACATTACTCAAAGCTAGATGTAGAATTCAGTAAATTATTTAAATTTTATCTCTAAATTTTAATTTAAATAGATTAACCTGCATATTCCACACAAAATAAAAGGTTATGTCAAAGATTAATTATCATTAAGTTTATTTATATTAGATATAAAATTAAGTTATAAATTTAAGGTTATCTAAAGTATAAATTTTTAGAATGTCATCAGCTAATAGTTAATAGAAATGCAGAGGGCTTGTTGAATATGAAAACGACAAATAGAAGCAAAGAACTATCTATAGATTGAATAATCTTCAACGGGGTTACAATTCAAATAAAAGTAGCGCATCTAGTAAGATGCGCTATGGATTTGATCAGTTTTGGAGTATGAGTTCGGATGAAAACAAACTTACTTGAAGTGACTGAGCCAAGGTTGCTTATGGTTTAAGCTTCAATACCTTATCAATATCTTCTGCGCTGTGACGTTCAGGTAACTGCTCCCACTCTTCTCCCCATGAGCGATTCACAATACGACCACGCTGGACAGCTTCTCGCTCATCAATCGCTTTCGCCCAACGCACAACGTTCTTGTAACTCTCCGCATCTAAGAACTCCGCAGCATCATACGCGCGACCCAGTACAAGATTGCCGTACCATGGCCATGTTGCGATATCAGCGATACTGTACTCATCGCCACCTAGGAATTCATTGTTTGCGAGGCGCTTGTCTAATACATCTAACTGACGTTTTGCTTCCATTGTAAAACGGTTGATTGGGTACTCGAACTTCTCTGGTGCGTACGCGTAGAAGTGACCAAAACCACCGCCTAGGTATGGCGCAGAACCTTGCAGCCAGAATAACCAGTTCATTACCTCAGCACGCTTAGCGCCTTCTTTTGGTAGAAAGTGACCAAACTTCTCTGCTAGGTAGAACAGGATGTTACCTGATTCAAACACGTTCACTGGCTCAGAGCCCGAACGGTCAACCAGTGCCGGAATTTTCGAGTTCGGGTTCACAGCAACAAAACCAGAACCAAACTGTTCGCCGTCACCAATCTTGATTAGGTATGCATCATATTCTGCTTCTTTTACGCCTGTCGCCAGAAGCTCTTCAAACATGATCGTTACTTTCTGGCCGTTTGGAGTCCCCATGGAATAAAGTTGGAATGGGTGTTCCCCAACAGGCAATTCTTGCTCATGACGAGCGCCTGAGTCCGGGCGGTTAATGCTCGCCCACTGGCCACCGTTTTCGTTATCGTTTGTCCAAACTTTTGGTGGAATGTATTCGTTAGCCATTGTTATCCCTTATTGTGTTTGAATGCATTATCAAACTGGCAAACTCAGTGCGCCAGCAAGCATGATGAAGTAACCCACCGCATTCGATAAATGGGCATACCCAAGATATTAGGCCGGAATCTTCAAATAAAAGTCCTGACCTTTCACTTAATTAGAACCTTTGGTTATGGGATTTTCTTTCACGCTATAAGGAAAAACGTTGTGTTAATGTGAATTAGATTCGAGATGCTAACAATAATGAGTAAGCCCAACTCGGCGGCGCATCTCTGTTTGGTGATTTAGAACAACCGCTTAACTTTACAGTCACTAAGAGCGAAGTAGTGTTAGATACTTTGGTTCAGAAGACTTACGTACGTGAAAGGTAGTTAGGTTAGATAGTTAAAAAGAAAAACGCCCTTCACTGAGTCAATGAAGGGCGTTTTAATATCTTTGTAATCGAAACCGTTACTTAGCTGATTCAAACAAACCAGTGATGCCTTTCAAAGGGAAAAGCCTTGCTTGCTCCAACCCTTTCAACGTTACCTTATTGAGGTCATCAATAAAGAAACGACTGGTCATCGTGTGTTTGCCACCATTAATAAAAATCTCGATGACAGAGTTGTCGATATATATATCAATCGTCTGCTTAGCGTCCAATCTTGGTGCTTTTCGAATGCCACCAAATTCTTCTGCGTACAAATGAGACATGTAACGACGGTCCAGCATAAACTCGTGCTCTGTCGCACTAAAGACGATGTTGTCACCTTTGAGGTTACTCAGCTCAAGTTCAAAGCCATCGCCCACAAGGTCTAACTGGATCAAACAACTGGTGCTTTCCAGTGTATGGGATTGTGCAAAGACCACCTCTTCTTTTCTTAAACTCTTCAGTTCAGGGAGTGGAGTTTGAACAAGAAAACCATCTTTCAACGTTAGTTCTCTAGGAAGAGACAACATTCCTGCCCACTGGTGTGTGACCGATGGTGTGTCGATTTCTGGCAACCCTATCCATGCAATAAGAATGCGACGCCCACTCTCATCTAAATAGGTTTGGGGGGCGTAGAAATCAAACCCATAATCTGGCTGTAAAATATCTTGGTGGTTTTCTAAAGTCATCGACTCTAGGTTCAACTGATCACCCACGATATACGCGACAGAATAGATGTTTTTGAAATCATAAGGATTACTACTGCTCACACCCTGTGGAGAAAACAGCATCACCGATTGACCATTAATCTCAAAGAAATCAGGACACTCCCACATGTACCCAAGGTCAGAAAACTTGGTCTTGATAGGACCTTTATGCTGCCACGTTTTCAAATCTTTGCTTTGATAAAGCGCCATTGAGCCATGCTCAGTTTTGGTTTGAGCACCCACCACCATCAAATAGTCGTCGCCTTTCTTCCAAACTTTTGGATCACGAAAGTGCTCCGTGTAATGTTCGTTCTCAATGACCACACCGTGCTTTTCAATGTTGCCGTCTGAATCCATGGTGGCAAAACACTGTGTTGGGATTCGATTCCAATTTTGGTCACGCTTGTTGCCAGTAAAAAACAGCAAAGCCTTGTTGTTTTCCACCAAAGCGCCGCCCGAATAGACACCATGTGAATCGTAGTCTTGGTCAGGATGAAGACCCACGCCATGATCAGTAAAATAGATGAAGTCTTTAGTAGAAAGGTGATACCAATACTTCATTCCATGGACTGGTCCCACAGGCGTCCACTGGTAAAAGATGTGGTGCTCACCATTGAAATAGCACAACCCATTTGGGTCATTTAACAGCCCAAATCTAGGGGCGATGTGAAAACTAGGAAAGCCTTTATCTTGCTGACGTAAAAGTGTCATTTCTTCGATATCACACTGAGGGATTTGCTCAAGTCGGCGATATCTTTGCTCTACAGTCCAACGGTTGTTTAAGCTCATAATTTTTCTCAACTGAAATTGGATCTGGAGATCATTGCCCAATAAATTGCAGCAATTCTGTCTGGGTCGGAAGCGCAGTCATTGCGCCTTTTTGCGTCGTCGCTAATGCACCACAGCCATTTGCCCATTGAATCGCAGAGCTAACAACAGGATGATTTTTCCAATCGTCATGCTGAGACAGACATGCCAGTAGCCCTCCGACAAAAGCATCACCCGCACCTGTGGTATCAATCGGACTAACGACTTGACCAGTGATCAGCTCACTCTGACTTTCAAAGACGCGCCAAACGCCTTTCGCACCTTGTGTCACCAAGACCAACGCAATATTCAAAGCGGCTATTTGTTGTAAACCCTGTGCCATCGATGTTGAGTCAGTTAAGAACAAAAGCTCCTCTTCAGAGAACTTAACCACATCAGCCATCGCTACAGCTTTCATTACGACAGCTTGGATTTCTGATTGATCTTGCCACACTTCATCACGCAAGTTAGGGTCAAAGCTAATGAAACCACCAGCGGCTTTTGCTCTTTTGATCGCCTCAAATGTGCTGCTTCTACTTGGCTCATTTGCCAGTGAAATAGAGCAAACATGCAGCCAGTCACCTTGCTTAAAGTTTGGGATATCTTCAACAGACATAAACTGATCAGCGCTCGGTTTTACCATAAACGTAAAGCTGCGCTCACCTTGATCGTCTAAATCCACCACCACTGTTGATGTTCTTTGCTCAGGATCTTTAACGAGAAACTCCGTGCACACGCCCTCTTGATCGAGTATTGATTGCATGAAGCGACCAAATGGGTCATCACCCACACGTCCAAAAAACGCACTCTTACCAGATAGACGAGCAATTGCTACGGCGACATTCGCTGGTGCACCTCCGGGACATTTGAGTAAAGAAGTCTCAGATTCCGGTATTAGATCGACAACAGCATCACCAGTTACCCACACTTGATTCATCTTGCTTACCTTAAAATTAAAGCCCTGATAGTCCAACGTGTTGAACACATTCACTACCAAGTAAAAATTGAAAAAGGCTAGCCAAACCATGAGTGCTTGGCTAGCACCCCAAACATTTAGGAAAAGAAGTGGACTTTGGGGGACTCCACCCTTAAGGAGTTCAGATTAAGCCGCTGCTTTTTTACCGACTTTAGCGCGGTCACGCATACCTAGAACAATGGTGAGAACAAATGCGGTCAAGAACGCGATCACCATACCCGCGATGTAGTACCCAATCTTATCTGGCGTGATGGAAATGATGCCTGGAAGACCAGCTGCACCCAATGCCTGAGCTTTCACATTAAACATTGTGATGAACGCACTTGATAACGCCGCAGCGCAAACTGCCGCAATAAATGGGTAACGTAGTTTTAAGTTAACACCAAACATGGCTGGTTCTGTAATACCCAGCAAACCCGTAACACCAGATGGAATCGCAATACCTTTCATCTTCTTATCTTTACTCATTATGCCCACCGCCAACGCTGCCGCTCCTTGAGAAACGTTAGACATCGCCGCAATAGGAAAGATAAAGGTGCCGCCCGTCGTTGCAATATCCGCAAGAAGTTGCGTTTCAATCGCAATGAAGCTGTGATGCATACCAGTAATAACAAACGGAGCATAAATAAGACCAAATACCGCACCACCAACAAAGCCAGCTGTGTTGTATAGCCAGTTCAGACCATCACCCAATAGGAAACCGATATCACGCGTGAACGGACCGACGACAGTAAACGTCAGCAAACCCGCTATGAAAATCGCCAGTAATGGCGTTAAAAGGTTGTCTAAAACAGAAGGTATGACTTTACGTAAGCCTAGCTCAACCTTCGCAAGAATGAATGCCGATACCAAAACCGGTAACACTGAACCTTGGTAACCCACTTTTTGGATTTCAAAACCAAGAATATTCCAAACCGGAATGTTGCCAGACACAGATGCGCCGCCGAATCCCCAACCATTCAGCAAGTCAGGGTGAACCATCAACATACCTAGCGCTGCCCCTAAATATGGGTTACCGCCAAACTTCTTACTGGCTGAAAATGCCAGCAGAATAGGCAGGTAAACAAACGGAGCGTTCGCAAACGTGTTGACCATGTTCGCCAAGTCTGTCAGTCCTGGGTTGGCCTCAATCAAGGATTTACCATCAATAAACAAGCCTTGGGCAGTCAGTAGGTTGTAAATACCCATCAACAAACCGCCAGCGACGATTGCTGGAATGATTGGGACGAAAATATCAGACAGCCCCTTCACTGCGCGCTGAACGATGTTTTGTTTCTCTACACCAGCAGACGCAACGTCGTTGGTGGACATTTCACTCATACCCGTCAACTTCGCCATTTCTGCATAAACTTGGTTTACGATGCCTGATCCAAAAATGATTTGGTACTGACCCGCAACTTTGAACTGCCCTTTTACCCCTTCAAGGTTATCAATCGCTTGTTCATCTATTTTTTGCTCATCTGCAACGGCAAGGCGTAAGCGTGTCGCACAATGTGCAAGTGCGGTGATGTTGCTTTTACCACCTAATAGAGTTAACAACTCTTTTGCTACTGCCGGATAATTCATTTCATACCCCATTGGATTATTATCTGAGCTTGCGAAATTTTCGGGAACGTTTGCAAAACGGATTTTTGCTCAATAAAACCAAATGATCAAAGATAAAGCAGAGAGAATGTGAGAATGATCGTCAAATTCTCTCCCTAAGAGCAGTATAGGAGGTTAGAATCGCTACTTATCAAAGAGCTTTTCATCTTCTCTTTGCAAACAATCCCAAAAACGAAAAACAGAATGGATAGGAACAATGGCGAGTCTGCATGATGTCGCCCGTCTGGCTGGCGTATCAAAATCAACAGTGTCACGGGTTATAAACAATGAGTATGGCGTAAAAGAAGCGACAAAACAGAAGGTCCGCCAAGCAGTAGCGGAGTGTGGCTATGTGCCGAACCAAGTCGCTAAAGATCTAAAATCTCAAAAGACCAATCTGGTTGGTGTCATTGTTCCTCGGGTTTCCTCTCATGCCACATCCCAAGGTGTCGATGGATTAACCGATGTCCTTGAAAAAGCCGGGAAACATGTCTTACTTGCTAGCACTCACCAAGCCCACGAAAAAGAACTGGAATACATTCAGATCTTTAACCAAAAACGGGTTGAAGGGATCATTCTTTACGCCACCCACCTCGATTCCAAGCTGGTAAAAGCAATTCAAAACTCAGCGGTCCCAGTTGTGCTCGTCGGTCAAGATGGTTCCATGTTTAATATTCCAAGCATCATTCATGATGACGCACGAGTGGGGTTTGAAGCGGGAAATAGACTAATTGCAAAAGGTTGCCAAACTATGGGGTTTATTGGCGTGCAAGGTGACGATATCGCGGTAGATAAACAACGCTCTGAAGGATTTGTTCAAGCCCTGCAACACCATGGTTTTGAGCTCGCCTTTCATGCTCGTGGTGACTTTACCATCGACTCTGGCTATTCATTGGCAAAACAACACTTAACAAAGAACCCTAAGCTAGATGGCTTGTTCTGTGCGACAGACCGTATTGCTATCGGTGCGATGAGAGCGATTCAAGAGCTCGGATTAACACCGGGTAAAGACGTTTTAGTGCTAGGAGTTGGTGATGATGAGCTCGCATCAGTGTGCACCCCAACCTTATCAACATTTAACTATGCATTTGATAAAGCAGGTGAAAATGGTGCGAAACTGTTGCTAGATAGAATTGCCAACAGAAGTTTTGAAATGAGTAAGATGGTGCTAACCTTCAAAACAATTGAGCGTCAGTCCTGTTAATGAAAAAGCGCCAACTGAAATCAGTTAGCGCTTTTCTTATTACTCTTTGTCGGTTAGATCCCTTTAGAACCAAGTTTCCATTTGCAGTGCAAACAGAACTTCACCACCATCACCCATCGTTGCAGCGCCCGCATCCTGGCTAATCGAGTAGCCATTCAAGTCTTCGCTCCAATCAACGTAGCTAACTGCAAAACGTAGCTCCGGACGGTCAAAGAAACCTGCTGCGGTAGACATCTTAAGCGTTGGTGCAATTGTCGCTTTGTAAAAACTGCCACTTGCTTTATCAATCGCATTGTCTAGGTCCATGTATTGGTATGAGCCTTCATAAACCATCTCAAAGTTTTGCGTAAACTCTTGCGCTAAGCGGATGTTGAACGATGCCCACGTGAATTCATCATTTTTAGCAAAGCGATCTTGGCTGTGTTCTGCTAGCAACGCAGGTGCTACACGCCAGTTGTCGCCGATGCGTGTTACACCATAACTGAACAAACGTACGGCTTTTGCGTCTTCTAGCAAATCACCGTTTGAACCAATGCCTTTAAGTTCCGCACCCAGTCCATCACCCATCAAAATACCAGTTTTAGAGAAGCCTTCACTCATGCCAAAGAAGGTATCGCCATGGTAGGCAAACATCGCATGTAAACCTTTGTCCGCTGAGCCTTCTACGCGATCATTGTTATCAGCAGACGTCATGCCGCTCAGCATCAATTGCCAATTACCAAAGCGGTTGTTCATTGTCGCGATATAGTTTTCAACATCCGTTGACGAGCTATCAATCTCACCAAAATCACGACCATAGATCGAGAAGTTTGCTTTCCATGAATCGTTCATTTGGATGTCATACACACCTGCACCAGTACCAGATAGGAAAACGATATCCGAGTCAAAGAAGTGAATGTCAAAGTTATCACGGTCAAATCGTTTACCTGCCCAAAACGTTGCGTCAGCAAACGCACTTGATTCAGAGAACATGCTCAACTTGTTTAGCTCAGCATATACCTGACGAACGTTTAATTGACTCTCACTCGCTGTCCATTCGTTATTGGTTTCCGTACTATCTGCCAGCATGATTCGGAACAAAGCGCTGGAACCATCATCTGCAAAGCGTTTGTGAATAAGGTTTGCTTCCACATAATGATCATCCTCAACCCCTAGTCGTCCAATTGGCGCTCCAATAGCACCAGCTGCCGTCATGTAAGGACCAGTACCCACTGCACCATTCAGATCATCATTAATGAGCAGCCCGGAACGAGCGTAGCCATGAAACTCAAAGCTTGAGGCTTTTTCATTTGCTTCTGTGGATACTTTTTCTGTCTGTTCAAGTCTCTGTTCTAATTCATTAATTCGCTTTTCAAGAGCGTCAACATCTGTTGTTGCGAATGCAGGTGCAGTAACCAGCCCAAGCGCTACTGCCATCGTCAAAGTGTGTAGTTTCATTTCCATAGTCTCACGTAAATTTATACTTAGGTTACTTGCAAACGTTCCCAAGTAAAATTGCAAACTTATGGTGACTTTAAATACCCATCTAAAGCCTGAATTTCAGAGCGCTCAGATACAGAGCGTCTCTACCACTTTTGTCAATGGGGCGATAATATATAAAATTTTCGGGAACGTTACCGCAAGGAAGCGAATTTGTTACTTCTATCACGTTCAATTGTGTTACTTACATAAAAATCATTAACCAGCGCACAGTTAAATTATTCGTTCTAGCGGAATTAGTTTGAAGATATCAGGTTGTGAATGGGAATTTGATGTTCGCTTGAGGGAATGATAATCACTCACTTCCCCAATCTACTTGGTGACGACGCACCTCTAGAAGATCAGCGGCTAAGCTTGAAAGTGACTAAGAGCGAAGCGGATCTCGATACCTTGGTTCAAACAACATAAAAGGCAGTTAAGACGAGATAAACGCCCTTCACTTTCTGTGAAGAGCGCTTTGTTATTCTAATTCAAACAAACGAAACACTTTTTGGGAACAATTGAGTTGCATATTTTGCTAAATTAGCATTTAATGGATAATCATAGATGTTATAAATTCTTTTGTTGGTTGGCCAAATCAACCCACCCACTACATCTTAGAAATGAATCTCGACTTAACAGTTCCTCTCGGGCTTTCTCAGCTTCTCATTTTCATTACGCTTATTAAAACCGCGCTAATTAGTGTATTCGATATAGTCGCCTGTGAAAAGCGGAGCCCCGTCCTCTTTGATACTAGAGATAAAGACTGCTTTGCAATCCTGACGCCTCGATTGCATGATTTCATATTCTACTGTTACTAAAGAAAAGATAGAACTAGCAAGGAATGCAACTTCTAATGTGGCTCTACTGTGAAAAACCACGAGCCGATTAACTCACTAACATTAGCTTAAGTATTGCAAATCTCTAATAGTAGTGGCTGAATTCATTCACCCCATTGGTCAACTACTAAAACGGATCCAGCAAATCTTCATCAAACTTAAGTCCTTCTAGTCCATGCTCTTCGCACAAAAGCTTGAAAGATTCTGTAGCATAGAGCACTGTACAGCCTTGTAAGCGAGATTTGAATACATAGCGTGGTTCGATATCCTCTTCATCAAACTCAATGGTTTCCAGACCATCTTCAAAACCATCGGTATACTTCTTAAGGCACATAGACTCATCTTCAGCGCCAAAACTAAGGCAATTAAAAGCATATATGGTTTCGTCACCAACGTTTATGGGCAAGAACTCTCCCTCAGACGCTAGTACCGATCCTAGCTTATCGCATGCACCCGCAGTTAGCGCTAGATATGTGCTATACCATGTTGATATGTCCGGCATCGTAGAGTTTTTTCCTAAAACATCCTCAAAATCGCCAACCACACCATCTTTCCAAATTGGTAGTAAAGGCTCATTAGTAGAGGGCTGTAGCCGGAGTTGCCTTACTAGCTTTTTATTACCAAGCTGATTAGCAAGATTCATAATATCCAGAGTTAGAGTTTTAAACTCCTCAGGGCGTTGCTTTAACTGGTAGATTTTCATGATTGACCGCTCCAGCTAGTGTCTTTCTTTTCAATAATTTTCTGCGGATATCCACCATGCAGAAGTTTGTGCTTTACTCTTTGTAAGCGACTAATCATTGCCTGCTCAGGCAGCATTGGAGAACTAAACGTATTCACAATCCATGATTCATAGTTATACCGATGTATCTCTCGATGAGCAGGTGCTTCACTGCCTGCCCAGTGCCCTTTGTGCTTTTTATAGCGAGGTAGCCAAGCGCCATTCAACGGGTCATTGATTCCAATACCGTGAGCATGAAGAGCTAATCGTGTCACAACAAGTCTAACCTGCTGAAACCGCCCTTTACCCGGAATGATATGATGTGGGTCATGGATGCTACTCGGCTTAGGTTCACCAACTGCAGTGAGATTACGAGCCAGCACACGAGTCGGATGATGAGCCTCCTCGAACAACTCATCTTCATCTTTCAACTTGTTTTCAGCACGGTATGTTTCAAGATCCTGCTGTAGCATCACCTGAGCAGTGATCTTTTTTCGCTCATGCTGAAGGTGTGCCCAATCCTTTTCCAAAGCATCAATACGCTGCTTGCAAGCTTCTTTAGATTCATTGTTAGGCGCAACACTATTCTTTTTGTCGTGATATTCAGCGGCCTGACATTCGTAGCGATAAATAGCCAACTCTAATGCAGATGGGTTGCTAGGTCGAATAGGCCTTGGCTTTGGCGTATACTTCACAATTCCTTCCTTGTATGTTTGGTTAATTAGGTGTGACTGACACAACAGCTTTAATAAGAGCTGTAAGCTACCAGAAAACAAGTGGCTACAAAACACTCAATACAATCAGTTTCTTCGCTAATAAAAGTAAGCAATTATACCTTTCATTACGTACTATTGACTGGTTCCACTGAATCATTTAGGAGCAAAAAATACCAGCAGCTCAATTAACGTTCCCCAAACAAAAACGCCCTTCACATAAGTAAAGGGCGTTTGTTATTTGAGATTTTGATTAGCGAGCTATAACACCAACCCACCATCAATCTTGAGCACTTGTCCGGTTATAAACGCACTTTTATCAGACGCTAGAAACGCAACGCCATTGGCAATGTCTTGCGCCGAGCCCATGCGTCCCAGAGGCGTTTTACTTTCCATCATTTGAATGACTTTTTCAGGCAAGCTCTTTGTCATGTCGGTAGCGATAAAACCTGGAGCAACACAGTTGACTCGGATTTGAGCGCCTTTTCTTGCGAACTCTTTCGCCCAGCCTTTGCTCATCGCTATCACGCCACCTTTACTCGCGCCATAATTACTTTGACCAATATTGCCATCCGTTCCCACGATAGACGAAATACTGACAATACTGCCTGCGCCTTGCTCTAGCATGACAGGTGCAACGCGCTGGGTGAGTAAAAACACCGCCTTTAGGTTCACGTCGATAACGCTGTCCCAGTCTTGCTCTAACATGTCTGGCAGCAGTGCATCTCTCGTTATCCCGGCGTTGTTGACCAGAACATCAATGCGTTGATGTTTCGCGACGATGCTGTCGACCACTTCACTTACCGCTGCGGCCTCACAGAGATTCACTTGATAACTTGAAAGGTTTGGCGACTGACTCCACTCCACAGGCGAGATATCTAGCCCCACGACGTGGAATCCATCTTCGAGTAATTGTTCGCAAATGGCCTGCCCTATACCGCGAGCAGCCCCTGTAACGACGGCGACTTTTTCGTCTTTCATCTTGGTCTTCCTTAAATGTTGAGAGTACAAATCTTGCTTGCTCCTAAGCGCTTATCGTTATGTGGCTTTGTGCTTCTCATACGCAAAGGGGTTTATTTAGATAATGAAACTATAGGAATATTCTGGAAGTAGGGTGTGAATGAATCAAGACAACTTGATGATGTTTCAGCCCGTATTATTCCTAGAATCAAGATAGAAATACGACGGAGAGCCCTAAGCCTTTGAAGAAAAAAGCACCAACAATGCCAGTGGTGCTTTTGAGTAAATGCCGTGTTAATGCTTTGCCTCTAACAAGACGAGCCTTTTGAACGGTGGGAGCAGGTTAAATATCACTCCGGTGATAAACAACGTAATAACAATCGTCGCACCGCTCGGTAAATCATACTTTGCAGAAGCTGCTATCCCCAGCAGAATACCAATTGTTCCGATACCTAAACTGGCGATTAAAAAACGTCTACCTTTAAGACTTGCGGCGCACAAAGCTGGAATCACAAGCAAGGCAAACTCCAAGTAAATTCCTGTCAGTTTGACGGTGATAGGCATCAAAATAGCGAAGATGAGGTAAAAACCGCTACCATGCATAAACTCCGGTTTCAGCGTTAGCAGCAACAACATTGCCCCCGTAATTGCAGCCAAAGGCCAAACATCCTGCCATGTTGACCACAGTAGCTGACCATTCAAGATCCCTTGAATAAAATCTGCACCGTGTGGGTCTTTGCTAACCAGTAATACTGCCAATGAAGCAGACACAACAAACAAGCTGCCGATCATCGGTTCTAGGTGAGGATGGTTACGCTTTTCAAGCGCAGCAATAACACCACAAAGCACCAAAGACATCATCCAAGGACCAAGCATGCTGCCAAGCCATGATTCGGATAGCCAAGGAGAACCAGCATACCAAGAAGAAGAGTTCAGCCAATAGTGACTTAGCGCTGCTCCCAATGCTGCGACCTGAGCAACCGCCAGATCGATAAAAATGATCTGCCGCTGTAAGACTTGTTGCCCCAGAACGATGTTGCCAACTAACGCAATTAAGCCACACAAAACCGCTGGCGCTAACCAAAGGTATTCACCCATAATTAAAATTTCACTGAACTGGGTGATACCAACGTGGCGAGCAGATCAGTGATCACCTCATCATAGAGATCATCTAAACTTTGCTGTTTTGAGACCGTCAAAGGTAACTGCGCTACAGGCTTATCCGTTTGTTGCTGTAACCACATCGCCGGACGTTGATCTTGATGAGATGAAAACACAATAGCGTCAAACTGTTTGGCATCCAATTGAGTTAAAGATTGCAGATGTGAGGTCGTTGGCGATATCCCCGGTTTCGGTTCAAGATCCGCGACTTGAACCATACCTAGCCAATCAAATAGGTATCGGTAAGTGGAGTGATATCCAACGACCCGTTTCCCCTGTAATGGTTGAGCTTTTTGTTCCCATTCATTGAGCTTGTTTTGCCACTTCGCGCGAAACTTCATACCATTCACTTGGTAACTTTGTGCGTTGTCGGGATCAATCGCTTTTAAGCGCTCCGTTACTTTGCGAGACAACGGAATCATGTCATTTGCCGCAAATTGAACATGTGGGTTTCCGTGCGCATGAATGTCCCCCATGCTGCGGTCAACATGATCATGAGAGTCCAACATACGCACGAAATCGGTCGCATAAATCATGCTTTGAGCACCATTTTGAACGGCACTATTGCCACTTCGATTTTGAAGCATCGGCAACCAACCTACCTCCAACTCAGCGCCAGAGCACATCGCCATGTCAGCTTGGCGCATCTTGGCAATTAAAGACGGACGAGCTTGAACATAATGCGGATCTTGCTTAGCCGTGGTTGCTGAGTAAATGGTGGCGTTTGGGGCATGACTTTCAAGAAAAGCTTTCCATTCAGGCTCACAAACGAAAATGTTGAGAGCTAAAGCAGGCGAAGAGATGATGGCAGATCCCGCCGCCATCATCACTAAACTGCATTTACTTATCGCAAGTTTAGAACGCATGTGCACCGTGCGCTCCAAATGTCATTACGTATTGCAGAGTAAACACGTTGTCTGTTTCACTGTCTTGGTTATCAATGCGAGTGAATTGCGCACGGATCGTACCGAAATGAGAAGAATCCCATGCGATCATCGCATCCATCTCTTTATCATTCAGTGCTGTGAAATGCATGTGATCGCCGTGTGCGTGGCCATCATAACTTTCTGCTTCGCCGTAACGTAGGCCCGCAGACCAACTTGGGTTGAAGCGGTAAACGCCCGAAACATAGTATGCGCTTAAGTTGTCTGGTGACTCTGCATCGTTCTTGTATTTGCTGTCTACTACACCGTCTAACAACATGTATTCCGCAGATAGCGTGAAGTTGCTGTACTTGTAGTTACCATCTGGTGCCCACTTCCACACAAAATCTGCGCCGTATAGGTTCGCACCCGTTACAGCCGCAGCGTGGCTGTGGTCATGTTCTTCTTCGTGACCATGGTCGTGATCTTCGAATTCTTTAACTTTGCCATTTTCGTTACGCAGGTAACTTAAACCAAACTGCCAACTTGAAGATTCAGAGAAATCATTACCAAGCTTCATCGTTGTCGTGTAAACACCAACTTTAGAGCCATCTTCAACAGAAGACATCTTGTTGCCGCTTAATGCTTCTACACCAAACTTCACGTAAAGATCGGTTGGCAGAACGATGTTTGCGCGTACACCGTCATCATAGTAATGCGAACCAAGGAAAGTACGGTAAGCAATTGGGCGTTCAACGAAACTGTCAGTGTGCATGTGTTGATTGTTGAGGTAACCGAAGTCAGATAGGAATCGGCCCGCGCGCACGTTTACACCGTATGGCAATGCCAAAGTTTCGATGAATGCTTCTTCAAGCTCTAATTCTGTCTCATCGCCATGACTTTCAAGAACAGCGGTCAACGCACCGTGAAACTTGTCGTCAATATTTGATGATAAGTTCAATTCCGTATGGCCTAGACCAAAACCTTCTTCGCGATCGGAATTATGACGTTGACCATCTTGGTAGTAGCCATCAACAACAACACCAATCTGTGGGTTCGATAATGTATCGGCAAAAACAGGGGACGCAAAAATGCTACCGATCGCGAGAGAAACCAATTTCTTATTCACTACTTTTTCCTTTTGTTATGTTATAACATTCAATTTGGTGGTGTTATAATATAACAATTATCATTACACAAGCAGAAATTTAACTCGGTTCCGACTGCTAGCTCGTATTCAATCCCTGATTTTGACTATCAACAAGTGAATCAATTGATGTTTTTTATACGTATACTATTGAGAGTCAATCATTAGATAAGTAAAGGAATTTCAGTATGTTGAATATGGATTTCTCGAAAAGAATCGTGATAGAAACAGGTGAACAGGAGTGGATCGCCAGCCCTTCCAAAGGCGTGTGGCGTAAACCTTTGGAAAGAGAAGCCAAAGAATCAGGGCACACCACCAGCGTAGTGAAGTATGAGCCAAACTCGCACTTTTCGACTCATCCTCATCCTCACGGAGAAGAAATATTAGTGCTCGAAGGAGTGTTCTCTGACGAAGATGGTGACTACCCTGCTGGAACCTACTTGCGTAACCCTCCTGGAAGTCAACATGCGCCCTATAGCAAAGAAGGCTGTGTGATTTTAGTTAAACTAAATCAATTCAATTCTGATGATCTTGAAACAGTTCGCATCAACACGAACGAAGCGAATTGGTTACCTGGCATCGGTGGGCTGAAAGTCATGCCATTGCATGATTTTCAGCATGAACATGTCGCATTGGTTAAATGGCCGAAAGGCGAGAAGTTTCAAGCACACCGTCACTTTGGTGGTGAAGAAATTTTTGTGTTATCGGGGGAATTTAAAGACGAGCTAGGAACCTATCCTCCCTACTCTTGGATACGCAGTCCACATATGAGTGAGCACTTTCCTTTTGTAGAGCAAGAAACGGTCATTTGGGTAAAAACAGGCCACCTGCCACTCCAAGCTCCTGCTCAGCAATCCTAATGTTGGAATACTTGGCATCGTCCCTTGAAACTAAAATCGGCTCGTAGATTACGAGCCGATGATCATTGCGTCGCTAAGAGCCCATAATTCTCAAGTGGAGCCAATCTTTGAGCTCAGCTCGATTATGTTTTAACACGTTCATTTCGTGATCATCAATCGGGCTTCCTTGCAGTTCTAGTACGCGGATTTCCTTATCTAAAGCATTGTAGTTTTTAACGGTTTCAGCAAATGATGCATCGTTTTCGGCAAGCTGAGTAATGGTATCCAAATGTTCTGGGAATTCATGAGTTAATGAGTGATTTTCACCTAACATAGAGACCTCTTGGCTAGAGTTATTGATGTATATCTCCGCTCATTTTTTGAGCGACACATTCTTAACCATAGCACTTCATTGAGCACAATATCGTCGATTTGAGCACACTTTTACTGAACGTCTTAATGATGGTTCGTCACTGTTTTCGACCCGGTAACTCCGCTCGTTGTTATTCTGTACTTTGCCAATAATCGGCTACATTTAATACACTTCTCATAAAAAGGTACATCTAATGAACAGCATGAAAATTGGCCTAATCAGTGCATCAATAGCCGTTGCACTTATTGGCTGTAATTCAGACAGTGACTCTGTCAGTACAATGACTCCTGTTACTTTGTCCGTATCAGATGCCCCTATTGATGACGTATCAGAAGTGGTGATCACATATAACAAAGTTGCATTTCTTCCTCTGGATGGTGGCACACCACAAGTATTCGATGTGTATAAAACAAACGAAGAAGGCAATTTGGTCGACGAAGATGGTAACCCCCTTCCCGATGGTGAAGATCCACTCCCCCTAAGTGTTAACTTACTCAACTTCCAAGGCAGTGACGCACAAGAATTGGTGGATGATGAACTGATACCAACTGGTAATTATAAACTCTGCGTGTTTGCTAATGATGGCGATCATCCAAACTACCCATCGTATGTGATTGACGAAGCGACAGGAAATCAAATCCCACTGACCGTCAAAGGTGATGGGGCTTGCCCACAAGGTGTCGGAAAGGATCCTGATTCTGGAGTACTGTTCTTTAACAACACCTTTGCAGTCAACCCTGACAATAATGAGTTCGTAGTTGAATTTGATCTGCGCCGTGGCTTAAAAGACGGAACAGGCCAAAACGAAGGCTACAGCATTCAACGCACCTCCGTCACTTTAATTAACACGGTTACAACGGGGGAGATTCAGGGTGATGTCGCAACATTGACCTATCAAAGCTGCGAAACGGATACCCCAAGTGCAAACGGATATGCGCACGCGGTCTACTTATATCAAGGAAATATCGCTGAAGAAAACATGGGGCCATTTGCCGGCGCAGAAGGCCAAGCAATGCCAATCGCAGCAGCGAACGTAGTTCAAGATGTTGATGATGCAAATTACGAGTACGAATTCGGTTTTGTAGAACCTGGTACTTACTCGGTCGGTTATACCTGTACGGCAAATGACGATTCTGAAGAAGGTATTGTCGCTGGCGAAAATTTCAGCATTTATCAATCAACTAGCGGACTTAACGTATCCGTTGGTACTGATACAGACGCAAACTTTTAAGATCCCCTAGAAATGGCAGAGTCAGCACAAGCTCTGCCTTTTCTTCATGGCGTTCTTGGTCAGCTCTTTGCTCACCACAAATCGATTCACAAAATAATACGTTCGTTTTCATCCTTAGAAGAAGCTAATGGGCAGATAGAAATCCAGCTCAAACGCCTCATCATGGCTGAGAAAATGATTTTTATGATAATGGACGTAAGCGGGTGTAGAACGCTGTTTAAAGCCAGAGTTAGGCAACCACTTCTCTAGTACCATACTCAGTTGAGGAAGAAGCTCACCATATACGCCCGTTAAGCGAAAGACGGCATGTAAACCGCCTGGGATGGTCATTTGATTCACGACGCCGCGCACTTTGAGCGGCGTATCAATTGCCATACAAGCCACATAACGACACTTGTCGAGTTCGACCCAAGCAGGATTGGAGTGATGCAAGCCGTATTGAACCGAAAAGTCCCGATTCTCAGAACTTGCCCACGCTTTCAAAATCAGCCACGCATTGCGAATGGAACGGTTATAGCCCTCATGTCGAACATACGCCGCAAAGCGTTGTGGGACCTCCATAATTTTAGGTTCTGGCAACTCGCGTTTCGCAACCCGATGATAACCCGCAGCCACTTCCGGATCCTTCAAATACGGTTTTTCTGCGACTTGTAAATCATGCTTTCGCCACGCACCAGGAGACATAGCGAACGTCGCTTTAAACGCTCGGCTAAAAGAAGATACCGAGCTAAAGCCGCACTTGTTAGCAATGTCTAATACCGATGAGCTGGTATCAAACATCAGTTGATTGGCGGCGTATTCCATTCTTGTGCGGCGGATATATTGATGGATGGACTCCCCTACGACATCTTTAAAAATACGATGGAAGTGTTGTTCAGAATAGGCTGCTACGTCCGCTAGCTCTTTAGCCGATAAATCTCTGCTAATGTCCTGGTGAATGTAAAACAGCACGTCATTGATTCTGGAAACTTGTTGATGGCTCACGGAGTAAACTTTCGCTCAAATAGCATAAATGGACATATTTAACAGCATAAATGGACACACCAAGCTTGGCAATTTACCTATACTATTTCTGACATAAAAAAAGACAATTACGAGAAGCACAGCACATGGAAATAGCACAGTCATTACAACAAACTAAGTCATCCTACATTCGAGAGATCCTCGCAGCAGCGAGCGATAAGAACGTCATTTCTCTTGCGGGTGGCTTACCGGATGAAAAAACCTTCCCGATCGACTTGATGAAACCGACGCTCGAAAACCTCGCGAACATGCCAGAGGTGTTTCAATACTGCGCAACAGCAGGCTACGCACCGCTACTTAACTTTTTGACCGATTATTATCAGCTACCAGAATCTCATTTGGCGATGATCACAACGGGTTCTCAGCAAGGGCTAGATTTGATTGCGCGTGCGTACGTGAATCCGGGCGATAAAGTGGTGATGGAAGCGCCAAGCTACCTTGGAGCCATGCAGGTATTTGGTTTAGTGCAAGCCAATATCGTGACCGTTTCGCAAACCGAGTGTGGTCCAAACCTTGAAGAACTCGAGCAATGCTTTGCCACGCAGCAACCAAAAATGTTCTATGCAGTACCAGATTTCCATAACCCAACGGGCGTATGCTGGGCGCTAGAGACTCGCCAAAAAGTTGCCGAGCTTTGTATCCAATACGACGTTGCATTCATTGAAGACGCACCATACCGCGAGCTGCGTTTTTCTGGTGAAGCACTGCCGCTGGTTTCGGATTTCTGCCCGCAGCACTCCATCGTATTGCGTTCATTCTCCAAAATCGCCTCACCAGGCTTGCGTATTGGTGTGGTAACCGGAAAACGTAGTTACCTTGAGCCACTCATCAAAATCAAACAAGGTGCCGATCTGCACTCTAGTATTCCTATGCAAGCTTTGCTGCATGGTCTACTGCAACATGACAACTTCGAAACGCACATTTCAACCATCTGTGCGCTTTACAAATCGCGTTACGATGTCATGTTTACTGAGTTGCAAAAACAGCTGCCAGAAAGTTGCGTACTCAAACCTGTCGATGGTGGCATGTTTGTCTGGGTAGAAATTCCAGAATGCGACACCTTCGAACTTGCGAAGACCCTTCTTGCAAACTGGGTTGCTGTGGTGCCAAGCCCGGTATTTTATCCGGAAGGTTCAAAGGTAAAAGCCGCTCTGCGTCTTAACTTTACCAATGCCACACCAGAAGAGCTGACGACTGCTGTCACTCGACTTGCGGATGTACTCAACGCTTTGTAATTGAGCGCATACGTTATAATCTGCCTTTGAGATTCGAAAAAGTCTCAAAGGCAGCATCAAAAAAGTTCCCCAAAAAATTTTATATTTTTCTCTCAAATCAACTCTCTACAGTAAGTGCCTGTTTTCTCTTGATCCTCTCACTCATATAAAAATGAGAACCTAATCACGTATTTGATGGTTAGAAAAGTTACGTCTATCTTTCAAACAAAAGACATCAACTTCGCAGCATTAATGTTCTCAATTTCAGACACTTTACTCAGTCGTGGCTTAGCGATTGAGTAAACGACTAGAAAGCATCTGCGGGCATACCCACTACGAAGGATTGACCAGAACCATTCTGAATGTCGCGAGCCAGTCTTTTGATTGGCAATTACGTCAGTGAATCGCACCAAATGACAGAGGGGTTATCAGGATGAACACTCGAACCACGACAGGACTCGTCGCCACTGGCTGGTCCGTTATCTTTTCACTTTTTACCGCATTCGCCGCGTATGCGAGTACGTCTCCAAACTGTAGTGATGTTTTAGCGGGCAACACAACTGCCGTATCGCAAAAAATGATGGTTTTACTGGGCGAAGACATCACTAAATCCAACCGCATCACCACGGTGATTCCAGCCGAAAACAATCCATTTGTGACCGAAGCACTGGTCTCGGTTTCCAACGACGTGTCACCCAATGGACGTTTGCCACAAAAGACATTGGAAGAGATCAGAAAAGTACGCTCAGATTTAGAAAAAGCCGCACAGGAAGTGAGCCGATTACAAGGTACTTTTGAAGTCGCATTTGTTAGCTTGATTGATGGTTACTGCCAGTTCTCGAACCACGAACTTACTCAGCATGCCAAAATCGACTTTGACCATTTGGAAGGTCTCACGTTGTATTCAATCCCCGCTTTGTTAGCAATGGTGGATCAATCTTACGCCATGGCAGAAAATAGAATTGCTAGCGAGCAAGAACAGTTAAGCAACATCGAGAAAGAACAACAGAGACAGAAACAGCAAGCCAGTGCTGCCGCAGCAGCACGTTACCAAGACGGTAACGTGTTGGTGAAAGTCGAGAATTTTGATGGCTCTAATGTGACGTTTTCCGTCACTAACGTCGGTTCACAAGGTTCATTACAGCCAAACTTCAACACGTTTAATGCCTATCGCACCGAAAGCGGAGAGCTAGTGTATAAATCGGAGTCTTTGTTGAACTTAGCAGATACTGCGGGTAATACGCTTGAAACCATGGGAATCGCAGAGCTCTCATCACGAGGGGGAAACAACTTGTCAATCTCTCCGGGTGAAACCCGAAAATTCGTCACCAGTATCGCTTCAGAAGTCGCACCACACACACGGTTAAGCTTGGAGTTCCCGGCAAAAGTATTAAATACCGAACAGGACTTCACTCTGTCGTTTTCTGACACGACGGCAGTGGCTACAGCGAACGTAAATTAACTGAAAAGCGCTCATCATAACGCGCACAGACGTAAACTTGTTGTTTGGCAGCAAGCTCAAAGACAGGCACATTTCGCCTGTCTTTGCTTTCGGAAAAGTAAAATTATGGCTGTTTGCACTTATAAGCATTGGCAAACATGGTAACCGATGTGGAGAAGTCCAACGGCTCATATAAATACAATGTATCTGCGCCTAAATCTGCCGCTTTGATGCGCATTTGGTTTAACGTACCCCAGACCATGTCTTTATCTGCGTGCAGCCAATAATCATAAAAGTGCCCTTCCGAGCCAATTACCGTTCCCATTAGCTCGCAGTTTTCAATCGCATTCACGTTGTCCCAAAGCACTTGGACTTGCTCAGATTCTTGGGTCGGGAACGTCACACATCCCGTCAATGATGCCGCTAACGCAAGACACATCACTCGCTTTTTCATAGTCATATCGCCTAAAAATTATTTAGATGGCGGATTTTATGAATTGCTTATGTGATGACCAACAAAATATTTCTATCGCCCCTTTAAATAGAAATAATGGAAGCGAAGAAAACTCTAAAGGCAGCGTATACCGCTAGTAATCACATGGCATCTAAGATAAAACAGTAGCGATAATATACGGATGAGGGATAGAGTTTGGTTTCTAAAAATAAGCTAATTCGCTATACGGCTACGGAAGTCGCTGATGCATTTGAAAAAGAAGATGAGCTCATTAAACAAGTTCAGTCCAACCAACTCTCGCAAGTGCTATTACTTTGGCAAGTAAAAAGCCCGACGCTCGTGCTTCCCGCAGGTAAAAAGTGGCCTATTTCTAACGAGTTAGAACATGCGTTAAATGCGTCTGGCTGGAAACTCTTTTCTCGTAAAACTGGCGGTGCCCCCGTCCCTCAAGTACCGGGTATTATTAATCTATCCCACATCTATCACTGGCCAGACGGTGAGCCTTACGACATCAAGAAAGCGTATCTCGATTTGTGTGCAATTTTGACAGTTTTCTTTGAGCAGCAGGGCGTGAAAGTAGATGTCCATGCTACGCCTTATTCCTACTGTGATGGCGAGTACAACCTCAATATTGGTGGTCAAAAAGTCGTGGGAACCGCGCAGCGCGTTTTACTGAAAAAAGGCGGTGGACAAGTGGTGTTATCACAAGCATGCATTCTGATTGATGCCGACGTTGAAAAGATTGTCGCACCGGTAAAATTGTGTAATCAACTTTGCGGTTACAACGATGATATTCGTGGTGATGTCCACACACCGCTCTTCAATCATATATCCGACCGCCCATCGGTAGATTCGCTCTTTCAGCAATTGACGAGTGCGTTTTTAACGCATGCAAAAGCGGAGTAATGAAAGGATCAAGCCTCCCCCTTGCTCCGAAAAGCATTCGATAAACTCAAACTGCATGCCGTGATAGCGATGTAAGAATGGGCATCGCCAACGTAAAACCATTCCATCGATCAAACCAGTTATCAGTTTTGCCTGCCAAAAAGAAATGAGATCCAGTTCAAATATTTATCTATGACGGAATTAGTTGAAGCCTGCGCGTAAAAGCCTCAGAATGTCGCACTTTTCGTACCGATTTGTTTTCGGCGCGTTGTTATCTAACTCTACAATTGAGAATCATACATATGGGTTTTACCTCGTTAGGTCTATCTGCTCCAATCCTTAAAGCTATTCAAGAAAAAGGCTACGACACCCCTTCGCCAATTCAGGCAAGAGCAATTCCTGCTATTTTGGAAGGGAAAGACGTAATGGCAGCAGCGCAGACTGGTACAGGTAAAACTGCAGGCTTTACGCTACCGATTCTTGAGCGTTTATCGAACGGCCCTCGCGTTCGTGCTAACCAAGTTCGTGCACTTATCCTAACGCCAACACGTGAGCTTGCGGCTCAGGTGCAAGAAAACGTGTTTATGTACAGCCGTCACCTTCCACTAAGCAGTGCAGTTGTTTTTGGTGGTGTGAAGATCAACCCGCAAATGCAGCGTCTTCGCAAAGGTGCGGATGTGTTGGTCGCGACACCAGGCCGCCTGATGGATTTGTACAACCAAAATGCGGTCAAATTCGACCAACTGGAAGTGCTAGTACTGGACGAAGCAGACCGCATGCTGGATATGGGCTTTATCCGCGATATTCGCAAAATCCTAGCCCTGCTACCAAAACAGCGTCAGAACCTACTTTTCTCGGCGACTTTCTCGGATGAAATCCGCGACCTTGCGAAAGGCTTGGTGAACAACCCGGTTGAGATTTCCGTTAACCCGGCAAATTCGACGGCGAGAACGGTTGAGCAAAGCATCTACCCAGCAGACGTGAAGAAGAAAGCACCGATGTTGGTTAAACTGATCAAAGACGGCGATTGGAAGCAAGTGCTGGTGTTTACGAAAACGAAACACGGCGCAAACCGTCTGGCGAAGTTCCTGATCGAACAAAACCTACCGGCTGCTGCCATCCACGGCAACAAGAGCCAAGGCGCGCGTACCAAAGCACTGGCGGATTTTAAATCGGGTGAAATTCGTGTGTTGGTCGCGACGGACATTGCTGCGCGCGGTATCGATATTCCTCAATTACCGCAAGTGGTGAACTTTGAGCTACCTAAAGTGGCAGAAGACTACGTTCACCGTATTGGTCGTACTGGCCGCGCGGGCGAAGTAGGTAAAGCGATTTCACTCGTGTGTGCGCTAGAAGCATCTGAGCTGTTTGCGATTGAACGTTTGATTCAAGAAGTACTACCACGTAAAGAGTTGGAAGGTTTTGCGCCAACCAATGTGGTGCCAGAATCTAAACTGGATACTCGCCCAATCAAACCGAAAAAACCTAAGAAGCCGAAAAAACCAAAAGCACCAAATGCTGCAAGTGAAAACGCCCCAGTAACCGAAAAGAAAGCAGGCAATGGTGCAAACAAACCTAAACGTCGCTTCAAGGGTGGTAACAACGGCAACAAAAACAGCACCAACCAAGGCGGTGCGGGTAAGCCTAAAGGCAACCGTGAAGGCCAAGGTCGCGCAAACAGCAAGCCAAATGGCAATAAACCGAGTGGAAATAAACCAAACGGTAATATGAGTGGCAACGCTGGTAAACCGTCTGGTAACCGCAAGCCAAACAATACTAAGCCTGCAGGAAACAAACCATCAGGTCAGCGCCGTAAACCTCGTCCGCAGGCGGCAAACTAATCTGTAAACGGCCCCGATAGCAAATACAACAAAGCCGCTGATAATCTCAGCGGCTTTGTTTTTCTTAGAACACAGTTTTTTAGAACACAGCTTTATTAAAACAGCCTACATTATAGGTGTGATTCGAATATCTGCGATTTGCGCTTCGTTCTTTTCACCCTCAATACCACCA
The DNA here is from genome assembly GCF_032648565.1 of Vibrio sp. 2-1-2a. Lineage (NCBI taxonomy): Bacteria > Pseudomonadati > Pseudomonadota > Gammaproteobacteria > Vibrionales > Vibrionaceae > Vibrio > Vibrio sp. 2-1-2a. The sequence continues at coordinate 711,215 of NZ_WBOH01000003.1, forward strand.
GCGTAGATGTAGGTTTCATTCGATGTGAGGTAACTCATATTGAAGTGATCCTTCAGCGCGATCTGATAGGTTTTCCCCTGCTCCAACGCCACTTCAATTGGCGTTGAGTAACGCATACCTTGGTTTTCACCAATATGGCCCATCTGCAAATAACCTTGACCAACCACTTTGCCTGCATCATCCAATACCTCTAACAATTTCACGGTGTTCGTGATGCCGGTATTAAGTTGTCCTAGGTTATTGTTGTACCAAGCATCGAACTGGTAAGTGCCCGTTACAGGAGCTGTAAACGACTCTGCACCTTTTACGAGGCCACTGTCTTTGCTCACCGTAACCACTGAGACATTGTCTTTGAGTGGCTGATATTCGCCATCAAGTTTGATGCGGATCTCTTCACCGACACAAACCGGTTGGCTTGGGTTAGAACGGAAGCCTTTATCGTTAATGCTTTCAGCCAAATAACAAGCAAAACCTGTTGGCGTATCGGAATAAGATTGAGCAATCACGTTCTTTTGAATCAGCTCGCCATTGCGATACAAGTTCACGTTGTACTTGCTCGTCACGTCAATCGAAACCGAATTATCAACGCTTTTTACCACCAATGTTGGCTCTTGCGGAGAATAAACGCGACTGTCTTCACTCACATACGGTTTCACCCCAGAAACTAAAGTAATGCTGCTATCTACATTCACAAGCGCGCCCAGTGTCACGTGGAAATGCCCCTCTTCGTCCATCGTGACATTTTCAACTGGGTAGTAACCTGTTTCATCTTTGCTTACTTCAGGCAAATCAATGGTTACCGAATAGTTATTTCCTTTAAAGGCAAAGTTTTCCAACGTGATTTGTTCAGACTGAGCCAACAACTTATTGCGCACCCAACTTGTGATAAATGGCTTCACTTCCAACTTACCTGTTTCGGTATGGATGCCGAATAGGGTCTCTACCACCATGTTCAAGTAGCCACCCACAGACCAAAGCTGACGCTGAGAGTTAATCACTGGGCCATCCAAGCTCGGATCTTCGCCATGATCACTATGGATGATGAATGACTTACCAGAAAGCCACTCTAAGTTTTCCATGTTGGATAAATTGGTTGCTGTACCACGAACCAACGATTGAATGGCATTGTTCGCTGCTGCCACGTTTTGTGTTTGATGCGCGGCGCGCAAGCTGTACGCGGTAACAAATGGCCAAATTGCGCGGTTATGGTACACAGGCACGTCCGGTTGTTGAGGGAAGTAAACCGGCACGCCAAACTCACTGTGTGGGTAATTGGCCATGATTTGTTTCGCCTGTGCATCGCTTGCCACACCACTGATGATCGCAAGTGATTCGCCCAACATATCGTATTTGTCGACCGCGATGTCTTTGCCATTATCAAACAAATAACTTACGTACATACCGCGTTCGGCATTCCAAAACTGCTCGTTGATAGCGGTTTTTAACTTCTCAGCCCACTCGGTGTATTTGACCGCGTTGGTTGAATCGTACTTCTCTGCCAACTTAGCCGCGAGCTGAATCGCGCGGTAGTGAACCACGTTTGTCGATAACGCTTTGCTGCTACCAATCGCATTGACATCGTTTGGCGTCCACGTTGAATACGTTTGCTCACGCCAATCAAGGAATGATTGCTCACCAGTGTATAAACCAGATTTCGCATCAAAAGCCGCCAGGCGATCGGCTTCAAGTGTATTACTGATAGCTTTATATGCGCGCTCAGCAAACTGGTTGTACTCTTCCCCATCCAATGCCGAAAGTAAGCGTTCTGCACCAAGCGCCCAAGTCGTGCGGTCGGTACTAATTGGCCAGCTGCCGCCAGTGCCCGTATCTTGCACAATCTGCTCGCCATCGTATTGCTGATCGGTCGTATCGCGGAAAGCGGACAATTTGAAATTCAAACCATTTTGCACGCGAGTTGGATTCATCAATGCAAGCGAAAGGTCTGCTGCGTACGCCAAATCACGCGTCCATACGTAATGCCACTTCGCGCCCGTCTCAAAAACTTCCGCTTTGATTGGGTTGTTGTAGTTGTAATTGCCGTCTTTGATTTCAGAAACGGCAAGCTGGTCTAGCTCTTTCATCGTCAACGCAAACAACGCATCAAACGCGACATCGCCCGACACCACTCGCGGCCCTGTTTGTTCATTAATCACTAAGCCTTGGTCGAGCGCATCACGCAATTCTGTCGTCGTTGAAATACCAAATTCACGCAGTTCAGCTTTAGGATCTTTCACCGAAAAAATCACGGTATCACTCGAGTCATCGTAATTGGCGAACAGTTTCACTTCTTTATTCTGATGCCCTTCATGCACCATTGCAGGGTCGAGAATCGCATCAGAGTAGTATTTTTCCGCTTCTTCTTGCGTTGCTTTCGTCACAGTCATTGTCGCGCGGCTTTCATCGGCAAAGCTCACAGAAAACTTGTAATACCCTTTGTCTTCAAACGTGATCTCAGAGTTGCAATCATCGTTCATACACGCTTCATTCGTGTCTGGTTTTGGCAGGTACTCTTGAGCTTTATCGAACGCCGCGGGCTCCTCAAAATAGGTGTATTGGATCTGCCAACCCGGATCAGCAATCTTGAACTGATTGCTACCTCGAGCGACGCGCAGTACGGTTTCGTACTCGTTATTACCCAAATAGTTTAGCTTGGCATGCTCTGCCGTGCCCCAATCCCCATTTAAACCACGTAAATATAAGTCGGCTGAAATAATTGGTTTGTCGACCGGCACAGGCGCATCAGAAGAATCTGACCCACATCCAGCAAGACCAATACAAGACGCGACAGCAAGCGCAATAAAACTCGGTTTCATGTTCATCCCTTAGATTGTTGTTTTGGCGACAGTCTAAAGAACACCTTTTTGAGGGGAAAATAGGAAGTCAGGAGCGAGCTATAGATAACATCTATACGTCAAACCCCAACAGTGATGTAGATCTATGAAATGCGCATAATTTCAATCAAATGAGATTACAGATTTGTGATTTATAAATGAAATTGTGCAAAATACCCCTCGTTCTTAGAGGGGAAAGAAAATGGACAAATCTCTGCAGCAATTTTTACTGGTTGCACGCTGCCAAAGCATCAGTGCTGCGGCAAGAATGGCAGGGTTAAGCCAGCCAACGGTAACAAGCAATTTAAAGAAGCTGGAAGAGAATCTCGGCGTAACGCTGTTTGAACGTCATCCTAATGGCATGGTGTTGACCGAATACGGACGCATCCTCTATCGCCATAGCAACGCGATGCAGCATGAATACAACCAAATGATGCAAAGCATTGATGAACGGAAACAGTATCAAGTCGGAAAAATTAAAATGGGTACTGGCGATGCGTGGTGGCCGCTGTTCGTCAAACAAGCACTCAATGACCATCTGACCAAGCAGCCTTCGGCATCTACGCACGTCGAATTTGGCAACCACTTAGGCTTGATGGATTCATTAATCAACGAACAGATTGAATTCTTCATCGGCCACGAGATTGTCGGATTGTCGTCTAAATGCGATGTTACGTTTATTCCGCTATTTCAAACGGTTGATGCCTATTTTGTTTCCCCAAACCACCCACTGCTAGGGAAAACCGTCACCGAAGAGATGCTGCACGAATACCCCGCTCTTTCGGTCACTTATGACGCTAAGAAATTCGCTCACGTCATCGATAACCCAATCCCGAAGCAAAATGAACGCGAAAGGCAGCAACTGGATGACAGACCGACTTACGAAGTGGATTCTCTGCTCGCCAGTATTGATGTACTGAAAGAAAGCGTCGCGGTGATGTCTTATACCCGCCATCTGCAATCGTATTTGGAATCCTTCGGCTTACGATGCTTAACCATGAAAAGCGAACCAAACCCTGGCACCGTCGGGATTTATCGCCACCGCCGAGAAACCTCGGAATCGCATCTAGATCTGATTGCTGGTATCACTCAGCGCGCTAAATTGCTCAACTAGAAAGTCCAAAAACAGGCGAACTCTTTTCGGTTGATATTGGCGGCTCTGATAAATGACATGCAGATCCGCTTCAGCGCCTTGCGAAAAGGCGCTGAAGTTTTTCATATACCCATCCAAAACCGTTACTAAACGTTGTTGTTTGAGGTCTTGCTGAATATCTAAAATCGATTTCAGCGCAATCCCCGCACCGTCCAACGCCCATTGTCGGATCACTTCACCATCATCAGAAAATCGCTTCGGCGTGACCGTGATCGATTGGTGAGATTCTTCATCTTTAAAGTGCCACGTTTTTAATTCTTCATTGCTGCGGACCATGGCTAAGCAGCGATGGTCCGCGAGATCTTGTGGACAGTTTGGGACACCTTGCTTCGACAAATAATCAGGTGACGCGCACAGCACACGTTGACTCGACGCCAGCTTGCGCGAAATGAGATTGCTGTCCGCTAACTCGCCGTAACGAATCACCAAATCGAGCCCCGATTCAGCCAAGTTCGACAAATTGTCATTAAGATAAAGATAAGGCGTCACATCCGGATATTGCTCAGAAAAAGCCGACACCATCGGCGAAATAATTTGTTTGCCAATATCTCGTGGAGCTGAAATTTTCAACGTTCCGCGCACTTCCGAAATACCCGTTTGAAGTAAGTTTTCCGTCTCTTTCACGCTATCAATGATGTTCAGACAAGCTTGATGGTACATTGCCCCTGCGTCCGTGAGTGATACATGGCGTGTGCTTCGGTTGAGCAGCTTTACGCCATAGCGTTCTTCTATCGCTTGCAGCCTTGCCGTTACCGTCGCCGGAGACAAACCTAACTCCCTTCCCGCCGCCGCCAGACCTTGATGTTTAACGATGCTGACAAACAACGTCATATCCGAAAACTTATCCATCTTCGCGCCCTTATTATTTGGAAAAACTGAATAATCAATTCAGATATTACCCAATTATCAAATTAAGTCGAATCCATATACTGACCCTATCGACATTGTTTAGACCCAGAACGTTATGTGACAGGGCAAAGTTAAACGCCGTAATACTGTTCAACGCACAACAACACGCCCTGCCCAGCCAGAGATAGGAAACAAAAAATGAAACTGTACATTTATGAACATTGCCCCTTTAGCGCCCGCGTCCGTTTTGTTGCAGGCATGCTGAATATTCAGCTCGACGTCATCAACATTGCTTATGACGACGAGAGCACCACCACAAACCTCATCGGCGCAAAACAAGTTCCTCTTTTGATCAAAGACGATGGCGAAGCGATGGCGGAAAGCTTAGACATCATCAACTACTTCCTTGAATTGGCATCTTCCAATGAAAGCAGCCAACCCTCAGCACCGGTTTTAGACTGGCAAAAACAGGCGTTTTTACCGCTACAAAAAGTCGGGTATCCGCGTTGGTCAAACATGACGTTACCGGAATTTGCAACAGAAACCGCTAAACAAGCATGGCGTGCAAAAAAAGAAACCGAAGCATTAAATTTTGAAGCCTTGATTAACGATACACCTGCGATTGCGAAAGAAGTCGCCGCTTTGATAGAACAAACCAAATCCTTGCTCAACCTAAGTTCAGAAAAGCAAACGTCACTGGTTGATCAGGCCATTATTTTCTCCATTCTACGCGGCTTTTTCAGTGCGCCCGAAGTGCAATGGGATCCAGCCGTACTTCACTGGATGGCAACCGCTCGTAAAGCGACCAACGTGCCAGTACTTATCTGAGGAGCGCAACATGAAACAAAGAACAAATAAGCTGTTTGAACCAGCTCAACTAAAAGCGTTGTCACTACAAAACCGTATTGTCATGGCACCAATGACTCGCGCACGCACCACTCAGCCGGGCAACATCCCGAATGAGATGATGGCAACGTATTATCAACAGCGCGCTTCTGCCGGGCTGATCATTTCCGAAGCCACACAAATTTCGGACGATTCTCAAGGCTATTCGTTCACCCCTGGCGTTTACACCGATGCGCAAGTGGCGGGCTGGCAAGGAGTGACCCAAGCGGTCAAATCACAAGGTGCAGCGATGTTTTGTCAGCTATGGCATGTGGGCAGAGTGTCTCACCCAACATTCCAAAATGGTGAACAGCCTATCGCACCATCTGCGCTCGCTCCGGTAGAGACGCAAGTTTGGATTGCGGATGAACAAGGCAACGGCAATATGGTCGATTGTGTTGAGCCACGCGCCATGACACAAGCGGACATCAACCGAGTTGTCGGTGATTTCGCGAACGCAGCCAAACGCGCCATTGAATCGGGTTTTGATGGGGTAGAAATCCACGGCGGGAATGGGTATCTGATCGATCAGTTCTTAAGAACCAACTCAAACCATCGAACAGACAACTACGGCGGTCCACGAGAAAATCGTATCCGTTTTCTTATCGAAGTAGTGGATGCAGTTATCGCCGCTGTTGGTGCGCATCGAGTTGGAGTGAGATTGGCACCATTCATTACGTTTAAAGATATGGACTGCCCAGATATCGTGCCAACAATCTTAGAAGCATCAAAGCAACTACAGGAGCGCGACATTGCCTACTTACACTTGTCCGAGGCCGATTGGGCCGATGCTCCAACGATTCCTGAGGCGTTTCGAGTCGAACTTAGAAAGCGCTTTCGCAACGCTATTATTGTTGCAGGTCGCTACGATCCTCAACGAGCAAACGAAGTATTAGAGAAAGGCTACGCGGATCTTGTCGCATTCGGACGACCATTCGTAGCAAACCCAGACTTAGTCTCTCGCTTGCAACATCACCATCCGTTGGCAGAACTCGATGGCTCAACGTTGTTTGGCGGAAACGAACGAGGCTACACCGATTACCCTGCTCTGCAACAGGAATACGCAGAACAGGCCTAACAAAAAAAGCCCCAACCTAGCTGCTACGGTTGGGGCTGTCACCAAACTAGAATTGGTTTTAGCTAGCTTAATCTGGCTAAGAGTTAAATCACTTCTAACGCGCCGCTGCGCCAAGGTTCGATAACGACTTTGATGTGATCATTTGGCGTCATTAACTGTCTAAACGCATCTTCCACACCATCGATTCCCACTTTGGCGGTAAGCATTTTCTGCCAAGGCAACTTGTGTTCGGCAATCGCTTGAAGGCATTGCTCAAACTCTTGCGGTTGGTAGTAGTAAGAGAATCTCAAATCGAGCTCTTTTACCGTCGCGTACGCGTAGTTAATGGTTGCTGGAGCCGTATGAATGCCTGATACAACGATTCGAGATCGGGCAGGAGCACGGCGCATGAAATCATCAATCAAAGTATGTTTGCCAACACACTCATAGATGACCAAACGTGAATTCATTCCATACTGTGCCCCGACGGCGATCTCGTCCTCCTTGGTCGGGTTGATCAATCGATTTGCGCCAAACTCGCTGGCAAGTTGCAGCTTCTCTTCCTGAAGATCGACCGCAAGAATGTTGCTCACACCGCGTTGTTTGAGCGCTGCAATCACCGCCAGCCCTATAGGGCCGCAACCGACAACCAGCGCTGTATCTTCCGTTTCGATTTCACTGCGATTGACCGCATGCAAACCGACCGCCAGCGGCTCGGTTAACGCTGCCGCTTCAGACGGTATTTCGTCGGGCACTGGCAGTAGGAGCGCTTCATCAAGTAGGAAATACTCAGAGTAAGCGCCGTAAGTACCCGGAGTAACACCAACGCCTGCGCCATTTTGGCTGAGCAACATCGGCACAGAGGTGACTCGGCTACCGACAGGCAACGTTTGCTGCGTACCGGCACCGTATTCGACAATTTCCGCACAGAATTCATGTCCCAACATCACTTGAGCGTGCTCACCTACTTCATCAGGCATCAACCCGAGCTGGTGGAATACATCAAACACCTCATCCGCGTGTCGAGTAATGTGTAGGTCGGAGCCACAAATCCCACAGGCGAGACTACGAACCAAGACTTGTCCCGCTGCGGGTTTGGGGATTTCGACTTGCTTCAGGCGGACACTACCATCCTGCATTACGATACTGTTCATCTGTTGCATGGGGTTACTCCGCTAGCTCATCACTCAGGGCAGCAATCGCACCCGGTTTGATATAGCGCGCAGTGAAGCCTTGCGCTTTGGCAGCGGCAACCACCACTTGCTCAATCCAACCTGCATCCATGATGTTGATAAAGTTACCCTCTTCGTCAAAGTTAATGTTCGCACCTTGGATCACCATAAAGCCATCTGCGCCACCCGACTCTTCTGGACAGTGAAAGGTATGAATCGAACCGCCCGGCTCATATAAGTAGCTACCAGCGGTTTGGACTTGGTCTGGATACTCGATGTAGTGCCACGCGCCACTCAGTGTATAGAAATGCACCACACCAGTATGGAAGTGCTTAGGCAGAGTGATACCCGGTTTGAACTTGGCGCGAATCACCCACGTACCATTTTCTGGGTCAAGAAACAGCGGGTAAACATCAACACCCGGTAGCGCGTCTTTAATGATCGACTCTTCAGTAGTATTAAGAGTTAATAGGAAATCTTGATGCTGAATAACTTCTGGTAATGACATAACTTACATCCTCACTATTGCTGTAATTTGGCGTGCTCGCCTATTCCATCTATCCCATGAGCGGGTACTTAAAATTCTCGAAACCGTCAGATGCGCTGATGGTGCAGCCGTTGATACAGTTGGCTTTCTCGCTGACAAGAAACGCTACCACGTTGGCAATCTCTTCTGGTTGCGTGAAGTTTTGGCGCATCTGTTCTTTGCGGATGTGGTTCCACAAGCCGATCTCTTCGTATTGCCTTAACATCGGAGTATCAACGCGTCCCGGAGCGACGGCACACACACGAATATCCAGAGGCGCTAACTCTAAAGCGGCGCATTTGGTCATCATATCGACTGCGGCTTTGCTGACGTTGTAGGTAAACGTCATCTCGGAGGCCATTTGGGCGTAAACGGAAGAGGTATTAAGGATCACGCCCGGTGTCCCTTGCGCTTGGAATTGTCGTCCAGCGGCGAGAATGCCATAGTAAACGCCGTTTTGGTTGACTTTAGAGATAGGCTCAAAGTCGGCGATAGGATCATGTTCAAGCAGAGGTTTCGGTGCGCCGATACCTGCATTGTTGACCATGATGTCAAGTGAGCCAAATTGTTCGACCGCGTACCTCACCATGGCTTCGACTTGTTGGTAATCGGTGACGTCCGCAACAAAGGTTTCCAACTGCTTAGAGCCAAAACTTGCGTACATTTGCAGTGATTGCTCTGAAATATCGACAGCAAGCACTTTGGCTCCTTGCTCTCTTAGCTTTGCAATAATAGCTTGCCCAATTCCACCCGCAGCGCCAGTCACTATGGCAGTTTTATTGATAAGTTCCATACAGCTTCTCATCCATGCGTTGTTGTTATCGAAATGTAACTTAGATCAACTCACTGGCACTCACTTGACCTTTTACGAAGTAAATTTGATATATTGCGATTTACAACCTGTTAACATTTAAAAATCGAGACATGTATATCGTACGAAGTGGCGCTGCCGATAAATTTGATAGCTTGGTTTCAGAATTAGGTCAGAACCCGCAAGAGATAATGGCCGCTGCTGGCCTGTCTGCCGCGCAGTTTCGCGATCCCGATACGTATCTCGCTTATCCAAGATTGGCTGAATTGCTGGAGGAAGCGGCTGCTCGTTGTAAGCAACCGTTGTTTGGTGCGTTACTCGCCGAGCGCCAAAACCTGCAAAGTTTAGGCGATTTGCCGATGCTGGTTTCTCGTGCTGAAACGGTCGGTGATGCATTGGCGCGGGTGAATGATTATCTCTATTTGCATTCGTCAGGCGTTACTCTCAACATGACGCCACAAGATGATTGGGTACGATTGTCGCTCAATATTGATGTGAATAGTGACCGCGGTATTGCGCAGTTGATGCAGCTAAGTGTGTCACACTTAGCCATGTTTATCGCCAGTTTGCTCGATATTGAAGCAAGCCACTTCGCGCTACATTTGACTCAACACGCAACCTTGGAAGTAGAGCAAAGCAAGTTTGCCCAACAGAACAAACTGCGTTTCGGTGATAAGTTTGACGGTATCCTACTTAAAGCGAGTCTGCTTAACGCTAAGAACCACCAAGACGAAGACGCACTGGATCGCCACTTTCAACAGCACCTCAAGTATTTACAAACCCGCTATCCTAACAATCTGAGTGATCAAGCAGCGAATATGATTGGTCGTTTGTTGTCGACGGGAGAATGCAGCGTGGAGCGCGTTGCAAGAGCATTAGACCTGCATCCGAGAATGCTGCAAAGCAAGCTAAAGCAGCAGAGCACGAGTTATCGACAGCTGTTGCAGCAAGTGCGTCAGGATTTCGCCGAGCAGCGTTTAAGTGAGAATATTCAGAGTATTACCGATATCGCGTTGCAACTGGGTTATGCAGAAACTGCGGTATTCAGCCGCCACTTTCGCAGTTGGACAGGAAAGTCGCCCAGCCAATGGAGACTGGAGAACAGAATAAGTTGAACCAGTTTGAGAGCATAGATTAAAAAGCCGCCGATATTCAGCGGCTTTGAGCGTTTAGTCGATACTATCGAAACGCTAAATCACGTAAGAAAAGTGAAATCGAAGGGAAGAAAATCAGCATCACAGAGACCAAAAGCAAGATGAACACAAACGGTGGTGTGCCGCGAATCACTTCCACATAAGGACGTTTAAACACGGCAATCGCGGTAAAAATATCACAACCGAATGGCGGTGTTGCAGAACCTATCGCAGCTTGCAATGTCACGATGGTGCCGACCAGTACTGGGTCAATGCCAGAGGACTTAATCACAGGTGCAAAGATAGGGATCAAAATCAGCATCACTACGATTGGATCAACGAACATACAACCAATAAAGAACGCAATTGAAATAACGACCAGTAACTCGGTCTGCGAAAGATCATTAATCCCGATCATACCCAACAATTCTTGCGGGATCTGGGCAAATGAAATTACCCAAGAAAAAGCAGCCCCTGCTGCGACTAAGATAAATACCACCGCGGTAACCATGCCCGTAGAAAGCGCGATTTCGCCAAGCTCCTTCCATTTCACTTTACGGAAGATAACCATTTCTAATAACACAGCGTACAACACCGAAACCGACGCCGCTTCGGTAGGGCTAAATACTCCAGCATAAATACCGCCAACAGTAATGATCGGAAAACCAAATGGTAAAACCGCTTTACGTATTGTGGTCCAACGTTCTTTCCAACTGGCTCGCGGGGCATTTTCTACAGAGCTTTTACCTGCATAAAAATAACAGTAGGCAGAAAACATCAATAAAATCACGATCGCCGGTCCAATACCAGCAATAAACAGCTCAGCAACCGATGTTCCAGACACCACACCATAGATGATCATACCGATACTCGGTGGAATAAGGAGCGCTAAGTCAGAGGCGTTAATAATCAAAGCCAGAGCAAAACTGTCTTTGTAACCATACTCCAACATTTTCGGTCGCATAATAGAGCCAACAGAAACAACGGTGGCTTGTGTAGACCCCGATACCGCACCAAACATCGCACAGCTAAGCGATGAGGTGATCGCCAGACCGCCACGAACGTGCCCAACAAACGCCATTGCGACATCTAGCAAGCGCGTTGCTGCCACGCCTCGGGTAATAATTTCTGCTGCGAGAATAAACATAGGCACAGCGATCAACGCAGCGGGTTTGATGCCAGCAAGCATTTGCTGGATCATAAAATCTGGTCCCAAGCCAAGAAAAACAATAAATCCCAACATAGTCGCCGCTAATAGCGGTACCAACATCGGAAAGCCAAAAGCCAACAACGTGATCATCGTTGCAACAAGAGCGGTCGTCATAGCGCTTTCTCCTGCTTAGTGGCAGAGCCGATGCCATCTGGTCGAGATGAGCGTGAAAGCTTTGTCAGCGTTATGAAACGTTTGATATGGCGACCACCCACACGCGCGAACTGAACCGTGCTAAAGAAAAGGCCAATCGGTGCGATTAAGTACACCCAACTCAAAGGTACTTGCATTGCAGGAGAAAGACGCCCCATTTGGCTCACCTTGCCAATGTATTGCCACGAATACCAAGTTAGCACCGCCACCAATGCGGCGGTGAGTAAATAAATAATGCCGTTGGCTAAAGTTTGTATACGCTTTGGAAGCATATCGGTAAATGCCGTCATACGGATATGGCGAGATTGGCGGGCAGCATAACTGCAACCAATAAACGTGACGGCGATAATGAGGAAATAATTGAGTTCTTCCGAAAAGTAGATGCTTTGGCTAAAGAGGTAGCGCCCTAACACGTTAGCAATTGAGTTCAACGCAATAAGAAGCACCGAGCCAATGAGCAGTGCCGCCTCCGCTTTCTGTATATATTTATCTAGCCACTGAAAAATCCCTTTCATCCGCGCTGCTCCTGATCAACAAAAATGTTAATGAAACGTTATCTTTTTCATGACAATCAACTCAATCAGGTGAATAAGAAAGATTTTCTGAACTTGGCGCTTTCGCAGAAAAAATTGGTCAGAGCATACTGCTCAGACCAAAAAGTGAGAGGTTGGAGGGTTTGTATCGAGAATTTCTGCAATCACAGATAACCCATGCTTGATGTAGCCTCGATTAGTCTCTGCTCCCAAACTGATTCGCACGTAAGGCATTGGCTGATTAGTATCGAGAACAAAAGGTTTATACCCCGTGATCTGCACCCCAGAACGCTTAGCCGAAGCGACCAGATCATCACTGCTCCACTGCTCGGGTAACCTCAACCAAATGTGCTGACCATTCGGGTGTGAGCTATAAACATGCCCTTCTAAGGTGGCTTTTGCTATTCGCTGGCGCTTGGCAAATTCATTGACTTGAAATCGAATAAGTCGATTTAATGTACCGTTTTCGATCCACAAATGAGCGACTTCAAACGGTAACGGGGTCGCAGACCAACTCGTCGCAGCTAAACGGCCAATCGCATGCTGCAAAAAATGACGTGGGACCGTTAAATAGCCCGTACGCATACCTGGCGCTACGACTTTGGTTAAACTGGTTACATAAAAAGCCTGCTCGGGTAACAGTGCGGCGAGAGGTGGGACACGATTGGGCTCTAGTGCCCCATACACGTCATCTTCAATCACGTAGATCTCATACTGCTTCGCAATATTTGCTATTGCCTCTCGGCGCACAATATCCATATGCGCACTATTCGGATTGGCCATGCTCGGTGTGCAACACAGCGCCTTGATTGGTTTGTGTTTACATGCCCATTCAAATGCATCCGGCGTGATACCAAACTCATCCATCTCAAGCGGCTGTAACTTAAATCCAAGCATTCTCGAGCGAGAGATCAAGCCATGATCGACTAAGTGGCCACAAGCGACTAAATCACCGTGTTCAACAACGGTGCTTAAAGCCAAGGTCAAGCCATGGCATGCACCGTTTGTGAGTAATATTTGATCGGTACCAACGTCTAACCCTTGGCTACTGAGAAATCGCGCTCCGGACTCAATATGATGAGGCTGACCTGTTACTGGCTTTGCTTTACTGATCAAACTGCGATTGTTTGTTTGCCCAGCAATTTCCATTAACGCCTGATTAAAAAGCGTAATGTGGCGATCGGTTACTACCGGATGAGCGATCGACATATCAATTTCATCCGGCGTTTCTTTCATCTCTTGCGTCAGCATGAACTCCGTGTCCGTGCTTTCATCCACAAATCCTGATTTTACAAACGTACCGTTTCCCACCCAAGACTCGAGCGCACCTTTTTTCTCTGCATAACCATATGCATGACTGACGGTTTGTACGCTCACGCCAATTTGCTCCGCAAACTCACGATGTGTGGGTAGTCGAGTACCGGGTTTTAGGTAACCACTGCGGACACATTCGACAAGATAATTACCAATGGAGATGTACTTAGCGGTGCCTGGGCGAATGATCGGGTTCAAAGAAATTGTCATGACACAATATTTTAATTGATTCATTTTTAACGCCAATTGTAACTTCAATTTAACAAATGGCGAGCTTTTAGCCATCAAATGCGGTGTAATGCACAAAAATGAGCCACAATTGTAATGATTGACATGAGATATATAGATTCAACAAACATGTTAAATGGCATCGTTTAATCCAAACCCAGCCGCAGTGGTGAGTTGCAATAGTTTTTAAACGCAGGTCTGGCTGACCTGGTGGAAGGTAGAAATACCTCAACGTCTCCGAAGGCCCATAAGGCGTCGGATTTTTAACAAGGAGAAAATATGAGAGGCGTTGCTTTGCATTTTACACTGGATGAATTCCAGGACCGATTAACAAAAGTTCGGCAGTCGATGGAAGAACGAGAGTTGGATGTCCTTATCATTCACGATCCTTCTAACATGGCATGGCTGACAGGTTATGACGGTTGGTCTTTTTATGTCCCACAATGTGTCGTTGTAGGATCATCTGGCGAGCCTGTTTGGTTTGGGCGCTGCCAAGATGCCAATGGGGCATACAGAACTGCGTATATGTCGGCAGAAAATATCACCTACTACCCAGACCATTATGTAATGAACCCACCATTACACCCAATGGATTTTCTGGTAGAAGCGGTACTCGCCCCGCGTCTTTGGGATCGCGGCCGTATCGGTGTGGAAAAAGATAACTATTACTTTAGTGCCACCGCTTACGAGTCACTCACCACGCACTTGCCGAATGCTCAACTTCTCGATGCAACCGGGCTAGTCAATTGGTGTCGCGCCGTTAAATCTGATCAAGAACTGGCTTATATGTACCGCGCAGCTCGCATTGTTGAAAATATGCATCGCGTCGCGTTCGATATGATCGAGCCAGGATTGCCTAAACATCACCTTGTCGCCGAGATTAACCGCCAGGCAGTACTTGGGCATGAAGATCACTTTGGCGATTACACCGCGATCGTGCCGCTTTTGCCATCTGGTTCTGATGCTTCTGCACCTCACCTAACGTGGGACGACAGACCTTTCAAAAAAGGCGAAGGTACTTTTTTCGAAATCGCTGGGGCACATCGCCGTTACCATTGCCCACTCTCTCGCACTATTTTTCTTGGAGAACCGGACGACAAATTCAAACGTGCAGATGAAGCATTAACTTTAGGTCTCGAAGCAGGCTTAGAAGTCGCAAGACCAGGCAATACTTGCGCCGACATCGCCAACGCATTGAACCAAGTCCTCGATAAAGCAGGATTCTCACGTGAAGGCGCCCGATGTGGTTACCCAATTGGTCTGAGCTACCCTCCTGACTGGGGCGAACGAACCATGAGCTTGCGAGACACCGATAAAACCGTATTAAAAGAAGGCATGACATTCCACTTTATGCCGGGGCTATGGTTTGAAGATTGGGGGTTAGAAACCACCGAAAGCATTGTGATCACCCGTGATGGTGCAAAAACACTGTGTGATTTCCCACGCCACTTATTTGTTAAACACTAACTTTTCAAACCGTAAGTTCTGTTGAACTAGGCTTAAGAACAAAAAGGACTCGATATGCAAAAGAGCTCGATCACAGCCACCGTAGACTTTGACCGAGAAGGCGTGCAGCACGGCTTTTTAGCGCTGCCCTATTCCCATGATGACTCCGCTTGGGGAAGCATCATGATACCTATCACCGTGATCAAAAATGGTCACGGGCCAACGGCGCTGCTTACTGGCGGTAATCACGGTGATGAATACGAAGGTATTACCAGCCTGCTTAAATTGGCAAACTCGCTGCAAGCAGAGCAAATCCAAGGTCGCGTCATTATTGTGCCAATGATGAACTTACCTGCGGTACAAAATGCCTCGCGCACATCGTCTATCGATAAAGGGAATTTAAATCGCAGCTTTCCCGGAAACCCTGTAGGCTCAGTGACCGAAAAAATCGCGGATTACTTTACTCGTTACTTAGTACCCATGTGCGATTTTGCGTTAGACATTCATTCAGGTGGAAAAACGTTAGACATCGTGCCTTTCGCCGCAGCCCATCGTCTCGACAACCTCGATCAAGAAGAAGCATGCATCTTAGGTGCGAAACTGTTTGGCGCACCTTACACCATGATCTTGCTCGAAATGGACGCCACTAGCCTGTACGACACCGCAGTGGAATCTCAAGGCAAAATTTTCGTCACCACAGAGCTCAGAGGTGGCGGAACCAGCACTCCAGAAACCATCGCTTATGCCGACCGTGGTATTCGTAACTTCTTGCGTTTTTCGGGCAACTTATCAGGTGATTACGAAAAACCAACCCTGCCAACTAGGTTGCTTGATATGCCCGATGCAAGTTGCTACGTGCAAAGCCAGCACAACGGTATCACCGAATACTTATTTGAGCTTGGCGATACCATCAAACAAGACGATGTACTGGCAAGAATCTATTCAACCGAGCGTACAGGGAGCGACCCAATCGAATACAAAGCGCAGCGCAGTGGGATTTTTGCTGCACGTCGTTTCCCTGCCATGGTCAACATTGGTGACACGGTAGCCGTAATTGCCGAAGACTGTGGCGAATTAAACTAACTCTTACTAGGGCGTATTGACCTTTCGCGGTTAAATTTTGTTCGAGGTAAATTCGTTTTAGGCGCGGCGAAGACTATGCAGCCTAGTCATTCTAAGCAAATGGTCTTCAACAAAGCATAAAACGATTTTTGCGGGGGCGCCTAGCTCGAACCCTTCGGGCAGCCTTTGTGGTTCATTTCTACTGCGTTATCGGCTTTTTATGTAGGCCACCCACAAAGCGCTGCAAAAATCAGCTCGAAAGGTCAACACGCCCTAAACACGACACAACATCGGGTCTGGTGTATCACCTGCCGTTGGTGAATTGACTCACAAACTGATTAAGGAAGAAATGGATGAATCCGATGAAACACAGCTACCTAACGAGTGCCGTACTGATCGCAGCCAGCTTTGCCACCAGCAATGTTTATGCAGAAACGTGGAAATTCGCTCTAGAAGAAGTCAAAGGCTCGGTGCAAGATGCTTATGCGCAAGAGTTTAAAAAGCGCATCGAAAATGCAACCGATGGCGACGTCACAGTGGAAGTCTATCCATACGGCACATTAGGTCAGTCAGAAGATCTTACCGAGCTTACTGCGAACGGTATTATCCAATTTACCAACGCATCGCCAGGTATTTTTGGTTCATTCGTGCCCGAAATGCAGGTTTTCTCCATCCCTTACCTTTTGTCGCAAGACAATGATGTGAATAAAAAAGTGCTGAGTTCAAGCCCTACTATCTATGACACACTCGGCGGAAAGCTAGAACAGAAAAACCTCAAACTTCTCACTATGTATCCAGAAGGTGAAATGGTGTGGACGACCAACCGTGAGATTCGTTCTCCAAAAGATTTTGATAACTTCAAAATGCGCGTGATGGCATCGCCAATGCTGGTTGAGGCTTATAAATCGTTTGGAGCCGACCCTACGCCTTTACCCTACTCAGAAGTCTATGGTGCTCTGCAACTTAAAATGATCGATGGTCAAGTAAACCCCGTTTTTGCTATCGAAGAAATGAAGTTCTACGAAGTGAACGACTACATGATCTGGGCAGGACAACAACAATTTACTACGACTGTCATTACCAACAACAGTTGGTTCGAAACCCTCCCACAAGCCCGCCAAGATCAGGTCAATAAAGTCATCGCTGGTATGACTGACTTTATATTTGAAAAACAGGATGAGTTTAACCAAAAACGTCTTGATCAAATTAAGCAAGCAAAACCAGATATGCAGATGATCAAACTCGACAGTGACGAACGTGCAGCATTTAAACAAGCCTCTATGCCAATGCGGGACAAATACATCGAGCTTACAGGCGACAGCGGTAAAGCGGTGCTGAGCTCACTGGAGCAAGAGTTCAATCAATAACAGAATCAATAACAGAAAAAGGAGTGGCCTTCGGGCCACCTTATAGCGGTTGACCAGTCATCAACTATTCTGAACTGATTGGTATTTTACAGGGAGACCAATTATGCGCCTCGATCGCTACGACGTAAAAATTCTACAAATACTTCATGACAATGGCCGTATTACCAAATCTCACCTTGCCGAGGCCATTAACCTATCTGTGAGCCCTTGCTGGGAGCGTGTCAAAAAACTGGAAGAAGCAGGCATCATTGAAGGCTATGGGGCAAAAGTAAATACCGATGTTTTGTTCAAACGAACGTCGGTCATGGTTGAAGTTACGCTCAAAGAGCACAGCGCCCAAGCGTTCAAACGTTTCGAGCAACTGGTTCAACACTCACCAGAAGTCACTGATTGTTATGCCACAGGCGGCGGTGTCGATTACATCCTCAAAATTCAGTCGGAAGATATTGACCAATATCAGCGGCTTATCGACAACTGGTTAGAGTCAGAAGTGGGCATTGAGCGCTACTTTACTTACATCGTGACGAAAACAATCAAACGTGATGCAGGCACATTAGAAGTGAACCAAAACGCCTTGTTCTAAAAGGGAAAACACGCTTAAAAGACGACCAGAAAAATCACCATATCTAACGGTGTGGAAAAGAAAGTTTTGATGGTTTAAACCTCGGTATCAGAAATTATTTCGGTCACTTCTCCATTACAGTTTAACTATGGACAACGACGCTGGGAGAAGGACTCATGACAGCACTGCACAGCTTACATGCTGAGGAATTAAAAGCCTCGCACGACATGATGGCGATAATGAAAGACGTACGTTTGGTGAGAGGTTTAGCGTACGTAAATGGCAAATGGGTAAGTGGTGACCAATTTCATCCGGTGGATAATCCAGCGGATGGGACGGTCATCGGCTACATCACCAAGCTATCTCAGCAACAACTCTATCAAGCGATTGATGAAGCCGACCAAGCCTTTCGTCAATGGCGAAAAATGCAAGCAGAAGAGCGCGCTGAAATTCTCATGCGTTGGCACGATCTGATTTTAGAATCAAAACAAGATCTTGCTCGTTTGATGGTTATGGAACAAGGCAAAACATTAGGTGATGCTTTGGGTGAAATCGACTACGGCGCATCCTTTGTTCGTTGGTTTGCAGAGGAAGCACGCCGCAGTTATGGCGAAACCATCCCAAGTCATATTCCGAATGCGCAGCTATCGACGGTACGCGAGCCGATTGGTGTCGCAGCACTGATTACACCATGGAATTTTCCTAATGCAATGGTCACCCGTAAAGCCGCCGCAGCATTAGCGATAGGCTGTCCGGTGCTCATCAAACCTGCCAGCGAAACGCCTTTCTCCGCATTGGCCTTGGCAGAATTAGCAGACCGAGCCGGCTTTCCACCTGGTGTATTTAACGTGATTACTGGCGATGCGGTGATGGTGTCACAAACCTTGTGTCACTCCGATAAAGTCAAAGCACTCTCGTTCACAGGTTCAACTCGAGTGGGTAAGTTGCTGCTGCGCGACGCGGCACAAACCGTGAAGAAGTGCAGTATGGAGCTCGGCGGTAATGCCCCTTTCATCGTGCTGCCAGATATGGATGTCGAGCAAGCAGCCAAAGCCGCCGTGGATGCCAAGTTTCAAACTGCAGGACAAGACTGCTTGGCCGCAAACCGTATTTTCGTCCCCGAAGATAAGTACGAAGCGTTTTTGGAAGCGTTTGCCAAAGAAATGAGCCACATCGTTTTAGGCAATGGTTTAGATGAAAAAACCACCATGGGGCCGCTGATCAATCGCACTGCGGTGGATAAAGCGCATGATTTGGTGCGTGACGCACTCGACAAAGGCGCGCGATTGGTAGCGGGATACCACCAGCCCGTACCAGGCGAAAACTTCTTCGCGCCGACATTGCTAGCCGATGTCACCCCTGATATGGCGGTGTATCGCGAAGAGAATTTTTGTCCTGTGGCAGGCGTGTTGCCTTACCAAGACTTAGATACCGTGATTGAAATGAGCAACGACACTGAGTACGGCTTAGCTGCCTATGTTTATGGCCACGATATTCACCAAATTTGGCGCTGCATGCGTGGTTTGGAATTTGGCATGGTGAGCGTGAACTCCGTCAAGATGACTGGCCACCCTATCCCATTTGGCGGTGTGAAACAGTCAGGGCTTGGACGAGAAGGCAGTCGCCACGGCTTTGAAGAATACAGTGAAATCAAATACTGCTGTTTAGGCGCTTTACCAACCGTCAGTGGCAGTTAAGGCACGAAATATGGATATCCAATTATTCGAGGAGAAGGATCATGAGCAACAAAACCCAACAACTTTTAGAGATCGACCGTCAGAGAGTATTTCATGCCTCAACCCACCTGAAGCAGTATGCGGCTGGGGAGCTTTCGGGAAGAATTATCTCGAGCGGAAGCGGAATACGCATCACCGATTCAGAAGGCATCGAGCTGATAGACGGCTTTGCCGGGTTGTATTGTGTGAACATTGGCTATGGCAGGACTGAAATGGCCGATGCTATTTATGAACAAGCCAAAGAGCTGGCGTACTACCACACTTACGTCGGTCATACGAACGAAGCACTAGTGACACTGTCAGATCGCATCATCAAAATGGCGCCTGAAGGCATGAGTAAAGTCTACTACGGCATGTCAGGCAGTGATGCGAACGAAACTCAACTTAAGTTGGTGTGGTATTACAACAATGCTCGTGGTCTACCAGAGAAGAAAAAAATTATCTCCCGTGATCGCGGCTACCATGGCTCAAGTATCGCTTCGGGTTCAATGACAGGGCTGCCTCTTTTCCACGCACATTTTGATTTACCACTTGAGCGCATCAAGCACACCATGGCGCCGTATTACTATCGCCGTGAAGACGAGAGCATGTCTGAGCTTGAATTCTCTCAATATTGTGCGGATCAACTCGAAGCGATGATCTTGGAAGAAGGCCCAGAAACGGTAGCAGCGATGATTGCGGAGCCAGTGCTCGGTACTGGTGGTATTGTGCCACCACCAGAAGGGTACTGGCAGGCGATTCGTAAAGTACTCGACAAATACGATGTACTCTTGATTGCGGATGAAGTGGTCTGTGGCTTTGGCCGCCTCGGCTCCGATTTTGGCTCACTGCACTACGACATGAAACCGGATCTCATCACGGTAGCGAAAGGGTTAACCTCAGCGTATCAACCGCTGTCTGGCGTGATCGTCGGTGAACGAGTTTGGAGTGTGCTAGAAAACGGCACCGACCAATGGGGCGCTATCGGACACGGTTATACCTACTCCGGTCACCCAATGGGAGCGGCAGCCGCGAACTGCAACCTCGATATCATTGAACGTGAAGGCTTGGTGCAAAACGCAGCCGAAGTCGGCGCTTACTTGCAGCAACGTATGGCGGAGACGTTTAACGATCATCCATTGGTCGGTGATACTCGTGGCGTTGGCTTGTTGCATGCGTTGGAGTTTTCTTCAGACAAACTCCGCCGAGCACACTTTGATCCAAACTTGAAAGTAGGTCCGCAAATCGCGGCAGCCTGTTTAGAGCAAGGCTTAATCGCTCGTGCCATGCCACATGGTGACATCCTCGGCTTTGCTCCACCGCTTATCGCGAACCGTAATGACATCGACACTATTGTCGACAAAGCGCACCAAGCGGTCAATAAAGTGATGGATAACCTCGTCACGTCTAAACAGTGGCAGCCAAAATAGCCGCGAATTAACCAACTCACAAACCTACCAATGATTACCGCCCCCTCTGACCAAATTAGAGGGGGCGGTCCTAAGAGACGTACTACATGGAAACACAAGCAATCTTTGCCGCAAAGAAAGCGATTAACGGATTAGTCAGTCGCACACCATTACTTCACTCACCACTGTTATCGCAACAATATCAATGTGAAATTTGGTTAAAACTGGAAACACTACAACCTATTGGTGCTTTTAAATTGCGTGGAGCGACTCATGCCATGAACAAACTGAGTGAGGAACAAAAACAACATGGCGTCGTCACTTGCTCTACTGGTAATCACGGCCGTGCCGTGGCTTATGCTGGGCAACGACTAGGAGTCCGCACCGTGATTTGTATGTCCAATTTAGTGCCACAAAACAAAGTCGACGCAATTAAAGCATTAGGCGCAGAAGTTCGAATAGTTGGTCAAGCTCAAGACGACGCGGAGCGAGAAGCATTGAGGCTAACAGAAGAAGAGTCGATGACCTATCTCTCACCATTCGAACACCCAGACATCATCGCCGGACAAGGGACCATTGGGCTAGAAATCATTGAAGATCTTCCTGATGTCGACGTCATTTTCGCCGGGCTATCTGGCGGCGGATTGATTGGTGGTATTGGCTTAGCCGCAAAATCAAACAGCAGCAAAGTGAACGTGTATGGCGTTTCCATGGACAAAGGCGCAGCGATGGTAGAAAGCATTAAAGCAGGAAAACCAGTACAAGTTGAAGAGCACGAATCGTTTGCTGACAGCTTAGGTGGCGGCATAGGTTTAGACAATCGCTATACCTTCAAACTCGTGCAAGAAGTCATGGATAAAGCGTTTTTAGTCAGTGAACACAACATCGCCAAAGGCATGGCAGATATTTTCGATGCAGAAAAATTTGCCGTAGAAGGCGCGGCCGCAGTGGGGCTTGCCGCCATTCACCAGCATCAACTGGACTTATGCGGTAAGAAAGTCGTTTTGGTGCTCAGTGGAAAAAACGTCTCTTCAGACACTTTTGAGACGGCATTAAAAATTGGCCGCCAAGTCAAAGAATAACCGAGGTCGTGCGAATGAAAATCTATAATAAATCTCAGATAGAGCAAGTGACTCAGTTAGATCTTAATGCGTTAGCGGCCGTGGAAAATGGCTTCAAAGCACTTGGGCAAGGCAACGTCACCATGCCTCCGATTCTTAGTATGGCAATCGAAGAACATAACGGCGAAGTGGATGTAAAAACGGCGCATATCAAAGGCAATGAGCGCTTCGCGATAAAAATCAGCCCAGTTTTTTTTGATAACCCAAAACTGGGACTACCCAGCCTAAATGGTTTGATGGTGCTCTTTAGCGCGAAAACAGGGCTGGTTGATAGCGTATTGTTTGACGAAGGGTATCTAACCGACATTCGTACTGCTCTCGCCGGCGCTATCTCCGCGAAATACCTGTCGAACTCAGAAGCATCCAAAATTACGGTTATTGGCAGTGGGCTTCAAGCAGAACTACAAGTCGCTGCAATAAAATTAGTTAGGCCAATCTCCCAAGTGAACATCTGGGCAAGAGACAACACAAAATCGCAGGCTTACAAACAACGTATGGAGCAACGATACGATCTATCCGTATCCGTACACTCCTCTATCCAGCAAGCATGCCAAGAAGCCGACATTATTGTCACGACAACACCATCAAAAGAACCTTTGCTGAATTGGGAAGATATCCCATCCGGAGCACACGTGATCGCTATGGGTTCAGACAGCCCTCATAAACGTGAGCTTGCCACCTCAGTCATCCTAAACGCTGAGCATCTGGTGGTTGATCGAATCAGTCAGTCAGAATCACTTGGCGAATTACGTGGTGTAGACAAACCGCTCACCCGTAGCCTAGTCGAACTTGGCGACATCATTTGCGGCAAGCCCCCCTACTCAAGGCGTGTTGACGATGTTTCGGTATGTGATTTAACGGGAACTGGCGTTCAAGACACCGCAATCGCTGACTATACCGCTCAACAACTCACCAGCATTCAATCCACGATGTAACTTATTCCCTGTGACTTTGGCGGTGGGCAACCACCGCACTTTTTGAGGGCCGTAACATGCCAGAGCTCTGTACGTTTCAATCTTTAACCACTCAGTTTGAGTTTTCGGCGGATGTATCCGCTTATCAACGTTCAATCGGACTCATTCAACTCGCGACCGACTATGTGCTAGAAAACGAATGGCGCGAGCATTTACCCGCAGATGTTCGCTTATACACTTCACGCTTTCTCACTACAGGTACTGTCGATCCTCTGCACTTAACAGACATGCAAAACAGTATCCGCGAGTGTGTACGCACCATCGTGCCAATGTGGCCAATCAACGTCATGGCGTTTGGCTGTACGTCAGCTAGTGTGCTCATTGGCTCCGATCAAATCACTGATTTAATTCGTCAAGAGAGACCCGAAGCCATAACAACTAACCCTTGGCAAGCCGCACTGAGAGCGCTTGAACACCATCAAGCTCAAAGAATCGTTATGCTGACGCCGTATACCAATGACGTCAATCACCCACTTTATGAGTCCATGACCGAACATGGCATTGACGTTCTGGCCTTTGGGTATTTCAATCTCGACTACGATCCCCATATCCCAACCATCGGAGGACAAGACGTAGAAAATGCCTTAGCGCAGCTGCTTGAGTCGATTGATTGCACTGTGGACGCGGTATTTATTTCATGCACGAACATGCGAGTCATGCATCTACTGCCTTATTTCTCAAGCCGCTTTGGTATTCCTGTACTAAGCTCCAACCAAGTGATGCTTTGGGACGCATTGCGTTTGCTTGAGTCCGATAATTTCTCCGACGTGTCATCATCGCCCTTTCCTTGCTGATAAGGACTCGCTAAAATGCACAAAATTGCGCACTAACTGGATGAAACATGGCAAAACTTACCCTTCAAGAACAAATGCTGAAAGCTGGCTTAGTTAATGAAAAGAAACTAAAGAAAGCGAAGAAAGGCTCTAAAAAATCACGCGTTCAAGCACGCGAAGTAAAAGCGGCGGTTGAAGAGAATAAACGCCAACAGTTAGAGCGTGATAAACAATTGAGCGAACAGCAAAATGCCGAGCGTTTGAATAAAGAGATCAAAGCGCAAATCAATCAATTGATTGAGATGAACAAGATCGACTTAAAAGATGGCGATATTAAGTACAACTTCACCGATGGCACCTTGGTTAAGTCACTGTATGTTGATGCTCTCATCCGTGAACAGTTGATTAAAGGCATTCTAGCCATTGCGATTGTCGGTGAAAGCTACGTTGTCATTCCACGCGGAGTAGCGAATAAAATTGCTCAACGTGATGAATCCGTCATCATCGAACAGAAAGAACCAGAATCGGACATTCCAGCAGAAGACGACCCATACGCAGATTTCGTCGTGCCAGATGACTTGATGTGGTAACAACAAACAATAGATGCATCAACGAAAAGAGCCGCTGATATAACATCAGCGGCTCTTTTTTAATAGAAAAATACGCTACAGAAATGATATGCGTTATTGCTTACTTAGTAGCAAATTCACACCAGATGCTGCTAAAAACAGCGAACATCCGCGATTAAAACGTTTCGCCATTTTTGGATTTGAAAACCAGTGTCTCAAGTACAAACCAAAGATGGCATAGATTGAAATGGCGACCATTTCTAATATCAAAAACGTGGAGCCAAGGGCAAAAAACTGCTCTTGAACGTTGGCGTTCACGTCTACAAACTGCGGCAAAAACGCAGTAAAAATAAGAATCGCCTTCGGGTTACCGGCGGCAAGCGTAAACTCTTGTTTCGCAAGCCCTGCATAGTTGCGTGAGTTAGTTAACTCAGAGATCGGGCTCGATTCCGAACGCCAAAGGTTGAATGCAATCCACAATAGATACAACGCACCCACCAGCTTTAACGCTAAAAACAGCATTTCTGATGTGTACAAAATCACGGCGAGCCCAGAGGCAGACAGCGCGATCATGCCAGAAAATGCCGTAATACGCCCTAAACTAGCGACAAACGCGGCACGAAAACCGTAACAACGCGCATTATTCATTGCCAATAAGTTGTTTGGGCCTGGAGTCATATTCAGAGCAAAGCAAGCGGGAATAAAAAGGAGGAGCTTCCAAATATCCATGATAAAAAATGGCCTTAATTTTTAGTAATAGCCCGCACCGTAACATTGGCTGCTAGAATGAGTAAATAAAAATTCTACGCTAGAGCATTTCCGCTTCAAACCGAGCTGCTCTGGCTTGCGCAATCGTACAGTGCGTTTCTGTCATCAACTCCGCCAAGGTGATATTTGGGTTTTGCACCACCAACCGAATCAGTTTTTCTTCCAACGGTTCCAGTTTGTCCTGATGAACGGATAACCCTTTCTCCAACTTATTCATCACAAACCTTAGCTCTTCACACTGCCCTGCTTTTAGCTGATCAAGTAACGCTTTTAAGTTCAAAGCTTCTCCAGAAACTTGCCAATGACGTGAGCGCCTAACTCGCTTAACGTCACACCCGCAATCCGCCGCAATGACTTTAATGCGTTTAGCATTCTCACCGCCAATGCGATGAATCAGAGAGGGCAGCGAAACAATAATGTCGTCATCTTTCATCCGTTACTCTCCCACTACTGACACATTCTCTCCAACCCAAGTGAGTAGCTGTTTGGCGGCTTTGGAGAGTACCTGATTTTGGCGCACAATGTAGCCGAAATCGGTGTTTGGAAAACTAGGCAAAGGCGTGCTCTCTCGGGAAAGCGTTAACCTCGGATCAAGAGAGAAATCCGGCACAATGGCGGTCCCAAACCCCGCTTCTGCCCAGTCGATTTGTGCTTCCACACTGCCCACTTCCATCACGCGATGCTTCGGCAGATTTAACTCAGGTAAAGACGCATCTATCAGCTCACGGGTTCGCGTGTCGTGCCCTAGCAAAATCAACGTCTGGCTCTCTTTTCGATTGTCCTGCCACTCAAAAATGTTATCGCCGAACGCACACCAATGAATCTGCGTGAGAGGAGTAAAATGCAGCGGTTGACTCTCTTTTTGTGCGATAACAAAGCCGATATCGGCACGCGCACTTTTCACCAAATCCACCGCTTGAGAAGACGTGGTATTGAACAATGCCAAGTCGATACCCGGGTATTCACTTTTGAATTGCTGAAATGGTTTGATAAGAAGTAAACGCGAAACGATATCACTTGCCGCGATAGAGAGCGTCCCTTGCGTGAGATCATTGATGGCATTGAGATCCGACTGGCAAATTTGCAGCTCATTAAGCATCCGCTGCGCCGTATCTAACAAACGCTTCCCCGCCTGCGTCAGCTGTACAGGATTTCGCTCAATCAATTTCGTGCGCGTGGCCTGCTCCAACTGCTTGATATGCAAGCTGACGTTTGGTTGCGTCATGTGCAGTTCCGTCGCTGTTTTGCCGAAATGCTTTACCTCTGCAAGAGTTACGAAGGTTCGCAGCCAGTTCAAATCTAACATTGCCAATTCCGATATGAAATTCTTATCAAGTTAATGAGTATAATTAATTTCTCTTATTATGGCGAACGCCTTAAGATTTTTGCATCTGTTTTTGGAGATTAAATTATGTCGTCTATCGTTGTTGTGGGTGCAAACTGGGGTGATGAAGGCAAAGGCCGCATCGTTGACTTTTTGGCAGAGCAAGCTTCTGCGAGCATTCGTTTCCAAGGTGGTAACAACGCGGGTCACACCGTGGTTAACGATCTAGGTACGTTTAAGCTGCACCAGCTACCAAGTGGCGTATTCAACCCAGACTGTTTGGCAGTGTTAGGTCCGGGTATGGTTATCAGCCCTGCGTTGCTGTCTCAGGAGATTGCGGAAGTTGAAGAAGCGGGCGTAAAAGTGAATATGTGCATCTCTGATCGCGCAACACTGTGTCTACCTCTACACGCACTAGAAGATACGCTAGAAGAACAGCGTTTAGGCGACAAAGCATACGGCTCAACTCGTCAAGGTATTGCACCTGCGTACGGTGACCGCGTAATGAAGAAAGGCATCCTAGTTGGTTGGTTGAAGCAACCAGAAGTATTGGTTGAACGCCTTCAATTCATGATGGATTGGAAACTGCCACAACTGCGTGCGCTTTACCCGACGTTCGATTTTGAACAAACCGCTGAAGAACTGGCGAACTGGCTGCTAGAAGTATCTGCACCTTGGCGCGATTCAATTTGCAACGTAACGCTGCCTCTAAAAGAGCTACAAACAAAAGACAAAACACTGTTGTTCGAAGCGCAGCTTGGTGCGGGTCGTGACCTTGTTTACGGT
This sequence comes from Vibrio sp. 2-1-2a, assembly GCF_032648565.1. Classification (NCBI taxonomy): domain Bacteria; kingdom Pseudomonadati; phylum Pseudomonadota; class Gammaproteobacteria; order Vibrionales; family Vibrionaceae; genus Vibrio; species Vibrio sp. 2-1-2a. Next base: position 738,946 of record NZ_WBOH01000003.1, read on the forward strand.
GAGTACCCTTGGACAACATCTTCTAACGTTGTATCAATGTATGCGGGTATCGGCAGTGGTCTTCCAGCACTTCGTCCTGAGCGCGTTATTGCGGTTGCAAAAGCATTCAGCTCATCAGTAGGTACCGGTACGTTGATCACGGCAATGGAAGAGCAAGACGCTTTCCGCGAACTTGCAGGCGAGTTTGGTGCAACTACAGGTCGCCCACGCGATATGGGCTACTTCGACGCAGTCGCTACGAAGAACGGTGTTGAACTGCAAGCAGCAACTGAAATTGCGCTAACTAAAGTAGACTGTTTGACTGGTCTTAACGATCTGAAAATCTGTGTTGGCTACGAAGGCGACCACAGCGAAAACCCAATCTGGCCTCAAACTGCATCTCTTGCGCCAATCTACGAGAAGATGGAAAGCTGGAGCGAGGACATCACAGGTTGTCGTAAGTTTGAAGAGCTTCCAGTAGCAGCACAGAAATACGTTCTACGCATTGAGGAACTGATGGGCGTACCAGTAAAAATGGTGTCTGTGGGTCCTGGTCGTGAACAAATGATTATGCGATAAGATGTGAATTAACACATCATTGGCAAGCGGCTTTTATCTGTTCCGGGGTAAAGCCGCTTTTTTTTACACTGTAAACTTTGAAGAAGTTGCACTTCTCCATTCGTGTTTAGTAACCTAATCGCGCCTCCCTTCCCTCTTTATTTATCAATCAATAGATTAGAGCATATAACGCATTGTGCACGTTATTAGTACATCTCACTTGTTAAAGAAGCACGTTATTTAAGTTAATTGTTTGAATTAATGTTCTTTAACTGATTGCTTGATCACGATCTTCATCTGCAATTTGTTGAACTAGTACTCAAAAAATCTAACCCGCTGTTTTTAGGATAGATGAGTTCCCCAACATCCAACCTAACAGCAGGTGATTCCCATGACGAAAAATCTTTTCCGCCTCAGTACGATAACTCTCGGTTTATGCATCAGTTCGTTCTCTTTTGCGCAATCCGAACTTCCGAACATTAAAATTCTTGCCACTGGCGGCACCATAGCAGGCGCAGGTCAATCTGCGACAGAGTCAAACTACACCGCAGGTAAAGTCGGTGTCGAATCATTGATTTCTGCGGTACCTAGCATGACCAACATTGCAGATATTTCCGGAGAGCAAGTGGTCAGTATTGGTTCACAAGATATGAATGATGAGGTATGGCTTAAATTAGCCAAACGCGTCAACGAACTGCTCGCTCAAGATGATGTTGACGGTATCGTCATTACTCATGGTACCGATACATTAGAAGAAACCGCTTACTTCCTTGATCTGACCGTCAAGAGCAAAAAGCCAGTTGTGATCGTCGGTGCAATGCGTCCTTCCACCGCAATGAGTGCTGATGGCCCAGTTAATTTATACAACGCCGTCGTGACAGCCACCGATGAAGATTCTGAAGGGCGCGGCGTGTTAGTCGCGATGAATGAAACTATTTTCGATGCGCGAGACGTAACTAAAACAAACACCACTTCCGTCAGTACTTTCCAGTCACCTAACTTTGGTCCTATCGGTTACATTCATAATAGCGATGCCAAATATCAACGAAGCCCAGAGCGTAAACATACGACAGAAACCCCATTCGATGTATCAAAACTCAACACACTACCTAAAGTAGGCATTGTTTATAACTATGCAAATGCGTCGAGCTTACCAGTCAAAGCCTTTGTGGATGCGAAGTTTGACGGCATCGTAAGTGCTGGTGTCGGTAATGGTAACTTATACCACACGGTCTTTGATGAGTTAGAAAAAGCGAGCAAAGATGGCGTTGTTGTTGTAAGGAGCTCTCGCACACCAACCGGCTCAACCACTTTGGATGCTGAAATTGATGACGACAAATATGGCTTTGTTGCCTCAGGCACACTAAACCCACAAAAAGCACGTATCTTACTGATGCTGTCACTGACTCAGACCAAAAACTATCAAGACATCCAAAAGATGTTCCAATACTATTAATTCTGTCTAAGGTTCCTTCGATAGAGGAGGTACACACCTTACCTCCTCTTCCACATAGCGACATGAGCTTGTCTTGTTAGCCAAACAAACGGCGCTTCATCCCTGCTTTTTCAAGAATACGCGTGGTGATCTCTTCCACAGAGAGAGAGGACGTATTGATGTATGGGATCGCCTCTCTTCTAAACAACGCCTCTACGGTGTCTAGCTCCAACTTACACTGCTCAGTACTGGCGTAATCACTTCCAGACAAACGATTCTCACGGATTTCAGTCAAACGTTCAGGGTCGATAGTCAGCCCAAACAACTTATGACGATGGATCTCAAACTCAGGTAACAAACGCATCATCTTCACGTCTTCCGCGATAAATGGGTAGTTCACGACACGCAAACCAAACTGCATCGCCATATATAGGCTGGTGGGGGTTTTCCCGCTGCGCGATACGCCAAGTAAGATGATATCAGCTTGCTCCAACCCTTTTAGCGTAATTCCATCATCATGCGCCAATGTATATTCAATGGCCGCGATACGGTCGAAGTAGGTATCGGAATCTTTCCCCACACTACGAGAACGTTGCAACTTGGGTTTTGGCGCCATCTGAATGTCGTCTTGCACTTTCTGTACAATGCTTTCCAACACATCGTAGCTGTATGCAGGCGCTTCCAGCAGCATTTCACGTACGTCTGGCACCACGATAGAGAAAAACACCAGAGGTTTGACGCCATTGCGTTGGTAGGAAGTTTCAATTTCTTTTACAACGTCAGCAACTTTGTCCTGGCTTTCTACGAACGGAAAGGTTTTTTCGTTAGGAATGAACGGAAATTGACCGAGAACAACATGTCCTAATGTCTCACATGTTATCGCCGTACCGTCAGAAACATAGAACACATCACGACTTTGGTTATTTATTTGCATTTCTGTTTAATTTTTCAAAATCTTTTGAGTAGGATGGTAAACATAATATTAATAAATCAGTTTGGCTTTCAGTTAGGTTCACCACAGCTTTAAAAATTCTTTTGAATTTTTTTCAGCCAGAACGTAATCGTTTGCCTTTGATATCAATCTAAATGAAGCAATGTATGGTCAACGTGTAATAACAGCCAACATGCGATTGTTTAGAGCGATTTAAGTCCCCCTACTAAGCTGCAATGTTTCTGGAGAAAGACATGCAAAAGAACACCCTCTGGTTCAATGGCCTATCCATGGATGATGTCGACAAAGTCGGCGGTAAGAATGCTTCACTTGGCGAAATGGTTTCTAACCTAGCGAACGCAGGCGTTTCTGTACCAAATGGTTTTGCGACAACCTCATACGCGTTTAACCAATTCCTTGACCACGAAGGTTTGGATGAGCGTATTCACCAATTACTTGATGAACTAGACGTTGAGGATGTGGAAGCTCTGCGTAAGACAGGTGCAACCATCCGTCAATGGGTATTAGAGGCCCCTTTCCCTGCGGACCTTGAACAAGAAATCCGTGAAAACTACCAAGAACTGATTGAAGGCAACCCTGAGCTTTCAGTCGCAGTTCGTTCATCTGCTACGGCAGAAGACCTGCCTGATGCTTCTTTTGCTGGTCAGCAAGAAACGTTTTTGAACGTGAAAGGCATCGACGCAGTACTAGAAGCAACTAAGCACGTTTACGCTTCTCTATTTAACGACCGTGCGATCTCTTACCGTGTACACCAAGGTTTCGACCACCGTGGTATCTCGCTATCGGCGGGTATCCAACGTATGGTGCGTTCAGACAAAGCTTCTTCGGGTGTAATGTTTACGCTTGATACTGAGTCTGGTTTCGACCAAGTTGTCTTCATCACCTCTTCATGGGGCCTAGGTGAAATGGTCGTTCAAGGCGCAGTAAACCCTGATGAATTCTACGTTCATAAGCCAATGCTTGAAGCAGGTGAGCACCCGATCGTTAAGAAAACATTTGGTTCTAAGTTGATCAAAATGATCTACTCTGACAACCAAGAGATCGGCAAACAAGTTGATATCGTTGATACTTCTGATGAAGAGCGCAACACGTTCTCACTGAACGACGAAGAGATCAAAGAGCTCGCCAAACAAGCGATGATCATCGAGAAGCACTACCAGCGTCCAATGGACATTGAGTGGGCAAAAGATGGCATCGACGGCAAGCTGTACATTGTTCAAGCGCGTCCTGAAACCGTATGTTCACAAACGGAACAAAACGTGATTGAGCGCTACGAGCTACAGAACAAAGCAGATGTTTTGATTGAAGGTCGTGCCATCGGTCAACGTATCGGTAAAGGTGCAGTACGTTTGGTTGACTCTCTGGACCAAATGTCATTGGTTCAGGAAGGTGATGTGTTGGTTACAGACATGACTGATCCAGACTGGGAACCAGTGATGAAGAAAGCTTCTGCTATTGTTACCAACCGTGGCGGACGTACTTGTCACGCAGCAATCATTGCTCGTGAACTTGGTATTCCTGCAATCGTTGGCTGTGGCGATGCGACAAGCAAACTGACTGATGGCGCAACAGTAACAGTATCTTGTGCAGAAGGCGAAACGGGTTACGTTTACCAAGGTGAACTTGAGTTTGATGTAAAACGCTCTTCTGTTGATGAACTGCCACTGCTGCCGACCAAAGTGATGATGAATGTGGGCAACCCAGATCGCGCATTCGACTTTGCTCAGATTCCAAACGAAGGTGTTGGCCTTGCTCGTCTAGAGTTCATCATCAACAAGATGATCGGTATTCACCCGAAAGCATTACTTAACTTTGATGCGCAAAGCGATGAGCTAAAAGCAGAAATTAAACAGCGCATTCGTGGTTACAAAGATCCTATCGATTTCTACGTGAGCAAGCTGACTGAAGGCATCGCGACTATCGCTTCTGCTTTCTGGCCAAAACGCGTCATCGTTCGTATGTCTGACTTTAAGTCTAACGAATACAGCAACTTGGTTGGTGGTAAAGCCTACGAACCGCATGAAGAAAACCCAATGCTCGGCTTCCGTGGTGCGTCTCGTTACATTTCTCCAGTGTTTGAAGATTGCTTCGAGTTAGAAACTCAAGCTATCAAGCGCGTTCGTAACGAAATGGGTCTGAAGAACGTTGAAATCATGATCCCATTCGTGCGTACACCAAGCGAAGCTGCATCAGTGATAGATTTGCTAGCGAAGTTTGATCTGCGCCGTGGCGACCAAGGTCTGAAAGTCATCATGATGTGTGAGCTGCCATCCAACGCCGTGCTTGCTGACGAGTTCTTGAAGTACTTCGATGGTTTCTCTATCGGTTCAAACGACATGACTCAGCTAACGCTTGGTCTGGACCGTGATTCTGGCGACGTGGCACATCTGTTTGATGAGCGTAACGCAGCAGTGAAAATCATGCTGAAAATGGCAATAGACGCAGCAACCAAAGCTGGTAAGTACGTGGGTATTTGTGGTCAGGGCCCATCAGATCATGAAGATTTGGCGGAATGGTTGATGGAGCAAGGCATCAGCTCTGTTTCACTAAACCCAGACACCGTTATCGATACTTGGTTACAGCTCGGTAAAGTTAGCAGCAAGTAACGCGCTAAAAACTCAAGCCCTCACACTCCCCTTGTGAGGGCTTTGTTATTCATACGTCATTTCGCAATCAGTTCGTGATTCCTCTCTCAAGATCGCCATTTAGTCAATTTCATTATCAAAGTCTGATGACCTAGAATGAATGATGTATCGACAACTCCAGAGAGAATTTGATGAAAAAGTCTATCGCACTCATTACCACATTGATGCTCCTAGCATCTCCCGCTTACGCAGATTGGGATGATATTTCCAACAAAATGTCTGAGCTAGGCGAAGCGGTTTCTGATACTGCGCAAGATGCTTGGGACGATACCAAAGCCTTTTCAAAACAAGCGTGGCAAGATTTCACGAACTGGTCCGAGGAAGCAATCAATACCGCGGGCGAGTGGACAGAAGCTAGTATCGAGAAAAGCAAAGAATGGATAGATGCAGCCGACAAGAAAATTGATGAACTGATGGAAGGCGACACGCCAGAAGAAGCTCGCCAAGCCGTAGACTTAATGGCGGATAGTGCTTTGCTCAAGTTGTTTAATGAAAAGCCGGAGGCCAAAGCCATTTACGACAACGCTTACGGCTACGCGGTCTTTGATTCTCGTAAATTGTCTTTATTGTTTCACACCAACTCAGGGTCAGGTGTCGCAGTCAATAAGGAAACAGAAAAACGCACTTATATGAATATGTTTGGTTTGGGCGTCGCACTTGGGGCTGGCGGCAAGTTTTACCAACAAGTGATTCTGTTTGAAAGCAAAGAAGACTTTGATACGTTCGTCAACGAAGGATGGGAAGCGACCAGTGAAGCCTCTGCTGTAGCTGGCGAAGATTCTGAGCAACTTTCAAAGCAATTTAACAGTGGCGTCGCCGTTTATCAGTTGAATGCAAAAGGCTTGCTCATCGATGCCAACGTGTCTGGTTCTAAATATTGGGTTAACGAAGAGCTCACCAACTCGCAGTAACGCATAGCAACTAATTGCTTAAACAGAACGGTTGTTATGCACCCTTATCAATAAGTTAACGCAGCTATGACTCCTCAAAACTGAGTACTTGTGCAACTTTCTCATGGGAAGTCACCAGAAGATGGTGACTTCCCTTTCTCGTTGGATGGCTTTTCGTTATGCTTGCCCAAAACCATCTGCGATTCGGTATCCCATGCCTGACAATAACTTTAATAATCTGCTGGCAGAAGCAATTTCTGCTCTTAATACGCCTAACTTTACTCCTATGCTTATGCGTGTCATTCGCACTCTTTTTCATTTTGATTGCGCGGTTATTTTAGGTTATCGAGAAGGTAAACATCCTATTTATCTCTACGACTCGATTGAGAACGAGCGAGAGTTACTTTTTCAACGCTACCTTACTGACTCATTTCAAAATGACCCTTTTTTTCTCAAACTAAACGAGACAAAGCAACAAGGCGTATTTACGCTCAAAGACGTGGCGCGTAAAGGCGTTGACTTCACCTCATACTGCGAGCAGTTCTACCATCAGACAGGGTGGAAAGACGAACTGAGCATGCTAGTCGAAGTCGAACCTGGCCGTTGGGTCATGCTGTACTTCGGGTATATGAATGATGGAAAATACTTTTCTCAACAGCAAATCAATAAATTAAAGCCCTACTTCCCGATAATTCAATCGCTTTGTCAGCAGCACTGGAAACAAACGGAGTTTACCTTTTCTGAGCCTGTTTTTGCCCAGAGTGCTTATTCTGGCAGTATGCGATTAGCCATTGAGCAAGCTTTAGCAACATTTGGCGTAGAATCACTCACTCGTCGCGAGCAAGAGGTGGCTTCACTTCTCGCTCAAGGGTTTGACACCAAAGAAATTGCCGCGCGGTTACACTTAGTTCAAGGCACGGTCAAAAATCATCGAAAACGCATTTACTCGCAGTTAAATGTGTCTTCATTGAGTGAGTTATTCCAGCTTTTCCTCAATCACCTTATTCTCCATTCAAGATAAAAAACTGTCCCTTAAGGGATATATCGACAAAAGGTGTCGCGTTTTAGTCTGAATACAACAACCACCAAGACAGACAAAAAGAATGACGACACCATTACTGCAAGATTTACAAGATCGTGGCTTGATTGCACAGGCCAGCGATTTGGAAGAAATTCAGACACTTCTCTCACAGCCACAAACCGTTTACTGCGGCTTCGATCCTACAGCAGGCAGCTTGCACATCGGCCACCTTGTGCCTTTGATCATGCTTAAGCGCTTTCAAGATGCCGGACACCAAGCTGTTGCCTTGATTGGCGGTGCAACGGGCATGATTGGCGACCCGAGCTTTAAAGCGACCGAGCGCAGCCTGAATTCTTCAGAAATCGTCTCAGGTTGGGTTAACGATCTTTCTAATCAAATTCAGCAGTTGATGAATCACCAACTGACCAAGCCAATGATCATGGTGAACAATGCTGACTGGATGAAAGCGATCAACGTCATCGACTTCTTCCGTGATGTAGGTAAGCACTTTTCGATCAATACCATGATCAACCGGGAGTCGGTAAAGCAACGCTTGCAACGCCCTGATCAAGGCATATCTTTTACCGAATTTAGCTACGCTCTGCTGCAATCGTACGATTTTGCCGAGCTAAACCGTCAATACGATTGTCGTTTGCAAATCGGTGGCAATGACCAATGGGGAAACATCGTCAGTGGGATCGATTTAACTCGTCGCCAAAATGGTGAGCAAGTATTTGGCTTAACTCTGCCGCTGATCACCAAATCCGATGGCACCAAATTTGGCAAAACCGAAGGCGGCGCAGTGTGGCTAGATCCTAGCAAAACCTCACCTTACGCCTTCTACCAGTTCTGGCTTGGCGCAGAAGACGCCGACGTTTACCACTTCTTGCGTTACTACACGTTCTTGAGCTGCGAAGAAATTGCCAGCATTGAAGCGCAAGACCAAGCAAGCCAAGGCAAGCCACAAGCACAACGTATTCTCGCTGAAGAAATGACGCGATTTGTTCATGGCAAAGACGGCCTATCTAGTGCCGAGCGCATCACTCAAGCACTGTTCAGCGGTAATGTGCAACAACTGAGTTTGGGTGAATTAAAACAGTTGGAGTTAGATGGTTTACCAAGCATTGAGAGCACACAACAAGATTTGGTTGAGCTATTGATTGAGTCGGGCTTAGCAAGCTCGAAACGTGTTGCACGCGAACACATCAGCAACAACGCCATCAGTGTAAACGGTGAAAAAGTGTCGGCTGATAACCCGAGTTTAAGCTTCCCACTGTTTGACCAATACTGGTTACTGCAACGCGGTAAAAAGCACTTCTGCCTCGTAAAGCGTGCCGCTTAACAAAGCATCGGAGTGACACCTCACAAGGCAAAGTGATATAGCGAGTTAACTGACAAGACTTTATAAGGTTAGCTCGCTCTAGTATCGGCTGTGCATACCAAAATGATGAGACATTCCATCTTCCATTCGGCCGCCTTTCCAGCCACCAGCACCGAATAAATTAAGCACATCTTGAGCGGTATAATCGGCACCAGCAAAGAAGTCATTCGCCACATCAGAGCGGATGGCTTGCAACTCTGTTTGATTTTCCAAATCAAGATCTTGCGGATTCGCGTACAACGCCAACGCAATTTTTTGTTGGCATGTGCTTAACTCACTGGTGCTCGTCTTTACCTGACCGACGGAAAAGTACTCACGACTGCCGTATCCCACCACCAATCTTGTACTCATTAGCTTAATCACTTTCTTAATGCGGCGACGTTGTATAAATCTCAACATGTTGAAGCCCTTATTTATATTTCGATAATTAATAATAAATTTTGTATACCACACATCAATACTCTAGAGTGTCATGGTTTAGCACGGCGCTCAAAGAGTATGGAGTTCAAGAGTGAAAATTGACGATCTAAAACTGTTCACCAAAGTCGTCCAACTTGGCAGCTTTACAGCGGCAGCCAATGCTTTGGACTTGCCACGAGCAAATGTTAGCCGACGCATTGGAGAACTGGAACGTTACCTCGGAACGCAACTTTTTCACCGCACCACTCGCAGTCTTTCGCTGACAAACAAAGGCGATGCCTACTACCAAGATCTGCAAAAAGTGCTCACCTTGCTTGATTCGGCAAACCAGCAAGCCAGTAACGAAAGCATTGAGGTCAGAGGCAAAATCAAACTTGGCCTTCTGCCAGAAACCTATGAACCTCTTCAACCCATTTTGTTTGAATTTCAGGATCAATACCCGCAGGTTGAGCTCGACATTCGCAATATCAACAATGGCTTTATTGATATGTTTCAGCAGGGGTTGGACATCGCGCTGCACGGCGGCATGCTGTTTGATTCAGACATTGTCGCGAGAAAGATCTTAACGCTAGACCGATGTGTCGTTGCCTCACCGAACTATCTTCAAACTCACGGCACACCCGCCACATTAGAAGAGTTGAGCGATCATCAGTGCATTTGTTTTCGTTGGCCAAATGGCAATGTCGACAACCTTTGGCACTTTCAGGAACAAAACGTAGCGCTCAAACCGAAACTCATTTCCAACAACATCGGCTTTATCAAAAGCTCCACAGTGCTTGACCGCGGCATTAGTTATATCCCAAAACTGTTGGTAAAAAATGAGCTCGAATCCGGTGCATTGGTGCAAGTATTGTCTCAATATGCCGTCACAGAAGAAACGGGGTGGTTACTCTACCCTAAGCCGAAAACGCTGAACCAAGCTAGCCGGTTACTTATTGAACATTTGTGCAATAAAATTCCAAAACTTTTGTAATTTACATTTATTGTCATAAATTTTGTGACATTGAATCATGCGTACGCATGATTATCTGAACATCTGTGAATTATAAGATGGCGCCGAAATTATGGAGCCATCTTATGAATCATCAAATTAAAACCGCCGCGCTGAGCACTATCGCGCTCTCTCTACTCGGCTGTAATCAAGCTCAACCTCAGGTTGAGGAGCCAAGCGCATCCAGACCCGTTCAAGTAATTGAAGTCAACGAAAGGAATGAAGAACTCAACAAATCATTCAGCGGGATCGTAAAAGCAAAAGAAACCGCCTCACTCTCTTTTCGTGTACCTGGCACCGTGGAAAGCGTGTTCGTAAATAAAGGCAGCTTGGTAGAAAAAGGCCAAGTCATTGCCACGCTGGATAAGCACGATTACCAAGTCTCATTAGAAGAATTACAAGCGCGCATGTTAGAAGCACAATCAGCACACAAACTCGCGAAAGCCGAGTTAAAGCGCGTAAAACAAGCGACTTCTGATGATGCTATTGCCAGCGTAAACTTAGACCGAGCCATCAGCAGCTACGAACGTAGCCTCTCTGCCGTCAAAGTGGTTGAGAAAAACATCCAACGTGCAAAAGATGCCCTACGTTACACCACTCTACGTGCGCCATTCCCTGGCATTGTTGCCGACGTTTCTGTTGATCCACATGAGCAAACCTTGCCGGGCGGCAGTGTTGTGTCAATTCAGCAAGAAGGCAGCTGGGAAGTCGACATCGACGTGCCGGAAAATATGATTGCGCAATTCGCACTAGGTCAGCCAGCATCGTTGACTTGGTATGATTCGGAGCAATCCTACCGAGCAACAGTGGCAGAAATCGCGCCGAAAAAGCACCTGCTCAAACAAACCTATACCGTCACGCTAGACATCGATTCGATTTCCAGTGCGCTATTCAACGGTAAAGCAGTCACGGTAAACACCGCGCTCAACACCAGTCACTCAAGCCATTGCTTTCCTTACTCTGCAATTTTGGGTGAGAAACAAACTCTGCACGTGAATGTGGTTCGTGATGCGGTTATTCATTCAGAGCCGGTCAATCTTGACTCTATCGACGCATACCAAGCGTGTGTGACCGGAAGTTTTGAGCAAGGCGATTATGTGGTGATCAGCGGTAGCCATTATCTGAGCGAGGGCGATGCCGCCCCAAACCTGACCATCAAGACGTTGTAGGTGCGAATCCATGATCAATTTAGCTGAATTCGCGATTCGCCAACGTAAGTTCGTTCTGTTCTTTATCGTATTGAGCGTGATCGCTGGCATCTATTCTTACTTCGACTTAGGCAAGTTGGAAGACCCGAGCTTTACAGTAAAAACTGCGGTAGTCGTGACCCTTTACCCGGGTGCGTCTGCCGAAGAGGTCGAACACCAAGTCACCGATACCGTGGAAACCAAATTGCAGGAAATGGCGGAGTTAGATCGCTTGCGCTCATTGTCTCGCCCCGGTTTATCTATGGTCTTTGTTGACCTCAAAGAGAGCCTTAATTCCAAAGCACTTCCGCAGGAATGGGACTTATTGAGACGCAAAGTGGACGATGTAAAACTGCAGCTGCCTTCCAGTGCGCAGATCAGCGTAGTACAAGACGAGTTCTCTGAAGTCTACGGCATGCTTTTCTCTATCCACAGCACAGATGCTGCGCCAGAAGAGTTACGTCGCTACGCCGAAGAGCTGCAACGCCAAATCAAAGCCGTCGACGGCATCAAAAAGATCGAGCTACACGGTGTTCAACCTCGCGTTGTACACATCGATATGCCAGACGAGCGCTTGGCTCAATATGGTTTGTCGATCGCACAAGTTTGGAACCAACTGAGCACACAAAACAGCACGTTCGAAGCGGGAAAATTCGATGCAGGTACAGAGCGTATTCGTATTGCGCAAACCAGTGAGTTTCAGTCTCTAGAAGACATTCGCAATTTAATCATCAATGGTGGCACCGGAGAGTTTGGCTCGGGATTGATTCGTCTTGGTGACATCGCCGATATCACCATGGGTTATCAAACACCAGCATTGGCAGAAAACCGCTACAACGGAGAGCCCGCTGTCACCTTGGCGGTGAGCCCAGTTCAAGGCATTAACGTGGTGTCACTTGGCGATACGATTCAAGACATCATCGCTAACTACCAAGCAACACTGCCGCTGGGTGTCGACATCTCGACCGTTGCTTATCAACCTGAAGAAGTACAAAAGTCTATCGACGACTTTGTTGGCAACCTGCTTGAAAGTGTCGCGATTGTTTTTGTGGTGTTGTTGGTCTTCATGGGTTTTAAGAGTGCGACCATCGTTGGCGCAAGCTTGCTCCTGACGATTTTGCTCACGCTTGTATACATGAACATCGCCAGCATCGATTTGCACCGTGTCTCGCTAGGTACGTTTATTCTCGCACTGGGCATGTTGGTGGATAACGCCATTGTGATCACCGATATGATGATCGCCAAGCTCAACAAAGGTATCGAGCGAACTCGCGCCGCGATTGATTCCGTCAAAGAAACCGCCGTGCCACTTTTAGGCGCAACTGTCATCGCGATTATGGGCGCAAGCCCAGTATTGTTCTCCAAAACCGACTCCGCCGAGTTTGCAAGCTCTGTGTTCTACATTGTGGCATCGTCACTGTTGCTTTCATGGATCGTCGCGATGACGTTTACGGTATTAATGGCGTGGATGTTCATCAAGCCAAAAGCTAACAGAGAAGAGACCAAACCGAGCCGTTATAAACAGTTGGTATTCTGGACGGTGGACAACCCGCGTAAAGCATTAGCCGCTTTGGTTCCGTTGATTTTAGTCACCGCCGTGGCAATCCCGTATGTGGCCGTGAACTTTATTCCTCAGTCGGATCGCTCAATTGTGTTTCTCGATTACTGGCTACCCAATGGTGCCAAGATTGAACAAACCTCGGCAGACATGCGCAAAGTTGAAGAATGGTTGGTCGCACAACCAGAAGTGGAAAGTATCTCTAGCTATGTCGGCACCAGTGCACCTCGCTTCTCGGTAACGGTAGAGCCTGAGCCGCTCGACCCTGCCTACGGGCAGATTCTGATCAACACCAAAGACTACGAGAGCATCAGTTACTTGGTAACGCGTGGCGATGATTGGCTGAAAGAGGCGTTTCCGGATGCCGAACCTCGCTTCCGAGCGCTGAAGCTAGCAACCAAAGATAAGTTCGCGGTTGAGGTGCGTTTTTCTGGTCCGGATGAAACCGTATTACATCAACTAGCGGCGGAAGCGAAAACGATTTTTGCTTCAAACCCTGATGCAAAATACATTCGCGATGATTGGCGCCAAGAAAGCAAAGTGCTCAAGCCGATTCTAAACCAAGACAAAATGCGTCAAGCAGGAATTAACCGCGCCGATGTCGCTTTCGCGCTAAAACGCGCATCAGACGGCATGCCGCTCGGACAAATGAACCTGAATGATGAGCTGATTCCAATTCAGTTACGTGGCACATCACAAAACATGGCGTCACTAGAAACGCTACCTGTGCGCTCTCTACTTGGCTTTAACAGCGTTCCACTTGGTCAAGTGGTGGATGGATTCGAACTGGTCACCGAAGAGAGCATGATTTGGCGACGAGACCGCGTGAAAACCATCACGGTTCAAGCGGGTGTGAGCCGAGACTCCACACCAGCGAATGTAAGAAATGCCATTAAAGATCAGGTTGAAGCTATCCAACTTCCGGCGGGTTACAGCATGGAATGGGGAGGCGAATATTACGATGAAGACAAAGCGGTCACCGACATCATGAAGCAGCAACCAAAAGCAATGCTGATCATGGTGATCATTTTAGTCGCGATGTTCAACGGCTTTAAGCAACCAATCATCATCCTCGCAACGCTACCACTGGCAGCATCAGGGGCTGTGTTTGCTCTGCTTGGATTCGATAAACCATTTGGCTTTATGGCGCTGATCGGAGCTATCACACTAACCGGGATGATCATCAAAAATGGCATCGTACTAATGGATCAAATTGAGCTCGAACGCACAAATGGCAAGAGCTTGTCTGACGCGATCAAAGAAGCCACGGTCAACCGTACTATGGCCATTTCTATGGGTGCGTTAACGACCGCGCTCGGCATGATCCCGCTGCTGTCAGATCTGCTGTTTGACCAAATGGCGGCAACCATCATCGGAGGCTTGGCAGCCGCAACCATATTGTCACTGTTTGTCATGCCTGCGCTGTATCGCCTTGCTTACAAAGAAAAAGCACCATCCACACAAACCAACGCTGAGCTAGAGGAGGCGTCATCGTGAAAAAATTCATTCTAACGCCTGTCGTTCTAGCCCTAAGTTTAGCAGGTTGTGCAGTGGGCCCCGACTACCAAGCACCGACCACCAGCATGGCAGAAACCTACTTGAACGCCGAAAATGCAGGGTTGAGTACCGATTCACAGCACGTTAAGTTTTGGTGGACTAAATTTCACGATCCGGTGTTGAATCAAATGGTTCAAGACATGCAGAGCCAAAACATTCCGCTGAAAGTGGCGGCCGAGCGGGTGAAAATGGCCAACAACTATAAAACCATGGTGGAGTCATTCAAGGTGCCGACAATTAGTCTCGGTGCGGGTTACATGAACTATCAGTTCAGTAAAAATGACTCTTCACTCGGTCCGATATTGAATCCACTCAGTGATTCCGTGTCGGGTCTGCCACCTCAAATTGGTAACGTCACCCTAATGGATAATCAGCACGATGGTGTATTTGCAGGCGCGAGTATCGCTTGGGAAGTTGATCTGTTTGGGCGCATTGACCGCCAAGCGAACGCGGCGCATATTCGTCTCGAACAAGCTCAGATTTATCAAAGCGGCTTGAACACAGTGATCACGGCGGATTTGATTCACAACTACTTGCAATACCAAGGTGCAAGCGAGCGCCTTGAGTTGGCAAAGTCGAACTTAGAAGATCAACGACTTACACTCGACCTCGTCGAGAAAGTCGTGCGCAGCGGCTACGGTTCTGATCTCGATTTAGCCCAAGCAAAGGCCACGCTTGCGGCGATGGAATCGCTCGTTCCGCAGTTAGAAATTGCACAACAAGCGCACAAACATCGTTTAGCAGTATTGCTTGGTGAGCCGCTAACGCAAGTCGAAATCCGTCTGTCTAAGCAGCATAGTGTACCTGTCATGCAAGACATGGTGCCGGTCGGTTTACCTTCCGATCTATTGAAACGTCGTACCGATATCCGCTTAGCAGAGCGCGAAATGGCCGCGCTCAATGAAGAGTTAGCAGCAAGTGTTGCTGATCAATATCCGAAGTTCTTTTTGACAGGCGC
The DNA here is from genome assembly GCF_032648565.1 of Vibrio sp. 2-1-2a. Lineage (NCBI taxonomy): Bacteria > Pseudomonadati > Pseudomonadota > Gammaproteobacteria > Vibrionales > Vibrionaceae > Vibrio > Vibrio sp. 2-1-2a. The sequence continues at coordinate 754,478 of NZ_WBOH01000003.1, forward strand.
TCCGGGGTTGTCGGCGTCAAGCTTTGACGATCTTTTCAGTAGCGATTCTTTCGGTTGGATGGGCGCGGCAGGCGTAAGCTGGAACTTGTTCGATGGGGGGCGTGGGGAGGCGATTGAAGCCATCAACCAAGCGCGTTTTGATTCGGCGACATTGTCTTATCAACATACGGTCGAGGCAGCTTTGGCAGAAACCGAATCCTCGCTGTTTGCTTATGGTCGCAGCCAAGAAAATCAGCGCCGAATCGGTGATGCATTGAAAGCCACCAATAACGCCGTCAACAAAGCCAAGTCACTGTACCGAGCAGGCTTGATTGATCACTTATCGGTTTTAGATGCGCAACGTCAGCAACGCATGATGCAAGATCAGCGAGTCGCAGCAAAGTTACAAACCGCACACGCTACGATTGCGCTCTACAAATCGCTTGGTGGTGATTGGACGATACAACCAGAAGCACAACCCGACACGAATGCCAAAGGTTAGGTTTCTTACAAGCCTCACACCTTTGCGTCATAACGGATGCCGTTAAATCGGTTAAAAAGAGGCCACTTAGATGGCCTCTTAGTTTGTGAGGCAAATATTTCTACCACCTATACCCTCTCTCGGTTGTATAATATCGGCTCTGAAATATTTTGTTACGTTACCTCGGTAACACCTGAGATTACAACATGAACAACAGCAGATGGGTCGGCTTTATAGGCGGCACGATTGTCTTACTTAGTACCTTTATCCTCTTCGGATCTTCCGTCCACGCTGCTTGGTACCGAATCCCTGCGGAAGCCATTCATGGTATCGCCTTCACTCTGGCTTTTGGTTTAGGGTTAAACAGTCTACTGGCGTACGCGACGGCAATGCTTACTCTCGCAGCGCTATTCTACATAGGTTTTGTTGTTGGCTACCGTATTCATCAGAAACTTAAATAAACTTCTGTCTCAACCTGAGCTTAATAACGGATACTTGATAACTAAAAAGGGAGCAAAGGCCCTAATGCCGTTCACTTAAGGCGATCGGCATTGTTTTTCTAAGATATCGGCTTGGCTTATTCTTCACTACTCTAGGACAGAATCTTTCTCACCTAGGCTCCAATATTAAACTCCCACTCATTGCGTAAAAGTTTTGAAGTTGTCTCGGTATGGCTCCTGGTGACGAGTATGGAAGTCCCACTATCAGGCGTATGATGTGAGCTAATGCTCCATTGAAGCTAAGTTGATCTGGCAAGTAATCTCCATTCAACGTATTACACATCTGCACCATTTGATACCAGACCAAGTTATAGGTCAGTAGTATTCCCCAGAGTTCTTGCTTCACTAATTCAGGGAGTCCGACTTCGAAGCGTGAGTCGGTTACCAAGCATGTACTGTTTTTGCTCACGGTAGCAGAGTTCAATTTCCCAACGATACCCATATAAGCCTACGATACCTGACTTTGGGTAGAGCATAGGATCAAGCATTGAGGTGAGAACATCGTATTACTTGCCATCTTTAACTCTTGTGATTAAGCGTACAACTACTTCTTGTTCTAGCTCTGGCCACTTCTTACGCGCTTGCGGATTACTCTTCAGTTTTATCAGTTTATCTTTTCTGCCTAGAGACTGAACAATTTCATAAGTTAGTCCTTTTTCATCGGGATAAGCCAATGTCGATTGATGCCTTTCGAGCTCCATGCTTGAAGCAAACCAAGGGAGTAAAAACCTTTGTCGAAGAGCGTTAGGCTTTTATTGGGGGGGCGTCTCTATAAGTTGCTAGGCTAACTTCATTTCGTTCACGGTATAGCAGTCGAATGCACTGCCTGTGATCAAATGACTGCTCAATTCCATCTGACATACCATATGTAACTGTGGATACTGCGTCTCTTGGCCATCCTTGTTCGTGGGCTTAGCAAACGCTTCAGCATTGTCTTTCGAGTCTTCTGCTCGCCATAAAACCCCATCGACGCAGAGTAACCTCACCATTCCAATTCGGCAAGTTAGCCTGAGCGAACCAATGACGCTGCGTACACTCAAAGAGCGCTTTAGCGGCTGATTCTCCGAGAATTTTTTCTTCGCTGTGGTAATGCACTTGGAACAACAAATGGCTTACATGTGCGGTAAGCAATATCGAGCATGTTTACAATATCTGCCATGGATTTATCGTTATAGATAGCCATGCCAACCAGTAACCACAACATCGACTCTAAAATTAGCTTTCGTTTTCTTAGAGTAACGGTGTCAGTCAGCTCATAAGCACTATTGATGAGTTCAATTGGCAGGAGATCTGCGAGAATCTCAACTTGATTTGGTTTGATGATGTTGAGGGCTTGGGAAACGTGCATAAAAATCCGATAAACGTAGTCTATCGGATTTTTACATACAGGAAGAGCGTGCAATTGATCTGCCGATTAATCCGTTACCTGATCGGCATTAGAGCATTTGCCCTCTTTCGTGTAGCGTCATATTAGATGACTTGCAGTTGAGCATCACCTTGCTCAGACAAAAAGCCGCCGGTTTGATGCTTCCACAACTGAGCGTAAACACCACCCAATTGCAGCAGCTCGTGGTGTGAGCCTTGCTCAATGATTTTGCCGTCATCCATCACAATCAAACGATCCATCGCGGCAATCGTTGATAAACGGTGAGCAATTGCAATCACTGTTTTTCCTTCCATCAGAACTTCAAGGTTTTCTTGAATTGCCGACTCCACTTCTGAATCAAGTGCAGACGTTGCTTCGTCCATGATCAAAATTGGCGCGTTTTTCAGCAGCACGCGAGCAATCGCCACACGTTGACGCTGACCACCAGACAGCTTCACACCGCGTTCACCCACTTCAACGTCATAGCCAACGTTACCTTGCTCGTCTCGTAGAGATTGAATGAAATCATGGGCATGTGCTTTCTCAGCAGCTGCGATAACGGCATCCATTGAAGCATCTGGATCACCGTAAAGAATGTTCTCTTTAATTGAACGATGCAGCAAAGAGGTGTCTTGCGTGATCATACCGATGTGTTGGCGAAGCGACTCTTGTTCGACTTGCGAAATGTCCTGTCCATCAATACAAATCTTACCGCTATTTACGTCGTAAAAGCGCAGCAACAAGTTGACCAACGTGGATTTACCTGCCCCAGAGCGACCGACAATGCCGACTTTTTCGCCCGGTTTGATAGTCAGATTCAAGTTCTCAAATACTGCCTTCTCATCACTGTAGTTAAAACCTACGTGATCAAAGCAGATCTCACCTTGAGAGATTTGCAGAGGCTTGGCATTTGGTACGTCTTTCACTTCAACGTCGTTTGAAATCGTATTAATACCGTCCACTACCGTACCGATGTTTTCAAACAGTGCACTAACTTCCCACATGATCCACTTCGACATTCCTTGTACGCGCAACGCAATACTAATGGCAATCGCAATAGCACCAATTGTTACAGCGTGATCTAGCCATAGATAAACCGAAATGGCACTGATAGACATCAGCAGTAAATAGTTGATGGCATCGACACTAAACAGCAAACAAGTCACCATGCGCATTTGGCGGTAAACCGTCACCAAAAATTGCTTCATGCTGCTTTCTGCGTATTCCAACTCTCGCTGTGAATGAGCGAATAGTTTTACGGTAGAAATGTTGGTGTAAGAATCGACAATGCGCCCAGTCATTACAGAGCGAGCATCCGCTTGCTCTGTCGCTACTTGTTTCATTTTAGGGATAAAGTAGAACTGGATAACCGCGTACATTCCTATCCAAATCACAATAGGCAACATTAGCAAACCATCGGCTTCGCCCATCATCCAAAGCATCGAAAGAAAATAAACGCTGATATAAACCAGTACATCCACCAGCTTCATGACCGTTTCTCGTACCGCTAACGCACTTTGCATCACTTTGGTCGCAACTCGGCCTGCAAAGTCACGTTGGAAAAATCCAACCGCTTGTTTTAGCAAGTAACGGTGAATCAACCAACGGATAGACATCGGGTAGTTACCCAATAACGTTTGGTGCATCACCATTGAGTGGACAAAACCCAGAGCTGGCATCACAACCGCAACTAAGAACAGCATCATTAGCATGCGATCACCCTGATCTTGCCAGAATGTTGCGCGATCTTGATTAGAGAGAATATCGACGAGCTCACCCATATAACGCAACAGCGTCACCTCAGTAATGGCAATAAGCGCACTGAACACAGCCATAACAAGTAAAGGGGCTTCAAAGCCACGAGTGTAAAAGCGACAGAAGCCAAAAAGTGTCTTCGGTGGCTTTTCGGTTTCCATCTGGGGAAAGGGTTGGGTCAGTTTTTCAAACCAATTGAACATAACAACGACTTTAAGTACCGCGAATGAATTTGCGAACGTTTTACTATCTTTTGATACAAAAGTCAGTAAAATACCGAAACAAAAGTTCAAATGATAATAATTACAATTAAGCTTAGCGTTAATCATAATTGTCGGGAATATATTTATGACAAAGAATAACTTACTGACCATCGCGATCCGTAACGCGTTGGTCTGTGCTTTGGCACCAACAGCAGCAGTGGTTGCATTCACAGCACAAGCTCAAGAAGACGTTGTACAAGATGACATTATTGCAATGGAGACTATTACGGTCACCGCGCAAGCACTTAAAGTAGAAACCCCTGCGGCAGAAACACCGCGCAGCGTATCTATCATTTCTGAAGATGAACTTCGTGTTCGTGCACCGCAAAAATTGGACGAAGCATTACGCTACACATCTGGCGTAACCGCTCAGCCTTATGGTGCCGACAACGACACCGATTGGTTCAAAGTTCGTGGATTTGATGCTGCGACTTACCTAAACGGCAACCGCCTCTTCCGCGATGGTTACTACACATGGTTGGTCGAACCTTACGGCCTAGAAAGTGTGGAAGTGGTTAAAGGCCCATCAGCTATTCTGTTTGGTGAATCGGCACCAGGCGGCATCGTGAATGCGGTGCAGAAAAAACCAACGTTTACGCCTCAAGGCGAAGTAAAAGTCGAAGTGGGCAACAACCAACACCAGTCTGTGGGTTTTGACATTGCTGATGAAGCAAACGACGATGGCACAATCCGCTACCGTTTGGTTGGCCTGATGACAAGCCAAGATGGCGAACTGGACGGCACAAACAACGAGCGTTTCTACTTAGCGCCAAGTGTCGAGTTCGACATTTCTGACCGTACAATGCTGACCGTTTTGGCAACTTACCTTCATGATGACGGTGTACCAACTAACCCATTCTTCCCAGCTGCAGGCACTCTGATTGGTTCTAACTTTGGCAAAATCGATCCTTCGACTAACCTTGGTCAGCCAAACTACGATAAATACGAACGCACGCAGTTCTCTCTAGGTTATTTGCTAGAGCACGACATCAATGACACGTGGTCATTCTCTCAAAACCTCAACTACGGCTCCAATGAGTTGTACTTGCGCAGCTCTTACGCATTCTCAAACAACGATCCTGCAAAAGAAGAATTAGCGCAAGGCATCGTATTCCGTGACGGCAAAAACCAGAGCATCACATTCGACAATAACGCTGTCGGCAACTGGATGACAGACAACGCAGAGCACACGGTGCTTGTCGGTATGGATCTGCAATTCCACAAAACCGATGGAGACGAGCAAGACAACTACGCATTTGGCACCATCAACCCGTGGAACCCAGTTTACGGCAACTTCACCCCGCTTGATCCTGCCAACAACGTGAAACGTGAGATTGAGAAATCTCAAGCAAGTCTCTATTCGCAATACCAATTGAAACTGCATGAACAGTGGATTGGTAACATCGGTGCTCGTTACGACTGGGTGAAAACAGAAAACTCTGGCAAAGGCGCTACCGTTGACCAAAGTGAATCTCGTGATGATGGCCAGCTCTCTCTAAGTGCGGGTGTGATGTACCTTGCAAACAATGGCCTGTCACCTTACGCAAACTACTCTCAGTCGTTTGAAGTGATCAGCACTATTGATGCGGCAACCAATGAACTATACAAACCGCTGGAAGGCGAGCAAGTAGAAGTGGGTGTGAAGTATGAGCCAAACTTTATGGATGGCTTTATCAACCTTGCATGGTTCGACATCACGCAAAAGAACGCGTTGGTCACCAACCCATCAACATGGATTGCGACACAAACGGGTGAAGTGACTTCTCAAGGTATTGAGCTTGAAAGCACAACACAGCTAACCGACGATCTAAAACTGATGGCAAGCTACACCTACACCAAAGCGAAAACAGATGAGAGCTTTGGCCAAGGTAAAAAACAAGCCGCACTTATTCCTGAACACCAAGCTTCAGCATGGGTAGACTACAGCGCCTACAGCCTGATTCCAGGCCTCAATATCGGTACTGGTGTGCGCTACGTAGGTGAGTCAAAAGATAACCCTAAGAGCTCGAACCTAACTGTTCCTTCAGTCACTCTTTGGGATGCGTCAGTCACTTACGACATCACTTCACAGTGGCAAGCACAGCTAAACGTGAACAACATTCTGGATAAAGAGTTTGTTTCAGGTTGCGATTACTGGTGTTACTACGGCCAGTCTCGCTCTGTCGTGCTAAACGCAAACTACCGCTGGTAATTGAACTTTCTACTCCCCTCTCTTGAGGGGAGTTTTCTCCTAAGAGTCATCCATGTTTCAACTGTCTAATATTGAGATCGTTCGAGGTGGACGTCAGATCCTCGGCATCGACCAACTTAACATCCCAACGAATGAACTAACTGTCGTTTTGGGCCATAACGGTTCAGGCAAATCGACACTGGTGAACCTGCTTTCTGGTCAAATGTCACCAGATAAAGGCACGGTAACACTAAACGACACTTCCCTTTCATCACTCAAAGCCAAAGAGCTAGCAAAGCAGATAGCCTATTTGCCACAAAAGCTGCCCTCCTCATCTGGTTTAACGGTAGAAGAGCTAGTGCGCTTGGGCCGCTTTCCGTGGCGTGGCGCACTTGGTCGTTGGAAACCTGAAGACAAACAGATCATCACGCAGGCTATGGAACGAACAGGAATTACACCTTTTGCTCAAGCTTTGGCGGATGACTTATCGGGCGGCGAGCGCCAACGCGCTTGGGTGTCTATGCTGTTGGCTCAACAATCACCAATTTTGATCCTAGATGAACCGACCTCCGCGCTCGATGTTCACCATCAATTTCAACTGATGGCGCTACTTGCAGAGCTAAATAGAACCGAGAACGTAGGCATTATCGTGATCCTGCACGATTTGAACTTAGCACTGCGCTATGCAACCCACATTGTTGCGCTCAAGAAAGGTCAAATTGCGTTCGAAGGCAACGCCGACATGTTGCTAGATGAGGAGCGCCTTTCTGAGTTGTATGAGTCACCGATTAAGCTCATTGATCATCCAACTCCAGCCAACACATTGGCGAGCCAAAAGGTGGCTGTTGTATGCGCATAATAGCTCGTTTACTTACTGTGGTTACACAATCTGCTTTTCTGTTGGCATTTTTTATGACTAATGCAAATGCAGTCATCACCGTTACCGATGAATATGGTGAGCATAGTTTTGAGCAAGCGCCACAACGCGTTGTTGCCTTAAACTGGGACATCTTAGAACAAGTTTTGGCGCTAAACGTAGAACCAATCGCAGCCCCAAATTTACCAGGCTACCGCCAATGGGTCGTCAATCCAACTGCACCAGAGTCAATTGAAGATATTGGAACCCGAGCAGAGCCCAACTTAGAAAAAATCGCCAGCTTGAAACCAGATGTCATCCTTGCTGCGTCTCCACAGCAAGACTTGGTTCCGTTACTCAAACAAATTGCTCCGGTTATATATTTACCTAATTTTTCTGAAAATGAGGCTGCGGCCGAGACTGCTATTCGTCACTTTCGTACGCTCGGCAAGCTATTCAATAAAGAGGCACTTGCTGAACAGAAACTGGCAGAATTAGATGCTTCATTTGCGCAGATGCGCCAGCGAATTCGCCACTATTACTCTGAGCCACTCAGTGTTCTGGTGATGCGTTTTTCAACGCCGAATACGGTGTTTCTTGCAACCGAAAATTCCACCACAGACTACGTGGCCAGAAAGCTGGGATTACACGCTCCAATTAAAGAGGCTCCACGCGCGTGGGGCGTAAAGCAAGATCGGATTAATCGAATTCAAAACCTTCACAACAGCTACGTTCTCTACGTACAACCTTTCCCAGAAGAACGCAAACTGAAAGATTCGCCACTTTGGCAAGCGATGCCGTTTGTAAAGAAGCAGCGGGTAAATTCAGTCAGAGCAGTGTGGGCGTATGGCGGTGCTATGTCTTTGCAATACACCGCTGAAGCGATTACCGACAGTCTAATAGAGTTGGCACCAAAGCAATGAGAACGAAACATTATATTGGTTATCTGGCGCTGATTACGTTACTTAGCGTCTTTAGTCTACAAATTGACACTAACTTATCACTCTTCGAACAGTGGCAATTATTAACAAAACCAGAGGTAGCGAGCGAATTTCGTGACGTATTTTTTACGCAAGCTCAGCTTCCTAGGTTAAGTATGACCCTGCTTGTTGGTGCCATGCTTGGTCTCACCGGCAGCTTAATGCAGCAATTAACGCAGAATAACCTCACCTCGCCGTTAACTCTTGGCACCTCTTCTGGTGCTTGGCTTGCATTAGTCGTGGTAAACATTTGGTTCGTCGATTGGGTAGCCGATTACTCTGCATTAGCCGCAATGGCGGGGGCTTTAGTGGCGTTTGGCCTGATCGTATCAATTGCTGGTGTGCGTAATATGACAGGTTTGCCGCTGGTCGTTTCGGGGATGGTGATTAATATCCTGCTCGGTTCTATCGCCACAGCCATCATTATTTTAAATGCTCAGTTTGCGCAAAATATTTTTATGTGGGGAGCAGGCGACCTCTCACAATACAGCTGGGATTGGTTTGAATGGTTGCTGCCACGCGCTGCTATTGCAATCGTCATTTTGATCGTCGCACCACGCATTCTGACTCTAATGAAACTAGGGCAAGAAGGCGCTGCAGCGCGTGGGTTAGCAGTATTACCTGCTTTTGGTACGTTAATGGTGATGGGTATTTGGCTGGTATCTGCCTCAATCACCGCAGTTGGCATTATCAGCTTCATCGGATTACTGACCCCCAATATCGCCAGAGCGATGGGGGCAAGAACACCGCGCGACGAATTGATCAGCAGCATGCTTTTGGGCGCAATGCTATTAATCATCACAGACTCTGCCGCTATCTCGCTAAGCTTATGGTTAGAGGAAACCATTCCTAGCGGCGTAGCGGCTGCAGCTATTGGCGCTCCCGCTTTAATTTGGTTTACTCGTAAAAAGCTGACGGCAACCGATCAACTTAACCTTTCAATGAGCCAAGGAAAAACGGCGCTTTCTAAACGCGCGGTATGCAGCATTGCGCTATTCAGTCTGGTTGGGATTCTAGCTTACTCATTCGTTACCCATGGTATGAACGGAATTCAATGGTCTGTGCCAGGTGAGTTCCAATGGCAATTGCGCTGGCCGCGAATGTTAACCGCACTTTCTGTCGGTATTGCTCTATCCGTTGCCGGAATCATTTTGCAACGCATTGTTTACAACCCTCTGGCAAGTCCCGATATTCTCGGTGTGTCTTCCGGAGCCACGTTTGCCATTATTACGACAGGAGTCATCGCAGGGTCACTTCTCTCCGCATTTAACTGGGGTATCGCTTTTTTCGGAAGTATGTCCGTATTGATGTTATTGCTGATTATCGGTAAACGAAGCAATTTTAATCCATCTAACTTCGTTTTGTCCGGCATCGCACTAACGGCACTATTAGAAGCCCTTGTTCAATTTTCACTAGCTCAAGGTTCTGGTGACAGTTACAAAATTTTATTGTGGCTAACTGGTTCAATTTATCGAGTCACAGCCGACACCGCACTGATGCTATGTTTGGCAATAATGGTTCTGCTTACCGCTGTATTCGCGATTTCTCGCTGGCTAACATTAATTTCCATCGGACGACAATTCTCAAATGCACGAGGACTTAACCCCACCGTAGCCAATACGCTAATGCTCACCATCGTTGCTTTATTATGCGCCTTTTCTACCGCTACAGTTGGTCCGATATCTTTTGTTGGCTTGGTCGCTCCCCATATGGCGATGATGTTAGGAGCAAGAAAAGTGAAAGAGCAACTAAGTGTCGGAGCCTTAATTGGTGCAACCCTAATGTTGTGGGCAGATTGGCTGGGACAAATCGCTATTTATCCAAGTCAGGTAGCAGCTGGCACATTGGTCGCTATTTTAGGCAGTACTTACTTTCTGTTTTTAATGCTGAAAAGTAAATTCAGCTAAGTATTCAGGGAATATAGTTAGAGCTGGAAATACCGTTAGAAAAACAAACCCCGCTATGTTTGATAGCGGGGTTTGTTTTAACTGGCGTACGACACTTCTTCTCTATTTTTCACTCACCACAGGAAAGCGCTGCTCATAAAGTTCCATAAAGTCTTTACGAATCAAATGCTCCAAGTGGTTAGCTTTATCGGTCGGGCAGAAAATCATAACATGCAAAATCTGCTCACCATTGATATTGCTAGAAATATGCATATGTGGCTCTGCACCGGGAAGATCGACCCCAGCGTGTTTTTCAATCATCGCATTGTAGCGATGTGCAACATCACTGAAGTAGCTACAATGCTCTTCAATCTTGTCGGTCAAGATTGGTAACAGAGGATACAAATTAACGAAGTCTTTCACCACGATAGAGAAATTGTGGTAGACGTAGCGCTTCATAAAATTGAGGTTCTTTACTGGGTAAGTAAAAAACATACTATTGGGTAAGGTCGCGGTTTTTCCGGTGTAGTGATATTGCCCATGGTGCAGGTCGATCTCTTGAATCACCGTCGCCATCATATTGTGCTCGATCACTTCGCCGCACAGTTTACCGACCTCAATCCAGTCACCGACACGAAAAGAACGTGAGCTTGCTCTTTGAATCGAGCCTGTAAAACACAAAATTATCTCTTTGGATGCCACAACAATGGCAACCGCTATCGCCGTGACGCTTAGAGCAAACTCGTTTATTTCTGATTGCCATAAAATAAATAAAATCAGTAATGTAACGGCAAAGGTGCCGTTCTTAGTTCTGGACATCCAGCTGCGCTGATCTTCAGAAAGAAAGGCATGGTCACCACGAATCATCGATAAAATGGTACGACGAATTAACCACATAATCACAAAGATCAGTGCGGTAAAAATCAGTTTATGAGTGAGAAGAAAATCGACGACTAACTGCACTTTCTCCATTCCACGGCTCCCTTAGAATTAAAATACGGCCTAGTAACGGGTAACCATAACAAATTATTTTGTCAGTTGTCCGTGTTCACTCAAGTACTTTTGAGATTACTCCTCTCTAAAGGCGCGATTCATGCTTTCAGTGATTGGCTTTATTAAATAACTTAAAGGCGTTCGCGGTTCAGATAAAATAAGCACTTCCGCGTTCATTCCTGAAGTTAAGCGGTGTTTGGCTACATCTTCTTGCGAAATTGCAATTCTAGCGAGGTAAAAATCCTCTTGGTTTTCTTGTGAAAGCTTATCCGCAGAAATCGTTAACACCGTGCCGTCTAATGGTGCCAACGTTCTAGCATTCAGAGCGGTCAGACGAACATGCGCCTGCTGACCTGGGTTAACTAGATCGATATCCTGAGGATTCACGCGAGCCTCGACTAACAACTTATCGTCTTGAGGAACCAACTCTAATAGCGTTTCACCCGAACCAATCACACCTTTTTCGGTAAACACCTGCATGTTGACCACACGGCCTGCAATAGGTGCATTGATGGTTGTTCTCGCTACAATATCTTGGGCTGAGCGATACTCTTCACGGATGGCGACGATTTCCTTTTTGGTGTTTCGTAGCTCCTCGACAATCTCATTCAGTCTTTCAAGCTTCAACTCTTCAATTTGCGCTTGGTTTTCATCCAACCTTTTGCTTACTGTGAGTGATTGTCTGTCTAACTGACTTAAGGTACTCCGCACTTCCGCCGCAAGACGTTTGAGTTGAAGTAAGGTGGATTTACCCGAAAAGCCTTTTTGAACTAGAGCTTGGTTACTGTCTATTTCTTCGGCGATAAAATTGAGTCTTTCTCTCTCAATTACTTTGGTTTGCTGGAGGTTTTCCAGCTCCAAATTTGCCCCAGAAATACTCTGCTCAATGATGCTCAGCTTACTATCAAAGAATCGCTTTCTCGCTTCAAAGATCTTGTTTTGAACCAGTTGAGCTTCTTGGACGATATCGACGCGAGGAATACTTTCAAGATCATCAGACCATACGATCGTTGGCAATTCATCTAGCTCAGCACTTAGACGGTTTTCCTTCGCTAGAGTATGAATAAACTGACCACTTAATGAATCCAACTTCGCCATAGCTTGTCGCTTAGAGAGTTGAATTAATAATTGACCTTTTTCAACTAAGTCCCCCTCCTGCACGTACAGCTTTTCAATAATGCCGCCTTCTAGATGTTGAATTTCTTGGCGCTTAGTGAGAACAGACAAATCGCCATAAGCAATCGCAGCACTCTCTAATTTCGCTGTCGCAGCCCAGTAGCCTAGACCGCCAAGAAAAACACTTAGCGTCACCACACCAAGTAAAATTGGCTTTCGAAAGCTTAGTTTCGCTTGCGGACTAAAACGATAAACGGTTTCAGACGGATGTTGATTAACGGCTGGCAGTTGATTGCTCATTTCTTACCCTTGGAATATCTGTTCTTTCTTCGCCCATCAAGCGTTTTAATACTTCATCTTTATCACCGTATAATTTGACTCGACCTTCAGCCAAATACAGCAATCTATCCATTTGTCGTAATGTACTCGGATTATGGGCAATGACGATAATCGTTGATCCTTGCGCCTTTAAATGGGCAATCAAACGTTGATATGCAGCCTCTCCTTCACCATCAAGGTTGGCATTAGCTTCATCGAAAATCACAATAGATGGATCGCCATAAACGGCTCTTGCAAGTGCGATTCTCTGCCTTTCTCCTCCTGATAAACCACGGCCATTTTCGCCAATAACGAAATCATAGCCTTTGTTTTTCTTGAGTATTAATTCATGACATCCTGCTAGTTGCGCCGCCTTAATGACTTTAGCGGGGTCTTCTTCTTTGAAGCGCGCGATGTTCTCCCGAATTGTGCCAGGAAACAACTCTACTTCTTGAGCGAGATAACCAAAATGGGCGCCGCGATCTTCCGATGCCCAAGTAGACACTTCCATACCATCAAGCGTAACCTTACCTGCTAATGGCTTGATCGTACCTAATAACAACCGAGCAAACGTCGATTTACCAGTACCAGAAGGGCCAATAACTCCGACAGCGACTCCGGGAGGCATAGATAAGTTGATCGATGAGAGTACAGGCTCTGCTGTGCCAGGATGGCGATAAGCAAGTCCAGTAAGTTCATAGTGCCCTTTTGGCTTTGGCAGTGGCATATTCGATTCATCTTGGCGCACGATTGCGTCGATTTCTTTTAGTCGTTTATACGCGCCTTTAGCAGACATAGCACTTCGCCATGTTCCAATCGCCTGCTCCATCGGCGAGAGTGCCCGACTCATTAAAATGGAACTCGCGATCATCGCTCCCGCAGTAATCTCATGTTGGATCACTAACCATGCTCCGCCTCCCAACAAAAAGATCTGTAGTGAACCACGTACAAACTTAGAAAAATTAGCCATGTAAATGGACTTACCTGCCACTCGCTCTTCGAGCACATTGACTTCATTCACGCGCGACTGCCATTTCTCTAAAAACGCGTTCATCATCCCCATCGCAAGAATTGAATTGGCATTTTGCGTGGCTAGCTCGGCGTTGTTGATATGAGAGATCGCCCTAACTTCACTTTCTTGCATGGTTTTACGCGTCATTAGCTCATTGAGTAGCCCGAGACTAAACAATACGATAGACCCGAGTAACGCGATGTGACCCAATACTGGGTGCAATAAATATACGAACAAAATAAACAGCGGTGTCCAAGGCGCATCCAATAGTGGATAGGGTGCTTGGCTGCTCAAAAAGCTTTTGATGTTCTGAATGTCTCGCAGCGTTTGCGAGGTGTAACTCTTCCCTGTGTGCGATTGGTATTGAATGCTGCGCTTAAGCATAAAAGTGGACAGTTTGGTGTCCATCCAATAACCAAATGATTTACTCATTTGAGCGCGAGCGATATCAATAATCGACATGGTTAGTAACGCGACAATCACGATAATAGTGAGCAAAAGTAGAGTATCGGTTGAATAGGAGGATATCACTCGGTTGTACACTTGAAGCATGTACAAGGGAATCGAGAGGACTAGTATGTTGATAAAAAGGCTAAAAGCGATTAGCAAGCCCGCAAGCGTGCATAGTTTTTGTCTCACTTCTTTGAAAACCGTTTTTTGCACGACTATTTCCGTTTAAATTGAAAATGTAGGCGCTAGCAAAAGCTAGCACCTAACTTAAGACAGCCTCAAATACACTCTAGAATGACCGAGTTAGTTCACCTCAGCGTGACAGAGCCACACAAACTAATCCCATTCTGAGTGATTTAAGTCATTTAGATTGCAAATAAATCCGCACCGTAAGTATTGATGTCAGTTTCGGTAACGCCAATGAGTTTCACGGTTAGATCAGCACCATCGGTAAACACGGCATTACCTACAGCATCATAGCTAAAGCTTAAATCACCGAAGTCTGTGACCGAGTCGCTAATAATGTGCAAAGAATCTTCACCAATGGTGAAATCCACAACTTTTGCTTCGCCATGGCCACCAAACTTATCCGTGAACACAAACTTATCGCCATTGCTGCCGCCTACTAGAACATTATCACCAGAACCAGCTACGAGAATATCTTCACCGACGCCGCCATTTAGTTTGTTGTCACCCAACAAACCCAAAAGCAAATCATTACCTGTACCACCGCCGAGGTAATCGTTTCCTGTACCAGCCCTTAGGATGTCATCACCAGCACCACCAGTTAGGCGATCATCACCGTCGCCGCCGATCACATAATCGTTACCGCCACCGCCAACAAACGAATCATTACCACCAAAACCAATAAACAAGTCATCGCCGCCATCGAAATCAGCAAATTGGTTATTTACACCTGCATCGCCTAGATACGTGTCATTGTCACTTGTGCTCATTTTTATTCCCTCTTGTCTTAATAATTGAATAGACCTTTTATTCTATGTCTGAGTAGATTTGTAACAGACATGAGAAGTCTAATAGTCAACCGAATAGGAATAAGTTTGAATATGGGATGATATTTCAGACTGACATTTTAATAATAAATATAAAACTTAGTACTTTATAGAGTATTTTCTTTTTATTACAGTAAGTTAATACTAGTACTACAGATTTCGCCTAGCCCAACTTGTTGCTTGCGTACGGTTCTTTACTTCTAACTTTCTAAAAATATTGTATAGATGTGATTTAATAGTATGCTCACTGATAAATAAAGAATCAGCAATTTCCATATTTGAGCCTCCTTCTTTCAACATTTTTAAAACTTGAATTTCACGCCGAGTAAGCTCTACCTCGATAGCAGGCTCAATAATGCTATTCGCATCTTTTCCTCGATAATAATTAACCAGCTGATCCAGTAATCTTCGAGACAGCCAATTATCTCCTTTTATTATTGCTTTTAACCCCTGACACACCTTGTCCATGGAGTCTCCCGGACCGAATATACCCTTTACATGCGGCCATGAGGCGAGTTCTTCTGTGTCTAAGTCATAACCTAAATTAAGCATTATGGTTCCTAGCACTTTATTACTATCTTTTAAATAAACTAAAGTTTCGGATGGAATCTCAACTGAAAAATCAACAAGCAAAAAGTAGCGTTCCGGAATGAGTTCGTGATAGCTAGGGTTTTTAGTATCTATGATCGTTATTTTAGTTTCTATATTTTTAGAAAGCATTTCCTTAAAGTTTTCACTCTGTAAACTTTGTTGAGTGAGCATTAGGACTTCAGGCTTTTCCATATACTGTTCCATAATGTTTCTCATACTTTCAGTGACTTAACATTCTTAAATTCGTCGTTAATCGCCCGCACTTAGTGTGATATGTAAGTGCTAGTCCACAGAGTAAAGTTATTTGCTACTTTTTTAAATTCCAAAGTTATTAAAAAGAGAATCAAAAAAAGTGTTTCTCATAAAAGAAACACTTTTAACACATTTAGGTCACAGTAATGATTAAGAATTCACTAAATTAAATAACGCAATATTTCAAGGACATTACACTGTTAACGAGTTATCCGAAATATTTTCTTTCGCCCAAATAAGTGCTTGGACTCTATTTTTTACTTCAATCTTCTTGAAAATATTGTGTAAATGAGTCTTTACCGTATTCTCGCTCACAAATAGTTGTTCGGCAATTTGTTGATTGGAAGCCCCCATAGAGAGAAAGGTAATTATTTGTTGCTCTCGTTTGGTCAAAATAGCGGGAACATTCTTATTTATCGGTTTGCAGTGGCGACGAAGGTGAGTAATGTATTGCTGAGAAAACTTACGGCTGAACCACATATCCCCCTGAAGTACCTTACCAATCCCAACTTGCAGCGTTTTTATATCATCAGAGGTATAGAAAATACCTGCTAGAGTACGCCAAGCAAAAAGATCTTCAGTCGAAATGGATTGATCACAATTAATTAAGATTTCGAGCGTATCTTTCTGTTGCGACTCTTTAAATTCCGAATAACGCCGAAAGATTTCATCAGTGATCACGCTGCAATCAACAATAATGGCTGACGCTAAAGGCGAATCTAACGCTCCTTGAATAAGAGAGTCTGGTGTGATTAGAGCAACACTAATACCGAGTTTGGTCTCCAATACATCTTTCAGCAGAGATGACTGCAGACTGCCCTCCGTGATTAAAATGACATTTCTTGTTTTTTGTTGCTCCATCCTGATCGCATTCCCTTGGTCGCTTTTATTGAAATACGCAATAGATTTAGATAGAGCAGTAGTATTGTCAAGTATGAAAATAACTAGTACTAATTAATAACTCATTGAAGTGTCAATAATTTTTAAGTGGCAAGTATGTAAGAGGTATTAGCATTTTTCAGGCATTAAAAAAGGGAGCATACACTCCCTTTTTTGTATTTGAGTTGGTGATTTTGTCGCGCCCGTTAGAGCCGAAACCTCACCCTAGCTTAGTGAACTGGAACAGAGTTTTTTTGGTTAAATTTACCAAAGTGTTGCTCTAACACTTCTGGCGTCAACTTACCTTCTGCTTCCAGCTTTTTTAGCTCAGCGACGATCGCTTTTTGCTCTTCTAGCGACGGCAG
Source organism: Vibrio sp. 2-1-2a (assembly GCF_032648565.1). NCBI lineage: Bacteria > Pseudomonadati > Pseudomonadota > Gammaproteobacteria > Vibrionales > Vibrionaceae > Vibrio > Vibrio sp. 2-1-2a. The sequence goes on from NZ_WBOH01000003.1 coordinate 771,703, forward strand.
TTTTACTTCTGGCTCCTGAGCGGCTTCCTGAGAAATCTGCTCTAGTTCTTTTTCGAAGTCATTCATAGTACTTACCTAAATTTAGTTAGTGAACTTTTAAACTTCGGCTATTCTATCCAACTCTATAGCTTGAAGCTACCAACCATCTTGTCCAGACGTGAAGAGAGCGCTTGAAGATCACGACTTGCATCCGCCAGCTCTTCTGCCGTTGCCGTTGTCATTTCATTGATCGCGTTGATTTCTTCAATGTTTTGGTTAATGGTATGCACCACTGTGGATTGCTCTTCCGTCGCCGTCGCAACTTGCGTATTACGATCAGAGATGTCTGTAATTCGCTCAGAAATATTGACTAACACTTCCACTGCTTCATCGGTTGAAGCGACCCCTTCAATAGTGACCGCTTTACCCGCTTCCATCGCACTTACTGCGTCTTGTGCGTCACTTTGAAGTTGGTTGATCATCCGTTGGATCTCTTCTGTTGAATCAGCCGTGCGTGACGCTAGGTTTCTTACCTCGTCAGCAACCACCGCAAAACCACGACCTTGCTCTCCAGCACGTGCAGCCTCAATCGCGGCGTTCAACGCAAGCAAGTTGGTTTGTTCTGATATGTCACGAATTACGCCCAGAATCGAGCCAATATCTTTAGTTGTCGATGCCAGCTGCGTGACGACAATATTGGTCGTTTCTACGTCATCAGCTAGGCGGCTAATCACCTCTTTGGCTTTCATAACCACTTCACGACCCGTTTGAGTATTATCAGAAGCCTGATTTGCCGTATCGGCAGCAGTAGCCGCGTTCGATGCAATTTCGCTGATGGTCGCACCCATCTGGTTAATCGCCGCAACAACTTGAATGGTTTGATCACGTTGCTCTTGGCTGTTGTCATGTGTGGATGTTGCTTTCGTCGATACACTTTCTGCCGCTTGACTTAATGAGCCGCTAGTTAAAGCAACTTCTTTCATTGTGGCGTGGATCTTCTCAATAAATCCGTTGAAGCCTTTTGAAAGCTGAGCAATTTCATCATTACCCTGAATTTCAATGCGCTGCGCCAAGTCGCCTTCACCTTGCCCAAGGTCAGTAAAACGATCGGCAATCAGTCGAATTGGTTTAGTAATACTATTTGCCAACCATACGCCCATCAGAATGAATACAACGGCGACAATGATGGTCGTAAACAGCATTTTTTGCGCAGTAGCATTTAGGTCCGCGAAGACTTCATCGACAGGAACTACACCAATGACAAACCAATTCATTGAAGGAACATACAAACTGGAAACAAACGTGTCCTGCCCTTCAAAGTCCACATTAATCAAATTGAAGCTGTTTTTATTCAGCAGTGCACTCGCATCACTACCAAATAGCTTGGTGATAGAAGTTTGGTTTTTACCTTGTTGACGATGTATTTGAATCTCACCCTGTTCGTTAGTGAGGAACACATAACCCGTATCTTCAATTTTAAACCCATTGAGCAGCGCAACCATGTCGTCCATCGACTTTGAAAGACCTGACATTGATGTACCATTTAAGTCTTGGTAGTTGGCAAACATTTTTACTTCGCCGTTTGCCTCTTGGAAAACGCTCACTGACGTTTCTTGACCAGAAGACGTAAAGCCAAAGAACCAAGCATCTTGAGTTCGATTAAGCTGACGCAAGAACCCGTTTTGATTCCAGTAATATGCCGTTTGACGATTGGCTACCGACGCATCATTAAGTCCGTACTGGGATTTAACGTTATTGAGCTGCTGAACTAACTGAACTTCTACCGACGGATCGCGGTCTGTATTAGATAGAGCTTCGACAATAAACTCGTTTGTTGCGAGCTGTTTTGCGGCTTGTTGCATCTCTACAACTTCGCGGTCAATTTCTGTATTGATTTGCTGCAGCATCGCAGGTAGTTCGATATCAACAAGACGGTGGCTCAACACATCTCTTGCATGACGTTGAGCCATAACACCAACGATAATTGTTGATGCTAAAACAGCAAACGTAATACCAAGTACAACCTTCTGTTTGATGCTCAAGGAATGAAGTTTCAACATATTCGGACCTTTTAAAAGAATCACTTGTTATTGGCCCCATTAGGGGAATCTGGTGCATATCTCATGACACGCACATCACAGAAACTTTATCGGCTCACATATACAAAACTAGAGGCATTTCTCACTATATTATGAAAAATAAATGTAACGCCCTGTCAGATAAGAACTTTCAGTGATAGCAAGTACTTGCAATTCTCTGCAGAGTCCCAATATTGAAAAGATAAATTGCGAAAGCGCATTGGAACTTTTTCCATCTGGAAAATGACCAATACTCAACACAAAAATCAAATGGATATCGAGAGTCCAAAGCATGCATAAATCTAACTTCGAAACTCTTCAGCAATACCTAGAGTCGCAGATCATTGGTCAGCAAGATCTAGTCAAACAACTGCTTGTTGCCCTTTTGGCAGATGGACATATTTTGGTTGAGGGTCCTCCTGGGCTAGCAAAAACCCGTGCAGTAAAATCACTCTCAGATTGTGTTGAAGGCGACTTCCACCGAATTCAGTTTACCCCTGACTTGCTGCCAGCCGATTTAACCGGCACCGATATATTCCGCCCCGAAACCGGAGAGTTCACTTTCCAATCTGGTCCTATCTTCAATTCTCTTATTCTTGCGGATGAGATAAACCGTGCACCGGCCAAAGTACAAGCGGCGATGCTTGAAGCAATGGCAGAAAAACAAGTCACAGCAGGTCGCCATACCTACCCACTGCCAGAGTTGTTTTTGGTCATGGCGACTCAAAACCCGATTGAACAAGAAGGGACTTATCCACTACCTGAAGCACAGCTAGATCGCTTTTTATTACATTTAGAAGTGGAATACCCAGATGCGGAACATGAGCTATCTATCTTGCGTATTAACCGCGGTGAAGCAAAAGGCGAAACTACCGTCGAGCGCCCAATGTTAAGCCAACAAGATATCTTCACTGCGCGTAAAGAAGTGTTGGATATTCATATGGCAGAAACGATAGAGCAGTACATCGTCCGTTTAGTTATGGCAACACGTCGAGCCAGCGAATATGACACTGAGCTGGATAAGTGGTTGTCAATGGGCGTTAGTCCACGTGCCACCATCGCTCTGGATCGTTGTGCCCGTGCGCACGCTTGGCTTGCAGGTCGTGATTTTGTGTCCCCAGAAGATGTTCAAACCATGGCTTATCCGGTTTTGCGCCACCGTTTATTACTGAGTTACCACGCTCAAGCGGAAGGCATTACGGCAAACCAAGTCATTGATAAGCTGCTAAACCTCGTTGGCAGTGCATAAGACGAGGGAGTGATATGTCCACAACGCATCCACTGCCACCTCATGCGAATGGGGTGACATTAACCCTTGAAGAGCTGCTGCAATACCGCACTCAATCTGTACGTTGGTTGCCACCAGCACAAAGTATCTGGTCGCAAATGAGCGGTAACCATACCAGCCGCCAAAAAGGGCGAGGCATGGATTTTATGGAAGTACGCCAATACCAACCTGGCGATGATATCCGCAGTATTGATTGGCGGGTAACTGCTCGTACAGGGAAAGCGCACACAAAGTTATTTGCAGAAGACAAAGAGCAAGCTGTGATTCTTTACCTTGACCTGAGTTCTAGCCTGCATTTTGGGTCTAAGTATATGCTTAAGTCGGTTCAATTGGCTCACTTTGCCAGCGTGTTGATTTGGCTCACTTTGGCTAAAAAGGATCGCATCGGTGCGGTGATTGACGATGGACATCAATGTTCTGAGTTTCGCCCTTCCTCTCTACAAAAACAGGGGCTGCGGATTCTTAATGCTATCGTCGATACACATAACGCGCAGGTGGCTCGTACTGCCAACAACGAGGCTCGTACACTGCCGTATACTCAGGTGTTAGAAACACTTCATACACTGACACCTAAGGGCAGCGAACTGATTATGCTCAGCGACTTTGCCCACATAAGCGCAGCAGAGTTGACGCAGTTACGTCGACTAAAACAGCACAACAGTGTGAGGGCTATTCAGTTTTATGATCCTTTAGAAAGAGGTGAAACAAACTTTAGAGGTCAAGTAAAAGCCTCGGATGGACAACGTAGTCAATGGTTCAACTTTGGCTCCAAGGGCCAAAGAAAGGAACTCGAAACACACTTTACTCAACACCAAGAAACCATTAAACAGCAATGCCATTCGATGGCGATTCCATTTAACACGCTATCAAGTGGTTGGCCCTTGATTTCACAATTAAGCTAACAAACTGTACAAGCAGCATTTATTAAGCAGTAATAATAATGACAACAAACAACCAAAGCCTAGACCTTGAACCTCTGATTTTACCAAACGCTCCGGATTGGTTTCCGCTCGCTTGGGGATGGTGGGCAGTGCTTGCGGCCACCGTACTTTTCGTTTTCAGCATTTATCTTTATACGAAATGGCGTAAAAAACGCCTACGCGCGCAAAAGGCAGCCTTAAAACTTTTAACTCAATCTGTCACACCTCATACCCCTTCCTCTGCTCTAGAAATATTGCGTCAGGCGGCATTGAGTTACTTTCCGCGTGAAGAAATCGCGCCATTAACAGGAATCGCTTGGTATGAATTTCTCGATAGCCATACCAAAGAAACTCGATTCGTAGACAAACAACATCAGTGGCAAGAAGCGCTGTATCAGAAATCCTCTCAAGAAAATCATCAAAGCTTGGTCGATGATTGTGTCTTTTGGATAACTCACGCTTTGCCACCAAAGAAAAAGGCAAATAACCGTGACTGAGCAAACACTCATAACCGATCTTGCCCAATGGCTAAACATTGAATTTGTCTGGTGGTGGGCACTATTTTTGCTGCCTGTCCCCTGGCTGGTATACAAGCTCCTGCCACAAGAATCTCAACAAGCCGAGATCAAATTGGCGTACTTACCAGCTAATGAGAATGGCAGCAAGCCTAAGCAAGCCCTGCAAAAATCACTATCAATGGCGATCTGGGTTCTTCTTATCATTGCTTGTGCGCGTCCAGTTTGGTTTGGTGATCCAGTTGAGTTCCAACCCAAATATCGGGACTTGATGTTAGTCGTCGACCTATCTGGCTCGATGCAGCAAGAAGACATGGAGCTCAACGGCGAATACATCGACCGCCTCACCGCTGTCAAAAAAGTTCTGTCTGATTTCGTGGCAAAGCGAAAAGGCGACCGTCTCGGGGTTGTTTTGTTTGGCGATCACGCGTATTTGCAAACGCCACTCACTGCAGACCGTAAAACCGTCATGCAGCAGATTAATCAAACCGTCATCGGCCTGGTTGGTCAACGAACCGCCATTGGTGATGGCATTGGTCTAGGCACGAAAACCTTTGTAGACAGTGATACTCCGCAACGAGTCATGATTTTGCTTAGTGACGGCAGCAACACTGCCGGTGTGCTCGAACCGCTCGAAGCAGCGGAAATCGCAAAAAAATACAAAGCGACCATTTACACCGTAGGCGTAGGTGCTGGTGAAATGATGGTGAAAGAGTTTTTCATGACTCGTAAGGTTAACACCGCAGCCGACTTGGATGAGCAAACACTAACTAAAGTGGCAGAGATGACTGGTGGACAATATTTTCGGGCGCGAGATACTGATCAGCTCGAAAAGATCTACGACACGATCAACCAGCTCGAGCCCGTGTCAAGCGACACGCAAACTTGGCGTCCGCAGTCAGAATGGTTCCCATACCCATTAAGCGCTGCATTCGTACTGTCGGTATTGTTATTCCTACTGAGGAGAAAACATGGCTGAGTTTATTTTCCTTAACCCTTCTTGGCTTTGGGGGCTCATCGCAATCCCTATTGCGCTCTTGCTCAATCACAAATTTAGAGCAAAAAAATCGACACTGATTGCCCCTCACCTAGCTAAAGTGCTCGGACAAAATACGCAGTCCAAACACTATTTTATTCTCTGGGGCGTAGCTTGGGCGGTTGCCTGTATTGCGCTAGCGGGACCAAGCTGGCAATCCAACGCTCGCCCAAGCTTTGAGTTAAACCAAAACCGCATTTTGGTGCTTGATATGTCTCGCTCGATGTTCGCTACGGACATCAAGCCTAATCGACTCGCGCAAACACGTTATAAGGCGCTGGACTTACTTCCTAAATGGAAAGAAGGGGCTACGGGTCTTATTGCTTACGCTGGCGATGCCTATAACTTAAGTCCACTGACGACTGATTCCAGTACGCTTGCCGGCATTATCGAGAATTTGTCACCAGAGCTAATGCCTTTTCAAGGGGCAAACCTGCCTTCCGCAATTGAATTAGCGCTCAACCAGTTCTCTCAAGCAGGTGTGCAACAAGGCGACATCATCGTGTTAGCTGATGACCTTGATGAGTCAGAACTGTCTCGCGCGTTGAATTTAGTCGAAGGTAAAAACATTCGGATCTCTGTTCTTGCAGTAGGAACCGCTAATGGTGCTCCCATTGCCCTACCCGATGGTTCTCTTTTAAAGACTGCACAAGGCACAACTGTCGTAGCGAAAACAAATCTGAAGAATTTACAAATACTAGCAAAGAAAACAGGTGGAATTTTTGTTCCTATTCAGCACACCAATCGCGATGTTGAGAGAATTTCGGCCTTTACGAGCAACGTTGGCAGTCAACTTTCGGCCAAGAAGAGTGAAGAAGTGAGCACTGACTCTCGCTTAAACGGTGGCTTTTGGTTGCTGCCGCTGTTACTTCTGCCTGCAGCTTTACTGTTCCGACGCGGCCTGATTTGGATGTTTGTGGCAACAATAATACCGATGACTTGGACACAACACGCCGAAGCAAATCCGTTCTTAAATGCCGACCAACGAGGAGCGGAACTCTACAAGCAAGGTGAGTATGAACAGGCGCAAAACCTATTTACAAACCCAAGCTGGAAAGGAGCCGCCAGTTACCAAAAAGGTGACTACGAAGCCGCTATCGAAGCATTTTCTCATGACTCCTCTCCTAACGGCCGCTATAACCTTGCCAACTCTCTGGCGCAAAATGGTCAATTAGAAGAAGCAGCAGAGCTTTATAAAAAACTGCTTGAAGAAACGCCCAACTTTGAAGCTGCAAAGAAAAACTTGTCGGTTGTGGAACAGAAGCTGAAACAGCAACAGCAACAGCAACAGCAACAGCAACAGCAACAGCAACAGCAACAGCAACAGCAACAGCAACAGCAACAGCAACAGCAACAGCAACAGCAACAGCAACAGCAACAGCAACAGCAACAGCA